>NZ_PYUD01000019.1 GCF_003028575.1 Halomonas urumqiensis | reverse complement strand
CACGCTTGAGGTCGACACCGGCAACGACGCGCTGGGTGTGCGGCAAGTGCAGGACGTCAACGACGACTGGATCGATATCACTGCCGACGGCACCACGGTGCAGGGCCAATACGGCGAGCTCTCGGTCGACCTGGACGGCAGCTGGACCTACACCCTGAGTGACAACACGCTCGACCATGATGGCGACGACCTGACCGGTGCCGATGACCAGGTCCAGGATGCCTTCCAGGTACGCGCCACCGACGACGAGGGCGACGTCTCGCCCGAAGCCACGCTGACCGTCGACATCAACGACGATGGTCCTAAATTCACCTCAGTTTCGGACGCTATTGTAGCGGGTGTCGCAGGTGCTGAAGTCTCTGGAAGCTATGTTGCTTCGTTTGGTGCTGATAACCTGGAGCAGTTGGGCCTGGTTCTTCAGCAAACAGGGATGTTGTCGGGCCAGGACATCACTTTCGATGTTGGAGATCAGGATGCTAATGGTGTCTCAAGTGTCGTTGCTCGTAGTGCTAGCGGTAGCGAACTGTTCACCTTTTTCATAAAGACTCAGAATAATCCGGTTTCTGAAGGTGGGGATGGTTCTGTAACATTCAAGGCTTTCTCTGACGAAGGCGATATGGATGGAAGTCTGGCATTTGAGATTTTTGTGGATGAAGGAGGGGAGTATAAGTTTAATTTGCAAGATAACAGCTTTGTAACGGCGGCAGTCGCAAGTGGTGCTGATTTTGGTGCCTTCGGACCTGTTACTAGCGTTGCAAATGATGACCAAAGCCTGGTTATTACTGGTAATGATGAAGTTAATGCTTCAAGCAATGGAGTGGGCGTAAAGCAACCTACCATATCCAAAAATGACTTCCTTGAGTTGGGTTTTTCCTTGCAGCAGACTGAGGTGGCTTTCGACCTTGTTCAATGGGGTGGTAGCGGCGCTGCGAGCATTGATTTTACCGTCGATGGAAGTTCTTTTGTTTCCAGTGGGATTGCTGAAATCGAAAAGGATGCTTCCTCAGTATCGTTTGTTGTTGATTCCGGTAAGGCAGGAACTTATGAGTTGAATGGAGATGGTTCCTCTTACACTTTCTACGTAGCTGATAAGTTTTCAAAAATTGGAATTAACCACGAGGGGGGAGCAAAATTCGGTATTAATAATGTTTCTTACGATAAGAATTTTGAGATCCAAGATCTTATTATGAACTATCAGTTATCCGCGATCGATGGTGATGGTGATGAGGCCATTGCTGATGATCTCTTGTCCGTGGCGATTGCCAGTTACCTGCCTGAGAACTTTGAATCTGGTCAGGTTCTTTCTGGGGATGCGGGTAGCAATCAGCTGGTAGGGACTGATGATGGAGATTATCTCTACGGATCTGGTGGAGACGATGATCTAATGGGCGGCGCTGGAGATGACATTCTCTGGGGCGGTGATGGTAATGATGTCTTCAAGTGGGACCTTGGGGACGAAGCCGATAGTGGCCAACCTGCGGCTGAAGATATCATTGCCGATTTCAGCAATGGAGATAATGTGCTGGATCTCGCCGATATCCTGCTGGATGATGATCCGACCAACCTTGGTGACTACATTTTCGCTGAGCAGGATGGCGACGATACCGTGCTGCATATCGACACAAGCGGTTCCATCAACGCGGGAGGGGGTAATGCCGATCAGCGGATCACCCTGGAGGACTTCACTACCGGTGAGACTGACTCAAGTGCCATACTCGCGCAAATGCTCAATGACGATCAGTTGAAGATCGATCAGTGAGTTAAAATTCAGCCATACTTACGGCCTTGCCCAGCATGCATCGGGCAAGGCCGTTTTTTTATAAAAAATAATCATGGAGTATTATTTAGATCATTTAAAATCGGAATAACTGGATCGGATTTTTTTAGAATCAGCATGTTGAGAGAGCTGCTTTAGGTAAAGTATTCAAGACTAAAAAGTAGTGAATTGTGCCGATTTGGTCGCTGCCTGCCATTTCAGAAGCCCAATAATTATTTTTGGCGTGTTAATTTACATAGTTTCATATTTCACCCTCCCTCCAAGCCGTTAAGTTGTACCACAGTGCAATTTTCACGCTTGTCTACAGTGGCTATTGTGGCGTTAGATGCTTCCACTAGCGGTTAGGCGAGTGTTGAGCTTCCGCATGAAATGTTAATCACCAATTTACAAAGCTCTGTGCAACGGTTTCTTATAGGGAATTAAGTCATGATCATCGCTACCGTCGTATCCATCACTGGCCAGGCATGGGCAAGAGATGCTCAAGGTAACCTGCGCGAGCTGAGCGCAGGCAGTACCCTGGAAGAAGGGGAAACCCTGGTCACGGCCGATAACGCCCAAGTGGCGATGGACTTTGATGATGGCCTACCGCCTTCAGTGATCGAGGGTGGGCAGGCGGTGGTGATGAGCGGCGACCTGGATGCCGAGCAACCGGTTGATAACCAGGAGTTCAGTGCGTTTGATGAGGATCTCGATGCCCTGCTAACGGCTATCGATGAAGGCGAAGGTGACCTTCTCGATGACCTCGACGCCACTGCGGCTGGTCCGGGCGCCGGCGTTGGGGGCGGAGAAGGTGGAGGGCATAGCTTCGTGAGGCTTGGCCGCATCTCTGAATTAACCGATCCCTTGGCCTTTAATTATGATCTGAACGCCCTCGACGGCATCGACTTCGAGGAGACCGAGGCGGTACCGACAGAGAATGATACGCCTGCGGAAGGAGAGGTGCCGGCGCTGACGGTCGGCGATGCCGGTAGTGTCAACGAAGGCGATACGATTACTTTTAGCGTCTCATTGAGCAACCCGGTCGACAACGTCACCACCTTGACGTTTGTGCTGGGAGGCGAGGCCGATGATGACGACCTCGGCACGCCCACGGTCGCCATCAACGGCGTTGACGTCACGGTCACCACCAACGCCGATGGCAGCTTCAGCATCGAGGTCCCGGCGGGCACCACCGACGGCATCGTGGTCAGTGTGCCGACCATTGATGACGACGTCTTCGAAGGCCCCGAATCGGTCACCCTGACCGCCACGCTGAGCGGCGAGAGCGCCGCCGGCAATGCCTTGCCCGACGGCATCACTGACACCGGCAACGCCATTATCGTCGATGACGGCACCGGTACCCCGACCGACCCCGAGGAGCCGGCCGACAACGACACCCCGAGCCTCGAGGTGTTTGACGCCGGTACCATCAACGAAGGCGACACCGCCACTTTCGACGTTGAACTGAGCAACCCGGTCGACAACGTCACCACCTTGACGTTTGTGCTGGGAGGCGAGGCCGATGACGACGACCTCGGCACGCCCACGGTCGCCATCAACGGCGCCGACGTCACGGTCACCACCAACGCCGATGGCAGCTTCAGCATCGAGGTCCCGGCGGGCACCACCGATGGCATCGTGGTCAGCGTGCCGACCATTGATGACGACGTCTTCGAAGGCCCCGAATCGGTCACCCTGACCGCCACGCTGAGCGGCGAGAGCGCCGCCGGTAATGCCTTGCCCGACGGCATCACTGACACCGGCAACGCCATTATCCTGGACAATGATTCGCTGCCTACCATCAGCAATGAAACTGCATCGGTATCAGAAGAAGGCCTTCCCGGTGGCAATCAGGATGATACGGCTGGCCCTGGATATACCGATACCACCAATGCAGCGTCGGTAACGGGAACTTTCGCCATCACAGGGAATGGAGATGTTCCATTAAGCGTAGGCATTGACCTGAATAGTCTGCCCAATGATCTGGCATCTGGAGGAGATGTTGTCTCCTGGTCCGAAGGGGGTAATGCGGCTACTGCCATCGGCTCAGTCAATGGCGTTGAAGTCATCCGAGTGGAGCTCAATGGAGGGGATCCATCCGTCAGCGACCCTGCCAATGCCACCAGCATTAGCTATGTAGTGACGCTGAGCCAGCCTATTGATCACCCGGACAGTGGCGTGGAAGACACGCTGGATATCGGCTTCGATGTCACCATCGATGATGGCGTCAATCCAGCGGGTAGTGGCAGCTTGACAGTCACGGTAGAGGACGACAGTCCTATAGCCAACGCTGTTGCTGTCACACAAAGTCAGGAGAATGTCCCGGTAGTCATAGACGTGTTCGCCAATGATGCGCCGGGTGCCGATGGCGTCGACCTGGTCACCGGCGTGGCGCTGGTGGCGGGCAGCCTGACCGGCAGCGGCGATCTGGCCTACAACGACAACGGCACCTTCACCTACACCCCGGCACCGGGCGAAGAAGGCGAGGTCAGCTTCCAGTACACGCTCACCGATGGCGATGGCGACACGTCCACCGCGACGGCCACGCTGACCCTGCAGGACGACTCCACGCCGACGATCAGCGTGGTGCGCGCCGACGGCGATGATGGCGTGGTCTGGGAATCCGCACTGCCGGACGGCAGTGGCGGTGGCGACCTCACCACCAGCGGCACGCTTGAGGTCGACACCGGCAACGACGCGCTGGGCGTTCGGCAAGTACAGGACGTCACTGGCACCTGGATCGATATCACTGCCGACGGCACCACGGTGCAGGGCCAATACGGCGAGCTCTCGGTCGACCTGGACGGCAGCTGGACCTACACGCTTGCCGCCAACACGCTCGACCATGATGGCGACGACCTGATCGGCGCCGATGACCAGGTCCAGGACGCCTTCCAGGTCCGTGCCACCGACAGCGACGGCGACGTCTCGCCCGAGGCCACGCTGACCGTCGACATCAACGACGATGGTCCGGTCATCATAAACAATGAGTTTCCGCTCAGTGCATTCATCAGTGTCGATGAAGCAGAGCTTAACGAGAGTGCCTCGGTCAGTAATGCTGCGCCAGTGGATTTCAGCGGGGTGTTTACCCTACAGGGTGGTGCCGACGGCCTGGCTGCGACCCGCTACAGCCTTTTGATTGACCCGGCAGTGGAGTCCGGGCTTACCGATGTGATGACCGGTCAGACGGTCGAGTTGCGACTGGCGGAGGGCAGTACCACCCAGATTGAAGGGTACGTGACGGCTAATGGCCAGGAAGAGACGGTGCTCACTGTTGACGTGGATGTCAACGGCGCGATCACCCTGACTCAGTTCCGTGCGCTGGCCCACCCTGACCCCGAGCAAGTGGGCGAAGGTGACTCGATCAGCCTCACGGCGGGTAGCGTTCGACTCGCTGTCGAGATCGAAGACGGTGACGGCGACACCGCCAGCCAGAGTGTGGCGATTGGTTGGACGCTGAGCTTCCTTGACGACGGCCCGAGCATCGAGATTGACGGCACCTTCACGCTGCCCGACTTCGAGCTCGACGAGAGCGACGATCTGGCGGATCGCACCCAGACCCAATCGTTCGCCAATGCCTTCGGTGCCAGCGTGGACTACGGCAGCGACGGCGCCGGCAGCATCGCCTACAGCCTCACGCTGGGCGCCACCAACGTGGCCACCGGCCTCTACGCGCTGGACGCCAACGCCGCCGATGGCCAGGGCGAGGCGATCGTGCTGGTCGACAACAACGGCATCATCGAAGGCCAAGCCGGGGCGGGTGGGGACGTGATCTTCACCATCG
>NZ_PYUD01000018.1 GCF_003028575.1 Halomonas urumqiensis | reverse complement strand
CGAGTTCATAGCCGGTCAGGTGCAGCAGCGAGTAGAGCAACATGGAGCCGTGGCCGTTGGAGAGCACGAAGCGGTCGCGGTCGGGCCACTTGGGGTCGGCCGGATTGTGCTTGAGATGGTCGTTCCAGAGCACTTCGGCGATGTCGGCCATGCCCATGGGGGCGCCGGGGTGGCCGGACTTGGCCTTCTGGACGGCATCCATGGACAGGGCGCGAATGGCATTGGCCAGTTCAAAACGGGACGGCATATCGACTCTTTCCCTTGGTTGATTGTTGTTGATGACGGTGCTGGGGTGTTGCTCTTGGTGACAAGTATCAGGCGGTGAGGCGTTTGGCGATGAGCGACTCGAGCTTGCGTTGATCGGAGGCGAAGCGACGGATGCCCTCGGCAAGTTTCTCGGTGGCCATGGCGTCCTCGTTGTGCTCCCAACGGAACTCGGCCTCGGTGAGGAGGGCTGGGAGTTGACCGTCAGCGCTTTCCGGTGCAACACCGCGCACCACTTCGCCTTCGGCAGCTGCCAGCGCTTCAAGCAGTTCCGGTGAAATGGTCAGTCTTGGGCAGCCGGCCAGGGCGAGTACCTGGCCGCTGGTGCGGAAGCTTGCACCCATCACAACGGTATCGAAGCCGCCCTGGGTGGCCCGCTGGCAGACGCTGCGCACGAACTGTACGCCTGGGTCGTTTTCGGGGGTGAAGTCCTGGCCGGTCGTCTGCTTGTACCAGTCGGTGACCCGGCCGACGAAGGGTGAAACCAGGAACACGCCGGCGTCGAAGCAGGCCTGGGCCTGGGCCTCGCTGAACAATAGGGTCAGGTTGCACTGGATACCCTCTCGCTCCAGCACCTCGGCGGCGCGGATGCCTTCCCAGGTGGCGGCCAGCTTGATCAGCACACGATCGCGCCCAATGCCGTGTCGTTCATACAGCTCGATCAGCTCATGGGCCTTACGGATGCTGGCTTGGGTATCGAAGGAGAGACGGGCCGCCACCTCGGTGGAAACGCGACCGGGGACCACCTCGGCGATCTGGCTGCCCATGGCCACGGCTAGGCGATCGACGGCGTATTCGGCCCGGGGTTGGAGGTCACCGCCCTCGGCGCGAATCGTCGCCAGTTCCTCGTCGATCAGCGGCTGGTAATTGGGGAGTTCGAAGGCCTTGAGGATCAGCGAGGGGTTGGTGGTGGCGTCCTGTGGCTGGTAGCGCCGGATGGCCTCGAGGTCGCCGGTGTCGGCGACCACCAGGGAGTATTGGCGCAAGGTATCGAGCTGGGACATGCGGCCTCCTGTCGGTAATTTATGAACGATGGATGATCAGATGATTGGATATTTTATCACCAATTGTCAAACGGTCCGTCTTATTCGTGCGGTTTTCTAGGGTAGACTAAAGGCTTAATAAAAGGTGCTTCTGAGGAAAATCCCGAAAAAATATATTAATATCAGTTGCTTGAAGAAGAATGGCGTCTTGGTTGATTGCTGTGAGGTTTTCAATAGCAAGATGATCGCATGATCATAGTATTTACAAATGCTCGGCTGATGGTAAATTGAATGGCATCGGTTCAGTACGCGCCGCTGGGTTCGAGCGCCAATACCATCATCAAGGGAGAGCATTCATGTCTGACGCCAACCAGACGCCTGACCTCAAGGTCGCCATCGGCGGCGATGAGGCAGCCTTCGATCTCAAGGAGGCCTTGGCCATCCATCTGCGCGACCTCGGCTATGAGGTCGTGGATTTTGGTACTTTCGATGCGGAGCCAATCTTGTACCCCGATGTGGCCTTCGAGGTGGCTGCGGCAATCAAGGAGGGGCGTTTCGACCGGGGTGTGTTGCTGTGCGGTACCGGCATCGGAGTGGCGATTTCCGCGAACAAGGTGCCCGGTATTCGTGCCGCGCAAGCGCATGACACCTATTCCGCTGGCAAGGCGCGCACCAGCAATGATGCGCAGATCGTTACCCTGGGTGCGCGCGTCGTGGGGGCTGAATTGGCCAAGGATATCGTCTCGACTTTCCTCGCCAAATCGTTTGCTGGCGGCTCTTCCACACCGAAGGTAGAGAGAATCAAGGAATATGAGTCGCGCCTGGAAAGTGCAAGGCACTGACTCTGTCAATCAACAACAATTATGGCGAGCCGGTGGCGAGCCCTGTGGGTGCCGGCCTGCCTTCAACAAAAGAGGCACGTTTCCATGACACGCTTGTTCAATGATCCTAGTGACTTCCCTGACGAAGCCCGGCTCGGGCTGGTGGCCGCGCATCGCGATAAATTGATGGCCGTGCCTGGCGGGGTGGTACGCAGCACCCGCAGTGAGCCCGGAACCGTCGCAGTGGTGATCGGCGGGGGGAGTGGTCATTACCCGACCTTCGCCGGCCTGGTCGGGCAAGGGCTTGCTCATGGTGCGGTCATGGGCAACCTGTTCTGTTCTCCCTCGGCGCAGCAAGTCTATTCCGTGGCCAAGGCGGCGAACAACGGCGGCGGCGTCCTGTTGACCTTTGGCAACTATGCGGGTGATGTCCTGCACTTCGGTGAGGCTCGCGAAAGACTGGTCGCGGAGGGAATCCCCTGCGAGATAGTGACCATTACCGATGATGTGGCCAGCGCGCCGCTGAACGAAATCGACAAGCGGCGTGGCATCGCCGGCGATCTGACGGTCTTCAAGGCCACCGCTGCAGCCGCCGAAGAAGGCAACAGCCTGGCCGAGGTCGTGGTCGTGGCGCGAGAAGCGAATCACCGCACGCGCTCCTTCGGGGTGGCCTTCGATGGGTGCACTCTGCCGGGTGCGAGTGATGCCCTGTTCCATGTGCCTGAAGGCAAAATGGCCATTGGCCTGGGTATCCATGGCGAACCGGGGATCAGCGAAGCCGATGTACCAAGCGCCAATGGGTTGGCGGAAATGCTGGTTGCCCGACTCCTCGATGAACTGCCGGAAGGGGTGACGCTTGCTGGCGCCCGGGTGGTACCGATCCTCAACGGGCTCGGCACCGTCAAGTATGAAGAGCTCTTCGTCGTTTATCGGCGCGTGGATGAGCTGCTGCGTGAGGCCGGGGTGAGAATCGTCGAGCCGGATGTGGGAGAGTTGGTCACCAGTCTGGACATGGCCGGGGTGTCGCTGACGCTGTTGTGGCTTGATGACGAAATGGAGCGGCTCTGGACAGCGCCGGCGGATGCGCCGGGCTACCGCAAGGGCAGCGTGCGGCCTGCCGAAGCGATCGATGCGTCGGAAGTGGAGGTTGTTGTCCAGGGCGAGATACCCGAAGCCAGCCAGGCCTCCAGGGAGTTGGCGGATGGTGTGGTGGCGGCCCTGGAGGCGCTTGCCGTCACGGTTGATGAAAATGCCGAGATGCTCGGGCGAATTGATGCGGTGGCGGGTGATGGCGACCATGGCATCGGGATGCAGCGCGGCAGCAAAGCTTGCCTGGAGGCGGCCAGGCAGGCCCAGTCCGATGGTGCGGGCGCCGAAACGGTGCTGCGCTTTGCGGGCGAGCGTTGGGCCGACAAGGCGGGCGGCACGTCAGGAGCGATCTGGCGAGTGATCCTGACCTCCATAGGCGAGGCCTTGGGTGACGAGCATCCGCTCGTTGCCGAACGCTTGGCGGCGGGGGTGTCGGCCGCCAGTGACAATGTCATGAGCTTTGGCAAGGCCAAGCCCGGTGACAAGACGCTGGTCGATGTGCTGGTGCCATTCTCCGAGAGTCTGTCCGCATCTGTGGCCTCGGGAGAAGGGGTTGTCGCGGCTTGGAAGAAGGCATCCGAGCGGGCGGGTGAGGCCGCTGAGGCCACCGCCGAACTGCTGCCCAAGGTTGGGCGTGCAAGACCACTGGCCGAAAAAAGCCTGGGCACCGTGGATGCGGGTGCTACATCTCTGGCGCTGATCACCCGTTGCCTGATACCGGTATTGAAGCGTTGTGGGTAACGCCAAGCCCGTCATCCAAAGGTCAAGGCTCCCGCCCGGTGCGGGAGTCTCGCTTTTTTAGGATATGCTAGTGTCCGCCAGAAAAAGCGATGGGATAAACAAGATGAATGAGCGTCAAGACACCGCTGATATCGATTTGATGACCGAGATATCCACCCTCTATTACGTGCAGGGTGAGACCCAGGAAGTGATCGCCAAGCGGCTGGGGCTGTCCCGAATTCGGGTGGGGCGCTTGCTCAAGCGCGCTCAGGTGGAGGGTATCGTGGATGTCAGGGTGCGCCAGCATCCGGCGGTCAGTGCCGAGATCGAGTTCGAGTTGAAGCGTCGCTTTGGTCTGAAGCGGGCCCTGATTGCGCTGGATAACGCCGACCCGGATGTCCAGCGCGCTTCGGTAGCCAGCCTGGTGGCCGACCACCTGTCGCGCAGTCTCGCCGATGGCCAGATTGTTGCCGTGGGCATGGGGCGTAACGTTGGGGCGGTGGCCGACAATGTCTTCGGTGCCGAGTCACTCAATGTTTCCTTCGTCTGTGCCATCGGTGGTTCGTTACGGGCTGGCGAATACATGAACCCGGACCATATCTGTCGACGCATGGCGAGCAAGTTCGGGGGCGATAGTGAAACCCTCTACGCACCGGCATTGGTACAGAACAGCGAGTTGCGTGATGCTCTCTACGACAATCCGACCGTGCGCCAGACGCTTGATCGGGCGCGCCGCGCGGATATGGCGCTGATTGGCGTTGGGGATGTCAGCGAAAACAGTAATATGGTGCGCATGGGGTGGTTCACCCCGCAGGAAATTGCCGAGGCACGGCTCTCTGGCACCGTGGGTGACATGATGGGCTACGATTTCATCGACATTCATGGCCGCCCCTCGGCCACCCCCATGCAAGGCCGGGTAATCGGCCTGAATATCCAGGACCTGACCCGGGTGCCGGATGTCATCGCCATCGCCAGCGAAAACACCAAGGCGGTGGGTATTCTCGGTGCACTGCGTACCGGGGTGATCGACACCCTTGCCACTAGTACCTCCAATGCGCACACCATCATTCGCCTCGATGAGGCGACCCGTAGAGGGGCGGCGGTCGTTTAAACAGAGGCCTTTTGATGCTGAGTAAGCTGGGGTTTTTTGTTGGGATGAGTGTATTTAAGGATGCGGTATCCGTACCAGCACGTTTTTCAGGCAGGCTGACCGTTCAGCTTGGCGTATTGAATCAGGCTCATGTGATGGCGACACGCTGACTACTGCTCAGCTCCCCAGCAAACAGAACGAACCGAGCTGCGGAGAACCAAGGAAGCGCTAGGTGATGTCCACCTGCAGATACATGCACGAATTACGTAGCACCTCCTGTTCGATGAGGACGAGAGCTCATGTCAGGGTAGTTGGTGGGGTTGAGGTGAACCGTATCGGGATTCCCGGAGGCTCCAAACCTTGAGAGGATAGAGTCATGAACACATCAAAACGATACTCCCCCGAGGTTCGCTAGCGTGCGGTACGCATGGTTTTCGACCACGAGGCCGACTACCCCTCGCAGTGGGCGGCCATCGGCACCATTGCCTCCAGGATCAGCTGCACGCCGGAAACTCTGCGGAGCTGGTTCCAGCAGGCCGAGCGAGAAGCGTTGCATTATGAGCAACAGGGTCATGCCATGAATGCGTACTGAAGCAAACCAACCGTGCTCTGAGAAAGCCGGAGCGATCCAAACACTCCCGTCATCAAGGACAGGAACATCGCTACGATAGACAGGATGGCGACCCACTTGGCTAGCCGGTAGATCGCCAATTTTGAGCTCACTAACAGTGAAGTGGCCTTGGCCACTCCACTGTTAC
>NZ_PYUD01000017.1 GCF_003028575.1 Halomonas urumqiensis | reverse complement strand
GCGTGTTCACGCCCACCGAGGCCTCGGCGGTGGCGGTGTTCTACGCCCTGGTGGTGGGGGTTTGCTACCGCGAACTGTCGCTTTCCACCCTGGTGCCGGTGCTGCGCCAGAGCGTGATCTCCACCGCCGCGGTGATGCTGATCATCGCCGCCGCGGCGCTGTTCAGCTTCTTGATCAGCCGCTCGGGGCTGCCCGGCGAAGTCGCGGCCTGGGTGACCCGGGTGTTCGACAGCCCGTGGGCCTTCCTGCTGGCGGTGAACGTGCTGCTGCTGGTGGTGGGGATGTTCATCGAGACCGGCGCGGCGATCCTGGTGCTGGCCCCGATCCTCACGCCGATCGCCATGCAGTTCGGGGTTCACCCGGTGCACTTCGGCCTGATCATGGTGGTCAACCTGGCGCTGGGCATGATCACCCCGCCACTGGGGGTGAACCTGTTCGCGGCCTGCGCGGTGGCAAGGATCTCCATCGACGAGATGCTGCCATGGCTGGTGCGCTTCTTTCTGGTGGTGCTGACCTGTTTGATGGCGATCACCTACATGCCATGGATCTCTCTGGGCCTGGTCGATCTGCTGTACTGAATAGAATGAATAAATGAACTATAGAAGGAGAGAGCCGATGTCGAGCAATACACCTATGCCACCACAAGGGGCATTGATCGGGGGGCAATGGGTGACCACGCAAGCGACCCTCGACGTTGAGGCTCCGGCACGCGGCGAGACGCTCACCCGCATCGCTCGCAGCCAGTCCGGGCAGGTCGATGAGGCGGTGCGCGCGGCGCGCCAGGCATTCGATGGCCAGCTCGGGGATTGGGCAAGCTACGCCGCCCGCCGCCGCAGTGAGTGGCTGCTGGCCTTCGCCGCCGTGATCGAGGCCAATCACGAGTCGCTGGCAACGCTCGAGTGCCAGGATACCGGCAAGCCGATGTCCCAGGCACGCGGCGACATCAAGGCCTGCGCGCGCTATTTCCGCTTCTACGGTGGTGCGGCCGACAAGTTGCATGGCGAGACGATTCCGTTCGACAACGACTTCGCGGTGATGACCTTGCGTGAGCCCTATGGGGTCTGCGCGCAGATCATTCCCTGGAACTATCCCGCGCAGATATTCGGTCGCTGCGTGGCGGCGGCGCTGGCGGCCGGCAACACCGTGGTACTCAAGCCCGCCGAGGATGCCTGCCTGAGCGTGCTGCGCCTGGCCGAGCTTGCCACCCAGAACGGCCTGCCGGCCGGAGTGTTGAATGTGGTGCCGGGCCTGGGCCGTGAGGCCGGAGCGGCACTGGCCGCCCATGCCGGCATCGATCATCTGTCGTTCACCGGCTCGCCCGAGACCGGCACCCTGGTGACCCAGGCGGCGGCGATGCACCATGTGCCGGTGACCATGGAACTGGGGGGCAAGTCTCCCCAACTGGTGTTCGCCGATGCTGACCTCGACGCCGCTGTCGATGCGGTGGTGCGAGGCATCATCCAGAACGCCGGCCAGACCTGCTCGGCGGGCAGCCGCCTGCTGGTGCAGCGTGAGGTGGCCGAAGGCGTGATCGGGCAGCTGGTGGAGCGTTTCAGTGCCCTGCGCTGCGATGCAGGCGAAGCCGATGCGGACTGTGGCCCGCTGATCAATGCCCGGCAGAAGGCCAAGCTCGAGTCGCGACTCGGTGCGGCCGAGGCCGATGGCATTCGTGTGGCCGCACGTGGCACCCTGGCCCAAGGGGCGCCGGCGAGCGGACACTTCGTTGTGCCGCACCTGCTCACCGAGATCCCGGATGGCCACGAGGTGCTGCGTGAAGAGTTGTTCGGTCCGGTGCTGGCCGTTCAGATATTCGATGACGAAGCCGAGGCACTGGCGCTGGCCAATGCCACCGATTTCGGCTTGTGCGCCGGGATCTGGACACGCGACGGTGGCCGTCAGCTGCGCCTGGCCAAGGGCATACGCAGTGGCCAGGTGTTCGTCAACAACTATGGGGCAGCGGGTGGCATCGAGTTGCCGTTCGGCGGCGTCGGGCGCTCCGGCCATGGCCGTGAGAAGGGCTTCGAAGGCCTGAGAAGCTATACCCGCATCAAGACGGTGGCAATTCGCCACGGCTGAGGCGCCGAGAGCCGAGCGTGCGCCTTGGTGGGCCACGCTCGGCTTGCACCATGTTCGGCATGCATCATGTTCGGCAACCGCCACGTGCGACTGACGTGGTGAGATCGTTCCCCTTTTATTTCTTATACCGTTATCTTGGTGTTGGGAGGTCTGATATGCATCAACCCCGTCGTGTCGGCATGGTCGGCATTGGCCTGATGGGCCATGGCATCGCTACCAGCCTGCTGCGAGCCGGCCATTCGCTGGTGTTTCTCGATCATCCCGGCAACCAGCCCGTCGACGACCTGCTGGCCGCCGGTGCCGAGGCGCGTGGGACGAGCCGCGAGGTGGCCGAGGCCGCCGAGGTGGTGATCCTTTGCGTCACCGGATCGCCCCAGGTGGAAGCTGTGTTGTTCGAAGCGGGCGGTGTGCTCGAGGGCCTGGCGCCCGGCAGCGTGGTGGTCGACTGCTCGACGGCGCTGCCCAGTTCCACCGCCAAGGTGGCGGCGCGCGTCGAAGCGGCTGGCGGCCGGTTCATGGATGCAGCCATGACGCGCACGCCCAAGGAGGCGGCGGAAGGGCGGCTGAACCTGATCGTCGGTGCACCCCAGGCGTTGTTCGAGGAGGTGTTGCCGCTGCTCGAGGGCTTTGCCGAGAATATCGCCCATGCCGGTGAGGTGGGGGCGGGACATACCCTGAAGCTTCTGCATAACTACGTCTCGCTGGGCTTCTCGGCGGTACTCGCCGAGGCCACCGCCGCGTCACGTCGCGCGGGCATCGACGATGCCGCGTTGCTCGAGGTGCTGGGCAAGGGTGGGGGAGCGGGTGTAGTGCTCGAACGCCTGCGCCCCTTCATCGCCGAAGACGACCCATCGGGGTTCCGTTTCAGTGTCGCCAATGCCAGCAAGGACCTGGGCTACTATCACGCCATGACCGACGAGCTGGGCGTGGCGCGGGGCGTGGCCGCCGCGGTGCATGCGCTCTATTCGGGCATTGAGGACGATTCGCTTGCCGTGCCCGAAGTCATCCGCGTGCTGCAGGATTCCCAACGACATTGACCACAGGAGGTGGCCTTGAACGTCCTTGCCTCGCTCTCTCACCGGCAACAGGGGTTACTGCTGACCGGTGGTGGTGCGCTGATCATGTCCCCCGATGCACTGCTCATCAAGCTCGCCGATCTTCCCGATGCCGAGATCCTGATGTGGCGCGGCTTTCTCTCGGGATTGGGCTTTCTGCTGATCGCCTTGATGCGTCATGGGCGCGGCACCATCGCGGCCTATCGTCGTTGTGGCTGGACGGGCATCGCGGTCGCGCTGCTGTTCAGCCTGACCACCTGCGGCTTCGTACTGGGCAACCAGTACACCAAGGCCGGCAACGTATTGTTGATCCTGGCTGCCTCGCCGATCATCGCTGCGGCGTTCTCCTGGTTGATCCTCAAGGAGCGGTTGCCGCGACGCACCTGGCTCGCCATCGCCTTGTGCATGGTGGGCATCGGCATGATCGTGATCGACGATACCGGGGTCGGCTCATGGGTCGGTAACGCCTTCGCGCTGCTGGCGGCCACCACGCTTGCCTTGAACTTCACGCTGTGCCGTCGGCGCCCAGGCATCGACATGAGCCCCATGCTGACCTTCAACGGCCTGCTGGTTGGCACCGGGGGGCTGATCGTATGGTTGTCGCACGGGGAGATCGCGCTGCCCCCGGCCAACAGCCTGGCGCTGGTGGTACTGCTGTGTCTGTTCATCGTGCCGTTCGGCGTCACGCTGCTGCAGCGTGGCCCGCTCTACTTGCCGGCCGCGGAAGTGGGGTTGCTGTTGTTGCTCGAGGTCGTCATCGGCACTCTTTGGGCGTGGTGGCTGCTCGGGGAGCGACCGGCGGCCATCGCCCTGGTTGGCGGTAGCCTGGTGCTTGGCACCCTGGTGGTGAAGGGGCTCTACGAACGGCGCCTGGAGCGACGAGTCTTGGGGGTAGGTACCTGAACCGGTGCCTGCTGGGCACGCTGAAGGCGAGGGACTTTCGTCAAGGACCCGCCCTGGAGATTCAGCCCTGGAGGGTCAGGTGCTGACCGAGTGTGCTCGCACCGGCTTCGATGCCAAGCGCACTGGCGGTGCCCGCGAGTACCGCCTGGGCGGCCAGAAACGCTTCGTTGGGTCGGCGTCCGCGTATGTGCTCCATCAGCAGACGGTGGCGTTCCAGGCTCTCCTCGGGTTCCGAGGTCTGCACGTTGGACATCGAGATCAGCAGGTAGATCGAGGGGCGCAGGATATGCGAGAGCTGCGCCCAGACGATGTTGTGGGTGGCCTTGAAGATGGCGGCGTGGAACGCTACGTCATTATCACTGTGTCGCTGGCGAATCTCGGGATCGTCGACATGGTGCAGGGTGCGCCGCATGCCCTCGAAGGCATCTTCGATGGCGACCAGGTCGTGTGCGGTGGCGCGCCTGGCGGCGGTCATCGCCACATAGGGCTCGACATCCAGCCTGAATGACAGGATCTCGCGCTGGATCATCGGGTTCGGTGCCGCATAGCGCGTCATCCACTCGGTAACGGCGGGGTCGAGAATCTGCCAGTCGGCATACTCGCGGACCTTGGAGCCATGACCGGAGATGCGTTCGATGATGCCGGTGTCGACCAGTTGGCGCAGGTCGCTGCGGACCGCCGAACGGTTGAGCTTGAAGCGCTCGCAGAGGTCCAGCTCACGGGGGACGAAGTCGCCTGGCTGGTAGGCGCCGGAGAAGATCGCCTCGGCGAGGTATTCGCTGATGCTCGGCCGGGGGGCGGTGCGGGATGGGGTCCTGGCGGATGGCTTCACGGGCGGGCTCGTAGTGATTCCAGCGGGAAAGGGTCAGGCAAGCTGCCATGGCCACCATGCCGGGTCAACCATCAGGCGTGATCCGGCATGGCGGGCATGGGCGCTCAGAGCGACTTTGCCTCAGTGTCGGGGGTGTCGGTTTCGAAGCGTAGCGGATTGCGCAGCGGCCGCCCCAGTGTCGGAAGCTCGATCTCGAAGCGGTCGCCCTCGCGGGTCTGGATGCCATCGGCGAAGCTCAGCGTGGCGGTGCCGAAGAAGTGCACGTGCACGTCCCCCGGCCGGCGAAAACCGGCGTACTTGAAGTGGTGATGCTCAAGGTTGGCCAGACTGTGGGCCATGTTGGCCTCGCCGGTCAGAAACGGCTTCTCCCACAGCGTTTCGCCATTGCGCACGATGCGACTTACGCCCTCGAGGTGTTCGGGAAGCTCACCTACTAGAAGCTCGGGGCCGAAGCTGCAGGCGCGCAACTTGGAGTGGGCGAGCCATAGGTAGTTGAAGCGCTCGGTGACGTGGTCCGAGAATTCGTTGCCGATGGCGTGGCCGACCCGCCAGGGGGTGCCGTCGTCGGCGATCACGTAGAGCCCGGCGAGCTCTGGCTCTTCGCCGGCATCCTGGGCGAAGGCGGGCACCGGGATGTCGGCCTCGGGGGCTACCACGCAGCTACCATCACCCTTGTAGAACCACTCCGGCTGGGCGCCGGGCTGGCCGGGTTCGGGTTTGCCGCCTTCGAGGCCCAGGCGGAACATGCGCATCGAATCGGTCATCTCCTCTTCGCTGACCTGCGCCTTGGCATGCATCGCCGATCGCGTGTCGGCACTGCCCAGGTGAGTGAGGCCGGTACCGGTGACCAGGCAGTGGGCCGGGTCGGGATGGGTCAACGGTGGCAGGAGATGACGCTCGGCGATCAGCGTCGGGTAGTCGAGGCGCGTCTCGGTGAGCGAGGCCTCGACGATATCGGCCAATGGCCTGCCCGCCTCGATGGCGCGGCGCGCCAGGGTCCAGGTGTCACTCTCCAGCAGGTGGACCTGCTGGTCGCTTTCCACCAGGGCGGCACGCACCTGGCCTTGATGTTGGCATTGAATCAATCGCATCGCCGATATCTCTCGCGTTGAAGGCTCTGTTTGTGTTGCGGTGGCCAGCGGCCACCGTTCGATACTCAATACGCGACTCTCGGTACTCGCTTATCAGTAGAGCAGATCGACCAGCCCCAGGGAGATCCATGGCATGTAGGTGATCGCCATCAAACAGGTCAGCACCACCAGAAAGAAGCGCACCAGCCATGGCAGCATCTCGTCGATGGAGATCCGTGCCACCGCGCAGGCCGCGAACAGGTTCACCCCCAGTGGCGGGGTGATCATGCCCAGCGCCAGGTTGACCACCATGATCAGGCCGAAGTGCACCGGGTGAACCCCGAACTGCATAGCGATCGGCGTGAGGATCGGGGCCAGCACCAGGATCGCCGCACCGGTCTCGATGAACATCCCCACCACCAGCAGCAGCACGTTCACCGCCAGCAGGAAGGCCCACGGGCTGTCGAACACCCGCGTCACCCAGGCCGCGACTTCGCCGGGCAGCCCCGAGCGGCTGATCAAGAAGCTGAACAGCGCCGCGGCGGCGATGATCAGCATCACCGCAGCGGTGGAGATCACGCTCTGGCGCAGCACCGGCACCAGGGTGGAAAGCGACAGTTCGCGGTAGCAAACCCCCACCACCAGGGCGTAGAACACCGCCACCGCCGAGGCCTCGGTGGGCGTGAACACGC
>NZ_PYUD01000016.1 GCF_003028575.1 Halomonas urumqiensis | reverse complement strand
GTAACAGTGGAGTGGCCAAGGCCACTTCACTGTTAGTGAGCTCAAAATTGGCGATCTACCGGCTAGCCAAGTGGGTCGCCATCCTGTCTATCGTAGCGATGTTCCTGTCCTTGATGACGGGAGTGTTCGTTCGCTACGTCTTATCCACTAACCTGGTCTGGATTTCCGAAGTCCCCAACGTGTTCTTCCCTTGGCTGACCATGAGTGCCATTGTCGCTGCTGCGGCCAAGAACGAACACATCGGCATCAATTTGATCGTCGACCATCTGCCGGCGATGGTCCGAAATTCAGTTATTTTTTCTACGAACGCCCTGGCCATGGTTGCCTTCGCAATAATGGCCTATTACGGCCTGGACATTATCGGTATCGCCGGTGATCAACGGCTACCCGCCACCAAGATTGCCATGTCTTGGGCCTATTGGTCGGTAGTCGTCGGATTCGCGGCTCTAGCGGTCGTCTCCTTGATCAACATCATGATGTTGCTGGTTGGTCACGCCGAACACTCCGCATCCATAGTCTCTCATGGGGAGGAAGTGCTATGACCGTCCATATGATACTGGGTTTTATCATCTTTATGCTGCTGGCCATGCCGGTGGGGTACTCCCTGGTCATCAGTGGTTGGGTTGCGCTATCGGTGTTTGACTCTGTGCCATCGAGCATGGCAGTGATGAAGATTTTCCAGCCGACCCAGAGCTTCCCGTTGCTCGCCATACCGTTCTTTATTCTGTCAGGTAGCCTGATGATGTCAGGCAAGTTGGGTAAAAAGCTTGTCGCTCTCGCTTCTATGCTGGTGGGTAAGTACCATGGTGGACTTGGCCAAGTGACCGTGGTGGGTTCGACCATCTTCGGAGGGGTGTCGGGTTCCGCGGTGGCCGAGGCCTCAGCGCTGGGCTCCATGTTGATTCCTTGGCAGAAGAGGGAAGGCTACCCGGGTGCCTTCGGCGCGGCGGTCACCGCCTCGTCTTCCGTCATCGCCGGTTTGATGCCGCCCTCCATCCCGTTGATCCTGTTCGCGGTAGTATCCAATACTTCGATCGCTTCTTTGTTTATCGCCGCAGTGATCCCAGCCTTGTTGCTGGCCGGTGGAATGATGATTGCCTGCTACGTCATCGGTAGGCGTCGTGGCTTTCCAAGGCTTAAGGAGAAGCACACGCGGGCTGAAATCAGGTCAACGCTCTTAAGTGCGCTACCTGCTCTTTTGATGCCAGTGTTTATTTTGGTGTTACTGCGAGCCGGCATTGCAACGCCGACTGAGGTGAGCATCATTGCCGTCGCCTATGCCCTCGTGGTTAGTGCGCTGATCTACCGTGATTTGACCGGCACACGGGTCATGGCGGCATTGACCAGCACCGTGATCACCACCGGCGTCGTTATGTTGATCATCACCGCGGCCAATATCATCGGCTATATCTTGACGTCTGGCGGCGTTCCCCAGGCCGTTGCAAATTGGGCATTAGAATATCTCCAACATCCCCTGCTCATCATTCTTGCCATCAACTTGATGTTGCTAGTGATCGGCATGTTTCTGGATCTGCCTGCAGCTATTCTGCTGCTGGGCCCAACGTTGGTGTCCATTGGCAATGCTATCGGTCTGGACCTAGTGCAGCTTGGGATCATGATGTGCGTCAACTTGAGCATCGGCTTGTTCACGCCGCCCATCGGTACCACCCTGTTCGTCGCTTCGGCGATAGCGAAGGAGAAGATCGGTTCGGTGGTCAAGGAGCTGCTGCCTTTCTACTTGGTGGCATTGGTTGTGTTGCTGTTGGTGTCCTATGTCCCCGCGCTGATCATCTACTGAGGAAACCAATATGAAGAAGGTGATATTCGCGGGTCTTGGCGCCATGGGGTGGCCAATGGCCAGCAATATGCTCGCATCAGGTATCGATGTCACCCCATGTGATGTCGATATTGAGAGGGTCGAGCGGTTCGAGCGACAGGGGGGTACCAAGGGCGATCTGGAAAACCACCTTCCCGCGGCCGACGGCCTGTTTGTTATGGTCGTAAACGCCGAGCAGGTACGCAGCCTGCTGTTCGATGGAGACATGGTGAAACGGCTGAAACCTGGCGCGTGTATCGTGCAGATGTCCACCGTATCGCCTGGGGAGTCGGCCCGGATCAGCCACGAGGTCGAGGCAGTCCGTGATGATCTGCATTATGTGGATGCCCCAGTATCCGGGGGAGTTGTCGGCGCCCAGCAGGGCTCCCTGACCATCATGGCTGCCGGGCATCCCGATGCCTTGGCGGCCTGTCGCGGCACGTTCGAGGTGCTCGGCGGCGCTATCTTCCATGCTGGTGACCGTGCTGGTCAGGGGGCAGCCTTCAAGGCGGTCAACCAACTCCTGTGCGGTGTACATATCGCGGCGGCGGCAGAGGCACTGGCCCTGGCAGAGAAGAATGGTCTGAACCTAGAGGTGATGGTCGAGATGCTGGGTGGCTCCTCGGCGTCCAGTTGGATGCTCAAAGACCGTGGACCACGCATGATCCTGCCACCAGAGGAGATAACCAGTGTGGTTGATATTTTCTGCAAGGACCTTGGCATAGTTTGCGAGTCAGCCAAACAGTCCCGGGCCTATACGCCACTGGCACACGCCGCCTATCAACTGTTCGTCGCTTCCTCCGAGCGCGGCGAAGGAAAGCTCGACGATAGCCAGGTGATTCAAACCTACCGGCTGTTGAATGGGAAAGGATGAGTAGAGACAGTCATGAGCAATAAAACGACGTCCGGCTATATGTCGGTGAGTACCGCAGCCTACGATGGTTATGGCTTCTCCGAGATTTTTCCTTCTCTTGCCCGCTGCGGGGTGAAGCATGTCGAGGTAGCGTTCATCGAGGGGTATGTCGAAGCTTTCTCCGACGATGACTTGACCACTGCCTATGGGCGAGAGTTGCAGGAGGAAATGCACCGCAATGGCCAAGAGTGCCGTTATTTTTCCGGCCACATCGATCTGGGACAAACCAATGCCTGTCAACGGTTGGAAGCGCGCTGCCGCTTTGCCTCGGCTTTGGGTGCTACCCATGTGATCACTAATGCAGCGAGCATTGCTTCCAGTAGTACCTTCCTGGCGCATTCAGATGAGCTTGCCGCCATAGCCAGGCATTATGGCATGCACATCTTGCTGGAGAACCCGGGTAACCGCGTGGCCAACCTGTTCGACCACGCGGCACATATTGTCCCTCTGCTGAGCAAGTTGAATGTCCCAGAGTTCGGAATCAACTTCGATGTGGGTAACCTTCTGTCCCATTGCCCGGATGTTGATCCTCTGGCTGATGCACTGGCAGCCATCCCTAATGGAGATCACTTCCACATCAAGTCC
Organism: Halomonas urumqiensis; assembly: GCF_003028575.1. Taxonomy (GTDB): domain Bacteria; phylum Pseudomonadota; class Gammaproteobacteria; order Pseudomonadales; family Halomonadaceae; genus Halomonas; species Halomonas urumqiensis. The sequence goes on along the minus strand of NZ_PYUD01000016.1, from coordinate 4,311 downwards.
TGTTCGAAAGTCGATGGAGAGACTGTCTTCACCCCCCTGGGAGAAGGCGATGTCGATGAAACGCCTCTTGTCAGGAAACTTATTATGGAAGGTATTCCCTTTTCGCTGGAGCTTCCTTTCCGTCTTCGGCGTGATCGCCATGCCCAGCCTTGGCGATTGGAGCAAGCGGTACCGATGGAAGAGATAGAAAATAATATCCTTCGCTCAATCCACTGGGTTGAAAATATCAAATTGGAGATGTGATTGTCATGGCCAAGTTTCTTGAAGAAAAAGTGTGTATTGTCACCGGAGCCGCTGGTGCCAATGGTATTGGTCTGCGGACAGCTAAGCTGTTCTATGAACATGGGGCATCTGTGGTCATTACTGATGTCAATGAACAGGCTTGCGACGAAGTGCGCGGCTTATTTGATGAGAAGCGCTGTCTTGTGCTGACCGCAAATGTGGTCAGTAAAGGCGATTGTGATCGGGTTGCCGGTGAGGTGATGGAAAAATTCGGTCGTATCGACGTGCTGGTGAACAATGCCGGTATTACGCAACCGGTCAAGTTCGAAGAGATCCAGCCCGATGACTATGACCGTATTCTTGACGTTAACCTGCGCGGTATGCTTTACATGTCGCAATCGGTGACGCCGATCATGAAGCAGCAAGGTGTTGGTTCGATCATCAATACTTCCTCCGTGTCCGCCCAGCGCGGCGGGGGGATCTTTGGAGGCCCTCATTATAGCGCGGCCAAGGCCGGCATGCTCGGGCTCGGTAAGGCGATGGCGCGCGAGCTCGGTGTATTTGGGGTACGTGTCAATTCCGTCACGCCCGGCTTGATTGCCACAGACATTACCGATGGCAAGCTAGATGATGCCATGAAAGCGAAAATCCTTGAGGGCATTCCCCTGAACCGCCTCGGAACGCCGGAAGACGTAGCCAAGACTTTCCTGTTCCTGGCCTCAGACCTCTCCGACTACATCACGGGAGCGACAATCGATGTGAATGGTGGCATGCACATCCACTGAATAATGGTATGCTGCCCTTGGGCGAGTGTCATCAGGGAACGATCAATCTCTCCACGGGCAGCAGCAGGTGATATATGAGCGCTATCGATCCGAGTATCCTGGACAGGTTGAAAGAATTTGTCTCCGTCTCCGAGCTGTCCAGGGATGGCCGCTTGAAGCTTCCTCCCGAAAGGGCTCTCTGTGAGCATTTCGGTATGCACAGGACATCGGTGCGTAACGTTCTTTCAGTCTTGCAGAATCTCGGCTTTATTGAGCGTAAACAGGGTAGCGGTACCTTCCTGAATATGCCCGAGCCTGTCTTCATCCAGTTATATTTCGAATTGGCGCTCAAGCTGAATTACATTTCCGTAGATCATCTGGAATCCGCCCGTGAGATGTTCGAGCGCGAGATCGTCCAGGCCGCTGCTGTCAATCATCACGAGCCGGAACTGGAAAGGCTTGAGGCGCTCTGCAACAAAATCGTCCACTCCACGGATGTGCTCGAAGGCCTTCAGGCGGACTACGATTTTCACGAGCAACTGGCCATCATGGCTAGAAATCCAGCCATTCTAATCATCTTTCAGGGTCTATCCACGGTGCTGAAGAAAGTGCTCCATCAGCGCCGTGTCCTCACCAGGCAGTCGTCGGTTGCCCAGGAAAAGACCAACGAGACTCACATAGCTATCGTCGAGGCGGTGAAGACCCGTAGCCGTGACCTGGCGCGGCAAGCCATGGACCAGCATTTTGAAACCTGGAACCAGCAGACCATGCGCAGCTATCGCCAAGAAATGGATGACGCGGTGGAGAAATAACGGCTGAAAAGACCGTTCATGATTTTCTTCAAGCGAACCGCCTGCATGGGCGGTTCGCTTTTTCGTGTCTTGGGCATGTACCCATGAGCGCTCAGTGCTGCGAAGCTGTGATGAAACCGTCGTCATCCCCCGGCAGGGCGCTACTGAATATCGCTCGTTTGGAGCATGTGATGAAGCAACGGATGCCGCGACGGCACTGTCCGGCACAATGCTGGGCAGTGCCGTCGGGGGGCGCGCTGCACCGCAGGGTCAGCCGGTCAGTCGACGCGCCTGGCGATGGTTCTCCATGGTCATGGCGCAGGCCTCGGCGGCCTCGCGGCCCTTGATCACGAAGTGCTCATGGAAGAATGTCGCGTGGGTGGCGTGCTCGTGGAAGTGGTGCGGTGTGAGCACCACCGACAGCACCGGCACCTCGGTGTCGAGTTGGACCCGCATCATCCCGTCGATCACCGCCTGGGCGACGAAGTCGTGGCGATAGATGCCGCCGTCGACCACGAATCCGGCACCGACGATGGCGTCAAAGCGCCCGCTGTTGGCCAGCAGCTTGGCCTGCAGGGGGATCTCGTAGGCGCCGGCGACGCTAAAGACCTTGACCCGATCAGCGGTGATGCCGTGTTTCTCGGCGAGTGTGGTGATGAAGGCCTCGCGGGCCTGTCCGACGATATCCTCGTGCCAGCTGGCCTGGATGAAGGCGATGCGGGGGGACTGAGGGGGAGTGGACTGATTCATGGTTTTCCTCGTTGATTTCACCAGAATCAGGGCATGCGGGATCGACGCGCCAGGCGCCTTCGGCGCCCGTCGTTCGAGCCGTTCTCTTCCATCCGGACTATCACCGTCGGCTTCGGAATCTCACCGAATCTGCTGACCCCGGCGCACAGGCTTGCCTGTGAATCACCGGGCGCTCGCGGGCTTGGGTGCTCTTTGCTGAAAGGCACCACCACCGCCGGTGGGGACTTTCACCCCGCCCTGAGAACAGTGGCCATAAGCGGCCGCGCAAAATCATACCCTCCCGGCGGTGGAATCTCCACTTTAACGCAAGCCCAACGATTAAGGGCGCGGCCTACTGGCCGCGCCCTTAATCGTTGACCGAAGGCGCGACGACGAATCGCCTGCCTTTAGTCTTTGCCTTCAGCATTCCAGCAGTTCGCTCGCCTGCTTGACGACGTTGTCGACGGTGAAGCCGAAGTGCTTGAACAGATCTCCCGCCGGGGCGGATTCTCCGTAGCTGCGCATGCCGATGACGCGACCATCGAGGCCCACGTACTGGTACCAGAAGTCGGCATGGGCGGCCTCGATGGCCAGCCGCTTGGCCACCGCGCGTGGCAGTACGCTGTCGCGGTAGTCGGCGTCCTGGTCATTGAAGCGGTCGGTCGAGGGCATCGATACCACGCGCACTGCATGGCCCTGGGCCTCGAGCTCGCTGGCGGCGTCCATGGCCAGGCCGACTTCCGAGCCGGTGGCGATCAGGATAAGGTCAGGTGTCACCACCTCGTCCTTGAGCACGCTCTCTTTCAGAACGTATCCACCCCGCTGGATATTGGCCAGTTGCTGCTTGCTGCGCGCTTGATGCGGCAGGTTCTGGCGCGACAACACTAAGGCGGTGGGGCCGGCATTGCGCTTGATCGCGGCATCCCAGGCCGCGGCGGTCTCCACCGTATCGCAGGGACGCCAGGTGGCCAGGTTGGGGGTCGAACGCAGTGAGGTCAGCTGCTCGATGGGCTGGTGGGTGGGGCCATCTTCGCCAAGGCCGATGGAGTCGTGGGTGTACACGTAGATCGCCCGCTTGCCCATCAGCGCGGCCATGCGCACGGCGTTGCGCATGTACTCCATGAAGATCAGGAAGGTCGCACCGTAGGGGATAAATCCGCCGTGCAGCACGATGCCGTTCATGATCGCGCCCATGCCGAACTCGCGGACCCCATAGTGCAGGTAGTTGCCATCTGCCGTTTCCGGTGTGATGGCCTTGGCACCATTCCAGAAGGTCAGGTTGGAGGGTGCCAGGTCGGCACTGCCGCCGAGCAGCTCGGGCAATTGCGGGCCGAGTTCGTTCAGGCAGTTGAGCGAGGCCTTGCGGCTGGCGATCGACTCGCCCTGCTGCTGGGCACGCTGCACCATCGCCTCGCTGGTGAATTCGGTCGGCAGCTGACACTGCGCGCGGCGCTCGAATTCACGGGCCAGTTCCGGGTGGGCCTCGGCGTAGCGATCGAAGCGCGCCTGCCAGGCATCCTGGCGAGCCTTGCCGGCTTCGCAGGCGTCCCAGCCGCGATAGATATCCTCGGGGACATGGAAGGGGGCGTGGGGCCAATCGAGCTGGACGCGCGCCGCGGCCACCTCGTCCTCGCCCAGTGCCGCGCCGTGGCACTCCTCCTTGCCCTGCTTGTTGGGTGCGCCAAAGCCGATGATGGTCTTGCAGATGATCAGGCTGGGCTTGTCGTCGTGCTGCTTGGCCAGGGCGATGGCCGCCTCGACTTCCTCGGGCTTGTGGCCGTCGACCTGGGGCACCACGTGCCAGC
>NZ_PYUD01000015.1 GCF_003028575.1 Halomonas urumqiensis | reverse complement strand
CCGATAGCGATCATGTAATGTCGGCAGAGCGCCGGCATCCATGGTGCATCCGCCGCCTCAATGGCCCATATGGTCATCAGGCCGGTGGAGATGATCAGAGCATCACCTCCTTTGGCTAGACTTTGGCTGCAACAATGGCTAAATGTGAGGTCTCATTCTCAGTCTGATTGCTAAGTCATATATGAGATAAAAGTGACTTCAATATCTGTCGCACTAGATTTCGATGATTTTGGCAGAGCCTCCGTGCTTCCTCGCGGTTCCCTGAAGTGATCGCAGCGATGATAAGTCGATGCTCACGTACAGAGTTCTCCCGATCGACATGGATCGGACTGATGAAAGACAAGACCAACTTCATTCGACTGCGAACAGAGTAATAGCTATTAGAAATTAGTGTGTTATCAGATAAGTCGAAAATGGTTTGGTGAAAAAGCTCATCCAGTTCAGCCCATTTCCGAACATTTTCGCGCTCGAGATTCTGCTCCATCTCATCTACGAGGGGGGTGAGCTTGGCCTCGAGCTCGAGCCCGTCGACGTCGTTCATGGAGACTCGTTCAGCCACTAGATAACCTGCCATACCATCTAGGGATTCCACAAGTTCATAGCCTTTGATGAGGTCTGGTATTGTAAAGTCCCGCACGTAGGAGCCCGAGCGGGGGATGATTACTACCAGCTCATCAGCTTCTAACTTTTTTATGGCGTCACGCACCGGAGATACACTCATCTCGAGTTCTGTGGCGATGCAGTGGATGTCGAGCGGCGCTGACGGGCGCAACTTTCCGCTGATGATCCGTTCCCTGATCGTGTTGTACGCTTTCTCTGAAAAATTGCGCGCCATATTCTCGCCTCTCTATGACTCTCAGCCCTCTTCACATGAGCTGGCTGTATACTTGAACGATATCAGTTTTTGAGAGAGGCGTGTAGTTGTTCACCAGAAGCCGCTGCTGGGTTTCGATAACCTTGTCGGCATAGCGATTGGCATCGCCCGCATCCATGCCGTATTCACTCAGTCGGCGCGTCGGCACGACCTTGGCCAAAAGTTCGTCCAGCACATCGAAGGGCGTGCATCCTGGATCACAGGGGCCAAGAATTTCCTCGATCAGGTTCGCGATATCTGCAATCTTTCCGTTGGGCGCTTTTTCGTAATAAATTTTAAATACAGGGGGTAGGAACAGTCTTGTTACCTCCCCATGCGGCACGTGATGTTCACTTCCGAAATGCATCGCTATCGCGTGTACGCCACCGGCCAATATGTTCGCCAGCGCTATTCCAGCCATATTACTTGCGGCAAGGTAAGCCTTAGCGTCTTCTCGTATCACGCTAGGCCCAAGCTCTGTCATACGCTTGTATCCCCGCAGAATCGTCTGCACGGCCGCAAGGCAGAACACATCGGTGTAGGCATTCGCCTTCGGAGCGAGGTAAATCTCAAGCGCATGAACTAGGGCGTCGGCCGATGATGTTGCGAAGACCTGGTAGGGAATTTTCGAGAGAAATTCGTCGATCAGTACCGCATGATCAGCGAAACCTGCATCAAATCCCTTGCCCATTTTACTACCGGTTTCGGGGAAGTCGAAGACAGAAACGCAGGTTACCTCAGAACCTGTCCCGCAGGTTGTCGGCGACAGTATAAGCTCAACCTTGCGTCTGGGCTGTACACCTTGGGCGAATAGAGAATCGACAGATTCGTTCGAGTTGAGTGCAAGCACCTTTGCACAGTCGAGAATTGACCCACCACCGATCGCTATGAGCCGGTCGAAATCGCGTGAGCGTACATCGATCAACATGGCGTCGACGGCGATATCCGTCGGTTCACCATCACAGAAGTCGTCGTAGAACAGTGTCTGTGCTTGGGTGTGTGAAAAGAATGTCTTATAGAGAATTCGCTGAGTGAATATCAGATCTCTCGGGCCGACGACATGCGCGTCCTCGAAGGCAGCGAATGTGTCGTAGTCGTGAATCATTGGACGAATGGCGAATTGCATTGTTCTCATTCCTCCATTTCGATGCGAAGATTAGCGATCTTGTCAAGAAGATGCCCATAAATTGACGCATCGTCAGTTGGCGCCGTGTGCTTGATCGGTTCCGCAATCCTAGTGTTGTTGTAATAATGCTTCTGAGTCACATTCTCAGAAGTAGAGTTTCCACCCCAGCTTCCACAGCCGAGTGAGAATGTCTTCGCAAGACCATTCGACCAGCTCCCAGAATTCGCTACGCCATGGGGCTGACGAACGATGACCCTTGATGTTCGTGTCTCAAGTCCTAGCTTTAGAATGCGTGTGCTGTCATTGGAGTGAATCCCGCAAGAATGCCCGGATCCTGAATAATCAGTGATTTTGTTAACCAGAGACACTGCCTCATCGAAGTCTTCATACTTGTAGCAAGTCAGAACCAGGCTCAATTTCTCGCCTGAGAACGGGTAGTCAGGTCCAGTACCAGTCTCCTCAACGACGATGAAGCTCGTATCCGCCGGCAGCTCGAGTTCGGCTAATGCAGCAATTTCACTGACGGGGCGTGCAACGACTTTACGGGATACGTGTCCATTCTCCCACATGACCGCCTGAAGCTTCTCTTTGTCTGCTGAGGACACGATATAGGCGCCTTGCTCTTTAAGAGTGCGAAGGAAGTCATCGTATACTGAAGCTTGAATGATGACCGAGTTCTCCGCCGAACACCCCGAAGCATTGTCACCTGTCTTTCCGATGCGGATCTTTGCCGCGGCATCCTCGAGATCGGCTGTTTCGTCGATGATGACTGCGGCGTTGCCCACACCCACGCCATAGGCAGGTCGCCCAGAGGAATAGGCTGCTTTAACCATGTCTCCAGAGCCTGTAGCCATCGTCAGATCGCATTGAGCCATAAGCTCATTCGCCAGAGATTTTGACGGCGTATCAATGCACTGGACAAGGTCTTCCGGCGCATTAAGAGACCGCAAGATTCCGCGAATAACGTTGACAACGAACTGGGTTGTGGTCTTGCTTGACGGATGCGGAGCGCAAATTACCGCATTGCGTGCACGAATACCGAGGACTGACTTGAAAATCGGGGTTGCTTCGCAGTTTGTGCTCGGTACAAGGGCGGCGATGACTCCAAAAGGCTTTGCAATGGTGGTGATACCGTTTTCCTCGTCACGATCGATAACACCAACGGTTTTTTCCTTGCGAATGTCGTGAAAGATGGCAGGCATTTTCTGAGTGAGCTTGGAGCGCTTGCTTTCGACCAAGCCCATTTTGGTCTCCTCATATGCCATCTCGGCAATCTGGGTCGCAAGGTCCGGGCGTGATAGGTGGAAGACAATAGCAGCAGCAATCAGATCAACCTGCTCTTGGCTGTAGCCGTCCAGGATCGATTGCGCCTTTCGCGCCTTCATCACAAGTTCGTCAATATATCTAGTATCGCTCATGTTGTCTCTTCCGTCATTGCAGCTGTAATATCTTCTCTTGCATCATCTGACATTTCAGCTATCATGTCAAGCGTGGTGTTGATCTTGCTGCTAAGGCCGCGGCCAGGGTCCCGCGGTTGATCGCGAGGGCGAATGCCAACAGAGGCGTACCTAATGCATGTGAGCAAGTGGAGGTTACGAGGATGGAGAGATTGGATTCCGTATGCGGTCGCAGATGGCGTGCTGGGGGCGTAGCGTCTAGCTCGGGGTCACCATGTCGGATGCCGGCCAGGTCACTTCATTATAGAGGAAGCCTGTAAAAGCAATTTCAAACGACTGATGGCAACTTACGGTCATCGCGTATCCTTTTGGATCCAGAGTCGGTTGACGCTATACACAAGTCAATGACGTCAAGAATCGCTACTCCTTGGGTCGTGAGTTGAGTCGTGTGCTGAAAGGAGTTGAAAGCGGCGGCGTGGAACTTGGCAAGCTTGGTTGACACCAACTCTGATGACCATTCCGTTATGAAGCAAAGGGTATTATCTAACTTGACATCGGGAGGTAAGTGCAATGCAGCGCGGAGAAAAGAAGATATATATGCAAGAAGTCGTCACGCGAGATGGCTTCCAGAATGAGCGAGAGTTCGTAGGCACTGACAAAAAAATAGAACTTATTAATAAGTTGAGTCAGTGTGGTTATTCGAAAATTGAGGTGACCTCTTTCACGTCTCCGAAAGCGATTCCGATGTTGCGCGACGCTGAACAAGTCATGAAAAGCATTACTCGACACCCCGACATCGAGTATACGGTGCTGGTGCCAAACCTGCGTGGTGCTGAGCGCGCACTGCTCTGTGATGTCGATGAGGCTAACCTCGTCATGTCGACCAGCGAAAGCCATAACCAAACTAACCTGAGAATGACGCGTGAAGAGTCGTTTCGTGGTTTGAGTGAGGTCATTAAGGAGATACAGCCGACCCGTACCGCTGTTAATGTTTCGCTCTCAACTGCATTCGGCTGCCCCATGGAAGGTGACGTAACGCTCAAGACGTTGCTCTCATGGGTTGAGCGCTTCGCAGAACACGGTGTGCGCGGTATTACCCTCTGTGACACCACCGGCATGGCTTATCCCACTCAGGTCTCCGAAGTGGTAACCGAATTCAAAGACCGCTTCGGGGACCTCCAGCTCACTGTGCACTTGCATAATACGCGGGGCATGGCATTAACCAATGCCCTGGCGGCGATTCAAGCTGGAGCCGACCGATTTGACAGCGCTCTTGGTGGGCTCGGTGGCTGCCCATACGCTCCCGGTGCCACTGGCAATGTCTCTACCGAGGACCTTGTGCACATGTTGGAGTTGATGGGCTATCGTACCGGTATTGATCTGGAACAGGTTCTCGATGCAGCTGCACAGTTGCCTGCTCTAGTTCATCATGATGTACCAAGTCAGGTTCTCAAGGCTGGGCGCCGCCTCGACCTCCATGATGCACCAAGTTCTATCAAGGAATGTCTTGGTAACTGAGCTTGCACGACTTATGAGCGCTAGAGGGATGCGCCAGTGTTCATTGCTGTAACTAGGTAAGTTTATGAAAATTGTGTTTCTCGATAGTGAAACCGTGCCAAAAAACATTCCTGTTCCCGCGTGGGTGGAGCAATGGGAAAACCTTACGCTTGCTCCTGGCGATAGTGCTGTGGAGGCGTTAAATGAAGCTGATATCGCTATCACCAATAAAGTAAAGATCACGCGTCAAGATCTGGAAAAACTCCCTCAGCTCAAATTTGTGTGTGTGGCTGCCAGTGGCTACGATTGTGTGGATATTGAGGCCTGTCGAGATCATGAGGTAGCAGTTTCCAACTCGCCAGACTATTCCACCAATAGTGTTGCCGAGTCGGTGATATCAGCAATTTATGCCCTACGTCGCCAATTGATTCCCTATTCTGAGGCGAGCTATGATCGTTGGTCGAAGTCATCATTTTTCTGCATGCACATTGCTCCCATCCTTGATGTCACGGGCGCCACTATTGGGATCGTAGGGAAAGGGGATATCGGTAAGCGCGTAGGGCAGCTCGCTGCAGCAGTGGGTATGAAGGTCATCTTCGCCGAGCGCAAAGGGGCGGGCACGGTAAGAAGCGGCTATACGTCCTTCGAGGATACCCTGCGTGAGAGTGACATTCTGTCACTACACTGCCCGGCCGCTCCGGGTTCCATCAACTTGATAGGTGCTCGTGAGTTGTCGTTGATGAAAGAGGGGGCCTGCTTGATCAACACTGCACGTGGGACGCTGGTGGATGCTGAGGCGGTTCTGGCTTCTCTGAATGAGGGGCGCTTGGGCGGTGCTGCTCTTGATGTGCTGGAATCCGAACCTCCCTCGGAAGAACACCCTCTGCTTTGCAATCGGCACCCACGACTCATCATCACTCCCCATGTGGCCTGGGCGAGCACGAGTAGTATAGATAGCTTGATTGGTCGAGTGCTGGAGAATTTGGATGGCTTTTACCGTAGTGAACCGGTCAACCTCGTATAGGTATGTATTTTGTAGCAGCCCTCAAAATCCAGACCAGACGATAAGCTTTGATCATTTCGACAGCTGAGGCTGTTCCGAGTCTAGGTGGAGCGACTGCTCATGCTTACAGTGGCCACGGGCATCACGTCGGGCCAATAGCTGACAGCCCTTTGGTGCCGCCTCTCCCCGATTCCGACAGCACTTCAGTTGATATCGCTGCGTAGTCCTGGAAAGGGAGTCGCATCGGCCTTGCTTGCCCGATTTCAGTTGCTTTGCACTTGCGCAAGGGTTTCATGTGTCCGGATGAATTGGTCAACATTTTGTGCAATGTGATCAAATGTACAGGGAAGGCCTGTGAATACTATTTTTTATATAAAAAGACTTTACAAATCAATAGCATAAACTATCTACTCCTGGTAGACAAAAGTCGAATTTAAAGAGGGTGGTAATGGGTCTATCTTGTAATGGTCAACCAATTCATGGGGGTGGTCAATGAGCGTTGCTGCATCGAGGGTAGAGCCCGAGGACTTGGAGAAGCTGAAGCGGCATGCGTATCGCATTCGCCGCCATGCACTGCTGATGGGCGAAGTCCAAGGACAAGGCTATGTTGGCCAGGCTCTTGGGGTCGCCGACGTGTTGGCAGTGGCGTATTTCCGACATCTTAGGTACCGGGCGGATGACCCCGAATGGGAGGAGCGTGATCGCTTCCTGCTGTCGATTGGCCATTACGCCATCGCTCTCTATGCCGCGCTGATCGAAGCCGGCATCGTCGCGGAAGACGAGATCGAGAACTACGGAAGTGACCACAGCATTCTGCCCATGTCCGGAATGGCAACCTATACGCCGGGCATGGAAATTACCGGTGGCTCCCTGGGCCATGGCCTTGGCATTGGCGTCGGCATGGCCCTGGGGCTCAAGCGCAAGGCAAGAGATTCCTTCGTCTATAACCTGCTTTCTGATGGTGAACTCAACGAAGGTTCCACCTGGGAGGCGGTGGCATCCGCTTCCCACTGGAAGTTGAACAACCTGATCGCCATCGTTGACGTCAATGACCAACAGGCCGATGACAAGTCGTCGACGGTCCTCAGCTACGAACCTATTACAGATCGCTGGGCCGCCTTCGGTTGGGAAGCTTGGCGAGTCGACGGCAATGATCTGGAAGCGTTGGTCCGGGCTTTTGATGCCGCAGTCGGCAGCCAGTCCGACAAGCCTCGTGTGATCATCTGCGACACCCTGATGGGGAGAGGTGTTCCGCTGCTGGAAACCCGTGAAAAGACTCACTTCATCCGTGTGGATGAGAACGAGTGGAGTCTCGCGCTGGCACAGCTGGACGACGTTTACGGGATCAAGTGAGGAGACGCGCAATGACGGCCAAGAAAAAGTTGAAGACCTCGGCGATGATCGCCTCTATCGCGGCGGAAGGACAGCCGACAACGATGGCACCCTTCGGGCATGCCTTGGTTGAGGCTGCAGCATTGAATGACAGGATCGTGGGAATGTCGGCTGACCTGGCGAAATACACCGACTTGCACATCTTTGGTAATGAGTATCCTGGTCGCTTCTACCAGATGGGCATGGCCGAACAGTTGCTGATGAGTGCGGGCGCCGGCATGGCCCGTGAAGGTTTCATTCCCTTCGTCACCACTTACGGCGTATTTGCATCGCGCCGTGCCTATGACTTTATCGCCATGGCGATCGCGGAGGAGAAACTCAACGTCAAGATTGTCTGTGCCCTGCCGGGTTTGACGACCGGTTATGGACCGAGCCACCAGGCTACCGAGGATGTCGCTATCTTTCGTGGCATGCCGAACCTGACCATCATCGACCCCTGCGATGCCATCGATATCCAGCAATCCGTCCAGGCCATGGTCGACCACGATGGGCCTGTCTATATGCGACTCCTGCGGGGCAAAGTGCCCAATGTGCTGGACCGTTTCGATGACTATCGCTTCGAGATTGGCAAGGCTAAGCGCCTGATCGAAGGCGGCGACGCCCTGATCATTTCCTCCGGCCTTATGACGATGCGGGCCATCGAGGCGGCGGATGAACTCATGGAAGCTGGCGTGGCGGTCACGGTTGTCCACTGCCCGACCATCAAGCCGCTGGACGAGGAGACGATCCTGTCTGAAGTGCGATGTCACGAAGGTAAGCCAGTGTTCGTGGCCGAGAATCACTCTGTGATCGGTGGCCTAGGAGAAAGCGTTGCCTCGCTGCTGATGCGGAACGGGGTTTCGGCGAAGTTCCAGCAGATCGGTCTGCCAGATGAGTTCCTGGATGCCGGCGCCCTGCCGACATTACATGATCGCTATGGA
>NZ_PYUD01000014.1 GCF_003028575.1 Halomonas urumqiensis | reverse complement strand
CAACCCGAAGGTTGAGGCTTTGACGAGTCGCTTGCCTTGATGGTTCGTGTGACTGGTCACCGACCCATCGACAAGCGCCCACATGAATTACCTGATCGATTGTTAAAGAGCGGCTCCGGGCTCGATGTCTTGAGCGGAGCGTCTCGCTTGCCGTCGTGGCCTGCCGTGTTGCGGCGGCCTCGCCAGCGCCCTGCGAGGAAGGCGTATTCTACGTGATCGGCGTGGCGTGTCAAGCGCCATGTGTCGCCGTGGTGATGACTCACCCAGGAAATGCCGATGGTACCTAAACACTAGTACTATCAATCACTTCCTTCACTTACCACCGCCTGCAACGTTGCCCGTCGCCGGCAGCGGATGCGTACTTTACGGGTTTGATGGCGGCACCGCAAGAGGGGGTGGAAAAAAACGACAAAAAGCCGCCCAGTCCACATTGCGGTCCACCCACCACCCTAATCTCCATGGTCGATCAACCCGTGCCGGCTCATGCGTTGTTGATCGGGCTACTGGCCTTATCCAGCAGGGAAAGGATGGAGCGGTAGGGGATTCCACCATGCTCGCTCAACCCGATCTCACAGGTCCGCGAGTTCGAGTAACCGGTAGAGCACTCCGACACCTGGCTTGCCAGACCCGCCAGCGCCGAGGCATTCAGCTCGGGGATTGCGAAGCCCTTGTCGCCAGCGAAGCCACAGCACGTGATGTCGGTTGGTACGACCACGTCCGTTGAACACGCCCTGGCCAGGGCAACGAAGGCGTCGGCCAATCCCATGCGTGTGCTGGAGCAGGTGACATGCACGGCAACGCGCTCGTTGATAGGCGTTATCGAGAGCCTCGACAGCAGTTGCTCATGCGCAAAGGCCACTGGCTCGAGCAGGCTCAAGCGCTCGTCGAGGTGTTCTTGCATTTGAAGGGTGCACGGGCTGGTATCGCAGAGTACCGGGTAGCGACCATTCTGGCTGGCCACCAGGAGTTCACGATTGAGTTCACGCGCCTTGTGGGTCGCTTCCTCGAACTGCCCCTTGGACTGGAAGGCCATCCCGCAACACAGATGGCCGATCATTTCCGGCAGCACCACGTCGAAACCGGCCTTGTCGAGTAGCGACAGGGTGATTTCCATCACCGACCGCGATTCTGCGTCATGGCGGGTGGCACCAAACACGCGCGTCGCACAGGAAGGCAAATAGACGACCTTGTCACGGCCGGGAGTGCTCGGCGCGCCAGGTTTGAGCACACGAATCGGGGCCGCCTGAGGCAGCGCCGGCGTCCACTGCGGCAGGCGGTCGCCACTCAAGCGCCTTGCGCCATGGCTGGCCTTGCCCATCAGGTCATCGCCCAGCACACGGTTGGCCGCCCCCGCCACATTCAAGGCACCTCGCGCTACCCGTGTAGCACCAGAGAAGTGGCGGCCAACACGCCGTGCCACCCCAGCCCTGTTGGCAAGCCTTTCGTGTCGCAGCTCACGCACCAAGTCACCGGTGTTGATGCCCACCGGGCACTGTGTGGCGCAAAGGCCGTCGGCTGCACAGGTGTCATCACCCGCATAGCGGTAACCACGTCGCAACGCACTCAGCCGCTCGCCCTGGGCAGCGTCCAGAGACTCACCAAGCGCTTCGAGCCTGGCCATTTCACGCGCGATGACGATGCGCTGCCGCGGGGTGAGCGTCAGGTCTTTCGAGGGGCACACATGCTCACAAAAACCGCACTCGATGCACTTGTCGATAATTGGGTCGGCGGCCGGTAGCGGCTTGAGATTCTCGAGGTGCAGTGTCGCGTTACGACTGAGAACCACCTCGGGATTGAGCAGGTTAGCGGGATCGAACAGCGCCTTGATATCCCACATCAGCGCATATGCTTCAGGCCCCCATTCCAGCTCCACGTAGGGTGCCATGTTGCGACCGGTGCCATGTTCGGCTTTTAGCGAGCCGCCATACTCGACACCCACCAAATGAGCGACTTCATCCATCAGCGCTTGATAGCGCGCCACCTCACCGGGCTTTTCGAACCCCTGGGGAAAGACGAAGTGCAAGTTCCCTTCGAGGGCATGACCGAACAAGATGGCATCCTGGTAACCATGGCGATGGAAGACCTCAGTCAGCGCCTGCACCCCCTCGTCGAGCCGCTCGACCGGAAAGGCGACATCCTCGATGATGACTGTGGTGCCGGTGTCGCGTACCGCGCCGACCGCCGGGAACAGCCCCTTGCGAATCTTCCAGTACATTCCATAGGTGGCAGCATCACGGGTAAAGGTGACCGGCTCGAGGGTACGAATGCCCTCGAGCGTAGCCTGCACGTCGGCCATGCGTGACTCGAGCTCGCTTTCGCTATTCCCCCGCACGTCGATCAGCAATGCCGCCGCCCCCTCGGGCAAGTGCCTGAGCACCTCGGGCATGCCAGGCTGGTCCTGAACCGAGCGCAGCGCGGCCCGGTCCATCAACTCCACTGCCGAAACGGGCGCCTGCTTCAAGGCGATGGTCGCCCGGCAGGTGGTGCCCATATCGGGAAACAAGCCAAGCGCTGCTGCCTTGAAGGGTTCATCGACCACGCTGTCATACGTGATCTCGCTGATGAAGCCAAGCGTGCCTTCGGAGCCAATCATCAGGTGCTTGAGAATATCGATGCCACCAGCGAAATCCACCAGGCTGTTCAGCGCATAGCCGGTGGTGTTCTTGAGCCGGTACTTGTGACGGATCCGCTCGGCCAGTGCCTGGTTGGCCCGCGTTTCGGCCGACAGCCGCTCCAGTCCCGCAAGCAACTCGCCGTGAGATGCCTTGAAGGCCGCCACACTGCTGCTATCCGCGGTATCCAGCACACTGCCATCGGCCAGGATCACGCGGATATCGCGTACCGTGCGGTAACTGTTCTGAGCAGTACCGCAGCACATGCCGGAGGCGTTGTTGGCGGCGATTCCTCCGATCATGCAACTATTGATCGAGGCAGGGTCGGGGCCAATCTTGCGCCCGAACGGCGCCAGCACAGCATTGGCCCGCGCACCGATGACCCCCGGTTGCAGGCGAATGGCCTGGCCGTCGTCGATCACCTCATACCCACGCCATCCACGCCCGAGCTGTATCAGCACGGAATCGGTGATCGCCTGGCCCGAGAGCGACGTACCCGCCGCCCGGAAGGTCACCGGCAGCTTGCGAGCGCGACACTCGGCCAGGATCAGTCGCAGCTCGTCTTCACTTTCCGGACGTACCACCAGTTGCGGTATCAATCGGTAGAAACTGGCATCGGTACCGTAGGCCAGTGTGCGCAGCGGATCATCCATCAACCGTTCGGCGGGGATCGTCTCGCGCAGCGCTTCGAGCAATGCCTTGTAAGGGGCTTTCATGACGACCCTCTACCGGTGAAGAAGATAAGGGCAAGCTGGGCGGCACGCCCAACCCGACAGGACCGAGTGCGGATACTCGGCATGTGCTTAGCCAACTCCGTGGTTGGCGGTCGACACCAGCGAGTGCGGGCCGAGGTCGGCAATGCTGCGCGCCCCGGTGAGCGTCATGGCAACCCGCATCTCCTTTTCGAACAACTCGAGCAGATGCGCAACGCCAGCCTCGCCAGCGGTGGCGAGGGCGTAGATAAAGGCTCGCCCAAGCAGCACGGTATCGGCGCCCATGGCGATCATGCGTACGACATCGAGCCCATTGCGCACGCCCGAATCGGCCAGGATGGCCAAATCGCCCTTGACCGCATCGGCGATGGCAGGCAGCGCATGTGCTGTGGAAGGAACGCCATCGAGCTGGCGACCGCCATGATTGGAAACGACGATGCCATCCGCTCCAAAACGAACCGCCTCACGAGCATCCTCCGGGTCCAGGATCCCCTTGATGATCATCGGGCCATCCCACAATTCGCGTATCCACTCCAGATCCTTCCAGGAGATAGAGGGATCGAAGTTATCGCCAAGCCAGGCGATGTAATCCTCAAGCTCCGTCGGCTGGCCGCGATAATCCGATACGTTGCCCAGATCATGGGGACGACCATGAATGCCCACATCCCAGGCCCAGAAAGGATGCATGGCGGCCTGAGCCATCCGCCGAATCGGACCGTGCTTGCCACTCATGCCGGAGTGGGCATCGCGATAACGCGCCCCCGGCACAGGCATGTCGACCGTGAACACCAGCGTCTTGACCCCGGCAGCCTTGGCCCGCTCCAGGACATGCTTCATGAAGCCCCTGTCCTTCAGGACATAGAGCTGAAACCAGATAGGGCGATCCACCGCCGAGGCCACCTCGTCGATGGGACATACCGACACCGTCGACAGCGTGAAAGGTATGCCTTTACTGGTAGCGGCTCGCGCGGCCTGCACTTCACCGCGCCTGGCGTACATGCCGGCCAGCCCCACGGGTGCCAGGGCGATGGGCATGGAAAGGGACTCACCGAACAACTCGGTCTCAAGCGATAACGAGGACATGTCCTTCAGCACGCGTTGACGCAAACCGATACCGGCAAGATCATCGACGTTACGACGCAGCGTATGTTCGGCGTAAGCCCCACCGTCGGCGTAGTGAAACAGAAAGGGCGGAATTCGACGCTTGGCGGCGCGGCGATAATCCGTGGACGCGGAAATGATCATGGCGAGCCCTGTGAATGATGGAAGCCTTTTGGGTAAATTGGTAAAACCAATTTACCCAAAAGTTGGCGAAACCTTATGAGCGGTGGATGACAGTGTCAATTCACCGATGCGGTTTTTACCACTAAACAGTCATATACTTTGGTATCAGGCTTGGCAAGATAATCACAATGCCTTGAAATTCAAGAAGTCTTCGCTGTACCAGAGGGTCATGTCAGGTGGCAACTATTGGTAATACCAATTACTTGATTTACCATGCCACTACGTATCAACTCATCCAGAGACAGCCCGCCATGGCCTATCAACCCGTCCGTCAACCGCGCCTCGCCGACGTGATTACCGAACGTCTCGAGGCGATGATCCTTGAAGGTAGTCTCAAGCCTGGCCACCGTCTGCCCCCCGAGCGCGAATTGGCCGAGCGTTTTGGCGTATCACGCCCGTCACTGCGTGAAGCGATTCAGAAGCTGGCCGCCCGAGGACTCTTGACCAGCCGCCAGGGCGGCGGCACCTTCATCACCGAAGACCTCAATACCAGCTACAGCGATCCGCTTCTGGAGATGCTGGCGCGCCATGGCGAGTTTCATCTGGACCTGCTGGAATTCCGCGATGCCATGGAAGGGATCTCCGCCTATTACGCGGCACTTCGCTCCACCCCCACCGACAAGGCACTGCTGATAAAGCGCTTCGAGGAGCTCGATACCTGCTTCAAGGGCCAGGACCCTGCGCTCGAGGCCAAGGCTGATGCGGCCTTTCACCTGGCCATTGCCGAAGCTGCCCACAACGTGTTGCTGCTGCATACCATCCGCGGGATATTTCATCTGCTCGAGCGCAGCATCGTCGACAACCTCGCCCACTTGTTCGAAAAACCCGACGCCCGGCCACTGCTGATGACCCAGCACCGGGCATTGCTCGATGCTATCCTCGAGGGGCGTGCCGAAGATGCCCGCGAACGCGCCCATGAGCACCTTGTCTATGTCGAGGAAGGCCTGCTGGAAGTGGCGCGCGCAGAGACCCGTGCCCAACGCGCTCTGCGCCGCGCCCAGGCCACGCCGGGAGAACGCCGAGAGCCGACACCGTGAACAGTGCCAAGCGCTCGGCACGGCTTTCGGCGGGTTGGCGACGCCTGATATGGCTACTGGTGCCGCTGGGGCTGATCATGGTGATGTGGCAAGCCTCGCAACTCGCCCGCGAACAAGCCCTGAGGAACCTGCACCAGGACGCCGAAAATGAACTGCGCCTGTCGGCTGCAAGCCTGGTCGGGCATCTCTCGCGACACGACTACCTGCCGCAACTGCTGGCCTCACGCGAGGGGGTCAAGCGTTTCCTGGCCTCGCCCGAGACCCAGGACGTGATGCCCCTCAACCGCCTGCTGGACAGCTTCCGTGCCACCACGGGCGTCTCCGATGTCTACCTGCTCGATCGCCATGCCGATACCCTGGCCGCCAGCAACTGGCACCGCCCCAACACATTCATCGGCCAGAATTACGCCTTCCGCAGCTACTATACCGACGCCATCGCCGGCGGCCAGGGACGCTTCTATGGTCTGGGCGTGCAATCACGGGATCGCGGCTACTACTTCTCCTCCCCGGTGTGGCTCGATGACACCTCCCCCAGCGCCCAACCCGACGGCGTGATGGTCGTCAAGGTACTGCTCGACGTGGTGGAAGCCAGTTGGAGCGACCAGGATGCCGAGCTGCTGGTCACCGATGAAGACGACATCATTTTCATGGCAAGCCAAGCCGAGTGGCGTATGGCGGCCCTGCATCCACTCTCCAAAGAGCAGCACCAGGCGCTGCTTGAGACCCGCCGTTATGCTGACGAACCCCTGTCACCCTCTGGCATCGAGATACTTGAAGAGCATGACAGCCATCGCCTGATCGGCCTCTCGCAGGGGCCGCTGGCCGACAATCGTTATCTCGGCCTGTCGCGTTCACTGGCCGAATTCGGCTGGCAGATGCACATCCTCAAGCCACTGACGCCGGTGGTACGCGCCCAGTGGCTATCGGCCCTGCTGGCCGGTGGGCTATATGGCATCATCGCACTGGTCGGCGGGATTGGCTGGCAGCGCTTGCGACTGCGTCGCGAGCGTGAGCAATTCGCCGAGCGAGAACGCCTGACCCTGGCGAGTGCGCGGGATGAGCTCGAGAGAAGTGTCGAGCGGCGTACCCGGGACCTGGTAGAAACCAACCGTCGGCTGTCAGACGAGATCGAAGAACGCCGTCGTGCCGAGGACAGCCTGCGCCAGACCCGCGATGAGCTGATCCAGGCCGCCAAGCTCGCTGTACTCGGCCAGTTGGCCGCCGGCATCAACCACGAGCTCAACCAGCCATTGGCAGCAATCCGTGCCTACGCCGAGAATGCCACCGCATTCCTTGAGAGGAAGCGATTCGATGCCGTGGATAGCAACCTGGAGCAGATTATCGAGTTGACCGGGCGCATGGCCGAGATCAGCGCGCAACTGCGCCAATTCTCGCGCAAGAGTAGCGACAACTTGACCAGCGTGTCGGTACCGCGCTGTTTCGAATATGCGCTGCGCCTGTTCCAGGCCCGCCTGCGTGATACCGACATTGCCGTGGAGTTTCACTGGCCGCAAGGCGACGTCTGGGTGCGCGCGGATCTGGTGCGACTCGAACAGGTCCTGGTCAACCTGATCGGCAACGCCTTGCAAGCCATGGCCGACGTCGCCAAGCCACGATTGATGCTGTCCATCGAGCAACGGGGAGACGAAGTGGTGCTTGGCGTGGCAGACAACGGGCCAGGCATCGACGAGGCGTTGCTGCCCAGCATCTTCGAGCCGTTCTTTACCACCAAGTCACCCGGCAGCGGACTGGGGCTTGGCTTGTCGATCTCGTCACGCATCATCGACGATCTGGGCGGTCGCCTGCGGGCTGAAAATCGTCCGCAAGGCGGCGCCCTGTTCACCATTACCTTGCCTTGCGACCACACGTCCACGTGCACTCCATCGGCGTCTAACCGCGAGAGGAATACCCATGCATGATCCGGCGGCCACCCCAGTGATCATCGTCGACGACGAACCCCACTTACGAATCACTGCCGGACAGACCCTTGAGCTGGCAGGCTACAGACCCGAACCCCACGCCAGCGCCGAACAGGCCCTGGACAGCCTGGCCCCGGACTTTCCAGGCGTGGTGATCAGCGACATCCGCATGCCCGGCATGGATGGCATGGCACTGCTGCGGGAGGTACGCCTGCGCGACCCCGACCTGCCGGTGATCATGGTTACCGGCCACGGCGATATCTCCACCGCCGTGGAAGCGATGCGTGAGGGTGCCTGGGATTTCCTCGAGAAGCCTTTCGCCGGGGAACGCCTGGTGGAAGTGGTTCGCCGCGCCGTCGAGAAACGCCGGCTGAGCCTGGAAAACCGCCACCTCAAGGCCGAACTCGAAGCACAGCAATCAGCCCCTGGCCCGCGCCTGGTGGGGCGTACCCAGGTGATCCAACGACTAGCCTCCATGGTGGCGCGCATCAGCCAGGTGGATGCCGACGTGCTGCTGTTCGGAGAAACCGGCGCCGGCAAGGACCTGGTGGCCCGCGCCATCCATGAACGCAGCCCGCGCGGCGGCCACCCGTTCGTGGCCATCAACTGCGGTGCGGTGCCTGAAAGCACCATCGAGTCGGAACTGTTCGGCCACGAAAAGGGCGCCTTCACCGGTGCCGTGGAGCGGCGCATCGGCAAGTTCGAGCATGCCAATGGCGGCACCGTATTCCTCGACGAGATCGAATCGATGCCGCTCTCGCTGCAAGTGAAACTGCTGCGGGTACTCCAGGAGCGAAGCGTCGAGCGGCTAGGCTCGAACGTGCCCGTGCCACTCGATATACGGGTGATTGCCGCCACCAAGGTCGACCTCAAGGCCAGCGCAGAGGCTGGGCGATTTCGTGAGGACCTCTACTACCGGCTCAACGTGGTCACACTGCCGATCCCACCACTGCGCGAGCGTCGCGAGGACATCCCGCTGCTGTTCCAGCACTTTGCCGTGGTCGCCGCCAACCGCAGCGGACTCGAAGCCCCACCCCTCGACGCCTCCGGCATTGCCGCCCTATTGGCCCACGACTGGCCCGGTAACGTGCGTGAGTTGCGCAACCTAGCCGAGCGCTACGTATTACTGGGTGCCGCCTGGGACTACCGGCTGGATGCCCTGCTGGAGGGCGCCGAGAGCGACACCGGCGACCTGCCGCTACCTCGTCAGGTGGAGATGTTCGAGAAGAGCCTGATAGACCAGGCTCTGGCTCGGCATAGAGGGCGTGTCACCGAGGTCACCGAACAACTCGGCCTGCCACGCAAGACGCTCTACGACAAGCTGCGCAAGTACGACCTGCGCGCCGAGGACTACCGCCAGAGCAGCGAGCCCTGAGCCAGCAGCTCCCAAAGTGGGACCAGGCGGGCGCAACCAACTTGCGTCTCACTCCTTCGCCACGGCGAGGTACTCGTCCTTCAGGCGAACATAATTGCCAGCGGTGTAGGGGAAGAAAGCGCGCTCCTTGTCCTTCAATGGCCGCAACGCCTTGGCCGGGTTGCCGGCATAGACATGGCCGCTCTCCAGTCGCTTGCCCGGCGTCACCACCGCACCCGCGGCGATGATCACCTCATCTTCCACTACCGCGCCATCCATGACGATGGCACCCATGCCCACCAGGATACGATTGCCCAGGGTGCAGCCATGCAGAATCGCCTTGTGGCCGATAGTCACCTCCTCACCGATGGTCAGCGGAAAACCGTCGGGGTTGAAGTCGCTGGCGTGGGTAATATGCAGAACGCTTCCATCCTGCACGCTGGTGCGTGCGCCGATGCGGATGCGGTGCATATCGCCACGTATCACCGCCGTGGGCCACACCGAGCAGTCGTCACCCAACACCACATCACCCAGCACGATACAAGCGGGGTCGATATAGACCCGCTCCCCAAGCGCAGGTGTGACACCCTTCCAGGGCCGCAGCGCGCCATGTGTCGTGGCCTTCGCTTTGGTTGCCGGTTCGGTTGTCGGTAACTCGCTCATCGCTCACCTCGTGTATGAATCGGTTTTCGTTTCCCACCCAGCGTATCACCATGCGCCGAGCGAAAGCCCCTCTCATCCCTGCGCCTGGCGGAGGGCCGGCCGGCGACGGCAGACGCCCGGGTGAAGACGCCATCGCCGTGGACACATTGACGCTGTCGTATTAAAACCCTCGTATTGAAACCGGGGCCCTGCGCCCGCATCTAAGCAACATCCATCGTCAATAGCCCCAGAGGTGCGCATGTCCCGCAACCCGCTGCTCGAATCCCATGAATTGCCCCCTTTTGCCGAGATTCGGCCCGAGCATGTGGTGCCCGCCATCGAGGAGCTGCTGGCAGAGAACCGCGACGCCGTCGATGCACTGGTGGTAAACGCCCGGCAGACACAGGCCACCTGGGACAACCTTGCCGCCCCGCTGGAGGCCCTGAATGACCGTTTGTCAAAGGCCTGGTCGCCGGTGTCCCACCTCAACGGCACGATGAACAACGACGCGCTGCGCGACGCCTACCAGGCGTGCCTGGCCAAGCTCTCCGACTACAGCACCTGGCTTGGCCAGCACGAAGGGCTGTTCCTGGCCTGGCAGTCGCTGAAGGAAGGGGCTGCCTGGGACGCACTCGACGAAGCCCAGCGCCGCGCCGTGGACAACACCCTGCGCGACTTCCGCCTGGCCGGCGTCGACCTGCCCGCCGATAAGAAGCGCCGTTATGGCGAGATCCAGTCGCGGCTCTCGGAACTGGCCAACACCTTCTCCAACCAACTGCTCGATGCCACCCAGGCTTGGCATCTCGACCTCGCCGACGACAGCCGCTTGGCCGGCCTGCCGCAGAGCGCACTGGCCGCTCTCAAGTCCAATGCCGAGGCCAAGGGGCAGTCTGGCTACCGGATCACCCTGGACTTCCCGAGCTTCTTTCCCGTGATGACCTACGCCGATGATCGCGAATTGCGCCGCGAGGTCTATACCGCCTTCGTTACCCGGGCATCGGACCAGGGCCCCAATGCCGGTGAATTCGACAATGCTCCAATCATGGAAGAGATCGTCCGCCTGCGCCGAGAAGTGGCCAAGTTGCTCGGTTTCGCCACCTATGCCGACTACTCCATGGCCACCAAGATGGCCGAATCACCGCAACAGGCTCTCGACTTTCTCGCCGACCTCGGCCGCCGTGCCATCCCCCAGGCGCGTGAGGAGTATGCCGAACTGGAGCATTACGCCCACGAGGTGCTCGGCATGGGTGAACTCGCCCCATGGGATGTCGGTTACGCCAGCGAAAAGATGCGCGAAACGCGCCACTCGATTTCACAAGAACAGCTGCGTCCCTACTTTCCCGCCCCCACGGTGGTCGATGGCATGTTCAAGGTGGTGGAACGACTGTACGGGGTGACCTTCGAGGAGGACAACGCCGCCCCACGCTACCATCCCGACGTGCGCTATTTCCGCATCATGGAGCAAGGCTCAGCGATAGCCGGTTTCTATCTCGACCTTTATGCCCGTGAAGGCAAGCGTGGGGGTGCCTGGATGGACGAGTGCCGGGTGCGCCGCCTCGAGCATGGCGAGTTGCAACTGCCGGTGGCCTACCTCACCTGCAACTTCACGCGCCCGGTTGGCGAGCGGCCTGCGCTTTTGACCCATGATGAGGTCACCACACTGTTTCACGAATTCGGCCATGGCCTGCACCACATGCTCACCCAGCAGACCATCGCGGATATCTCAGGGATCAATGGCGTGGCCTGGGACGCGGTGGAACTGCCCAGCCAGTTCATGGAGAACTACTGCTGGGAGCGTGAAGGGCTGGACCTGATTGCCGCCCACGTGGACACCGGCGACAAGCTGCCCGGCGATCTGCTGGAGAAACTGCAGGCCGCCAGGAACTTCCAGTCCGCCATGGGCATGGTGCGCCAGCTCGAGTTCTCGATCTTTGACCTGCGCCTGCATCATGAGCTGGACGCCCCCTCCGCCGTGGATATCCAGGCCCTGCTGGACGCCGTACGCGATAGCGTCTCTGTCGTCCCAAGGGCCGCGTTCAACCGCTTCCAGAACGGCTTCAGCCACATCTTCGCTGGCGGCTATGCGGCGGGCTACTACAGCTACAAATGGGCCGAGGTGCTGTCGGCGGACGCCTGGAGCGCCTTCGAGGAAGCCGGTATCTTCGACCCCGAAACCGGTCGCCGCTTCCGCACCGAGATCCTCGAGCAGGGTGGCGCCCGAGATGCCGCTGACCTGTTCCGCGCCTTTCGCGGCCGGGAACCGAGTGTCGAGCCATTGCTTCGCCACAGCGGCATTCGCGCGGCCTGATCAAGAGGCTTGCCTCCCATCACACCCTCCGGCACCCCCTGGGGGGTGCCGTCATTCAGGAGTCTTCATGACCGTCGTAAAACGCTTCATCGCCGGCGCGATCTGTCCCCGCTGTGCCGAGATGGACCGCATACGCAGTTGGGAACAGCACGGAATTCGCTATCGCGAGTGCGTCAGCTGTGACTTCTTCGAGCAATTGCCCATCGAGGACCAGACACCACCAGAACTCGAAACACGTGTCAGCAAGCCCCGCGAAAAGCCAGCACCGGAAGACTTCCAGACAGTCAGGATCCTCGATCCCAAGGGCGATTGAAGGAGGCGGGACCAGGCTGTGCGGATATCCACACAGCCATATTGCCGAATCGTGCGGCGTTCCAGAATCCCCCGCCCACCACCCATTAGACCAAGGTAGATAAATCACATCATAACCCTCTGTATTGGCTAGAAATACAGGAAAATGGCCCGACACTTGCGGTGTATATCGTTGAAATGCCCGTTCGCGCCAGCGCCGGGCAACCTCCGGAACGAGCTGCCAGAATGAATGTGCCGAGTGCAGCCATCGGCCGGATTCATTACCAACGACAATATGCAACGGGAGTTACGCCATGCGCCTTCTTTCCACGAAATTGCTAGCCGGCACCATTGCCGGTTCACTGCTGGTCGCCGCCGCAGCCGCTCAGGCCGATCGCAGCGAGTGGCCGGACAACTTCACCGTTGGCACTGCAAGCCAAGGCGGCACCTATTTCGTCTATGGCTCTGGTTGGGCAAACCTGGTGGCCAACGAGCTAGGCATTTCCGGCGGCGGTGAAGTCACCGGCGGCCCGAACCAGAACCTGGCCCTTGTGCATACCGGCGACCTGGCACTGGGCTTGACTACCATGGGTCCAGCGGCGGAAGCCCTGGCCGGCAACAGCCCACTGGCTCCGGGCGTGGCGATGGATAATGTCTGCGCACTCTTCCCGATGTACGAGACACCATTCTCCATCACTGCACTGGCCGACAGCGGCATCACCTCGATCTCCGAGATTCCCGATGGGGCGCGCATAGGCTTCGGACCTTCAGCCTCCACCTCCGATACCTACTTCCCAGCCATCCTCGAGGAGTTGGGTGTTGATTTCGATCGACGCAACGGTGGCTGGACTGACCTTGGTGGCCAGCTGCAGGACGGCCTGCTCGACGTCATCGCCTTCGCTGCCGGCATTCCGATCCCGGCCGTCAGCCAGCTCGAGGTCCAGACCGACGTGAACATCATCGAGTTCACCGAGGAAGAGCAAGCCCAGGTACTCGAGGCCTTCCCGGTCGCGCCTTTCCAGATACCGGCCAGCACCTATGAAACGCTCGAGGAGGATGCCCGAGCCGTGTCCATGTGGAACTTCGCCATCGCCGGCTGCGACCTGCCGGAAAGTTTCGTCTATGAAGTCACCAAGGTGACCATGGAGAACAATGACCGCATGCAGGAAGTACACCGCAGCGCTGTCACCTCCGTCCCGGAAAATATCGACAAGAACACTGTGCTGCCCTTCCACCCGGGTGCCGTGCGCTGGTACGAGGAAAACGGTTACGAGGTTCCCGAAGAGCGTAAACTGAACTGATCGTCTCTCGAGCCTGACCTTGCCCCGCTACCGGCCATCACACCGGTGCGGGGCATTCCTGATCCTGCAGCCCCACACTCGAGGGTGATATCCCCATGAGCAACACTCCCGATACCCGTCCAGGTGAGTCCGAGGAGGCTATCGACAAGGCGCCCGATAGCATCGCCGATGGTGTCGACGAGGAAGTCGTCGAAGGCAACCGACGCCTCTTCACCGGATGGCAATGGATACTGTTCGCCGGCCTGGCGATTGCCTACTCGCTCTTCCATCTGATATCGCTCAATGTCTACCCGATGGAAACCTGGTCATTTCGCATCGTGCATATTGCCGGTGCCCTGATTCTGGGTTATGGCTTCTATGCCGGCACCCGATTCGCCGACGAGGGCCATGGCGGCGCCTCACCGGCGTGGCTTTCCGGAATCAGCTATGCCCTGCTGATCCCGGCCTTGTATGCTCTGTTTCAGGTCTACCTGATGCAACAGGAAATCAGTGGCGGTGCCATGCGCATCGACCCGCAGACCGAAACCTGGCACTACGGCTTTCCGCTGCTTCTGGCCACGGCCGGAGGCATCATCATCTCCTGGTGCCATCGCCAGGTGCGCAGCAAGCTCGCCCCCGCCGATCTGGTGTTGATGGTCTCTGCCATGGCAACGGCAGGCTACCTCATCCTGATCTACGCCACACCGCTCAGGGCCTCCACGGGCACCTCCTTCGCACCCGTGGGTATCTCCTATGCTGCCCTTGCCGGGTCACTGTTGATCCTCGAAATGACCCGTCGCGTCACCGGTCTGGCGCTGGTAGTCATCTCCGCCATCTTCCTGCTCTATGTCTTCTTGGGCCCCTATCTCCCGGGCTTCCTCGGCTATCCCGGCCTCTCGTTCAATCGCTTTTTCAGCCAGGTCTACACCGATGCCGGCATCCTCGGGCCGACCACGGCGGTCTCGTCGACCTATATCATCCTGTTCATCATCTTCGCCGCTTTCCTGCAGGCCTCAAAGGTCGGTGACTACTTCGTCAACTTTGCCTTCGCCTGCGCCGGCCGCGCCCGTGGCGGCCCTGCCAAGGTGGCAATCTTCGCCTCCGGCCTGATGGGCATGATCAACGGCACCAGCGCCGGCAACGTGGTGTCCACCGGTTCGCTGACCATACCGCTGATGAAGAAAGTGGGGTATCCCGCCAAGAGTGCCGGCGCCATCGAAGCCGCAGCGTCGACCGGCGGGCAGATCATGCCGCCGATCATGGGTGCCGGTGCCTTCATCATGGCCGAGGTCACTGGCATTCCCTATACCGAAATCGCCGTGGCAGCGCTGATCCCGGCTATCCTCTACTTCGTGTCGGTCTACTTCATGGTCGACTTCGAGGCAGCCCGCAAGGGCATGCGCGGCATGCGCAAGGACGAGATCCCGCTGTTCTCGAGGCTCGTCAAGCAGGTCTATCTGTTCGCACCCATCATCATCCTGATCGCGGCTCTGTTCATGGGCTATTCGGTGATCCGCGCCGGCACCCTGGCCACCGCCTCGGCGGCCGTGGTGAGCTGGCTCTCGCCCAACAAGATGGGCATTCCTTCCATTCTGAAGGCATTGCGGCTGGCCAGTACCATGGCGATCCAGATCATCGCCGTCTGCGCCTGTGCTGGCCTCATCGTCGGTGTGATCTCGCTAACCGGCGTCGGCGCCCGCTTCTCGTCGCTGCTGCTCGGCTTGGCCGGCGTGAGCCAGTTGCTGGCGCTATTCTTCGCCATGTGTATCTCGATTCTGCTCGGCATGGGCATGCCGACCACGGCGGCCTACGCGGTCGCCGCCTCGGTGGTGGCTCCAGGCCTCATCAACATCGGCGTCCAGCCGCTGGTGGCCCACTTCTTCGTCTTCTATTTCGCCGTAGTCTCGGCGATTACCCCGCCAGTGGCCCTGGCCTCCTATGCGGCGGCAGGCATTTCCGGTGCCAACGCCATGGGCACCTCGGTGGCGTCGTTCAAGATCGGCCTGGCCGCCTTCATCGTGCCCTTCATGTTCTTCTACAGCCCGGCCATGCTGATGGAAGGTTCTTGGCTGCAGATCCTGCGGGTGGGCGTTACCGCCACCCTGGGTATCGTGCTGCTGTCCGGCATGGTCCAGGCCTGGTTCTTTGGGCCGGTCAAGGCCTGGACACGGGTGGTGATGCTAATAGGCGCCATCTTCATGATCTATGGCGGCATCTACACCGACATTGCGGGTCTGGCCATCGCGGGGGGACTGTTCCTCATGCAGCGCAAGATGCATGGTGGGGGTGATCGCTCGGTCACCACCTGAGCGGCACTCTACCGCCTGAAGTGAACGGGGCCTCGCCAGTTGGCGAGGCCCCGTTCGTTCACCGATCGTCCAAGCGTGTTGGTACGCGGCGCATGAGCGCGCCATTCGAGACCTCGCTCAGCCGGTAATATTGTCGAGGATGCGCAGCGTCGGGGCAGCCTGGTTCAAGGTATAGAAGTGCAGCCCAGGGGCGCCGCCATCGAGCAGACGCTGGCAGAGCCGTGAGATCACCTCGTCACCGAAGGCAGCGATGGACTCGCTGTCGTCACCGTAGGCTTCCAGCTGCTTGCGAATCCAGCGCGGAATCTCGGCCCCACAGGCATCGGAGAAGCGCGCCAGCTTCGCGTAGTTGGTGATCGGCATGATGCCCGGAATAATCGGTTGCTCAACGCCCAGCGCGCGCGCTTTATCGACAAAATTGAAGTAAGCGTCAGCGGTGAAAAAATACTGAGTGATGGCGATATTGGCACCCGCCTGCATTTTGCGGGCAAAGTTTTCCACATCCTTATCGAGGTTAGGTGCCTGTGGATGAGATTCCGGGTAGGCGGCCACGGCGATCTCAAAGTGATCACCGGTTTCCTCGCGGATAAATTCGACCAGCTCGTTGGCGTAGCGCAGCTCACCAATGCCGCCCATGCCGGACGGCAAGTCGCCACGCAGCGCCACCAGACTTTCGATGCCTTCCCCGCGGTAGCGCGCCAGCAGTTCCCGCAACTGCCCTTTCTCGCTGCCGATGCAGGAAAGATGAGGTGCGGTGGTAAACCCCGACTCACGAACCTGACGCACGGTGTTCAGGGTGCGATCCTGGGTCGAACCGCCGGCCCCATAGGTCACCGAGAAGAAACGCGGTTCGCGCTCGGCCAGGGCATCACGTACGCCCACCAGCTTGTCACGACCCACGTCGGTATTGGGCGGAAAGAATTCGAAGCTGATGCCGAGTGGGTGTTGCTGCGTGCTCATCGATGAACCTCATGAAGCGAATGCATAATTGGCGCTATTGTGACGACTCCCTTGCAGCGTCACCAATGAAAGTTTCGCGAAGCTGTATCAATATGATTCACGTTGGCGCCACCCCATCCCCCAGGCATCATGAGCATTTTGACAGGGAGGTCACATGAACGGCATCGAGCCCGGCGCACTGATGGGGCCACTGTGGACGCTGCTGGCGTTCGTTGGCCTTGGCTGGATCGCCGCCCGTCGGCTGGCGGTGGACCCACGCCCCATCGCCACCCTGTTGATCTACCTGATCGCCCCGATCACGGTATTCCGCGCCCTCACACTGGGCGGCCCGACCCCGGAGTACCTGCTGCTGACGTTCGCGCTGTTCGGCGTGTCGAGCCTCGTGGCGGTTGCCATGCAGCGCTTGACCCGCCGCCGCTTCGAAACCCAGGAAAGCGCCCTGCTGGCCTTCTCCTCGGGCACCGGCAACACCGGCTACTTCGGGCTGCCGGTAGCCCTGGTACTGCTGCCCCCGGAAGGCGTGACGCTTTATCTGTTCTGCATGCTGGGCGTCACGCTCTACGAGTTCACGGTGGGCTTCTACCTGAGTGCCCGTGGCCAGTTTTCGATTCGCCAGAGCCTGGTCAGGATCACGCGACTGCCGCTGGTCTATGCGTTTCTCGCCGCGCTTCTGGCCAGCGCCATCGGCCTCGAAGTGCCAGGGGCGATGATCGATGGCATGGCGGTATTTCCGGCCACCTACACCCTGCTTGGCATGATGATCATCGGCATGACCCTTGGAAGGGTCTCCTTTCGCGAACTGGACCTTCGCTTCATCGGCGCCTGCGTGGCGATCCGCTACGGCCTCTGGCCGTTGCTGATGCTGTTCGCCGTGCTGGGGCTGCAGCAGCTGATGCCGCTCTCGGTAGAGTTAGCCATGGCGCTGCTGTTGATCGGCGTGGTCCCCATGGCCGCCAACGTGGTGGTGGTGGCCATGGAGCTCGGTATCGCAGCGGAGAAGGGAGCCCTGGCGGTGCTGGTCACCACTCTGGCCGCGCCCTTGCTGATCCCGCTCTATCTGGGGCTGATGCTGCCGCTGGTGGGGATTACCTGACTAGTAGCGGTAGGCATCCGGTTTGTAGGGCCCCTCCGGCGCCACGCCGGTATAGCGTGCCTGGGCCTCGGTCAAATGCGTGATCACGCCGCCAAAGCCCTCGACCATGTAACGGGCGACTTCCTCATCAAGATGGCGCGGCAGCACACTGACACCTAGCGCTGCGGCCTTCTCCGACTCCGGCAGATCGGCGAAGCGCTGCTCGTACAAGTGGATCTGGGCCAGTACCTGGTTGGCGAAGGAACCATCCATCACCCGCGAAGGGTGCCCGGTAGCGTTGCCCAGGTTCACCAGCCGCCCCTCGGAAAGCAGGATCAGATAGTCGCGGCTGACGGGGTCGTAATCCCCCGGGGCACTGTCGCGGTAGACTTTGTGAACCTGCGGCTTGACCTCCTCCCAGTGCCAATGGTGACGCATGTGGGCGGTATCGATCTCGCTGTCGAAATGGCCGATGTTGCAGACCACGGCCCCCCGCTTGAGCGCCTTTAGCATTGGCGCATCGCAGGCATCGATATTGCCGGTGGCGGTCACCACCAGATCGATCCTGCCGAGCAGGTCGCGGTCGATGCTGTCGATGCCGCGGTTGATGCCATCACGATGCGGCGAGACCACCTCGAAGCCGTCCATGCAGGCCTGCATGGCGCAGATCGGGTCGACCTCGGCCACCTTGACGATCATGCCCTCCTGGCGCAGCGAGGCCGCTGAGCCCTTGCCCACATCGCCATAGCCGACCACCAGCGCCTGCTTGCCGGCCAGCAGGTGGTCGGTGGCACGCTTGATGGCATCGGAAAGCGAATGGCGGCAGCCGTACTTGTTGTCGTTCTTCGATTTGGTGACGGCATCGTTGACGTTGATCGCAGGAACCTTCAGCGTGCCGTCGCGCAGCATCTCCTCCAGGCGGTGCACGCCAGTGGTGGTTTCCTCGGAGATACCGTGGATCGCCTCGAGCAGTTCCGGGCGTTGCTCGTGCAGCAGCTGAGTGAGGTCACCGCCATCATCGAGCACCAGGTTGGGCACCCAGCCATCCGGGCCTGCCGCCGTCTGTTCGATGCACCACCAGAATTCCTGCTCGTTCTCGCCCTTCCAGGCGAACACCGGAATGCCCGCGGCGGCAATCGCCGCCGCGGCGTGATCCTGGGTGGAGAAGATGTTGCACGAAGACCAGCGCACGCTGGCACCGAGGTCGATCAGCGTCTCGATCAACACCGCGGTCTGGATGGTCATATGGATGCAGCCGGCAATGCGCGCTCCCGCTAGTGGCTGGGCCTGACGATACTTGTCGCGAATCGTCATCAATGCCGGCATTTCCGTCTCGGCGATGCGAATCTCACGACGT
The DNA here is from genome assembly GCF_003028575.1 of Halomonas urumqiensis. GTDB lineage: Bacteria > Pseudomonadota > Gammaproteobacteria > Pseudomonadales > Halomonadaceae > Halomonas > Halomonas urumqiensis. The sequence continues at coordinate 3,778 of NZ_PYUD01000014.1, read as the reverse complement.
CCCCAGTCGGCGAGGGCGATGTCGGCCACCTTGTAATCGTCGAAGGCAGTGGCATGTCGAGCCTTCGGCGCGGGAACGGCAGGTTGGTTCATGGCTCACCTCTTGATCTGGGACTGATCCGTGACGGGTCATGGACGCCGGTCGCAAGCGTCAGACGTGACCCTCACTATAGGCAGGCTTGCCGATGGGTGACAATCAGCGTCCGAACCCTTCGACCCCCATCTCGTCCAGACGTTGCGCTACCCCGCTCAGTACCGGGTGCTGGAAGAATTCGACCAGATCGGCCGCTCGCTTGGGCCCGATACCCGGCTGCGCCTGCCATTCGGCCAGGCCGCGCGCCGAAAGCGCTGCCCAACGCTCGGCACCATTCACTCCCTGTACGGCTGGCGGCGCGCCCAGTGCCACAAGCCAGGTCTCGAAGTCTCGCTCGCGAGCCAACCCAAAGGCATCGGCCAGCGCCTTGGCACGCACGCTGCCTATCCCCGAGACAACCCTGAGTGCGCCCTCATCGAGCCAAAACGCATCAAGCAGGCCATCGACCAGTCCCGCCTCGACAAGCGCGCGCCAGGTGCCGGGGCCGACACCTGGCAGGTCGAGCCCCCCTTCACCACTCAACCATGCCAGGCGCTCCAGGAACTGTGCCTGGCAGCCCATCGTGAGTTGCAGGCAACTCAGCGCGTGATAAAGCGAAGGCTCCGGCACCTCTAACGGTGTTCTGGGGTGCTCGCGCCAGGCCACGCTCGCCACCTGGGGAATCGTCAACCCTCCCAGCGTCACCACCAGGTGATCGCCAGGGCGAATATCCCACTCGGCCCACTGCTCGAGAGAACCCAGCGACACCCGCCGGATCACCCGGCCGGCAAGCGCCACAGGATAGAGCTGGACTACCGGGGTGATTCGGCCGGTGCGTCCTATGCGGAAGCTTACCCCACGCACCTCGGCGAGTACCTCACGGGCGGGGTGTTTCCAGGCCACCGCCCAGGCCGGTGGCTCGGCCTGCCAGGCTTTCCCTGGCGGCCGCGAGGCCTGACGCAGCACCACGCCATCGGTGGCAAACGTCAGCGCTCCATGGAACCAGCTATCACGCCAGGTGCTTGCTTCATCGCTAGTGGCGATCGCATGGGTAAATCGTCGGGTATCCGGGAAGCCCAGCTCGGCGAGCCCAGCAAGCCGCTGGGTCATGCTTGCCGGCCCATCGGGCCAATCCCAGACGAACAAGCCAAGTGATCGCGCTTCATCATCATCAAGGTTGTCACGTGCCATGAGGCCGGCGGCCCGTCCACGCGCCCCCTGGTCGCCAAGCGTTGCCTGAACGTGGTCAACGAGACGCAGATAGATCTCGCCTTGCAGTACGGCATCGATCGGCCTTGGCAGGCGAGATGGCACCACCGGTAGTTGGCTTGCTCGCGCCGTCCAGTCCTGCCCGGTCACACCATCACCACGGCTGACCGCACGCACCAGCACACCACCTCGATAGACCAGCGTTACGGCGACACCATCGACCTTGGGTTGGATCCATGCATCCTGACGACGCGATAGCCAGCGCCTCACCGCCTCGATATCTTCCAGTTTGGTGAGCCCCGTTTGAGGGATCGGGTGGGAAATGGCCTCGCTCGGGTCATGCCTCGCGGGCGACGCCGACTGACGACTGGCCACGTCGGGAAAGCAGCCACGCCACGTATCGAGCAGCACACGCGACTGGTCATAGATATCGTCACTGACCAGCGACTCGGCGCGCCGATAATAGGCCTCGTCCCACACGGCGAGACGCTCGGCGAGAGCGCTGATTTCATGTTGTGCACGTGGCACATCCCAGGTGGGGCACGCGGCAAGGGCAGGCCAGCATGGCAGCAGCAGAAGCCCTATCACGCAGGCACTCAGAGTGAAGCGACGTAGTTGAGGGCTTGGTATCAGCAGGGACATGGTTGGCACTCGTCAGCAACACCAACCGCTACCCTAGCAACAGACCCCGCACGGCGAAGCCGGCGGGGCCTGTCAATGGCTGTAGGCGTTTCGCTACAGCGAGTGTTACAAACCGGCCGCCTCACGCAGTACAGACGCGCGGTCGACCTTCTCCCACGGGAAGGCCGTGAAGGTCTCGATGTGCTGTTTTCCTTCGGTATCGGTCCAGGTGTAGCGCGTCTCGAAGGGTTCGCGGCCGAAGTGGCCGTAGGCGGCAGTCAGCTGGTACATCGGGTGCAGCAGGTCGAGCATGCGAGTGATGGCATTGGGACGCAGGTCGAAGTGTTCGCGGATCAGTTCGATGATGCGCTCATCCTTCACCTTGCCGGTGCCGAAGGTATTAATCGACACCGACGTGGGCTCGGCGACGCCGATGGCATAGGAGATCTGGATCTCGCACTTGTCGGCGAGCCCCGCCGCGACGATGTTCTTGGCCACGTAGCGTCCGGCATAGGCGGCACTGCGGTCGACCTTGGAGGGGTCCTTGCCCGAGAAGGCACCACCGCCGTGGCGTGCCATGCCGCCATAGGTGTCGACGATGATCTTGCGCCCGGTCAGCCCGCAATCTCCCACAGGGCCACCGATCACGAACTTGCCGGTCGGGTTGATATGGTAATGCGTGCTCTCGGTCAGCCATTTGGCGGGAATCACCTGCTCGATGATCTCGCGCTTGACCATCTTGCGCAGCTCCTGCTGGTCGATACCCGGATCATGCTGAGTGGAGAGCACCACCGCATCGACGCCGCAGGGCTTGCCGTCATCGCCATAGCGGAAGGTAATCTGGCTCTTGGCATCCGGGCGCAACCACGGCAGAAGGCCCTGCTTGCGCAGGTCGGCCTGGCGCTCCACCAGGCGGTGGGCGTAGTGGATCGGCGCCGGCATGTAAGAGTCGGTCTCGTTGGTGGCATAGCCGAACATAAGCCCCTGGTCGCCGGCGCCTTGATCCTCGGGCTTGGCACGATCGACGCCCTGGGCGATGTCGATGCTCTGCTTGCCGATCAGGTTGAGCACGCCACACGTCTCGCCGTCGAAGCCGACATCCGAGGAGGTATAGCCGATTTCGGTAATCACCCGGCGCACCAGTTCCTCGAGATCCACCCAGGCCGAGGTGGAAATTTCGCCGGCAACGATCGCCACGCCGGTCTTGACCAGTGTCTCGCAGGCCACGCGGGCATGCTTGTCGCGGGCGATGATGGCATCCAGCACCGCATCGGAAATCTGGTCGGCGATCTTGTCCGGGTGCCCCTCGGAGACAGACTCGGAAGTGAACAGGGAGTATTCGCTCATGGCGTCCTCGGCCCTTCTTTGACGGCAATCAATCAGTAGCGACAATCGGTAACGGCACTGCCATAAAAAACCGCCAGGCCGACACCACATGGGTCGCAAAGTCTACACGCTGCCCCTTCACAAGGCATCCACGATTTGAAGCGCGGCGTCAAGTCGGCGACAATGAGCCGCCTGATTCGACCGCGCCGCTTGTCCCGCGGCGCCCCATCCAGCCAGAACGCTCCCCCGCTTCCCACCGGCGGGGCAGCACCGCTTAGTCTGCCGCAGGCGAGGAGCTACTCAATGCCATCCCGTTTCGAACTGGCCAATGCCATTCGCGCCCTGTCCATGGATGCCGTCCAGAGGGCCAAGTCCGGCCACCCCGGCGCGCCCATGGGCATGGCCGACATCGCCGAAGTGCTGTGGAACGACCATCTCAAGCACAATCCGGCCGACCCCAAGTGGCCCGACCGCGACCGCTTCGTGCTCTCCAACGGCCACGGCTCCATGTTGCTCTACTCGCTGCTGCACCTGACCGGCTATGAACTCG
>NZ_PYUD01000013.1 GCF_003028575.1 Halomonas urumqiensis | reverse complement strand
GGAGGTGCTGATCGCCCACGACGACGTGATGGTCGAGTCCGGCGATCACGTCATCCTGTTCGTGATCGACAAGCGCCGCCTGCGTGACGTCGAACGGCTGTTCCAGGTCGGGCTGACGTTCTTCTGACGCTCTTCTGACCGGGCGAATGGACGCCATATACGCTGCGCTTTCGCGACGCTCCTCGAGCCGATGCTTCAGCCCGACCTCATTTCGGTGATCGGAGTGGCGGGTGGCTATACTCGACTCACACACCAGCCATCCCATCATCCATCAGGCGAGCGCTCGTGACGGTGTTGACGTGAGGCCCGCCAGGCACGCCGCTCCCTGAATGCCTGCGGCCACTACGGTGCCCCACAACCCCCCCGCGACCTTCATCGACGCTTGAGCCAGCGCGGCATTGCTCTAGCGGACACCATTGACGGGTTCCGCGATCACCAAATACCCAACTGGGTGGCCATCCAACGCCCTGGCACCAGGGTGCCGGCGAACGCCGCCACCAGCCCGATATAGGCACCGCGCATCCATTCACGGTGTCGGCGCACCTTGCCCTGAAGGATCGCGCGCACCGCCACGGCCAATGCCACCAGCACCCATAACGAGAGCAGGTGAATAGGCCCCAGATGCCCCAACAGTGGCAATACCCCACCCCCTAACCAGAACGAACTCAACGCCGACATTGCCATGGCCGTGACCCAGATCAGACCCATTGCGCGGTGCGGCCAAGTGCCCTTGCGCATCAGCAGAATGATCACACCAAGTCCGAGCGCCAGGAGTGATGCGTTGATATGCAGCGTGAATGCCATGTGGACCTCCCCGTCGTTACAAAGATAGCCAATCAAATGCAACTTGTTGCATAAGGCTAGCTGGCACAACTCTATTATGCAACCATGTGCATAACGACGAGCCATATCGACAGGTGAATGAGCATGTCCTTGCGCGCCGTACTATTGATCACCCTGCAGCGCGAACCGGGCTCCGGCTACGACATCCTGCAGCGTTTCAAGGCTGGCCTGGCCCACGTCTGGCAGGCCAGCCATCAGCAGCTCTACCGGGAGCTGGATCGCATGCGCGGCGACGGGTTACTGGCATGCGAAACCATGCCCCAGAGCGAACGGCCCGACCGCAAGGTCTACCACCTGACGGACGCAGGCCATCGCGCGCTGGATGAGTGGCTGGCCGAACCGCTCACCGCAAGCCCCGTGCGCCAGCCGCTGTTCGCCAAGTTCTTCGCCTGGGAGCAATGGCCCGCCGACGCCCGTCGAGACGAACTCACCGCCCTTCAAGCGCAGCTCGCCAAGCGCCTGGTGGTCTACGCCACTATCGAAAAACAGTGGTTCGCCGACCCCGCTTCCCTCACTCCCGCCGAACGCGCCCCCTGGCACACGCTACGGCTCGGCAAGCGGCTGACAAAAACCTGGCTTGGCTGGATCGAGGAGGTGCTGGAGGAAGATCGAGAAAGGCATGTGGACTGAGTCGAGTCCAGGGCCTGATGTAGGCACGGCTCGGAAATTCACATGATAGAGGTTGAATTCAGGGACATTGGGTAAGTCATGCTGGGACGCGCATACACTGTCATCGCGGTTTCATGGTAGGCAGACAGAATCATGGTGGTAAGTGTCCGACACCCACCACAAGAGCGAAACGATCGATGCTGAAACTCACTGCCCTGCCCCTGCTTGCCGTTGGCCTGATGACGGGAGCTGCCGCCCAGGCCCAGAACGTCTTCGATTACCCCCAGACCGACGATGCGCCGGCGAGCTTCCACGTCGTCAACGAGATCCCCGCCGGAAGTTTCACCAAGTACGAGATCGATGCCGAGCATGGCCAGTTGATCGTCGACCGCTATGTATCGATGCCCGTGCGCTATCCGGCCAACTACGGTTCGATTACCGGCTCCGCCGGGGGCGATGGCGACCCGCTCGATGCCCTGGTGATCACCCGCGACGCCGTCTACCCCGGCGCGGTCATCAAGGTGAAGGCGATCGGCGTGTTGCGCATGGTCGATGACGGTGAAGCCGACGACAAGATCATCGCGGTGCCTGCCGACGACGTCGACCCCACCTATGCCGAGATCGACGAAATGGACGACCTGCCGAGCATGGAACGCGAGCGCCTGAACGCCTTCTTCCGCGTCTACAAGGATCTACCGGACGGCGGGAATATCGAACTCAACGGTTTCGGCGATGCGGCGGAGGCGCGCGAGATCCTGGCCGAGGCGCTGACAGCCTACGCCAACGCCCGGCAGTAACGAACTCTCGGGACAAGAGACGTCGAGAAGACAAGGAGTTGCTAAAGCCCCTGCGCCCCACGCCGTAGCCAGTCGTGCACGAAGGCAAGCTTGCGGCGTGCGGTGTCCGACAGCACGAAGGGGTAAAGATCGGAAAGCCCCATGGAGCGGTTGACATGATTGACCCCCGTAGCAATGGAGGCCGAGACATGGATCAGCCGGTCGGGGTCGGGTTCCGCGTAGGGATCCCAGCCAGGCGCGGGCTGTTGCTGGGAGAGCAGGCCGGAGGCGACGAAACTGTCGGCGATATCAGTCAAGTGCAGCAGGTGTGCCGCAGTCTCCGCCCAGTCTTCGTGGGGATGCGCCGAGGCATAGGTGGTCAGGAAACGCAGCGTCCAGTCGGGTGGCGGACCCTCCTGATAATGGCGCTGCAGGGCGGCGGGATAATCGGCGCGCTCGTCACCGAACATCTCGCGGAAAGCGTCGAGGAAATCATCGCGCAGGCTGAGCCGCCACCACAGCATATGCGCGATCTCGTGGCGCATATGGCCAATCATGGTGCGGTAGGGTTCATCCAGCGCCTTGCGACGGGTGGCGACCAGCACGGGGTCGACCTCGGCCACGCTGATCGTCACTACCCCCTCGGCATGCCCCATGGGCACCGGTGTCGGCCCTTCGGCCAACATATGGAACACCGGGGGGGCGCCGGGATCCTCAGGCCGGAACCAGTGCCAGCGTCCGAGATTGTCCAGCACCCAGCGCTTGGCGGCTTCGGTCTGCGCCCAGTTGGGGATGGCGTCCGGTATCGAGGGGTCCGGGGCCAGCGCCGTCATCGCGCAGGAGCGACAGAAGGCGCCTTGTTCAGGGGCGATCCAGTTGCAGCCAATCACCTCCCGGTTGACACAGAACGGCGGCATGGGCAAAAACGCCCTGGCCTGGGGGTCGTAGGCAACCGGGGTACCGCTTGCGGTGGCCAGGTTGTCGAACCAGAGGGAGCCGGAACCTACCGGGTTGGAAAAGACACGCATGTGGCTGGGTCTCCAGATGACGACAAGGCACGGGCATCAAGCCTTGGACACCATAAAGTGTCCAGTTCATCGTCCTCTTCACCCCGAGATGGGTCAACTCATCATCCATCCACCTTCGTGACACTTCTTGACAGGCATACTTGAATGCGCATGTTCATGCGCATACGATTCGAGAAAGTCAGTCACTACTTCCGTGGAGGCCATCATGCATGCACGCTACGACCTCACTGCCCCTAAACGGGCAGCAAACCTCTCAATCAACAGTGACTTGCTTGCGAAATCCCGAGCATTGAACATCAACCTTTCGGCAACGCTCGAGCATGCCCTGCAAGAAGAACTCGTCAATCGAGAGTCTGCGCGGTGGGTCGAAGAAAACCGAACCGCCATCGCACGCTACAACGAATTCGTTGAGCAGCATGGGTGCTTTGGAGATGAGTTCCGGGAGTTTTGATGGCTCAGTTCGATGTTTACTCGAACCCAAGCAAAGCCAGTAAAGCGCTCTATCCCTACCTGGTAGACGTTCAAAGCGACATTCTGAGCGACCTTGCGACACGCCTTGTCATACCGTTGTGCAAGCACTCCGACTTTGGCGGTCAGCCCATCCAGGGACTGACCCCCCAAATCGAGTTGGAGGGACAGGCACTGTTGCTGTTAACCCCGCAAATTTCCTCGATTCCCGCCAGACACCTCAACCACCCGATCGGATCCCTTGCCCACTTCAGAGGCCAGATCGTCGGGGCACTGGACCTTGTCATCAGTGGGTTCTGAGTCTCCCGGCGGCACTGGACGGAACGGTCAGGGCATAAGGTGCCCTAGAACTCGCGGCCCAGCAGTGCATCATTGAACGGGTAGCGGGAAAGCTTCTCGACGCCGGAATCGGTGATCAGCACTTCTTCTTCCAGCTTCACGCCGTCGGCGGCACCGACCTCGCCAATGTAGCTCTCCACCGAGACCACCATGCCGGGCTCGAGCACGCCATCCTTGGAAAACCGGTCGAAATCCATATGGTGGGCGACCAGTGGCGTTTCGCCGTGCATGCCCACGCCATGGATGATCGAGGGATAGCGGCGGTCCAGGAAGCGTTCGGGAATCTTCCAGGCGGTCTCGGCCAGTTCCCGGTAACTGATGCCGGGCCGCAGCAGCCCCATGTTGTGCTGCACCTGGTCATAGGCCATGCGGTACAGCTCGCGCTGGTAGGCACTGGGCTTGCCAGGGCCGACATGGAAGGTGCGCGAGAAGTCCGAGTAATAGCCATGACAGCCAATGGTATCGGTGTCCAGCGCCACCAGTTCACCTGGGCGAATCACCCGGTCGCTGGCTTCATGGAACCAGGGGTTGGTGCGCGGGCCGGAATTGAGCAGCCGAGTCTCGATGAATTCGCCACCTTGGCGGATCACCTCGCCATACAGGATTGCGAACAGCTCATTCTCGGTGACCCCAGGCTTGATGGCCGCCTCCACCTCGGCTACCGCCGCTTCGCTTGCGGCCATGGATTGCGCCAGGCAGGCGATCTCTTGCGGAGTCTTGATGCGCCGACAGTGCAGGGTGTCCTGCATGCAGTCGAACACCTCGAGCCCTTGAGCTTCCAATGAGCGGGCAAGATTCAACGCGCAGCGATCCAGCCCAACCTTGCGGTTGCCGCGACCATGCTCCTCGATCAGTTCGGCGATCTCCACGCCGAAGGGGTCGCTGGAAAGATTGTCGCGCTGGTTCACCGCCGACCACACCACCTTGGAGGTGCGTGATTCGTCGATGGTCTCGAGCCAGGTGGAAATATGAGCGCTACCCGGGTATTCGAACAGGATGATCGGGCCTTCCAGCGGCACGTAGATATAACGCGTGGAGTTGCGCAGGAAGTAGCCGAACATGTTGCGCGAGCCGGTGGCGTAGCGCTGGTTGTTGGGATCGAACAGGACCAGCGCGGCATAACCCTGCTCGGCCATCATGGCGCGCAGTCTTTCGAGGCGCCCGGCGCGCAGCTGCTTGGGGTCGAAGGCGGTGGGAATGCTGTCGCCATTGCCTACCGGGGCGGAGGGAATCACCGGGATGCTGTCCGGTTCGTTGTCGGTGAGCTTCTCGGACTCGACAATGCTCATGGGGTGCCTTTTATTGCGGATTCGAAAAGGGGGGCAATGCGCGTGTCACAGCACTGATGGCGCTTAGTCAGCGAGGCTGTCGCTGCGCTGCATGCCGTCCTTCAGCAGTTGTTCGTGGATCGGTGCCATGCGCCCGAAGATGCGCTTGGCGCGCTCGGGGCGACCGATGAAGCCGGGCTGCTTGGCATAGGCGAAGATCACCGTGTGGCGTTCACGGTCGCCTGTCACCGGGGTCACGCGGTGTAGTGAGTAGCGTCCGAAGAACACCTGGAGGTCGCCTGGCTGCAGATCGAGGGTCTTGAGGCGTGAACGATCACCGTCGATGACATTCTCTACCTCGGCATAGTTCTCTCCCTCGGGGCTACGGATGCCGGGCGCGTACTCGAAACGCCCGCCCCCGTGGGACTGGCGGGTCATCATGGTGACGATGAACTCGTTAGTATCGTAATGCCAGGGGTGCTGGCAGCCTTCACGCAGCACGTTGACCACCAGGTCGGCCAAAGGGTCGGCATACTGGTGAATTTCGTCCATGCCCACTACCTCGGCGACGAAGTGCTGGAAATCAGGGTTCTGGTAGATCTGGCGGATGATGGTATCCGGCCCGATACGATCGCCGGCGACGAAGCCGTTGGTACGATCATCGAAGCGATTCACCGGGTGACTCGAAGGAAGCGCCGGGTCGCCATCGCTGTTGTAGGGATTGGTCTCGGTCTCGTTGTAGTGCGCCTCCGGCGAGAGCCGTTCGGCCTCGCGTTCGAGCCTTGCCAGCGCCTCCTCGGGCACGAAGTTCTTCAATACCACGCAGCCATCTTCCTCGAGCTGGCTACGGCAGTTGTCGATCAACTGGCGGCCAGTGTCACCACTGAGGTCATCAAGGGGATAGCGGGAAAGGTCGATCAGGCCACGCAGGGAATGGGGGGCGGTATTCTCGGCCAGAACAGGCATTGCGGGTCACTCCTGTCGTTTGGATTGGCATGTCATGCGTGTTCCTGGACAGAATAGTCAGGCCAGTTTAATAATGAAAATGAATGCTTAAGATACAACCCATTTCAAAGCATCATTGATCAGCCCTCATGGATACCCCCATGGTCCTGGTCAATCGAACGCTTTTCGGATCATTTCAAGGGTGCATGAACCATGGACACCGACCTGCTACGCGCCTTCGTCACCGTAGCCGAATGCCAGGGCTTCAGCGCCGCCGGCAAGGTGCTGCATCGAACCCAATCGGCAGTCAGCCTGCAGATCAAACGCCTCGAAGACCAGATGGGCAAGTCACTGTTCGAGCGCACCAGCCGGAGCGTACTGCTCACCGCGCCGGGGGAGAAACTGCTGCCCTATGCACGGCACATGCTCAAGCTTCAGGATGAGGCCCGCGCGGCCCTGGGCGAACTGCCACGCGGTGAGCTGATTCGCTTCGGCACCTCGGAAGAACAGGCCAGCGCCTACCTGCCCGCCCTTCTGCCACGCCATGCCGAGGCGTTTCCGGACACCCGCCTGGAGGTGATCTGCGACATCAGCGCCCAACTCGTTAAGGCATTCCAGGAGGGGCTGCTGGACGTGGTGCTGTCGATTCGCCACGCTCCTACCCAATCGGGTCACCTGCTCGGCTGGGAACCGATGGTCTGGGTGGTGGCCGAGGATCACTTCCCTGTCGAGTGGCAGACCCTGCCACTCGCGCTGAATCCAGAGGGCTGTATCTTTCGTGCCCATGCGCTGTCGGCACTGGGGCGTCAGGCTCGCCAATGGGAGCTGCGCTATGTCAGCCAATCCCCTACCGGGATCAACCTGCCGGTGCAGGCGGGCCTGGCGGTGACGGTAAAGACGCCACGCAGCGTGCCTGAAGGCTGTCGAGTCGTCGGCGAAGAGGAAGGATTGCCGACGCTTGGCCAGGTCGAGATCGAACTGCACCGCCGGCCCGGCCATACCAGCGCGGCGCTCGAAGCGTTCTGCCAAGCACTGGAAGGCGTTGTCACCGATACTGCGAGTGTAGGATCGAGTTGTCCTGATATTGCCTGGCAGGCACCCTGATACTCCCCAAGGAGATGGCCATGACCAACGAACGCAGCCGTGCCCCCGGCCAACAATGGAACGCCAGCGGTTACGCCCACCACGCGGATTTCGTACCCGCATTGGGTGGCGACGTGATGCGCCTGCTGGCACCGCGCGCCGGCGAACGCATTCTCGACCTGGGGTGTGGTAACGGCACCCTGACCGAGGAACTCGAGAAGGCCGGCGCCAGCGTGCTGGGAGTGGATGCCTCCGAGGACATGGTGGACGCCGCGCGGGCCCGGGGGCTCGACGCCTCGGTGGTCGACGCCCATCACCTGCCCTTCGAGCACGAGTTCGATGCGGTATTCAGCAATGCCGCGCTGCACTGGATGCTCAAGCCCGAAGCGGTGATCGCGGGCGTCAGGCGATCGCTTGCCCCTGGCGGACGCTTCGTGGCCGAGTTCGGCGGACATGGCAATGTCGCGGCAATCTGCACCGCCCTGCTCGCCGCCCTGCACCAGCGCGGCATCAGCGGCATGGGGCGCTACCCCTGGTACTTTCCCACCGCCGAGGACTACCGCGCACTGCTGATGGCCGCCGGATTCCGGGTCGAGAGGATCGAGCTGATCCCCCGCCCCACACCACTTCCCACCGGCATGGCCGGCTGGCTTGCGACGTTCGCCAACCCCTTCCTGCACGGGCTCGATGACGCACTCCGCGAGGCGATCCTCGATGACGCCATCGCCTGGCTAGCCCCCAACCTGTGCGATAGCCATGGCAACTGGACAGCGGATTACGTGCGCCTGAGGTTCAAGGCGACGCTGTAGCCAGCTGGCGGTGTTGTCCGACGCTTGGCTCAGTCGCCAGGCGCGGCCATCAGGTCGGCCTGCACCACCTCGATCCAGTAACCATCCACATCCTTCACGAACACCACATTCTTCATCTTGCCCTGATCGGAGCGCTTGATGAACTCGACCTGATTGGCATCGAACCACGCCTCGGCGGCCTCGAGATCAGGCACCGAAAAGCAGATGTGACCAAAGCCCTGGGGCTCGGCATTGCCATCGTGATAGGCAAAGTCGGCCTTGTCCTCGGTGCCCCAGTTGTGGGTCAGTTCGAGCAGGCCGAGCTGGCCGAAGGTCCAGGCGGTGCGCTCGCCTTGGTCGTCAGGCACCTGCTCATCCGTTTCGGGGTGGCCCAGGAAGTACAGCGAAAACCGCATCTCCTCGAAGTCCAGTCGACGCAGCACCCGCATGCCGAACACCCGGGTATAGAACGCCAGCGCCACCTCCGGGTCCTTGACACGCAGCATGGTGTGGTTGAGTCGAAATCCGTCGGTGTGTGCTGTGGGTGTCTTGACCCCAGGATGTTGCTCGCCCTTGAAGCTCATCCATTTCTCCTTATCAACTTATCAACGAACGTTGGTCTTGCCTTGGCGCACAACAAATTCCGCAAAACCAATTCCGCACGCCCAGTTCACCTGAGCGTGCGGAGTCATTGCGTCAAAGTGTCGGTGTGATGAAGCCGGTATCAACCGCGCTGATAGGTGCCCACCAACCGGTTCATGCCGAGCAGGTGAGGTTCTACCTGGGTCAACAGGTCGCGCAGCTTGAGGCCTTCGGGCAGCCCGGTGGCCTTGTCCAGCGCCAGTACCCAGAAATAGTACTGGTGCAGGCCATGGCCTTCCGGTGGCATCGGGCCGCCGTAGCCGAGCTTGCCGAAATCATTCTTGCCACGTGTGCCAACGCGGGCGTTCTCATCAAGCGCGGTAGTCGAGGCCGGCAAGTTGTACAGCACCCAGTGCACGAAGCCGTATATGCCATTCTGCACGAGCGGGGCATCAGGATCATGGCAGATCACGGCAAAGCTCTTGGTTCCCTTGGGTGCATCCTGCCAGGTAAGCGGCGGCGACAGATCATCTCTGGCCCCGGTATGGCGGGTGGGAATCGCGCCATTGGCGGTGAACGCGCTACTCGTCAACTGCATGCTCGATAGTGCAAAGGCCATCGGTTAACCTCCTTGCAGGTCAGTCAGTTGGAATATACCTGAACAGCGTCGGTAAAAGCGTATGGAGTGTCAAACATGAAACGCCTGCTGATCGTCGCCCACTCCCCATCGCCGAACACCACCCGGCTTCGCGAAGCAGCGGAACGCGGCGCTCGGCATCCCGATATCGACGACGTGGAGGTAGTGGCCAAACCACCGCTGGAGGCGGGCCCGGAGGACGTGCTGGCGTGCGACGGCATCCTGCTCGGCACCACCGAAAACCTCGGCTACATGAGCGGTGCCCTGAAGGATTTTTTCGACCGCAGCTACTATCCAGTGCTGGAGGAGAAGCAAGGACTCCCCTGTGCGCTGTATATCCGCGCGGGGCACGATGGCACCGGCACCCGTCGGGCGGTGGAGAGCATTGTCAGTGGCCTGCGCTGGAAGTGGGCCCAGGAACCCGTGACCCTGCGTGGCGAATGGCAGGAAGGCTTTGTCGATCAGGTCGAGGAGCTGGCGCTGACCCTGGCGGCGGGGCTCGATGCAGGCGTGCTCTAAACGCCTTGTTTATCACACCAGACACCTTCCCCCGAACGACCATGCCATATCCCGCCGCGTGATTATTTCAAGATGTGGCGGACGTCACCTGCCGATAAGGCTTGATGCCCGCTGATTGCCTGCTATACCTCAAGGGCATGCATAAAAACTGTATGCAAAAGATCTCATTAAATGAGAATCACCTGAATTCGTTCAGGCTCATTAAGGCACCTCCCATGCATCAACGTCGGCAAGCGGTTGGCTGACAAATAATAGAAAAGCACAACCACCAGCGTCTCGATCAGAGGTGAAGATCCGCCACCGCACCGGCTCACTTCTGCCGACACCTACACGACATGAGGTGAGCGATGAAACCCACTACTGGAAGCCTGGCAATGGGACTGGGGGTCCTGTTGCTGCTGACCGCGCATGCGAGTGTCGCCCAGCAGACACTGACCATCGCCACGGCGAGTACCGCCGGGGTCTACCATGTCGCCGGTAAAGCGATCTGTCGGGTCATCGACTTGCCCTGCGAGGCCGAGCCAAGCGATGGCTCCAGCGCCAACCTCCACGCCTTGCGCGAAGGCAATATTGATATGGCTCTGGCTCAGTCGGACCTGCACTACTACGCCGCAACAGGTAGCGAAGGATTTCGCGACCACGGCTCGGACGACTCGCTGCGCTCGGTCTTCTCCTTGCATAGCGAGCCGTTCACGCTGGTGGTGAGTCGGGATTCCGGCATCCAGGGCCTGGATGATCTGGTGCAACGCTCGGTGAATATCGGCAACCCCGGCTCAGGGCAGCGCGGCACCATGCTGCGCCTGATGGATGCGCGTGGCTGGAGCCGCAGCAGCTTTCGCATGGTCAACGACCTGCCGGCCGACCAGCAGTCAATCGAGCTTTGCCATGGCAATATCGATGCGATGGTGTACACAGTGGGACACCCGAATGCCTCTGTGGCCCAAGCCATTCGCCTGTGCAACGCTGCACTGGTGGACGTTCAGGGCGAGGCCATCGATGCCCTGATCCAGGTCTACCCCTTCTTTTCCCATGCCGTCATCCCGGGCGGATTGTATGGAGAGGAGCAACCGGCCGTGCAGACCTTCGGCGTCAGGGCGACCCTGGTGGCCTCGGCGCAGACCGACCCTGATGTTGTGTACCGCCTGGTGGCCGGCGTGTTCGATAACTTCACCCGCTTCAAGGCCTCGCATCCGGCCTTCGACACCCTGACCAGCGCATCGATGATTCGCGATGGCCTGACCGCCCCGTTGCATGAAGGGGCACTACGCTACTACCGCGAGCAGGGCTGGATGGATGAGCAACCTGGCGTCAGCGAAGAGCTGTCCGGACAGGCCATGCCTGACGAGGTCATGCCGGAAGAGCCCGCGGCGATTGATCGCGAATAACACAGGCTTGCGGAAACACCAACGGCACCCTTGTGGGTGCCGTTGGTGTGAGTGATCACATGGAGCAGAGCGCGATTCACATCAATTAATGGGTCACTTCAGGCGCTCGAACACGGTCGCCACGCCCTGCCCCATGCCAATGCACATGGTGGCGAGGCCCAATGTGGTGTCGCGCTGCTGCATGACGTTGAGAAGCGTGGTGCAGATACGCGACCCCGAGCAACCCAGCGGGTGCCCCAGCGCAATGGCACCGCCGTTGAGGTTGACCTTGTCGTCCATGGCATCCAGCAGGCCGAGGTCCTTGAGTACCGGCAGCCCCTGGGCGGCAAAGGCCTCGTTGAGCTCTACCGTCTCGATGTCATCCGCCGTCAGGCCGGCGACCTTGAGGGCCTTCTTGGAGGCCGGCACCGGACCATAGCCCATGATCGAGGCATCGCAGCCCGCCACGCCGGTGGAGAGCACACGGGCGATCGGTTCGAGGCCCAGCGCCTGGGCGCGCTCATAACTCATCACCGCCATGGCCGAGGCACCAACGGACAAAGCCGAAGAGGTGCCGGCGGTCACGGTGCCACTGCGTGGGTCGAACACCGGCTTGAGCTCGGCCATCTTCTCGAGGCTGGCGTCACCGCGTATCACTTCGTCACGATTGACCAGCACCCGGAAGCCGCGTTCGTCGTGCCCTTCCACCCCGATGACTTCGTTGTCGAAGTAGCCATTTTCCATAGCGGCCTGGGCGCGCTGGTGAGAGCGCACACCGAACTTGTCCTGGTCCTCACGGGTGATGCCATGCATCTTGCCGAGAAGCTCAGCGGTCAGGCCCATCATCATGGCGGCCTTGGCGGCGTACTTACTGGCCGCCGGGTTGATGTCGACGCCATGGGTCATCGACACGTGTTCCATGTGCTCGACCCCGCCGATCACGTAGACATCGCCCATGCCCGCCTTGATGTTGGCGGCGGCGATATGCAGCGCGGTCATCGACGAGCCACACAGGCGATTGACCGTCTGCGCCGGCACACTGCGCGGAATGCCGGTCATGATCGCCGCGTTACGGGCGATGTTCATAGCCTGCTCGAGGGTCTGATTCACACAGCCCCAGATCACGTCGTCGACTTCCGCAGGGTCCAGGCCCGGGTTGCGGTCGAACAGCGCCTGCATGGTGGCGGCCGACAGGTTCTCGGCACGCACGTGGCGGAAGGCGCCATTCTTGGCCTTGGCCATGGCGGTACGCACACCATCGACCACCACGATATCTCTCGGATTCAAACTCATCTTTCACTACTCCTGTGCGTGGTGGGTTCAGTGCTGGGCGGCGGGGTAAAAACGCTCGCCGGCCTCGGCCATCTGGCGCAGCTTGTCGGTGGGGGCATACAGCGGGCCCAGTTCCTCGGCAAGCCCTGCGGCCAGTTCGACGAATGCCGCCACGCCCATGGCATCGATGTAGCGCAGCGCACCGCCACGGAATGGCGGGAAGCCAATGCCGTAGATCAATGCCATATCGGCCTCGGCCGGGGTGGCGACAATACCGTCTTCCAGGCAACGCACTGTTTCCAGGCACAGCGGCACCATCATGCGCGCGACAATCTGCTCGTCGGTAAACGTCTTGTGTGACGTGGCCACGCCCTTGACCAGCTCGATGGCCG
Source organism: Halomonas urumqiensis (assembly GCF_003028575.1). Classification (GTDB taxonomy): domain Bacteria; phylum Pseudomonadota; class Gammaproteobacteria; order Pseudomonadales; family Halomonadaceae; genus Halomonas; species Halomonas urumqiensis. Next base: position 17,396 of record NZ_PYUD01000013.1, on the reverse strand, counting down.
CCTCATCCCGTACCTTCTTCGGCTTGCCCTTGCGATCCTCCTCGTAGGCGTAGAAGCCCTTGGCGTTCTTCTGGCCGAGACGCTCGTTCTCGAACATCACCTGAATGGCGCTTTTGGTGCCACCGCCACCCATGCCGCCCATGCGCTCGGGGAAACCTTCGGCCATCACTTCGCCGGCGTGAACCGCGGTATCCATGCCCACCACATCCAGCAGGTAGGCGGGGCCCATCGGCCAGCCAAACTTCTCCATCACGCGGTCGACATGCTGGAAGTCGGCGCCCTGCTCGACCAATTGACTGAAGCCGCCGAAATAGGGGAACAGCACGCGATTGACCAGAAAGCCCGGGCAGTCGTTGACCACGATGGGTGTCTTGCCCATGGCGCGGGCATAGGCCACGGTGGCCGCCACGGCGGCGTCGCTGGTCTTCTCGCCGCGAATCACCTCGACCAGAGGCATGCGGTGCACCGGATTGAAGAAGTGCATGCCACAGAAGTTCTCGGGCCGCGTGAGGTTCTCGGCCAGGCGATCGATGGAGATGGTCGAGGTGTTGGACGTCAAGATGGTGTCCTCACCCACCAGGCCTTCCACTTCGCTGAGCACCGCACCCTTGACCTTGGGATTCTCGACCACCGCCTCGACCACCAGGTCGACGTGGCCGAAATCACCATAGGAGAGAGTCGGGCGAATGTTGGCGAGCTTCTCGGCCATCTGCTCGGTGGACAGCTTGCCGCGCTCGGCCTGCTTGGCGAACAGCTTGCGAGCTTCCTTGAGCCCCAGCGCCAGAGCGTCGTCCTTGATGTCCTTCATCAGGATCGGAGTGCCCTTGGAGGCGCTCTGGTAGGCGATACCACCGCCCATGATACCGGCACCCAGCACGGCGGCCTGCTTGATCGGGCGTGCCTGCTTTTCGTACTGGCCACCCTTCTTCTTGACCACCTGGTCGCTCATGAAAAGCCCAACCAGGTGGAAAGCCACATCGCTCAGCGCCAGCTTGGCGAATGCCTTGGCCTCGATGGCCTGGGCGCGGGCCCGCGACTCGCCGGCGCCTTTCTGGATGACCTTGATGGCTTCGACTGGGGCCGGGTAGTGCGGCCCGGCCTTGCCAGCCACATAACCCTTGGCGGTCTCGAAGGCCATCATCTGTTCGATGGGGTTGAGCTTGAGCGGTCCGGTCTTCTCGGCGCGGCGCGCCTGGTAATCCAGGTCGCCGGCGTTGGCGCGGGCCAGGATATCGAACGCGGCGGCTTCGAGCTGGTCGTTGGGCACCACCGCATCCACGGCACCGACCTTCAGGGCCGCGCTGGCGCGGTTGTCGCTGCCGCCGGCGATCCACTCGATGGCATTATCGGCACCGATCAGGCGCGAAAGACGCACGCAACCGCCCCAACCCGGCAGGATGCCCAGCTTGGTCTCTGGCAGGCCGAGTTTCGCCGAATCGCTCATCACGCGGAAATCGGTCGTCAAGGTGACTTCGCAGCCGCCCCCCAGCGCCAGGCCATTGATGGCGGTAACGGTGGGAAATGGCAGGTCCTCGATGGCATTGAAGATCGCATGCACGTGCTCGAGCATCTCGGCGATCTGCCCTTCTCCCTTGGAGAACATGCCATGGAATTCCGTGATATCGGCGCCGACGATGAACACATCCTTGGCGCTTGCGATCACCAACCCATTGAGGCCGCTCTCAGCTTCAATGGCTTTGACGGCCTCACCAAGCTCCGCAACCACGGCGCTGGAGAGCTTGTTGATGGACTCGTCCTTCAGGTCAAAGGTGAGCGTGGCGATGTCGCCGCCCCCATCCCTCAGACCACGCGCCACCGTGATGGCATTGCCTTGATAGATCATCCGTCAATCTCCGATTTCATACGGTCGTTTGAATGCCTACAGCTTGGGTCACAGTTTCGCTGACGTCAAGCCCCTCAATGGTGATGCTCGATGCGGGATAACCCCACACCTATCGTCGCCATGCGGCGACTCCTTCAGGACACCGACATACTGCTATGGTGGGCCAACCAGAACATTGGCGGTCATCAGGCCGATCAACGGGTGCTTACCCTCTGAGCCGCCACCCCCACAGAGCGTTCCCTCCACTCTCAGGTTAGACACGCACCATGCCCGTTCGACGCAGGACAACAGCAGCCACGCCCCCACAATCCGGCTCCTGCCAAGCGCCCCCCTCCACGCCGATACTGTCGAGCCTGCAGCGGCGTGTCGAATCGATGGTGGAGCGGGTACGCCCATGGAGCTGGTTGTGGCCACCCGTGGCCTTCGCGGCAGGTCTCGGCAGCTTCTTCCTGGTCGAACGTCAGCAGTGGCTGGGGGCGCTGTTGGCACTGGGCATGTTGCTGGCCTGGGTATTGCTGCTCTCGGAAAGCGTGATCGGCCGGCTGCTTGTGCGCCGCGGCTATCCCGCCCTGCCCCGTGGTGTGACGATGTTCATCGCCCAGATGATCCATCAGGAGACCCTGTTCTTCTGCCTGCCATTCTTGCTTGCCACCACAGTGTGGAGTAGCGGCCAAGCACTTTTCACCCTGCTGCTTGCGGCCATGGCGGTGTTCTCGATCCTCGACCCGCTCTACTACAAGCTGGCCGGCCGGCTGCGCTGGCTATACTTCGCTTTCCATGCCCAGTGCGTGTTCCTGGTAGTGCTGGTAACGCTGCCGATCATGTTCCACCTGACCACCGGCCAGAGCCTGAAACTTGCCCTGCTCGCCATGGTGGTATTCAGCCTCCCAAGCCTGCTTCACCTGTTGGGCGAGAAAACCCCTCGCCGCTGGTTGATCATCATTACCCTGCTGCCCTGCCTGGCTGGCATAGCCTGGCTGGGTCGAACCTGGGTACCGCCGGCCAACCTTTGGATCAACGGCACCGCCCTGTCACCGGATTTCGACACCGCCGCGCGCGAACCGCGCGGCAACCAGGTACTGACCCCAGGGGCACTCACCTCACAGGGGCTCTACGCCTATACGGCAATTCGTGCGCCACGAGGGCTGCGCGAAGAGATCTTCCACGTCTGGCGACATGAAGGAGAGGAGGTCGATCGTATCCCTTTGATCATCGAAGGCGGTCGCGATGCCGGGTACCGGGCCTGGAGCCACAAGCTGAATTTCCCCGAAGCATCGCAAGGCACCTGGCGCATCGATGTGATGACCGACAGCGGACAGCGAATTGGTGTACTGCGCTTCGAGGTCGGCGAAGGCGACCAGGCCACTCATGCCGATGGCCAAGTCCGCTCGCCGGGTGGACTTCCCGGGCTCGACTGGCGGCGCTTTATTCCCGCCAGTGATGACCAGGATGGCCAGAGCGAAAGCGAGACGGAAGGCGAAGTCGACACGCCAGTGGCGCCGGGTGATGCCGCCACGCCGGAAGATAGGGAACAAAGTGAATCATAAGCCGGCTTGCATTCCACGCGATGGCTCCCGACAATTCAGTGAAGCCATCGGAACCCGAGTCTCATGAATCAAAATATTGGCCTACAGCTCACCCGCGTACCGCGCCTTTGGCGAGCCGTCATCGATGAGCGCCTGGCGCCCCTTGGGCTTACCCAGACCCGCTGGATCACACTCTACACGCTGTGGCGGCTCGGCGATGGCCAGCCCCAGTGCGAACTGGCCCGCGCCATCGGCGTGGAAGCACCCTCGCTGGTGCGCACCCTCGACCAGTTGGCAAGCCAGGGACTTATCGAACGCCAGCCGTGTGACCAGGACCGTCGCACCAAGCGTGTGTTCCTGACCCACAAGGCCGCTCCCCTGCTCGAGAAGATCGATGCCGTGGTGACGGTCGCGCGTGCCGAGATGCTCGACGGCCTGAGCGATGCGGATGTCGATCAGCTGGCCGAATTACTGACGCGCATCGAAAACAATGGCTTGGCGCTGCAAGCCAGGGATGCCGAGGCCGGCGCAGCCACGGCGCAGTCATGAAGCAGACGCGACAAACAACCTCACCACTCGTCGTTTGCCGCTACTCCTGACGGTCGCCCAATGATGTCGGCATGGGCTGGTCGGGGCGCCCAGCCAGCCCGTCGCGTATCGCTTCGAACTCCCCGATATAGGTCGAGAAGCGAGCGAAATCCTGCGACTCCCACCACCACATCGCCAGCGTGTAGGCGCCAGACTCCACCACCAGCGCATCCAGGGGCAAGCGTGACAGCAACGCCTTGAGCCGCGCCTCTTCGGCATCCGGCAAGGGTCGCAACGGTTCCTTGCGCCAGCGCCAACCGTGGGACAGCGGTTTCAACGCCTGGCTTGCATGGTCGTCGCGCACCAGCATGAAATCCGGCCCAGGGCGATGCTGAGGGTAGCGCCACCGGTAGACCGGCATCGCGGTCTTTATGTCATGCAGCGGCGGCTTCTCCAGCTTGACGACTACCCCGGCCTTCATCGCCTGGTTACGCAGCCCGACCACACGCCGTTGCCTTGGGCTTGGCTTGAGCCACATCACCGGTGAAATCACCAGCATTATGCCGAATAGGATGATCAGCCAGGTCATGTCGTCTCTCCGTTGATGTTCGGTCCACCTGAAATCGTTGGGCAAAGGTTGCGTGATTCTTGATGCATGTCGTTGTCTCGACTCGTCAGGCATCCTAGAGTTAAGGCATCCTGGAGTTAAGGCATCCACTCGTAGGCGGGAGTCATCCCGAGGAGCAGTCACCATGAGCAACGAATACAGACATGTTCTGGTCGCCGTCGACCTGACCAAGGATTCCCACAAGGTGTTGGAGCGTGCCGCCCAGATCGCCGAGCGCAATCAGGCCAAACTTTCCATCCTGCATACCCTGGAACCGCTGGGCTTTGCCTATGGCGGTGACATCCCCATGGACCTCACCAGCATCCAGGACCAGCTTGACGAACACGCCAAGCAGCGTCTGTCTGAAATCGCCGATGGCCATGTCGCCAAGGAGGATCAGCACGTGCTGGTGGGCATGCCCGACACCGAGATTCATCGCTTCGCCGCGGAGCACGAGGTAGACCTGATTGCGGTCGGCTCCCATGGCCGTCACGGCTTCGCGCTGCTGCTTGGTTCCACCTCGACTGGCGTACTGCATGGCGCCCGGTGCGACGTCCTGGCGGTGCGCGTGGGCAAGAAAGGCGAAACCGATGAGTGAGCGATCATCCCTCATGCCCAACGCGTAAGCGCGGCGGGCCTGGCATCAAAGGCGCCACATCGGCGCCTTTTTCAGTTCATCGCCCGGTTCACTCCCCCGCCGCGAGCGCCTCGAGGTCCATCCAGCGCTCCATGGCAGCGTCCAGCGCCGCCTGCTTATCAGCCAGCGCCTCAAGCGTCGCGGTCACGCTGTCCGCATCGCCCTGGTAGAAGGCCGGGTCACCCACCTCGGCCTCGAAGGCCGCGACCTCGCCCTCCAGCCGTTCTATCTCCGCTGGCAGGGCATCCAGCTCGCGCTGCAGCTTGTAGGAGAGCTTGACCCGCTTTTGGGTGGCTTGGGCCGGTGGTGTGTCGGCCGGAGGTGGTGAAGGCGCTGGCTCATCGGCTACCGGTTCGACTTTCTGGCGCGCAGCGCCCTCCCAGGGCGCCGGTGGCAATTTGCCTCCCTGGCGCACCCAATCGCTGTAGCCTCCCACGTATTCGCGTACCTTGCCCTGCCCCTCGAAGGCCAGCACGCTGGTGACCACATTGTCCATGAAGGCCCGGTCGTGGGAGACCAGCAGCAACGTCCCCTCGAAATCGAGCAGCAGTTCCTCGAGCAGCTCCAGCGTCTCGACATCGAGATCGTTGGTCGGCTCATCGAGTACCAGCACGTTGGCTGGCTGGGTGAACAACTTGGCCAGCAGCAGGCGGTTGGATTCACCACCGGAGAGCGCCTTGACCGGCTGACGCACCCGGTCGGGGGTGAACAGGAAGTCCTGCAGGTAGCTCATCACATGGCGGTCGCGGCCCCCCACGGTGACTCGGTCACTGCCTTGCGCGACGTTGTCATACACGGTCTTCTCCGGCTCCAGGCCACCCCGCAGCTGGTCGAAGTAGGCGACCTGCAGCTTGGTGCCCACCTGCACCTGCCCCTCGCTTGGCGAAAGCTCGCCAAGCAGGATCTTGAGCAGCGTGGTCTTGCCGGCACCGTTGCGACCGATGAAGCCGATACGGTCACCGCGCTGGATCTCGAGGCTCAGGTCGCGAATCACCACCTCGTCGCCGAAGGTCTGGGTGACATGTTCCAGTGCTACCACCCGCTTGCCACTGCGCTCGCCACTGTCCACCGCGAGATTGGCACGCCCCTGGCGCTCGCGGCGCTCACCACGTTCGCGACGCATCTGCTCGAGCGCCCGCACGCGCCCTTCATTGCGCGTGCGCCGGGCCTTGATGCCCTGGCGAATCCACGACTCTTCCTGAGCGAGTTTCTTGTCGAACTCGGCATGCTCGCGTGCCTCGACCTCGAGCTCATGGGTCTTCTGGGCCTGGTACTTGGCGTAGTCTCCCGGGTAGCGACCCAGCCGGCCGCGATCGAGCTCGAGGATCGCCGTGGCAAGTTTCGACAGGAAAGCACGGTCGTGGGTGATGAACAGCACCGCACCATTGAAGGACAGTAGTTGCTCTTCGAGCCAGGCGATGGTGTCGAGGTCCAGGTGGTTGGTGGGCTCATCGAGCAGCAGCACATCCGGTTCGGCCACCAGCGCGCGGGCCAGCGCCACGCGACGGCGCCAGCCACCGGAGAGTGATGCCATCTCGGCGTCCTCGGGCAGGCCCAGGCGCGTCAACACCACGTCGATACGCTGGTGGAAGGACCAGCCATCGATGGCCTCCAGGCGGGTCTGTAACTCCGACATGCGGCGCATGTCGGGTTCGTCCTCGTGGATCAGGTGGTGATATTCCGAGAGCAACTCGCCGGCTTCGGGCAGCCCCTGAGCCACCACATCGAAGATGGTCTGGCCAGTGGCATCCGGCAGATCCTGGGCAAGCACGCCGATCTTCAACCCGGGCGCACGCCAGATATTGCCGCCATCGGCCTGGATCTCACCGGCCACCAGCTTCAGCAGGGTCGACTTGCCGGTGCCATTGCGCCCTACCAGAGCCAGGCGCTCGCCCTTCTCCAGCACCAGGTCGGCGCCATCGAACAACACATGGGTTCCGAAAGCCAGTTGCAGCTGTTCCAGACGTAGCAGGGTCACGCGGGTACCTCTCTTGTTCGCGAAGGCCGCTAGTGTAACGCAAGCCGCAAGGTGAGTGGCCGCCCCAGTGTCTCCCAGTGCAAGGAAAGCCATCCAGTACCTGCCGGCATGGCCGAGTACAGGTCCCACTGGGTACAATGCCGACCTACTCTTTTCGGCACCGTCTCTGCGAAGGCCGCCGCGTATTCAGGGAGAGCCCTCTTGGCCGATTCCTTCGACGACTTCCTGCCCGAAGCGCTGCGCATGCGCTCACCGGCACCGCTGGTAGATATCGGCGCCAACCTGACCCACGAGAGCTTCGCGCGCGACCTGGAGGCGGTACTCACCCGCGCACGCGCCGCGCATGTCACCACGTTGATCCTGACCGGCACCGACCGCGAGCATGCCGAGCAAGCCGTGGACATGGCCCGCCAGCATAGCGACCGAGCGCCGCACCTATACGCCACTGCGGGGGTTCACCCCCATGACGCCAGCCAGTGGAACACCTCGCTTGAAACCGCGATGCGCAACCTGCACCACCAGCCGGAAGTGGTGGCGGTGGGAGAATGTGGCCTCGACTTCAACCGCAACTTTTCCACCCCCGCCGAGCAGGAGTTGGCCTTCGAGGCCCAGTTGGCTCTGGCGGTGGAATCCGGCAAGCCGCTGTTCCTGCATGAGCGCGATGCCGGCAAGCGCATGCGCGAGATGGTGCGTGCCTGGCGCGATGAGCTGAGCGATGCGGTGATCCACTGCTTCACGGCGGATCGCGATACGCTGTACGGCTATCTTGATCTCGACCTGCACATCGGCCTGACCGGCTGGCTGTGCGACGAACGCCGCGGCCACCATCTGCGCGACCTGGTCGCGGCGATACCGCTGAACCGATTGATGGTGGAGACTGACTGCCCGTACCTGCTGCCCCGCAATTTACCTGCCAAACTCAAGGGCAGACGCCACGAGCCTGCTCTACTGCCCTGGATCGTGCGCGAGATCGCCCACTGGCGAGGCATCGACGAGGACGAACTGGCCGCGGCCACCACGGCCACCGCCACGGCCTTCTTTCGACTGCCGAGCGGTGCCGCACGCACCAAGATCACCACGCAACATGAGGACTCCCTTGATGGCCGTCCCTGAAAGCAACGAGATACCCGGCTTCATCGCCGTGGAAACCGGCGAGGATGGTGGGCTGCCACTGGCTATCGCCTGGACACTGCCCGACGGGCGGGTCAAGCATACGCTGATCCAACCGGATGATGACTGGCTGGACAGCGACATGGTGTCGCTGGGCGAATACAGCCTGGAAGAACTCAACAGCATGGGCGTAAGCCCCTTGGACGTGATCCGCGAACTGGAAAACGACCACTTCAGTGCCACGCTCTATACGGCGGGCGTGAGTGACGACGAAGCCGCACTGTCGCGGCTGTTCGATACCTATGGACTCGACCCCTTCGTCGAACTGGCTCCGGCCGAGAGTCTTTATGACGACCTGGACCCCGGCGACTGGGCACGCGCCCGGGGCGAGCTGTTCGGCGAGCTGGGGCTTGAGCCGATGCGCCCCGAGCACGAAGTGGAAGTGATGCTGAACCTGCACCAGCGTCACGCCCTAGGGGGCGACGAGCGTGAAGTGGCACCGTTCGATGGCGGCATGATCGACGGCTACGACATCGACGACTGAGCCACTAGCGCCTCGCGCACACGTGCAACGATTCCCTCGACACATGGCAGCGTGGCGGTGGACGCACGCCCCAGCGCAATGAAGCTATCCTCGGCGGTGTAGCGCTGCAGCCGGTGACTGGCCACGCCGCGCTCCACCAGGGCGGTGATCACCTCTTCGCTGAGCGACCCCGAGCGCCGACACTCATCCACCACCAGCACCCGGCGACAGTTCGCCACGGCGTGGTGAACGGAGTCATGATCGATGGCGGTCAGCCAGCGCAGGTCGATAAGGCGTACCCCAGCGGCTTCGTCGCCGAGCGCCGCCAGCGCCCTGCGCGACAACATCACCCCGTTGCCGTAGGTGATGATGGCAAGCTCGAGCCCATCGCCCCACTGGCCCAGCTCGCCAGGAGGAAGCCGGAAATCAGGCCCTGGATCGGCGAAACTCCAGGCCTGGTCGCCCTCTTCGAGCAGGTCACGCGTGTGGTAGAGCGCGATGGGCTCGAGCATCACCACCACCCGCTGCTCCTCATCGGCCAGACGCACCGCTTCCTGCATCAACCCCACGGCATCGGCGGCGTTCGACGGGCAGGCGACCAGCAGGCCAGGGATGTCACGCAGCACGGCAATGGCATTGTCGTTGTGGAAATGGCCGCCGAAGCCTTTCTGATAGCCGAGCCCGGCGATACGTATGACCATCGGGTTGGTGTACTGGCCATTGGAGAAAAAACTCAACGTGGCCGCCTCGCCACGCAGTTGATCCTCGGCGTTGTGCAGGTAGGCCAGGAACTGGATTTCCAGCACCGGCAGCGCGCCGCTCTGGGCAAGGCCGATCCCCAGCCCGAGGATGCTCTGCTCATCGAGCAGAGTGTCGATCACCCGGTGTGGCCCGAACCGCGCCTGCAGGCGCTGCGTGACCCCGTAGACGCCTCCCTTGCGGCCGATGTCTTCGCCTGCCATCACCAGGTGCGAGTGGGTGGCCATCAGCCGCTGTAACGCCTGGTTCAACAGTTTGGCCATGGTGCCCGGCGTGGACTCCACCTCGCCTTGCCAGGGCATCGCGCGGCCGGGACGCACTGGCGGCACGATGCTCGACATCACCTGTTGGGCAGTCGCCAGCTTGGGGCGGGCAATCGCCTCCTCGGCCAGACCTGCCACCCGCTCGCTCACCGCATGATACAGCGTGGCGATTTCGTCGCATTCCATCACGCCAAGGCGGCGCAGCAGGCCCGCGCTGACCAGCAGCGGATCGCGAGCCTCGTCGGCCTTGATACGCTGTGGCGAGAGATAAGCCTGCTGGGCATCCGAGCCGGCATGGCCATAAAGCCGCACACAGCGCATGTGCAGGAATACCGGTTGCTTCATGGTTCGCGCGATACGCGCCGCCTCGCAGGCCGCCCGCCAGGTATCCAGCAGGTCGAGCCCATCGCAGCTCAGGTAATGAAAACCGGGGCGCGCCGCCATGCTGGCGGCTATCCATCCTTTCGGGGTGGGCGTGGAGATGCCGATACCATTGTCCTCGCAGAGCATCACCAGCGGCATGGGTGCACCCTGGTAGGCAGACCACCCGACCGCGTTGAGCGCCCCCTGGGCGGTGGAGTGATTGAAGGAGGCATCACCGAAACTGCACAACACCACGCTGTCAGTTGGCCATTCCCCCTGCCCACCCAGTCGTCGCCACAAGCCAAGCGCGTGGGCGGCACCCATGGCCTTGGGCAAGTGCGAGGCGATAGTGCTGGTCTGCGGTGGAATGTTCAGGTCCCTGGACCCGAGCACCTTGTGGCGACCGCCCGATATCGGGTCGTCCGCCGAGGCGGTGAAGCTCAGCAGCAGATCCCACAGCGGGGTTTGGCCGGGCATCTGGCGGCTGCGCTCGATAAAGAAGGCGGCGTCCCGATAGTGCAGAAAGGCCGGATCCGAGGTTCGCAGCGCGCGGGCCACGGCGGCACTGCCCTCGTGGCCCGCGCTGCCGATGGTATAGAACGCCTCGCCCCGGGCCTGCAGACGCCGCGCATGCAGGTCCAGGTGCCGACTCATCAACTGCGATTCGAACAGCTCGCCCAGACCGGCAGCGTCCAGGCCAACGTCGCCGAGCTGCCAATCCCGCTCGGGCGCGGGCCAGTCATCATCTTCAAGAGCAGAGAGGAAACGACTTTCCTGGGGTAAGGGCTCGACCACGGGGCAACTCCACAACGCGTCGGGGTGTGGCCTAGATCCTAGCGCGCCCTGCAGACAAAGGGATAGCAGCGATGTCTTGGCTGTCTGCCCGATGCCACTCGACCAACCACCGCTTGCCGCTTGCCACGGCATCGGTCAGCGGTTCGCCCTGCTGGTAGAACGCCACCAGCGCATCGCGAAAGGCGGCGGCACGCCGTGGCAGCCCATCGGTCAGGTAGCGTGCCGCACGCTCCTCGACCCTGGCCTGAAAGGCGTGTCGGTCGACTTCCACGTCGCCTCCAAGGTTGTCGACGCTGATGTGAAAGCGCAGGCCACAAGCCGCCGAAAATAGCGACTCAAGTGCCTGGGGGGCGACTTCCACGGCTTCGAAGTCCTGCTGCTCGTCACTGTCGCGTCCATCGGGCAGGTACCAGTAGCCGTAATCTTCCCATTGGCGACGCTTCGCCCCGGCGATGCACCAATGGCTGGTTTCATGCAGTGCGCTGGCATAGAAACCTCGCGCGAAAACCACTCGGTGCCATGGCCATTCAGCGTCCGCCGGCAGGTAGACGGGTTCGTCGCCCCCGCGCACCAGGCGAGTGTTGAAGGTGTCGTGGAAGAGACCATCGAACAGCGCGATAACGTCATCAAGGCGGTGATTCACTCAAGCTCCTGGCTAAGCAAAAGTGGTCATTATAGAGACTTGTCACAGCAGGCGAAAATCGCCTGGCATTGGTAAGATGCTCGGTTCACCGGCCAGTGACCGCCGGCCCGAACTCGACTGCATGGAGCGCTATCGTGGCTACCTTCCTCGCCGATATTGCCGACACCTGTCGCAAGGAAACGCGACCACTGCTCGGCCTCGCCCTGCCGATCTGCGGCGCACAGCTCGCCCAGGCCGGGATGAGCGTGGCCGACGTGATGATGACCGGACGCCTCAGCGCCACCGACCTCGCCGCTGTCTCGGTTGGCTCGAGCCTGTGGATGCCACTGATGCTGTTCATGACCGGCACGCTGATGGGCCTCACGCCGATCGTTGCACAGTTGCTCGGTGGCGGGCGCACTGAGCACATTCGCCCCAACGTACACCAGGCGCTATGGGTCGCATTGGTGCTCGGCGCCCTCGCCGCCCTGGTGCTGTGGTTCACGGTAATGCCGATCTTCGAGCTGATGAGCGTGCCACCCGAGGTAGCCTCCCGCTCGGCGGCCTACCTCGCCGCAGTGGCATTCGGCATGCCCGGAGCGGCGCTTTTCCAGGCGCTGCGCGCGTTCTCCGATGGCATGAACCACACCCGGCCTTCGCTGTGGATCAGCCTGCTGGGCCTTGGCGTGAACATTCCCTGTAATTTCGTGCTGATCTATGGCGGCGAAGGGCTGACTGATCTCTTCGGCACCTGGCTGCCGGGGTGGCTACAAGCCATGCCGGCACTGGGCGCCTTCGGCTGTGGCATCGCCACCGCCATCTCGTTGTGGGTGATGGCGCTTGCCATGGGACTCTACACCCGCCGCTCTCGCGCCTATGGCAGCGTCGAATTGTGGCACTCTCCGGCGCCGCCGCGCTGGCGCATGATCGCCGAACTGCTGCACGTGGGCGTGCCGATTGGCGTGGCGATCTTTGTCGAGGTGACCCTGTTCACGCTGATCGCACTGTTCATCGCAAGCCTGGGCGAAGTCACCGTGGCCGCCCACCAGGTGGCGCTGAACTACACCTCGATCCTGTTCATGCTGCCGTTGTCGCTGGGCATGGCGCTCACCGTGCGGGTCGGCAATACCCTGGGGCAGCAACGTTCAAGCCATGCAAGGCTGGTGGCCTGGCACGGCATCCTGATCAGCCTGCTGGTGGCGGTGTTCAACAGCTTGCTGCTGTGGCTCACCGCCGAACCTGTCATCAGCCTTTACACCCACGATCAGGCGGTGCAACGCCTGACGCTGTCACTGGTCATATTGGCCATGCTCTTTCAGGTTTCCGACTCGCTGCAGGTCAACCTGGCCGGCGCCCTGCGCGGCTACAAGGACACGCGGGTCATCATGTTCATCACGCTGGTGGCCTACTGGCTGGTGGGGCTGGCAGGAGGCCATTGGCTGGGTACCAGAGGGCTTTTTGGCCTGATCGACCCCATGGGCGTGCACGGTTACTGGATCGGGCTGGTTGGCGGCCTCACCGCGGCGGCAGTGTTGCTGGGTGAGCGCCTGAGACGCATCAGCAAGGCAGTGGCACATGGACAACGTGATATCCCGGCGGAATAGTCATCCCCCCCGGTGGCAGCGCCTGGTCGCCTTGCTGCTGGCCAGCATGGCGCTTGGTGGGTGCGGCAACGGCTCGGACGACAGTGATCAGCTGTTGATCGACTATCAAGGTGAGCTGGCAAGGCACCTTGACCTGGAACCACCCATGCCACAAGCGCCAGGCAACATCGGCGCCTTCCCGCCACGTCGTGAGCGCCTGCTCGATGTGCCCGACACGCGCGAGGGTATGCTCGATATCTACGCACTGCGCGAGTGCCATATCACCACAATGGTGGCTGAGCGCAACAGCGCCCTGGGGCGTGTCGCACCACCCAGCCAGCGCTGGCTATACGAACTGGAACTCTGGCAGCGGCTGGACGCCTGCCTGAACAGCAATGTGCCCGACTCGCTTGCCGAGTCCGATCGTCAGCGCCTCGAGCGACTCACCGCCGTCAAGACCGAGCAGTTGCCCAGGGTCAGCTGGAACGCGATGCTGGAATCCGAAGAATTCGAGAAGAGTTTCTCGCGGGCCAGTTCGGTGCTGCCACAGGACCAGCTTGCCCCTCCTGAAGCGCAGCTTGAGGCACTGGCGTTCCTGCATGCGTTGGTTCGTCATCAGTTCGAACCACAGCGTCAACCGGATACCGACAGGCTGGAAGAGCACCTCCAGGCATTGCGTGAACGGCCCTATTCCGGGGAGTTGCTGCGGACCCTGCTGCTCGCCGAACAGCGCCTGCGGGAAGCGTCCAACCTGTTGAGCGAGACACTTGCCCGGCATGACAGTTGCCAGGGGCTCGAAGATTTCTCTGCCTCTCCCGAGGACTCGCCAGTGGGCGCTGACCTGGCAACCTGGCTTGAGCAGCTCGACAAGGCCGGCACCCGCTGGCTTGGCAGCCTCGATCGCTTGCTTGCAGCTCACCCGGAGCAGGCCGAGCCCGTGCACGACTATGCCAGACGATGGTTGTCCCTAGATGCCGCCGATGCTGTGCTCCCCGCCTTCAGGGACGCCCGTGAAGCGCATCTCGACTTACGTCAAACGCTCGCAAAACGCTGTGGTTGATCAATGGGGGTTAACCTGCCGGGGCGTCTGTGCTATTGGTGGAACATGAGTGACGCAGTGCGCTACCGTCCGGCTCTCTGAGCCGATGCCGTGATCACGCAGCACGTGGAGGGTCATCATGGGAATCCCACTGTCACCCGGCTCTGCCCAGGTCATCGATCTCGAGACCATGCGCCAGCGTCAACAAGCCAGGCGCCGCCTGATTCGCCTTGCCCCCGAACTGGATGGGCTGGAGATGGTGTATCGCCTCGACTCCTGCCCGGACACCCTCTACGGCATGCCCCTGCTTGGCTGGGGCCTGCGCGAGGATGGAGAGGTCGTTGGCCTTGTGCCCTGGATGGAGTCCTTGACCCCATGCCAGCGCCTTGACGATGCCGAACACGGCTGTTTCGTCGGCTACCGCGACCCCGAAACCGAGGAGCTGTTCGACGAGGCGCCGGAACACAAGGTATTCGAGCTCGAGCACGCCGCCGCCTATTTCGATTACGAGGACACCGACCGGGTCACCCTCATCCAACAGCTTCCCGAAACGCAAGGTACCCACGCCCTGTGCATGGACGAGGGCGATGCTCCCTGGCAGCTCAAGCAGGTATTTGGCTGGCGGCTGTACAGCGATGGATCTGTGGAAGCGCTGCTGGCAGATGAGCGGTTGGTGGAGTCGACCCCCATACTCCCCGGGGATCCCTGTCTTTACCCCGGCCACAGCCGGCATCGGGTGGTCTATTTCTTCCAGCGTCAGATCGCCAACCGTATCCGTCGCGAAGACCCTGCCACCCTGGAAGCCCTGGCCTTGATGGTAATGCCGGAAGCGTCATCCCGAAGATGACCGAACACCTTCATCCCAAACAGATCACATAGAGGTAACTGCCATCGCGCTCCTGCTGGAACACCAGCTCATGGCCGAGGAAATGGCAGAACTTCGGAATGTCACGGGTCGTCGCCGGGTCGCTTGCAATGACCTTGAGCAATTCGCCCGGCTGCATGTCACGCACCTTGTTGTGCATCAGCATGATCGGCTCCGGGCAGTAGAGCCCCGAGGTGTCGAGTTCGACATCGGGCACCGGACATTCAGGTAGTGAATCAACGGAATCAACCATCGAAAACCTCATCGTTGGGAAGTGGCTGTACGGAGCCATCAGATGATCAAGATCATTATCGAGCGTCGCATCATGCCCGGCCTGGAGGAAGAGTACGAGCAAGCCGCCCGCGAAGCCATGCGCCAGTCTCTCGGCGCCCGGGGTTTCATCGGTGGTGAGAGCCTCGTCGAGCTCGGGCACAGTGATCGACGCCTGATGATCACCAAATGGCGAGACATGCGCGCCTGGAAGGAGTGGTACGGCAGCGAAGCACGTGCCAGGGCCATGCAGCGTGTACTCCCCCTGCTCACCGAGGAAGAACGCATTCGGATCTACGAGCCGGGCGTTTGATCTCACCGCTCCATCTCAACTCTGACGATACACAGGGACATGCCGATCATTCACGCAGTCGCACATGCACCGTGACCTCCTCACGATCATGATACAGGTGCCTGCAGGCAATCTCCGCTGTCACCCCCGCCTGTTTCAAGGCGTCATCGAGCCGCTCGAGGCAGGTGGCAACTTCCCGCCAGCGCTGCTTCATCGGCAGCTTGAGATTGAATATCGCCTCGTGACACCAGCGGCGTACTAGCCAGCGCTCGACCATGGTCACCACTCTGGATGGCTTGTCGACGATGTCACACACCAGCCAGTCGAGTCGATATGGCGGCTCCCACACGAAACCATCCGCCTTGAGGTGCTCCACCAGCCCGGTCGCCATCAGACCCTTGTCCATGGGGCCATTGTCGATGGCATACACATGCATGCCACGTTGCACGAGCTGCCAGGTCCAGCCTCCGGGTGCGGCACCCAAGTCGGCCGCCTGCATGCCCTGTGCAAGACGCTCGTCCCAGTCATCGCGGGGCACGAATTCATGCCAGGCTTCCTCAAGCTTCAAGGTCGAACGACTTGGGGCGGCATGCGGAAAACGCAGGCGACGGATACCGCCTGGGGTTTCGCTGCGATTCCCTGGAAAGCTCATGCCCAATTGAACCTGATCACCCGCTCGCCACAGGATGTGCAAGCGGCGACCGCCCGCCTTGCGACGCAGCGCCTTGCGCTTCTTCAGCAACGACTCCAGTGGACGATTCAAGGCCTTGGCCAGGCCCGCGAGCGCCTTGCCATCGTTGGTATCCGGTGTTTCCTGCCATAAGGATTCAAAGTTCCAACCACTCGCCACCACCTGTTCGATGATCGGGGAGAGGCGATCATCCCGTGACAGCGACAACGGAGGCAACGCCACCAGGCTCTGGCGGGCAAAGACCAGCGACGCCAAAGGCAACGCGCGGTGCAGGCCATTGGCCGGTTCGTCACCCGCTGTCTGAAAACGCACGAAACCGCTGTTCGTATCGAACATCGTCTGGCCTTCCCAGCCCAGCATGCCTGCCTTTTCGGCAAGCTCGGCGGCCAGGTCAGGCTCGAATCCAGGGCGGCAATAGTACAGCACCTCCGTCGGGATGGTCATGTCTCATCTCCCGACCCGCTCGAACTCTTCGATGATCGACGCTTGGCTCCCGACTTCAGAACGTCCTCGATATCCTGTAGCTGGACGTTCAGCGCGTTGGTCGAAATCTGGATTTCCCACAATGAGTAGACCAACGATACGGACAGGCTAACCAGGCTGATTCCGAAAAGCACCATGCCGGTCAACTGCAGCGATAGGAACAGTGCGAACATCGAAAGCGTGCATAACAGGAAACTCATCACGCCTGCCAGCTGCATGCGTTTCGTCAGTGAGATTCGCTTGCGTAGCAGCAGTATCTGCCGTGCGTTGACATCTTGATGCTCGTTGCGCTCCTCATTGGCCAGCTTGCGAATCAGTTGAGCCAACACCAGAAAGCGATTCGTATAGGCCAGAAGCAGCAACGAAATGGCGGGAAACAACAGCGCCGGGGTTGTCAGCGTCAAGGGAACTCCAGATCGTTAGAAGCGATGATTCGTACCATCATACCAAAGTAAAAAGCCCCGAGCGCTTTCGCACTCGGGGCCACAAACAACAACACCCCAGCCAATGGCTGGGGTGTCGGAAAAGGTGCCTGACGATGACCTACTCTCGCATGGGGAAACCCCACACTACCATCGGCGCTAAGCGGTTTCACTGCTGAGTTCGGCATGGGATCAGG
>NZ_PYUD01000012.1 GCF_003028575.1 Halomonas urumqiensis | reverse complement strand
GGAGGTGCTGATCGCCCACGACGACGTGATGGTCGAGTCCGGCGATCACGTCATCCTGTTCGTGATCGACAAGCGCCGCCTGCGTGACGTCGAACGGCTGTTCCAGGTCGGGCTGACGTTCTTCTGATGATCAGCCTGGACATGGAACCCAACGCAAGGAGCGCCGCACGATGAGCCTGCGCATGATCCTGCGCATCCTGGGCCTGCTGCTGATGCTGTTCAGCCTGACCATGATGCCACCGATCGTGATTTCCATCCTGTTCGGTGATGGCCTGTGGGATGCCTACGCCATCGCCATCGCCATCACGGTGGCGACCGGCGCACTGATGTTCTTGCCCAATCGCCGCGCCCGCAAGGAGTTGCGCACACGCGACGGGTTCCTGATCGCCGCGCTGTTCTGGAGCGTGCTGGGGCTGTTCGGCTCGCTGCCCCTGATGCTCACCGGCCCCGATGCCCTGTCGATCACCGATGCGGTGTTCGAATCCTTCTCGGGGCTGACCACCACCGGTGCCACGGTGATCACCGGTATCGAATTGCTGCCGGAATCGATCCTCTACTATCGCCAGCAACTCCAGTGGCTGGGCGGCATGGGGATCGTGGTATTGGCGGTGGCGATTCTGCCGACGCTGGGCGTCGGCGGCATGGCCCTCTACCGTACCGAGATTCCGGGGCCGCTGAAGGACTCCAAGCTGACCCCACGGATCACCGAGACCGCCAAGGCGCTGTGGTACATCTACGCCTCGCTCACCCTGACCTGCTTCGCCGCCTACTGGGCGGCGGGAATGAACTGGTTCGACGCCCTGGGACACAGTTTCTCGACTGTGGCCATCGGTGGGTTCTCCACCTACGACGCCAGTATCGGTCATTTCGACAGTGCGCTGATCGAGCTGATCTGCGTGTTCTTCCTGATCGTCTCGGCAATGAGTTTCAGCCTGCACTTCCTGGCCTGGCGCGAGAAGCGCCTGACCCACTACCTCCAGGATCCCGAGGCGCGTTTCCTGCTGATCTTCCTGGCGAGCCTGGTGGTAGTGACGGTGGTCACGCTATGGCTCACCGACACCTACGACACCCAACGCGGGTTGCGCCACGGCATCTTCCAGGTAGTGTCGGTGGCCACCACCGCGGGGTTCGGGGTCGCCGACTTTTCCGCCTGGCCAGGCGCCCTGCCGTTCCTGCTGTTCGTGGCGGCGTTCGTCGGTGGCTGTTCAGGTTCGACCGGTGGCGGCATGAAGGTGATCCGCATCATCCTGATCCTCAAGCAGGGCATGCGCGAAGTGATGCGCCTGATCCACCCCAACGCGGTGATCGCGGTGAAGGTCGGCAAGGTCAGCGTACCGGATGGCATCGCCCAGGCGGTATGGGGCTTCTTCTCGGTCTACGTGATGCTTTTCTTCCTGATGCTGGTGGGCGTGATGGCCACCGGCATCGATCAGGTCACCGCCTGGTCCACCGTGGCTTCATCGCTGAACAATCTCGGCCCGGCATTGGGCGAGGCCTCGGCCAACTATGGCCAGCTTCCGGTACTCGCCAAATGGATCCTGGTGATGGCGATGCTGCTCGGGCGTCTGGAGATCTTCACCGTGCTGGTGCTGTTCACACCGGCTTTCTGGCGACGTTGAGCCTGACCCGTGACGCCGCGAACCGCGGCGTTTGGCCGGCCGGGCCGCTTGATGGATAATCGACCCACCACTTTTTCTGACCGAGCCTACATGACCGACCCTCAGGACACCGTCCCCACCGCCGACCAGACGCCCGCCATCACCGGCCCGCAGCGTGTCATTCAGGTGGGCGAGACCCGCTATACCTTGCTCGGTACGGCCCATGTGTCCTCCGAGAGCGCCAACGACGTGCGCACGCTGATTCGCTCCGGCGACTTCGATGCCGTGGCCATCGAGCTGTGCGATTCCCGCCACCAGAGCCTCGACAACCCCGACGCACTGGCCAACCAGGATCTCTTCGAGATCTTCCGCCAGGGCAAGGCCGGCATGGTGGCGGCGAGCCTGGCGCTCGGCGCCTTCCAGCAGCGCCTGGCCGAACAGTCGGGGATCGAGCCCGGCGCCGAGATGCGTGCCGCGTTGCAGGAGTCGCGCAAGGCCGAATTGCCGCTGATACTGATCGACCGCGACGTGGGCGTCACGCTGAAGCGCATCTACCACAACGTGCCGTGGTGGCAGCGCTTCAACCTGTTCTCGGGGCTGCTCGGTAGCGTGCTGTCGCGCCAGGATGTCTCGGCCGAGGAAATCGAACGGCTCAAGGAGGGCGACGTGCTGGAAGCCACCTTCAGCGAGTTCGCCGCCGAGTCGCAATCACTGTATGTCCCGTTGATCACCGAGCGCGACCGCTACATGGTGCTGCGCTTGGCCGAAGACGCTCCTCCCGGGCGCTTTCGCAACGTGCTGGTAGTGATCGGCGCCGGCCATATGAAGGGCATGGCCGAGGACCTGGAAGGCCCGACACCGGCGGCGCCGACCCCAGAGCGCGAAGCACTGGAGCGCACCCCGCCGCCCTCGAAGCTGTGGAAGGCACTGCCGTGGCTGATCACCGGCCTGGTGCTGACCGGCTTCGCCATCGGTTTCTCACGCAATACCGACCTTGGCTGGCAACTGGTCGGCGAGTGGTTCCTGATCAATGGCGTGCTCTCCGGGCTTGCCACCTTGATAGCCTGGGCGCATCCGCTCACCGTGGTGGCGACCATGTTCGCCGCCCCCCTGACCTCGCTGAACCCCACCATCGGTGCCGGTTTCGTCGCCGCCGGCGTCGAGCTCTACCTGCGCAAGCCCAAGGTGCGCGACTTCTCGACCCTGCGCCACGATGTCACCTCGCTGAAGGGCTGGTGGCACAACCGCGTCTCGCGCACGCTGCTGGTGTTCATCATGGCCACGCTCGGCTCCGCCGCCGGCACCTGGATCGCCGGTTTTCGCATCGCCGGGGCGCTGTTCGGCAGCGCCTGATCAGGTCAGACGGTCAAGCAGGCGTCGCATCGCCGCCGTCGGTGTCTCGAGCTTCTCGAAACGCCGGCTGGCGGCGTAGCTGACATTGAAGGCATCGAAATAATCATCGAGCACCTGGGCGGCATCGCTATCGCCCGACTGGCGCAACAGTTCGGCGGCAACTTCGGCGGTGCACAGGTGTGATGCCGAGGCCGGCTTGCGCAGCTGGTAGCGGGTCTGGCGGTCGGTGGCCAGCGGCAGCACCGGTAGCCCATCGAGATAGGGGCTCTTGCGGAAGATCCGCCGTGCTTGGCGCCAGGTGCCATCGAGCAGGATGAATACCGGGATGCGCCCGGCATGCTTGGCCTGCGATACCGCTTCGATACCCACCACACGGTCGGCGTAGTCGGGCTGGTCATCGGGAAAGATCACGAAGGGCTCGAAGCGCGAGTCGTCGAGCAGCGCCAGCAAGCGTTGGTCCGGCACTGTGCGATACCAGGTGAACACCTCGGTCTCGGCCAGCACGTCACCGACCAGCCGCCCGGTATTGGTCGGCTTGAGGTGCTCCAGGGGATGGGTCAGCAGCCATACTCGCGCCTCGCTCTCGGCACTCGCCTGGTAGGGACACAAGCAGTTGAGCTGGGGCAGGTTGCAGCCGTCGCAACGTGATACGAAGCTGCCCCGCGCCTTGAATTCGCGACGTGGCGGACGTGGATGACCGGTGGCGGGGTCGGTGGAGAGACCGGTGGCGGGGTCGGTATGAAGAGTCTCGTGATACTGCATGGTAGCTACCCGAAGAAGCGGGCCGGCATTCTACCACCGACTCGCGGGAGTCTCGCCTCCCCTTCGACCTGTCCCCCCGGCACCCCTCGTCATCTCCAACTGCTATTGCCCTCACCCCTCACTCAACAGGACCTCCGGCACCCATAGCCTACCCTCGCGTTTCCAGTGCCGGACAAGCGCCGGCACGCCCTTGCCGGCCGGCTGGCAGAGGCGCACGACACCGGGTGGTGCCAGGGCATGAGCCTCGGGGTCGACCAGCACGCAGGGGGCATCCATGGGGGCGTGGTCGAGCAGCGAGGCTGCCGGCATCACCGCAAGCGAAGTGCCCACCACCAGCAGCAGGTCGGCATCGCTGACGATGTCGCAGGCATCGACGAAATGCGGTACCGCCTCGCCGAACCACACCACATCGGGCCGCAGTTGGCTGCCCTTGTCGCACACGTCGCCAAGCGCAATGCCGCCGCGTGGCAGCGGGTAGCGCATGCGCGCATCCACCGTGGAGCGTGCCTTGAGAATCTCGCCGTGCAGATGAAGTACGTCGCGGGAACCGGCACGCTCGTGAAGGTCGTCGATATTCTGGGTGATGATGCTGACCCGAAAACCGCGCTTCTCGAGCCCAGCCAGCGCCTTGTGGGCGGCATTGGGGCGCGCGTGCCGTACCTGGTCGCGACGCTGGTCATAGAAGCGCAGTACGCGCTCGGGGTCACGCCGGAAGGCCTGGGGGGTCGCCACCGCCTCGATGGGGTGGTCGGCCCACAGGCCATCGCTGGCACGAAAGGTCTGGATGCCACTCTCGGCACTGATACCCGCTCCGGTGAGCACCACCAGGTGCGGGCGTGTCGGCTGGGCCATGACGCGGCTCCGTCTCGGGGGTTAGGGCAAGTGCCCCAGGCTCAATATGTCAGGCTGTTGTCGTCGCCGCCGGAGAAACGCTGCTTGTTGCGATAGGGATACACATCGATCACGCGGCCGTCGCGAATCGCCTGCTGCACCCCTTTCCAGTAGTCGGCGTCGAGCAGCTCCGGGTGCAGCTCATAAAACAACTTACGCAGCCGAATCTTGGCAAACAGAAAGGGGCCGAATTCCTCGGGGAAAATATCATTCGGGCCCACCGAGTACCAGGGCTCGTCGGAGAGCTCCTGCTCGGGATAGAGCGGCTCGGGAATGTGCCGGAAATTGCACTCGGTGAGGTAGCAGACCTCATCGTAATCGTAGAACACCACCCGCCCGTGGCGGGTCACTCCGAAGTTCTTCAACAGCATGTCGCCGGGAAAGATGTTGGCCGCCGCCATCTGCTTGATGGCATTGCCATACTCCTTGAGCACCGCGCGCATCTCGGTCTCGTCGCACTGTTCGATATACATGTTGAGCGGGGTCATCATGCGCTCGGTGTAGCAATGCTCGATGATCACCTTGTCACCCTTCAGATAGACCGTGGAAGGCGCCACTTCCAGCAGGTGCGCCAGGCACTCGGGGTCGAAATGGTCCTTGCGGGCAATGAAGTGCGAGAACTCCTGGGTGTCGGCCATGCGCCCCACCCGGTCGTGGCGCTTGACCATGCGGTACTTGTCGCGCACGTTCTCGTGGCTCATCTCCTTGGTGGGGTCGAAGCGATCCTTGATGATCTTGAACACGGTACGAAACGACGGCAGCACGAACACCGCCATGACCATCCCACGGACACCGGGGGCGATGATGAACTGATCCTCGCGTCGCGCCACCTGGCGATTCAGCGCGCGAAAGAACTCGGTCTTGCCGTGCTTGAAGAAGCCGATGGCGGCATACAGCTCGCCTTCCGGCTTGCCAGGCATCAGCTCCTTCAAGTATTCCACGAACTCACCGGGCACCTGCACCTTGACCTGGAAGTAGGCCCGGGTGAAGGAGAAGATGATCGACACCTCGTCGGGTTCGATCAGTACCGTGTCCAGGTGCAGCCCCACGCCCTCTTCGTGCAACACCGGCAATACCAGCGGCACCTGTTCGCCACCGCCCTTGATGCGCCCGACCAGGTAGGCGCCCTTGTTGCGGTAGAACACGCTCTTGATCAGCTCGATCTCGGCATCTTCGGCCTCGAGGATCGCCTGCGGCAGGTGCCCACTCAGAAACTCGCCGGCCAGGCGTGTGTCGCCTTCCATGTCGACGAACGGAGTCTCGAAGGGCGCCTCGACCAGTGCCCATTGGGTGGCGGCCTCCCAGTCTCCCCCTACGCGGATACGCCGGCACAACTCGAGGCCCGAGTGGTGCGCCGCCTTCACGCGTGAGCTGTAGACGAACATCCAGTCGTTGCGGATGTGCCGGTGATGGAAGATGGAGCAGAACATCGAGTTGAAGAAGGTCTCGGCCAACTCGTAGTCCAGACGCTGATTGATCGTTTCCGCATAGTAGTTCTTTGCCTCCCGCCAGCACTCGCAGTGCGTCAACTCGTCGGCAGGGAAGGTGCGCCGCAGACGCTCCAGGGTGTCCTGCACCTTCTCCTCGTAGAGATTGATCCGCTCCGCCGAGGCCTGCTGGGCATCGCGCCACGCCGCATCCCTGAAGCGCCGGCTGGCATCCGCGGTGATCTGCTTGAAACGCGAACGGTACTCGTCGAAGCCATGCAAGATGGTGGCAGCGATCCGGTAGGCGGGCGAGTGTTTCATGGGGCTGACTCCTGTCGGCGAGCACCCCCAGCATCGCCAATTTCACTGCGCGTGGCGAGCCGACAAAGGTGGGGCTCGCAGTAGTCGAATGACGGGCGGGCAGCATGTCCGGCTTCTACATCATGTAGCGGTGAATCTGCCAGCCCAACAGGCCGGGCCTGATCAGAAACGGTGTCGCATTGGCCAGCCGGGGGCCATTCGGGCTCCCGGTCAATTGGACACGGATGACCCGAAAGACCCCGGAATGAGCCACCACCAGTGGCATCTCCTCGCTTGCCAGCACGCCGTTGAGCGCAGCCAGCACGCGGGCCTGGAAATCCGCCCAGCTCTCGCCCCCGGGCGGTGTGGCCTCGTAGGAAGGCTGCCGCGCAAGCGGTAGTTGGTCCAGCCGCCCCCAGTCACGCTCGTCGAGACCGTCCAGCCGCACCGCCTGCTGGCCAGGCACCGCCAGTTCGGCGGTGCGCCAGGCGCGCTGCAGCGTGCTGGTCACGACCCGGCTCCAGGGGCGGTCGAGCCACCCAGCGGCCTGCCGCGCCTGGGCCTCGCCCAGCGCAGTCAGCGGCACGTCACTGCGTCCACAAATGCGCTGCTCGCGGTTGAGGCGCGTCTCACCGTGGCGAATGAAGACGAACGGCCTAGCCAACAGCATCGCTGCCCTCTTCGGACAGGGCCAACGATCTGGGTCTCTTCAGCGACTCGCTCACGTCACGCACCTCAGCGGTAAACAGGGGAGTCGCGCGCGCGGCTCGCAATCGGTTAACCATTGTACGCATATGCGCAAGCCGCAGGTGGACGTTCCAGCGCTGCCAGTCGACTTCACCCGCCGTTCGCTGGCGCTGTCGCCGGGGCGTGAGATAGCCCGTATGCAGCAGCCGGTGCTCCGGCCAGTCCTCGGGGTCGTCGTCGCGGTCCTCCACCAGCCAGAGCATGGGGGAATCCGCACGGGAAGCGTCGAGCAGCCGGCGGATGGCCGCGTCGTGACCTCCCCGGCGCAGCGAACGTGGCAGCGTCAACAACGCCTCGAGGCTCTCACGACAGGCGTCGTCCAGGTTCCAGGTCACACCCAGCCACTCGGTCTGTTCATCGAGCCATAGCGCCATTTCCAGTGCCCGTCCCGATACCGGAACCGGCAGCACCCGGGGCTCGGTCAAACGCTGCGCGATGGTCTCGCGACATTGAACCTGGGGCGTGTCGTAGAGCCCATAGGAGGCATCCAGCAGGGCGACTCGCGCCGGCGGCGGGTCGTCGAAGGGGAAGAGCAACGATTCCAGGCAGGCATCGCCACTGTAGAACACCCCGCCATCGACGCCAAGATGCATCCATATGCCACCAAGAGAGTGTCCGGCCTGACCGGTGGTCACCGGGATGCCCCGGATTCGGCACTGACCTCGCGCGGGCAACGCTCGCCACTCACGTCCTCTCGGCAGTGACATCGCCACTTCAGCGGTGCAATAGAGGGGCAGCTCGGCGGGCAGTGCCGACACACCGCCGATATGATCGATGTGGTCGTGGCTGATCAGCACGGCGTCGACGTCCAGCCCATCGGACCAGGCCATCGACTGGCCCGGATGCAGGGCGCCACCGGCATCGAGCAGCAGACGCCTGCCTTCTGCCTCGACCAGGATGGCGGCGGGCGCCTTGTCACCCAACCCGCTGAGCACCTCGATGCGCACGCTCATGCCTCGGGCTCCAGGCACCAGCCCTCGCGCAGAATCACCCCCACCTGGCGCCCTTCGCTAAGCGCCGCGTGGTGATAGGCCAGGAGCGCTTCACCGCTTTCGAGGCGTAGGTGCAGCTCATAGCGCTCGCCGCGGAAGGTCACGCCTTCCACTTGCGCTCGCAAGGCCTGTGCGGACGGAGCGTCGGGAAGCACCCTCACGTGCTCCGGGCGTACCAGCACCGGTTGCGTGCGCTCAGTGACAGCCGCGGCGATACCGCTCATCAACGCGGCCTCCTCCAGGCGTTTGCCCGGCCAACCCGCGGTAACGTTCAACAGGGAACCCTGGCCGATGAAGCTGGCCACCCAGGCGGTACGCGGCTGCCGATAAAGCGTTTCCGGCGTGGCCCACTGCTCCAGCCGGCCATCACGCATCACGGCGATACGATCCGCCAGCGCCATGGCCTCGCTCTGGTCGTGGGTGACATAGACCAGGGTAGACCGGGTGCGGCGATGGAAGTCGCGAAAGCTGTGCTCCATGGCCGCGCGCAGGTGGCGGTCTAGGTTGGCCAGTGGCTCGTCGAGCAGCACGACGTCAGGATCGGTGACCAGGCAGCGCGCCAGCGCCACACGCTGCCGCTGGCCGCCGCTGAGCTCCTGCGGGGATCGCTCGGCGTAGGGCGCCAGCGCCACCATGGCCAGCGCCTTCGCTACCTGGCGCTGATAGGCCTCGCCACTCAAACGGCGCAGCTTGAGCGGATAGCCGACGTTGTCGGCCACGTTCATATGCGGCCACAGGGCGTAAGACTGGAACACCATGGCCATGTTGCGCTGCTCAGGCGGCACGTGTTGCTCCCGGCTGGCCAGGGTGCGCCCGCCCAGGCGGATCTCGCCCTGACTGAGAGGTTCGAAGCCAGCCAGCATGCGCAGCATGGTGGTCTTGCCGCACCCACTGGGGCCTAGAAGAGCGACGAATTCGCCAGGTTCGATATCCAGGGAGAGCGCATCGACGGCAGTCTGGTCGCCGAAATGCTTGGTCACACCAGCGATCTTCAGCCCTGCCATGGCACGACTCCTCTGGGCAGGCGCGGCGCCAGGAGGCTCAGGCAGAGCATCAACGCGGCGACCATCGCCACCACCAGCACGGAGAGCGCGGAGGCCAGCACGCTCTCACCCCCCTCGTCCAGGTTGAAGATCAGCACGCCCAGGGTCTCGTTGCCCGCGCTCCACAGCAGCGCCGAAACGGTCAGCTCGTTCACCGCGAGCAGGAACACCAGTAGCCCACCGGCGAACAGCGCCGGGGCCACCAAAGGCAGCACGATACCGCTCAGGCGCCGCCAGGGACCGGCGCCGGCGAGCTGGGCGGCCTCCTCCAACGAAGGGTCGAGCTGGGCGAGGCCGGCGGCCACCGGCTTGAGACATACCACCAGAAAGCGTGCCAGATAGGCGACGAAGATCAGCCCCAGGGTGCCGTAGAGCGCCACGTTCACCACTGGAATGGGGCGCACGAACAGCAGGATACAGGCCACCGCCAGCACCACGCCCGGCAGCGCATAGGGCAGCTCGATGGCGCTCAGCGCCAGGCCCTGCCAGCGCCGGGGCAAACGCTGCAGGCGGTAGGCCAGCGGCACACTGCACAGCATCAGCACCACCGCGGCACTGCCCGCCAGCCACAGGCTGTTGCGTACCGCGCGCCAGGTCGCTCCCTGGCGTCCGATCACCTCGTGATAGGCATTCAGGGTGACGGTTTCCCAGGTCAGTGGCACGCCCATGGCGGGCACCAGGGAGCTCACCACCAGTGCCGCCAGGGGCGCGACCAGAATCACCAGCAATATTGCCACCAGCAGCGCGGTCACGCCGCCACGCCAGCGTCCCAGCGAGAAGTCGTGGGCACGGCCACCGTGCCCCACCAGGCCAAAGCGGCTGCGCTTCATCCACGCTTGCTGCAGCGCCACCCCGGCCAGCGCCAACACACCGATCAGCAGCGAGAGCGAAGCCATCTCGGCCAGCACGCCGGTGCCAAAACTCGCCATGCGCTGATAGATCAGGGTCGGCAGCACGTAATAGCCCGCGGGGATACCCAGCATGGCGGGAATGCCGAAGTTGCCCAGGCTCGAGATGAACGCCATGGCACCACCCGCGATCAGGCCGCTGCGGGTCACCGGCAGGATGATCTGCCCCCACACCTGGGCCTGGCGTGCGCCGCTGATACGCGCCGCCTCGACCAACTCGCGGGGCAACGAAAGCAGCGAGGTACGCAGGGCCAGAAACACCAGCGGCGCACTCTGGATCCCCAGCAGCAGCGCGATGCCCTCGGCCGAGTAGAGCGGCTGCGGGCTGCCCAGCGGCGGCGCCATGCCGATGCTCTTCAACAGCGGACTGGCGGGGCCGAAGAGCTGCAGCCAGCTCAGCGCGGTGACCTGGGGCGGAATCATCATCGGCAACATGAAGCAGAACACCAACCAGGCCTTGCCGCGAATATCGGTGAGGGTGATCACAAAGGCGAACAGGCAGCCCAGCACCAGCGCGATCAGCATGCCCAGCCCAGAGGTATAGAGGCTGCGCCACAGCGCGCGCCAGGTGCTCTCGGCCTGAAGCACTCGCCACAGTGGCGACTCGCTACCCTGGGACAGATCGCCCAGCGCCTCCATCAGCAAGCGCAGGCTGGGAACGAGGCTGAGCGCCACAATGACGAGCATCAGCAGGGTGAGCAGCCAGCGGTGCTGGCTGCCGCCGGTGAGGGCCGGTGTCATGATCAGCTGCCGAACAGGTCGCTGAACCGCTGCTTGAGTTCGGCCTCCTTGGCCAGGGCGCTTTCAGTATCCAGCGGCATCAGCGCGATGCTGTCACGGGAGGGGAAACCTTCGGGCGGAGCGACCTCGGGGTGAGCCGGGAGATAACCCTGCTCGCTCACCAACGCCTGCCCTTCCCGGGAGAGCACGAAATCGACGAAGGTCTGTGCCGCCTCGAGGTTGTCCGCCCCCTGCATGATGGCCACCGGTTCGGTGACCGCACTCACGCCCTCTTCAGGAAACACGAACTCCACCGGCGAACCCTTGGCCGCCTCACGAATCGGCAGGAAGTCCACCACGATACCGTAGGGCTTGCTGCCCGCAGCCACGGCATTGAACACGCCGCCGTTGCCGCCCTGGGCCTCGACGCGGTTGGCGTGCAGGGCATCGTAATACTCCTCACCGAGCTCGGGGTGAGCCTCGACCGCCGCCATATGGATCAGTGCGGCGCCGGAGTAGAGCGGACTCGGCATGGTCACCAGCCCTTCGTACTCCGGCTGGGTAAGCGCCTGCCAGCTCTGCGGCTGGTGCTCGGCCCCGGTGTGGTAGACGATGCCCGTGGTGATCAGCTTAGTGCCGTAGTAATAGCCTTCCGGGTCATACAGCTCGGCGTCGTAGGCGTCGCGCTCTGGGCTCAGGTAGGGCTGCAGGTGCCCTTCCTGCTTGAGCGACTCCATGGTCATGCTGTCGGCAATCAGCAGCACGTCGGGGTTACTGACATCGGCGCTCAATTCGGAACGAAGACGGGTCATCAAGCGAGTGGTGCCGTCGCGTACCCACTCCACCTCGATCTCCGGGTAGGCCGCCTGAAAGGCGTCGACGGTCTGCTGGGCATCGCCTGCGGGCTGACTGGTGTAGAGCACCAGTTTCTCGTTGCCGAGCGCCGGAAGGGCCAGGCCAGCGAGGGCTACGGACACGGACAGGGTGGTGACCACGGGGTGCTTCAACATGAGAAAACCTCCGATGAGTGAGCCGCAACGACATTACTGTCGTTGGCTTACAGCTCGGTGACAGTAAGCTTTCATTCGGAAGTCACGTATTCATCTTGGCGCTGTCGCCACCGTCACCCCATCTTCATCCCATCGACACACATCTGACCCGAAACCGTCACGCGCGACCACCAAGATGACGCCTGTCCTTACATTCCCCTTCAGCAGGTGAACTCGATGCGACTCAAGACCACGGCACTCCAGCACCAGCCCCGCACCACCCTACCCCGTACCTTGATCACCACTGCGCTTGCCGGCGCCTTTGCCTTCTCCACTTTCCAGGCCAGCGCCGATCTTTCCTCGCGCTACAGCGATGCCGATGGCGACATGATCGCCGATGTGCCGGCCGACGCGTCGCAGTGGGCCGACCCGGATACCTTGGTGTTCGCCTACACTCCGGTGGAAGACCCCGCCGTGTATGCCGAGGTATGGGCCGATTTCCTCGAGCACATGGAGGAAGTGACCGGCAAGCCGGTGCAGTTCTTCCCGGTGCAATCCAACGCTGCCCAGCAGGAAGCGATTCGCGCCGGCCGCCTGCATGTGGCGGGCTTCAACACCGGTGGCGTGCCCGTGGCGGTGAATTGCGGCGGTTTCCGTCCCTTCACCATCATGGCCGCCGAAGATGGCAGTTTTGGCTACGAGATGGAGATCATCACCCACCCGGGCAGTGGCATCGAATCCGTCGAGGACATCGCCGGTCGCCAACTGGCCTTTACCTCACCCACCTCGAATTCCGGTTTCCGCGCGCCCTCGGCTCTGCTGAGAAGCGAATATGGCATGGAAGCCGACGAGGACTTCGAGACCGCCTTCTCCGGCTCCCATGACAACTCGATCCTCGGCGTGATCAACGAGGATTACGAGGCGGCCGCCATCGCCAACTCGGTGGGCAATCGCATGCTGGCGCGCGGGGTGATCGAGGAAGGGGACTACGAGGTCATCTACACCTCGGCCACCTTCCCCACCACCGCCTACGGCACGGCTCACAACCTGGACCCGGAGCTCGCCGAGAAGATCCAGGACGCCTTCTTCAGCTACGACTGGGAAGGCACGGCACTCGAGGCCGAGTTCAGCAACTCCGGTGAAGCGCAGTTCATCCCGATCACCTATGAGGAACATTGGGATGTGATTCGCACCATCGCCGACGCCAACGGCGTGACCTACGACTGCGACTGATGGGGAGAGCCCTCGTGCTGAACTCAGGAGAGCCCACATGCTGACCCTGTCAGGCGTCTGCAAGCGTTACCCCACCGGGGACCGGGCGCTGACCGACATCGAACTCAGCCTGCCACGTGGCCAGGTGATGGCGCTGATCGGCCCCTCAGGGGCCGGTAAAAGCACCCTGATCCGCTGCGTCAATCGCCTGGTGGAGCCCACCTCCGGCAGCATCCGCCTGGATGACACCGAGCTGACCAGGCTGACTGGCCGCAAGCTGCGCCAGGCACGCCGGGCGATGGGCATGATCTTTCAGGAATACGCCCTGGTGGATCGTCTCAGCGTGATGGAGAACGTGCTATCGGGTCGGCTCGGCTATGTGGGGTTCTGGCGCAGCTTCATGAGGCGCTACCCCGAGGATGCGGTCGTCGAGGCCTTTCGCCTGCTCGAGCGCGTGGGCCTGGCGCATGCGCTGGACAAGCGCGCCGATGCCCTCTCCGGTGGCCAGCGCCAGCGGGTCGGGATTGCCCGTGCGCTGCTGCAAAGCCCAAGGTTGCTGCTGATCGACGAACCCACCGCAAGCCTTGACCCCAAGACCTCGCGACAGATCATGCGGTTGATTCGCGAGCTGTGCGCCGAACGCGAACTGGGGGCCATCATCAATATCCATGACGTGGCGCTGGCCAGGCAGTTTGCCGACCGCATCGTCGGCCTGCGTGGAGGCAAGATCGTCTTCGATGGAACGCCCGCGGCACTTTCCACGGATATCCTCACGACCATCTATGGCGAGGAGGACTGGAGCACCGACGCCAACGACGATCAACAGGCGGACGCGCAGCGGAAGGCGGATGACACCGGGCAAGCCAGCGGCCCGACCGAGCCAAGCGTCGCGACTGATGCACCAAGGCCGGCACCCCGGCTGGCGGCGGGAGCCAGCCGATGAACCGCCAGACCCTTGCCGCACAGGGACACTGGCGCCGTCCGGCCTTCATTGCCAAACCTTGGCTGCGCTGGGCGCTGGTGCTTGGAGCCGTGGCCTATCTCGCCGTGGCCATCGGCACCATCGAGGTCAACTGGGCACGCGTCGCCGAGGGCATGACCCGTGGCCTGAATTTCGTTGCCGCCTTCGCCCAGCCCGATTTTCTCAGTCGGCGTGGCGACATCATCGATGGCCTGCTGGAAAGCCTGACCATGACGCTGACCTCGACAGTGATCGGCGTGGCTCTGGCGATTCCGGTGGGGCTTGGCGCGGCGCGCAACATCGCGCCCTGGCCGATCTATCTGCTGTGTCGCAGCATCATCACCGTATCGCGGACGTTCCAGGAGATCATCATCGCCATCCTGTTCGTGGTGATGTTCGGCTTCGGCCCGCTGGCCGGAATGATCACCCTGGCCTTCGCCACGGTGGGTTTCATGGCGAAGCTTCTGGCCGAGGATATCGAGGATCTGGACTGGCGGCAGGTGGAAGCGGTGCGTGCCACCGGGGCAAGCTGGTGGCAAACCATGAACCATGCCGTGCAACCTCAGGTGATGCCACGCCTGATCGGACTCTCCATGTATCGCCTGGATATCAATTTCCGCGAATCAGCGGTGATCGGCATCGTCGGTGCCGGCGGCATCGGCGCCACCCTCAACACCTCCATCAGCCGCTACGAGTACGACACGTCGGCGGCCATCCTGCTGATCATCATCGCCATCGTGCTGCTCTGCGAATACGGTTCAAGCCACGTCCGGCGCTGGACGCAGTAAGCCTCGG
The DNA here is from genome assembly GCF_003028575.1 of Halomonas urumqiensis. Classification (GTDB taxonomy): domain Bacteria; phylum Pseudomonadota; class Gammaproteobacteria; order Pseudomonadales; family Halomonadaceae; genus Halomonas; species Halomonas urumqiensis. The sequence continues at coordinate 39,673 of NZ_PYUD01000012.1, read as the reverse complement.
AGATTCTCGACATGCCTGTTTCGACCACAGCGCGAGGTACGCCGATATGGCGCCTGCGCACCACACGCGCCCAGTGGCTCGGCTACCTGGCCTGGCTTTTCGGCCTGTGCTTGTTCCTGCTGTGCTGGAAGGTGATTTCCGACAATACCATGTGGGTGTTCGTGGAAGACGCCGGCCGCCAGGGCAGCGACCTGATCCGTCGCATGATGCCCCCCGAATGGCAGTTCGCCCAACAGCTGTGGAAGCCGATGTGGGACACCCTGAACATTGCCACCCTTGGCACCCTGCTGGGCATCGCCATGGCCTTTCCAGTGGCCTTCCTGGCGGCCCGTAACACCACTCCCCACCCACTGATCAGAAGCCTGGCGATGGTGATCATCGTCGCCTCGCGTTCCATCAACTCGCTGATCTGGGCGATGCTGCTGGTGACCATTCTCGGCCCCGGGGTGCTCGCCGGCATCATCGCCATCGCCCTGCGCTCGATCGGCTTCGTCGGCAAGCTGCTGTACGAGGCCATCGAGGAGATCCACCCCACGCCGGTCGAAGCGATCAGTGCCACCGGTGCCAGCCGCCTGCAGGTGATGAACTATGGGGTGCTGCCCCAGGTGATGCCTGCCTTCGCCGGGATCAGCATCTACCGCTGGGACATCAACATTCGCGAATCCACGGTGCTCGGGCTGGTGGGGGCAGGCGGCATCGGCCTTCAATTGAATGCCTCGATCAATAGCCTGGCCTGGGACCAGGTGAGCGTCATTTTCGTGATGATCTTCGCCACGGTGCTGGTATCGGAGTGGATCTCGGCGCGGGTGCGCCACGCCGTCATCTGAATGCCGCGGTCTCGACCTCCTGGCTGGCGCGCCTGCAGTTGTGCAGGCAGATGATGGCAAGCGACGCGGCTACCGCCGGCAGCATGAAGCCCGCCGCGTAACTATCGGTCAGCCAGACCACTAGGCTGAAAAGCGCAGGACCAACCAGCACGCCCATATAAGTGAGCACCAGCACGGCGGCGGTGGCATCGCCCACGTCCCGTTGCAGGCTGCGCCGGGCCACTTCGCCCAGGTACACACCGTTCCAGCCAATCGCCGTGGTGCCGGCAATCACCAGCAGCACCACGGCAAGCCAGGTCGGCAAGGCGGCGCCGACAAGCGAGATGACAAGGAACACCACCGCCATGAGCGCTGACAGGCCATACAGCACGGGCAGGCTGCCCCCCAGGCGATCCGCCAGCAGCCCCCAGCCGATGCGACCGGAGACCCCGGCCACGTGCATCAACGAAATAATGATGCCCGCCGTCACCAGGGTGATCAGCAGTTCCTCGACCATGAAGGCCACCGCGAAGCTGATCAGCGACAGTTGAGCGGCGGACAGGCAGAACCCGGTGAACCCCAGCCAGCGCATCGACACACGACGCCTGAGCACCTCGAGACTGCCGAAGCCATGCATGCGGGCCGAGCTGTCGCGGTCGCTGTCCCAGCGGGACCGCCGCCATTGCAGCGCCAGCACCGTCGCCATGGTCGCGCCGCCCACCGCCATGAAAGCCGCCTGCCAATTCCAGGCGGCGGCCAGGGGAGGCGCCAGCAGGCCGGCAAGAATGCCACCCAGCGGCACCCCGGTCTGCTTGATCGAATAAACCAGATTGCGCCGGTCGGCGGGGGTGAAACGGCTCAACAACTGCGCCGCCGCCGGGTTGGTCAACCCATAGGCCACGCCCAGCAGCAGGGTGGTGGCGAGCAGTGCCACGGGCGAACCCATCAGCACCATGCCACAGCCCGCGAGCACCAGCAGCATGGCCAGCTGGCTGGTACGGCATCCGCCCAAGCGCCGCGCCACCACCGCCGACTGCAGCGAGGTCAGCATGGCCACCCCATACAGCAGGCTGATCTGCAAGCCGACGAGCCCGGTGGGTACCCCGAATGCCGCGGCCACCTGTGGCGCCAGGGTCGGCACCAGCAACATCGCCGCACTGCACAGCGCCTGTACCCAGGTGGTTGCCGCCAGCACGCGCAGTCCTTCTCCCCAATCCCGGGACGAATCTTTTGGCGAGTGGGATGCGTTGGGTGCATTGGCCATGGGCAGGGCACTCTTCAAGGAAACGAATACATACCAAGAAAACGAATACATACCAAGAAAACGAATACATAATGCAACGGTGCTAACCGTTAGCCTACACACAATTTGAATCATACCGCCAGTGCCATCGGGGAAGGCGTCGGGCAATCGCAGTTGGACGTGACGAGGGGCGCCGAGGACAGGTCGAAGAGGAGGTCTTTTGCCATGGATGGCAAAAGTAGCGCCCAGGGACGGGTTCACAGCGCCTCCTCGTAGACCTGTCCTCGGTTCAGCACCGAGTGAAATTACTAAAGCGCTCCCGGGCCCGTTCGGGAGCCCAGCGCCTTGGCCGGCCGACACGCAAACGTCATCCGAGTGTCAGCCCACGGTCATCGAATACCCCCACCATCGAAACATGACAGAACGGCGTCAGCGTCTACGCTAGTTGCATAGGCGCCGATAGAGTGCCAACAAGTACCCACCAGGGTGCCAGGAACGCCAGCCGCATCGGGAACGCCATGATCAGCAACGACCACCAACGCATTCGCCTAGAGGCGGTCAGCAAGCGCTGGGCCGACACCGCCGCGGTGGACGCGATCTCCTTCGACGTCATGCCAGGTCAGTTCGTGATCCTGCTTGGCCCCTCGGGCTGTGGAAAGTCCACCACGCTGCGCATGGTCGCGGGGCTCGAGCAGGCAAGCGCTGGGCGCATTCGTATCGGCGAGCGAGATGTCACCTTCCTGCCGCCCGGGGATCGTGGCATCAGCATGGTCTTCCAATCCTATGCGCTGTTTCCGCACTTGAGCGTGGCCGACAACATCGTGTTCGGTCTGCGCAGCCGCAAGGTGCCCAAGCCCGAGCGACGCCAGCGCCTCGAGCGCGTTGCCGAACTGGTCGATCTCGGCCCCTACCTGGAGCGCAAGCCCGCCCAGCTCTCAGGTGGCCAACGTCAACGCGTGGCGCTGGCCAGAGCGATCATTTCCGAGCATCCCATCTGTTTGATGGACGAACCGCTCTCCAACCTCGATGCCCGCTTGCGTGGTGAAATGCGCCGTGAAATCAAGGCGCTGCAGACACGCCTGGGCATGACGGTGATCTACGTCACCCATGACCAGGTCGAAGCGATGAGCATGGGCGACCGCGTCATCCTGATGCAGGATGGACGCATCGTGCAGGACGGCACGCCGGACGAACTCTACAACCGCCCAGCCAGCGCCTTCGCGGCGAGTTTCATCGGCAGCCCGGCGATGAACCTGCTGCCGCTGGTGGCCGGTGACCGGGGTGCGGTGATCGCAGGAGAAGCGAGTGTCAGCGTGGCGCCCGTGGACGCCGCGGGAGGCCAGTTGGGCCTGCGCCCCGAGGATATCGAGATATGTCGCGAGTCGGCACAAGGCGTGCCGGCCAAGGTGCTGGACAGCGAATACCTGGGAGCCGACACCATCCTGCGGCTCGCCGTGGGTGAGCAGACCCTGCGCGCGCGCCTGCCCGGCAAGCAACCGCTCGAGCAAGGCCAACCCTGCCGCCTTGCCTGGGCACCGGCAGCGGCCCACCTGTTCGGCGCGGATGGTCATCGCCGCGATGACCTTACGCCCCATGCGATTTCCGCGGCCGAAGGCCGCTCCCATGGCGAAGGCGATGCCACTGCGTTGCCTCCGCAATCTGCCAATCCCCCTGGCAATGCCCAAGGCATCCATCCGTGAACTCAGGAGTCATCCCCATGCGTGCGCGTCTCTCCTTCCCGCTGACGGCGCTGGCCGCCGGCCTGCTCTCCGCTGGCCAGGCCTCGGCCCAGGACCCGGTCGAACTGACCATGTATTACCCGATCGCCGTGGGCGGCGCACTGACCGATGTCATCGACGGCCTGGTCGATGAGTTCGAGGCCGAACACCCCGATATCGATGTCGAAGCCATCTACGCCGGCAACTACGACGACACCCGGGTACGCGCCATGTCAGCCATCGAGGCTGGCGACCCCCCGCAGCTCTCGGTGCTGTTCTCCATCGATCTCTACGAACTGCTCGAGCAGGACGCCATCATCGCCTTCGATGAGGTGATAGAGACCGACGAGCAACGCGAATGGCTCGACAGCTTCTATCCGGGCCTGATGGAGAATGGCCAGGTCGACGGCCAGACCTATGGCATCCCCTTCCAGCGCTCGACAATCGTGCTCTACTGGAACAAGGACGCCTTCGAAGCTGCAGGGCTCGACCCGGAGACTCCCCCGGAGACCTGGGACGAGATGGCCGAGATGGCAAGCGCCGTGCACGAAGCCTCCGACGGCGAGCAGTGGGGCGTGATGGTGCCTTCCACCGGCTACCCCTACTGGATGTTCCAGGCCTTCGCTTTCCAGAATGGCCACCGGCTGATGAGCGACGACGGTACCGAGGTCTATTTCGACGACCCCGCCGCCATCGAGGCCCTGGAATACTGGGTGTCGCTAGCCGACGAGCATGACGCCATGCCCGATGGCGCCATCGAATGGGGCACTCTGCGCCAGAATTTCCTCGAGCAGTCCACCGCGATGATATGGCACAGCACCGGCAACCTCACCGCGGTCCGCAATGATGCCGAGTTCGACTTCGGTGTGGCCATGTTGCCGATGAAGACCCAGCGCGGCAGCCCCACCGGGGGTGGCAACTTCTACCTGTTCAAGGATTCAAGCGAAGCCGAGCAGCAGGCCGCCATGACCTTCATCCAATGGATGACCGACCCCGAGCGCGCCGCCGCCTGGTCCATCGAGACCGGCTACATGGGCGTCAGCCCCGCTGCCTATGACACCGAGGCACTGCGCGACTATGTCGAGAGCTTCCCGCCGGCGGCGGTGGCCCGCGACCAGCTCGAGCATGGCACCGCCGAACTCTCCACCTACCAGGGAGGGCGCATTCGTCGCGCGCTGGACAACGCTGTGCAGGCGGCGCTGACCGGGCAGATGTCAGCGGCCGAGGCGCTGGCCCAGGCCCAGGCCGAAGCCGATGCAGCGCTGCGCCGCTACGCGCGTTGACGTTGACGCCGCACTTCGGTGCATACGCACAAGAGGGACGCAGGGGCAAGGACTATGCTGATCCACAACGCCGACCGTCGCATGCAGATCTACGGTGCGCTGTTGCTGCTGCCGGCGGCGGTGCTGCTGGCCACCTTCGCCTATCTGCCGACCATTGCCACCCTCATCAACAGCCTGTTCCTGCCGGGCTTTCGAGGTGAGCCGCCCTCATTCGCCGGGCTCGAGAACTATCAGTTGCTGATCGAGGATCAGACGTTCTGGCGGGTCGCCCGCAACAACCTGATCTATGCGCTCGGCACCATTCCCACGTCGATCGCCCTGGCGCTTGGCATGGCGCTATTCGTCAATGCCAGGCTGCCGGGGCGTGGCTTCGTGCGCATGGCCTATTTCACCCCGACCATCCTGCCGATGATCGCCGCGGCGAACATCTGGATGTTCTTCTATGCACCGCAAATCGGCCTGTTCAACTCACTGCTGGGTGCGCTGGGATTCTCCGGCGTCAACTGGCTAGGCGATCCCAGTGTCGCGCTTGGCTCGGTGATCGTGATGACGGTATGGAAGGAAGCCGGCTTCTTCATGATCTTCTACCTGGCCGCCTTGCAGGGCATGGCACCGGAGCTCAAGGAAGCCGCCGACCTCGAAGGGACCAGCCGCTGGAGTTTCTTCTGGCGCGTGACCTTCCCACTGCTGATGCCGACCACACTGTTCGTGCTGATCAATGCACTGATCAACGCCGTGCGTGTGGTGGACCACCTGTTCATCCTCACCAAGGGCGGCCCCAACAACGCCACCAACCTGCTGCTCTACTACGTCTACGAGAACGCCTTCTCGTTCTTCGACCGCACCTACGCCGCCACCATCACCGTGGTGATCCTGCTGGTACTGGCGGTGGTGGCCACGGTCAAGTTCGCCATTCTCGACCGCAGGACGCACTATCAATGAGCCAGACCACTCTCAACGCGTCCGCCAGGCGCACGGCCCTGCGCCTTCCCGGCCTCGAAACCACCGCCGCGTGGCTGCTGGCGATCATCTGGATCTTCCCGTTGCTGTATGCACTATGGGCGGCCTTCCATCCGCCGGAGTTCATGGTGCGCTTCGAGCTGTTGGCACCGCTGACCCTGGACAACTTCGCCAACGCCTGGGAGCAGGCGCCCTTCGCACGCTACTACCTCAACACCTTCCTGCTGGTCACCGGCGTGGTGCTGGCACAGTTCGTGGTGTGTACCCTGGCCGGCTTCGCCTTCGCGCGCTTCCCGATCCCCGGCAAGGACATCCTGTTCATGCTGGTGCTGATCCAACTGTTCGTGTTCCCCGAAGTGCTGATCGTCGAGAACTACCAGATCGCAAGCTCCCTGGGGCTGGTCAACACCATCACCGGCATCGGCCTGCCTTACGTGGCCAGTGCCTTCGGCATCTTCCTGCTGCGCCAGACTTTCAAGACCATTCCCCGTGAACTGGAAGACGCCGCGCGCATCGAGGGCTGCGGCTGGATGGCCATTCTGATGAAGGTCTACGTGCCGCTGGCACGGCCGACCTACCTGGCCTATGGGCTGGTCTCGATCAGTCACCACTGGAACAACTTCCTGTGGCCGCTGGTGGTGACCAATTCGGTGGAAAGCCGCCCGCTCACCGTCGGCCTGGGCGTTTTCTCGGCGCCGGAAACCGGGGTCAACTGGGCCACCGTCAGTGCCGCCACCCTGCTCAGCATCGCCCCGCTGCTGATTGCCTTCCTGCTCTTCCAACGCCAGTTCGTGCAGTCATTCCTGCGTTCGGGTATCCGCTAGACAGCTCCCGCACCAGTCCCTTTTTGCCCCCTACAGTGGCAAGAACAGGTCGGGTGCGCGTCTTGCCGAAAAGTGGACCTATTTAGTACACTATGGGTCACTTCAGGCCCACCGATTCAGTGGAGTCGCCCCCCGATGTCAACCTCAGCACACGACAGGAATCGTGACACGCGGCGTGTCACCATCCTGGCCATATGGATCGATGCCCTGGTGGGCATCGCCAAGCTGATCACCGGCATGTTGGTGGGCTCGGCGGCGTTGATCGCCGACGGCATACACTCCTTCTCGGATCTGGTGACCGACGGCTTCGTGCTGGCCGCTACCCACTACGGCAGCCAGGACCCCGACTACGACCACCCCTACGGTCACGGCCGCATCGAAACGCTTGCTACGCTGTTTCTCGGCAGCGTGCTGATCTTCGTGGCGGGTGCCATCGCCTGGTCGAGCCTTGAGCGACTGATCTCTGGCGCAGAGATACCGCCGCCCGGCATCTGGGCCATGGTGGTGGCGCTGGTGACGCTGCTCATCAAGGAGTGGCTTTTCCAGATCACCATGCGTGTGGCGCGGCGCACCGGCTCCAAGCTATTGCAGGCCAACGCCTGGCATTCGCGCTCCGACGTGCTCTCCACCGGCGTGGTGATGGTCGGCCTGGTCGGCACCCAGTTCGGCCATGGCTGGCTGGATACTCTGGCGGCGGTGATCGTCGGCCTGCTGGTCGGCAAGATCGGCTGGGACCTGCTGTGGGAATCGGGCCGCGAACTGGTCGACACCGCCCTGCCGCTGAAGGACCAGCACGGCATGCGCCAGGTGGCACTTGACGTACCGGGCGTGGCCGGCGTGCACGACCTGCGCACCCGCCAATCGGCCGGTCGCACCATGCTCGACCTGCACGTGGTGGTATCGCCGCGCATCAGCGTCTCGGAAGGCCACGAGATCGGCAATGAAGTGAGTCGACGGCTGCGCATCGCCTACCCGGAACTGACCGACCTGACCTTCCACGTCGACCCCGAAGACGATGCCGGCGAAGGCGACCCCAGCCGCTTCCCCGGGCTTCCGCTGCGCCCCGAGGTGGAGTTCGCCCTCGGCGAGCGCTGGTCCGGGCTCAGCCAGTGGCCATGGATACGCGATGTCGAGCTCCATTATCTCGACGGCCGGGTGATCGTGGTCGCCTGCCTCGACGAGGACGCCCCGCTGGACAGCCACCACACGTGCCAGCAACTGGAAAAGCACGCCCGCGACCTGGAGTGGTTCTCCCACGTCGAAATCCGCCGGCTGGCCTGTGCCCAAAGCGCTGTCAACGTCCCTTCTCCACACCCCTCCACGCACTCCTGACGCGTTACTGCCGTCCATTCCAGCGGCATGTGGGGCCAACTCCCCGCGTGCCCGCTTGGTCGTCTCACAACGCATTGCTTCACTCCGCTCTTCACTCCGGGTTTCGCCACGTTTGACGACCAACTATGCCTTTTCAATCAGATGGCCAGGAGTGTGCATCATCCGCAATGACATGCGCCTGGCACAGCATAGCCACGCCTTTCTTTTCATAAGCGCTTCATGATCCATTCATCCCGCTGACATACATGTGACTTAGGGTCGACATGTCATTCAGGCCATCGCGATCCGGTCGCGTCATATCCCAGGGAGAGCATCATGTCGCACATCACAATGAAGGCGCTGGTTAGCGGTATCGCCGCCGCCAGCCTGTCATTTTCTGCCCAGGCCGCCACTGAGGTGCAATGGTGGCACGCCATGGGCGGAGAGCTGGGCGAAATCCTCGTCGGCATCACCGAGGACTTCAATGCCTCCCAGGACGACTACCGGGTCATCCCCAGCTATCGTGGCAACTATTCCGAAACCATGACCGGTGCCATCGCCGCGTTTCGTGCCGGGGAGCAGCCGCACATCCTGCAGGTCTACGAGGTCGGTACCGGCACCATGATGGCCGCCGAAGGGGCGGTATATCCGACCTTCGAACTGATGGAGGACCACGGCCGCGCGTTCGAACGCGAGGACTTCCTGCCCGCCGTGGTCGGTTACTACACCGACACCCGCGGCAACATGCTGTCGTTCCCCTTCAACTCCTCCACACCGATTCTCTACGCCAACCTCGAGATATTGGAGGCGGCCGGGCTAGAGCCGCGAGCCCCGGAAACCTGGGAAGAAATGGAGGCCGCTTCCCGTCAGATCATCGAGTCAGAAGCGGCGGAATGCGGGTTCACCACCTCCTGGCCGAGCTGGGTGATGCTCGAGAACTTCTCGGCGATGCATGACTCACCGCTTGGTACCCTGGAGAATGGCTTCGCCGGCCTGGGTACCGAGCTTGCGTTCGACAACGAGCTGGTGGCCAGCCACTGGGACAACCTCAAGACCTGGCAGGACGAAGACGTGTTCCGCTGGGGGGGACCGGGGCCAGGCGATGATGCGGCACCGATGTTCTACGCCGGCGACTGCGCCATGTTCTTCGGTTCCTCCGCCGCGCGCGCCGGGGTACTCGGCAATGCCGATTTCGAGGTCGGCTATGGCATGCTGCCCTATTACGCCGACCAAGACGACGCACCGCAGAACTCGATCATCGGTGGCGCCACCCTGTGGACCCTGCAGGGCCACAGCGACGACGAGTACGAAGCCGTCGCCGCCTTCTTCGAGTACCTCTCGCTTCCCGAGGTACAGGCCGCGTGGCACCAGCAGACCGGCTATCTGCCGATCACCCAGGCCGCCTGGGACCTGAGCGCCGAGCAGGGCTACTACGAGGAAAACCCGGGCACCGACATATCGCTTCGGCAAATGACCCTCAATACCCCCACTGAAAATTCCAAGGGGCTGCGTTTCGGCAACTTCGTGCAGATCCGCGACATCATCTCCGAGGAGATGGAAGCGGTGATGACCGGTGACAAGAGCGGCAGCGAAGCAACCGCCGATGCCGTCGAGCGCGGCAACGCGCTGCTGCGCGACTTCGAGTCCGCCAACGACTGAGGCTTTGCCACGCGCCTGACGCCAGCCACCCCCGGGTGGCTGGCGTCACTTCTCCATTGTTGGTTCCCCCCTGCCGCCGAGACGTCCATGCAGACCAAACGCATGACTTTTCCGGGCCGCTGGCTACCCTACGCCCTGCTCGGCCCACAAGTTATCGTCACTCTGATCTTCTTCATCTGGCCAGCCGGCCAGGCGCTCTACCAGTCGCTGCTGCGCGAGGATGCCTTCGGGCTGAGCAGCAACTTCGTGGGACTCGCGAACTTCACCCGGCTGTTCAGCGATGGCAGCTACCTCAACTCGCTCTCCGTCACCGCCGTATTCGCCATCGGCACCACCCTGCTGTCGATGTCCGCCGCGTTGCTGCTGGCCGTCACCGTCAACCGCATGCTGCGCTCACGCAACGCTTACACCACCCTGCTGGTGTGGCCCTACGCCATTGCTCCGGCCATTGCCGGGGTGCTGTGGTGGTTCATCTTCAACCCGGCGATCGGCATCGTGCCCTATGCACTGGAGATGGTCGGTTATCGCTGGAACCATCGCACGTCTGGTGGCGACGCCATGCTGCTGGTGGTGATCGCCGCTGCCTGGAAACAGATCGCCTACAACTTCCTGTTCTTCCTGGCCGGGCTGCAATCGATACCGCAGTCACTGATCGAGGCCGCCGCCATCGATGGTGCCAGCCCTACGAAACGCTTCTGGACCATCGTTTTCCCGCTGCTCACACCCACGACGTTCTTCCTGATGGTCGTCAACATCGTCTATGCGATGTTCGACACCTTCGGTGTGATTCACGCCACCACCCAGGGTGGCCCGGCCCAGGCCACCAACACGCTGGTCTACAAGGTCTATGCCGACGGCTTCGTGGGCCTGAACCTCGGGGCCTCCGCCGCCCAGTCGGTGATCCTGATGGTCATCGTGGTGGTACTCACCTTCGTTCAGTTCCGATTCATCGAGCGGCGCGTCAACTACTGAGGATATCGAGATGGTCGAAAACCGTCCCCTGGGCAATCTGGCGGCCCACCTGATCCTGATCAGTGGCGTGGCTCTGGTGCTGTTTCCGGTGTATATCGCCATCATCGCCTCGACCCATGGCCCGGGAGAGTTCATGCGTGGCGTGCTGCCGCTCACGCCCGGCGACCAGGCCGTGGAGAACTACCGGCTGATGTGGGAAGCCGGCCTGGCCAAGGCGGGCTCGCCGCCGGCCTGGCGAATGCTCTGGAACAGCCTGGTGATGGCACTTGCCATCACCATCGGCAAGCTGTTCATTTCGTTGCTTTCGGCATTTGCCATCGTCTACTTCCGCTTCCCGTTCCGGCTGTTCTTCTTCTGGCTGATCTTCATAACGCTGATGCTGCCGGTGGAAGTGCGCATTATCCCCACCTTCCAGGTGGTCGCCGATCTCGGCATGCTCAACAGTTTCGCCGGCCTGTCCATTCCGCTGATCGCCTCGGCCACGGCCACCTTCCTGTTCCGCCAGTTCTTCATGACGATTCCCGAAGAGATGCTGGAAGCGGCACGCATCGATGGAGCGGGGCCTCTCAAGTTCTTTCGCGACATTCTACTGCCGCTCTCGGTAACCAATATCGCCGCGCTGTTCGTGATCATGTTCATCTACGGCTGGAACCAGTATCTGTGGCCGCTGTTGATCACCACCGACCCCGACTACACCACCATCGTCATGGGCATTCAGCGCATGACCAGCACCAGCGGCGACGAGACACCGGACTGGAACCTGGTGATGGCCGCCGTGGTAATGGCAGCGCTGCCGCCGGTGCTGGTGATCCTGTTCATGCAGCGGCTGTTCGTGAAGGGCCTGACCGAGACGGAGAAATAGCATGGCGCGCATCAAGCTTGATGGCCTGAAAAAGACCTACCCGGGCAACGTACAGGCGGTGAAGGGCATCGACCTGGATGTCGCCGATGGCGAGTTCGTCGTGCTGGTGGGCCCTTCCGGTTGTGGAAAATCGACCCTGCTGCGCATGGTGGCAGGGCTCGAGACCATCAGTGAGGGCACGCTGCATATCGGCGAGCGGGTCGTGAACACCCTGGAACCCGCCGAACGCGACATCGCCATGGTGTTCCAGAACTACGCGCTCTATCCGCATATGACGGTCTACAACAATCTGGCCTACGGCTTGAAGAATCGAGGCTTCAAGGCCGACGAGATCGAACGCCGGGTCGGTGAAGCTGCTGGGATGCTGGAGATCGAGGCGTTCCTGACCCGCAAACCACGCCAGCTTTCAGGCGGCCAACGCCAGCGCGTGGCCATGGGCCGCGCGCTGGTACGCGAACCCGCCGCCTTCCTGTTCGATGAGCCGCTCTCCAACCTCGACGCCAAGCTACGCGTGCAGATGCGGGTAGAGATAAAGCAGCTTCAGCGACGCCTGAAGACCACCAGCCTCTACGTCACCCACGATCAGCTCGAGGCCATGACGCTAGGCGACCGCCTGGTGGTGCTCAATGACGGGTTGATCGAACAGGTCGGTACGCCGATGGAGATCTATTCACGTCCCGCATCGACGTTCGTTGCCACCTTCATCGGATCACCGGCCATGAACCTGATGCCGCGTGCCTACCTGGAGGCACGCGATGACGGCCACTCGTTCAGTGGCGTACTCGACGACCTGCCGCCAGGCACCGATATCGTCGGCATGCGCCCCGACGACATGCTGCTGCACGCCCCCGATGAGCCACACCTGGTGGTGGAAGCGACACTTGAACTGTTCGAGGCCGCCGGAGCCGAGAGCCACCTCTACGTGCGCATGGAGGGCAGCGACCAGCCGACGGTAATCCGTACCTCGGGCCAGCCGCCTGTGGATGAAGGTGACGTCCTTCGCTTTCATGTGCCTCGCACGGCGTTGCATCCCTTCAACGAAGCGAGTGGCAAACGCATGCAGTAGCAGGCCGCCGGCTCCCGCTGGCATCGTCAACCAGGGACCCACCATTTCCCGCCGCTTGAACGCGATGACGTGCCGGCCGGCAGATGACGTCTTGAAACTGACACCTGTTCGTCACCTTGCTGACACCTGCCACGGCTAGCGTCGAGGCAAACGACGAACTGCAGGTGATGCGCGATGAGCAAGGGTGCCCGGCGCCAGCGTGAACCGCTGAGCGACGACGAGATCGAGTTCCTGACCCGGTTGGCCAATGGCAATGCGTTGGCAAGACAGCGCAGACGGGATCGTGAGCGGGCGACTCGGCAGCCGCCACCCGACCCATCATGATCAAGGCAACCGTCAGGGGGTGGCGACATGAATATCGTGATGATCTCGGACGTGTTCTTCCCACGCATCAACGGCGTGTCGACCTCCATCGCAAGCTTCAGGGAAGCGCTTCATCGCCTGGGGCATACGGTGACACTGGTCTGCCCGGACTACCCGGTCGGCCAGGTCGACGAACCCGATATCCTGAGGATTCCCTCGCGTGGCGTGTGGGGCGACCCCGAGGATCGCATGATGCGATTCCGGGAGGTGCTGGCCCTGGCACCGGCGCTTGCGGCCGAGGGGTTCGACCTGATTCATGTGCACACGCCTTTCGTGGCCCATTACGCGGGCATCACGTTGGGGAAGCGGCTTGGCGTTCCGGTGGTGGCGACCTACCACACCCTGTTCGAGGAGTACCTGCACCATTACGTGCGCTGGCTACCACGCCGCTGGCTGCGCTGGTTCGCCCGGCGCGTTTCCGTGCGCCAATGCGGCCAGATCGCGGCACTGGTGGCACCCTCCCGGGCCATGCAAGAGGCCCTGACACGTTATGGGGTCACGACGCCTGTGTCGGTGATCGGCACCGGAATTGCCCTGGAGCGTTTTCGCCATCCTCAGGACGACAGCGATTTCCGTTCTCGCTACGGGCTGCCCACCAATGCCCGGCTGCTGCTGTTCGTCGGCCGCACCGCCCATGAAAAGAACATCGGGTTCTTGATCGACCTGCTGCCGAGGGTATTGGCCCGCCACCCCACCACACGGCTGATCATCACCGGCGAAGGGCCCGCTCAGGCTGACCTGGCGCGCCGCGCGCGTGGCGCCGATGTGGAACACGCGGTGCTGTTCCTTGGCTACCTGGGACGTGATGGCCCGCTGCAGGCAGCCTACCGGGCCGCCGATGCGTTCGTGTTCGCCTCGCGAACCGAGACCCAGGGGCTGGTGCTGCTGGAGGCACTGGCACTAGGCACGCCGGTGGTCGCAACGGCGGTGATGGGCACCCGAGATGTGCTGGTGGACGGCCAAGGCTGCCTGATCGCCGAGGACGCGCCGGATGCCTTCGCCGACACCGTCATCCGCCTACTCGATGACCCCTCGTTGCGCACTGTGCTCGCCGAACGCGCCACACGTTACGCGGAAGGGTGGCATGAGGATCACAAGGCGGCCGACCTGCTTTCGCTCTACCGCGAGGTGACGCGGCTCGCTCATCACACAGCGACGCTTGCTTCCCGTGGTTGAGCGACACTCTGATAGGCTTGGCGGATCGATGTCGGCAAGCCCAGGAGAAGACGATGATCCACGACGACGAACGGCAGTACCTCGAGCGCTGTGTCGCGCTGGCCCAGGAAGCACTGGAAGCCGGCGACGAACCGTTCGGTTCGCTGCTGGTGGATGAACATGGCCGGATATTGGCAGAGGATCGCAATCGTATTGCCGGAGGCGATGCCACCCGGCACCCCGAGTTTGCCCTGGCACGCTGGGCGGCAACGCATCTAACACCCGCACAGCGCACGCGCTGTACCGTCTACACCTCTGGCGAACACTGCCCGATGTGTGCAGCCGCCCATGGCTGGGTCGGACTCGGACGGATCGTCTATGTCAGCTCATCGGCACAACTGGGTGAGTGGTTGGCGGAACTGGATATCGCACCACCACCGGTTGCCACCCTACCGATCCAGCAGGTCGTGCCGGGGCTTGAGGTGGATGGCCCGGTACCCGGGCTCGACGCAGAGGTGAAAGCCCTGCACCTGAGGCTGCATGGAGGCTGATCCAGGCGAGACGCAAATGGCAACGCAAGCGGCCATTGCCGCCGACAGCCGAATACTCCTGCGGCGCGATGGGTGGCACATTAGGCTTCGTCTGAAAAGTCGGCGAGCGAAGGTCAGACAAGGCAAAAATTGGCGAAAAGACGGAGTTTACGGGGTGTAAATGAGTACTTTGAGTCAATTTTTAACGCCGTATGGCCTAGCGCAGCCAGTTTTCGGACAAAGCCTAGGGCTTAACTGACTGGAGGCAACCATGCGCATCGCCACCCTCGGCCCCGCCGGCAGCAACCACGTGCTGGTGCTTGACCGCTATATCGCCACCCGTGAGCTGAGCTCGGCGACACCTCGGTTGTTTGCGAGCTTCGATGAGGCCTTCCCGGCACTGCTGGCCGGTGACGTCGATTACCTGCTCCAGTGCTCGGCGCACCCGAGCCATGGCGAATGGGTCAGTCGCACCATGCACCGCGCCTTTCCCGTCGATGCCTTCATCGCCCCCAGCAAGCCACTGGCGATTCTCGCCCGCACGGAGATCGCGAGCCCCAGGCGCCTGGGGCTGCAACCGGCCACCCGACACTATGCCGATCTCTCCGCCTACCCTGAACTGATCGAAGAGCCCACCACCGTCAGCGTGGCCGAAGGGCTGCTCAGCGGGCGGTTGGAGGCCGGGATATGCGCAAGGGAGGCGCTCGACCAGCACCCCGAATGCCTGCGCCTGGTGCAGGACCTGGGCCCGGCGCTGGATACCTGGGTGCTGTTCGGTCGCGAGAAGCTGCCAGGCGACCTGGTGCTGTGCGCACCGGCTCCCCGCTGATATCACCGGTTCCACTTCACCTAGAAGGCGAAGATCACCAGTCCCCCCGCCACCACCAGCAAGGCGCGCAACCACCAGGCACGCCGCGCAATCACCCCGAACGAGATGGCGGTCAGCCCCACGGCGATCTTCACGGTATCGAACGCCGCCGCCAACGGATCGAAGGCCAGGCGGATGATGTCGGGGTTGGCGATCATCGCCAGCGGGATGATATACAGCCCGATGCCCAACGCCATCGCCTTGAGTGCCACCTTCAACCAGTTCTCGCCGACCATGCCGGCGGCGATGAATACCCCGCCGCAGACCGGTGGGGTGATGGTCGACAGCAGCGCGAACCAGAACACGAACAGGTGCGCCATCAGGGGCTCGAGGCCCAGGGAGATCAGCGCGGGCCCGGCCACCGAGACGCAGATCACGTAGGCGGCCGTGGTGGGCACTTCCATGCCGAGAATCAGGCAGGCAAGCGCGGTGAGCAGCAGCGCCGGCCACAGCATCTCGCCGGAAAGCGACAGAATACCGGAGGTGATCTTCACCCCTAACCCGGTCATCGACAGCACGCCAATCACCAGCGACGCACAGATGATGATCGAGCCGATCACGGCCACCTGGCGCCCGGCGGTCATCGCCGCATCGGCCATCCGCCGGAAAAAGCCGCCCAGCGAGAAGTGCAGCCGAACATCGAACAGCAGCAGGGCGGCGCCGGCGAATATCGCGATGCTGGCGGCATATTGCGGTGTCACTCCGCCATTGAAGATGCGTTCGAGCAGAATCACGAAGGGCACGGCGAAGAACAGCGACGTGACCAGCACCTCCCGCGGAGTGGGCCGATCGCTCTCGGGCATCGGCTTCAGGTCATGACGCGTGGCATAGGCGTTGATGCCCACCCACACGGTGGCGAAATAGAGCAGTGCCGGCAGCATCGCCGCGGCCATGATCTCGGTGTAAGGGGTGCCGGTCAGTTCGACCATCACGAAGGCACCGGCGCCCATCAGCGGTGGCATGATCTGCCCGCCCGACGAGGCCACCGCCTCGACCGCGCCCGCCAGGGAGCGGGGATAGCCCAACCGCACCATGGAAGGGATGGTGATGGCACCGGTGGAAGCCACATTGGCCGAGGCCGAACCGGAGATCGAGCCCATCAGCGCCGAGGAGATCACCGATACCTTGGCGCCACCACCGGTCAGCCGACCCGCCATGGCACTGGCCAGGTTCATGAAACCCTGCCCGGCCTCTCCGGCATTGAGCACCGCCCCGAAGATCACGAAGATCGCCACCACGCCCACGCTGACCCCCGTCAGCGATCCCCACAGCCCGCCTTCAGCAATCGTCAGGGTGCCGACCAGGCTCTGCATGGGCAGCCCGGGGTGACCAAAGGCACCGGGAATATGCTGGCCCAAGACGCCGTAGGCCAGCGCCCCCAGCGCCACCAGCGGCAATGGCCAGCCGATCGCGCGGCGTGCCGCTTCCAGTGCCAGGCCGATCAGGAAGATGCCGATGGCCATCTGCAGATGGGTATCGATGAAGCCGTACTGGTTGGCGAGTGCCCGTTCGTTGAGCGCGATGTAGGCGCAGGCGGCAATGCCGAACACCGTCAGCACCCAGCCACTGGCACGCTGCCAGGGCGTGGTCGCCATGAAGATCAACACCCACGGCAGCGCTAGCGCCATGTGCATGGGCCGGCTGACCAGTGCCGGCGTCAGCCCATAGAAGATCAACCCGAGGTGAAAGAGGATGGTGGCGGCACCCAGGGCGACCCATCCGGGCGCGAAACGAGCGGAGTCACCGCTTGCCGAGGCGGTGAGCGATGAGAGGGAGTTGGGCATGTCGGTCGGTCATCAGAGGAAAGGGGTGCCGCCACGGCGAGTCGCCGTGGCGGTGCGGAGCGGTTCGTTCAGCGCAACTCGTCGGGGATCTCGATCCCGGCCTCGTCGTAGTAGCGCAGTGCGCCGGGATGCAGGGAGCCGGCGATGTTGCCGATCATGTCGTGGTTGATGCTGCCCCACCACGGAGACTCCTCGGCCATGGCCTCGCGGCGCTCCCAGAAGGTCTTGGTCAGCGTATAGGCCGTCTCGTCATCCATGGCCGAGGTGGTGTAGGCAATCACGGGGAGCGAGGTGGTCTCCACGTCCTGCTCGACGCCCGAGTAGGTACCGGCGGGAATGGTCTGGCGCGCGGCACCGGTCTGCTCGATCTCGTCATCGGTCAGCGACACCAGGCTGATCGGCATGCTGGCGGCGGTTTCGATCACATTCGGCGTGGGGTAGGAGCTCGCCGTGACGAAGGCATCGACCTGGCCATTCTTGAGGGCGTCGGGGCCACTGCCGATCGAGGCATCGGCGACCTCCACCTTGTCGAGCAGGTCGAACATTTCCAGATAGCGCTCGGCTTCGCGGGCGCCGAACGAGCCACGCCCGATGAGGATGTGCTTGTCGGCGAGATCCTGCATGGCGATCACGCCCTCATCCCCTTCGGCCACGAAGTGCATGGTGATGGCGGGAATCGGAAACAGCCCGCGAATCTCCTCGAAGCGCGGACTCTGGCGCTCGGCGAACGGGCCTTCCCCGGCATGGGCCAGATCGATCAGCCCCGGCGGCGTGGTGAAGACATAGTTGCCCTGCCTTGCCATCACTTCCATGACGTTCTGGACCGATCCCTGACTCTCCTCCAGGGTCAGGATGATGGCATCGTCGGTGCCCTGACGAATCGCCTCTGACAGCTCGACGCCCATCTGATAGTAGGCGGTGCCGGCGGAAGCGGATTTGTAAGTGACACGGGTCTCGGCCTGGGCCTGCAAGGCGGTACCGGCCAGCAGGACTGCGGTGGCCGATGCCAGCAGCGTGCGTGAGAAATGGCGCATGAAAATCTCCCTTGTGGCGCATCCGGCGCTGGTGCGCCTGACTTCGTTATTGGCTATGACGAGTGCCCGGCATCATCGGACACCTCGGTAATAGACCATCTAGTCAAGGCCGACACAAGCGGCGCCCGGGCAATCCTAGGGCAATCGCAGTTGCACATAACGAGGGACGCCGGGGACAGGTCGAAGAGGAGGTCTTTTGCCATGGATGGCAAAAGTAGCGCCCAGGGAGGGGTTTACAGCGCCTCCTCGCAGGCCTGTCGACGGTTCAGCACCGAGTGAAATTGCTAACTTCAATAGCCCTGCCGGCAATCCCGCCGCAACGAACGAGCCTCCGGGGGAGCTCCGCCCGGTCATGCATCGTGCGGCGGGATGACAAGCGCGCCTCCGGCGGCGACAATGTCCGCCCTTCTGGATAGGCCGAGAGGCATGTCGGATTCACTGCGCATTCTCCATCGCGATGACCACCTGGTCGCCGTGCACAAGCCGGCGGGCCTGCTGGTGCATCGCACCGCCCTGGCGCGGGGTGAGCACCAGTTCCTGCTGCAGCGACTGCGCGATCAGTTGGGCCAGCGTGTCTACCCCGTTCACCGCCTCGACCGCCCCACCTCCGGGGTGATGGTGTTCGCGTTGAACTCGGCGGTCGCGGCCAAGCTGACCGACACCTTCACCCAGCGCCGCGTCACGAAGCGTTACCTGGCGGTGGTGCGTGGCGTGGGCCCCGAGGGCGAACGGCTCGACACCCCGCTGCGCGAAGAGGATGGCAGCCGCCACAAGGCCGAGATGCCGGCCATGGAGGCCATCACCGACGTGTCACGGCTGGACAGCGTGGAGCTGCCCGTGCAGGTGGATCGCTATCCACGCAGCCGCTATTCGCTGATGGAGGCGCGGCCCCTGACCGGGCGCCGTCACCAGATCCGCCGCCACCTGGCCAGCCGCGGCTACCCGATCATCGGCGATGCCAAGCACGGCAAGGGCAACCACAACCGCTTCTTCGCCGAACGCCTCGAGGCACCCAGGTTGTTGCTGGCGGCGGTGTCACTGGCCTTCGACCACCCGATGGAGGAAAGCAGGCTCGAGCTCGACTGCGCGCTGGACACCACCATGACAGCGCTATTCAACCGCTTCGGCTGGGCCGGACATCTGCCGGTCGACTCGGCAAGGTCAATGGAGCTCGCACGATCATGACAGATACCCGCTACCCACCAACTCAGGACGACCACGCGTTGCGCTTCGGTGGCATTCGCCGGCTGTATGGCGCGCGTGCCTTCGAGCACTTCCGCCACGCCCATGTGGTCGTGGTTGGCGTCGGAGGAGTGGGCAGCTGGACGGTCGAAGCGCTGGCACGCTCCGGCATCGGCAAGCTCACCCTGATCGACCTGGACGATGTCTGCGTGTCCAACGTCAACCGGCAGTTGCATGCCCTGGACGGCACCGTGGGACGACCCAAGGTGGAGGTACTGGCCGAGCGCTGCCGGGCAATCCAGCCGGGCATCGAGGTGATCGCGGATACCGCCTTCGTCACCCCGACCAACCTTGCCCAGCGCATTCCCGAGGATGCCGACCACCTGGTCGACGCCATCGACAGCGTGGTGGCCAAGGCCGCGCTGATCCACTGGTGCAAGCGCCGCAAGCTGCCGATCACCGTGACCGGGGCCGCCGGCGGCCAGACCGACCCCACGCGCATCAAGGTTGCGGATCTATCGCGCACCGAACACGACCCGCTGCTGGCCAAGGTTCGCTCGCGGCTGCGGCGTGATTTCGGCTTCTCGCGCAACCCCAAGCGGCGCTTCTCGGTGGAGTGCGTGTACTCGGACGAGCAACTGGTCTATCCCGGCAGTGACAGCGAGGTGTGCTTTCAGAAACCGGGACAGGGCGAACCGACACGCCTGGACTGCGCCTCTGGCTTTGGCGCGGCGACCTTCGTCACCGGCAGCTTCGGCTTCGTCGCGGCCGCAAGGGTGATGGCCCGGTTGGCCAGGCAAGCTGCCAAATCATCTCCGGGCAACGCCTGACACGGCTCACGATTCACCTCTCACGACTCACCCTGTCCCCCAAGGAGCCCACCATGACAGCATCGCTTCCCGTGCCGGGTATCTACCGCCACTACAAGGGTAACCGCTACGAGGTGCTGGGCGTTGCCCAGCATAGCGAGACCGAGGAGCCACTGGTGGTCTACCGGGCGCTTTACGGCGAGTTCGGCCTGTGGGTGAGACCACTGGAGATGTTCACCGAACGCGTCGAGGTACTTGGCGAGCCGGTCGCGCGCTTCGCGCTGGAAAAGGCGTTCTAACGCGCCCTACCTCTGGCCTCGGTGCGCCCAGGCCGTCATTCTCTTCTCCAGCAACGCGAACAGCTCATACATCACCATCGCCATGGCGCTGATCACGATCAGCCCGGCGAACACCAGCGACATGCGCATCTGCGAACCGGCGCTCATCATCAGGTAACCGATTCCCTGGTTGGAGGCCACCGTTTCCGAGACCACGGTGCCGACGAAGGCCAGGGTGATGGCGACCTTCAGCGAGGCGAAGAAGTACGGCAACGAGCGCGGCAGCCCCACCTTGAGCAGCACGTCCATCCGCCGCGCGCCGAGCACCCGCAGCACGTCCTCCAGTTCCGGCTCCAGGGTCGCAAGGCCGGTGGCCACGTTGACCACGATGGGAAAGAAGCAGATCAGGAAGGCAGTGAGGATCGCCGGCACCGAGCCGATGCCGAACCACACCACCAGGATCGGCACGAAGGCGACCTTGGGGATCGCATTGAAGCCGACCAGCAGCGGGTAGCAGGCGTGGTAGAGAAAGCGCGACGAGCCGATGATGAAGCCCAGCCCCAACCCCACCACCACGCCAAGCGCGAAGCCCGCCATGGTGGTCCACAAGGTCTGCCAGGAGTGCATGCCGATGGGGCCGGCGAAGGTCACCAGGGCCTGGGCGGTGGCCGAGGCGCTGGGGAAGATGAACGACGGCACGTCGAACAGCCGCACCGCCGCCTCCCAGATCAGCACCAGTACCACCACCGCCACCCACGGCGCCAGGCGCTCGCGCCATTTTTCCTTGTTGGTCATTGTGCCTCCCGGCGGCCCGGGGCCGCGTAGCGTGCGTGGCGCCTCACGCGCTTCTGATCTCGCCGATCTGGGCACGCAGTGCCTGCACCAGCTCGATGAACGGCGCCTCGTAGGTGGTAGCGAGCTCCCGCGGGCGTGGCAGGTCGATCTGCCGACGCTCGATGATGCGCCCAGGGCGGCGGCTCATCACGTAGACGGTGTCGGCCAGGAAGGCCGCCTCACGCAGATCATGGGTCACCAGCACCACGGTGAAGCGCTGGGCTTCCCAGAGGTCGCGCAGCACGCACCACAGCTCCTCGCGGGTGAAGGCGTCCAGCGCAGCGAACGGCTCATCGAGCATCAACAGGCGCGGGCGATGAATCAATGCCCGACAGATCGAGGCGCGCTGCTGCATCCCCCCCGAGAGCTGCCAGGGATACTGGTCCTCGTAACCCTCGAGCCCCACGGTCCGCAACAGGTCGCGCGCCCAGCCGACGAACTCCTCGCGGCGCCGGCGAAACTCGTGGCGGTACGGCTTGACGATCTCCAGCGGCAGCAGCACGTTGTCGAGCGTGGTGCGCCAGGGCAGCAGATTGGCGTTCTGGAACGCCATGCCGGAGATCTTCAGCGGCCCGCCCACCGGCTCGTCGTCCACCCGCACCTGGCCGCCAGTGGGGCCGTGCAACCCGGTGCAGAGCTTCATGAAGGTCGACTTGCCGCAGCCGGAGGGGCCAACGAAGGCCACGAACTCACCCTCCTCGATCTTAAGGGTGATGTCCTCGATGGCATTGCCGCTGTCGTCGTAGGCCAGGCTGACCCGGTCGAAATCGACGAACGCCATGCTCACGGCCCCTCGGGGAAGATCATGCGCTGCTCCTTGGGCGGCAGGAAGGCGGCGTTGAACACCTGGTCGGTAGTCGGCACCGAGGGCAGCTCGTAGGCATCGGCGACCAGTTGGATGGCGTTGGCCAGGCGCTCTTCATCCACCGCACCCACACCGTTGGCTCGCGCGTCTTCGGTATCGATCACGCTCTCGATGGCAAGTTTCAGGCGACGGGTCTCCATCTCCACGTCGATCAACTCATCACGGTTTCGCACGTAGTCGATGGCGCCATCCGGATCGGCCAGGGTCTCTTCCAGAGCACGGTTGAAGGCGCGCAGAAAGCCTTCCACGGCCTCCGGGTTCTCCTCGGCAAAGGCTTCGCTTGCGATGATCGCATTGCCATAGAGCGGCACACCGTAGTCTGAGAACGGCAGGATGGTGAGGTCTTCCTCTCCCATGCCGCGTCCTTCGAGATTGAGCAGACTGGTGAAGTAGAAACCGGTGATGGCATCGACGTCGCCACGCACCAGCAGCGTCTCGCGCAGGGTCGGGTCGACGTTCTGCCACTCCACCGAATCGGCCGCGAGATCGTTGGCGGCGGCGAAGATGCCCCAGGCCCGATAGCCGGTGTCAAAGGCCGGCGCCGCAAGTGCCTTGCCTTCGAGATCGGCAGGCGTCTCGATGTCGCGATCCTTGCGCGCGAAGACCGCCGCCGGCGTGCCATCGTAAACTACGTAAACCCCTTGGATACCCGGCGCATCGGGGTTCTCGGCGAGAAATTCCACCAGTGCGTTGAGATCGCCGAAGCCCATCTCATAGGCACCGGAGGCCACGCGATTGATGGCGCCCGCCGAGCCGCTGCCGGAGTCGATCTGCACATCCAGCCCCTCGTCCGCGAAGTAACCGCGTTCGACAGCCATCAGGAAAGGCGCGGAAGGCCCCTCGAAGCGCCAGTCGAGCTGGAAGCGGATGGCGGTGTCATTGGCCTGGGCCGCACTGGTGCCGGCCAACGCCAGGGCGACAAGAACGCCCGCGGAATGCAGAAGATGACGGCTCATGATGTTACCCCTCGCGGATGCTAGAAGATGTTGTTCTCTTTGTGCTAATGAAGCTCTTCTTGCTGATGCAGCATTCCTGCCAACTCGCCGGGCCCGGCCATCCGGCTGGGCCTCGACCCTCCATACGGTGGCGCATCGCGGCCGCCGGGTGCCGGCCGCTCTTCACCACAGGGGTGCAGGCGGGTACTGACAGGGCGTTCACTTGCACCAGCGTAGATCATCCTGGCGGGATACATGTGGGGAGCAACGACTGGGCCACCAACGCAGGACCGACGCCCTGGGGCGTCGGTCCGGTTCTCTTCTCGTGCAGGAGGTCATCCTGTTGGACGATCCCAGGCGACAGACGGGGTTACTGCTCGCCGGCTTCCTGCATCTGCTTGAGCATGTAGTTCTCGATGCCGACCTTGTCGATCAGACCAAGCTCGGTCTCGATATGATCGATATGGTCTTCTTCATCGGCGAGGATGTCGCGGAACAGGTCGCGGGTCACGTAGTCCTTGACCTGCTCGCAGTAGGTGATGGCGGCGATATAGTCGTTGCGACCCTCATGCTCGATCTTGAGGTCGCTCTCGAGCATTTCGCGTACGTTCTCGCCAATGTGCAGCTTGCCAAGATCCTGAAGATTGGGGACCCCTTCGAGGAACAGGATACGCTCGATCAGCTTGTCGGCGTGCTGCATCTCCTCGATGGACTCGTCGTACTCCCACTTCGCCAGCACCTTGAGACCCCAGTCCTTGTACATCTTAGCGTGCAGGAAATACTGATTGATGGCCACCAGCTCATTGCCGAGGGCCTTGTTGAGATGTTCGATGACCTTGCTGTCGCCTTTCATGACTTCACCTGTCGCTCTCGTGGGGGATCATTCAGCATGGCATGACGCGCACGGGCGTGCCAACTGCCTGTTGGACAGTCTAGGCGACTACGGCAAAAAATCAATTAAATCAGAAAGTTGATAACAAAAACGAGAGTGATTGGCGTTCGGGGCACGTGCTCATTGAAGGGCCGCCGGAAAAGTCATGCGAAAAGTTCAAACGGCGTAGGCGAGATCTTCCGAGTTCATCAGCAATTCGCTCTTGACCGCTTCGCGGGTGATGCTCTTGCCCAGGCACGCACACTTGCCGCACTGAGTGCCGCACCCCGTCTCACGCTGCACGTCGCGCCAGCTACGGGCGCCCTCCTCGACGGATTGACGAATCCGGTGATCGGAGACTCCCTTGCAGAGACATACGTACATGAACATCACCTCGCTGCTGATTGCAGGAGCAAATGTAAATGATTCGCATAGGCTATTGCAACCCCCAATACTGACAACGCCCTCGATGAGACGATTATCCTTATTGGGCAGCCTTCATCGCGGCGAGTTCTTGCGCGGCTTGGGAAGTACCACCACCCGCGTGCCGGAGACGATATCCGGCCAGCTGCGCCGCTCGCTGTCGAACAGGATCCATAAATAGCCGAGCCCGAAGGCCGCCACCGATAACCAGGCCACCAGGTAGCGGATCAGGCTTTGCATCAGGGTGATGGTGTAGCCATCGATAGTCTGCACGCGCAGCCGCCAGGCCTGCATGCCCAGGGTCATGCCACCGCGGGTCCAGAAAAAGGCGAAGAAGGTAAACGCCGCGACAAACAGCAACAGACGCAGCGACAGCACCTGGGCGGCACCCACCGCCACCTGTTCGGCGGGAATGCCAAGCACATGGCGCACGAACAACAGATGCAGCCCGGTAAACAGGATCCAGATCGCCACCACCAGGAAGGCGTCGTAGATCATGGCACCAACTCGGCGGGCCAGGCCCGCCGGCCATACATCATCGAGATTACCGAAGCGTCGTTGCATGAAACGTCCTGTTGTCACACTGAAACGTGCGATGCTAACCGGTGCGCCGCAAGAGGTAGAACCCTACCACCGCGCAGATAAACGTGGGCGCCAGCACCGCCCAGGCCGGCGAGAAGCCGAACACCATGGAGGCGGGTGCCAGAAGATCCTGCAGGTACTTGAACGAAAGCCCGGTGATCACGCCGTAGAAGACCCGAGTCCCCGCGGCCACGCTACGCAGCGGGCCGAACACGAAGGAGGCCGCCACCAGCACCAGTGACCCCATGGTCAGCGGCATCAGCATCTTCTGCCAGAAGTGCAGCAGCGGCTCGGTGGCCTGCTGCCCCTGGTCGCGCAGATAACCGGCATAGGCCCAGAGCTCACTGGGCGCCTGGCTCTCCACATCACGCAGCAGGCGATCGAGCTGGGCTGGGGTCAGGCTGGTGTCCCATACGTGCGTCGCATGGTGCTCGGTCTCGGTTCGCTCTTCCTCGATCCGGGTGATCGCGACATTCTCGAGTTGCCAGCCGCTGTCCCGCCATACGGCACGCTCGGCGCTCATCGCTTCGCGAAGGGTGCGGTCATCGAAGCGGTAGCGGGTCAGATCCAGCACAGTGTCGTCGGCACGGATGGCGCCGAAGCGATAGATGCTGTCGTCCTCACGCTGCCAGCCACCCTGCTGGGTCACCACCGCGCCCGTGCCCTGAATGCGCTCGAGCCGCCAGGCACTGGCGAACTGCTCGGTGCGGGGGCTGACGAACTCGGCGATCAACAGCACCACCGCGACCACCAGGATGATCGGTTTCATCGCACCCCACAGGATACGCGCCAGCGAGCGTCCAGCCGCCCGCATCACCGTCAGCTCGTTGCTGGATGCCATGCTGCCAAGCCCGATCAGCGCGCCGATCAGCACGCCCACCGGCGAGTACTGATAGAAGCGCCAGGGCAGCCGCATGATCAAGTAAAGCAGTACCTGGAAGGCGCCGTACTCCCCTTCCACGTCGCCAAGGTCGTTGATGTAGGTGATCACCAGGTCAAGCCCCAGCAGCACCACCTGGACGACGAGGATGGCGCCGAGCACGTTGCGCGCCAGGTAACGGTCGAAACGATCGGCGATCATCCACCTATCCCCCTGCGCTGGGCCTGCAGCGTCATCATCACCCCTAGTGCCAGAAACGCGGCATGGATCGGCCACATGCCAATGATCGCCGGCAGGCTGCCACGCCCGATGGCATCCAGTGCGGCCAGCAGCAGGCTGAGGTAGGCAATATGCAGGAACATGGCCGGCAGCAACTTGGCGAAGCGCCCCTGGCGCGGATTGACGCGTGACAGCGGCATCGCCATCAAGGTCAGGATGAACACCATCAACGGCATCCCCAGCCGCCACTGCAATTGAGCCTGAGCCGCAGAAGAATCGTCCATCAGCAGTGCAGCGGTGGTGGCGTATTCGGGGGAATCGAGGTCATCCCCCTGGGCAGCCTGGGAGAGCCTGACCGCATAGGTATCGAAGATCAGCCGTTCGGCCTGATGGCGTCCGGGCTCGACGCTGTAGCGCTGGCCATCGGCCAGCACCAGGAAGCGACTGCCGGTATCGGGATCGACAGTCTGGTAGCCGCTCTCTGCACGGGTCACCACACTCTCGGGGGTGCCATCGCCACGGCGTTGGCGCTCGCTGATGAACACCCCCTGCATGCGGCTCTGGTCATCGTTCATGCCCTCGGTGTAGGCGGTGCGGCCACTGCCGAAATCCTGGAAGCGGCCCGGGGCCAGTGCCGAGAAATCCAGCTGGCTGCGCTGCTCCTCGAGCATCACCTCGGTCTGCAGCGCACCGGCGGGGGTCAACCACAGGCTGCACAGCGCCACCAGCACCGCGACCAGCGTGGCCGGCACCATGCTCACCTGCAACAGCCGGTTGGGGCTGGTGCCGCACGCCACCAGCACGGTGATTTCGCTGTTCAGGTAGAGCTGCCCATAGGCCAGCAGGATGCCGAGAAAGAACGCCAGTGGCAGGATCAGCTCGAGAAAGCCCGGCAGATGATGGAGCATCAGCGTGCCGAGGATGGTGACCGGAATCTCGCCTTCGGCCGCATTGCCGAAGTAGCGGATGAACCGGCTGCCCATGATCACCAGCAACAGCACGCCGGCAACGGCCGCCATGGTCAACAGGATCTCGCGGGTCAGATATCGAAAGATGATCATGCGGCGTCTGCCATGCAATGGGGCCATGCCTTCGGTACACTGGAGCGACAAGGCAACGTGCCGGCATTATCCAGAATCCCCCGGGGGTTGTAACCCCTGCATGCGGCACTTGATGCGTTGGCTGGCGCAGCATTCGGTAACCCTGGATGCCAAGGGGTTGCACGGCGTGTTCCTCGCACCCATATCGTCCCTTACCTTACTTGCTTGTCTAGTGGAGACACCATGGAATTCCCAGTTCAGACGGGTAATCCCGCCAAGGTCGAGACACCCTGCCTCGTGATCCCGGTGTTCGAGGATGGTGACCTGTTGCCGACCGCCGAACGCCTCGATGACGCCAGTGAGCGGCTGATCGGCCAGCTGATCGAGCGCGGCGATTTCGATGCCAAGCTGGGCAGCGTGCAGATGATTCCCTTCGCCCCGGGGCTGGGCGCCGAACGGCTGCTGCTGGTGGGCCTTGGCAAGCGCGAGACGTGCCGGGAAGCCGCCTTTCGCAAGGCGCTGGATGCCGCCTTCTCGGCCATCGCGGCACTTCCCGCCGACGATGTCGCTGTGGCCTTCACCGATGTGCCTGTGCCTGACCGCCAGTGCGACTGGAAGGCCCGCATGGTGGCCGAAGCCGCCCATCGTGCCGTCTATCGCTTCGACGAGTTCAAGTCGGAAAAGGCCCCCAGGCCGAGGCTTTCCCAGGTCGCCCTGCTGGTCAGCGAAGGCGGCAATGCCGATGCGGCGCGTGCCGGGGCGCGTATCGGCGACGCCATCGGCGAAGGAGTGGCCTACACCCGCACGCTTGGCAACCTGCCGGGCAACGTCTGCACCCCGAGTTACCTTGCCGAGCAGGCGGAAGCGCTGGGCGAGGCATCCAATGGCGCGCTGGCAGTGGAGATCCTCGATGAGGAAGCGCTAGAGGCGCTGGGTGCCCACAGCCTGCTCTCGGTGGGACGCGGCAGCGACCAACCCTCGCGACTGATCGTGATGAAGTACCAGGGCGCCGAGAATCCCGATGAAGCACCTCATGTGCTGGTCGGCAAGGGCATCACCTTCGATACCGGCGGCATCTCGCTGAAGCCCGGCGAGGCCATGGACGAGATGAAGTTCGACATGTGCGGCGCGGCGAGCGTCTTTGGCACCGTGAAGGCAATGCTTGCCATCAAGCCACGCCTGAATCTGGTGTTCATCGTGGCCGCCGCCGAGAACATGCCCGATGGCCGCGCCACCAAGCCGGGTGACATCATCAAGACGCTCAAGGGCCTGACGGTGGAGGTCCTCAACACCGACGCCGAGGGTCGCCTGGTGCTGTGCGATGCGCTGACCTACGCCGAGCGCTTCAAGCCGGCAAGCGTCGTGGATATCGCCACCCTCACCGGGGCCGCGATCATCGCGCTCGGGCACCACGCCACTGGCCTGCTCTCCAATGACGACGACCTGGCACTCGACCTGCTCGACGCCGGCGAAACCGCCTGGGACCGCGCCTGGCACCTGCCGTTGTGGGACGAGTACCAGGAGCAGCTGGAGTCCAACTTTGCCGATCTCGCCAACATCGGCGGGCGCCCGGCCGGCACCATCACGGCGGCCTGCTTCCTGTCACGCTTCGCCGACACTTTCCCCTGGGCGCACCTGGATATCGCCGGTACCGCCTGGAGCTCCGGCAAGCAGAAAGGCGCCAGCGGCCGCCCGGTGGGACTGCTCAGCCAGTACCTGCTGGATCGCGAGGTGGATGCCGAGGTGGAAATCGACAGTGAATGAGGGGTTGCCTTTTTCACGCCGCGACTTTCTCATGTGACATGACAACGATTCCACGCAGCGGGCCGGTCAACGCCGGCCCGCTGTTCCAGTATCACCCTGGAGCACGCCAGCGCCGCCCCAGGGGTAACGGAGACCCATTGCCGTGCCCACAGCTAGCTTCGACCTGTTGCCCAATGCCAACCCCAAGGCCGACACCCTGCGTGACGGGATCCTCGCCAACCCCGGCTTCGGCAGCTATTTCACCGACCACATGGCGCATGTGCGCTGGACTCTGGACACCGGCTGGCACGGCCACGAGGTGCGCCCCTACGGCCCGCTGACCCTCGACCCGGCCGCCGCCGTGCTGCACTACGGCCAGGAGATCTTCGAAGGCATCAAGGCCTACCGCCATGCCGATGGCTCGATCTGGACCTTCCGTCCGGAGAAGAATGCCGAGCGGTTCCGTCGCAGTGCGCGCCGCCTGGCGCTGCCTGAACTCTCCGACGAGGACTTCATCGGCTCGCTCAAGGCGCTGCTGGCCCAGGACCACGCCTGGGTGCCCACCCCCGCCAGTGCCGCCGACGAATGCAGCCTCTACCTGCGTCCCTTCATGATCGCCAGTGAAGCCTTCCTTGGTGTGCGACCGTCCCAGGAGGTTGACTACTACGTCATCGCCTCGCCGGCCGCCGCCTACTTCAAGGGCGGGATCGCGCCGGTTTCGATCTGGCTCTCCACCCACTACAAGCGCGCCGCCCCCGGCGGCACGGGCTTTGCCAAGTGCGGTGGCAACTATGCCGCCTCGCTTGCCGCACAGAAGGAAGCCAGTGCCCACGACTGTAGCCAGGTGGCCTTTTTGGATGCCGTCGAGAACACGTGGATCGAAGAACTGGGCGGCATGAACCTGTTCTTCGTCTACCGCGACGGCCGCGTGGTCACCCCGCGCCTCACCGACACCATCCTCGAGGGCGTGACCCGCGATTCGGTGCTGACCCTGGCCCGCGACGAGGGCCTGACCCCGGAGGAGCGGCCGATCAGCATCGACGAGTGGCGCGAAGGTGCCGCCTCCGGCGAGATCACCGAAGTGTTTGCCTGCGGCACCGCCGCGGTGATCACTCCAGTGGGCGAACTGGTCACCGAGAACGAACGCATCCGCCTGACCGGCGGCGATGGCAACCCCATCGCCAAGCGCCTGCGCACCAAGCTGCTCGACCTGCAGTACGGCCGTGCGGAAGACACTCACGGCTGGCTGACCCGGTTGGTATAAGTCTGCCGAGCGTCTGACCGAGCGGGCTTGGCAGCGTTTCACCGCTTGGCTTGTGCATCCCGGCGACAGGTCGCAGCGAGGGTCTTTTTCCAGGGAAGGAAAAAGTAGCGCCCAGGGATGGGTTCACAGCGCCCTCGCGTAGACCTGTCGGCGGGGGCTTCGTATCCCGACAACATAGCAGCACGACTTTTGGTGAGTTCGCGATGACCCAGGTCGATTTCTACGTGCTTCCCGACACCACGCTACAGGCACGCCTCGCCTTCGCCTGCCGCCTGGCCGAAACCATCCAGCGCAAGGGCTACCGCCTGCACCTGCATGCCGAGGACGAGGCCATGGCCCGGGAGCTCGACGAGGTACTCTGGACGTTCCGCCCGGATGCCTACGTGCCACACGTGCTGATGGAGAGCGAGCCGCGCGACGACACCTCGGCAAGCGACGTGCCGGTGACCATCGGCTGGCAGGGCCCGCCGCCGCCCGAGCAGCCCGTCCAGGCGCTGCTCAACCTCTCGCCGGGCATTCCCGAATGGTTCTCGCGCTTCGAACGGGTCGCCGAGATCATCAACCAGCACCAGGACGTGCTGGTCGCCAAGCGCGAGTGCTGGCAGACCTACAAGCAACGCGGCTATCCGGTCAAGGCGCACCAGCTGCGCGGTCAGGATAGCGAAGGCTAAGCCCTTCTGGAGGTGGTGGACCGGGGCGATCCGTCGACAGGCCTTCGCGGAGGCGCTGTAAACCCTTCCCTGGGCGCTACATTTGCCATCCCTGGCAAATGACCTCCGCTACGGCCTGTCCCCGGCGCCCCGTGTATAGCATATTCAGCCTGGCCCACCTGCCTGGCTGACGTCTTGCGTCTCATCGCGCTATAATCGGGGCCATTTTTCGGACGCTGATTCGAACACATTCTCGAACGCTCCCCGACGACATCCTGCCGCCGGCACCTAACCGCTGGCGACCATTTCTGGACCCGGAACGCCCCATGGACAAGACCTACCAACCCGAGCAGATCGAATCCCGCTGGTACCAGCGCTGGGAAGCCGATGGCCGCTTCGCCCCGTCGGGCAGTGGCGACCCCTTCTCGATCATGATTCCGCCGCCCAATGTCACCGGCAGCCTGCACATGGGTCACGCGTTCCAGGACACCATCATGGACACGCTGATCCGCTGGCGGCGCATGCGGGGCAACAACACCCTGTGGCAGGTGGGCACCGACCACGCCGGCATCGCCACCCAGATGCTGGTCGAGCGCAAGGTCGCCGCCGAGGAAGGCAAGACCCGCCATGATCTGGGCCGCGAAGCGTTCATCGACAAGGTCTGGGAGTGGAAGCACGAATCCGGTGGCCATATCACCCGCCAGCTGCGCCGCATGGGCGCCAGCGTCGACTGGTCGCGCGAGCGTTTCACCATGGACGACGGCTTCTACAAGGCGGTTCAGGAAACCTTCGTGCGTCTCTATGAAGAGGACCTGATCTACCGTGGCAAGCGGTTGGTCAACTGGGACCCGACCCTGCACACCGCGATCTCCGATCTCGAAGTGGAGAACCGCGACCAGCAGGGTAGCTTCTGGCACTTCCGCTACCCGCTGGCCGATGGCGTGACCACCGATGCGGGCCTCGACCACCTTGTGGTCGCCACCACCCGCCCCGAGACCCTGCTCGGCGATACCGGCGTCGCCGTCAACCCGGAAGATCCGCGCTACGCCTCGCTGATCGGCAAGTTCATCACCCTGCCGCTGGTCGGCCGCCGCATCCCCATCGTCGCCGACGAACACGCCGACATGGAAAAGGGCTCGGGCTGCGTGAAGATCACCCCGGCCCACGACTTCAACGACTACGAAGTCGGGCGGCGCCAGTCGCTGCCGCTGATCAACGTGTTCAGCCAGGATGCCGCGATCCTTCCGCGCGCCGAGGCCTTCGATATCCAGGGCCGGCCGCTGCCCGACATCGACCCGACCCTGCCCGAGGCCTACGCCGGACTCGATCGCTTCGAAGCACGCCAGCGCATCGTCGCCGACATGGAGGCCCAGGGCCTGCTCGAGCAGATCGAGACGGTCAATAACACCCTGCCCTACGGCGACCGCTCCGGTGATGTCATCGAGCCGCTGCTCACCGATCAATGGTTCGTGGCCGTGGAAAGCCTCGCCAAGCCGGCCATCGAGGCGGTGGAGAACGGTGACATCCAGTTCGTACCGAAGAACTACGAGAACATGTACTTCGCCTGGATGTGCGACCTGCAGGACTGGTGCATCTCGCGCCAGCTGTGGTGGGGTCACCGCATCCCCGCCTGGTACGACGCCGAGGGCAATGTCTACGTCGCCCGCACCGAAGCCGAGGCCCGCGACAAGCACGGCCTGGCCGCAGACGTCACCCTGACCCAGGACGACGATGTGCTCGACACCTGGTTCAGCTCGGGGCTGTGGACCTTCGGCACGCTTGGCTGGCCCGAGCAGACCCCGGAGCTTGCGACCTTCCACCCCTCAAGCGTCTTGGTCACCGGCTTCGACATCATCTTCTTCTGGGTCGCGCGGATGATCATGCTGACCCTCAAGTTCACCGATGAAGTGCCCTTCAAGACCGTCTATGTCCACGGCCTGGTACGCGACGGCCAGGGCCAGAAGATGTCCAAGTCCAAGGGCAACGTGCTCGACCCCATCGACCTGATCGACGGCATCTCCCTCGACGACCTGGTCGAGAAACGCACCGGCAACATGATGCAGCCGCAGAAGGCCAAGGCAATCGCCAAGGCCACCCGCGCCGAATTCCCGGAGGGCGTCGAGCCCCACGGCACCGACGCGCTGCGTTTCACCTTCCTCTCCCAGGCCACGACCGGTCGCGACATCAAGTTCGACATGGGGCGGCTGGACGGCTACCGCAACTTCTGCAACAAGCTGTGGAACGCCTCGCGCTATGTGCTGATGAACGCCGAGGGCCAGGATTGCGGCACCGATGGTGGCGAGGTCGAGCTCTCCCTGGCCGACCGCTGGATTATCTCGCGGCTGCAGCAGACCGAGGCGCAGGTGACCCGCGCCCTGGAGGAGTTCCGCTTCGACCACGCCTCCCAGGCGCTTTACGAGTTCGTGTGGAACGAGTACTGCGACTGGTATCTGGAGCTCTCCAAGCCGGTACTCTGGGACGACGCCGCCACGCCCGAATCCCAGCGCGGCACCCGCCGCACCCTGCTGCGCGTGCTGGAAGCGATCCTGCGCCTGGCCCACCCGATGATGCCGTACATCTCCGAGGAGATCTGGCAGCGTGTCGCCCCGCTGGCCGGCACCGCCTCGGGTGAGGGCGATTCGATCATGGCCCAGGCATGGCCGGTCGCGGAGCCGGGCAAGGTCGACGAGCAGGCGATTCACGACATCGAGTGGCTCAAGGGCGTGATCATCGCCGTGCGCAACATTCGCGCCGAGATGAATATCGCCCCCGGCAAGCCGCTGGACGTGCTGCTGACCAAGGGCAGTGACGCCGACCGCGAGCGGCTGGATTCAAACCGGCCGTTTCTCGCCAAGCTGGCCAAGCTCGAGAGCATCACCTGGCTCGACGACCCGTCCGCGGCACCGCTCTCGGCCACGCAACTGGTCGGCGACATGGAAGTGCTGGTGCCGATGGCCGACCTGATCGACAAGGATGCCGAGCTGGCGCGCCTGGCCAAGGAAATCGACAAGCAGGACAAGCTGATCGGCGGCATCGAGAAGAAACTCGGCAACGAGAGCTTCGTCGCCAAGGCGCCGGAGGCGGTGGTCGAGAAGGAGCGCGGCAAGCTCAAGGAGTTCCAGGCCGCTCGCCAGTTGCTGCTGGAACAGCGCGACAAGATCGCCGCGCTGTAAGCACCGCGATCTGCGTCAAACGAACACGGCCCGCCAATGCGGGCCGTGTTCGTGTGGTGTGTAAGGGTTACCGGGAGTCAGTTGGCTTTGCGCCAGCCACCCAGCACACGCTGGTCGGGGCCGAAGAACACCAGCCTGTCATGGTCGATCAGGTAGCGGTAGGCGGTCTCCAGCATGGTGCGGATACGCTGGGCATCCTCGGCCTGTGGGCAGGCGCGCCGGCCGGTGGCCAGCTCGTTGAATTCGATGCGCTGGCTCTCCCCGAGGCTGGCCTGGCCCATCAACGGATTGCAGCCATCGCTGCCGCTGACCTTGCCGTCGCTGCTAATGCGAAACCAGGCGCGTTCGGGCATCGACAGCCGCTCGTCGGTGCCCACCAGCAACAGGTTCCAGCGCTGTTCCACCACCGGGCCTTCCAGATCGCTTGTCTGGGTGGCGGGCGGTGCGGTATCGCGGCTACCGCAGGCAGCCAGCGCCAGCACACCGAGCAGAACCGCGAGAGACTTGCCTAACGAATTGATCTTCATGGTATCTTCCTTGAGGGAACCGGAGAGCGGCGGCCACGCCTGCAAGCTTGCACCAGCCACCTCCGGGAGACAATGAAACGCCGATCTTCAAGGAACGCCGCATGCTTCACGCCCTGCACAACGACGCCCTCGGCAAGCTGGTCCTGCGCCTCTCGGTGGGCGGCCTGATGCTGCTGCACGGCATCGCCAAGCTGACCAACCCCGGCAGCCTGACCTGGATCGGCAATACCCTGGAGGGCCAGGGGCTGCCGAGCTTTCTCGCCTACGGCGTGCTGCTCGGCGAGATCGTTGCGCCGCTGATGGCCATCATCGGCCTGCAGACACGGTTGGCGGGCCTGATCATGGCGGTGAACATGCTGATGGCGATCTTCCTGGCCCATCGCGGCGAGCTCATGGCGTTGAACGGCAATGGCGGCTGGGCGCTGGAGCTTCAAGGCCTGTTCCTGTTCGGGGCGCTGGCCATCATGTTGATGGGCAGCGGCCGCATGGCCTACCGCCCGGATTAAGGGTTTACCAGGTGCCGGTGTTCTCCATACTAACCCAGGGCTCCTTGGGCTCCAGGGCATCGCCCTTCTGCAGCAGTTCGACGGAGATGTTGTCGGGGCTTCTGACGAAGGCCATGTGCCCATCACGCGGAGGTCGATTGATGGTCACGCCACCGGCCTGAAGCCTCTCGCACAACGCATAGATGTCGTCGACCCGGTAAGCCAGATGGCCGAAGTTGCGACCGCCGGCGTATTCCTCGGGGTCCCAGTTGTAGGTCAGCTCGAGTTCCGGTGCCTTGAGCTCGGCGCTGCGGCCTTCATCCTCCGGCGCGGCCAGGAACACCAGGGTGAAGCGGCCCTTCTCGTTCTCCTTGCGACGCACTTCCTTGAGGCCCAGCAGGTCGCAGTAGAAGTGCAGCGAGGCGTCGAGATCACTGACGCGAACCATGGTGTGCAGATACTGCATAGCGGATTCCTTGTGTGACGGTTGGGGCCCCGTTTAGGGGGTCGGGCAAGGCTCAGTGGGTGTATTCACTGAAGATGTCGGGTGTTCGGTCGTCATGGTGCCAGCCTAGAACGGCATAGTCATCGACACGACCGGTTTCCATCCCCGGTGAGCCGTGGGGCATTCCGGGTACCGCCAAGCCTGCAAGCTCACTTTTTTCGTCCAGCAGTCGATGGATGTCATCCGCCGGTACATGGCCCTCGATCACATACCCGTCGACCACGGCGGTATGGCAGGACGACAGCTCCGGCGAGACACCATGCTCGATCTTCACGGCACGCATGTCGCGGGTGTCATGTTGGCGCACCTCGAAGCCTGAGTCTTCAAGATGCTCTGCCCAGGCCGAGCAACAGCCGCAGTTGGGATCCTTGTAGACCGTGACCACCGGGTCCTTGGCCCAGGCGGATGACGCCATGGCCACCAACAGCACTGTACTCGCCAGTGGGCGAAGGGTACGTTTCATCTGATTACCTCGCGTCATCGGGTCTGTCCGCTTCAACTGGCGGCCACCCGGGGGTAAGGTTAGCGCTTCGATTCATGGACATTTTCGGCAATGGCCGCGGCCTTGCCAAGCCTGTGAGGCATTGATGAGCCATTACTGTGACCTGGCACCCGAGCATCCGTTTCATGGCCCCTACCATGATCACGAGTACGGCTTCCCGGTAGCGGATGACACCATACTGTTCGAGCGCCTGGTGCTGGAGATCAACCAGGCCGGGCTTTCGTGGCTGACCGTCTTGAAGAAGCGCGAGGCCTTCCACAATGCCTTCGCCGGCTTCGACATCGACCGGGTCGCCCGCTTCGGCGACGCCGACCGCGCCCGGCTGCTCGATGACGCCGGGATCATCCGCAATCGTCTCAAGGTCGATGCGGTGATCCACAACGCCAGCGTGGTGCGAACCCTGCAGGCCGAGCATGGCAGTTTCAAGGCCTGGCTCGACCATCACCATCCGCTTCCCCACGCCGACTGGGTGCGGCTGTTCAAGCGCACCTTCCGCTTCACAGGCCCCGAGATCGTCAATGAATTCCTGATGAGCACCGGGTATTTGCCCGGCGCCCATCGCGACGACTGCCCGGTGCAGGCACGGATTCTCGCCGCTGGCCCGGCCTGGGCCACCACCCACCAGGAAGCTTGACGCATGGATTCGATTACCCAGGCCGCACTGGGCGGAGCGATAGGCGGCGCCGTGCTTGGCCGCCGGCTCGGCCGCAAGGCCGTATTGATCGGTGCCGCCCTCGGCACCCTGCCCGACTTGGACGTGATCCTCGATTACGGCGATGCCATCGCCAATGTCACCGAACACCGGGGCTTCAGCCATTCGCTGTTCGTGCTGACAGGACTTGCCACGCTGCTTGCCCTGCTGGCCAGGCGCTTCGCCCCGGCACGCGATATCCCGCTCTCGCGCTGGTGGTTGTTCTGTGGGCTGATCCTGATGACCCACCCGCTGCTCGATGCCCTGACCACCTACGGCACCCAGATCTGGTGGCCACTGGACGTCCGGCCTGCGGCCTATCCTATCGTGTTCATCATCGATCCACTCTATACCCTACCCCTGCTGGTCGGTATCGGCGTGGCAATGGCCACGGGGAATGGCCTACGCGCGCCACGCGCCGGCCTGGCGCTGGCGACCGCCTACCTGGTCTTCGCCTTCGGCGCCAAACTGCTGGTGGAGCATCGTATCGAACCGGTGCTGGCAGCCCAGGGGCTGGCCGAGGCGCCTCGCCTGGTGCAACCCACGCCGTTCAACACCCTGCTGTGGCGGGTCACCGTGGTCGACGGCGTGGATCAGCACGAAACCCTCGTCGGGGTCTTCGATGGCGACAGCACCCCGCAACTGGAAACCTTCTCGCGCGGCGCCGAACGGGAAGCCGTGGCCCTGCAGAGCGAGAAAGGCCAGCGGCTCGACTGGTTCGCCGGGCCCTTCCTGCGCTACGAGTCCGCGTCCATCGACGGCCAGGAGACCCTGGTGGCCACCGACCTGCGGCTTGGTTTCCCCGGCTTCTACCCCTTCAGCTTCACCCTTGCCACCCGGGAGGCCGATGAGTGGCAACCACTCATGGTCACCCAGCAACTCGAGGGGCCATCACGTGGCAATCGCGAGGCCCTTGCGCGGCTTGGCAAGCGCATCCTCGCCCCCACTCCCTTGCTCTGCACCAGCGATTTCGTGCCCCGCCAGTGGTTGATCAGCCGGCCCAGCCAGTGTTGATACCCCCTGGTTGATTGCACGCACACGAAAAAACGGGGTGGCCCTGTGGCCACCCCGTTTTCGTGAATCACCGAATCCGGCGGATTACAGGCGCTCGACCAGTGAGTCGATGGCTTGGCGAGCTTCCTTAAGGGTCGATTCACGATGGCTCTCGCCCATCGCAAGCCCCTCGGCGAACACCGTATCCACTTCCGTGATGCCCATCAGGCCGAGCATGGTCTTGAGATGCGGGGTCTGGCTGTCGAGTTCAGTGCCGGCGTACTGGCCACCGCGCGCGGCGAGAATCACCGCCCGCTTGCCCTCGACAAGCCCCTTCGGGCCATTCTCGGTGTAGCGGAAGGTTTCGCCGGACCGCAGGATACGATCGAACCACGCCTTGAGCTGCGACGGAATGCCGAGGTTGTAGAGCGGCACCGCCAGCACGATCACATCGTGGTCGCGAAACTCCGCCAGCAGTTCATCGGAGCGCGCGGCCAGGGCACGCTGCTCGGCATCACGCTCGTCGGCTGGCACCTGCCAGGCACCCAGCTCATCGGCCTTGAGGTGCGGGAGCTCATTGGCGACCAGGTCACGAGTAGTGACGGAGAGGTCGTCGCGGTTGGCGGCACGCTTGAGGAAATGCTCGGCGAGGCCCTTGGACTGGCCGTTTTCGCCGAGGATGGAAGAGGTCAACACCAGTGCACGGGTCATCATGACAATCTCCTGAAACCATGAAAGGTTCGTTAGCGGGATGATGATTGACATGATACGTGTAGATTATGCACAGAAAAGCGCATTAATCCGCACCTCATGTTCGATAAAAACGAATTGAGGTGCGGAAATGACCGCCATCAAGGGGCGGCGGGTATCCCCTGCCCACATCCACGATACTGTTCACCCTCGATGCTCAGGGTCACCTGTGCTGGAAAGGGTTCGCCGCTCATGTCATCGAAGCAGGCGCGCCCTTCGATGCGCAGCTCGAACGGCGTATCGCCCCGGCCACTGGCCAGAATCATGCGGCCTTCGCCATTGTCCAGGGTGGTCACGCGGTAAGGGAGCGTCTGCTGTCGGCTGCCGTAATCCAGGGTCAGGTCGAGTTCGGCCACGTCGTTGGCAAGGCTGACCGCCCAACCCGGCTCATTGCCGCGCGCGAAGAACATCACGCCGGGCCGGTTTCGACGAGTGAGCGCCGTGCGCTGCATGTGCGCCTGGCACTCCAGCCGGCCGCTTGGGCTCTCGACGACCGCCTCATCCCCCTTGTTCCAGAAGCTGATGTCACCTTGCTGGTAACGCGCGCCACTGGCCACCACCGCGGGCGTCAGACGCCAGGCCCCGTGGGCGGACCACAGCCTTAGTTCTTCATCGAGTTGCGTTGTGACGAGGTTCTGGGAGGGCGTGCAGTGCCAGGCGGTGAACGCCTCGCCTCCCCCACCGAAGAATGCCGAGGGCATCAACGGGGCATCTCCGCCAGCGTCTCCACCACGGGGGGTAATGGGTTCGGGAGCGGGCCCCGGCGCGCTGACGCAGCCCGCCAGGGCAAGCGTCAGCACCAGTGCGCAAGCAAGGGTCAACGGAGGTGGCGACAAACGATCCATGACGGTTCCTTGTAGTAGATCGAAATTAGTAGATCGAAATTGGTAGATCGCAATGTGGTGTGCCCCGGTTTTGTAGACACTTTGCCGACAACCGAAGGTAAGGTGCTATGCGCTTTAAAATTCGACGTCAGTTCACGCTAGAGTTCAAACGCCATGTCGTCCAGTATTCACTGGAGGCCCCCGAAGCTC
>NZ_PYUD01000011.1 GCF_003028575.1 Halomonas urumqiensis | reverse complement strand
GTCGCCATCGCCATCGGTGAGCGTGTACTGGAAGCTGACGTCACCCTCTTCCCCCGCCGCCGGGGTGTAGGTGAAGGTGCCGTTGTCGTTGTAGACCAGATCGCCGCTGCCGGTGAGGCTGCCCGCCACCACGGCCACGCCGGTGGTCAGGTCGACGCCATCGGCGCCCACCTCGTCGTTGGCCAGCACGTCGACCAGCACCGGGGCGTTCTCGGCCGCTTGGGTAATGGTGTCGTCAGCCGCTGTCGGGGCGTCATCCAGGAAGTTCAGGGTGACTTGACCATTGACGCTGCTGCCATCCGCATCGGTAACAGTGAACGTAAGCGACAATCCATCATCGTCGGCGCCTTCCGTATGCAGAACATTGTCGAGAAGCGTGGCGGTATAGCCACCGGTCTGGGGGTCGACAACGACACTGAACAGGTCACCGCGGGGACCAGTGGCAAGCAAGGTACTCGTGCTGTTATCCCACGCATAGCTGACGGATTCGGTACCAAGGGTAGCGGTTTGGCCGTCCATCGCCTGTAAGCCGACGCCGCCGGCGCCATCGCCACCGAAGCCCAAGGGAAGCGTGCCGGTGACGATGGCGTCACCCGACGGTATCGCTGCATCGTCGAGTACGTTGGCGGTTTCACCCGCGCTTGGCACACGGTCGATGACACCCGTGGTGTGCTCGGCACCAGATATATCGAGGGCTTCATAGTTGCCGCCTTCGGCACCGACGATCGTGACGCTGACCTCACCGCCACCATCGGGCACGTTGGGGGCATTGAAGGTCACCGAGCCGCTGCTCTGCCCGGCGAGGATGGTGATGACTTCGCCATTGCTGAGTTCAAGAGTCAGATCAGTCTGCGGAGGATTGTCGACGTTGGCCGTGAGGGTAATCTCGGTCAGCTCGGGCACATCTTGCGGACCGTCCAAGGCCACTGTTGTGACATCATCGTCATCGACAACGGTAATCGGCGGAATGTCGAGAACAATGAGCTCCTCATAGTCACCACCTTCGGTCCCTACGACGGTGATGGGAATGTCCTCTGAACCTTGCACATAGGGGTCATCGACACGCGTTTCGACCAAAACCTCTCCCGTGGTTTCACCGACGGGAATGATGATCTGCTGGCCATTGGACAGAGAAATGACCAGAGGGCTCCCAACAGGCGGTGTGTCGACCGTGGCGATGAGCTGGAAAGGACTGCCTTCCACGATGGTGCCACCGCTCACGTTGGCCACACCCTCGAACAGCTCGAATTCTACCGTGGCAGTAGGCGCATCCTCTTCTGGCAGTTGGGTCTCCTCGGATGCACCAACCCCGACACCCGACAGGCTCCCTGCATCGTAGCTGTAAGCCTGAGGATTGGTGGCCTCGCTGATGCGGCCCAGCATCACGAAGCTATGCCCACCTCCTTCGCCGCCACCTCCAGCGCCACCGGCACCAGCCGCTGTCGCGTCGAGCACATCCAGCAGGTCGCCTTCACCTTCGAGCGCCGTCAACAGCGTGTCCAGATCTTCGTCCAATGCACTGAACTCGCCGGATTCCACCGGTTGCTCGGCGTCAAGTTCAGCGGTCATGGTGACCACTTGTCCACCTTCGACCACGCTTGGCGGCAAGCCATCAGCGAATTCGAGCTCAACGGTGGCGTTATCCGCCGTCAACAGCGTCTCGCCCTCTTCCAGAGTGCTGCCTACACGCAGTTCACGTAGATTGCCCTCGGCATCTCTTGCCCAGGCCTGTCCGGTAATGGAAACGACGGTTGCGATGGTCATGGATGGTCCCTCGTGAAACCTGTGAGCCAGGTTCAGTGACATCTGGAAGAATGGCTATACCAGGGAGCACGATGCCGGCCGGCATACCCATAGATGAGCAATACCGTCAAGCTAGCCAATATGGACAAATGTGAACATTGGACCGTGGTACAGTAACCAAATGTGTCTTGGCTATATCACTGCGAGGGGATTGTGACTTCCTGAGCATTGGAGAGACGCAGAATCAACTGCATGCGGTCACGAATGCCCAACTTACGAAACACCGCACCAAGATGCGCCTTGACAGTCCGCTCGGTGATCGCAAGGGAGCGTGCTACTTCCTTGTTGCTTTGTCCCTTTGCGACGGCTAATGCAACGGCTCGCTCACGCTCGGTCAGCAGCGCCAGAGTGTCATCCTGAAGTCGCTCCTCCCCGCCGAGGGCGCGATACGTGCTTCCCACTACTCGAGCCATCAGCTCCGTGGGTATCCAGATGCCATGGTGCGAGATCACCAAGGCCACCTCACGCAGCAATTGAGACGGTGACAACGCGTGGACATACCCACGAGCTCCTGAGTCTAGCGCCTGAAACGCCTCGAGTGAGGTAGGCACATAGCTCATCACCACAAGAGACGCACCCTTCGCCTGTAGACGGCTCACCAAAACGGGCCAATCCTCCAGGTTCGCCATCACCCAGGCGATATCACCAGGCTTCACTCGATGGCTGGCGGCTTCAGGGGGAACGATCAGAGCTCGATCGAAGGCCTCTCGCCAGCGCGGTTTTGCGTCGTTTCCGTGGCTGATGAAGACGTTGTTCATCAACGTTCTCCCATGGAGTTATTCCACGCCCTAAGCACGGGCTTGAGCAGGAACTGCATGACGGTACGCTTGCCAGTCAGAATATCGACCTGCGCCGTCATACCGGGGATCACCGAAATATCACTATCGGGCTCGACGCCTTCCACCGTGCGCACACGGACCAGATAAAAGGTGTTGTCATTGTCATCAGTGATCGTATCGGCGCTGATATGGTCGATTTCCGCCTGCAGCCCCCCGTAGATCGCGAAGTCATAGGCGGTCAGCTTGATGGTCGCCGGCTGCCCGGGGCGCAGGAAGGCAATGTCCTGCGGGGCGATTCTTGCCTCCACCAGCAGTTGATCATCGCTCGGGATGATATCCACGACATCCTGGCCGGGTTGCACGACCCCACCCAGGGTGTTGATCGCGAGCCTCTGGACGACACCATCGACAGGAGAGCGCAGTTCAGCGAGTCTGACCCGATCCTGCAGGCCGGCACTGGATTCATCCAGAGCCGAGAGGTCACCCAACACCTGGGCAAGATCGTTACGCCAGTCACTGCGGCGCTCGACGCCGACCTCACTCAGTTGCGCTTTGGCTTCCTCCACCGCCGACTCGAGCCGGGCAACGGCAGCCGCCGCCTGATTCCGCTCACCCGTCGCTCGTGACACGTCACGCTGCAATCGCAACACTTCGACTTCGGAGACCGCCCCTGAGGAAAGCAGCGGTCGGGTGAGGTTGAGCTCCTGGCTCGCCATGTTGGCCTCACGCTGAGCCGTATCACGTCGCGCGATGGCTTCATTGAGCTCCTCTTCCCGCTGACGGATGCGATCCTCGAGGATACCTTCCTGCTGACGTAGCTCCTCGCGCCGACTTTCGTACACCTCACGCTCCTGGGCGACGATGTCGGGCGCATTGGTACGCAAGTCTTCCGCGGGATTGAATGGCGTCTCCGTCACCAGTGCACGCAGGCGCTCGGCCTTGGCTCGAAGCGACTGGGCCTGGGCGCGATTCTCGCGAAAATTGGAAACGAAGCGTGTCGGGTCGATGCTCATCAGCACCTGGCCAGCCTCGACGAGTTGCCCCTCACGCACCTGGATGTTCTGAACAACACCACCATCGAAGGACTGTACTTTCTGCAGTTGGCTCGACGGGATAACGCGCCCAGAGCCCCGAGTAACCTCGTCGATCGGAGCAAAGTACGCCCAGGTAATCAATCCCGCTACCGCCAGTACCACGACATAAAGGAAGGTACGCGCGCGAATCGGGGCTTGTTGCATGCGAGCCCAATCGGCATCGTTTGCCCAATCACGATCGAGATGGGCCGAACTCACACGGCGTGCGAACAGCCGATCCATGAATGGTCGGAACGGCTTGCGCCCCACTTCCGAGAAACGCCCAATGGCCTCGAAACCCTGTTGTTCGGCCGTTTTCGTTGCTGCCTTGGCCATTATCCCGCCCTCCCGATCTGGCCCTTGCGCAGCGCTTCCACCACCTTGTCACGCGGACCATCTGCCACGATCTTTCCGGCATCGATGACGATGATTCTGTCCACCAGCGAAAGCAGCGACGTCCGGTGGGTCACGACCACCATGGTCTTGCTCTGGGCATACTGCTTGAGCTGTGTCTTGAAGGATTCCTCACTGGCATGATCCATGGCACTTGAAGGCTCATCGAGCAGGAGTATCTGAGGGTCACCGACTAACGCCCTGGCAATTGCCACCCCTTGACGCTGGCCACCCGATAGCGCCTGACCGCGCTCGCCCACCTGCAGCTCGACCCCCTGAGGATGGGCGTTGACCAGCCTGTCGAGCCCGCTCAGTTCAATGGCGCGAAGCAGAGCTTCGTCACTCACCCCATCACTACCGCCACCAGCCACGATGTTGTCGCGCAACGTGCCGTAAAACAGGCTGACATCCTGCGGCACGTAACCGATGTGGCGCCTCAACTGGATAGGGTCGAACTGACGGATATCGACACCATCGATCGATACCGCACCTGCCGTCGGTTGGTAGAGTCCCAGCACCAGCTTGTTGATGGTGGTCTTGCCACACCCGATACGCCCAAGTAACGCGACTTTCTCGCCCGGCGTGATAGTGAAGGACATATCCCGCAGTGCTTCCTGATCCTGCTCGGAATAACGAAACGAGACCTTGTTGAACTGGATGTCGCCTCGAACCACCGGCCGGCTGACGAAGGAAGTTCCCTCAGCGCGCTCCACTGGCTTCGCCATCACCTCGTTGAGCGATTGCAGAGCAGTCGAGGACTGATGGTACTGGGCCAGCAATGCCGCCGCCTGGCTGACAGGTGCCATGGCGCGTGAAGAAAGCAGGTAGGCGGCAATCAGGCCACCTTGGGTCAGATCACCTTCGATGATCAGGTAGACACCGACCAGGATCACGCAAACCGCCACGCTGTGCTGCGCCCAAAGCGCC
Source organism: Halomonas urumqiensis (assembly GCF_003028575.1). Taxonomy (GTDB): domain Bacteria; phylum Pseudomonadota; class Gammaproteobacteria; order Pseudomonadales; family Halomonadaceae; genus Halomonas; species Halomonas urumqiensis. Next base: position 55,566 of record NZ_PYUD01000011.1, on the reverse strand, counting down.
ACGCTGGAGACTGAGGAACTGACCAATCGCAGCTGCGCCGACGTGCGTGACAGAAAGGCCGATGCCTTCTCCCAGAGATGCTGGATACGGCTCTCGGCACGCAATGTCTTGACGGTTTCCAGCTGCGATACCGATTCGACAAGCGTCGCGTTTCGCTGCGCGCTCACCCGCCAGGTGGTTTCGGATAGCTCGTGCAATTTGCCTTGCGCAGCCAGTGCGTAGAGTAAGACGAAGACCACGCCCACGATCACCGGAATCACCAATGGGGGGCCGATCAGGGCGATGATAGCCATGAACATCAATACGAAAGGCAGGTCGACGAGCCCGACGATCGTCGCCGAGCCAATGAATCCTCGCACCGCTTCGAACGACTGCAACGTAGCGGCAAAAGAGCCGGTCGACGCTGGCTTGGCATGCATCCGCATACCCAGCACCCGCGACATGATCGACGAGGAGAGCTTGACGTCGGCACGGCTTGCCGCAAGATCGACGAAGGCGTTGCGCATCAAGCGCAGTGCCAGGTCGAAACACAGCACAAGAAAGATACCGACGGCCAGCACCCAGAGGGTCTCGGTGGCGTGGTTGGGCACCACCCGGTCATAGACATTGAGCACGAACAACGGCATCGCCACGGCGAACAGGTTGATGATCACGGATCCGGCGATCACATCGCGGTACAGCTTGCGGTTTTCGCGGATCACCCCCCAGAACCAATGGCGAGAACGCTGCTTCTTGACTTCAGGCCCACGGTCATCGAAATGAAAACGTGGACGTACGTAAATGGCTTGCCCGCTGTAACCGTCTTCCAGGCCATCCAGACTGATCTCGCTTGTGGCATCTCCCAGCTCAGGGAAGATCACCTGGGCAGATCGGGACTTAAGATCCAGGGCGACCAGGACACATGCACGCCCAGGCTCGAGCAACAAGACCACCGGAAACAATGCTGGATTGAGCTGGACCAGCCGACTCTTGACAATACGTGCGGTCATGCCGGCACGGCTGGCAGCACGTGGGAATACACCAGGCGTCAGGCATCCATCTTCCAGGGGGAGTCCCGCAGTCAAGGCTTCCGCGGTGGTGGTGTGATCATGGAGCTTGGCAATGGCCTGCAGGCATTCGAGAAGTTCATCACGAATGGCGGGGCGCGAAGCCCCAGGTGGATCCAAGGGTTCTCTGCGCGACACAGTTACCTCTCAACTGGCGCGTGGCTCCGCAGGTAAACCTGACGGAGCCACTCGAATGAAAGTCGAATCGGGGAGGTGACGTTGATCCGGCGGCAGCATGACCGCCGGAGACGGGCGTCACCCCCGACCGGCGATGTCGCTACTCGATGAAGCCAGCTCCGTTGGCACCGTGGAAATTTCCGAGTAGACGCTGAAAGCACTTGGCGCAGGCTGCGTTTCCCAGGCACTCGATAGCGCATCGTTATCGCTGAATTGACGTGTCGGTTGTCTCTTCACTGGGGCGGAGGTCATGTCCAGGCGCTCGTCCTCGCGCTCCAGCGTCACTTCGACCCGACGATTCTGGCGTCGCCCTTCTACGGTATCATTGGTGGCGACTGGCTCGCGGGAGCCATATCCCTCCGTCTGGATCAACTCTCTCCTTACCCCTTGGCTGACCAGGTGACTGGCGACGCTATCGGCTCGATCCTGAGACAGCGGATCATTGATGGCGTCATTGCCTGTGGTGTCGGCATGCCCGGCAATGAAGATACGCACGAGATCGTTACGCCCGCGGATCTGGCTGGCAAGCTCGGTGAGTTCGCCCCGCGCCTCGGCGCTGAGTTCAGCGCTATTGATGGCAAACAGCGCATCAGCGGACATCGTGATATCAGGCGCACGAGTCGGCGCTGGTGCGTCACCCCCGGTAAAGTCCGCCAGGGTGTAACCCATCGGCCCTTCCGTGGGGCAGATTGAATCGGGATCCAGGTCGACACCATCCGAGCCCATTTCAGAGAGGGTCGGCATGTCATCACCCACGACATCCAGGGTCTGCATCAACTGGCCCATGGCGGCAAGCGTTCGCGCATCGGCCAGTGCCACGTCGTACTCGGCGTTCACGAAGGCACGACTGGCCTCGAAGAATTCGTTCTCGCTGTCCAGCACATCGAGCAGCGTCCTCTCACCGATATCGAACTGCTGCTGGTAGGCGCCGCGCACTCTGTCGATGGACTGACGATGCTGATTGAGGTAATCGAGTTGTTCACGCAGGCGGCGGGTATCGTTGTAGGCGATCTGGGTGGTCTGACGGACATTGTTGCACGCCACTTCCCGCTGATTGACTGCCTGTTCCACACGATCACTGGCGGCTCTGAATGATGCCAGATCACTACCGCCGCGGTAGAGATTCATGCTGGCCACCAGCTCGAGGCGGTGACGGTCACGACGCCCGACGCCATCGAAGCCGGATTCATTGCGGTAATTGCCGGTTCGGCCACGCAGGTCCAGGCGAGGTTGAAATGCGGCCCGCGTGCCCTGCTGCTCAGCACGACTGGACTCGATATTCTCGATGGCTGCATGAAACTCGGGGTTGCCCTGGAAGGCCAGATCTATCGCCTCGGACACCGAGGCAGGCAAGCGATTATCGAGTTGTGGTGCGGCTGCCAAGGTCTCGGTTGGGAGCTCGCCGACGATACGCAGGTAGCGTGCCGTGACATCATGGAGATTGGCGGCTTCGGTCATCAAGTTGGACTCGGCCAGAGCCAGGCGACCGCTGATCTGCTCGAGATCCACGCCACGGCCGGCACCAGAGCGGACCCTTTCCTCGATCTGGTCGTACACTCGCTGATGCTGCGCATAATTGTCCTGGGCGAGCCTGACCAACTCTCGGTAACGACTGACGTCCAGGTAAGCCCGTGCCGCCTCCAGCGCCACGTTCTCGCTCGCTCCCAGCAGCTCGTAGTAGCGAACCAGCTTGGCACGATCCAATCGCTCGACTTCATTGCGGGTAGCGAAGCCGTCATAGATCATCTGGGTCAGTGACAGCTCATAGAAGCTCGTCTCGTAACTGCCCACGGTATCGAATTCACGGTCCTCGACCCCGATGCCCGCCGAGGCATCGATGCTTGGCAGGTAATTGCCGCGCGCTACGCCGACATCGTTACCCGCGGCACGCAGGCCATTCCAGGCCGCGTGTACTTCCGGATTGGTTGCCAGCGCCTGTTGCACGACCTGAGTGAGATCACTGGTTCCCGGACTAGACAGGCCAGGAGGCAACGATTGGGCCACGGCGGCGGAAAGCGGCAACAGCGCGAGTGCCGAAGTGACAGTGGCGGCTCCTGCTACCTGGCGATTAAACATGCTGATGAGTTTCATGATGATGTCCCTTTGCTTGACCCAGCCGATCCTTAATGAAATGGGATCCTGGCATGCTGTTCAGCGGCACCGAATTATTGGTCTATTTGGGTGGCGTCGCCGTTGAGTCCCCAGTCTACCTTGGCGGATTCCCATGGCTGGGAATCGTCATGTTGACTCAGGGAGGCTTGCCATAACTTCTGCTTAGGGCCGCAATGTTTGTAAAGTAGCGTAACTCATCTTTGCATAATGTCCAGAAATATCAACAGATGCCACCTAAGACATCCTGGACTCTTGTCGTAGGCATATGCTTACAAAGCGTAATCAATGCGTAACCGCCCCCTCACTGGTGCCTGCCAAACATGCTATGGTCATGACATCAATGGCACGGCTGCACCAACACAGGAGATCGCCATGTCCTCATCCGAAATTCAGAAAACCCGGGTCATCAACGAACTGCGCGGGTTCATCAAGAAGCTCCTGCAGGATCCAAGGATCCTCGAACAATCCCTGGAGGTAGCTCGAAAGCACCTACCCGAAGGCAGCAATCGTCAGGTGATGGCGCGAATCGCCAACGAAATATCGGACACCACCAGCGTGCACATCCCCGAGGATCCCGAAGAGCACTCGGAAGCCGACAGGCTGTTTCTGGAGCTGCTCAAGGAAGTGGTCGACGAGGAGCAGGCGCTTTACTGATTTTCCCATCACTTTTCCCCTCATCATTGCCATCTTCGTTCTATGCTACAGAAAGAAAACTTCTGTAACTGAAGCGCAAGCAGTGAGGGATGGTCATGGGCAAGCAAACACGCTCGCCTGGTCGGCGCTCAACCTCGGCGAATACATTTCAAGCAGGGCACATCCGCTCACCGCTGGTCGTTGAACCGTCGTGGATGATGCCCACTCCCCACAAGCCGCGACGCCTGACGCCATGGCTGATCCTTGTCGGCCTGCTGCTCACAGCGTCACTTGCCACACTACTGGTTGCCGAGGCCCGCACTTCACGCCTCCAGTCCCAGGAGCTGTCACGATATGCCCGGGCCTTGACTTACTCCGTGTCACCCGGTGTCAGCGACCTGATTCGCCATCCACAGCACGGCCCTTTCGATACTCGGTTCGGCTATACCCGCCTGCCCGAGTTTGACAGTCGGCTGACGTCCAACGGTTTCATCGTCGAGAGACAGGCGCGCTTCTCCCCCGCGTTGATGGAGTACACCGGCTACGGCCTCTTCCCTCCTTTTCGTGAAAAGACACAGGCCGGGCTGACACTCGAAGAGTGTCGCGGACAGATGCTCTACCAACTTCGCCAGCCTGCTCATCAATACCCGCATTTCGATGCCGTTCCGCCGTTGATTCTCGAGATCCTGTTGTTCATCGAGAACCGTGAATTGCTCGACACCGATGCGCCGAACGCCAACCCGGCGGTGGATTGGCCGCGCTTTGCCAAAGCCGCGGTTTCCCAGATCGGCCAGGCTCTGGACATTCCCGGACAATCCGCCGGAGGCAGCACGCTGGCGACCCAGATAGAGAAATATCGGCACTCGCCCCATGGGTTGACCGCCACCCCAATGGAAAAACTTCGCCAGATGATATCGGCCAGTGTGCGGGGGTATCGGCATGGTCCCCAGACCCTCACCGCCCGCCAGGATGTGGCCCTGGACTACCTCAACAGCGTTCCACTCTCCGCAGTGAAGGGGCACGGTGAGGTACATGGGCTGGGTGATGGGCTTTGGGCATGGTTCAACGCCGACTTCGATCAGTTCAATCGACTTCTCGTCCCCGGCTTCAATGCCCCGGACCAGCATGCCCTTCAGGGACTTGCCGTGCGCCAGGCCGTCGCCTTGATGATTGCCCAGCGACGCCCTTCCTGGTACCTGAACACGGGCCGAGATTCACTGGAACGCCTCACTGACAGCTATCTCAGACTGCTTACCCACGCACAGATATTGACCACGGACCTGCGTGATGCCGCTCTCGATCAACGCCTGGTCTTTCGCGATCACCAGACCCATCCGATTCGCCACCGCGTAGGCAGCGAGAAGGGACTGCAAGTCGCACGCCTGCGTCTCGCCAATCTCCTTGGTACATCATTGCATGAGCTTGACCGACTCGATCTCACGGCAAGCACCACGCTCAACAGCGACCTGCAACGACAGGTCAGCATGTACTTGAAGCAACTTGCTGACCCACAGTTCGCGACCGATATCGGCCTGGTCGGCGATCGACTCTTGTGGCCTGAAACGACCGAGAAGGTGCACTACAGTTTTACGTTGCTGGAGCGTAGCGAAGATGGTTTCAGAGTCCGGGTTCAAACCGATAACGGCGAGCAGCCCTTCGACATCAACGCCGGCAGCAAGCTTGAACTGGGGTCGACCGCCAAGTTGAGAGTGCTTGCCAACTATCTGGAGGTGGTCGCCGAACTCCATGCGCGTCACTCCGGCAAGCCTGCCGCCACGCTGCGGGAGATCCCGGTGGATCGTCAGGACCACCTGAGTCGTTGGGTACTGGAGAGCCTCATGGCAAACCCGAGCATGACGCTTTCCGACCTGCTTGACACCGCCATGCAGCGTCGTTACTCGGCAAGCCCCAGTGAGGCATTCTTTACCGGGGGAGGACGACACACATTCAGCAATTTTCGTCGCCAGGACAATGGCCGACACCCGACCCTCGAGGAGGCAATGCGTGAATCGCTGAACCTGCCCTTCGTACGCCTATTGCGAGACCTCGTGAACTACAGCATCCATCAGGACGAGAACCGCCGTCAGTTGCTCGAGGACGACGGCGATCCGCGCCGTCAGGATTATCTGGCAAGTTTTGCCGATCGTGAAGGACGCGTGTTCCTGCAACGTTTCTGGCGCAAATATCAGCAGCAGGACAGTGCCGCAAGACTCGCCACTCTTGTTTCTACCTTGCAGCTCACCGACTCACGCCTCGCCACGGTGATTCGTTACCTTTATCCGGAGGCGACTATCGACGAATTCGCCAACCTGATGAAGGCTCACCTGCCCGGCACACCGGTCGGCAGTGATAGGCTGGCGACACTTTACGAGCAGTATGCCCCTGAGCGCCATACGCTCACAGACCAGGGATATATCGCTCGTGTGCACCCCCTGGAGCTATGGCTGGTGGGCTATCTGCTAGATGCGCCAGAGGCTACCTACCGGGATGCCGAGGCGGCAAGCCAAGAGCAACGCCAGGAAGTCTATGGCTGGTTGTTCAACACGCGTCACCGCAATGCCCGGGATACAAGAATCCGTACCATGCTGGAAGTCGAAGCCTTCATGGACATCCACCGGCGCTGGGTACGCCTGGGCTATCCGTTCGATCAGTTGGTGCCGTCGCTCGCCACCGCCCTCGGTAGCTCCGGCGACCGTCCTGCGGCGCTGGCCGAGCTCATGGGCATCATCCTCAATGACGGCATTCGATTGCCGACCCTGCGTATCGACGACCTGCACTTCGCCACCGATACACCCTATGAGACACGCTTCGTTGCCGACAACTCGCAAGCAGTGAGGGTCATGCCCTCCGAGGTCGCAAGCGTGCTGCGTCACCACCTGGGACAAGTGGTCGAAGGAGGAACGGCACGCCGGCTAAAGGGGAGTTTCCAGGGTAAGGACGGCACGCTGCTGGCGGTTGGCGGCAAGACCGGCACCGGCGACAACCGCTTCGAAACCGTCACGCGCAGTGGCCAGGTGATCGATTCACAGGCACGAAACCGCACCGCCACCTTCGTCTTTCATCTTGGAGAGGACCACTTCGGCACCCTGACGGCTTTCGTTCCGGGCAGCGAGGCCGATCATTTCGACTTCACCTCAGCCCTGCCGGTGCAAGTCCTCAAAGGCATGGCGCCGATCCTGATGCCATTCCTCACCCCAGGAGGCAGAACCCACTGCCTCCCGCCAGCAAGTCCTGGCATGCTGATGGCCGACTCCACAGCGGCCGGCGGCACCTCATGAAACCGCGCTGCAACACTTGAAGTAAATGCCCCCGCCGAACAGCGGGGGCGATGGATCCTCTCACTCGCAACGAACGACGGCTCGCGCCGAGTCCTTGGCCCACAGGGTCTGGCCATCGGGAGTGGTGCCGTGATCGTTCCAGGTCTCGGTGATCTCTACACAGTAGGAACCCAGGTTCTCGATGCGCTTTTCCGGATTGCCGGGGCGGTTCTCACTGATCCGCATGATATCGGGGTTGCTGCTGGTGTAACTCGGCGAGATGGCATTGCTGGCACAACCGGAGAGCACGGCGGCGGCCAACAGGATCGGCAGTAGATATCGTGTACGCATGGAAACATCCTTGCATGAACAGGCGGGGGCATATGATGGATGATGCGTCACTGGGTAGGCGTTGAGTCTCATCGGCGCCGTCATTCCTATTGACGCCACCGAAAGAGTGACCAATTCTAGCGCAGTCGCACACCCACGCCAATCGTTACGGGATCGGGTGCAGGGCCGGCCCAAGACGGCTACAATCGGGAGTCTGATTTTCTTGGGATTTCCACAGCCGACATGTCGAATACCGCACGCCATCCGCGCCAGATCCTGGTCACCAGCGCCCTGCCCTACGCCAACGGCTCGATCCACCTCGGCCACCTGCTGGAGTACATCCAGACCGACATCTGGGTGCGCTTCCAGAAAAGCCGCGGCCATCAGTGCTACTACGTATGCGCCGACGATGCCCATGGCACCGCGATCATGTTGCGCGCAGAGCAGGAAGGCATCAGCTCCGAGGCGCTGATCGAACGTGTGTCGCGTGAGCACCAGGCGGATTTCGCCACCTTTGGCGTGGCCTTCGACAACTACCACTCGACCCACTCCGAGGAAAATCGCTACTTCAGCGAGCTGATCTACACGCGCCTGCGCGACAAGGGCCATATCGCCACCCGCGACATCGAGCAGATGTATGACCCCGTGAAGGGGCTGTTTCTCGCCGACCGCTTCATCAAGGGTACCTGCCCCAAGTGCCGAACCGCCGACCAGTATGGCGACAACTGCGAAGCCTGCGGCGCTACCTACACCCCGGCCGAACTGATCGACCCGGTGTCGGCGATTTCCGGCGCCACCCCCGAAGTCAGAAGTTCTACCCACTTCTTTTTCAAACTTCCGGACTTCGCCGATTTCCTCAAGCAGTGGACGCGGGGTGGCCACGTTCAGAGCCAGATCAGCAACAAGCTTCAGGAGTGGTTCGAATCCGGACTCAACGAGTGGGACATCTCCCGTGATGCACCCTACTTCGGCTTCGAGATTCCCGATGCCCCGGGCAAGTACTTCTACGTGTGGCTGGATGCCCCCATCGGCTACCTGGCCAGCTTCAAGAATCTCTGCGAGCGCGAGGGGATCGATTTCGATGCCTACTGGAGAGCCGACTCCGACGCCGAGGTCTACCACTTCATTGGCAAGGACATCGTCTACTTCCACGCGCTGTTCTGGCCGGCAATGCTCGAGGGCGCCGAATTCCGCACGCCGACTGCCGTCAACTGCCACGGCTTCGTCACCGTCAACGGGGCGAAGATGTCCAAGTCGCGGGGCACCTTCATCAAGGCCGCGACCTATGCGAACTATCTCAACCCGGAGTACCTGCGTTATTACTTCGCCGCCAAGCTGACCTCGCGGGTCGACGATCTCGACCTCAACCTCGACGACTTCTCGGCGCGGGTCAATTCCGACCTGGTGGGCAAGGTGGTCAACATCGCCAGCCGCTGCGCCGGATTCGTCAAGAAGCTTGGCGGTGGCAAGCTCTCCGCACACTGTACCGAGCCCGAACTCGTCGCCCACTTCATCGCCGCCGGCGACGAGATCGCCGAGCAGTATGAAGCCCGTGAGTTCGGGCGTGCCATGCGCCTGGTGATGGAGCTGGCCGACCAGGCCAATACCTACATCGCCGAGCAGGAGCCCTGGGTACTCGCCAAGCAGGAAGGCCAGGAACAGCAAGTGCTCGACATCTGCTCGGTGGGTATCAACCTGTTTCGCCAACTGATGGTCTACCTGGCACCCGTGGTACCGGCCATGGCCGAAGGCGCGCGCGAGTTCATGAAACTGCAGAGCCTCGACTGGGAAAGCCGCCACGATATCTTGCTGGGCCATGAGATCGCCAAGTTCAAGCCACTGATGACACGAATCGAGAGCGACCGTATCGATGCCATGATCGAGGCATCGAAGGAGGATCTGGTGGAAGAACAGAAACTCAAGGATGCCCCCAAGGGGCCATTGGCCGATGCCCCCATCGCCGATGAAATCGCCTTTGATGATTTCATCAAGGTCGACCTGCGCATTGCTCGTATCGCCAAGGCCGACTATGTCGAAGGCGCCGACAAACTCCTCAAGCTGACGCTGGACCTGGGCGGTGAAACCCGCACAGTGTTCTCGGGCATCCGGGCCGCCTACGCACCGGAAGCGCTGGAAGGGAGGCTGACAGTGATGGTCGCCAACCTGGCACCACGCAAGATGCGCTTCGGCGTGTCGGAGGGCATGGTACTGGCCTCGGCCAACGACGAGGGCATCTACCTGCTGTCGCCGGATGCCGGCGCCGAGCCCGGCCAACGGGTGACCTGAGCCTACCCCATGGCCCTGACGCACGCTGACAAGCCGACGTTGATCGCAGCGATCGATGCTGAATTGCCGCAGACCCAGTGCGGCAAATGTGGCCACCCCGGCTGCATGCCCTATGCCGAGGCCATCGCCGTGGGTGAGGCGATCAACCTCTGCCCACCCGGTGGGCAAAGCACCGTGGAGCGGCTGGCCGAACTCACCGGCCAGCCGCCGCTGCCGCTGGCCGAACCGGCGCAACCACCGCTGGTGGCAAGCATTCGCGAGGCCGAGTGCATCGGCTGTACCAAGTGCATTCAGGCGTGCCCGGTGGATGCCATCCTCGGTGCCGCCAAGCAGATGCACACGGTCATCGTCGACGAGTGCACCGGCTGTGAGTTATGCGTCGCGCCCTGCCCTGTCGACTGCATCGACTTGCTACCCCATCCAGGCTGGCAGGCCGCCGACAGCGACACCGAGCGCGACGCCTATCTCGCCAGGCGAGCCGCGCTGGGGCGCAAGCGTTTCCAGGCCCGCCAACAGCGGCTGGAGCACCAGGCACGTGAAAAGCGGCGCGAGCGCCAGCGCCGGATGATCCGCCAGCGCTCGAGCCAGCCAGGCGGCGATTCCGGACAAGACCATCGGCTGCGCCAGCGCCGGATGGCCGTCAAGGCCGCCGAGCAGGCGCTGAAACGTGCCCGTGCCCAGCTCGCCCATGGGCAACGCGTTCAGGATGACACCGCCATTGACAACGCCCAGCGGCAAATCGACCAGGCCGAGCAACTGCTGGCCGAAGCCAAGCGGACGCTGGAGTCATCAGGCACGCAAGAATAACCTGATACGACCTTTCCGACTCACCGCTCGGGGCTGAACCGGCGACAGGCCTGCGAGGTACTGCAATGAATGCCCAGAAACGCTTCGAGATATTTGCCCGCCTGCGCGAGCATACGCCGGAACCGACCACCGAACTGCACTGGACGACGCCCTTCGAGCTGCTCGCGGCGGTGCTACTCTCCGCCCAGGCCACCGATGTCGGTGTCAACAAGGCCACCGCCCGGTTGTTCCCGGTCGCCAACACCCCACAAGGCATCATCGAGCTCGGCATCGACGGCCTCAAGGACCACATCAAGACCATCGGCCTCTACAACACCAAGGCCCAGAACCTGATGAAGACCTGCCATCTGCTAGTGAATCAGCACGGCGGCGAGGTGCCGGCAACACGCTCCGCACTGGAGTCACTGCCTGGCGTCGGCCGCAAGACCGCCAACGTGATCCTGAATACCGCCTTTGGCCAACCGACCATCGCCGTGGACACGCATATCTTCCGAGTCTCCAACCGCACCGGCATCGCACCCGGCAAGGATGTGGTGGAAGTGGAGCGCAAGCTGATGCGCCACGTGCCACGCGAATTTCGCAAGGATGCCCATCACTGGCTGATCCTCCACGGCCGCTACACCTGCGTGGCGCGCAAGCCACGCTGTGGCAGTTGCGTCATCGAGGATCTGTGCGAATTCAAGGAGAAGGTCGATATCGCCTGATCTGGCTGTCGGCCATGGCCGGGCCCGAGATCACAACGAAAACTCACCGGCCTTCTCCACCGCGCGCTGGTAAGCATCGCGGGCGCGGCAACTGGACAGAAACGCCGCAAGGCGTGGATACCCCTCTAGCCCGCCGCTTCCGGCAATCGCAAGGACCGGAAAGCTCATCTGGATATCAGCGCCACTGAAGGCATCACCGGCAAACCATGTCGAGCGCTCCAGTTCGGTCTCCCAAAAAGCCAGCAAATCCTTGATCTGCGGATCGAGAAACTTCTGTTGCACGCCCTTCCCCAACAGCTTGCCGACCGGACGGATCAGTGCTGGTACCGGCGGCTTGCCGAGCATCGAGAATACCAGGCCCATCACCAGCGGCGGCATTGCCGAGCCTTCGGCATGGTGTAGCCAGAAACGATAGCGCAGCGATTCGTCGCTGCCCGATGGCGGCCTGAGGCTACCGTCGTCGAAACGTTCGACAAGATACTCGATAATGGCACCGGATTCGGCGATTACCCGTCCATCATGGGCCTCATCGGTGATCACCGGCGACTTCCCCAGTGGGTGCACCCGCTTGAGTGACGCCGGGGCCAGGAGTGTCTTGGGATCGCGGCGGTAGGTGACGATCTGATACTCGACACCCAGCTCCTCGAGTAACCAGACCACACGCTGCGAGCGGGAATTTTCCAGATGATGGACCTTGATCATCGAGCGCTCCGTGTCGATAGGTTTGGGGGAAATACCCTATCACCATCCTGCCAAGGTCGTCTTTCATCTCTGCTCATCGCGCCACTAGACTGCAATCAACGGACACGCCATCGCAGAAGGGAGCACCACCATGGCCAAGGTACTGGTAGTGGACGATGAACCCAACATCGTTCTCTCCCTGGAATTTCTGATGCAGCAGGCTGGCTTCGACGTGGTCACCGCCGAGGATGGCGAATCGGCACTGGCACGCGTTTCCGAAGGCGCTCCAGACCTGGTGCTGCTGGACATCAGCCTGCCCGGCATCAGCGGTTTTGACGTGCTGGAACGCCTGAGAAGCGATCCCGCCCATTCACGTTTGCCAATCATCATGCTCACCGCCCACGGCCGGGAGGTCGAGCGCGAGAAAGGTATGGCGCTTGGCGCCGATGACTACATCACCAAGCCCTTTTCGACCCAGGCCCTGGTCGGCAAGGTCAAGTCACTGCTCGATGAGGCCGGCTGATGGCGCCACGACGCACCGGATTACCTCGCCGCCAGCGGCTGATCGGCCTGTGGCTGTTGCTCAGCGGCATCAGCTTGTTCGGTGGTGCGGTCTTCGCCGCATGGCTTGATAGCCAGCTTGCACCAGAAGGCCTGGCGCGCCTGATGCTGTGGCTGGGATGCTTGTCGGGAGGCACGACGATCTTTCTGGTCGGCCTGCTCCTGGAACGGCAGCTATTCTCCCCACTTCGCCACCTGCAGGTACAGCTTGCCCGCATGGTGGCCAACCCAGATGCGCGCGAGGATTACCCTCCCGAAGGTTGGTTGCGAGGACTCGGTCCAGACCTGGTGACCATTCGCGACGCCTGGCGATGTGACCGCGGCGCGCTTGCCACGGCCCATGCCGAGGGCGCTCGCAGTGCCGCACGCATCCGCCAGGAACTCGAGGCCTTGCTGCAGGTTCTCGACACTCCGCTTCTGCTGTGTGATCACCACCGCCGTCTGCTGCTCTACAACCAGGCCGCCGAGACCCTGTTCGATACCCAGCCAGGATTTGGTCTCGGCAAACGCCTGGAAACCCTGCTGCCGGCCGCCAGCCTGCGTGATGTACTGGCTCATCTGCCCGCCGATGGCAGCCCACGCGAGGTGCTGGTGCCAAGCGATCACCGCTGGTTGCGCGTCATGCTGCGCCGCGTTCCCGCAAGCGATGGCGAAACGCTGCTGACCTTGACCGACACCACCGCCGCCTGGACGAGCGAACTCGGGGCAAGGGCCAAGCTGCTGGATACCTTGCCGGAGCTGCGACGCCATACGGCAAGCCTGACCACCGCCACGGATGCGCTGACATCACTTTCCTACACGGGTGATAGCGCGGCCATGCGCAAGCGTCTGGAACAGGTGGTCGGCGATGAGAGCCATGCCCTGGGGCTCTCGATCGAACGACTCGGTACGCTGCTGGAGCTGATGCAGCACGAAGGCGAGCGCCTGGTTCCGTTATGGTCCAACGACCTTTGGGCAGCCCTCGATGAGCGCACCGGCGACACGGCCTGCCGGGTACAGCCGGTCGGTATGCCCGCCTGGTTCAAGGGCGACGCCATCGCGCTGATCAGCCTGCTTGCCGCCCTGCTCGAACGGCTCGGTGAGCACACTGGGCAGGCAATGCTCGAAGGCGAGTTATGCCTGGGCAACAAGCGCGTCTATCTGGACCTGATCTGGACAGGCAAGCCGGTGAGTGAACGGCAACTCGCCGAGTGGCAGCAGCTATCCCTGCAGGATTTGCCCCTGGCACCCCGACTCGTCGATGTACTGCGTCAACATGCCAGTGAGCTTTGGAGCCTTGCCGACCCGGATGGCCAGCGGGCACGCTTGCGCCTGCCGCTGCCCGCCACCCAGCGTGTCGGTGCGCCCCAACCGCGCACCCCACCACGGCCCGAGTTTCATGACTTCGGCATTGCCGAGCTGCCGGCACCCGATGCGCACCTTGCTGCTTGCCCACTACGCGCCCTCGAGGTAGTGGCCTTCGATACCGAAACCACCGGCCTTGAACTTCGCCGCGGCGACACCGTCATCAGCATCGGGGCCTGTCGTATCGTCAATGCACGCTTGCTTGCCAGTGAAACCTTCGACATGTTCGTCGACCCCGCTCGCCCCATCCCGCCCGCGAGCACCGCCATTCACGGGCTTACCGACGACGACGTGGCCGGCGCCCCACCCCTGGCGGTGGCGCTACCGCGTTTTTGCGATTATATCGGCGACGCGGTGATACTGGCCCACAATGCCGCCTTCGACCTGCTGGCGCTGCAGCCCCCGGGGGTCAATGTGACCCTCAACATGCCGGTGCTCGATACCCTGCTGATCTCGCGCGCGCTGGATGCAAGCCTCGATGGCCACGACCTCGACACTCTGGCCGACCGCTATGGCCTGACCTTCCCGCCGGGTACCCGCCACACCGCCCTGGGCGATGCACGAGTGACCGCTGAATTGTGGCTCTCGCTGTTGCCAAGGCTCGAAGCTCGTGGCATCGAGACCCTCGAGCAGGCTCTGGCACTGCAAGCCAGCGCACTCGACAAGCAGGATGCCTTTGCATCATGAGATCCTCACGTGGCAAGGAGCGGCTGATCGCCCTGGTGGTGCTGGCGGTGGTGCTGTTCACTCCACCGATGGTGCTGCTCTTCGACAGCCCCTCCGAAACAGGTATCTCCCGGCTTGCGCTTTACCTGTTCATGGCCTGGGGACTGGTCATTGCTCTGGCCGCGTGGCTGCTGGAACACCCGAGCGAAAAGTGAACATCATCACCATGACGAGAGCCCATCGATGAGAACGGATGCCGTGGTGTTGACGGTGGCCTTCGGCTACCTGGCACTGCTGTTCGTGATCGCCGCCTGGGGAGACAGGCGCGCCGAACAGGGCCGTTCGCTGATCGGCTCGCCGACCGTCTATGCGCTGTCCATCGCCGTTTACTGCACGGCCTGGACCTTCTATGGCAGCGTCGGGCGTGCTGCCCAGTTCGGTCCCAGCTTCCTGTTGATCTATCTTGGACCAACGCTTGCCATGCTGATCGCCCCTTTTGTGATCCGCAAGATGGTGCGCATCGCCAGCGCCCAGCGAATCACCTCGATTGCCGACTTCATCAGCGCACGTTATGGCAAGAGCGCAAGCCTCGGCGCACTGGTGGCGATAATTGCGCTGATCGGGATTACCCCTTACATCGCGCTGCAGCTGAAAGCCATCACCGTCAGCCATGCGGTGCTGGTCAACTATCCACTGGCCGCCGAGGCAAGCATCGCCGACGAGAGCTTCTGGGCCGACAAATCCTTTTGGGTGGCCCTGGTGCTCGCGGTATTCATCATCCTGTTTGGTACCCGCCACCTTGATGCCAGCGAGCGCCACGAAGGCATGGTTGCGGCTATCGCCTTCGAATCGATCATCAAGCTGGTGGCCTTCCTGTCGGTGGGTATATTCACCCTGTTCGTGATGTTCAATGGGCCTGGTGATTTGTTCGCCCGGGTCGCGGCAACACCGGAACTTGCCGGCGCACTGAGCCTCGACGCCGTCCCTGGCGGCGCCACCGGCTGGGTGGGCATGCTGGTCCTTGCGATGCTGGCCTTCATCACGCTGCCCCGCCAGTTCCAGGTGATGGTGGTGGAAAATGTCGACGAACGGCACATCAAGCGCGCCAGTTGGTTGTTTCCGCTCTATCTGCTGGCAATCAACGTACTGGTGATTCCCATCGCCATGGCCGGGATGCTGTTGATGTCGAACGGCACCGACCCCGACAGCTTCGTGTTGACCCTGCCACTGTCGGCCGGGCTCGGGGGGTTGCCACTGCTGGTATTCATTGGTGGGTTGTCGGCAGCCACCAGCATGGTGATCGTCGAAACCATTGCCCTCTCCACCATGGTCAGCAACCAGTTGGTCATGCCGCTGCTGCTGCGCAGCCGGCTCCTCCACCTTGGCTCCAGGGGGCAACTGGCCGGATGGCTGCTGGGTATTCGACGCGTGGCCATCGTGCTGATCCTGCTGCTTGGCTACCTCTATCACGCCTTGATCGGTGACTCCTACAGCCTGGTCACCATTGGCCTGGTGTCATTCGCCGCCGCCTGCCAGTTCGCCCCGGCCATGCTGATCGGCATGTACTGGCGGGGAGCGACTCGCGATGGTGCCGGCCTCGGGCTGATCGCCGGCACGCTGATCTGGGCCTGGACCTTGCTGATTCCCGGCTTTGCCCAGTCTGGGTGGCTTGATGCGGGGTTTCTCGAACAAGGCCCCTGGGGCCTTGAGTGGCTTCGCCCCTATGCACTGTTCGGGCTCGACACCCTCGACATCTACAGCCATTCCTTGCTGTGGAGCCTCTCGGCAAATGTCGGGTTACTGGTGGGTATCTCGCTGTTCTCACGCCAGACACCGCTGGAACAGACCCAGGCGGCGCTGTTCACCGAGGCCATGCATCCGGGGCTGGTGCAGACAACACTCTGGCAGGGCAAGACCACACGTGGCGAGTTGCGAGCGCTTCTCGACCGCTACCTGGGCGCTGGCGCCACGGCAAGGGTCTTCGCTGGCGGCCCCGCAGCCTCAGTCAGCACCGCCGAGCCCCCACCAAGAGACGATCAACCGGCATCGTCGGCACTGATCGCCAGGGCCGAGCAGGCGCTCTCCGGGGCGCTGGGCAACGCCTCGGCAAGGGTATTGATCAATTCGCTGGTGCGTGGTGAAGCACTGGATATGGAATCGATCCTCAGCATTCTCGACACCACCTCCGAGACCCTGGAGGTCAACCGCCGGCTCGAGCAGAAATCGAGTGAATTGGCTCGCGCCAGTGAGGAGCTTCGGGCCGCCAACGAACGGTTGCGAGAACTTGACCGCCTCAAGGATGAATTCGTGGCCATGGTCAGCCACGAGCTGAGGACGCCGTTGACCTCGATTCGTGCCTTCGCCGAAATCCTGCGTGACAGCCACGCATTACCCGAGGAAAAGCGTGTTCACTTCCTCGATGTGGTGGTGCTGGAAAGTCAGCGCCTGTCGCGGCTGATCGAGGAGATCCTCGATCTCGCCCGCCTCGAGAGTGGCCGGCTGACGCTTGAGCCGCAACGACTCGACCTCGTGGCGCTGGCTCGCCACAGCGTGGATGCCGTCCATCGCCTGCAGGAGAACCGTGGCGTGGTGCTCGAGGTGGCGATCGAGGTGGATAGGGCGCAGGTGATCGGCGACCCCGACCGCCTCGAACAGGTGATCATCAACCTGCTCGACAACGCCGGCAAGTTCGCCGACCACGACGCACCACGGGTTCGCCTGCGGCTGTATCGCCACAAGACCCACTATCGCCTGGCCGTAGAGGACAACGGCCCGGGGATCGCCGAGGATGAGCGCGAGCGGGTGTTCGAAAAATTCCACCAGATTCAGCGCCCCGGCGAAAGCGCCGACAAGACACGCGGTCGGCCGCGCGGCAGTGGCCTGGGTCTGCCGATCAGCCGTGGCATCATTGCCCACCTGGGAGGTCGACTGTGGGTAGAAAACGCCAGCTTCCTCGGTGGCGCCTGCCTGGTGATGGAGCTTCCTGAAGCGCCTTCGATAAGCAGTGAAGAAGCGCAACAAGAGTGAATGGCGAATCGTGAGTCGTGAGTCGTGAACAATCAGGCAACTGTGCGGAGGAAGTAACAGCGATGCTTGTGCTGTACCGTGCGTCTTCGTGGCGACAGCTGTTTCAATGCGACTTTCCGCCCGATGCCTCAACCCTGCCGCCGCTGCTTGCCCCGCTGCGCGATGCCTTGCTCGAGCTGGGCCGTGAACCGACGCTCGCCGAGGCACATCGCTGGCAGTCCACGCTGGTGGAGGCACTCACGCGTCTCGACCTTCCCGCCTGGCGCATCAGCCAGCTGATCAGCGATCACAACGACTGGCTGTATCGGCGTGCCATCATGTTGTCGCTCGATGAGATGCAAGGACTGGGCTGGGGCAAACCGCCCGTCGAATTTTGTGTGCTGACGCTAGGCTCGGCGGGCCGGCATGATAGCCTGATGGCGCCCGACCAGGACAACGCCATGATCATCGCCGACTACCCGGATTCACGGCACACCGAGATCGACGGCTACTTTCAGTCACTGGGTGAACGGTTCACCGACAGACTCGATGCAGCCGGCATTCCATTATGCCAGGGACACGTCATGGCGCGTTATCCAATGTGGCGAAAACGGCTCGGCGAGTGGCAGCATCAACTGACCCTGTGGACCGCCGAACGGCGTGTCAAACGCGTGCAGCAAGCCAATATCCTGCTCGATTTTCATCCAGTGCTTGGCGATGCCCGGCTGGCCGAGGCGTTGTCTTCACACGTCACCGAACTGATGCCACGCGCGGGGCTGTTTCTCGACGAGATGGGGGCTTTGCTCGACGAGTATCCCCCCGCACTGGATCGCTTTGGACGCCTTCAAGGGGGTGGCGAGGACGCCCCCCATGACACCGCGTTCAATCTCAAGCACCAGGCGCTGTTACCGCTGGTCAGTGCCATTCGTCTGCTGGCGCTACGCCATGGGGTGTGCGCCATGGAAACTCGTGCGCGCCTCACTGCTCTGGTCATAAAAGATGCACTGAGCATCCACCAGGCGCGTTCCATCGAAGCGACGCTGGGGCGTCTACAAGCGTATTTACTCGACGAACAGCGCCGCAGCCTGAAAGCGCTGCGCCGCATCGACGGGTGGGTAGACCTGGCAAGGCTCGATGAGGGCGAGCGATTGATGCTGCGTCACGATTTACGCCAGATACGC
The DNA here is from genome assembly GCF_003028575.1 of Halomonas urumqiensis. Classification (GTDB taxonomy): domain Bacteria; phylum Pseudomonadota; class Gammaproteobacteria; order Pseudomonadales; family Halomonadaceae; genus Halomonas; species Halomonas urumqiensis. Next base: position 36,775 of record NZ_PYUD01000011.1, on the reverse strand, counting down.
GCATTGATACGCCAGGCCAAAGCCAACGCCTGACGACTCACGATTTTCATCCCTCTACTCACTAAAGCAAACGGCGCCCCTGGTCGGGACGCCGTATGCCGGAGCCTGCGGTCGAACACGCAAGCCAGTTTCAGCGCGGCTTGAACATGTCATCACCCACTTCATCGACGAATCGGCGGGCCTTGGTGACCATCAGCTCATCACAGGCCTCGCGGCCCGTGACCATGTCGGAGCGCTCGAAGCGATGCTCCAGTGTCTCGCCGTCAACGGTCGACTTGCGAATCACCCCGCTGACCCGGAACTGACCACCCTGATCGGCGGGCTCCGAAACGATCTCGTAGCCGTTGTACTCCACCGGCTCGGCCGATCGGGCATGGCCTCCATTGCGTGGCTGGTCATTTCCTCCGCCCAAAAGGCCGGAAAGCAGCTTCTTGAACATGGCTCGGCTCCCGTGAGGTCAGTCCGTGAGATGCGATCAATCCTGCTTGCGACCCTTGCCGGCCGCGATACGCAGGCGCAATGCGTTGAGCTTGATGAAGCCCTCGGCATCCTTCTGGTCGTAGGCACCAGCATCGTCCTCGAAGGTCGCGATGGACTCATCGAACAACGACTGCTCGGACTTGCGGCCCACCACGATGGCATTGCCCTTGTAGAGCTTCATGCGCACCACGCCGCTGACGTTGTGCTGGGTCTCATCGATGGCGGCCTGCAGCATGCGGCGCTCCGGGCTCCACCAGTAGCCGTTGTAGATGACTTCGGCGTACTTGGGCATCAGCTCATCCTTGAGATGCGCCTCCTCGCGGTCGAGGGTAATGGACTCGATGGCACGGTGGGCGCGCAGCATGATGCTGCCGCCGGGGGTCTCGTAGCAGCCGCGGGACTTCATGCCCACGTAGCGGTTCTCGACGATGTCGAGACGGCCAATGCCATTGTCTCCCCCGAGCGTGTTCAGCCGCTCCAATACCTCGTGAGGCCTCATCGGGGTACCGTCGATGGCGACAATGTCACCCTTCGCGAAGGTCAGCTCCACATAGGTGGGCGTATCCGGAGCGGCTTCAGGCGACACGCTCCAGCGCCACATGTCCTCCTCGGCCTCGGCCCAGGGATCCTCGAGGATGCCGCCCTCGTAGGAGATGTGCAGCAGGTTGGCGTCCATGGAGTACGGCGACTTCTTCTTCTTGTTGAAGTCCACCGGAATGTCGTTCTCGGCGCAGTAGGCCATGAGTTTTTCGCGGGAGTTGAGATCCCACTCGCGCCACGGCGCAATCACCTTGACGCCCGGCTTCAGCGCGTAGGCGCCGAGCTCGAAGCGTACCTGATCGTTGCCCTTGCCGGTGGCGCCGTGGGAAATCGCATCGGCACCGGTCTGGTTGGCGATCTCGATCAGCCGCCGGGCTATCAGCGGTCGTGCGATGGAGGTACCGAGCAGGTACTCCCCCTCGTAGATGGTGTTGGCGCGGAACATCGGGTAGACGTAGTCCCGCACGAACTCCTCGCGCAGATCCTCGATGTAGATTTCCTTGACGCCGAGTGCCTGGGCCTTGGCGCGTGCCGGCTCGACTTCCTCGCCCTGGCCGATGTCGGCGGTGAAGGTCACGACCTCGCAGTTGTAGGTCTCCTGCAACCACTTGACGATCACGGAGGTGTCCAGGCCGCCGGAGTAGGCAAGCACGACCTTCTTCACATCGGACATTCGAGGCTCCTCGTTGGATGGGTTCTAGGTAGCCTTGGATTATAACGCGCCAGCCCCACGGCGAATACCAGCGCCGGGACGTAGCTTTCGCAAACTGCTAGACTTTCGCGGATTCGTGGCCAGCCCCAGGAAAACGCTGCACAAACCGCCGAGCTGGATGAAGCGCAAGGCGCACGGAGCACAGGAACCGGAGCCTATGGGGTATAGGTGAGGATTCCGCGCACCGCGCAACGCAGCGATTCGCTCGCGCAGGCATTTGTGCAGTGTTTTCCCAGGGTTCGCGGCCAATTCAGGCGTCCGAACAAGGAGAGGTGCATGAGCGAGGCGATCGCCCGCGAACTGTTGGCGCAGCGATTCCGCAGCTTCCTGCCAGTGGTGGTGGATCTTGAAACTGGCGGCTTCAACCCCGCAAGCGATGCGATCCTCGAGATTGCCGCGGTGACCCTGACCATGGACGCCGAAGGCACGCTCATTCCGGAATCCACCCACGCCTTCCACATCAAGCCGTTCGAAGGCGCCAACGTCGAGCAGTCGGCGCTGGATTTCACCGGGATCAACCTCGACGACCCGCTACGCCAGCAGGTGGCGCTCACTGAAGCACAGGCGCTAGGCGAGATATTTCGGCCGATTCGCAAATCGATCAAGGCCCATGGCTGCACCCGCGCGGTGCTGGTGGGTCACAACGCCGCCTTCGACCACGGTTTCCTGAACGCCGCCGTGGCGCGTTGTGGTATCAAGCGCAACCCATTCCACCCGTTCTCCAGCTTCGATACCGCATCGCTTGCCGGGCTGATGTACGGCCAGACCGTACTGGCTCGCGCCTGCCGGGCCGCAGGCATCGAGTTCAACAACAACGAGGCGCATTCGGCGCGCTATGACACCGAACGCACCGCGGAATTGTTCTGCGCCATGGTCAACCGCTACAAGGAGATCGGCGGCTGGGCCCAGGCCCAACGCGAGCAAGGGTTGGAAGAACAGCCGTAAGCGGCAAGCCTGAAAACTTGTTATCTGAAAGCAAACACCCCTGCAGTTCGTGAACTGCAGGGGTGTTTAACTTCCAGCTGCGAAGCAGCGCTCTTCCAGCTTCCAGGCGCGAAGCGCCGTGCTTCAGGCTTCAGCTCTCGGGCTGGTCGTCCTTGTGCTTGGCCGCGGTTTCCTTGACCAGCTTTTCCAGCTCGCCGTTCTGGTGCATCTCGATCACGATGTCGCAGCCGCCGACCAGCTCACCCTCGACCCACAGCTGCGGGAAGGTCGGCCAGTTGGCCACCTTGGGCAGTTCGGCGCGAATGTCCGGGTTGTCGAGCACGTTGACGAAGGCGAACCGCTCGCCGCAGGCCATCAGTGCCTGGACGGTCTGTGCGGAGAAACCACACTGTGGCAACTGCGGTGTGCCTTTCATGTAGATGAGAATCGGATTTTCGCTGATCTGGCGCTGAATGTTCTCGACGGTAGTGCTCATCAGGGGGCTCCCTTGAATGTCATATGGGGGCCGAACCCCATCGGGCGTGCCTTGCGACAATACCCGAGTATGCTGCTCGGCCTTGAGGATGACCCCATTCTACTGATGCCAAGCGCGTTGCGCATCCCCCGCCGGCTGGCTAGGATGGTCGTTTTTCTCCGTGGAGCGACCCCATGGCCACCCGCCACTTCCTCACCCTTCTTGATCTCAGCCAGGACGAACTGCGTTACCTGATCCAACGCGCGATCGCCATCAAGAATGGCTTGAAGACCCAGGGGCCGACTTACACCCCACTGCCCAACCGCACCATGGCGATGATCTTCGAGAAGTCATCGACGCGCACCCGAGTGTCATTCGAGACTGCCATGGCCCAGTTCGGTGGCCACGCGCTGTTCCTGTCGCCACGTGATACCCAGCTAGGCCGCGGCGAGCCCATCGAGGACACCGCTCGCGTTCTGGCCGAGATGGTCGACATCGTGATGATCCGCACCTTCTCCCACGCCGGCCTCGAGACCTTCGCCAGCGCCAGTTCGGTACCGGTGATCAACGCGCTGAGCGATGATTACCACCCCTGCCAACTGCTGGCAGACGTGATGACCTGGACGGAGCTTCGCGGCAGCCCCAAGGGCCGAGTCGCGGTGTGGATCGGCGACGGCAACAACATGTGTCACTCGTGGATCAACGCCGCCCGTCAGTTCGACTTCCAACTGCGCATCTGCTGCCCGGAAGGCTACGAGCCTCGCCAGGACATTCTCGAGGCCGCCGGTGAATGTGTGAGCATTCATCGCGACCCCACCGAGGCGGTAAAGGATGCCGACCTGGTGACCACCGATGTGTGGGCTTCCATGGGCCAGGAGGAGGAACAAGCCAAGCGCGAAGCCGACTTCGCCGGCTTCCAGGTCACCGAGACACTGCTCGACCTGGCGAAATCCGACGCGCTGTTCCTGCACTGTCTGCCGGCCCACCGCGGCGAGGAGATCAGTATGACACTGCTCGATGATCTACGCGCCGTGGTCTGGCAGGAAGCCGGCAACCGTCTGCATGCCCAGAAGGCACTTATCGAGTTCCTGCTGCTGGGTCGGGTCGAGAGCTGAACAACCACCTGAGTTGAGATTAGACTTTAGTCTATGCCCGCCATCCGTTATAATGCACCGCAACACGCCGGGCCATCCGGCACCCCGAAGCAGGAGTTGCGGATCATCATGACCATCAATACGTCTCCAGAACGCTTCATGCAGCGCAGCCTGCGCCAATGCCTGTCCAGCATGGCGGCGCTGCTTTACCAGCACGGACATGTGCTCGAAACCATCTCGATTCCCCATCGTGGCCTCGACACCGATAGCCTCGCGGCGCTCAATCGGTCTTCACGCGAGTGGCAAACCTGCCAGCGGGTGCTGGAAGAGAGCCAAGCGGCTGAACGCAATGCCCACGGCCGCCTGGTGCTGACCCAACTGGGTCGAGAACTACTCTTCGATATGTACGGGGAAGGTGCGGCCGACTGCGCCTGACAGCCCAACCCCGGAAATATCAGGACCAGGACGCCCGCCTCGAGAGCATCGAGGCGGGCGTCTTGTCTTCAGGCCAGGCGCAATGGGCAGCGTGGTCAGTCGATCAATGGTTATCGCGCGGTGGGCTCTTTCTCGCCACATCGCGGTATGACGTGGCATTGGCCAGCGTCATACCCCTGTCCAGTGGCTCGACCAGAGTGCGCTGAATCTCCTGCCAGGGGGTCTGGTGGTCGGGATAGCGATACCCCCCCGCTGCCTCGAGGCGCTGGCGCCGTGAAGCCAGTTCGACGTCATCTACCAGCAAATTGACCTCACCGCGCCGCAGGTCGATGCGCAACCTGTCGCCGGTCTCGAGCAGCGCCAGCCCGCCGCCCGTGGCTGCCTCTGGCGAGGCATTGAGGATCGATGGAGAGCCGGACGTGCCCGACTGCCGACCATCGCCCAGGCACGGCAGAGACTCTATTCCCTGGCGAATCAACGCCTCTGGTGGTTGCATGTTGACCACCTCGGCGCCGCCAGGGTGACCCACCGGCCCGGCCCCGCGCATCACCAGGATGGTGCGCTCATCAATACCAAGCGCCGGATCGTCGATACGTGCGTGGTAATCCTCCGAACCTTCGAATACCACCACGCGGCCCTCGAAAGCCTCGGGATCATCCGGGTCGGCCAGGAAACGCTGGCGAAAGAGCGCCGAGATCACGCTGGTCTTCATCAGCGCCGAGTCGAACAGGTTGCCCTTGAGGTTGAGAAAACCGGCATGATCGACCAGCGGGTTGGCGAAGCGGCGAATGACCTCCTCGTCGCCAGTCTCCTTCCCCGCCAGATTCTCGGCCATGGTGGCCCCGTTCACGGTCAGAGCGTCGCCATGCAGGTGACCCGCCTCAAGCAGTTCGTGCATGACTGCCGGAACGCCGCCCGCGCGATAGAACTCCTCGCACAGATACGCCCCAGCCGGCATCACGTTGGCAAGCAGCGGCACGCGATGGCCGAGGTGCTGCCAGTCGTCATTGGAGAGCTCGATACCGGCATGGCGGGCGATGGCGTTGACATGGATCGGCGCATTGGTGGAGCCACCCAGCGCCGAGCAGGTAGTGATGGCGTTCTCGAACGCCTCGCGGGTGAGAATCTCCAGCGGACGCAGATCCTGCCAGACCAGCTCGACGATACGTTCGCCGGTCTGGTAGGCGGCCATCGAGCGTTCCTTGTAAGGCGCCGGAATGATCGCCGAACCGGGCAGGCTCATGCCCAGCGCCTCTGCCATGGCATTCATCGTCGATGCGGTGCCCATGGTATTGCAGTGGCCCACCGATGGTGCCGAATCGGTGGCACGCGACAGAAATTCGTCATAGCCGATATCGCCCGCCGCCAGGCGCTTGCGCAGCTCCCAGATGATGGTGCCGGAGCCGACGCGCTCGGCGCCGCGCCAGCCATTCAGCATCGGTCCACCGGAGAGCACCATGGCCGGAATATTCACCGTGGCTGCCGCCATCAGCGCCGCCGGCGTGGTCTTGTCGCAGCCGGTGGTCAGAACCACGCCATCCAGGGGATACCCATGCAGCACTTCCACCAACCCCAGGTAGGCCAGGTTTCGGTCGAGTGCCGCCGTGGGCCGGCGGGCATTCTCGTGGATGGGGTGCATGGGAAATTCGAACGGCACGCCGCCCACGGCGCGAATGCCATCCTTCACCCGCTTCACCAGATCAATGTGGTGACGGTTGCATGGCGTGAGATCGGAGCCGGATTGGCTAATGCCAATGATCGGCCGACCACTGGTCAGCTCTTCCAGCGTGATCCCGTAGTTCATGTAGCGTTCGATGCACAGGGCCGTCGTGCCGGGATGGTCCGGGTTGTCGAACCACCACCGCGAGCGCAGCTGATCGGGAGACAGGCGAGGACGAGATTGGGTCATGGTAACTCCAGAGTCGCTGGCCAGCGTTTCGACACTGGCGTCTGTTGTCGAGTGGCGGTAGGCTTGTATGATGACATGATAGGTATCACGCTTGGTACCAAGCAAGCTGTTCAATGCAACCATCCATAACAACCATCCATAACAACCATCCATAGCGCTCGACCCGACCACTTGGGTCACCGTTCATTGCTCAGCTGATTTCAATGCAGCTTGGCCAAGCGCGGAAATTAGAGACACCCTCACAGCCAGCGATTGGCCCAGCCAACTGAAGGAGCCCGAATGACTACCGAACTTCAAGGTACCAGCCTGATCGGCCAACAGTCCGTCACCGGCAAGGGTGACCCCATCCATGCCATCAACCCCGCCGATGGCAAGCCACTGGCACCCGACTATCCCGGCCTCGGTCGCGCCGAGGTGCAACAGGCCACCACCCTCGCCTGGGAGGCCTTTGATCGCTACCGTGAAACCTCGCTCGAAGCACGCGCCAGCTTCCTTGAGCGCATCGCCGAGGAAATCGAGGCGATCGGCGACCAACTGACCGAACGCGGTGTGGCGGAAACTGGCCTGCCCGCAGCTCGCCTGGAAGGCGAGCGCGGCCGCACCTGTGGCCAGCTTCGCCTGTTCGCCTCCGTCGTGCGCGCCGGGGAATGGCTTGACGTACGCATCGACCCGGCCATGCCGGACCGCCAACCCATGCCGCGCGTCGACCTGCGCCAGCGGCATATTGCGCTCGGGCCAGTCGCGGTATTTGGCGCCAGCAACTTCCCGCTGGCCTTTTCGGTGGCCGGTGGCGATACCGCCTCAGCACTCGCCGCCGGCTGCCCGGTGGTGGTCAAGGCCCACTCCGCGCACCCCGGCACCTCCGAGCTGGTCGGGCGGGCGATCCAACGCGCCGTCAGCGCCTGCCAGTTGCCGGAAGGCACCTTCTCGCTGCTGTTCGGTGCCGGTCGCGAGGTCGGCCAGGCGCTGGTCGCCGACCCCAACATCAAGGCAGTGGGCTTCACCGGTTCACGGGCCGGCGGCACCGCACTGATGGCCACCGCCCAGGCACGCCCCGAACCGATTCCTGTGTACGCGGAGATGAGCAGCATCAACCCGGTGTACCTGATGCCCGAAGCGCTGGCCGCGCGTGGCGAGGCCATCGCCGAAGGCTTCGTTGGTTCGTTGAACATGGGCGCCGGTCAGTTCTGCACCAACCCGGGCCTGGTGATCGGCGTGGCCGGTGGCGCCCTGGATGCCTTCATTGCCGCCGCCGGCGAAGCCGTCAAGGCAAGTGCGGGCCAGACCATGCTGACACCGGGAATTCACGACGCCTACACCCAAGGCATCGCTGGTCTCGCCGAGAGCGCCCGCGAGATCGCCCGTGGTCAATCCAGCGACGGCCCGAATCAGTGCCAGACCAGCTTGTTCGCCGCCATCGCACGCGACTTCCTGGGTAGCGAGGCGCTGCAGGCGGAGGTATTCGGTTCCGCTTCGCTGGTCATCGAGTGTGCCGATCTCAACGAAATGGCCGCCGTCACGGAAAAACTCGAAGGCCAGCTCACCGCTACCCTGCAGATGGAAGACGGCGATAACGACGCTGTCCGCAGCCTGCTGCCGGCGCTCGAGCGTCGTGCCGGGCGCATCCTGGTCAATGGCTGGCCGACCGGTGTCGAAGTCTGCCATGCCATGGTTCACGGCGGCCCCTACCCGGCCACCTCCGATTCACGCACCACGTCGGTTGGCACCGCGGCCATTCATCGCTTCCTGCGCCCGGTGTGCTACCAGAACCTGCCCGAGGCGCTACTCCCCGAAGCGCTGAAGGATGACAACCCGCTGAAGGTCAGCCGCCTGATGGACGGCAAGCGCGAGGCCTGATCGCCCGCGTCGACGGACCATGCCCCGGTCAAGCGGCCAGCCGCTTGACCGGGGCGTTTGCTTTCCAGAAACATCATCCTTGCTGCCCTTCAGCCTGTCAGGCGCGCCTTGGTGGTGCGATAGACGCTATCCAGATGCGACAGCATGGCCCGCTCGGCAGCGTCCGGGTCACCACGCTTGAGTGCTTCGACAACGTGTAGATGCTCATGGTAGCTGCGCTCGATGGCACCGGGTTCCAGCATCACCAGACGGCGCACATTGAGCCCATAGGTGTAGAGCTCTTCGGCATAGCGCAGCAGGATCTCGTTGTCGGCGTACTCGGAGATCAGCTTGTGAAAGTTCTGATCGGATAGCTGGAAATGCACCGGCAGATCGAACATCCGGCTCTGCGCCTCAAGCAACTGCTCGAGCTTGGCAATGCCCTCGGCATCGATCTTCATCGCCGCCCGCCGGGCGATCGCCGCCTCCACGACGATGCGGCTTTCGAACACGCTGTCGACATCGAAACGATTGACCTGCTCCTGGCTTTCGTCGCCAGCGCGAAAACGCGCAAGCACGGCTTCGCTTGCCCGCACGCGGCTCTTGCTGCCATGGGATATCTGAACCAGCCCATGGGCTGTCAACTGCGACAGCGCCCCACGCACGGTTTCGCGGCTGACGCCAAAGAGCTGCGAAAGCTCTCGTTCGCTCGGCAGCTCATCGCCATCACGCAGCAAGCCCGTGAGCACCATGTCGACCAACTTGCCGGCCAGCACTTCCTTCTTGGTGCGATTCCTCAGCACCTGTTCGAACGCGAAAGCGGGATTGTCCATGCTTGGCACTCCTGAATCATCTGGTATGCATACTAGACCAGAACAATGTGCGCGCCAACCATGCCGGGCAATCCTGCGCATTTCGCTGCTATACGCTGCGTGCCTTATCACGCCAATCAGCATAAATCCCATGAAAGAATCATTTGACAGCGCCGTCACGACTCTCCTAAATTCCACTCAGCTGGTATGGTATACCGACCAGCAGACCAGAAAGATGCATCAGACCATAAGAATGCGTCAGCTCAAGTAACGATCGAGAACGACCTGACACAGACGTCTCGATCACCGAACGCCATATCACGGGAAAACAATAAGGATTCACTCATGATCACCAAGACACTCGCCCTGTCCGCCCTGACACTGGCCATCGCCGCCGGTAGCGCCCAGGCCCAGGAGACCATCACCGTGGCTATCGGTGGTGCCCCACAGAGTCTGCAGGGCCAGACCTCCAAGCAGTTCGCCGACCGCCTGCAGGAACGTCTCGGCGAGGAGTACGAGGTGGAGTACTACGACAGTGCACAACTCGGCGATGATCGCCAGCTCGTGCAGCGCATGCGCATGGGCACCGTCGACCTGGCTGCCATTTCGTCAATCATGTCATCGGTTTCCTCGGACTTCGCCCTCTTCGACCTGCCCTACCTGGTCAAGGATCGCGATCACCTCAAGCGCATCGATCAGGAAATCGTCATGGAGGACCTGGCCGCCAGCGCCAAGGAGCAGGGCCTTACGGTCATCTCCACCTGGGAGAATGGCTTTCGCCACATCACCAACAGCGAGCGGCCGATCAACACGCCGGAAGACCTCGACGGCCTGCGCATTCGCACTCCGCAGAGCGACTGGCGTACCCGCATGTTCTCCGCCTGGGGGGCCAACCCCACGCCGATGGCATTCTCCGAGGTGTTCGTCGGCCTGCAGACCGGCGTCGTCGATGGCCAGGAGAACCCGCTGAGCAATATCTACGGTGCGCGCTTCCACGAAGTGCAGGACTACCTGTCGCTCTCCAACCATGTCTACAGCCCCATCTGGCTGATGGCCGGCAACGGTGGGTGGGACAAGTTCTCCGACGAGGAGCGCGAGGCAATCAACGCCGCCGCCGCCGAGACCCAGGACTGGGCACTGGCGCGTGGCGCGGAGCTTGACGAGGAGCTGCTGACCCAGATGCGCGATGCCGGCATGGAAATCAACGAGGTCGACCGCGCTGCCTTTATCGAGGCCAGCGAGTCCGTCTACGCGGCCTTCGCCGAGCAAGTGTCAGGCGGCCAGGAAATGATCGACCGCGCCATGAAACTGGCAGACGAGTAATCCACCACCTCGACGGGCACCGCGACGGCGCCCGTCCATCCCAATCAGACCTTTCCTACCAACGAGAGTGTTCCACCATGGTCCTGATCGACCGGATACGCTTGTGCCTCGAGAAGCTGCTCGAGGTGTTCACCGTTTTCCTGCTGATTGCCCTGACTACCATCGTGCTGGCCGCCGTGGGCTTTCGTCTGCTCGGGGCGTCACTGCACTGGTACGACGAGGTCGCCTCCATCGGGCTTGGCTGGCTGACCTTCTACGGCGCCAACCTGGCGGCGATCAAGCGCGCCCACATGGGCTTTCCTGGCCTGGTCGGTTCGGCGCCGGTCGCCCTGCGCGCCTCACTATTCGTGATCAGTGAAATCATCGTCATCGGCTTCTTCGTCGTGATCGCCTACTACGGCTATCTAGTGCTCGACATCCTCGCCTGGGACCGGCTGGTGTCGCTGCCGTCGATCAGCCTGACGGTCACCCAGTCGGCCATTCCCATCAGCGCGGTGCTGTTCATCCTGTGCGAACTGCTCAGCATGCCAGGTGCCTGGGCCAAGATGCGCCACGGCATCGACAGCGAACACGAAGCCATCGAAGAGGCCATCCGCATGGCCGAGCAGGACCTGCAGGAGAGCCGCTCATGATCCTTTTGATCGTCATCGCCGCGCTGTTCGCCCTGGTGCTGATCAATGTCCCGATCGCCGTTGCCATCGGTGTGGTCGGCACTGTCGGGGTGTTCATCAACATGGGGCCGGAACACCTGATGAACGTGGCCCTGACACTATTCAAGGGCGCCACCAACTTTCCGCTCATCGCCATTCCCTTGTTCATCTTCGCCGGCGCGCTGATGAACACCTCCGGCATCTCCACGCGGCTGATCAACCTGGTCACGGCCATGGTCGGTTTCGTGCGTGGCGGGCTCGCCATGGTCAATGTCGGGGTGTCGATGTTCTTCGCCGAGATTTCCGGTTCCGCCGTCGCCGACGTGGCGGCCACCGGCTCGGTGCTGATTCCGGAGATGAAGCGCAAGAAGTACAACCCGGAGTTCTCCGCCGCCATTACTTCCTCCTCGGCATCGCTTGCGGTGATCATTCCGCCTTCGTTGTCGATGATCCTCTACGGGGCCCTGGCGGAAGTATCCATCGTGCGGCTGTTCGTTGCCGGCATCATCCCGGGGATTCTCGGCGGCTTCGGCCTGGCCTGCTTCTGCTACTACTACGCGGTGAAGTACGACCTCCCCCGCGAGCAGGCCTTCTCGCTGCCGCGTCTCGGCAAGGCCTTCAAGGAAGCCTCCTGGGCGCTGTTGCTACCGGTAATCATTCTCGGCGGTATCTTCGGCGGCTTCGTCACCGCCACCGAAGGCGCCGGCATCGCGGTACTGGCCGCGCTGATCATCGGCGGCCTGGTCTATCGCGAGCTCAACCTGCGCATCCTCTACCGCTCGCTCACCGAAGGGGTCATCCAGACCGCCGTGGTGATGCTGCTGGTGGCGACCTCCTCGGTGCTCGGCCTCTACCTCACCGAGATGCAACTGCCCCAGGAGCTGGCGCGCCAGATCACCCTGATCACAGAGAACCCCTACGCGGTACTGGCACTACTCAACATCCTGCTGTTGATGCTGGGCATGTTCCTGCATGGCGCAGCGGCCATCATCCTGGTAGTGCCGATCGTCATGCCGCTGGTACACCAGATCGGCATCGACCCGATTCACTTCGGCTTGATCCTGACCTTGAACCTGGCCATCGGTCAGCAGACGCCACCGGTTGCCTCGGTACTGGCCACCTCCTGCTCCATCGCCAAGACCGACATGTGGAAAACCACTCGCGTGAATCTGCCGATGATCGGCGTGCTGTTCATCGTGCTGATGCTGGTGACCTACATCCCGGCCATTCCCCTGACACTCGTCGACCTCTTCTATTGAACCGGAGATTCTCATGACCGATACACGCCCCGTCATTGCCGTGATCCTCGGCGACCCCGCCGGCATCGGCCCGGAACTGATCGCACGGCTGTTCGCCGAACAGGACCTGTTCCAGGACGCTCACACCGTACTGCTCGGCGACCGTTGGCTATGGCAGGAAGGCCAGCGAGTGGCTGGCATCAGCCACCAGTTGCCGGAAGTCGACGACTTCTCAAGCGCCCGCGACCATCAGGGCCCGGTGTTCCTGCCCGTGGACAGCGTCGCGGAGGGTCAAGTGGGCTATGGCGAAGTGACGACAGCGGGTGGCGCCTCGGTGCTGGCGCTTTTGACACGCTGCCTGGACGCTGCCCAGGCCGGCACGGTGGACGCCATCTGCTTCGGCCCGCTCAACAAGCTGTCGATGAAGAAAGGCGGACTCGCCCATGAGGATGAGCTGCACTTCTTCGCCGAGTATCTCGGTGTCGAGGACTACTTCTGCGAGTTCAACACCCTCGGCAACCTCTGGACGGCGCGCATCTCCTCCCATGTTCCGCTCAAGGATGCCGCGAGTTACATCACCGAGGAGCGCATCGTCGCCGCCACGCGGCTGATCAGCGATTCTCTGTCGCTGGCCGGCAACCCGGCACCGCGCGTCGCCGTGGCGGCCTTCAACCCGCATGCCGGCGAGGGTGGCACCTGCGGACGCGAAGAGATCGACGTGATCGCGCCGGCCGTCGAGGAATGTCGTGCGCAGGGCTATCCGGCCAGCGGCCCTTACCCTGCCGACACGCTGTTTCTCAAGGCCCGCGACGGCGAATTCGATGCAGTGGTCACCATGTATCACGACCAGGGGCAGATCGCGATCAAGCTGATGGGATTCATGGAAGGCGTCACCGTGCAGGGCGGCCTGCCGATTCCCATCACCACGCCAGCTCACGGCACCGCCTTCGATATCGCAGGCCAAGGCCAGGCCAATGTCATCCCGACCCGCAACGCCTTCGCGATCGCCAGCCGCATGGGCGCCAATCTGCGCCGCCAAAGACTCGATGAAAGTGCCACCGCTTGAGCGCCACCTACCACTTGCACAAGGAACCCCCACACATGAAGATCACTCGCGTACGCACCCGCGTCTTCGAATGGAAAGGCCATACCGTTCCCGCCCAGCCCCACTTCTGCTCCAACGCCATGGACGAGTTGTGGGACAAGAGCGACTCCATGGGCACCTTCCGCTTCCACGGCTGGACCACCGTCGAGGTCGAGACCGATACCGGCATCGTCGGCCTGGGTAACGTGGCCCTGGCACCGCGCATCGCCAAGGCGATCATCGATCAGTACCTCGCTCCCCTGGTGGTCGGCCAGGACCCCTTCGACTACGAGTACCTGTGGCAGCGCATGTACCGCTCCACCCACGCCTGGGGCCGCAAGGGCATTGGCATGGCGGCGATCTCCGGCGTCGATATCGCCATCTGGGACGTCATGGGCAAGGCGGTCGGCAAACCGGTCTTCAAGCTGCTTGGCGGTCGCACCAAGGAGAAGATTCCCTGCTACGCCTCGAAGCTCTACCGTACCGATCTCAAGAGCATGCAGGAGGAAGCCCAGTCCTACCTCGACCAGGGCTTCAAGGCGATGAAGATGCGCTTCGGTTATGGCCCCAAGGATGGCCCCACCGGCATGCGCGAGAACCTCAACAGCGTGGCGGCGGTGCGCGAGGTGATCGGCGAGGACATCGACCTGATGCTGGAGTGCTACATGGGCTGGAACCTCGAATACACCAAGCGCATGTTGCCGAGGCTCGAACGTTTCCAGCCGCGCTGGCTCGAGGAGCCGGTACTGGCCGATGACATCGACGGCTATGCCGAACTTAACCAGCTCACCAGCATCCCGATCTCCGGCGGCGAGCACGAGTTCACCTCCTACGGCTTCCGCCAGTTGCTCGAAAAGCGCGCCGTCTCGGTGATTCAGTACGATACCAACCGGGTCGGCGGCATCACCGCCGCGCACAAGATCAACGCCATCGCCGAATCGTTCAGCGTGCCGGTGATTCCCCATGCCGGCCAGATGCACAACTACCACCTGACCATGTCGACCCTGGCCTCGCCGATGTCGGAGTTCTTCCCGGTTCACGATGTGGAGATCGGCAACGAGTTGTTCTACTACCTCTTCGAAGGCGACCCGGAACCGGTCAATGGCTTCCTCGACCTCGACGACGACACCCCCGGCCTCGGGCTCACACTCAACGAGCGCTACTTCGACCAGTTCCATATCATCGAGTGAGGCCCGGCGATGCGATTGATTCAATGCCAACATCAAGGCCAGGTGCGTGCCGCCCTGGTGGAAAGCGACCAGCAGGTCCACCTGCTGGACCGTGACACCTGGACCCTGGCGCGCCGCGCCATCGAGGCGGGCAGGCCATTGGCCGATATCGTCGAGGCCTCGCTCACCGAGACGCGCCTCGACTACCCGACGCTGATCGCCGAGCGTCATCTCCTGCCACCGTTGACCCATCCCGACCCGGCCCACTGCCTGGTCACCGGTACCGGCCTCACTCACCTGGGCAGTGCCGACACGCGTTCAGCGATGCATGCCAAGGCGCAGGTCAGCGAAGAGGAGATGACCGATTCGATGCGCATGTTCCGTCTAGGCCTCGAAGGCGGCAAGCCCGACGCCGGACAGCCCGGCGCCCAGCCGGAGTGGTTCTACAAGGGCGATGGCAGTTGCGTGGTGGCCCCCGAGGCTGACATCCCGGTGCCCGCCTTCGCCCAGGATGCCGGCGAGGAGCCAGAGCTCGCCGGGCTGTACGTGATCGCCGACGACGGCACCCCCTGGCGGGTCGGCCACGCCATCGGCAACGAATTCTCGGACCACGTCACCGAGCGCTTCAACTACCTATGGCTCGCCCATTCCAAGTTGCGTGCCTGCAGCTTCGGCCCCGAGCTTCTGGTGGGTGAGCTTCCCGAACACCTCGAGGGCACCAGTCGCATCGTGCGCAATGGCGAAACGCTGTGGGAGAAGCCGTTTCTGACCGGCGAGGCCAACATGGCCCACAGTCTGGCTAACCTTGAGCATCACCACTTCAAGTACGCCGGTTTTCGCCGGCCGGGGGACGTGCACGTGCATTTCTTCGGCACCGCCACCCTGAGCTTTGCCGATGGCATCGAAACACGTGAAGGCGACCGCTTCGAGATCGAGCTTCCGACACTGGGGCGGCCGCTGCGCAATCCGCTAGCCTTAGAGAGGCAAGCCAATGAGCCACAAATCCGAGCGCTCTGACCCTCGTCTCCAGAAGACACTAAAAGATAGCCGAGAATCACTTCTAACGATCAGCATGGGGGACGGTTTCGACCGTCCCTTTCGTGTTTGACGGGATACCCCGGGATGTTGGCAACTGAGAGTAACTAGGCCATACTCGGGCAAACATCATCCTAGCATCCTGTCATACCATATGACGTTTCAAGCGGATCGCGACTCATCATCGGATCTACAACAACTTATCGGATCTACAACAACAGCACCGGACACCGCCATGCGACTCAACGACAAGACGGCCTTGATCACCGCCGCGGGCCAGGGGATTGGCCGAGCCACCGCACTGCGCTTCGCTGCCGAGGGCGCACGGGTGATCGCTACCGACATCAATGCCCAGAGCCTTGCCGAACTGGCCGATACCCCCGGGATCACCACCCGCCGACTGGATGTCCTGGATGCCGCCGCCATCGAGGCCTTGGCCGCCGAGACAGGCACCGTCGACATCCTCTTCAATTGTGCCGGCTACGTAGCCAATGGTTCGCTGCTGGATGGCACGGACGACGACTGGGAGCTATCGCTCTCGCTCAACGTGATGGCCATGATGCGCATGATTCGCGCCATGTTGCCGGCCATGCTCGACAATGGCGGTGGCAGTATCATCAACATGGCCTCGGTCGCTTCGAGCCTCAAGGGTGTACCCAACCGTTGCGCCTACGGCACCACCAAGGCGGCGGTGCTCGGCCTGACCAAGTCGGTGGCCGCCGACTACATCGGCCAGGGAATTCGCTGCAATGCCATCTGCCCCGGTACGGTTGACTCGCCTTCGCTGCGCCAGCGCATTGCCGAGCAAGCAAAACGCCAGGGCCGAAAGGAAGATGAAGTCTACGCCGAGTTCATCGCACGGCAGCCTCAGGGGCGTCTGGGCAGCGCGGAAGAGATCGCCGCCCTGGCCACCTACCTGGCCGCCGATGAATCCGCCTATACCACGGGTACCGCCCAGATCATCGACGGTGGCTGGCTCACCTGATTCCATAAACGGAGGAACCGACCAATGAAACTGTTACGCTTCGGCCCGAGCGGCCAGGAAAAACCCGGCCTGCTGGATGACAATGGGGTGATCCGCGACCTGTCGGCCCATGTCACCGATCTGGCCGGTGAACACCTCGACCGCCATGCTCTCGAGAGCCTGGCCAAGCTGGATGCGGCAAGCCTTCCCGAAGTGCCCGCCGATACGCGCATCGGCGCTTGTGTTTCCGGCGTGGGCAAATTCATCTGCATTGGCCTCAACTACTCCGACCATGCCGCCGAAACCGGTTCGCAGGTTCCCCCGGAGCCAGTGATCTTCAACAAGTGGACCAGCGCCATCTGCGGCCCGGATGACGAGGTGATCATTCCCCGCGATTCCGAGAAGACTGACTGGGAAGTGGAACTCGGCGTAGTGATCGGCAAGGCCGGACGCTACATCGACGAAGCGGATGCCATGCAGCATGTCGCCGGTTTCTGCGTCGTCAACGACGTCTCCGAACGCGAGTTCCAGCTCGAGCGCAGCGGCACCTGGGACAAGGGCAAGGGCTGCGACACCTTCGGCCCGCTGGGCCCCTGGCTTGTCACCCCCGACGAGGTGCCGGACCCCCATCAGCTCGACATGTGGCTCGAGGTGGATGGCAAGCGTTACCAGGATGGCAACACCCGCACCATGGTCTATCAGATTCCGTTTCTGATCAGCTATCTGAGCCGCTTCATGAGCCTGCAGCCGGGCGACGTGATCTCCACCGGCACTCCCCCCGGTGTCGGCATGGGTCAACAACCGCCGGTCTACCTCAAGCCGGGTCAGCGCATGCGTCTCGGCATCGAAGGGCTCGGCGAGCAGCACCAGACTGTCGTTGCCGACCAGCAGGGCTGAGCCAGGAGACCGAAATGCGTACCGTCGTATGTGCCGAACCGGGCCACATGACCCTGGAGCAGCGCGACCCTCCAAGCTGCGGCGAGGGGGAAGCGCTGTTGCGTATTCGTCGTATCGGAGTGTGTGGCACCGATATACACGCCTATGGCGGCAATCAACCCTACTTCAGCTACCCTCGCGTACTCGGTCATGAACTGGCCGGCGACATCGTCGAGGTGGGGACAGCCGGCGATCCAGAGTTGATCGGTCAGCGCGCCTACGTGATCCCTTATCTGCACTGCGGACAGTGCCGGGCCTGTCGCAATGGCCGCACCAACTGCTGCCAGCGGATGCAGGTGATCGGGGTCCACCGTGATGGTGGCATGTGCGACACCCTGGCGGTGCCACTCGATCATCTGGTGGTCTCCGACACCCTCGAGCTCGATCAACTGGCACTGGTCGAGTGCATGGCCATTGGCGCCCATGCGGTGCGCCGCAGCGAGCTTACGCATGGCGAACTCGCGGTGGTGTGTGGCGCCGGCCCCATCGGCATGGGGGTCGCCCAGCTTGCCCGCGAACGCGGTGCGCGGGTCGTGGTGATCGACACCAACCCGGAACGCCTGGCCTTCTGCCGCGACAAGCTCGGCATCGAGCTGACCTTGAACCCCAGCGAGAACGACATCGACGCCGCGCTCAAGACCTTGAGCGATGACGAGCTTGCCGATGTGGTGTTCGATGCAACCGGCAACCCCGCGGCCATGCAGGCCGGGTTCGACCTGGCGGGCCACGCCGGACGCTACGTGCTGGTGAGCATCGTCAAGGCCGACATCACCTTCAGCGACCCCGTCTTCCACGGCAAGGAACTGACCCTGCTGGCCAGCCGTAACGCCACCCGTGTCGACTTCGACGAGGTGACCCGGCTCATGGAGAGCGGTCGCCTGAAAGCCGATGCGATGATTACCCACCGTGCCGAACTGGCCGATGTGCCCGAGCGGATGCCCGCCTGGTGCACGCCGGCCACCGGGGTGGTCAAGGCGATGATCGAGCTCGACGACTCGCCCCGACAATCGACGACTGGAGCCCCGTCATGAATCAGACCATTGCCAGTGATAGTGGCCAGTTGGATACCCTGCGTGTACATGCCGCGGACAACGTACGCGTCGCCCTGAAGGATCTGCCCGCCGGCACCGACGTCACCGACAACGGCCAGCACATCACGCTCACGGAGGCGATTCGTCACAAGCACAAGTTCACGCTTGAGGCCCTCGAACCCGGCGATACCGTGATCATGTACGGGGTTACCGTGGGACGCGCTACCCGCCCCATCGCCCAAGGGGCCGCCATCACTACCGACAATGTCGAACACAGCACCGCCAGCACTGCCCCTCAGGCCAAACGCGGCAGTTGGCAGGCGCCGGATGTCTCGCGGTTTCAGGGCGCCACCTTCGATGGCTACCAGCGTCCGGACGGTCAGGTGGGCACCGCCAACATCTGGCTGGTCGTACCACTGGTATTCTGCGAGAACCGCAATATCGAGGTACTGCGCCAGTGCATCGCCGACGCCCTTGGCGAAGATCCTTTCCGCGAGTACAAGCAACTGGCCCGGCAACTGCTCCACGGCGATGCGGGCGAACCCTCACCGCCTCCGCGCGAACGTCTGTTTCCGAATGTCGACGGGGTACGCTTTCTGACTCATACCCTGGGCTGTGGCGGCACGGATGGCGACGCCCAGGCGCTTTGCCAGTTGCTCGCCGGGTATATCTGCCACCCCAACGTGGCCGGCGCCACGGTGCTGAGCCTTGGCTGCCAGAAGGCACAGATCGACATGATCAAGGCAGCGGTAGAGGACCGCGACCCCAAGGGGCTTCGCCCGGTGCACTATCTCGAGCAGCAGGCCAGTCAAAGCGAACAGGCGCTGATCCACGAATCCTTGACCACCATCTTCGACGGTCTGGCCGCGGCCAATCGGGTCGAACGCACGCCTGCCCCGCTGTCGAAGCTCAGCATCGGCGTGGAGTGCGGCGGGTCGGACGGCTTTTCCGGGCTTTCCGCCAACCCGCTGGTCGGCGCGGTGATCGACCGCCTGGTGGCCCTTGGCGGCAGCGGCATCCTGAGTGAATTTCCGGAGTTGTGTGGCGTCGAGCACGAGCTGATCGCCCGCTGCAGCGACGATGCGGTAGCCGAGCGCTTCAGTGAATTGATGGAGGCCTATCAGCGGCATGCGGCCACGGTCGGCGCCGACTTCTCCATGAATCCGTCACCCGGCAATATCCGTGACGGCCTGATCACCGATGCCATGAAGTCCGCCGGCGCGGCCAAGAAAGGCGGCGACAGCCCGGTGGTTGATGTGCTCGACTACACCGAACCGCAGACCCTGCAGGGGCTTAGCCTGCTGTGCACCCCGGGCAACGACGTGGAATCGACCACAGCACTCGCTGGTTCCGGTGCCAACCTGATCATGTTCACCACTGGGCTTGGCACCCCTACCGGCAATCCCGTCACCCCGGTGCTCAAGATCGCCAGCAACAGTACCCTTGCCACGCGCATGAGCGACGTCATCGACTTCGATGCCGGGCCGATCATTCGCGGCGAAGTGGAGATCAGCGAGTTGGCCGACCGCCTGCTCGAACTGTGCATCGAGACGGCGTCCGGTCGTTACCGGCCCCGCGCCGTGGAGCTCGCCCAGTACGACTTCATACCCTGGAAGCGGGGCGTGTCACTGTAGCGTCCCGGCGCCAGACCCAGACGCCATTCTCAAACGCCATGCCTAAACCCCCCGGCCCGCTTTCAAGCGGGCCGGGGGGTTTACGGATGCGCCACTCGCGTGGCGGTGTCGGAGCATATCACTCTGGCGTGGGTGCCAGGCGCTGCTTGAGTTGCATGTAGGTGCCATAGTGGCGGTCCAGATGACGGCGCATCGCCGCTTCGGCGGCATCCGGATCGCGTGACTCGATGGCCTCGACGATCTCGGTATGGGCGGCGGTGGCGGCCTTGTCCTCGTCTTTCTGCTGCAGGACCTGGGCACGTCGGTCGTCGAGCCATTCAGACAGCGCCACATGGATGGCGTCGAAGATCGGGTTGCGCCCGATGCTCGCCAGAACGCCATGGAAGTCATTGTCGGAACGCTTGAAGCGTGCCTCATTGCCGATGGCATCACGATTGTCGGCAAGCGCCAGCCGCAGTCGGGCAAGATCATCGTCGCTTGCATTGCGCGCGGCATAGCGCGCCAGCGATATCTCGAACATCGCCCGGGCTTCCTGGAAATACTGCTGGCCGTCGGGCTTGGAGAGCAGTTGGCGGGTCACCCCGGAGAGCCGCGCCATCACCGCCTCGGCGGTGGGACGAATGACGCGTGCCCGGGTACCGCTGTTGATGGCGATCAGCCCGAGCTGCTGCAGATGGAAGAGTGCCTCGCGTACCGCCGGACGACCGACACCGAACTGCTCCATCAACTCCCGTTCGGAGGGCAACTGGTCATTCTCGCCAAGACGCCCGTCGAGGATCTCCGCCTCGAGCTGTTCGGCGACCTGTTCGGACAGCGTCTTGCGCTCGACCCGGTATCGGCTCATGGGCACGTTCTCCTTGTTAACCTCGGATTCGCCGCCATTTTACTGCATTTCTCGGCAATGTCGCTCAACCGAGGCTGGCTAACGGTGAGATTCGGTACTCATCTGCCAGTTCGGCATAGGCCAACTGATTGGCAGAGTCGAGCGGAATGCCTTCGGCATCCCGATGCGTCTGGCAACGCCACTCACGGTCTCCTGGCGCCATCACCCGGGCATTGGCCGTGGCCGGCTGGGCACGCAGATCGGCGAGATACTCGGCCAGGCCGCGCGCGAAAGTGCCCTCTTCAACGAAGGCATCGGGCTTCATGGCAAGAAAGAAGTGCCCTACGCCACGGGGGGTCGACATGTCCGGTCCGCCCATGGGCAACAGGTTGAAGCCATGCTGCATGCCGGAAAGCGCCGAACTCAGCACCTCGACCATGCCCCCCAGGCCTGCCCCCTTGAAGCCGAAACCGCTGCCGCCCAGAGGCAGCAGCGCCGCGACCTCGGCGGGTGTGCGACTGACCTGCCCGGCTGCATTGGCGGCCACCTGATCGGGCAGCTCACGGCCAATGGCGCCAAACTGCTGCACGCGGTTCCAGGGAATCGAACTGGTCGCCATGTCCAGCAGGTACGGCATGCTCCCCGCCACGGGTGCGGCGAAGGCGATTGGATTGGTGCCGTGAAACGGTTTGGTACTCTGGTGCAACAGCACGAAGGGATCGGAGTTGCAGAAGGCCATGCCGATGAAGCCACGTTCAGCCGCCGCCAGGGCGTAGACGCCCGCCGCACCGAAGTGTGACGAGTTGCCCACCGCCACCGCACCCATGCCGACCTCGTCGGCCATCTCGGTGGCATGCTGCATGGCGGTATAGCCGGCGAGATGGCCAAGGCCATCGTCGGCATCCAGAAACCCCGTGGCCGCCAGGCGGCGGTGGAACACCATGTTCGGTGCGCCCTTGATACGCCCACCCGCAAGCGCCTTGAGGTAGTGCGGCAGCAAACGCAGGCCATGGCTGTCGGTGCCCATGCGCGAGGCGGTCACCAGAGCGCGGGTCACCGCCGCAGACGACGCCTGGTCGGCACCGGCTGCGCTGAGCGCCTCGCCCATGAAGCGCTCCAGATCCTCGCGGGCAACGCGGAAATCCTGCTGGGGATCAGACATGAATCGGGTTCTCCTGGAAACGATGAAGCCGATGGCCGCCACCTTGCAGGTGCCGGCCATCGGGTCCGGTCAACGGTAGATCAGGGTCGGCAGCCACAGTGAAATGGCTGGGATGAAGGTGACCAGCAATAGCGAGATGACCAGCGGCACCAGGAATGGCAGGGTCCCGCGCATGCATTTCTCGAACGAGATGCCGGAAACCCGCGACAGTACGTAAAGCACCATGCCCACTGGCGGCGTCAACAAGCCGATCATCAGGTTGAGCACCATGATCACGCCGAAGTGCACCGGGTCGACCCCGGCGGTGACCGCCACCGGCAGCAACACCGGCACCAGGATGGTGATCGCCGCAATGGTCTCCATGAAGCAGCCCACCAAGATCAGTACCAGGTTGATGATGATCAGCGTGGCGATGGGGTTATCGGCGAACGGCCCGAGCAGGTTCACGACATGTTGCGTGACCTGATTGCTGGTGAGTATCCAGGCGAATATCGAGGCACCCGCGACGATCAGCAGGATGACCGCCGTGGTTTCGATGGTCTCCATGCTGACCTTGAGCAAGCGGCGCCAGGTCAGGCTGCGGTAGACCACGCCCCCCAGCACCAGGGCATACACCACCGCGGCGATGGCCGCTTCGGTGGGCGTAAAGGCCCCGCTCATGATGCCACCGACGATGATGACCGGTGTCAGCAGTGACAGGAAGGCACGCTTGAAGGTATGGCCGAGCACCGGAATCGAGAACACCGCATCGCGGGTGTAGCCGCGGCGCCGTGAAATGATCGTGATCATTGCCATCAGCACCAGCCCCATCAGCAACCCCGGCACCAGGCCCGCGACGAACAGCTGGCCGACGGAAACAGACGCCATCACGCCATAGATGACCATCGGCAGGCTGGGGGGAATGATCGGGCCGATGGTCGAGGATGCTGCGGTGATGCCGACCGAAAACTCCTCGTCATAGCCGGCATCCTTCATGGCCTTGATCTCGATGGTGCCAAGACCTCCGGCATCGGCCACCGCCGCGCCGGACATACCGGAAAAGACGATACTGGCGCCCACGTTGACGTGGCCAAGCCCGCCACGCATCCAGCCCATCAGGGCCTTGGCGAAATCGAAGATACGCGAGGTAATGCCACCGTTGTTCATCAGGTTACCCGCAAGAATGAAGAACGGTATCGCCAGCAGCGGGAAGCTGTCGACACCATTGATCATGCGGTGCACTACGACCACATCCGGCACACGGCCGGTAAGCAGCACATAAAGCAGGCAAGAACCGGCGAGACTGATGGCGATCGGCACCCCCATCACCAGCAGGGTGAAGAGTGCCGCGAACAGAAACAGTAGATAATTTTGTGTGACGGCCAGCGCGATGCAGCCGAGTACCGCGACTGCCGCGACCAGCGGTGGCACCATCGCGCCACCGCGCCGCATGGCCAGGATGTTGGGCATTGGAGTGATCTCCGGGGCGAGGGTCGTTATTGCGTGTCGTTAAGGAGTGCCGAGCAATTCACTGGTGCCCGAGCGCCAGTGTCGGATCGCCACCTGGACGCCTCTCACCAGCATCATGATGAAGCCCACCATGACCAGGTAATAGAGCCAGCTCTTGGGAATATCCACCGACACCATCATCGCACTGGTGCGGTCTGCTAGCTTGAAGGTGATCCAGGCCATGATGGCGAAAAAGGCAATGTTGATCAGGTCCACTACCGTGGACATCAAGCGTCCAAGCCAGTCCGGCATGTAGCGATAGAAGAACTCCACGGCGATATGCGAGCCCTTGCGCACGGCCATGGTGCTGCCAAGAAAGCCCACCATCACCAGCAGGTAGCGAGCCATCTCTTCGGTCCAGGCGATGGAATTGCCGAGCACATAGCGACTGAAGAACTGCAGAAAGACATCCAGTGCCAGCAGCCAGAAGATTCCCAGGGTCAGGAAATCCTCCAAGCCATATTCGTGGGGATCGAAGGTGTCATCGTCGAGACCTTCGAAGCTGATCTCGTCAGTGGGGTCGTGTTGGCTCATGGCAGGTTTCCGTTCGTCCCACCCAGTGCTTGGGTGGGACGAGTCTTGGTCTACGAAAGGTCAGTTCCAGGAAAGGTCGGATCCAGGAAAGGTCGGATCCAGGAAAGGTCAGGTCACCTGGCGTTACTGACCGATGGCCTGCAGACGATCGTAGGTTTCCTGATCCCAGGTTGCCGCCTCGCCGTTGTGCGCTGGCATCGTGGCTTCGCGGAACGGAGTGATGTCGACTTCGTTGACGGTCACGCCCTGCTCTTCGAACCAGGCGACCAGCTCTTCCTCGGACTGCAGGATGTCCTGGGTGATGCGCTCGCCCGCTTCGGTGTAGACCTCACGGAAGATCTCGCGGTCCTCCTCGGAGAGACGATTCCACAGCGGCCCACCAGCGATGGTGATCAGGGAGTCGGTGATGTGACCGGTCAGGTTGATGTAATCCTGCACCTCATGAAACGCCTTGGCGCGGATGGTCGGCAGCGGATTTTCCTGGGCATCCACCACACCTTGCTGCAGCGCCAGATAGACCTCGGCGAAGGCGATCGGCGTGGGATTGGCGCCCACCGCTTCCGGGAACATCATGTACATCGGCGCATTGGGTGTACGAATCTTCAGGTCCTGCATGTCCTCCGGCGTATTGACCGGCTCATTGGAGGTCACGTGGCGACGCCCGTAGTAATTCATGGCCAGCGGTACGTTGCCGGTTTCATCCTGGTAGCCTTGGGCGATTTCCTGGAACAAGTCGCTGTCCGCATAGGCCTGCCAATGGTCGAAATCACGGAACATGTAGGGCGCGCCAGCGATCCCGACAGGGCCATAGAAGCGGCCAGCGAACTGGTTACCGGTATAGATCAGGTCAACCGTGCCGAGCTGCAGGCCCTCGTTGATGTCCGACTCCTTGCCCAGTGACGAGGCCGCATGAACGTTGATCGAATAACGGCCATCGGTACGCTCCTCGATCTCATCCGCCGCCCACAGCGCCCACTCGTGGTAGGGCTCGGACGTCTCGTAGACGTGGGCGAAGTTGAGTGCTTCCTGCGCATGTACGGCACCAGCGACCGTGAAGCCGCCGGCGATCAGTGCCGCGGTCATCATGCGGGTCAGCTTGAGGTGGCGTTGGCTCTGTTGGCTCATCTTGTTTTCCTCACTACCTGTCGAGTGGATGGTCTTCGAGTAGATTGACTTCGAGTAGATTGTCGTTATTGGCGGTTTGACATCACGTTGCGATAAATGACCATTGTGGCCAGGTGGTAAGGGGCAGGAATGGACCATTCTGGTTACCTGACCCCTGCTTAAGTGTCTTGCTGTATACGTATCATACCACCCGACCTCAACCTAGCTTCTCCTCGGTGAATGCGCAACACCCATCCGACCATCATGAGCCGAAGGTCTAAGCCACGACGATCAGCGCATTCCTTCAAGGCGCAACTGACAGTGCAGGCGTGCCAGCAACCCCGGCTCACCAAAGCCACCCGCCTTGGTCATCACCCGCTTGCTTGGGTTGCCATCCAGGCTGCCAAGAGCCACGCCTGGCGACCATTCCGCCTCGACGCTGATTGAGGCCACACCCAGCCGGGACAGAGCGGCCATGGCGATATCGCCCCCGGTCAGGAACAGCAGGCTTTCCCGTTCGTCCGGCCAGCGCTGGATCACGGAGGACGCTTGCCGCGCCAGGCAACCGGCGACCTCGGCGGCAGCCACAGCAGCCGGTGCCGAAGCCTGAAAGGTCGCGGTATCGTGCGCGGCGGTCGGGACGTGCATGGCCGGCTCCCCCGGGATCAATAACGTGGCTTGACCCACGGGGTCCGCTGGCATTCCCGCAAGCACTTCAATGGTCTCGAGCGTCGGGGCGGCCTCACGCAGCGCAGCAAGTTGCTCGGCGGCACGCGGGCTTCGCGACCCCACCACATAGAGCACAGACTGCACGCTGGAGAGCGCGCGGTGCGTGGCTCGTAGCCGGCCGAAGCAGCGTTGCGCCATGGCCGTGGCGAGCCCCGCCGCCCCCGCCATCAGCCGGGCATGACCAGCGAGCAATACCGCATCGTAAAGTGACGCCAGATCCTGGTCGCTTTGGGCGTCGGCCACGGCATCATCATGCGGCAGCGAAGCCCCCGAGCGGGGATGTCGGGTGACCGTCAGACCCGCGCGCGCAAAGGCCTCATCCAGCGGCCCGCTTAGCGGGGCCGAACGGGCATCCGCCTGATAGGCACTCTCGGACAGCCGCATGCCGTCCACCCATACCTCGGCATCACGCACCACGCGGCCCTGCGCTGGCACTGCCGGGGCCAGCATGAGCGCTTGCCCCGTCGTCTCCCGCATGGCCAGGCACTCAGCCACCACCTGTCCACGCAGGGTCGAATCGATCTTCTTGAACCAGACAGCGGGAGCTGCACGCGCAAGCCACCGGGCCGCCCTGGCCACCCGTTCGGCAGCGGCGCTGGCCGAAAGGTGACGCGACTCGGTGTTGACCGCGATCACGGCCGGCCAGGCGCCCTCCCAGCCAGCCATCACCACCTCGAGAGCTTCCAGGGAGATCACCACCCGGGCATCGGCGCCACGCGCGGCGAACGGCGCCGCCGCATCGAGTGCCCCGGTCAGGTCATCGGCGATGATGGCGACACGGCAACCGTTGTGGCGTGAACTCATTCACCGGCCCCCGCCGCCAGGCGCCGTGCATAGGCGATGGCCGAGCCCATGTTGGTGGCATCCGCGCGGCCCTGCCAGGCGATATCGAAGGCGGTGCCATGGTCCACCGAGGTGCGCTGGATAGGAAGCCCCAGGCTGACATTGACCGTGGTATCGAAGGCGATCAGCTTGACCGGGATGTGGCCCTGGTCGTGATACTGCGCCACCACCAGGTCGAACTCACCTCTGCTGGCCCGATAGAACACGGTATCCGCCGAGATCGGCCCACTGACCGCGAAGCCACGCGCCTTGAGCGCCTCGACCGCCGGCGCAATGATCCGGGTATCCTCGTCACCGAAGATGCCGCCCTCGCCGCAATGGGGATTGAGGCCCGCCACGGCGATGCGTGGCGATTCGATGCCCATGGCCAACAGATGCGCGTGCCCCGCCTCCACAGTCTCGGTGATACGCTCCTTGGAAACGCGCTCGATGGCGCCGCTCAGCGACACATGGGTCGAGACATGCAGGGTCGAGAGCGTCTCGGAGGCCAGCAGCATGAACGAGGATGGCGCACCAGTCAGCGATGCCAGCATGCCGGTATGGCCATCGTAGTGATGGCCCGCCTCATGCAATGCCGCCTTGTTGAGCGGCGCGGTGACGATCACTCGCGCGCGTCCGCTCTGGACCAGGTCCACCGCCGCCTTGACGCAGCGAAAGCTCATGTCGCCCGCCGCGGCACTGATGCGCCCATCGGGAATCTCGACGCCCTTTGGCACCTCGACGACGGCCACGGCCACGCTGTCGTCGCCTTCCGATGCCTGATCCAGCGGAACGAAGTTGAGCTTGGCATCGAGCGTTGCCGCAGCGCGACGAAAAATCGCCGGGTCACCGACCACCAGGCTGCTGGCCCGCTCCTCGGCAGACATGGCCACCAGGGCACGGCAGATGATCTCGGGCCCGATGCCCGCCGGATCGCCCATGGTGATGGCGATATCGAAGGTGCGCGTGGAAGCATTCATGGCATCAACTGCCCACCGTTGACTTCGATGACCTGGCCGGTGACGTAGCCGCTCATGCTATCGGTACCCAGGAACACGTAGGCGCCCACGCACTCCTCGGAGCTGCCGAGCCGACCCATGGGAATCGACGCACGGGCCGCTGCCAAATGGTCTTCGTTAGAGTGACGCTCGTGGAAGTCGGTGGCGATGGTGCCGGGTGCCACACCATTGACGCGGATGTTCTCGCCGGCGAGTTCCTTGGCCATGTTGCGGGTCAGCGTGCTGACCAGGCCCTTGGCCGAGGCATAGAGCCCGGCACCCAATCCACCTCCGTTGCGCGCCGCGATGGACGTGGTGTGGATAATGTTGCCGCCCCCGGCCTGGCGAAAGTGTGGCAGCGCGGCACGGCTGGCCATGATCACCGAGCGAGCGTTGAGATCCATCACACGATCGTACTGTGCATCATCCATTTCCTCGAGGGTGACCCTGCCGAGCATGTCGCCGGCGTTGTTGACCAGCAGATCGAGACCACCCAGGCGCTCGGCCGCCTCATCGACCGTCCGCCGGGCTTCGCTTGATTGGCTTACGTCCCCCTTCAGGGTGAAGGCCTGACCACCGGCATCGCGAACCGCCTGTGCCACCGCTTCGGCGGGTGCTTCACTACGGTGATAGTGCACCGCAACATGCGCGCCCAATGCACCCAATTGCCTGGCCAGCGCCGCACCGATGCCTCGGCTGGCCCCGGTAATCAGTACCCGCTTGCCCTTCCACTCATCGAACATGCCATTCTCCTTTTTACAGTCGACCCGAAACACGGCAGTGCGCTAAAGTGAGTCATGTTTTGGCATACCTGTCATACAACACGACATCAATAACATGATAGACGATGGCGGGCCACCCGCCAGATCGTCGTATTGGCACCGGAGGCGCCCATGACACCCTTGTCCGTTTCAGAGTCCCTTCCCGAAGACTTCTCCCGTGCGCTGCTGGTCGGCCGCGTATGGTGCGATGGCACCCACCCCGGCCCGGCGTTGGTCACCCTGCGCGGGGGTCAGGTGATCGACATCACCGAGCATGGGCCCACCATGGCCGATCTGCTCGAACGCGATGATCTGCTCGATATCGTCGCCAACGCCGAGGGTCCCTCACTTGGCAGTCTCGAGACGCTGCTCGCCAACTCCCAGGCCACCCCGGCCCGTGCACCCTTTCTGCTCGCCCCCAGTGACGTTCAGGCCATCAAGGCCTGCGGCGTCACGTTCGCGGTCAGCCTGCTCGAGCGGGTGATCGAGGAACAGGCCGGCGGCGACCCGGCACGTGCCACTTCGTTGCGCGATGAGCTCCAGTCGTTGATCGGCACCGACCTGTCACGCATCGCGCCCGGCTCCGAGGAGGCGATGTCACTCAAGAAGGCGCTTCAGGCACGCGGTGGCTGGTCGCAGTACATGGAAGTGGGTATCGGCCCGGATGCGGAGGTGTTCACCAAGGGACAGCCCCTCTCCTCGGTCGGTTTCGGCACCCATGTTGGCCTCCACCCCGCATCGCAGTGGAACAACCCGGAACCGGAAATCGTGCTGGCCGTCACCAGCCGCGGCGACGTCAAGGGCGCCACCCTCGGTAACGACGTCAATCTGCGCGACGTCGAAGGCCGCAGCGCCCTGCTGCTCGGCAAGGCCAAGGACAATAACGCCTCGTGTTCGCTCGGCCCGTTCATTCGCCTGTTCGATGAGCATTTCGACCTCGATGACGTGCGTCGTTGCCAGGTCTCGCTGCGCATCGAAGGGGATGACGACGGCTTCCTGCTGCAGGGCGAGAGCGACATGCGTGAGATCAGCCGCGACCCGCTGGACCTCGTGCACCAGACCATCGGCGACCACCACCAGTACCCGGATGGCTTCATGCTGTTCCTTGGCACCATGTTCTCGCCGATCCAGGATCGTGATGGCGAGGGGCAAGGGTTCACCCATCACATGGGCGACCGCGTCACTATCGCGACCCCGGCGCTGGGTGCGCTGGTCAACCCGGTGGGCAGAAGCGACCAGTTGCCGCCATGGACATACGGTATCCGCGACCTGATGACCTACCTGGCGCGTCGCTGAACGCTTTCACTCATCACTTTCGCCGCTTGCTATCAACGTCCCATGTCTATTCAGGAGGTCAGCATGACCACCACCTTTCTTGATGAACTGACAGCCCTGCTCGGCGAGCGGGGCCTGCTGCGCGACCCCGATGCCATGGCGCGCTATGTCAGTGACTGGGCAGGTGATCGGCTCGGCATGCCGCTGGCCGTGGCGCGACCCGCCACTACCGCCGAGGTCGCCGAGGTCGTAAGGTGCTGCCATCAACATGGCGTCGGCATGACGCCGCAAGGGGGCCACAGCGGCCTGGTGGCCGGCGCCCTGCCGGCGGCCGATGGGCAGGAACTGGTGATCAGCCTGGAACGGCTGGATCGTGTTCGCGACATCGACCCGGTCAACTTCACCATGACGGTGGATGCCGGCTGCATCCTCGAGAACGTCAAGCAGGCCGCCGCCGAGCATGACTGCGATTTTCCGCTGTCGCTCGGCGCCCAGGGCAGTTGTCAGATCGGCGGCAATATCGCCACCAATGCCGGTGGGCTCAATGTGCTGCGCTACGGCATGATGCGCGAGCTGGTGCTGGGGCTCGAGGTGGTGCTCCCCGACGGACGCGTCTGGGAAGGCCTGGATGCCCTGCACAAGGACAACCGTGGCTATGACCTGCAGCAGTTGTTCCTCGGCAGCGAGGGTACGCTGGGGATCGTCACCGGCGCGGTGCTCAAGCTCTCGCCCCGCCCTACCCAGAGCCGCACCGCACTGCTGGGCCTGCCCTCGGTTCAGGCGGTCATCGACCTCTACGGCCAGGCCCGCCGCGACTGCTGCGACCTGCTCACCGCCTTCGAGCTGATTCCCCGCCGCTGCATCGAGCTGGCCATGGAGGCGACCCCGGAACTACGCGATCCCATGGACGACAGCTACCCGTGGTACGTGCTGATGGAAGTGGCCGCCACCGGTCCCATCGATCTCGGCGAGCTGCTCGAACAGCTGCTCGAGTCGGGCATGGAGCGCGAACTGGTGCTGGATGGCGCGCTGGCCTCGAGCGATACCCAGTCGGCCCAGTTGTGGCAATTCCGCGAGAGCATGCTGGAAGGCCAGCGGCGGCGTGGCGAACACCTGCGCACCGACATCTCGGTGCCGATCTCGGCGATCGCCGATTTCGTCAGCCAGGCAAGCGATGTGGTGATGGCCGCCTCACCGCAGTGCGAGATCATCGCCTACGGGCATATCGGCGATGGCAACCTGCACTTCAATATCCTGCCCCCCACCACGCTGGCCGATGCCGACAAGAAAGCCCATCTGCATGAGCTGGAAGAGCGACTGTTCGAGGTCCTCGACAGGTTCAAGGGCAGCATCAGCGCCGAGCACGGCATCGGTCGTACCAAACAGGCCCCCTATCTGGCCAGGCTCTCGCCGCTGGAGCGAGAACTGGTGGCCGGCATCAAGACGCTGTTCGACCCCAAGGGGTTGATGAACGCGGGGCGCATATTGCCCACCGAGTGACTCCGGCGCGCTTCGCAACGCAAGCTGCCACGCCCTGGATGGTACGTGGCAGCTTGCGTTGGTGAGGATGAGCGGGGCTGGGGCGCCCAACCCGTTGCCGGATCAACGAGACGCGAAGCGTCCAGCCAGCCCCCGCAAGGCGCTTGCCAGCATCAATGTATCGATCCCCACGCCAACGAAAGTACAACCCGCCTCGAGGTAATCACGTGCCTCGCGTTCATCGGCGGTGACGATCCCCGCCGCCTTGCCGGTGGCACGGATTCGTGCGATGGCGTCACTGATCACCGCCACCACCTCGGGGTGGCCGGGGTTGCCCAGCTGGCCCATGGCCGCCGACAGGTCCGCCGGGCCGACGAATACGCCATCCACCCCATCCACCGCGGCGATGGCCTCGAGGTTATCCAGCGCCTCGGGGCTCTCCACCTGCAGCAGCAGGCAGATTTCATCATCGGCGCGCCACAGATAGTCCTCCACTTGCCCCCAGCGCGAGGCACGGGCCAGCACATGCCCGACGCCACGCTTGCCACGCGGCGGATAGCGGGTCGCCGCCACCAGCTCGGCGGCCTGCTCGGGCGTCTCGACCATGGGAATCAGCAGGTTCTGAACACCAATATCGAGGTAGCGCTTGAGCAATACCGCATCGCCGGTCGGCGGACGCACCACCGGGTGGCTCGCGTAGGGCTCCATGGCCTGCAACTGGGCCAGCAGGCTCGTCAGATCGTTGGGGGCGTGCTCCACGTCGAGCAATAACCAGTCGAACCCAGCGGTGGCGGCGATCTCCGCCGCATAGGGGCTGGTCAATCCCAGCCAGATACCGGTCTGGGGCTCGCCGGCGAGCAGGCGCTGCTTGAAGGCGTTGGGGGGCATTTGCATGTTGGGTTCCCGAGTGAATGCTGACCAAAGAGGCACCCCGATGATCTTGCCACTCATCGGGGCGGGAGGCCCACCGGCATCACGCGATGCCGGGCGGGCCACCCAAGTCAGTGCGAATGACGCGGCACCTTGGCGCCACGGCAGCCCACCAGGAAGTCGAAGTCACACCCCTCATCGGCCTGCAGGACTCGCTCGATGTACAGCTGGCGGTAGCCGCCTTGGCTTGCGATCAACCGCGACGCCTCGGTGGGGTCACGCTCGGCCAGCCGCGCGGCGATCTCCTCGTCACTGACCTCCAGGTGCAGCCGGCCGCTCTGGCAATCCAGCTCGATCCAGTCGCCATGGCGCACCGCGGCCAGAGGTCCGCCCGCCGCCGATTCCGGCGCCACATGCAACACCACGGTGCCATAGGCGGTGCCACTCATGCGGGCATCGGAGATACGCACCATGTCGGTGACACCCTGGGCGAGGATCTTCGACGGCAGGCCCATGTTGCCCACTTCGGCCATGCCGTGATAGCCGCGCGGACCACAGTTCTTCATCACCAGGATGCTGTCGGCCGTGACGTCGAGCTCGGGGTCGTCGATTCGCGCCTTGTAGTCGTCGAAATCCTCGAACACCACCGCCTGACCACGATGGGTCATCAATGCCGGGGTGGCCGCCGAGGGCTTCAGTACCGCGCCATTGGGGGCCAGGTTACCGCGCAGGATGCTCATGCTGCCATCAGCGCACAACGGGTTGTCGAGGGTCCGCACCACCTCGTCGTTGTAGATCGGCGCCTCGCGGACGTTCTCCCACAGGCTCTGGCCATTCACCGTCAAGGCATCCGGATTCGGCAGCCGCCCCGCCTCGCCGAGCCGGCGCATCACCGCCGGGAGTCCTCCCGCATAGTAGAAGTCCTCCATTAGGAATCGCCCGGACGGCTGCAGATCCACCAGGGTCGGGGTACCGTGCCCGACACGGGTCCAGTCCTCGAGATCGAGCTCGACCCCCATGCGACCGGCGATCGCCTTCAAGTGGATCACCGCGTTGGTGGAGCCGCCGATCGCCGCGTTCACGCGAATGGCGTTCTCGAACGCCTCGCGGGTCAGCACCTTGGAGAGGTCCATGCCCTCCTCGACCATCTCGACGATACGCATGCCGGAGAGGTGGGCCAGCACGTAGCGCCGTGAGTCCACCGCCGGAATCGCCGCGTTGTGCGGCAGCGAGGTCCCCAGCGCTTCCGCCATGGAGGCCATGGTCGACGCGGTGCCCATGGTGTTGCAGGTGCCCGCCGAACGCGACATCCCGGCCTCGGCGGCCATGAAGTCGTGCAGCGAGATCTTGCCCGCCTTGACGTCCTCGGAGAGCTGCCAGACTACCGTGCCGGAGCCGATGTCCTTGCCCTGGTGCTTGCCATTGAGCATCGGCCCGCCACTGACCACGATGGTCGGCACATCGCAGGAGGCGGCCCCCATCAGCAGCGCCGGGGTGGTCTTGTCGCAGCCCACCAGCAGCACCACGGCGTCGATGGGATTGCCACGAATCGCCTCCTCGACATCCATGCTGGCCAGGTTGCGGGTGAACATCGCCGTGGGGCGCAGGTTCGATTCCCCGTTGGAGAATACCGGGAACTCCACCGGGTAGCCGCCAGCCTCCAGCACCCCCTTCTTGACGTGCTCCGCCAGCTTGCGGAAGTGGTGGTTGCAGGGGGTGAGCTCCGACCAGGTGTTACAGATGCCGATGATCGGCTTGCCCTGGAACTCGTGGTCGGGAATGCCCTGGTTGCGCATCCAGCTGCGGTACATGAAACCGTTCTTGTCGGTGGTGCCGAACCATTCGGCGCTGCGCAGCGGTCGGGCGCGGGAGGAATCTCGAGAGGACATGGCATGGGCTCCTGTTGGGGCAGTCGGTCCTGAATGGCAAGCGCCAACGAGCTTGCCTGAAGGGTGACGAACCTGACAGACAGTAATGCCATAAGGGTTGCATAGTCGACACATACGAAAGTATATGTTGAACAAATACCCCTCATGTTCGACATTCACTGCACGCTTTCCGTCCTCTCGCCCACCGAGGAAGTCCTCATGCAGCAGCGCGTCAAGGTCGCCATCATTGGCTCCGGTAATATCGGCACTGACTTGATGATCAAGATTCTTCGCCACGGCCAATACCTGGAAATGGGCGCCATGGTCGGTATCGACCCGGCATCCGATGGCCTGGCCCGTGCCGAATCCCTTGGCGTGCCGACCACCGCCGATGGCATCGAAGGCCTGCTAGCCATGCAGGATGTCGATGCCATCAAGATCGCTTTCGACGCCACCTCCGCTGGAGCCCACCGACACCACAGCGCGCTGCTCGAAGCACGCGGCATCAAGGTGATCGATATGACGCCGGCGGCCATCGGCCCCTACGTGGTGCCGCCGATCAACCTCGATGAGCACCTCGATGCGCCCAACATCAACATGGTCACCTGTGGCGGCCAGGCCACCATCCCGATGGTCGCGGCGGTCGCACAGGTCGCCAAGGTCCACTACGCCGAGATCGTCGCCTCCATCGCCAGCAAGTCGGCGGGGCCGGGAACGCGCGCCAATATCGACGAGTTCACCGAGACCACCGCCAAGGCCATCGAGGTCTGCGGTGGCGCGACGCGTGGCAAGGCCATCATCGTTCTCAACCCCGCCGAACCCCCGCTACTGATGCGCGACAGCATCTTCGTGCTCTCCGAACCCGCCGACCAGGCGGCCATTGCCGCTTCCGTCGAAGAGATGGCGCTGGCGGTACAGCGTTACGTGCCTGGCTATCGGT
Organism: Halomonas urumqiensis; assembly: GCF_003028575.1. GTDB lineage: Bacteria > Pseudomonadota > Gammaproteobacteria > Pseudomonadales > Halomonadaceae > Halomonas > Halomonas urumqiensis. Next base: position 1,641 of record NZ_PYUD01000011.1, on the reverse strand, counting down.
TGAAGCAGCAGGTTCAGTTCGAGGAGATCCCCGCCGATGCGCCCCTCAACGTCCCGGGCATCGGCCCCGTCAGCGGGCTCAAGACCTCGATCTATCTCGAGGTGGAGGGCGCGGCGCACTACCTGCCCGCCTACGCCGGCAACCTCGACATCATGACCTCCGCCGCCAAGGCCTGCGCCGAGCGGCTCGCCGAAACCCGCCTGCTGGCCGCTACCGCCTGAGAGCCCGAGGAGTGACGATATGTCCGCCCATACCAAGCCTGACAACAAGCTATATATCTCCGATGTCACCCTGCGCGACGGCAGCCACGCGGTTCGTCATCAGTACAGCCTCGACGACGCCCGGCGGATTGCCCGTGCCCTCGACGCCGCACGCGTCGACTCCATCGAGGTCGCCCATGGCGACGGCCTGCAGGGCTCGAGCTTCAACTACGGCTTTGGCGCCCACAGCGATATCGAGTGGATCGAAGCGGTGGCCGAAGTGGTCGAGCACGCCATGATCACCACCCTGCTGCTGCCCGGCATCGGTACCGTCCATGACCTGGACGCCGCCCATGCCGCGGGCGCCAGGGGCGCACGAATCGCCACCCACTGCACGGAAGCGGATGTCTCCCGCCAGCATATCGAGCATGCCCGCAAGCTCGGCATGGACACCGTGGGCTTTCTGATGATGAGCCACATGCAGAGCCCCCAGGGCCTCGCCGAGCAAGGCAAGCTGATGGAGAGTTACGGCGCCCAGACCATCTACGTGGTCGATTCGGGCGGCGCCTTGACCATGCAGGATGTACGAGAGCGCTTCCGTGCCATGAAGGACACCCTGGACCCCGCCACCCGCACCGGCATGCATGCCCACCACAACCTGAGCCTTGGCGTCGCCAACTCCATCGCCGCGGTGGAGGAAGGCTGTGACCGCGTGGACGCAAGCCTCGCCGGCATGGGTGCCGGTGCCGGCAACGCGCCGCTGGAAGTCTTCATTGCCGCCGCCGAACGCATGGGCTGGCACCACGGCTGCGACCTGCTCACCTTGATGGACGCCGCCGACGACATCGTGCGACCGCTGCAGGACCGTCCCGTCCGGGTGGATCGCGAGACCCTGGCGCTTGGCTATGCCGGCGTCTATTCGAGTTTCCTGCGCCATGCCGAGGCCGCCGCCGCGCGCTACGGCCTGAAGACCGTGGACATCCTGGTGGAGCTTGGCCGACGCAAGATGGTCGGCGGCCAGGAGGACATGATCGTCGACGTGGCGCTGGACATGACCCGCCGATGACGGCGGGGTTCCTGACCACCCTGGTCCTTTCCAACATCGCAGCAACAAAACATCGCAACAACAACGAGGAACGCTACATGAGCTCACGCACTTCCCAACCCCGTTTCGCCCGCCGTACCCTGGCCACCGCCGTCGGTAGCCTGGCCACCCTGGCCCTGGCCGGCGTCGCCCTGCAGGCCCAGGCCGCCACCGAGATCAGCGTCGGCTACGCCATCTCCAGCAACTCCCACTACGGCGAGGGCTCGCGCGCCTTCAAGGAGACCCTCGAGCGCCTCTCCGATGGCGAGTTCACCGTCACCGACCACCCCAGCGGTGCGCTGGGCGGCGAGCGGGCGATGATCGAGGGCCTGCAGATCGGCACCGTCGACATGGTCA
>NZ_PYUD01000010.1 GCF_003028575.1 Halomonas urumqiensis | reverse complement strand
TGAGGCTCAGTACTACATCGAAGAGTATTACGATAACGTGCGGCTCCATGGGGCCTTGGGCGGAGTCTCCCCCCGGACCTATGAAGCCGCTGCCTGACAAAGTGTCTACTTTTTCAGGGCCACACCACCCGACTCACCACTCACGACTCACCACTCACGACTCACCACTCACGACTCTCCTTATTCTCCCACCGCTCTCACAACGGCCAGACCAGCAGGATCATCGGTACCCCGACTATCAGCACCAGCAGCGAGAGCGGCAGGCCAAGCCTCCAGTAGTCGCTGAAGCGGTAGCCGCCGGGACCCATCACCAGGGTATTGGATTGATGGCCGATGGGTGTCAGGAAGGCGCAGGAGGCACTGACCGCCACCACCATCAGGAAAGGGTCCAGCGATGCCTCGAAGCCATTGGCAAGGCTCGCCGCGATCGGCGCCATCAGCACCGCTGCCGCGGCGTTGTTGATCACGTTGGAGAGCAGCATCGAGAGCACGAACAGCCCCACCAGGGTGACCACCACCGGCCACTCGGCGCCATAGGAGAGCATCAACTCGGCCACCAGGCTCGCCCCGCCGCTGGTTTCCAGCGCCTCCCCCACCGGCATCATCGCCGCCAGCAGCACGATCACGGGGCCGTCGATCGCCTGGTAGCCATCTCGCAGCGGCAATACTCCGACCAGCAGAGAGATCAACGCGGCGCTGGCCAATGCCACTGCGGTAGGCAGCAGGTTGAACAGCATGGCGACAATCGCCGCGGCGAAGATGCCGATCGACACCAGCAGCATGCGTGGCTGGCCAAGGGTCAGCTGGCGGTCGGCCAAAGGTAGACAGCCCAGCGTGGCCAGGCTCTCGGCAAGTTCGCTCTCGCCCCCCTGCAACAGCAGTACATCGCCGGCGCGAAAGCGGATCTCGCGCAAGCGCTGCTTAAGACGGCCACCGTCACGCGCCACCGCCACCAGGTGCAGGCCGAACTGGTTGTGAAGGCGCAACTGGCTTACGGTACGGTTGACCATCATCGAATCGGTGCGCACCACCGCCTCGACCAGTTGCAGACCTTCGGTATCCACGGGCGTCTTCTCTTTCTTGCCGTCCGCCTTGTGGTCTGTGCTGTCAGACGTTCTTTCCTCATCGTCGGCGGAATGCTCATTGGCGAGCGCATCATGCTCCGCCGTCGCTTGCTCTTCGTCGTCCTGTTTTTCGTCCCCCTGTATTTCGTCCTCCTGCTTGCGGTCCTCCTCCTCCTCGTCGGCCTTTTCCTCCTCGGGGTCGAGCCCCAGGCGCAGGCCCGCCTTGTCCTCGAGCAGTTTCATCTCCTCGGGGCCACCTTCGACGAGCAGGATATCGCCCTCCTTGAGCTCGCCATGAAAGGCATGACCGGCGCGACGCTTGTCGTCTCGCACCACGGCGAGCACCGGTACGGTCTCCTCCAGCTCATGCTGCAGGTCGGACAATGTCCAGCCAAGCGCCTTGGCATCCTTGCCGACCCGCAACTCGACAAGGTAGTGGGCGGTATCGAACATCTCCTCGGTGGAGGCTTTCCCCGCCCGACGCGGCGTCAGTCGCCAGCCCAGCAACACGATGAACAAAAAACCCACCAGCGCCACCACCCCCCCCACGGCAGTGAAAGAGAACATGCCGAAATTCTCGCCAGTCACCGAGCCGCGGTAGCTTGCGACGATGATGTTGGGCGGCGTGCCAATCAGCGTCATCAGACCGCCCAGCAGCGACCCGAAGGCAAGTGGCATCAGCAGGATGGAGGGTGAGGTATCGTGTTCGCGCGCCAGGCGCATGGCCACCGGCAACAACAACGCCAACGCACCAACGTTGTTCATGATGCCCGACAGCACCACCACGGTGCCGATCAGCACCAGCAACTGCAGTATCAGCCGGTCGCCGACCCGCAGCACCTGGGCGGCAATCACGTCCACCACCCCGGAACGCTCGAGGCCCCGGCTCAATACCAGCACCGCCGCCACGGTGATCACCGCCGGATGCCCGAAGCCCTGGAAGGCCTCGTCGCCGGGTACCAGGCCCAGCATTACCGAACCCAGCAGCGCCGTAAGCGCCACCAGGTCATAACGGAAACGTCCCCAGACAAAAGCGACCAGCGTCAGCCCGAGTACAACAAAGACCAGGGTACTGTCGGCCATGGCGGCTCACCTCCCTGTGGTGAAACGAAAGCGCTGAACCCTATCTTGATCAACGGCGCATTGAGCAACGGCGCCTTGATCAACATCACCTTGCTCAACGTCGCTTGCCGGATATGACATCAACTCGCCTCGTCTAGAGGCACCAGGCGAGAGGCGAAAGACGGGATACTATCGACATCGGTCGAAGTCCCTTCACGGGTGATCAAGGACGGCGCGCAAGGTCGCGTCGAGCTTGTCGACAAGCTCGTCCAGGTGGGACTCCTCGAGGATGAACGGCGGCGCCAGCAGGATATGATCGCCTCGCTGACCATCGAGGGTACCGCCCATCGGGTAGCACATCAGGCCGTGATCCATGGCCGTGCGCTTGATGGCGGCATGCAGCTTGCGGGCCGGGTCGAACGGTGTCTTGTCGTTGCGGTCGGCGACCAGCTCGATACCCCGAAACAGCCCCCGTCCACGAATGTCGCCGACGTGGGGGTGCTCGCCGAAGCGCTCCTCGAGCCGCCGCTGCAACCCCTCGCCAAGACGCTGCACTCGGGGCAGCAGGTCACGCGATTCGATGGCGCGCTGCACCGCCAGCGCCGCGGCACAGGCGGTCGCGTGGCCGATGTAGGTGTGGCCATGCTGGAAGAACCCCGAACCCTCGGCGATGGCCGCGCGGATGCCCTCGCTGACCAGGGTCGCCCCGATCGGCTGGTAGCCAGCCCCCAGGCCCTTGGCGATAGTGACCAGATCCGGCGACACACCCTCCTGCTCGGCGGCGAACAAGCTGCCGGTACGCCCCATGCCGCACATCACTTCATCGAGAATCAGCAGAATGCCGTGGCGATCACAGATCTCGCGCACCCGCTTGAAGTAACCCGGCACCGCAGGCACTGCACCCAGCGTCGCGCCCACCACCGGCTCGGCCACGAAAGCCATCACCGTCTCCGGTCCCAGGCGCTGGATCTCGCCCTCGAGCTCCGCCGCCAACCGCTCCCCATAGGCCTCTGGCGTCTCGTCCTCGGCCTGCCCACGATAGGCATAGCAGGGGCTGACGTGGCTGACCTCCACCAGCAGCGGCTCGAACTGCCGGCGCCGCCAGGCATTACCGCCGGTGGCCAGGGCCCCGAGCGTGTTGCCGTGATAGCTCTGGCGCCGTGCGATCAAGTGGCGGCGCTGGGGGTCGCCACGCTCGATGAAGTACTGGCGGGCCATTTTCAGTGCCGCTTCTATCGCCTCGGACCCGCCGGACACGAAGTAGACCGACGACAGCCCTTGCGGCGCTCGCTCGACCAGGAAGTCAGCCAACGCCTCCATCGGCTCGTTGGTGAAGAACGAGGTATGCGCATAGGCCAGCCGTTCCACCTGCTGCTGAATCGCCCCGATCACCTCGGCATCACTGTGGCCCAGGCACGACACGGCGGCGCCACCGCTGGCATCCAGGTAGCGGCGCCCCTCGGCGTCGATCAGGTATGGGCCCTCACCACCCACGGCGGTAGGGTAATGCTGCTTGAGATGACGATGAAAGACGTGACTCATGCGGCCTCCGGCCATTCAGTGAACCATGTTCTCCATTATGTACGATTCCCGGTCTGTGCGATTTGCGGTTTCCATTCGCGACCAGGTGGATAATACCCGTTCGCCTGAATGGCATGGCTCCCTGGTAGCTGGTTGCCGGTTGTCCTGTCAGGGCAACAGAATCGTCGAGCCTGTGGTCTGGCGCCCCTGCACGGCATCCTGTGCCTGGCCGGCATCCGCCAGCGGGAAGCGGTTGGCCACGTCGATGACCAGCTTGCCACTATCGAGCATGCCGAACAGGTCATCGGCCATCATCTTGAGGCGCTCGGGGGTGTCGGCATAGCCGTTGAGGCTCGGCCGCGTGACGAAAAGCGAGCCCTTCTGGTTGAGAATGCCGATATTGACGCCATCCACCGGGCCCGAGGCATTGCCGAAGCTGACCATCAGCGCACGCGGCTTGAGGCAGTCCAGCGACATCTCCCAGGTATCCTTGCCCACCGAATCGTACACCACGTCGCACATCTCGCCGTTGGTGAGCTCACGGACCCGCTCGACCACGTTTTCACGCGTGTAGTCGATGGTCGCCCAGGCGCCGTTGCGCTCGGCCAGCGCGGCTTTCTCGGGGGAGCTTACGGTGCCGATGAGCTTGACGCCCAGCTCCCGTGCCCACTGGCAGGCGATCGAGCCGACGCCACCGGCCGCTGCATGGAACAGGATCGTCTCGCCGCCCTTCAGCGGGCAGGTCTGGCGCAACAGGTACTGAACGGTCAGGCCCTTGAGCATGCAGCCGGCAGCCGTCTCGAAGTCGATACTCTCGGGCAGCACGACCACCTTGGCCGCCGGCAGCACATGCTGCTCGGCATAAGCGCCAAGCGGGCCTTGCGCATAGGCGACACGGTCACCCACCTTGAGGTGCGTCACCCCATCACCCACCGCCGCCACCACGCCGGCCCCCTCGGTGCCAAGGCCAGAGGGAAGCGACGGTGCCGGATAGAGCCCGGTGCGGAAATAGATATCGATGAAGTTCAGACCCACGGCACGGTTCTCGATACGCACCTCACCGGGGCCGGGCTCGGTGGGTGTGACATTGACGAGCTCGAGGACATCCGAGCCACCGGTCCGGGAAAACTGAATACGCTTGGCCATGTCGCTAATCCTTTCACTGTTGATGAGATCAATGTGCCTGAGATCAATGCGCCAGCCCGTCGACGAACGCCTGCTTTTCGCCTTCGAAGAACCTGGCATCGTGCTTGAAGCGCCTGAGCAGGGCATTTTCATCGACGGCCAGGGGTGGCGACAGGTCGTCCAGCGTACCCGCCGGATGCTGGAAGGTCAGCCCTGTCCGTTGACCGTCCTCGCCTTCCAGCCAACGCTTGATCCCGCATTGGCGAAGGAAGTCCTCGTCGAGTGTCTCGCTTGGCACCACGCGCAGCGGCGCGTTCAAGGCCAGCTCACGCAGCAGCCGAGCGAGGGGCTCACGACTCGACACGAGCGAGGTGGCAAGTGTCAGTGTCATGCCAGGACCCTGTGCATCGAGCACCAGCAACGCCAGCGCGGCGGGGCTGTCACGCTCATCGACCAGCGCCCACAGCCGCGCGGCTTCAGCGGGAAACAGCTGGTGCCGCGTCCCACTGAAGGCCACCAGTGGCGCCAAGCCCGCAGCGGTACCATAGAACGCCGCGCAAAGGCGTGCCAGACAGTCATCACGCCGCTCCCCCTCCGGTAGGCTCACTACCTTCATCGACGTCTCCCGCTCCATTCATCGTTCTGGTGATCGTTCTGGTAACCATTGCGTGGCGCGAAGCCTAGCACACTCGCCCAGATGGTGACCTCGGACGGTCACGGCGGTGTAGGATGATGGGTAACCGTTCGATCAAGGAAGCGACGACTCATGCCACATTCCGTCAACACCCTGCCCCGCCTGATCGCCCATCGCGGTCTCTCCGCCCATGCGCCGGAAAACACCCTGGCCGCGGTTCGCGCCGCTCATGAAGCAGGTATCAACTGGGTTGAGCTCGATGTCCAGCTGCTTGGCGACGGCACCCCGGTCATCTGGCACGATGCCACCGTGCAGCGCTGCTCCGATCAACGTGGGCGACTGGCCGATCTTGACCTGCCCGGCGCACGCAAGCTCGATGCCGGCCGCTGGTTCTCGGACACCTTTCGTGGCGAGCCGATGCCCACCCTGCGCGACATGCTGGCCTTGATCGAGGAGCTCAACATGGGGCTTAACCTCGAACTCAAGGTCAATCCAGGACGCAGCTCCGCCGCCCTGGTGGATGGCGTGGTACCGACGCTGCTCGACGCGCTGCCAACCGAACGCCTGCTGCTGTCTTCCTTCAACGACGCTGCACTGGCACGCGCGCGGGCCGTGGCGCCTGCCGAGCGACTGGCGATCGGTGTGCTCTTCGAGGGCATCGACCGCGATTGGCAGGTGCGCTGCGAGACCGTCAACGCCAGCAGCGTGATCGCCGACTGGACACGTCTCAACCAACGCAGCGCCCAGCAGGTATGTGAACGCGGGTATCAGCTGGTGTGCTACACCGCCAACGACCCGGCGGCCTTCGCCCACCAATGGGAATGGGGGGTCGAGAGTGTGATAAGCGACGACCCGGCAAGCTTCATCGGGTACCTGCCAAGCGCCTGATCGCCGCCATGCCGGGCAGTCAGGGCACCGCGACGAACACCCGCGCTCCCTCGATCTCGCGGCTGGCCAGGCGCTGGCCGTAGAGATGTTCCAGCACACTGGGTACCAGCATGTTGTCTCTATGCCCCCAGCAGGCCTGGCCATCCGGATACAGCAGCAGCACCTGGTCGCACCAGCGCGCGGCCAGGTTGAGGTCATGCAGGCAGAGCATCACCGCGCACCCCGCCGCCGCGCGTTCGGCAAGCAGCGCCATCACGGTGGTCTGATGATGCAGGTCGAGATGGTTGGTGGGTTCATCGCACAGCCATAGCCCCGGCGCCTGGGCCAGCACGGTGGCGATGGACACGCGCTGGCGCTCACCGCCGGAGAGCGTGCCGACCAGACGCTCGGCCAGATGGCCGATATCCAGGCGCGCAAGCGCGGCCTCGGCCAGGCGCAGATCATCGCCGCTCTCCATCTGCCAGGGCGAAAGCCAGGGATGACGACCGATCAGCGCCGTCTCGCGTACCGTGGCCGGAAAGCCATCCTGACGTTCCTGGAACACCAGGCCGAGCCGACGGGCCACCTCGCGGCGACCATGGGCGGCGATGGGACGGCCATCCAACAGCACCTCGCCGCGGCGCGGCGCACGCAACCCCGCCAGAGTATGCAGCAGCGTGGTCTTGCCGACTCCATTGGGACCCAGCACCCCCCATACCTGCCCCGCCGCGAGCGTGAACGACAGCGGCTGGCCATCGGCCCTGCCGGGAATGTCGACGACCAGGTCACGAACCTCCAGGTGCCCCATCAGCGGCTCCGGTAGAGCAGGTAGAGAAACATCGGCACCCCGAGCAGCGCGGTGATCACCCCCACCGGCAGCTGTTCCGGCGCGATGACGGTACGCGCCAGGGTATCGGCCAGTACCAGCAGGGTTCCCCCGGCCAGGGCACAGGCCGGCAGGATCACGCGCTGGTCATTGCCCAGCACCAGGCGCAGCATATGCGGCACGATCAACCCGACGAAGCCGATGCTGCCGGCGGTACTCACCGCCATGGCGGTGAGCAGGCTGGCCGTCACGTGGATCGTCCACTCCATTGGCCGCACCGCCACCCCCAGCGCCGCCGCCTGCAGCGGGCCGCGCGCCAGCACGTTGAGGCTGCGCCCCAGCGGTGCCAGGATCAGCAGCGTCAACGCCAGCAGGATGAGTGGCGGCCAGGGGCCACGGGCATGGGCCAGGTCACCCATCAGCCAGTAAAGCATGCCGGGCAACTGCTCGGTGGGGCTGACCGCCAGCATCAGCGTTACCAAGGCCCCCCAGCCGGCGGCGACTACCACCCCGGTCAGCAGCAGGCGTGCCGGCGTCCAGCTGCCGGTTCCGTGGGCCAGGCCGAACACCAGCAGTGTGGACAGCAGCGCGCCGGCGAAGGCCGACCCGGACACCACCGCACCGCCAAGCCCGGCCAGCATGGCCGCCAACGCGCCCACCGCCGCACCACCGGAAAGCCCCAGCACATAGGGGTCGGCCAGTGGATTGCGCAACAGCACCTGCATCAGCGCACCCGCCACGGCCAGAAGCCCACCCACGGCGAACGCCGCGAGCGCCCGTGGCAGGCGCAGTTGGAACATCAAGGTGCGGGCCAGCGCATCGCCCTCGCCGCTGATCAAGCGCCACAGGGCACCAGGCCCCGGCGAGGCGCTACCCACACACACAGCCAACACCAGCGCGGCGAGGGCCGCCAGCGCCAGTAGCGCAAGAGGTAACAGCGCCTGCCTGCGCCCTGGCCGCACGCCCGCCAGTTCAGCGCTGTGCACGGGCATGCTCCAACCGCTCGCAGAGCCGTTCCGCCCCCTCGAGCAGGCGCAACGAGGGACGCTGGATAAGCGACGGCGGCACCAGGAACAGATTGCCACGCGCGACGGCGGGCAGCTCGGGATAGCGCCGCCAGTCATCGAGCCAGGCGCGGTCCTCTTCGCCCATCCCTCCGGTGATGATCACGTCTGGCGCCGCCGCCAGCACCGCCTCCTCGTCGAGACGCGGCACCAGCCGGGGGAGGTCACCAAACACATTCACGCCCCCGCAAAGACGGATCATCTCGCTGATCCAGTGCGTGTCATTGAGCGTCATCAACGGGGCATCCCAGACCTGGTAGAAGACCGTGATCGGCTCGGCTTCCGCATGACGCTCGGCCAGTGCCGCGACACCCTCGCGAAAGCGCCGTGCACGCCCCTCCCCCACCGCTTCACTGCCGGCCAGCCTGGCCAGGCGCTCCACGGCGCTGGCCACGCCCGACAGATCGCCGGGTTCGAGACGAAACACCGGGATCGAAAGCGACTCCAGTGTCTCGAGTTGCTCGGCCGGGTTGCCGCTGATCCAGCCAATCACCAGGTCGGGCTCAAGGCTCAGCAACGCTTCAAGGTCGAGCCGCGAATGGCTGCCCACCGACGGCAGCGCCGCTACCTCCGCGGGGCTGTCATCGTAGGCGACCACCGCCACCACCTGCTCGCCCGCGCCGGCGGCGAAGGCAAGCTCAGTGGCGCCGGGCGACAAGGTGACGATACGCTGCGCGGGTTTTGCCAGACACAGCGTCTCGCCGGCGTCGTCGGTGGCGCAGCGTTCCGCCAAGGCCGGCAGTGCCGGTAGCATGGCAAGCACCAGCGCCAGCAGGCGGATCGACCAGGATGACATGCGGCTCCTCCGGCTCGTTCAGGGGGTAGCGAAACTGACCGACAAGCGCACGCTGCGCCCGGCATTCAGGTAATCGAACGGAATCGCCTCGAAGGTGACCGGATCGAAATCACTGCCACGCACCGTGACCACCTCCTTGTCGAGTACGTTGTCGATGCCCAGTCGCGCCGTCCATGCCTCGGCGAACGCCCAACCGGCGCGCAGGTTGAGCTGGCCATAGCCCGGCAGGCGATCCTGGTTGGCGGCATCATTGTAGCGACTGTTCTGGGCCAGCAGCGTACCGCCCAGCGACCAGTCACCGATCTGGCGATCCGCGTCCAGGCGCAGGCTCTGCGTGGCGCGCCGGGCCAGCCGATTGCCGGTGTCGCGATCCTCCGGGTCGGTCCAGGTCACGGCGGCCTGCAAGGTCCAGTCGGCAAGCTCGGCCCCCACGGCCAGTTCCGCGCCATGAAGGCGCGCGCGGTCGACGTTCACCGGCAGGAAGTTGGCGTCCGGCCCGATCAGGTCATCGACCTCGGTACGGTAGGCGGAGAGATCCCAGAACCAGGCATCATGCTGGCCGCGCACGCCGACCTCCAAACTCTCGGAGCGCTCCGCCGAGAGATCGGGGTTGCTGAAGCCGGGGTAATAAAGCTCGTTGAAGGTCGGCGCACGAAAGGCGCTGCCGACACTGCCACGCAGGGTATGCACGCCATCAAGCTCATAGCCGAGCGCCAGGCTACCGGTCAGCTCGTTGCCGAAGGCCTGGTTGTCGTCGTGGCGCAGGCTTGCCTGGAGCAGCAGCGGCGAGAAGTCGAACAGGCCCTGGGCAAAGACCGCCAGGTTGTCGCGGCGTGTTTCGTCGAAGGCAAGATCACTTGCAACACGATCCTCGCTCGCCTCCACACCGCCCACCAGTTCGTGGCGGCCCAGGGTCACGGTATTGTCCCACCGCGCGGCCTGGGTACGCGTGGCAAACTGGTTGGTACGCAGCGGTGCCAGGGTATCGCGTTCGTCGCGCGCTTCGCTGAGTGTCACACGGCTGCGCCATGCCTCCCCCAACGGCAATTCGCCATACACGCCGGCGACCTGCTGGACGAAATCCTCATCGGCGGGGCCGGACTCGTCGAACTCGGTGTTGCCACGTGCACGCAGCGCCAGCACGCCGACTTCGGCACCGTCATCAAAGGTATGCGAGAGGCGTACGAGCCCCGTGGTGTTGTCGAAGCCCTTGTCGTCACCGTCGCGGCGCACTGGCGCCCCATCGGTGCCGAAGTGACTGCCGGCGAACAGGTAACGGGTGCCACCCTGACCACCGGAAAGCGTGGCGGTGGCGCGCTGGGTATCGTCGCTGCCGCCACCCACGTCGACCGTGACATGCGGCGCTTCCCCCGCACCATCGCCATCACGGGTGAACAGTTGCACCACGCCGCCGACGGCGTCGGCGCCATACAAGCTGCCGCGCGGACCGCGCACGATTTCGGCGCGCTCGAACATTCGTGGGTCGAGAAATTCCCAGGCGGCGGCGCCACTGGTCGCCGAGCGCAGCCGAATGCCATCGATCAACAGCACGTTGGCATTGCTGCCGGCGCCGCGCATGAACAGGCTCGTCTGCTTGCCGTAACTGCCGAAGGTAGTGAGATCAACACCGGGCTGCGCGCGCAACAGGTCGGTGATGCTGTCGGGGTCCTGGCGACGCAGCGTCGCCTCATCCAGCAGGGTCACCGAGGACAGGCTCTGGTCGGCGGTGCGCGGCGCCAGGGCAGCAGTCACCACCACCGGGTTGAGCCGTTCGCTGGTGTCGGGAGTGGAAGTGGATTGGGCCTGGACGGCCAGCGGCAGGGCGGCCAGGCAGAACGCCAGGCCACGCGGGGCATGAATAGTCATCGTGTTGAGTGTCCCTTGCTCACCGTGCTCACCCGCACGGTTTTTTTCGTCGTACCGGCACCGGTGTGGCAAGGGCTCTGCGAGAACAAGGAAGAACGGCTGAAACGTCGCCCGCCAAGCCTCGGATTGGCCCTCCGCCATCCGGCATGAACTCTCGGGCCGGTCTCCGGGCTGACGAGTGGATACAGGAGCACACCTGTATCCGGAAGGGCCGCCTTCCCGTGCCTGGCACAGTGGCATGAAGACCCTTCTCGACTCGATCACCGTTGCGGGGGCAGCGTTGGAATCATCCCTGGCAAGCGCGTTGCGCGGGATTCACCGACTTCCCGTTTCACTGATGGCTTTCGCCACCAGCACCTGAGAGTGCCGCTAAGCTAGCAATCGGGCTTTGGAGCGTCAACGAACTTGTGGCATGACGCCGACAACAACCAATAACAACGGTGAAGTCGACCTTGCACGATCAGCTCACTACCACCTCGTAGCCAGTGTACTTGCGCAGGTTGATCACGCCGCTGTCCAGGATCAGGTACTGGCCCTTGAGGCCGAGCAGGGTGCCGGAAATCTCGGGGGTCTTGTCGAGATTGTGGGAGGCCACCTTGGTGGGATATTCGAGCACCGGGTATTCGAAGGCCGCAGGCGCTGCGTCCAGCTGGCGAATCGCCTCGGTTCCGAAGCGCTCACGCAGGTTGGCAAGCCCGGAGCCCAATCGGGCCAGCAGCCGATCACGCTCGGCGGGAAGGTCCATGTCGACGGTATCGCCCTTGAGCATGGCGCGCCAGTTGGTGCGATCGGAGACCTCTTCCTTGAACAGCATCTCTACGAAGCCCGATTGCTGGCGAGTGTCGACCTCGAGGATCGGCAATGCCTGAACCGCGCCTTGGTCGAGCCAACGGGTCGGTACCTGGGTGCCGCGGGTAATGCCCACCTTGAGCCCCGAGGCATTGGCCAGATAGATCACATGGGGCTGGAAACAGTGACGCTCGGCCCACTCCGGCTCGCGGCAAGTGCCGGCGAAGAAGTGGCAGGTTTCCGGCTTGACGATGCAGGTATCGCACTGGGCCAGCTTCTTGAAACACGGATAGCAGTAGCCCTGTGCGAAGCTCTTTTTCGTCGCTCGACCACAATGGGTACAGGCGATCGCACCGGTCCAGGCGAGCGTGAGCGGCTGGCCCAGGCAAGCATTGAGGCCGAGGCGCCGTTCCCCGGCACGCAGTGTATAGCGCACAGGCTCACCCGCCGCACCGGGGGCGATGGCCATCTTGGTCAGGCAGCCCTGCACGGGCATCGTGGAAGACGCTACCCTTTCGGAAGACTCAGTCACGGCTGGCGTCCCGAGCCAGGCCCGCACGCTCCGGGGGGACATCGCTGCCATTGGCGGCGCTGCCGCAGGTACGCCGCTCGAGATAGCCGACCCGCTGGTCATCCGGCACGTTGTTGGCCGCCTCGAAGCGCATCACCGCCTCCAGACACAGCTCGGTCTGCTCCGCCGTCAGGCGACGGCCATCCGGCCATTTGCGCAACGCCACCGCCTGCTTGAGGCTGTCGTAGATCGTCGGCGTCATCTGCTCGATCATGCGTTCGAAGGTCATATCGCTCATGGACACTGTCTCTTGCGGTTAGCCGCTGACTCGTGGTGATGCCAGGGGGGATGTCAACGGGGTGATGTAAAATGGGGTGATATCAGGAGTGACGGCGGGCTCGTCCGGAATGATACCAGCCCATCGCCAGGCCCACGAGCAACCCGCCCAGGTGCGCACCATTGGCGACATTGCCGAACCCCACGGCGGAGGCCATGTCGGTCATGGTGAAGACCATCCAGCCGAGCATGAACACCACCAGCATCTGCGGCACGAAAAAGCCACTGCGTGGAGCGCGCCGCGACATCAGCCAGACATACCCCAGCAACGCGAAATCAACCCCCGACATGCCGCCAAACAGCACACTACCGGTGGCGTACTGGGCCAGGTTGGCGCCGATACCCGCAAGCAGCACGATGACGAGCATGCGTCCGCTGCCGTGCAGCGACTCGACCTGCCGGCCGAAATACCATAGCCACAGCATGTTGAAGATCAAATGCATCCAGCCGAAGTGCAGGAAGGCGGGTGACAACAGCCGCCACAGCTGGCCACCCAGCAGCACGTCCTGAAGGCTTCCCACCGCCAGGCTGCCATTGGCGACACCCAGCGGCACAATGGCCAGCATGGCGATCACCAGGTCGCCGAGCACCGCCATGGCCGCGAACACCAGAAGGCTTAGCGCCATGCAGAGTGCCGAGACGGGCGCCAGGCGCACAGGAACGAGCAACGCGGTGAAGCCCTTGGATGGACTTGCCGATCGCTCGCTGTGGGGTTGCTGAAGTGGCTCGCCCCGTTGCCAGCGTTCGACCAGGCTCAGCATTGCCTCGTGCTGTTTCGGGTCGGCAAGCCACAACATCTGCCCCTCCGACTCCTCGGTGATGCGATGGCCGATTCGCTGGGCCCACAGCGCCTTGCGCAAACCGCGCGTATCGACATCACGGGGCAGCAGGATCACCTGGTACATGACACCTCCAGACACCGGGGCAGACATTCGCTAAGACATTCGCCAAGACATTCACTCAGAAATTCGCGCACAGGCGCCAGTATAGGGTGCACAGAAAAAGTCCGGCGGAGGGGGCCGCCGGACAATAGCAAGGGATCATTCAAGGGAACACCTATTCTGATGGCGGTTGCCACCATGAGTTCACACCGGCTGGATAGTTTTTGCGTAAAAATTTGTATCAATCGAGGTCGATCTCCCAAGGCCTCGGCCGCGTCTGTTCCTCACGGGGAACGCTCAGCCAGGTGAAATTATCCGCGTCGAGCCGACGCTCGCCGCTCCAGCGATACGCCACCAGGCGGCCAAACTTCACGGCGCTGTAGTCCAGGCAAGCGATATTGGGAGCTGGCAAGGCCGGCACTCCCTCGCACCAGTAATGGCCGATGAACAGCGGCGGCTGATCCACGCCATAATGGCTAAGCATCGCCCGCTCGTCGCTGGACAGCGAGCGCTGCTCCAGTTCACCCGGCAGGTTGTCGGGCTGGAATACCACATCCCCCCAGGTGCACGGTGCCTCGGCCCAGAAGTGCGCTCGAAAGCTGCGACGGGTGTAGCCGTCGCCCGAGTGAATGGCCATGCCGGCCGGGAGCGGGATATGAATGCCGCGGGTCAGTCGATCGAGGATTCGGAAGGCGCGGGTACCGGGCGTCGCCGAGTCCACCAGGAAGTTCCTGTCGATGCACGCATCGGGGCGCGCCAGGCGCAGTTCATCGATCAGCGGCTGATCCCAGCAGGCGTGTACCACGCGAAGTCCGTCGCGCTCCAGGCACAAGGGAATGTCCATGAACCAGGCCAGGGCGTCCTCCCACTCCTGGGGATGATCGCGATACTGTTCCAGCGTTTCCATGATGATGCGATTGTGGCGCGGCGAGTGTTCACGCAGCCAGTCACGGCCAAGCCCTCCCGGTGCAGGGTGGCAATAGGCCAGCGCATTGACCTCATGATTGCCCATGACGATATGGGCTTCTCCCTCCTCCACCATGCGCCGGGCAATCCGCACCGCCAGGCGAATCCGTGGACCGCGATCGATGAGATCGCCAAGAAATATCACTCGCCTGCGCGGATGGCGATAGACCCCACCGCGTTGGTGATAGCCGAGTTTCTCGAGCAATGCAGCCAGGGTGGCACCACAGCCGTGGACATCACCAATCAGATCGTAGCCTTCGAGCCTCGCCCGCGTCTTCACATCAGTCTCCCAGGCGATGACTCCAGCCCAGCTTGCTGCGCAGGACCTCGAAGAAATTGTGGCCAAGCGGGTGCACCAGTTGCACCCTCTCGGGCTTGCGTCGGATCACCAGCACATCGTCGGGCTTGGCCACCGCGCGGGTCTGGCCGTCACAACTGATGTGCGGGTAGGTCTGATTGGTTTCGCCGATATGAATGCGGATCTCGCTTGCCGCATCGATGACGATCGGTCGGCTCGAGAGGGTATGCGGAAACATCGGCACCAGGGTCACCACATCGAGTTTCGGGTGCATGATCGGCCCGCCCCCGGAGAGCGAGTAGGCGGTGGAGCCGGTGGGCGTGGCGATGATCAACCCATCGCTGCGCTGGCTATAGACGAACTGCCCATCAATGAACAGCTCGAACTCGATCATGCGTACCGCCTTGCCGGGGTGCAGCACCACCTCGTTGAGTGCGTCGCCGCTGCCCATCAGGGTATCTCCCCGGTAGAGCTCGGTATCGAGCAGAAAGCGCTGCTCGACCTCATAGCGCCCTTCCAGCACTTCCCCGACCCTGGCTTCCAGTTCATCAGGTGAAATATCGGTGAGAAAGCCAAGACGGCCACGGTTGACCCCGAGCACCAGAGTACCGCTATGGCAGAGGGTGCGTGCCGCCCCCAGCAGGCTGCCGTCGCCGCCCACCACGATCACCAGGTCGCAGAGCTCGCCGAGCATGCGCCGGCTGGCCTCGGGATGATCGTGGCCGAGCAGCACGGTGGCAGTGCGATCTTCGATGATTACGTGGTGGCCACGCGCGTCGAGAAAGCGGATCAGGCGCTTCAGAGTATCGACCACCTTGGCGCTGCCCAGGCGGCCGATCAGGCCAATATTGCGGAACTGGCTGCGTCTGGCCGTGGTGTTCGTCGTTGGCTGACTGTGTTGGGGTGGCATGCACAAGCCTCTCGCATCGCAGCCGCTCATTATGGCGACTGCCCTGCCCTGCGGCAAACCGCCTCAGGCGGATTGTGGTCGGCGACGGCGCAGCCACCACTCGTTGAGGAACAACGAGCCGACGATGATTGCACCACCCAGCGCCAGTCGGGTCAGGTCGGCTTCACGATTCCAGATCAGCAGGTTGACCAGAAGTCCCGCGGGAATCAGGGCGTTGTTCATGATCGCAAGTGCCCCGGCATCGACCCGGGTCGCGCCAAGGTTCCACAGGAAATAGCCGACCCCCGAGGCGACAATCCCAAGCCACAGCAGCACCCCCCACTGCACACCGGTGGTGGGCAGCCCAGCGCTATTGCCGAGCAACAAAAAACCCGGGGCGGCAATCACCATGGCGCCAAGGTAGAACCAGGCGAACACGCTGTGGCGCGGTAGCGAATCGGGCAGCTCGGCGGAAAAGCGCCGGTAGCCCACCTGGCCCAGGGCGAAACACAGGTTGGCCCCCTGCACTACCAGAAAACCCAGCCAGAAATCGTTGTTCACGCCGTCATAACGGATCACTGCCGCCCCGACCACCGCCAGGGCGGCGGTGACGAGATACATCGGGGTGAAACGACCGAACAGCAGATCATCGAGCAAGGCGATGTAGAGCGGAGTGAAGATGGTGAACAGCAGCACCTCGGGTACCGAAAGCAAAAGGAATGATTGATAGAAGAACAGGTACATCACCCCGAGTTGCACCGCCCCCAGGGCCATCAGCACGAGCCGCTGGCGGCCACGCAGCAGGCGTGGCTTCAGAAACGGCAGGAACACCAGTGCCGCCAGACCGACGCGCAGCATGACCGCGAAGTAGCTGTCTACCTGGCCGGCCAGATAGACGCCGATCAACGAGAACGAGAAGGCCCACAATATGGTGACGCCAACGAGATACCCCATGGTCAACTCCCGAACAATGATAAAGTCGACACGAGTATACGCGCGCGTCCACGACACGCAATCTCACGCCGCGACCAATCCCGGGCCCCACCTGCCCCGACACCGGGCTCTCTACCAGCGCAAGGTTTCCGAATGCGCCGGGTTGTCGCTCTCCGCACCCGGCGACAAGGCCTCTTCCAGCGCCCCATTGTCCTCGGTCAGGTACTCGTGCAGGCGTGCCTCGGCCTGGTCGCCAAACAGCAGTTCGCAGGCCTCGTGCAGGCCCGGTGATTGGCGAATGACCTCCTCGCGCACCACCAGTGAAATCTTGGATCGACGCCGCAGGAAATCCTCGAGGCGGGTGATCATTTCCCGACGGCTCGCCTGGGCCAACTCGCAACGCAGGTATTCGGTGCCCTCGATCAGCACCTCGCCCTGACGAGGATCACGGCGAATGTCCTCGAGCAGTTCCATGGCCTGATCACCGTAGCGGCGCCACAGCCGGGTGCTCAATGGCTCGGAGGCATGGTCGGCGGTAAGCTCATCGAGTTGCATGGCGTGGGCCTGTGCCATGAACGCATCACGCCTGTCGGCATCGGGCTCGCCATACCAGCGAAACTCGGGGTCTGGTATCTCGATGCCAAGCGCCCTGACTTCCTCGACGATCTCCTCGCCGACGTTCAGGCAGTCGGTGAGCTTGCCGCCGAAGATGCTCAGGTGACGGTTAGCGGCATCGATGTCGATGGCATGCTTGCGCGATAGCTGCAGGAAATCGCGGTCCCCACCGGAACTCGCCTTCACCGCCAACGGACGCACGCCGCAGCGGGTGGCGATGATATCGTCCTTGCCAAGCGGCTTGTCGAGACTCAAGCGCTTGTTGATGTTGTCGAGCACAAAGCGAATGTCGTCCTCGGTGATACCGACCTCGGGCTTCTCCACCCGAGTATCGGTGGTGCCGATGCAAGTCCTCGCCCCCATGGGAATGACGAAGAACAGGCGGCCATCATCGGCGAAGAAGGCCAGCACCCGGCCACTCTTGGTCAGCCGCGGCACGATCAGGTGAATCCCCTTGGAAAACACATGCTGGTGACCTGTCGCCTGGCCAGACAGGCTGTTGAGTTCGTCAACCCAGGGGCCTGCCGCATTGACCATCACCTTCGAACGGATGGTAAAGGTCTCGCCGCTCATGCGGTCACGCACATCGGTCACCCACCCGTCATCCTCTCGGCGGGCACCGAGTGATTCGACATAGTTGGCGGCGGTCGCACCGAAATCCAGGGCGCCACGCACGAAATTGAAGACGAAGCGTGCATCGTTGTCATGCAGATACGCATCGGAGTACTCGAAACCTCCGACGGCTCCATCGATGTCGACGATCGGCTCTTCCGCCTTGATCGAGCGTGGCGACAGGAAACGTGGAATTCGCGTGAAGGCATTGCCGATCAGCCAATACAGCCACGCACCGGCCCACAGGTAGCGAGGATGGTAGCGAAAGCCGCGGCTGATAGTGGTCAGGAAGCGAATTTCCTGGACAGTGGAGGGATAGCTCTTGATCAAGTGGTTGCGGCTCTTGCAGAGCTTGCGCACCAGCGCGAAATCGCGACTCTCCATGTACTTGATGCCGCCCCACACCAGGTTGGATGAGTGCATGCTGGTACTGCCGGCGAAATCGCCGCGGTCGATCAGCGCCACACTGACGCCCTTGCCGCTCAATGCCGCGGCGGCCGATGCACCGTTGATCCCACCACCCACGATCAGCACATCGAATTCTCGCTCGGCCAATTGGCGGATATTGCTCCGACGAAGTTGCATATCAGGTCCTTCTTCTACAATAAGGCCCCGCTCGGCTTGCACCGAGCGGGGCCATGGGTCCCGTTCAGGCAACCGGTCACACGATCTTGAACGGCCCCGGCTCACACCAGGGCAGGTAAGGCGCGCAGCACCTCACCCGTTCATCACTCGCGATTACCAGCAGCCATCCACGCCTCCATCATTTCATCGTAGGGAACGGTGGTGCCCTGCGGCATCTCGTCATCCAGCTTGGCCTTCGGCGAGCCTGGCTGCGAGAGCCAATGCTCGGCATCCTGCTCGTCGTTCAAGTTCGGCGAGTAGGTCTCGAAAACGCTGGCACGCGCCAGGCGAGCCATGATGTTATCGAGGTCGCCAGCCAGGTTGTCGAGCGCCTCCTGCGGGGAGATTTCCCCATTCACCGCCGGTGCCAGGTTCTGCCACCACAACGGCGCCATGCGCGGGTAGTCCGGCACGTTGGTGGAGGAAGGCGTCCAGTTGGATTCGTTCGGGCTGCGATAGAATTCCACCAGACCGCCGAGTTTGGGCGCCATTTCAGTCATCTGATCGGAGAACACGTCGGATTCGCGGATCGGCGTCAGCCCGGTCATCAGCTTCTCCAGTGACACCGTCTTGGCGACAGTGAACTGGGCGAACAGCCAGGCCGCGGTGCGGCGATCCTCGGGGGTCGAATCGAAGAAGGTCCACGAGCCCACATCCTGATAGCCGACCTTCATGCCCTCTTCCCAATAAGGGCCAGTGGGAGACGGCGCCATGCGCCACTTGGGATTACCCTCTTCGTCGGTGACCGGAAGCGAAGGGTCGGTCATGTCGGCGGTGAAGGCGGTGTACCAGAATATCTGCTGGGCGATATTGCCCTGGGCAGGCACTGGCCCCGCCTCGCCGAAGGTCATGCCGCTGGCCTCGGGGGGCGCATACTTCTCGAGCCAATCGACCATCTTGGTGACCGCGAACACTGAGGCGGGTGAGTTGGTGGCACCACCACGGGTCACGCTTGCGCCCACTGGCTGGCTCTCTTCATTGACGCGAATGCCCCAATCGTCCACCGGGTTGCCGAACGGCACGCCGGGGCTGCCCATTCCCGCCATGGAGAGCCAGGAGTCATGGAAGCGCCAGCCCAGCGACGGATCGCGGCGACCGTAATCCATGTGGCCATATACCTTGGTGCCATCGATTTCGCCGACATGCTCGGTGAAGAACTCGGCGATGTCTTCATAGGCGGTCCAGTTGGTCGGCACACCCAGGTCATAGCCATAGATGTCGCGGAACTGCTCCTGCAGATCCTCGCGCTGGAACCAGTCGTAGCGGAACCAGTAGAGGTTGGCGAACTGCTGTGTCGGCATCTGATAGATACTGCCATCAGGGCCAGTTCCGTACTGGATACCGATGAAGTCGTCGAGATCCAGAGTCGGTAGGGTATAGTCCGCCCACTCGTTTTCCATCGCCTCGGAGATGTTGATGGTGGTGCCATAGCGAATATGCGTGCCAATGGCATCGGAATCGTTGACATAGCCATCGTAGATATTGCGACCAGACTGCATCTGGGTCTGCATGTTGTTGACCACATCACCCTCACCGATGATGTTGTGGGTCACATCGATTCCGGTGAGTTCAGCGAACGCCTCGGCCAGTACATCACGCTCGTAGATATGCGTGGTCAGGCCCTCCGCCACGGTGTTGATCTCCATGTCGCGGAATGGCTCGGCGGCCTTGGCGAACCACAGCAGCTCCTCGATCTGCTCCTCGCGGGAAAGCGTCGAGTCCTGGAAATGTTCGT
Source organism: Halomonas urumqiensis (assembly GCF_003028575.1). GTDB lineage: Bacteria > Pseudomonadota > Gammaproteobacteria > Pseudomonadales > Halomonadaceae > Halomonas > Halomonas urumqiensis. The sequence goes on along the minus strand of NZ_PYUD01000010.1, from coordinate 52,432 downwards.
CTATCAGACGCTCTGCGATGGCGCGTGCATCGTGAGAGTCGGCGTACAGCGCTCCTGAAGCCAGCATCAAGCTGCTGGCCAGCAGCGTCATTTTCATCGTGTTGTTCTTCATGTTGACCTCATTTCCTGTTGTCATCTTCCCTGACAGGTGGTTCATCCATGTCACCTTGATTCAGCCCCAGCGCATCAACACCAGCAACCACAGAATGGAAGCTGCCAGAGCAAACCAAATCGAAATTTCCGTAAAACCGACCACCATCAGGTGGATATAGGCTGCTGAAAGCAGACCGATGAACAGCCGGTCACCACGCGTCGTGGCAAGCGGTAGAAAGCCTCTTCTCTCTACGGTGGGCGAAACCAGCTCCCAGGCTGTCATTCCGATGAGAATCGCCGCAATCGCCGAAAAGAAGATCGCCGTAGGCACAGTCCAGACCATCCATTCCATGACGCACTCCTCCCCTTCAAGTCCTGCCCAGGGCAAAGCCCTTGGCAATATGATTGCGAACGAAATAGACGACCATGATGCCTGGCAATATCGTCAACGTGCCTGCCGCAGCCAGCGCCCCCCAGTCGATCCCTGATGCACCCTTGGTCTGCGTCATTACCGACCCAATGGGCTGGGCGCCAGTTGATGTCAAGGTACTGGCCAGCAGCAGCTCGACCCACGAGAACATGAACAGGAAGAACAGCGTTACCCCGATTCCTGAACTGATCATCGGAATGAATATCTTGACGAAAAACCTGGGAAAGCTGTAGCCGTCAACAAAGGCCGTCTCGTCGATTTCCTTGGGCACACTGCTCATGAATCCCTCGAGAATCCATACCGCCAGCGGGATATTGAAAAGGCAGTGCGCCAGAGCAACGGCAACATGCGTATCGAACAAACCCACCGTGTAATAGAGCTGGAAATAAGGCAGAAGAAATACTGCCGGCGGGGCCATCATATTGGTCAGCAACCAGAAGAAAAGATGCTTGTCACCAATGAACTTGTAGCGACTGAAGGCATAAGCCGCAGGCAGCGCCACACTGATACTGATCAGCATGTTCATCACCACGTAGGCAATGGAATTTATATACCCCATATACCAGCTAGAGTCGGTGAATATCTTCGCATAGTGTTCAAACGTAAAGTCTTGCGGCCACAAAGTCAGCCCACCCAGTATTTCGTTGTTGGACTGGAATGACATGTTGAGAAGCCAGTAGATAGGCAACAGGACGAACAGGATATAGGCCCCCATCAACCCACGCCGACGCCATTGCCGTGTGGCAGATCGGGTCTTGCGACGACGACGATTGTTGGCCAAGGCAGCCTGCTTTCTCACTGCATCAGGAGTGGTGGGTAGTGAATCACTCATGTCAGACCCCTCCTTGGTTTTTATCTTTCTGCATATTCATGATCGCGGTATAGAAAACCCAGCAAACCAGCAGGATGATCAGGAAATAGATCAGCGAGAAAGCAGCGGATGGCCCGAGATCCTGCTGGCCTACGGCCATGGTGACCAGCGATTGACTGAGAAAGGTTGTCGAGCTGCCAGGACCGCCTCCCGTCAGTACGAACGGTTCGGCGTAAATCATGAATGAGTGCATGAAACGCAACAGCACGCCGATGACCAGCACATTGGTCAACTTGGGCAGTTGAATGTAGCGAAACACCGCCCAACGTGACGCGCGATCGATACGCGCGGCTTGATAGTACGCGTCGGGAATCGAGCGCAGGCCGCTGTAGCAGAGCAAGGCGATCAGCGGCGTCCAATGCCAGACATCCATCAATATGATGGTTGCCCAGGCATCCACCGGGCTCGAGGTGATGTTGTAGCCGTAACCCAGCTCGCGAATGCTCCAGCCCATCAGTCCGATATCACCCCGTGTGAACAGTTGCCAGATGCTGCCCACCACGTTCCAGGGAATCAGCAACGGCATGGTCACCAGGATCAACACCGCTGAAGCTTGCCAACCGCTTTTTGGCATGATCAGGGCAATCCCGATACCCAATGGCACCTGGATGGCAAGCACTATCAGTGAAAAGGCGAACTGGCGAAGCAGTGCCGCATGCAGGCTGGGATCATTGAGCATCTCCTTGAACCACTCGGTGCCGGTGAAGAACCGAGTATGCGCATCAAAGACATCCTGAACGGAATAGTTCACGACAGTCATCAAGGGGATGATCGCCGAGAAGGCAACCAGTAGAAGCATGGGCAATATCAGCCACCATGCTCGATTGTTGTAGACTTTATTCATGTTCTAGCTCCACTCGATATTCATCTACATAAAGGCCAAGAAACTGCTCTGGAAAACGCAGGTAGGCCTTGTCTCGTGGAATTCGCTGATCCTCCTCGACACGCGCCTTGAGGGTAATATCGCCAAGTCGTAGCTGAAGTATTGAGTAGGTCCCGAGATCCTGAGAACTCAATATTCTTGCCTCCATGCCGTCCTCGACCGGCTCAGCATGCACTTCGATGAATTCCGGACGGATACCGAGCTTCACGTTAGCGCTTCGCGCGCGCCCGACGGCACTCTTTACCCTTGGAGTAACCTGCAAGGTAACGGCGCCAGAGACCACGTGCTCGCCTTCGATGGCGACCTCGAGAAAGTTCATCCCCGGGCTACCAATGAAGTAGCCAACAAAAGTGTGATTAGGGGTCTCGAACAGTTCCCGAGGGGTGCCGAATTGCACCACCTGCCCTTCGTACATCACCGCGATCTTTTCAGCGAAGGTGGAGGCTTCTAACTGGTCGTGAGTCACGTAGATCATGGTGATGTTGAAGCGCTCATGAATTTCCTTGAGCTTGCGGCGCAATTTCCACTTGAGCTGTGGGTCGATCACCGTGAGCGGTTCATCGAACAGGATGGCCGATACATCATCACGCACCAGACCGCGTCCCATGGACACTTTCTGCTTCTCATCGGCGGTGAGGTTGCGCGCCTTGCGCTTGAGCAGCGGGGTAAGCTCGAGAATGTCGGCAACTTCCGCAACGCGCTGTCTGACCTTGTCCTCGGGTGTGTTGATGTTGCGCAGTGGAAAGGCCAGGTTATCGAACACCGTCATGGTGTCGTAGATCACTGGAAACTGGAAAACCTGCGCAATGTTTCGGGCTTCGGGTGGTAGCTCGTTGACCACGCTGTCATCAAATTCCACTTGCCCATCGGAAGGCTGCAACAACCCCGAGATGATATTGAGCAGCGTTGACTTGCCGCACCCGGACGGCCCAAGCAAGGCATAGGCGCCCCCCTGGTGCCAAACATGATTCATCTCGCGAATCGCATAATCCTCTGGCCCCGCGGGGTTAGGCGAATAGGAGTGGGCCAGCGACTTCAGCGTTATCTGTGCCATATCACTGGGCTCCTATGCGCTTGGGAATGTGCACGACACCGCCGCCATGGTCGAAGGCATAGATCTTGTGCGTAGGGAAATAGACCTTGATGTCCTGGTCGACCGCGAACTCATGGATGCCTGTCAGGTGCAGCACCAGGTGGAACAAGTCGTTGTGCACATGAAGGAAGGTCTCCGACCCGCTGATCTCGGCGATGTCCACTCGCACCTCGATTTCCAGGTCATCATCGCTCTGGGGGGTCAGCGAGATATGCGAGGCGCGCACGCCAAACTGATACTGGCCGGGAGCCAGAGTCTTCAGGTCATCATTGAGGGGAAAGCGCACATCGCGGTCAAAGGTCACCTCCGAACCCGACACCATGGCCGGCACCACGTTGATGGGTGGCTCGGAAAACATCTCGGCCGTGAGAATGTCTCTGGGACGGTGGTAGACATCTTCCGTTGGTCCGTACTGGAGCATCTTGCCTTCGTGCAAGACCGCAGTGTTTCCACCCAGCGCAAGCGCCTCATTAGGTTCTGTGGTGGCGTATACGGCGATGCAGTTGCGGGCACGAAAGAGCTCACGTAGCTCTTCACGAAATTCCTCGCGAAGCTTGTAGTCGAGGTTGACCAGCGGTTCATCAAACAGGATCAGGTCGGCGTCCTTGACAAGGGCTCGCCCCATGGCCGTGCGTTGCTGCTGACCTCCGGAAAGTTCCAGAGGATAGCGGTCGAGAAGGTGCTCGATATGCAGCATCGATGCCGTGTCATGCACGCGTTGGCGAACCTCTTCCGGAACCACCTTGGCCAGCTTCAATGGCGATGCAATGTTGTCGAATACCGTCAGGCTGGGATAGTTGATGAATTGTTGATAAACCATCGACACATTCCGCCGCCGTACCGACACACCGGTAACATCCTCTCCATGCATCAGAACCCGGCCCGCGGTGGGCTGCTCCAACCCGGCCATGATACGCATCAAGGTCGTCTTGCCGGCCAGTGTTCGTCCCAGCAGCACATTGAAGGAACCGGGAGCCAATTCGAGATTGACCCCCTCGATATGGGCCTCTCCATTGACCACATGGTCAATATTTTCAAGTATCAGTGACATGCTGAACTCGCTGTCGTTATTGTCGTGAGCATTCGTGATAACACGGCGTTGTTCGTTTTAGCCGACAAACGATCATAAAATGTTCGATTCCGATAACAAACCTAGCCTAGACAGTATTCAGCGACAACGAAAAACGCCAGGAAATGCGTTATACCTTCGTCTACAATAACAATAAATATATATAATACAGTTACTTAGATTAAAGTCACGGGAGAGAAGCACCGACAGCGCTATGTTCGCTTTCAACAACAAAGCGAGTTCGAACGAACATTCTCTGGCCGGCATGGCAAGCACACCCCCGGCGCAGCACCGCCAGGGGGGGGGAAGGCAAAGAAGGGAGGTAAAAGGAGGGAGAGAGGTAATAAGGAGGGTGATCACGATGTCCGTTGCTTGAGCCACCACAGGGCATGGCAGGCACCAGGCAGCCAGCCAAGCAGAGTCAGGAACACGTTCAGCACAAGGGTCTTGCCTCGCAGCCCTGCCAACCCAAGCGCCAGTGGCGGCAGCAGCACAGCAAGCACGAGCAGTGCCAGGCGGGGACGCTTGGGCAGGGACCCGACAAGCGCTTCAGGGGCTTCGCCGACAGTGTGATCCTCTTCGTGGACCACGTGGCCAGGGTCGAAGGTCTCGACGCTCCTGTCAGGCATCACGAGCTCAGCGTCGCCCTTCGGCCCGCGATCGTCTCGCTGCTGATGGTCCAGGCCATGCCGATGCGCTTCCAGGTCTATCTTCTGTTCGATCGACTTGGCACTCTCAGCGAGCTCGGCGTGGTGGCGTTCCCAATCCTCCCAATCATGGGGAGTACCGGAGTGGGGACGATGATCACCCGCCTCACGCGCCCTAGACCAGGCCTTTTCCTCGAGGGTGTTGGGTCGCTCTTGATCGCGCTCGCCATCGAGCCCCTTCCTGGCGAGATATTCCCGGGCATCCATGGCGCCTCCAATCAGTGGATGAGTGACAACCTAAGGCATCTTACCGCCTTGGAACAATGACGGAAGCGCGGGTTCCCCCGGGTAAATCAATATGCCAACGTCGCGCAGCGTTGGCAGATCGACGATAAGCTTTGATTGTCACGGGTAAGAGTCAGCTATGCTGAAACCGAAATCGGCGCAAGGAGAATAGCCATGCCCAACAAGGCCCCTACCATTGTCCGTGAAATCATGTCCCGTGATTGCTACAGAGTGACCGGCAAGACCTCGGTCTCCACGCTTGCCGAAGGGCTGGCACTGCATCGACTTCCCGGCGTTCCGGTGGTCGACGAACGCGATCACCTGATCGGCTTCATTTCCGAGCAAGATGTGCTGGGCAAGGTACTGGAAAGCGCCTATCTCAACGAGGAGCCGCCGCTGGTCAGGGAACTGATGCGCAATGAAGTGCTGTCGGTGTCCCCCACCAAGAGTATCACCGACCTCGCCCAGGAGATGCTCGGCGCCAAGCCGAAGGTCTACCCGGTGGTTGAACAGCAGCGACTGGTCGGCATCGTCACGCGCCGCGATGTCTTAAGCGCCATCATCAGGATGCGCCATCGCTGAACCGCCTTTCCGTTGATGGATCCGACAACGCCCCACACCAGGGGCTTTTTCTGCGTATGGCAGCCGTTGCCGGGGCTTCAAGCGCAAAAGAAAGCCGCCTCACAATGGGAGGCGGCAAGATTTGATCGAATCAGCTAGTCAGGCAAACAGTGTTAGCGACTGCTATCGCGCTGCTGCCTGTGCTAGTTATGACACCATCAGGAAGAAAAGTTCTCTTTGGCATGTAAAATTTCGTGAGCACCATGTAACCCACCAAACCGCATCCTCTCGGGTGCCCTCAAGGGGTAGCCAAAACAACGTGTTATCCAGCATGCACCGAGAATGTCATGGGACAGCTTGCAATGCCTAAGCAATTGGTTTTACTATCGAAATAGCAAGCGGGTGTAGCTCAATGGTAGAGCAGAAGCTTCCCAAGCTTAAGACGAGGGTTCGATTCCCTTCACCCGCTCCATCCGGCTTTTAACCTACTGATCTCCAAGATTTTTCCCACCTTTCATGGGGTTAGGTGCTACAGGAATGGCTACACAAGTGGCTACACCTGATCCCCGCTCCAGTGATATCCTCGCCCTACTCGTACATTGGTCGAATAGAGGGCGAACATCATGGCCAGAGGCAAGCCCACCGACACCCGCAGCCTTCGCCAACGTGGCAACGTCTGGTTCATCCAGAAGCGGCTATCCCCTACCCTCGCCAAGCACCTTGGCAAGAAGATCCTCCAGCAGAGCACCCAGACAGGCGACCTCGATGAAGCCTGTCGGATACGGGACCGAGTGCTTGCCGACCTGGGCGACCTTGAAGCCCAGCTGAAGGGTGAAGCCTCGCAGCGCCAGCAGAGGCGCATGTTCCTCCAGGCACGGGACCAGCTCAGGGAGACAGCAGACTCGCTAGTCAGCACCGATACTCGCGATCCTGTGGGCCTGTCTGACGTAATAGACCCCGAGAAGCTCCCAGAGATCGAGCAGGACGCCTTCAGGAGTGTCTATGAGGGGGATATACCAGCCCGCTACCGTCTGACCCTGAGAGCGGCTCTAGAGGACTGGAAAGCGTCCCCGCTGGTAGAGCGTAAGCCCTCGACCCGATCAAAGAACGAGCTGGCCATGGAGCGTTTGCTGGCGCACCTGGGTGAGGATGACGTAGCACTGGTCTCCATCGACCGTCGACAGGTCAAAGGCTTCATCACCTCGATGCTTGGCGAGGGCAAGACGAAGCAGACAGTGGCCAACTACCTCTCGGGACTGTCGGCCATCTGGCATCACGCCGAATACTCGATGGAAGAGGAACTGCCAAACGGCAACCCGTTCAAGGGTCACCAACTCAAACCCAAGGCCAGCGTCAGGAGCTACGACCAGTTCACGAGAGCTGAGGTAGAAGCAATCTTCGCGGCTACCGATGAGAATCAAGGCATCTACCGACAGCTGCCCCGCCTGGGCTTCTATACGGGAGCCCGCATCGATGAACTCTGTTCGTTGAAGGTGACGGACATCATCCAACGGCAAGGCATCTGGTGTCTGGCGATCCGTGAGGGGAAAAACAGGAACGCCACCAGGGAAGTACCGCTGCATCCAGAGATCAAGGCTCCCGTACTCGACCAGCTCAAGCACGCCAAGGCAGCGGGGGTTGAGTATCTGTTCACGGAAGCCGAGGCAACCAAACGCAGTGACGGCAAAAAGAGCCCGAAGTTCTCACAGTGGTTCAGCCGGTTGATGGCAAAGACCATCGTCAGGGAAGACCGAAAGCTCTGCTTCCACTCGTTCAGGACCACCGCCATCACCATCATGGGGGACGCAGGAGTGAGTGAATCGGTCATCGTGTGGATCACGGGGCATGAGCGAGGACTTACTACTGCCAACAGGGTGTACAACAGAGGGCCGACCTTCAGGACGAGGCTGGAGGCGGTGGAGACGATACGGCTGGAGGCTCTGCACTGAGCGCTTTGGGCTTGCACACATAGCAAGCCGATAGCTACGGTGATTGTCGAGAAAGATATGTACTCGACGGCAGGGAAGTAGAGCTAAACGATGAAAAAACAGCAAGGTCAGACTGATTACAGTGCGTTGATAGGGGTAGCTCTTGGGGTGGTCAGTGTACTGGCTTGGTTTACCCACGTCATCACGTCTCTAGGTGAAGGCTGGTGGGGGTTCCTCATCGCGGGAGCCCTCTTCTTCCCGATTGGGATCATTCATGGTGTTGGGCTCTGGCTGGGCTTCTTTTAACACCCAATGAAACCGCAGCGACTCCAAGTAGAGGAATGATACATCCCATGTTGAAAAGTCCGCTATTCAAAGGTCCCCTCACAATAATTGCCATTTTGATCTCCTTCGACTCATCAGCAGAAATGATGACAGTTCAAGAGGTCAAAGATTACTACCACGGCGGCATGTCGGAAGAACTCATTGCAACAAGTTACTCACAAGGTGTTTTCGACGGCATGATTGCTATGGAAGGCGCTCGCAGAAATGAGGGCAAAGGGGGAAATGAGTTCTGTGACTTATTCGAAAGGGAGCAAAATGATAACCCCATTCGACATCCTGCCTATCGAACCGAGCAGCTAATTGAAGATTGGCAGGAGGGCGGCTATCCAATGGATGCCCCCTTCGCAGACCTGGCCATAAGCTACTTATCGGGACAATACGGCTGTTGAACCAATTCTTCATCCCAACCTTCACAAGGCAGCCGGTGGTGAGAACCGCAAGCGTCCCAGCTTGTGGGCGTCCAACCTTCAAACCCAAGACCTGATCGATGAGGTCAAAGCCCAAAATCGGGCTTCGGAACCTATCGTCTCCACTCGCGGAGGCACTGGTTCCAGCACCTACGTCGTCAAGGAGCTGGTCTACGCCTATGCCATGTGGATCAGCCCCAAGTTCCACCTGAAGGTCATCCGTGCATACGACCAGCTTCAAACCGAAGGCGTTGCGGTCGCTGACCATGCCGCCGACGACCTGATCGATAACCCGCTCGACTACATGGAGAAGCTCCTGGGTCAGGCGAAGCAACTGAAGGCTGAACGGCTCCACCTGTCCTAGATACGGCTGCGAGGCCCTCTAATCGCTTTCCATCTCCTCGCTAGACCACCCCTACTGCCTCTCCTCTCGAAGCCCATCACAAAGCCTCACAGCACCATCACAATTTTCCCTCACTCCAGGGAGAGCCACCTCCCACCTCAACGTGGACCGTCTGCCCTACTGGCGGGAATCTCGCTCCCGTTCACTGGCTGAGATTATGCCCACTGCGGGCAAGGGGCCATGAAGCCCTCCTCCTCCAGGCAATTACCATGCACTTCAGGGAGGGATGCAGCCCTGCTACCCAGGCAATCGACCCTGACCCAAGGAGTGAGCCTGGCCGTCTCGGGTAATTACCAGACACCTCAGGGGGGGGGGGTGAGCTTCCTTCCACTCATCACAGCGTTCAAGCGAGCCAGTCTCACTGGCGTTCGCCGTCCGGCACGGACATGAGGACGCTTCCACCACACCACCTGACCTCTCATCAGTAGAGCCACCTACCAGCCAAGCGCAGGACTGGGCCTTTCGTACGCCCGGTCAGGTAGTCCTGTGCCTATGGGCTTGTGGTGGGCTCGCTGGTGGGTGGTTCTACTTATGAGGAAAGTACGATATGACCATGAATGCCGCAACTGCTGGGGCCACTGACAGCCCTATCCGCTCCAATGTTGAGAGGTTCAATAGAAGCGGGACGCCGGGCTACCATGAAATGGTGGCCCGTGGGATAGCACTCAAGGAACGATCAGAGAAAAACCTCCAAGAGATCGACAACCTTCCGTATGATGCGTGGCCGTTCGGTCTAGGCACTGGGCCAGTCCACCCGATAGAGCAGATGCCGACCTTGACGAGGCGGTTGGGTAGAGGTCGAACAGCCAAGCTCCGTGCTCAATTCAATGGTAAACCTGTGACGCTCGAAAAGGCTTCTACCACTTCCCGCAACGGAGGCAATCGAGAGAAGCGCATCGAGAATACCGTACGGTCAGCCATGCGAGGGCGAGGGGTCGGCGATTTAGGCTGTCCTGCCTCAGATATTCTGTCTGGAATAGCGAACCTCGATCACCACAACCAGAAAGAGAGGAACATACCGCTCAACAAGATCAGCCTGTATGTAATCCTCCAAGAGATTGACGTGATCACAACGAGGGAAGTCAAGGGGCTTCTCGATGTGGGAGACCGTCAGGCTAGGAAGTATGTCAAGGCTTGTGAGATGGCACTTCCTTTCTTGGAGCGGTCGTTAGTGACAAAGGACATACAACCCCCCACGGAAAACGCTGAAGAAGGACTTTTCGACTACCCAATGAATGTGATCCCAGAGGACTGGCTGGATGACTGGATTCAAACAGAGCCCTATCCAATAGCATATTTAAATCAGCAGATTGGAAGCTCTTTCTAACGGACGCAGTATTAGGGCAACCCGGAAGATGAACAGAGTGAAAAACTGACTGAGAGTAATCGAACTGCCTTATCTATGGAGGATATTTCAACCGTGGTGAATACCACGAAAAAAGACTGCCTGTAGGGTTCGCCTTCAGGGCATCCGTCAGACGATCTATCGAGAGTCGATGGTTGGACTGACACATGGTCCTGAAGATGGGTCCAATATCTCGCTTCGCTCGGGGCTGACATCATTACTTCCTTGGCTCCGCCGTAGACGCTACTGAAGACTTCCGGTCAGTCTCATCGATCAACCTCCCGCTCATCTACCAGTACACCCAACGACATCGATAGACCTGCGTCAGGCTATCGAGAAGGCTCGTCCCTTGAGCCATCCCTTTCGATCATCACCAGCACATTCTCGAAGACAGTCGGTCAGACTGGCGGTTTCGTCCGTCTGCTGGTCCGTCTGTCTGAAGGGAACCGACTGTCTCCGACAATGAGGACGAAACAATCATGGTTGCACCAAACACACTCTCGAATACCAATAGCTCGACCGATACCATCAGCATCTTCACCGACGGTGCCTGTACCAATAACGGTCAGAGCAATCCACAAGGTGGCTGGGGGGCTGTTCTGCTCAGTGCCTCTGGACACCGCCTGAAGATCGCTGACAAGCTCCAAGGTGAACCTGTGACCAACAATCGGGCCGAGTTGACCGCCGTCATTGAAGCTCTGTCAGCACTGAAGAAGGCGTCCACTGTAGACCTGACCACCGATAGCGAGTACGTCATGAAGGGAGCCACGGAATGGCTTCACGGGTGGAAACGGAAAGGCTGGAAGACGGCCAGCAAGAAGCCCGTCAAGAATGCCGACCTGTGGCAGCAACTCGATAAACTGCTGGGGGTTCACTCCGTCCGGTTCCACTGGGTCCGTGGTCACGATGGACACCCAGAGAACGAACTGGCCGATGCTCTGGCGGTGGCTGGGGCTGACGGTCAGTCAGTGAAGGAGTACGGCTAAACAAGCCTGACCCAGGAGCGTCTCCATGTAGGGCAGCGGGTTGTCGAGCAGGTCATCGGCAGCGTGTTCAGCCACTGCCACTCCATCTGTCTGGAGCCGGTCGAACGCACGGATCACCTTCACCTTGAACGCGGGGCTGATCCACATGGCGTAGGAGTAGACCAGCTCCTTGACGACGAAGGTGCCACCGTAGCGACCACGTTTGGAATTGACTGGGTTAAAAGCGGGATTTCCCGCCTTTAACTCATCGACCAACTCGGTGGCCTTGCCATAGCGCAGCCACTCGCTCGGCTTATCCTTCGGATCACCACCGGCTGCCTTGTGGAGGTCGTTGAGGTTGTAGCGACCGTGGTCGTCCTGGCGAACGGTCATGTCTGCGACGGTAAGGGTCTGGTTGTTGCTCATTGCGTAGCTCTTTCGCGAAATCTGACTGACCATCAAGGCGTTGGTCCTGTCGATTTGCTCATGTGGCGAGAAATGCAGACGCACATAGATTCGATCTGCATGTGATCCATCAACATGGTGGGGGCTTACGTGTCTGACTGCGTGTCGACTCTACAGCGACAGAGGAACGGGACTCCTACCAACGGTCAGCCAGCGACCTGACCACCCCGGCTATTTTGTGGCGAATATCTGAGCCAGTATTGATGTATATAGAGCAGCGCGATTACCCCACGGTGCCCCTGGCTAAGGCCTATGGTGGATGTATGAGATCGACTTTTTGATACCCAGGGGTATGCATAACACGGACGGATACTCATCCCCCCATTCTGAATCTCAAGGGTTACAGCACGGGGTCATGCTTGGAGTCTGCCCACCGATCCATGGACAGGCCACACTGATTCCAAGCGAGTTGTCCAACCATCGGCACCCGCAGGAAAACATCGCCAGCGACCAGTCGGACTTTCAGTCCCATGATGGTCAGCTCCATGCCACGGCGTGTTAACTCGATCCGCATTGTTTTGACTCCTTGCACTCGCTCTTGCGAGCTGCGTCTAGCTGTCTGGTGGTAGTTCATCAGCGCCCCTTCTGAGCGCCAGCAGGAACACGCTACAGGTCATGCCGATTATAGGTAAGGCTTTGATTATAATGGATTAACCCTCTTTCGAATGTGATTCGGTATGGGATAGCAGGAATCGCCTGTGCCTCTTCGCATCTGGTGGAAACCAATGCACCACTGGATAAGTCAGACCGATGAGCAATCGGCACAGATGGCATACTTTCGAAGTGCCCGGCTCCAATAGCCTAGTCTCAACAACCGTCCGTCTTATGATCCCAACGACTGGCCTCCTATGCTGGTATCAACAATTCAGGGTTGACGGATGATACCACCCCTATTAGCCTGATACCACGTTAAGCGATACCAGCATTATAGAGGGGAAACCAGCATGAGCCGCACCTTCGCCTATTGCCGAGTGAGCACCGTCGAGCAGTCCACCGACAACCAAGTGGCTGCCATAGAGAGAGCCATCGGGCATCTTGTAGAGCCGCACAGGATTGTCTCGGAGACCATCAGTGGGTCAGTTCAGGCAATGGAGAGGCCAGCCTTCAAGGCCATGGTGGAGCACAAGCTAGAGCCTGGAGACACCTTGGTAGTCTTGAAGTTGGACCGGCTGGGCAGGGACAACATCGATGTACAGCAGACCATCACGAAACTCTCCGAAGCTGGTGTCAAGGTAGTCTCCTTGGACCTACCAGCACAGGACTTGGCGAGCAGTGAGGGTAAGCTGCTGCTACAGATGTTCGCTGCATTCGCCGAGTTCGAGCGGAACCGGATCAGGGAGAGGACACAGGAAGGACTGGAGAGAGCCAAGAGGCAGGGCAAGAAGCTCGGTCGGCCTGTCGCCAAGGACACGACGGAGAAAGTCCAAAGGCTCAAGGCACAAGGGCTCAGTCAGTCACAGGCGGCGGCTCAGGCTGGTCTGGGGATTGCCACAGTCAAGAGGCACTGGAACGCTCGCTAGACGAACATGAGCAGGGCATAAATAATAGATATAAAAATCACCCTATCGATGAATGTTTGTTATGTACGTTCATTAGTGGTGGGGTGATTTATTTCAATCGTACTGCGCGTATTCTAGCCAAAAGTGAATTGATATTGAGATAGGTTGGGGTTATAGTTGTAGATGTATGTCATACATGATAAAAAGCGCTAGGAAAGCAGGGGTCATATGCTCAACTCAAAGTTATTAATTGCATCAACGGCTTTGGTGTCGTTGACAGCGTGTTCCTCAATGGCCATAGAGCGAAAGATTGCTGGTTATGATGATGCGAAAAGTGACTTGATGAAATATAACCAACATCAGGTGTTGGCGTGGGATGTCGGGGTCGAGGAAAAAACCAAATCCAACTCCTCACAACCCAAAACTGAACTCATAAAAAGTGAGTGTGCTGATGATTTTAGCCGTAATGCTAATAACGTTATGAATAGCTTGTCTTTTCGAGATAGTATTTCTTATAACTTGTTCGCAATCAACAGAGATGCGGCGTCAGAGGCAACAAGCGAATTCGAAAAATGTGCCAGTGATTATAATGCCATCGCTGAGTACAGATATGTTCACAGTGAAAAGAATGAATGGGTCACTATCAATGAATGGGTTCGCCAGATGCGTAGCTACGACTACCAGAGGAAGCTGGCCCTCGGCGAACTAGAAGAAGCGAGAGAAAATGATGCTTCGTTAAAAAGGACAATCGGAGTGATTACTGCTGTTGGGGTTGCAGCAGCTGCAGCGGCATCAGCTGCGCACAATACTAGCTATGCAGCTCCGATAAGCAGCTATACTAACTCTAACCGACACTGGGTGAATAGCTACTTTCGAACTGATGGCACCTATGTTCCAGGCCATTGGAGAACTAACCCCAACGATACATGCTTAGATAATATTAATGGATGTTAAGTGGCTAGGCACCTATGAGCTGTTATGACATTGCCTGTTGAATCACCGACGGGCATTTTGCGTTATAGAAAGAGGAATTTATGCTATACAAACAAATTCTGATTTTTTTACCGGCAGCAGCATCTCCGAGACTATTGTCACTCTTTGCTTGGGCTAATTGATGGCTCAGTTTGACGACATGTTACTAGGTTTTCTTTGGTTGCTGTGAGCAGCCAGCATGGGCACAAAGCCTTACCGTTCTTACTACATACTGGAGGACGTACGGAGATATCTTCATCTAGTTTATTCATTGCCTTTCTTCACCCCATCCGTGAAAAATTTAATGTACTGCTCTTGTATACAGTTATAATAACCCTCGAAGTCTCTATATTGCCCAAGACCTTCCATAACTAGATCAAGATTTCCCTTTATTTCTTTAAGCCACTCATTGTTTGTATCTATATTATAGAATGGCTCGCAAATATTTAAAGCGGCTCGACCGTAGCCAGGTTTGTTAGCATATTTATTTGCGAAATCTGATACTTTATCTTGATACTCAGCTCTTTTCAAACTACATTGATTGAGTTTTTCTCCTTCACAGTTAATTACATCCATTGCATGAAATAGAAAGTATCTCTGAAAACATGAATTAGGCATAGGGGTATCGATGCAGTGTGTTTTTATAGTATCACAATCTTTTTTTCCGATATCATTACAAAGCTCTGAAGCACTCTCTGATATTAGTTTATCTTTTGACGCCAGCTCATCAATGTCGTACGCGAAACCTTGCGCATGAGAATAATTAAACGCGAAAAGTAAAACCGCACAGAACATGGCTACTAAAGTCAGTTTTTTATTCATAAGCCACTCCATAATGCTGAACAGTTAAAATACCTTAAATTCAATATCTATCTATTGGCTCTATGCAATGAGAAACTCAAGGATATTGCTAATATAAAAACTTAAAAATTTGACCTCCCGATTAATACACTGAATCACAGAATTTATTCCATTGGCAAGAATTAATACAATACATTACGCTCCTACCCATTTTTCACATGTCGGGATAATTCTCACTTATGAGACTCAAGGGTAGAGATCAAAAATGATGCCATGGTTCCTGCCAAGTTGACAGCAAGTTCTGCATGACGCGGGCTAGGCTTTACTGCTTTTGGTCCTTGACCATGAGCATCACCAATTTTGTTTCGCACCTCTCCCAAACCGGTCACGATATTGGAGCAGCCTCCAAGGATGCGCTTGAAGATATCCTCCATGTGTTGCTCCGGAGCTAGGTTTAGCGCTTGCGAAGCCTTTTTATAAAGAACGGGAAGGTCATCGCTCCGGCCAGTATACTCCTGGCCTTCTACATCTTCGATAATGTGCTTGCAAGTACTCTCGACCAAGGTCTTGGCCATGGTGATCGCACCTTCAGGGTCTGACATCCTCCGTGACAACGCCTTGTGCCAAGCTGCATGAACATGCTCGGAATCGTACCTCTCCAGGTTCTCGGTAACCGTCATGTCAGACGGTGCGCCCACTTCTTCCAGCTTGTCCAGAAGTGGCCTGAACTCGCCCCAGACGTACTCGCGACGCTCGGCATAGCTTGGCCACTGCTTTATGAATCCCCAGAATTGATCCGGAGTCCGGCACGTCTTGACCATATGAGGGACCAGAGGAGCAATGCTGCCATCTGACAGGAGAGCTTGTCTGACTTGACCGTACTCCCATGGTGAAGCATCTCCACCAGTCGCACGAGACACCATCATGTTCTGAAGAGATTCGGCTTGCTCCAGCAAGAAGCTCCTATCCATGCAGCATTCCTTCAACGGTATGAGACTGAGCGGGCGGTTGTTTACCTACCTCCCTTCCTGACTGTACATTCCACCGACATTGGGCGGCTACTGGAATGGCTACAGACATGCCTACAGATGGCTACCGAATCTACATAACTAATTGATTTTAAAAACCATAGCGAAGTGGCGGGCGATTCCCTTCACCCGCTCCATCCGGCTATTCGCGTCACTTCCAGAATTCCCTTCCCCACGCAACACGCTGTCCTTCCCGAAACTGGCTGGCTGATCCACCACCCGTTATCCAGCAACAGCGTTGATGCCGAATGCACGTCGTCAACTGCTACGCTAGAGGGCAACAGGCAGGACCGTGACCAGCCACCGCTTGTCCGTGGCCAGCATAGCCTGTGTGCCCCTCGACAGGTGGATACTACCCGGTGGGCTGGCCATATACCTGCCCTATCGCATTGGTGCAAAAAATCAAATCCATCCAATGCAGTGGGTCTGATATACCTGGGACACACGTGACATTCACCCCCAGCAACCATCAGCAATCCGGAGAGCGAAATGGACGGCAAGGACAACACCAGCGCAGGCAAGTGCCCCGTCATGCACGGTGCCAACACCAAGATGGGCGGTCGTGGCCCCATGAACAAGGATTGGTGGCCCAATCAGCTCAATCTGAGCATCCTGCACCAGCACAACCCCAAGTCCGACCCCATGGGCGAGGACTTCGACTACGGTGAAGCGTTCAAGTCACTTGATCTTGCGGCAGTCAAGAAAGACCTCGCTGACCTCATGACCGATTCCAAGGAGTGGTGGCCGGCCGATTATGGCCACTATGGCCCGTTCTTCATCCGCATGGCCTGGCACAGCGCGGGCACCTACCGGACCGCCGACGGCCGCGGCGGTGCCTCTACCGGCAATCAGCGCTTTGCCCCGATCAACAGCTGGCCCGACAACGGCAATCTGGACAAGGCCCGCCGCTTGCTTTGGCCGATCAAGCAGAAGTATGGCAACAAGCTGTCATGGGCCGACCTGTATATTCTCACCGGCAACGTGGCCCTCGAAACCATGGGCTTCAAGACCTTCGGCTTCGGTGGGGGCCGCCGCGACATCTGGGCACCCGAAGAGGATATCTACTGGGGGGCCGAAAAGGAGTGGCTGGCGACGAGCGACAAGCCCGACAGCCGTTACTCGGGTGACCGGGAACTGGAGAACCCCCTGGCGGCCGTTCAGATGGGCCTGATCTACGTCAACCCGGAGGGCCCCGATGGCAATCCCGACCCTCTCGCGTCGGCCAGGGACATTCGCGAGACCTTCGCCCGCATGGCCATGAATGACTACGAGACGGTTGCGCTGACGGCGGGTGGCCACACCTTCGGCAAGACCCACGGCGCCGGTGACCCGGAGCATGTCGGCCCCGAGCCGGAAGCGGCACCGATCGAGCAGATGGGTCTTGGCTGGATAAGCAGCCACGGCAGCGGCAAGGGTCGCGACGCCATCACCAGCGGACTCGAAGGCGCCTGGACACCGACACCCACCCGTTGGGACATGAGCTACTTCGACGTGCTGTTCGGCTATGAATGGGAACTGACCAAGAGCCCGGCGGGAGCCCAGCAGTGGGCGCCGAAGGGCCTGGCGGACAAGGATCACGCGCCGGACGCGGAAGACGCTTCCCGCAAGGTCGGCATCATGATGTCCACCGCCGACATGGCAATGCGAGAAGACCCGGATTACCGCAAGATCGCTGAACACTTCCACAAGAACCCCGAGGAGTTTGCCGACGCCTTTGCCCGCGCCTGGTTCAAACTGACCCACCGCGACATGGGTCCCAAGGTTCGCTACCTGGGCCCGGAAGTTCCGGCCGAAGACTTGCTCTGGCAGGACCCCGTGCCGGCTGGTAGCACTCACTACGATGTCGATGCCGTCAAAGCCAAGATCGCTGCCAGTGGCCTTGGCATCAACGAGATGGTCGCCACTGCCTGGGACAGCGCCCGCACCTTCCGAGGCTCTGACTTGCGTGGCGGCGCCAACGGGGCGCGTATTCGCCTAGCCCCCCAGAGAGACTGGGAAGCCAACGAGCCCCAGCGCCTGACCAAGGTGCTTGGCGTGCTGGAGGGTATCGCCACCGAGACCGGCGCAAGCATTGCAGATGTGATCGTGCTGGCGGGTAACGTCGGCATCGAGCAGGCTGCCAAGGCCGCTGGTGTCAACGTCGACGTGCCGTTTGCTAAAGGTCGCGGCGATGCCACCGACGAGCAGACGGACGCCGAGTCATTCGACCCCCTGGAACCCGAGGCGGATGGGTTCCGCAACTATCGCCGCGCCAGGTTCACCGTGCCGGACGAGGAAATGCTGGTTGACCGCGCCCAACTGCTGGGCCTCAGTGCGCCGGAGATGACTGTGCTGGTCGGCGGCTTGCGGGTACTGGATGCCAACCACGGCAACGTCAAGCACGGCGTACTCACCGACAAGCCCGGCACCCTGACCAACGACTTCTTCGTCAATCTCGTCGATACCAATACGACGTGGAAGCCGAGCGCGGCCGACGAAGACGTATTCGAAGGTCGTGACAGCAAGACCGGTCAGGTGAAGTGGACCGGTACGCGGGTGGACCTGATCTTTGGCTCCAATTCACAGCTGCGCGCCCTGGCCGAAGCCTATGCCCAGGACGATGCCAAGCAGAAGTTCGTCAAGGACTTCGTGGCGGCCTGGACCAAGGTGATGAACGCCGACCGCTTTGACCTGGCGTAAGCAGGACTTGCCACCGGCCAAGTCAACGACATGACTTGGCGATAGGCAACATCAGGCACTCCCGACGCTTTGGGAGTGCCTTTTTTATTGAACTGACGTTATCGTAACGCCAGTCACCAACGGTAGGCGAGCACGCCAAAAAAGCCTAACCTTCGTGAACAACGCACCCGACCCAATTTCATGTGGACAGGTGGCGAGGGGGCTTGAAGCCCATGACACGGGCCGCCTCGCTGCCAGCATGAGCCAACGCCAGGGAGGAAAGTCCCATGAGCAAGCCCTGCATCATCTGTGTCGCCATTACCGGTAGCGTGCCCCGCAAGGAGAATAATCCAGCGGTACCCATCACCATCGAGGAACAGGTGGAGAGTACTCAGGCAGCCTTCGAGGCCGGCGCCACCATCGCCCACTGTCACGTGCGCAACGCCGACCAGACCCCGAGCTCCGACCCCGAGAAATTCGCCCGCCTGATGGAAGGTCTCACAAAGCATTGCCCCGGCATGATCATCCAGCTCTCCACTGGTGGTCGCTCAGGTGCCGGCGAAGAGCGTGGCGCGATGCTGCCATTGGCTCCCGATATGGCGAGCCTGGCCGTGGGCTCCAACAATTTCCCCAACCGCGTGTACGAAAACTCGCCTCAACTCGTCGACTGGCTAGCGGAAGAGATGCGCAAGTACCACATCAAGCCCGAGATCGAAGCCTTCGACCTGTCGCATATCCACCAGGCGGTCAACATGACGAAGGATGGCCGGATAGAGGCGCCACTCTACGTGCAGTTCGTGATGGGCGTGAAGAACGCCATGCCTGTCGACAAGCCGACGTTCGATTTCTACATCGAGACGCTGAACCGGCTCGCGCCGGATGCCGAATGGTGTGGAGCGGGTATCGGCGCCCAGCAGTTGACACTCAACGAATGGTCGATTGCCGCGGGGGGCCATACGCGAACCGGGCTCGAGGATAACGTGCGCTTCGACAAGCATACCCTGGCACCCTCCAATGCCGCCCTCGTGGCGCGGGTCGCCGAACTTTGCCAACGCTTTGATCGCCCCGTGGCGAGCATCCGCGAGGCACGCGAGATCCTGCATCTGGCACCATCTGGCTGATATCATCGCACGACCATTCATGGTGGCCCGCCAGATACCGAAACGGGTCGCCTGACAAGAGTGATGTCATGGCATTGTTCCTGCTCGTCTTCGCGGTCTGCCTGGTGATCTTCGGCGGCATGGTGGCCATCATGCTGCTGTCGCACACCCCCCGCTTTCGAACCGAACCAGACCATCTGCTGATGCTATTCGACAAGGCATTGGCAAGCGAGGTAGGCGAAACGGAATGGAATACCCTTATCGATTATCCGATTCGACATGACGATACCCTCGATGGGGTGCGCCGACGTGCCAAGCGAATCATGGAAGAGCACGGTCGCCATGGCCGCGTGGCTCGCGGCAAACCGCTGCTCGATGCCAGCGGTCAAGAGGAACTCGGTGCCCTGCGCCAGCATCTTGCCGCGCATACCGCGTTGAAGCGGCGTCAGAGGGAAACATGAGACGCCCGGACCGCATGGACTAGAATGAAGGCCCATACCTGCCCTGACAGGAGCCATCATGTCGAGTGCCATTCGCCAGATTCCTCTCGATACCGCCACCCACCATCATGCCCACGATTACCACCAGATCGTGATCGGTCTGCGTGGACAGGCGGAATTCGAGATCGAGGGCCTGGGCGGATCGATCTCCGCACTGTCAGGCTGCATCGTGCCAGCCAACCATATGCATTACTACGCCGGCACCGGTGACAATCACCAACTGATTCTCGACCTCCCGGGCCAAGCCCCTGCGTTGACCGGCTTCCATCATGAGCTGGCGAAACTCTTTGAGGCCCCCCGCTTCTTTACTCTTGATGAACCACTCAAGCGCTACCTCGACTTTCTTCTGCTCGAGTTGAGCGCCTCCCCCAACCACGCTAGCGCCCAGAACGACCGCCTGGCCGCCACTTTATTGGGTTGCCTGCATGCCCGGCTGGCTGAGGCAGACGCTTCGACCTACCAGCGTCTGGATCTGCCACGACTCGACCGCTTTATCGCCCATCATCTATCGAGCCGCCTGAGCGTCGGCGACCTGGCCCGCGAGGCCTGCCTCAGCGAAGCCCACTTCCGCCATTGCTTTCGCGCACAGACCGGACTTTCGCCGTGGCAGTACGTGCGACGCAAGCGGCTCGAAGCCACCCGCCGCCTGCTGGTCGAAAGCCCCCTGCCGCTCTCCGAGATTGCCGACCTCACCGGATACGCCACCCAAAGCGCACTCTCCCATGCCTTCCGCGCGGCATTTGGCCATGCCCCGAGCCAATACCGAAAGCTGCATCAACTCGGCACACTCTCGGTGACCGACACCTGAGCGATGCCAACCTGGCCCGCTCCAACCACGCTGTTTCGCGCCAGGAGAATCACTCTCCGATTCCACATCCCATTACACCCGAACAAGCCCCCGGCTGCTTGGCGTAAATGCCCGGCGCTTGAATAAGACCAAAGTTGCATAAAGCGCACCATTTCAGCCCCTGCCCGCGAAATCCACAACAATCTCCGCAGAATCGGCAAGCGGTGGTACCCCTCAGAACCTAGAGTCTTGGGTATATCCGCTTTCACGCGTCCGCCGCGTTTGTCGCAACGTGCCACGATGTCCCTACTCGTGGCGTCAACCAGGAGATCTTTCATGCTCGACGCCAACGCCATGCTGCACACCACCACCTGGCAGCAGGATCTCGACACCCTCTTCGCGCGTATCAGTGATCATTACGTGCTCGACGAGGATGTCTTCGTTGGCGAGCTGATCGACACCCTTGCGGCCAATGCCGATGACTTTCGCCGCATCGCCTCGCAGACCGCTGAACTGGTGCGCGAAGTGCGTGGGATGGATACCGCCGTCGACACTATCGACGAGTTGCTCCAGCAGTACAGCCTCGATACCCATGAGGGCCTGATGCTGATGTGCCTGGCCGAGGCGATGCTGCGGATTCCCGACACGTCCACCGCCGATGCGTTGATCGAAGACAAGTTGGGGCCGGCCGACTGGCAGGCCCACATCGGCAAGAGCGACTCCTGGATGGTCAACGCCTCCACCTGGGGGCTGTTGATGACCGGCCGCGTGGTGACTCTGGACAAGCCCCACGACGGCAAGCCCAGCGGCTTCATCAACCGGCTGGTCAACCGCATGGGAGAGCCGGTGATTCGCCGAGCGATGGTCGAGGCGATGAAGGTGATGGGCAAGCAGTTCGTACTCGGACGCGATATCGATGAAGCGCTCAAGCGTTCCAAGCCACTCTTCGACAAGGGCTACACCTACTCCTACGACATGCTGGGAGAAGCCGCCCGCACGCGGAAAGATGCCGCACGCTATTTCGAGGATTACGCCAAGGCGATCCAGCAGGTCGGCAAGACCAGCAAGTCGCTGTCAGCGAAGACGCCCTCGCCTTCGGTCTCCATCAAGCTCTCGGCGCTGCACCCGCGCTATGAGTTCGGGCGCCGCGAGCAAGTGCTGCGCGAGCTTGTTGGCAGCGTACGCGAGCTTGCCGCCATGGCGCGCGAGCAAGATGTCGCGGTGACCATCGACGCCGAGGAGGTGGACCGCCTGGAGCTCTCCCTGGAAGTGTTCCGCGCCGTCTATGAAAGCGAGACGTGCAAGGGCTGGGGCCATTTCGGGCTGGTGGTGCAAGCCTATTCCACGCGTGCGCTGCCCGTACTGCACTACCTCAACCGCCTGGCCGACCAACAGGGGGACGAAATCCCGCTGCGCCTGGTAAAGGGCGCCTACTGGGACAGCGAGATCAAGGAATCGCAGCAGCTTGGCGTCGCTAGCTACCCGGTATTTACACGCAAGGCGAGCACCGATGTCGCCTACCTGGTGTGCGCCCGTTTCCTGCTCTCGGAAGATACCCGCGGCAAGCTCTTCCCGCAGTTCGCCACCCACAACGCCCATACCATCAGTGCGATCCTCGAGCAGGCCAATGAAGCCACTCGCCCGTTCGAGTTCCAGCGCCTGCATGGCATGGGCGAAGCCCTCTACGACGGCGCCCTGAAGCGCGCACCCGAGGGCACCTATTGCCGAATCTACGCACCGGTGGGTGCTCATAAGGAGCTGCTGCCCTACCTGGTTCGCCGGCTGCTCGAGAACGGTGCCAACTCATCCTTCGTGCACCAGCTTGTCGACCCCAAGGTACCGGTCGAATCACTCTGCGAGCACCCGGTGCAGTCGCTCAAGCACCACTCGCGACTGGCCAATCCGCGCATCCCGTTGCCTCGCGACATCTATGGCGAGAAGCGCCCCAACTCACGTGGCGTGAACCTCAACATCCGCAGCCAGTATCAACCCCTGATGGAGGCCATGGGCAAGTTCATGGATTCCACCTGGGATGCACGCCCGCTGCTGGCCTTCGACGTACCCGCCGCCCCGGACAACACGCATGCGGTCACCAGTCCCTATGACCGGCGCCGCAAGGTCGGCAGCGTGCAATGGACCAGCAAGGAGCAGGCCGCCAAGGCGGTGGATGCCGCCTGGGTCGCCTTCCCGCGCTGGAGCGATACACCGGTGACGGAACGTGCGGCAATCATCCGCAAGCTGGGCGACCTGATGGAGGACAACCTCGCCGAGCTGATGACACTGTGCTCTCGCGAGGGCGGCAAGCTGCTCACCGATGGGGTCGATGAGATCCGCGAGGCAGTCGACTTCTGCCGCTACTACGCGATGCGCGCCGAACAGCAGTTCGCCACACCCACGGCCCTGCCCGGGCCAACCGGGGAATCCAACGAGCTGTCGATGACCGGCAAGGGGGTGTTCGCCGCGATCAGCCCCTGGAACTTCCCGGTAGCGATCTTCTGCGGCCAAGTGGTAGCCGCTGCCGTGGCCGGCAACACCGTGCTTGCCAAGCCAGCCGAGCAGACCTCGATCGTCGCACACCGCGTCATCGAGCTCTTGCACGAAGCCGGCATGCCGCGCGATGTCGTACAACTGCTGCCCGGCGACGGGCCTACGGTGGGCAGCGTATTGACTGGCGACCCGCGCATCACCGGCGTGGTGTTCACCGGCGGCACCGACACCGCCCAGATCATCAACCGCTCACTGGCGGCGAGAGAGAATGCGCCACTGCCAACCCTGATCGCCGAAACAGGCGGCATGAACGCGATGATCGTCGATTCCACCGCACTGCCCGAGCAAGTGGTCGCCGACGTCATTCAGTCGGCCTTCCAGAGCGCCGGCCAGCGCTGCTCCGCATTACGGGTGCTGTTTCTACAGGACGACGTGGCGGATCGCGTCATCGAGATTCTCGATGGTGCCATGGCCGAGCTGCATGTTGGCGACCCGCGCGAGCTGGGCACCGATGTCGGTCCAGTGATCGATGATGACGCCCGCCGCGGGCTCACCGAACACATCGAGAAGCTCAAGGGCGAAGGGCGCCTGCTCGCCGAGACGCCGCTCGACCCCGTTCACACCGCTGAAGGCACCTTCATCGCACCGGCGGCATTCCTCATCGATGGGATCGACGCGCTGGACCGTGAACAGTTTGGCCCTGTTCTGCACATCGTTCGCTACCAGGCCAGCGAGATCGACCGCGTGATCGAATCGATCAATGCCCGCGGCTACGGCCTGACCTTCGGCGTGCATAGCCGCAATGAGTCATTCGCCGAACGGATTGTCAGGAAGGTGCAAGTCGGAAACGTCTATATCAATCGCAACATCATCGGAGCCGTGGTGGGCGTTCAGCCCTTCGGGGGGCAGGGGCTTTCCGGCACCGGCCCCAAGGCAGGCGGCCCCAACTACCTGCTACGTTTTGCCACGGAAAAGACCATCACCATCAACACCGCGGCACTTGGCGGCAACGCCTCGCTGCTGGCACTCGGTGATGAGTGAGCGATGGGAGAGTGACAAGCCAAGGGTGAGTCACAGTTGTTGTCACTACCGGTACTGCAACCCGACACAGCCATGATGGACCATAGGCCCTGCCGCGTCAGGCGCGGATGCCATGACATCATCCAGCCATCCAGGTGCTACATTCGGCAGGGCAACATGGTGCACCTGCCACACTCTCGCCTCCGGTCACCGTGGGCAATCCCGACAAGCGGTCTGCAACAATCACAATTCGAGGCCCCATCATGAAAGGCACTACCACCTCCGGGAACGTTGGCGAGCCGGCACTCGAGGGTGTTCTTGACCCCGTGGCCATCACCCTCGCGACACTTGCCGTTCAACCCACCCACTTTGAGGATTTCACACCCCATATTCGCTGTTCATAGGTATCACGATGGCCGGCATACTTGGCCTGATGCTCGGTCAACCGAGGCCAACTACCGAGAGGTGAGCCATGAAATGACAAAAGTTGAACGTCCGTTAGCATTCTCGCCCCTATACTCATAATGTGACCATAATAATGTTGAAGCTAGTGCCAAAGGCAGTGACGACATTAGTAACGAAAAATATACCGACAACCGGACGCAAGGAAATTCCCCATGGTTGAAAACAACACTACCATCGCCTTCACCATCGCACCCTACCTGATCGCGATGCCTGCCATCAGCGCTCTGGCTTGAATGCGCACCAAAAACCTGTCGGAGCTACATCCGGCCCAATAAACTGGAGTTTTTTTTATGGCTATCGGTGTATGGATCAGTCTCATCGCTTACTTTGCGCTGATGATCGCCATCGGCGTATACGCGATGCGCACAGCGACGTCTTCATCCGAAGACTACATGTTGGGTGGCCGAGGCCTCAGTCCACAGGTAGCGGCCTTGTCGGCCGGCGCTTCGGACATGAGCGGCTGGCTGCTGCTGGGGTTGCCCGGGGCAATGTTCGTCTCCGGCCTGGGGTCCGCCTGGATCGGGATCGGTCTGCTCGTGGGTGCGTTCTTCAACTGGACACTGGTCGCACCACGCCTTCGCGAACAGACGGTTCACTACGGCAACGCGATTACCATTCCGGAGTTCCTGGCTAACCGGTTCCCGACACGAGCACTTTCCCTTCGCACGGTGTCCGCCATCGTCATCGTGGTGTTCTTCGCCGTTTACACGGCATCAGGCCTGGTGGCCGGTGGCAAGCTGTTCGAGAGCGCGTTTGCCGGTATCTTCAACTTCGGTGGCCTGAGCGACTACGCGGCTGGGATCGTCATCACGCTGGGCGTGGTACTCGTCTATACGGTGGTTGGCGGCTTTCTGGCCGTGAGCATGACGGACTTCGTACAAGGCTGCATCATGATGCTGGCCCTGGTGATCATGCCGGCGGTTGTGCTGTTCGGTGAAGGCGGCGGCGGTTTCTCCCAAGCCTCGCAAACCCTCAATGAGGTCGACCCCACGCTGCTATCGTGGACGGAAGGACTGACCTTCATCGGCTGGCTGTCTGCGGTGACCTGGGGACTTGGGTATTTCGGGCAGCCGCACATCATCGTGCGCTTCATGGCCATCCGCTCTCTGAAGGACGTTCCCATTGCCCGCAACATCGGCATGAGCTGGATGCTCATCTCTCTGATCGGCGCGATCTCTCTGGGTGTGTTCGGCCGGGCCTATGCGGTCCGCAACGGTATGGATGTCCAGGATCCGGAAACGATCTTCATCATCCTGGCGGATCTGCTGTTCCATCCGCTGATCACCGGCTTCCTGTATGCTGCACTGCTCGCCGCGATCATGAGCACCATTTCCAGTCAGCTCCTGGTGTCGTCTTCCTCACTGACCGAGGACTTCTATCGCCTGTTCCTGCGCAAGGAAGCCAGCGAGAAAGAGTGTGTGACCGTAGGCCGGGCTTGCGTAGTGGTAGTGGGTCTGGTGGCAACCATCATTGCCTCCAATCCGGACTCACAGGTTCTGGGGCTGGTCAGTAACGCCTGGGCAGGCTTCGGCGCGGCATTTGGCCCGTTGATCATCCTGTCGCTGATGTGGTCGCGCACCAACGGCGCTGGTGCCATCGCCGGTATGGTGGTGGGTGCTGTCACCGTCATGATCTGGATTTCCTTGGGCTGGAACGGAGAGTTCATGGGGGGTCCCGGCGTATACGAGATCATTCCTGGTTTCCTCGCTTCCTTCATTGCCATCCTGGTGGTGAGCAGTGTGACTGCCGACGCTGGCGAATATCAGCACATCACTCGCTAAAAGCGCGCCTGGCGCACTCACGCTCTACCGCGCCAGTCCGTAGGCATAGAGAAGCCGCCCCAAGGGGCGGCTTCATGTTTTTCACGGATCCCCCACCCCGCCAACACCGTGGCCGTCAGACGAACACCACACAGCCCACCAGCACCAGAGCGAACACCAATAACATCAGCAAACTCGCCTTGGGCGATAACGCCTGGCCGAGCAGACCTCGGCGCTGCTGATCCTGCATGGGTTGCACGAAGCCCGCGCCCAACGACCAGATCCCCAGCAGGATTACCGGTACACGCAAGGCCATTGGCAAACTCTTGATCACCTCGGGCTGCATCAGCAACCAGACAGCAAGGCCAGCCGCCAGCAGCAGAGTGATCATCGCCAACATCCATGAAGGTTGTCCGGGGGACGTCTGGGTTCTCATCGCCACACTCCTCGTCAACGACTCGCCAACTCTAGTCTGCTCAAGCTCAGCAACCCTACCGACCTCACCCGCCTGGCCGCTGGCTTTCAGTCAAGCCGATTTTTTCTTCCGGCGCGAGCCGTAAACACTGCAACGCATCAAAAGTTGTACAATAAGACCACACCTACCAGTCCTCACCCGGGCACCTACCATGGCATAAACCCTGGCACAAACCCTGTAACCCAGGGATTTAATGGGCATGAAGTAGTTTACAAAAATTTACGAGATTTTTTGAACTACCACCCCTATCATTATCTTGTACAAGTTTTATGAAAGAAATACCTGTTGGATGTGGCGTGCAAGTGACCCAACCCTACGCCACCTCACGATGCATTCGGCGGTCGATCATTCAGCCATCGCCTACGCGGTTATCTCGACGAAAGAGGACTCTCTCGATGAGCAAGTCAACTATCATCTGTTCCGCTGTCATCTCGGCCAGCCTGTTATTGACAAGCCAGGCCGCACTGGCCTTCGGCGCAGGAGACATCTTCGTGCGTGGAGGTATTGCCAAGACCGACACCAAGGACCAGAACGGCACCCTTGACGTGGCGGGCGACCTCAACGTCTACAACGCACGAGGCCTCTACTACGGTGTGGGTTACCTGTTCACCGACAAGATCGGTATGGAGCTTTCCGGACAGGAACCGGTCGATCACATCCTGGTGACCGGCAATGTGGGTAATATCGGCACGGTTGATCGCACGCCGGTCAACCTGATGGCCAACTACTACCCATTGGGTGGCATGGCGTCTCGGGTACAGCCTTATGTCGGAGTGGGTATCAATTACACCCACTTCTCAGGAGAGGAACTGGAGGGTCTCGACGTCGACAACACCTATGGCGTTGTCGGGCAGGCGGGGGTGGATCTGGCGATCACCGACAACCTGATGCTCAATGGCTTTGCCAACTATGCCGACGTGAAAGCGGATGTCAGCTTAGGTGCAGCAGAGCTTGGCGAAGCGGACATCCGGCCATTGACCGTTGGCGGCGGCATCACCTACCGCTTCTGAACATGATGGCGGCATAGTGATAAAGTGCCGTTGGTGCACCATCGCCGGGCCTTGAGCCCGGCGATGGCATCAACAACCACTCAATTCTCGGTGACCAGGCGGTCGACTTCTTCCACTGCCTTTTGCATCAACAGGCGATGAGCCGCGCTGATACCCTTCTCTGCCAGGTAGACATCCACCGCGGGGGCCACCTCGCATTTCGCCGGCATCGCAGCGCGATGCTCGACAAGTGTGTCGAGACGTGCAATGAACACGAACCGCAGCCACTGCTGCATCGTCATGGTATCGATGCAGAAGGGTGCTTCGCTGGCATAGGCGTCAGGAGATGGTGGCTCCATACGCCATAAGTTGGCGGCCATCATGGTAGCTTCGAGCCGGCGTAACGCCGTATCCAGTTCCTGATGAACGGACATGGGACCTCTCTTCTCTGGTTGGATCACCATTATCGATGCCTGCGTGCTCGCCAGCAACGCCCCGAACATTCACTGCGGATTCAAACGCCAGGCAACTCGATCTCGCACACAGCACGACAGGAAGGTCAGGCATAATTCACAGAATGGCTGAACGGCCCTGTGGATAATCACTGGACACACTTCGCCGGGCCAGGCGGCATGGGCATTTCAGCCGATCGATCAATTCGTGATCAACATGCCCTGAAAGACGTCTTCCCACCTGCTGACATCACCTATTCACCAAGGTAGAGTGCACGGTTCGCAACACGGAGACACCATGCAACCGATCCACAGCCTTCATGACTTCTTCGAGCGTAGCGGCGCCGAGGTGTGGCTTTATCACCTGGGCCGACGCGTCGAACCCTGCTCGATGGCGACCCTTGCCGCCTTCGAAGCCGGTGAACAGCCATGGCCGTTGCCCTGGCAAGGCCAGGCGCGCCTTGGCCTGGTGTTTCGCCTGGCCGGTGTGGACGATCCATTGATCTGGTTCCTGGCGCTGCCGCTGGACGAGCAGGGCCTGCTGGTGCCAGCACCGCGTGACGCTTTCGTGCAACGCCTGCTGGAAACCCTGGGTCGCAGCGCAACGGCTCTCGATCAAGGCGACGGGCTGTCCACCAATGGTCTTCCTGTCGACGGCAAAGCCGGTGTGGATAACCTGATGCAGGACAATCCGCTGGCGTTCTCCCCAAGCCTGCCCTTCCAGGCCCTGCTGCACGCACGCGCCAGTCGCGACCTGGACCAGCCTGCAAGCCAGCACCTCGAGCCAGTGGAAGCCTATTTGAGTGGTCAGCAAGACTTCGACTGGCAGGCGCTTGGGCTTCAGGGACTGGCGGATTTCTCGGTGCGCATGGACGCAAACGCGGCACTTTCCCTTGCCAAGCATATGCCGACATTGCCAAGCCAAGTCGTCATCTCGCTGTGTTACTGTCTCGAACACCTCGAGGTGGACGACAATCTTGCACTAGCGCTGCGAGAACGCGGTGAGAAGGCCGCTCAATCGGGTGATATTGAAGCCTTCTGCGCGTGTGTCAGGGCAGTGAGTGGCGCCAATGATGCTGTCGCTGGCGCCTGGATCGATGCACTGCTGGCGGATCCCGATGCCTGCGGCCCCGACCTGCTGGCGGCCATCGCCGCGCGGGGCTATCGGCATCTCGAGCACGCGCAGCGGCTACCGAGATTTCTCGAACGCCTGGCATCCTGTGATAATGCCGATTTCATGGGCGTGGCACGTGATCTTGCACTGATCCCACGTCTACGCTTGCTGGTTTTGATGACGCTGCGTGACGTCTCTGCGGACACTGCCATCGGCCGGCGCCTGGCGACACTCACAAGGCTTGCGGGGACAGCGACACGATGACAATGAAAGAACTTCCCTATGCACCAAGGGCGGTGATCGGGCGCCGCGAGATGGTCACGCTACCCGAGATGGGGCTACTACTTTGCTCCAAGGTGGATACCGGTGCGCGCACTTCCGCACTGCATGCCGAAGACATCGAGTCCTTCGAGGAAGGCAACCATCTATGGGTCAGTTTCACGACTCGCAGTGGTGGCCCAAACACGCCACCTCATGTATTTCGCATGCACCTTCATGACCGCCGCAAGGTACGCAGCTCCAATGGTCAGGAGGAGTGGCGCTACGTGATTCGTACTCCCCTGCGCCTTGGTGACCTGGAATTCCCGGTGGAGTTGACCCTCACCGACCGGCGCAACATGCGCCATCCCATGCTATTGGGCCGCCGAGCACTGCGCCGCCTGCTGGTGGCCCCAGGTGCAGCCTTCCTGCACGGCGAACCCTGACACACATGGCCCAGAGCCAAGGAGCCCCTGATGCACATCGCCCTGCTGTCGCGTAATCGCAATCTCTACTCGACCCGCCGCCTGATGGAGGCAGCCGAGCAGCGCGGCCATACCGCGCGGGTCGTCGACACACTGCGCTGCTACATGAGCATCGCCTCCCATCACCCTTCGATTCACTACAAGGGCCAGGAGGTCGAGCCATTCGACGCAGTGATTCCACGCATTGGCGCGTCGGTGACCTTCTATGGGTGCGCGGTGCTGCGTCAGTTCGAGATGATGGGCACGTACGTACTCAACGACTCCGTATCGATCACCCGCTCTCGCGACAAGTTGCGTTCCCTGCAGTTGCTCTCACGCAAGGGCCTGGGCCTGCCGATCACCGGTTTCGCGCACTCGCCGGATGACATTCCCGACCTGATCACCATGGTGCGTGGCGCGCCACTGGTCATCAAGCTGCTGGAAGGTACCCAGGGCATCGGTGTGGTGCTGGCGGAAACCAATCAGGCCGCAGAATCGGTGATCCAGGCCTTCATGGGCATGAAGGCCAACATCATGGTGCAGGAGTACATCAAGGAAGCGCGCGGCGCCGATATCCGCTGCCTGGTGATCGGCGACAAGGTGGTCGCCTCGATGAAGCGCCAGGCCGCCGACGGCGAATTCCGCTCCAACCTGCACCGCGGAGGGACGGCAAGCCTGATACGCATCACCCCGGAGGAGCGCTCGACCGCCATTCGGGCGGCCAAGGCCATGGGGCTCAGGGTCGCCGGTGTCGACCTGCTGCGCTCCAACCATGGGCCGGTGATCATGGAGGTCAACTCATCGCCTGGTTTGCAAGGTATCGAGAATGCCACCGGCAAGGACATTGCCGGATTGATCATCGAACACATCGAAAAGAACGCCACACCCGCGCGCAAGGCACCCCCTAAGCCCAAGGGGTAATTGCAAAAAGGCGTTAATAGCGGGTTAATGAGCGAAAATTTATTGCCGCCGGGGGTAGCAAAACAGTGTTTCCCCCGCCACAATCTGCGTCACCGGAGGAGGTGACCGCTCATGTTTCTCGACAATCGCCAAGTGGCGATGGACAGTGCCTTGGAGGCCCTGGCCGACAGTATCGATTATTTTCAGGACAACCTTGAGCGCCTGGGCCCGTCCCTGCGCGACGCCCTGAAGCCCCACTACGAGGCACGCGCCAAGTCGATGCAGAAGCTTCAGGGCCTGGCGCGCCAGCACCTCAACATGTTGCCCCGCGATGCCGATGTCGAACGCGACGATTACATGTGGCTGTGGAGCCGTCTGAAGAGCTTCGTCGGCAACGAAAGCCAGGTGGTGATCGGCGAGCTGCTCGAGCAGGAGCGGGTTCTGATGCAGTCGCTGTCGACGCTTTACACTCACCCACTGCCCGAGGCCGTCGAGCCGGTCATCGAGGAGTGCTGGAAGGGGTGTCGTGCGCTGATCCGCGAACTCTATCGCCAGCAGAAACAACGCCAGCGCCGCTAAGGCAGCGTGGCGGATGCGCTTCCCTGGTGTTGATACACCTGCTCAAGGCGTATCGCGCTCAACTCTCTCCGTGTTCCCTGCGCTCTCCACGAGAGCCGTCGACGCCCGTGCCTGTTCAGCCGCATGGGCGTTCTGATCTGCGTCCCACTCTCGTGGCGCGATCTCGAGCGGCTCCAGCGGTCCAAGGAAGTAAGGCGCCCTGCCCCACAGGTAGAGATCGCCAATGGTCGCCACGCGCGCGACCCATTCCCTTGCCACTAGCTTCCACAGCCCGCTTACCGGGCGTGCCGGCACCGCGCATCCGGTCGCTTCGACACCCAATGCATCGGCGATGAAAAGCGCCCTGGGCAGGTGCCATGACTGAGTGACCAACAACGCCCGGTGAACATCGAAGACCTCCCGAGCACGCGCCAAGGTATCGAAGGTGCTGAAGCCGGCGTAATCCAGGGTCATGTCGGCGTCGCGAACTTCACGGCTGCGCAGGTCGCGCCACATGGTCACTGGCTCATTGTAGTAACGCGTACGGTTGTCGCCGGAGAGCAGCAGATGGTCGACACGCCCGAGTCGAATCAAGCGTGCCGAGGCGCTCATTCGCGCATCAAAGTGCGGATTTCGCACGCCGCTACGGGTCCAGTGGGAGGTGCCGAAGACGATGCCAACCCGCTCGGCACGGCACAAGGGAAGCGTGGTCTCGATACGCGACTGCGCCTTGCCAACCACCCACACGTTGATGCCCACGAACAGCAACGTGGCCAGCAACGCAAGTGCGCCCAGCGACATCAGCAGTACCTTGAAGGCCTTCCACACCAGCACCTGCATTGACACCCTCACCCATGAAAAGATGCCGAACGGGAAACCTGCTGCCCACCATCAAGCCCACGCGAGGTCACGCCAACGCGACATGGACCATTCACTCAGAACATACCGAGTTCGAGCTTGGCCTCATCGCTCATCATCTCACGGCTCCAGGGCGGGTCGAAGACGATATCGGTGTGTACCTGGCTGATCTGCGGTGCGCCAAGGATCTTGTTGCGGGCATCGGCGGCAATCACATCGCCCATCCCGCACCCAGGCGCGGTCAGCGTCATGCGGATGGTGACGATGCGCTCACCAGTGAGCAAGCGTTCGATACGGCAGCCATAGACCAGGCCAAGATCGACGATATTGACCGGTATCTCGGGGTCGAAGCAGGTGCGTAACTGATCCCAAACGAACGCCTCGATGTCGTCATCACTGGCGTCTTCCGGCAGTGTCGGGCGCGGCAATGCCTCGAGCCCCAGGGCGTCGAGGTTGGCACCCTCGATCAGATATAGCCGCCCCTCATGGGCAACGCTGACCGTGCTGCCCTTGGCTTGCATCACGCTGACCTCGCTGTCCTCGGCAAGCGTGATGGTCTTGCCGAAGGGGATGGAGATAGCCGCCACATCGCGCTGCAGCGGCAACGTCTGGCCCTTGTGGAGACTTTCTATCTGCTCGATATCACTCATCAGCGAACCATGTCGATGACGCGTTGCAATGCCTCGGCAAACACGTCGATCTCTTCGAAGGTGTTGTAGGCGGCAAACGACGCGCGACAGGTAGCGTCCAGGCCAAATTGCGCCAGCAGTGGCTGGGCGCAGTGGTGGCCGGTGCGAATCGCCACGCCGAGCTGGTCGATCAGAAGGCCGATGTCCTGGGCGTGGGCGCCATCGACCACGAACGACAGCACGCCAGCCTTGTCGGGGGCAGTGCCGAGAATGCGCAGGCCATCGATACGCGACACCCGGGCGGTGGCATGGGCAAGCAAACGCGCTTCCCAGGCACCGATGGCATCGAGCCCCACACCGGATATCCACTCGAGCGCCTTGCCAAGCGCCACCACCTCGGCGATCGCCGGCGTGCCGGCTTCGAACTTGTGGGGGATCTCCGCGAAGGTGGTACCGGCCTCGAAGGACACCGTGCGAATCATCTCGCCGCCACCCTGCCACGGCGGCATTGCCTCGAGCAGCGCCGCCTTGCCGTATAGCACCCCCACACCCGTTGGCCCATAGACCTTGTGACCCGAAAAGGCATAAAAGTCGGCATCGATGTCATGCACATCGACACGCTGGTGTGGTGTGGCCTGGGCACCATCCACCAGGATCAGCGCACCATGCTGGTGGGCGATGCTAGCCATCTCGCGCACCGGATTGACCGTGCCGAAGGCATTCGAGACATGGTTGACCGCCACCAGCCGGGTACGCTCGGTGAACAGTGCCCGATAAGCCGCCTGATCCAGCACTCCACGCTCATCGACCGGAATCACCTTGATGGTAAAGCCAATCTCCTGGGCCAATAGCTGCCAGGGCACGATATTGGAGTGATGCTCGAGGCGCGAGATCAACACCTCATCGCCCGGGCGAAGGTTGGCCCTGCCCCAACTGTTGGCCACCAGATTGATCGCTTCGGTGGTGCCACGGGTAAAGATGATTTCGCGAGATGCGCCGGCATTCAGGAAGCCGCGCACCGTCTCGCGGGTACCCTCGAAGGCGGCTGTTGCCTCGTCCGCCAGGGTATGAAGCCCGCGATGAATGTTGGCATTGAGCCGCGAATAGTAATCATCGAAGGCGGCTATCACCTGGCGCGGGGTCTGACTGGTCGCGGCATTGTCGAGATAGACCAGCGGCTTGCCATGCACCTGCCGCGCAAGGATCGGGAAGTCCGCACGAATCGCGGCCACGTCCAGGACCGGGGGTTGAGAGGTACCTGCCCGTGGCAGGTCGCTGGCAAGCTCGCTCATGATGGTCTCCTCACGCTTATTCATCGCCCAAGGCGACGGCGGCCTCGACGAGTCCGGCCAGGTTGAAGCGCTCCGGCAACTTGCCCGCCACGGCGAGCTCGACCCGCTCGGCGATGGCATCGAGGTCGACCTCTTCCAGCACCTCGCCGGCAAACGCCAGTGTCAGAAGGCCACGGGCGGTCTGCTCGTCGATGCCGCGCGTACGCAGCGCAAAGACGGCATCGGCGTCGAGCTGTCCAGTCGTGGTGCCGTGGGAACACTTCACGTCATCGGCATAGATCTCGAGTTCCGGCTTGGCATCGATCTCGGCGCGATCGGAGAGCAGCAGGTTGGCGTTGCTCTGGTAGCCTTCGATCTTCTGGCTATCGCGCTTGACCACCACCTTGCCGTTGAACACGCCATGGGCACGGTCGTCGAGGATGCCCTTGTAGTTCTCGTTGGAGAACGTCAGCGGTGCGTTGTGGTTGGCCAGGGTATGATTGTCGACGTGCTGGCGCCCCTGGCCGTAGAACAGACCGTAGAAGTTGGCGGTGGCACCCTGGCCGTTGAGCTCGCTGATCAGGTCGTTGCGCACAAGCCCGCCCCCCAGGTTCAGGTTGAACGAGGTGTAGTGCGCATCGCGAGCCTGCTCGACGTGAATGCTGGCCACGTGCAGGTCCGCAATCGGCGCTTCCTGCAACTTGTAGTGGGTCAGAATGGCGCCTCGGTCGAGCATGATCTCCTCCACCAGGTTGGTGAAGTTGGCAGCCTCCTGCTCGCCGACATGATGCTCGATCACACGGGCCTCGCTGCGCCCGCCGGCCTCGATCAGGATGCGCGGGTGACTCATCACCGGCTGCGATCCGTTCCTGGAAAGAAACTGCAGGATGATCGGCTTTTCCACCACGCAGCCAGGCGCCAGGCGCAGCACCGCGCCCTCTTCCATGAAGGCCGTGTTGAGCGCCGAGAACGGCGAGAATTCGACGCCGGTGAGCCGGCCAAGCGGGCCACCCACGGCTTCGTGGTTCTCGGCAAGCGCCTGTGACAGCGGCAACAGGTGAACTCCCGTCGGCAGGTCATCGAGCTGCGACAGGGCCGGGGCGAACACGCCATCGACGAAGGTCAGCCGGTGCGCATCAATGGGCAGCGTCAACGCCGCCGCGGAGGCCTTGGAGAACTCGGCGTCCTGCGCCAGCCCGAACTCGCCACGCGCAATGGCGCGCACGTCGGTGTATTTCCACGCTTCGTCGCGCCGGGTCGGAAACCCGAGCGCCTCGAAGCGTGCCGCTCCCGCCTGCCGGCGGGCGGCGATCCAGGTCGGCTCGGGGCCGTTGGCGGCGCGCTCGGCACGGCGCTCGGCGAGCCGCTCGAGAAAGCGCGTCACGTCGCTTTGCACATCACTCATGCCGCGGACTCCTCCACTACCCAGTCATATCCACGAGACTCGAGCTGCTTGGCAAGCTCAGCATCACCGCTCTTGACGATGCGGCCATCGACCAGCACGTGTACGCGGTCCGGCACGATGTAGTCGAGCAGGCGCTGATAGTGGGTGACCAGCAGGATGGCCCGGTCCTGGTCACGCAGGCTGTTGACGCCATCGGCCACTACGCGCATGGCGTCGATGTCGAGGCCAGAATCGATCTCGTCGAGCATGGCGAGCTTGGGTTCGAGCACCAGCATCTGCAGGATCTCGTTGCGCTTCTTCTCGCCGCCGGAGAAGCCCTCGTTGACGGCGCGCTGCAGGAAGCTGGAGTCCATCTTCATCTGGGCGATCTTGTCCTTGATCAGCTTCATGAACTCCGGC
The DNA here is from genome assembly GCF_003028575.1 of Halomonas urumqiensis. Classification (GTDB taxonomy): domain Bacteria; phylum Pseudomonadota; class Gammaproteobacteria; order Pseudomonadales; family Halomonadaceae; genus Halomonas; species Halomonas urumqiensis. Next base: position 15,793 of record NZ_PYUD01000010.1, on the reverse strand, counting down.
GCCGGGATATCATCCTGGCCATTGGCCGCCCGCTTGGCGTTGAGGGCCGCCTTGAGCAGGTAGATGTTCTTGACCCCGGGAATCTCGACCGGATACTGGAACCCCAGCAGCATACCGGCCAGGGCACGCTCCTCGACCTCCATCTCCAGCACGTCCTTTCCCTCGAAGGTGATCGAGCCGGACGTCACTTCATAGCCCTCCTTGCCGGCGATCACCGCGGACAGGGTCGACTTGCCGGCCCCATTGGGGCCCATGATGGCGTGCACTTCCCCGGCGTTGATGGTCAGCGACAGGCCCTTGAGAATTTCAGAGCCTTCCACCGTGACGTGCAGATCCTTGACTTCGAGCATGTTGAATACCTTTCGATTCTGGCGAGCCGCCTGGGCGACTCGTTAAACATTTATCCACTGCAAGCGAAAGACGCGCAGCCGTTTGCTCAGCCAACCGCGCCTTCCAGCGTCACGCTCAGCAACGCCTCGGCTTCCACCGCGAACTCCATCGGCAGCTCCTGGAAGACATCCTTGCAGAAGCCGTTGACGATCATGCTGACCGCATCTTCCTCGGAGATACCGCGGCTCTGGCAGTAGAACAACTGGTCCTCGCCGATCTTCGAGGTGGTCGCTTCGTGCTCGACCGTGGCGGTGCTGTTGCCGATCTCCTGGTAGGGGAAGGTGTGGGCGCCGCAGGTGTCACCGATCAGCAGCGAGTCGCACTGGGTGAAGTTGCGCGCGCCCTTGGCCCGCGGACCGATCTTCACCAACCCGCGATAGGACTGGTTGCTTCTACCGGCGGAGATGCCCTTGGAAATGATGCTCGAACGAGTTCCCTCGCCGATGTGGATCATCTTGGTGCCGGTATCGGCCTGCTGGCGGCCATTGGTCACCGCCACGGAGTAGAATTCGCCGATGCTGTCGCGGCCACGCAACACGCATGACGGATACTTCCAGGTGATCGCGGACCCCGTCTCGACCTGGGTCCAGCTGATTCTCGAGCGATCGCCCCGGCAATCGCCACGCTTGGTGACGAAGTTGTAGATGCCGCCCTTGCCATCCTCGTCGCCCGGATACCAGTTCTGCACCGTGGAGTACTTGATGTAGGCATCTTCCAGCGCCACCAGCTCCACCACCGCGGCGTGCAGCTGGTTCTCGTCGCGCATCGGCGCGGTACACCCCTCCAGGTAGGAGACCTGGGCGCGCTTCTCGCAGATGATCAGGGTGCGCTCGAACTGGCCGGTGTTGGCGGCATTGATCCGGAAGTAGGTGGAAAGCTCCATCGGGCAGGTCACGCCCTCGGGCACGAACACGAAAGAACCATCGGTGAATACCGCGGAATTCAGCGCCGCGAAATAGTTGTCGGCCACCGGCACCACGGTGCCCAGGTACTGCTTGATCAGTTCCGGATAATCGCGGATCGCCTCGGAGATCGAGCAGAAGATCACGCCCGCCTCGTGCAACTTGTCCTTGAAGGTAGTGGTCACCGATACCGAATCGAACACCGCATCCACGGCGACACCGGCCAGTGCCGCCCGCTCATGCAAAGGAATACCCAGCTTCTCGTAGGTCTCGAGCAGCTTGGGGTCGACCTCATCCAGGCTCTGCGGACGATCCTCGTCCCGTTTGGGCGCGCTGTAGTAGGAGATCGACTGATAGTCGATGGGCGGATAATCGAGATGTGCCCAGGACGGCGTCTTCATCTTGAGCCACTGGTGATAAGCCTTGAGACGCCACTCGAGCATCCACTCGGGCTCGCCCTTCTTGTTGGAGATGAAGGCGATGGTGCTCTCGTCGAGGCCGGGCGGTACGGTCTCGCTCTCGATATCGGTCACGAACCCTTCCTTGTAGTCGCGACGAACGAGCTGTTCCATTTCCTGACTTGCCATGATGTCTCCCCTCCCGGGCGGTTGGGCTGGCGAACGTCACGCTCGCCGGGATAATGTTGATTCGTGGGTGCGCAACGCGCGGCTCACGCCGTATCGGCGGCCAGGCTCACGCTCTGAATGGGTAGCTGTACCGGCAGCTTGATGGGCGAGGTATCCGCCAGGTGCGCAAGCGTCACGCTGTCGAGCAGAGTGCGAACCCCCAGCGACACACGCTGCCAGTTGTCCGCCACGCCACAGGTCGCCGCCAGGTCGCAGTCGCCCTCGGCATGACTGCACTCGGTCATCGCCACCGGCCCTTCGATGGCGGTGATGATATCGATGGCGGTGATGCGCGAGGCCGGACGGGCCAGCGAATAACCACCCTGGGCGCCGCGCCGCGACTCGAGAAGCCCCGCCTTGACCAGCATCTTCAATGTCTTGGACACCGTGGGGTGCGGCAATTGCACGGCTTCGGCAAGCTCGGTGGCCGCGTGGGGATGCTCGGGATGACGCGCGATTTGCGCCATCACCACGGCGGCGTAATCGGTCAACCGTGAAAGCTTGAGCATGCCGACCCTCCAGGGTACTGAGTCACAAACCGTTGAAAATCAAAATCTTGATCTCAACATGGCTCGTTTTCGCGCGGCACGAGATGTGCGGCGGCTTGTTGCGTGACGAGCTCGATACGTCAATTGCGGACCATTTTAGTCCTGTATCAATTCGATGTGAAGCCCGAGTGAATGTTCCCGCCATGAAACAGCAGGATGCCGGCACGTTCACTGCCATTCACATCAAAAACGACAATCATTCTCATTGATGGAATGCATGACGCCACGCCCATCCGCTGGCACGATATGGCGAAACACGCGCAACCGGGAGATCCGATGCCACAAGCCCGCATCACCGTATTCGGCGGTACCGGATTCCTGGGCCGCGAGATCGTCCGTGAACTGGTGGAATCGGGCCACCTCGTGCGCCTGGTAGCCCGCGCTCCCACGCCCCCGGCATGGGCACTGGAAAGCGATCAACTGGAAATGGCCATCGCCGACATTCGCTCCGACGCCGATGTCGCCATGGTGCTTGAAGATGCCGACGCGGTACTCAATGCCGTGAGCCTCTACCGCGAGACGTCAACCACCGGGTTCGAGGAGATACACGTCGAGGGGGCCGGACGGCTCGCGATGCTCGCCCGCGAGGCAGGCATCGAACGCCTGGTGCATGTCTCCGGCATCGGCGCCAGCAACGACTCACCCTCGGCCTATGTGCGAGCCCGAGCCAGGGGCGAGGAAGCGGTGCTCGACGCCATGCCGCGCGCCACCCTCCTGCGCCCGAGCGTACTGTTCGGCCGCGACGACGCCTTTCTCGCCGCACTCGATACGCTGACCCGATTGCCCGTGGTGCCATTGTTCGGGCGCGGCGAGACGCGCCTGCAACCTGTACATGTCATCGACGTGGCGCGCGCCGCCGCACGTTTGCTGGCCGGCCCCGAGCAGCCGCGTCGGCTGTTCGAACTGGGTGGGCCAGAGGTGATGAGCTACCGCGAAATCGTCGAGCTGGTAATGGCGTACCGTCAGCGCCAGCGGCGCCTGCTGACGGTGCCCTTCTGGGTCTGGAGAACGTTGGCAAGCCTGCTCTCCCCGTTGCCCGATGCCCCGCTGACCCGCGATCAAGTCATCCTGATGCGCGACGAAAATCAGGTCGGTGACGGTGTCGGCACCTTCGCCGACCTGGGGCTAGCGCCGCGCTCATTGCGCGATGCCCTGCCCGACTGCCTGGACGATTGACGCGTTCGACGCCCCCACGCCATGCCGCCTTCCTCTTTCAACGGCTATGCTGTTTGGGAAACGCTGAACAAATTGTCGAGCGAGATGAAGCGCAAGGCGCACGGAGCACAGGGACCGGAGCATATGGGGTATATGTGAGGATACCGAGCACCGCGCAACGCAGCGATTCGCTCGTACAGGCATTTGTGCTGCGTTTCCTTAGCCAGGTGCCGCCTACGCGGCAAACTCGAATAATGGACAAGGGAGTCCCCAGGTGGCCGAACGCAACAGCGTGATTGCCTTCTACGACGAACGGATGCTGGCGCACCAGCCGGATATCGATGCCGCCTTCCTGCCCGGGCGAATGGACAAGCGCATTCGCCAGCTACTCTCCGAGATGCAGGTGCCTTGGAAGTATCCCGAACACCCGGGCCGCTTGACGGCCATTCGCCATCAGCTCGACCTGGAGCCAGTCCCGGGGCTTAAGTTCGACACCGGCCGGGTCGCAAGCCATGAACAGCTTGCCCGGGTTCATACCAGCGCCTACCTCGACCAGGTCATGAAACTGCGCGGCCAGAGCGCTTGGCTCGATGACGATACCACCGCCGTGTCGCCGGGCAGCGTCGAGGCCGCCGAGGTGGCCGCGGGCACCGCCATGGCCGCCGTCGAGGCGGTGGTGGCAGAGCGCTGCGAGAGTGCCTTCGCGATCATTCGCCCCCCCGGCCATCATGCCGAGCCGGTGCGGGCGCGAGGCTTCTGTCTGTTCAATAACGTGGCGGTAGCCGCCGCCCATGCCCAGGCCGCCCTTGGCTGCCAAAGGGTAATGATCGTCGACTGGGACGCCCACCACGGCAACGGCACCCAGGACATCTTCTGGGCAGACCCCGACGTGCTGCTGTTCGATATTCACCGCGGGGCGCCCTTCTACCCCGGCAGCGGGCGTATCGAGGACATCGGTGCGGGGCTTGGTGATGGCACCATCGTCAATGTCCCGTTGCCCGCCGATGCTGGTGACGCTGCCTATCTCAAGGCCTTCCGCGAGATTCTGGTCCCGGCGACCGCCTGGTTTCAGCCGGACCTGATCCTGGTATCGGCGGGCTTCGACCCCCACGCACACGACCTCGCCCTGAACGTCTCCTACGAGGGCTTCGCCGCCATGACCTCCATCCTGCAAGCCCTCGCCCGCCAGTATTGCAATGGCAAGCTGGTGTTCGTGCTGGAGGGTGGCTACAACCTGATCTCGCTGTCACGCGGCGTGCGCACCGTGCTGCAGGTGCTTGCCGGGGGCAAGCTGGCCGAGCCCGGCAGCATCGGCATCGCCGAGGTGGCCGCGGCCGCCGACTTTCACCGCCCCGCCTTCATCGACCCGGCCCTGGATTCTCGATGACCCGCGTTGCCGCGCTCACGAGGCAAGCATCACCAACATCAATTCTACTCATTGAGTATCGTCATTCATTAACAAACGATATAGATGAGGGACTTTGCTAGTATCACGTCATTCCCCTGTGGCGAATCGCCACACGTAAGCGCCCACCACCAGGGTGGCAGGGGCGTGCCCATCGCCAGGGGCGGTCACGACTCGGCGCCCGGCTGTGCCGCGCTGTAGAGGAGACTCGACTTGGAACTGATTCAATACGCACTGGATAACCTCGACCTGCTGGTCAGCCGAACCTTCGAACATATCGCGCTGGTCGGGGTTGCCGTGGGAATCGCCACACTGACCGGCGTACCCATCGGTATCGCCATCACTAAGAACGAACGCGTGGCCCGTCTGGTGCTCTACGTGGCCTCGATCATCGTCACCATTCCCTCCATCGCGCTGTTCGGCATCATGATCCCGGTGCTTTCCGTGTTCGGCCATGGTATCGGCTACGTACCGGCGGTGATTGCAGTGCTGCTGTACTCCCAGCTACCGATCATCCGCAACACCTACACCGCCATCAACAACGTCAACCCGGCACTGCGTGAGGCCGCGCGGGGCATCGGCATGAGCCCCAACCAGCGCCTGCGGATGGTCGAGATTCCCCTCGCCGTGCCGGTGATCATGGCCGGGGTGCGCACCGCCGTAGTGCTCAATATCGGCGTGATGGCCATTGCCGCCTATATCGGCGCGGGCGGCCTTGGCACCTTCATCAGTCGAGGCATTTCTCAATCCGACCCACGCCAGCTGATCGTTGGTGCCGTGGCGGTCAGCCTGCTGGCGATCATCGTCGACTACACCCTGCTGTTCGTTCAGAAGCGTCTGACGCCCAAGGGCATGGAACGCGAAGCCGCGGCGACCTGACCCCTCGCCCATACCCCTCGTCCATGACACCTCCGGCCCCCGACAAGGAAACGACATGATTCGACTCGACAACCTGACCAAGGTCTTCGAAACCCCCAAGGGCCCCGTGGTCGCCGCCGATCATATCAGCATGGATGTGCCCTCCGGAGAGATCTGCATCCTGCTCGGCCCCTCCGGCTGCGGCAAGACCACGACCCTGAAGATGATCAACCGGATCGTGAAGCCGACCTCCGGCAAGGTACTGATCAACGGTGAAGACACCACCGGCATGGATACCCAGACCCTGCGCCGCAACATCGGCTATGTGATCCAGCAGATCGGCCTGTTCCCGAACATGACCATCGAGGAGAACATCACGGTGGTGCCCAAGCTGCTCGGCTGGGACAAGGCCAGGTACCGCGAACGGGCCCGCGAGCTGATGGCGATGATCGCCATGGACCCGGATGCCTTTCTCAAGCGCTACCCGAGCGAGCTCTCCGGTGGCCAGCAGCAGCGCATCGGCGTGGCCCGGGCACTGGCCGCCGACCCGCCGGTGATGCTGATGGACGAGCCGTTCGGCGCCATCGACCCGATCAACCGCGCGGTGATCCAGGACGAATTCCTGAAGATGCAGCAGGCACTCAACAAGACCATCATGTTCGTCAGCCATGACATCGACGAAGCCATCAAGATGGGCGACCGCGTGGCGGTGTTCCGCGAAGGCAAGCTGGTGCAGTACTCGACCCCAGACGACCTGCTGGCCGCGCCGAAGAACAGCTTCGTCGAATCTTTCCTCGGCGAGGACCGAGCGCTCAAGCGCCTCAACCTGGTCAAGGTGCGCGAACTCGTCACCGACGAAATCGCTACCGTGACCCCAGGCGACACACTGGAAACCGCCCTGGCCAAGATCGAGGACTTCGGCTACCAGAACTCGATCCTGATGGTCAACGAGCGCCGCCAGCCCGCCGGCATCATCAGTCGTTCGCTGGCACGCACCACCAAGGGCTATTGCCGCGACCACTTCCAGACGGTGCCGGCGGTGATCGGTCTCGATGACGACCTGCGCAAGGCCGCATCACTGATGTTCGCCCATGACACCACCTGGCTGCCCTGTGTGGACGACGAAGGCCGTGTGTGTGGCCATGTCACCCAACGCGCCATGACCAGCCACCTGGGCGCTCGCTTCCGGACTCGCCAAGGCGATACTCGCAATCCCGATCCTGCCATCAAGGAGTGAGCCGATGCCCATTCAGACCATGAAAGGGGCCCTGCGGATCGCACTGCTGGTAGTGATCTTCTTCGCCGGCGTGTGGAGCCATTCCAGCGGGCTGATCGACGACTTCCTGTGGTACCTGCCGGATGTGCAATACCTGATGGGTGAACACATCTGGCTCACCGCGATGTCCGGGAGTCTGGCTATCCTGGTCGCCATTCCGCTGGGCATCGTGCTGTCGCGGCCGAGCATGGCGCGTTTCGCGGAATCGCTGATGCAGGTGCTCAACGTCGGCACCACCATTCCCACCCTTGCAGTGCTCGCACTGTCCATGAGCTTTCTGGGCATTGGCACACTGCCGGCGGTGTTCGGGCTGTTCGTAGCGACCCTGCTGCCCATTACACGCAACACCTACACTGGACTGAAGGGCGTCAACCCGGCACTCATGGAGGCCGCCGCCGGCATCGGCATGTCGCCCGCCCAGCGGCTGTTCAAGGTCGAATTGCCCAATGCCCTATACGTGATCTTCGCTGGCATCCGCACGGCGCTGACCATCAACGTGGGCACCGTGCCACTGGCGTTCTTGATCGGCGCGGGCGGGCTTGGCGAGCTGATCTTCACCGGCATCGACCTCTACGACCCGGTGATGATGCTCTCCGGCGCCATACCCACGGCCTTGCTCGCCATCGTGGTGGATGCACTGGTCGCTTTCACCGCCTTCCTGCTGGTCCCTCGCGGGGTCAACCCGGCCCGCGCCTGAGCGAGCCTTTTCACACGAGCCTTTTCACACGAGCCATTCCATAGGAAGCATTTCAAGCAAGCCATCCCAAGCAAGCAACAAGAGGTATGCAATGATGAAACGCCTGATGACCACCCTCTCCGGCCTGGCCCTGGCCGGCGCGATGACCGCCGCCCACGCCGATATCACCGTCGGTGGCAAGAACTTCACCGAGCAGCAGATTCTGGCCACCATGACCAGCCAGTATCTCGATGGGCTCGGCTACGATGTCGACACCCGCGCCGGCATGGGCTCCACGGTACTCCGCCAGGCCCAGGAGAACGGCCAGGTCGATCTCTACTGGGAGTACACCGGCACCTCGTTGATCAACTACAACGATGTCACCGAGCGGCTGAGCCCCGAGGACACCTACGCACGTGTCAAGGAACTGGATGCCGAGAAGGGCCTCGTCTGGCTCGAGCCTTCCGCCGCCAACAACACTTACGCATTGGCCATGCGCGCCGACGATGCCGAGGAACGCGGCATCATGACGCTGTCCGACCTGGCCCAGGCGATCAACGACGAAGAGTCGCTGGCGATCGGCCTGAATGCCGAGTTCTATGCGCGCGAGGACGGCTGGCGTCCGCTGATGGAAGCCTACGAGTTCAGGGTCGGCCGTGGTGATGTCAGCCGCATGGATTCAGGGCTCGTCTACCAGGCACTGCGTGACGGCGATGTCGACGTCGGCTTGGTGTTCGCCACCGATGGGCGCATCCCGGCCTTCGATTTCCATGTTCTGGAAGACGACCGCGACTTCTTCCCGGCCTACGCCCTGACCCCGGTGGTGCGCGAGGAAACGCTGGAGGAGAACCCGGATCTGGCCGAGCAGATGAATACCCTGTCAGCGCTGCTGGACGACCAGACCATGGCCGACCTCAACGCGCAAGTGGATGTGGAACGCGACAGCATCGAGGACGTGGCCCAACAGTTCCTCGAGGAAAACGACCTGTTGTGAAGACCATGCTGTGAAGGCCATTACTTGATCACAGTTCCTGGCTTGGCATACTGTCGCTGAATGGCATCTTCGAAAGGCCGCCCACGGGCGGCCTTTTGTTCATTGGGAGGCGCTTGCATGCACTATCAGGACAGGCTCGAGGTCGGCGCCGCGCAGATCAACACCGAACTCGGCGACGTAGACCGCAATCTCGAGCGACACCTCGAGGTGATCGGCGAGGCCCGCGAAAACGGGCTCGAGCTGCTGGTGTTTCCGGAGCTTTCGCTGACCGGCTACGGCCTGGGTGGCCAAGTCATGCAGGTGGCCATGCCGCTGGAGGACCCACGTTTGGCTCGTCTCGCCGAGGCCTGTGGCGACATGCAGACGGTGGTCGGCTTCGTCGAGGAGGCAAGCCCCGGCGAGTACTACAACGCCCTGGCGATCCTGCAGGACGGCGAAATCGTCGCCGTGCACCGCAAGCTCAACCTGCCCACCTACGGCGGCTTGGAGGAAGGCAAGTGGTTCACCCACGGCAGCCAGCTGACCCTGACCGATGTGCGACCCGGCTGGTCGGCCACGCAACTGATCTGCGCCGATCTGTGGAATCCCGCGCTGGTTCACGCCGCGCTGCTGCCCCGCCCCACGGTGCTCTGCGCACCGATCAACTCGGCCAGCGGCATCGTCAGCGAAGACTTCTCCAACGAAGAGAACTGGGCGCTCAACGTGCGGTTCCACGCCATGACCTACGGCACACCGGTGATCATGGCCAACCGCTTCGGCCACGAGGGCCAGAGCCACTTCTGGGGAGGCTCGCGAATCCTCGGCCCGCGCGGCGAGATCCTGGCACAAGCCAGCGACCGCGAAATGCTGATCAGCGCCGAGCTTTCGCGCACCGCCATTGCACGGGCCCGTTTCGAGCTGCCCACCCACCGCGATGCCGACACGCCACTGATTCGCGAATTGATGGCGGGCTACCGCTGAACCAGCACGTTGCCCCGCCCCACGATGCACCTCCCACTCACCCGTCGGGCGTTACGGGTGTTACTGTACCAGCGTTTTCCGTCCGTACAGCCAGAGAGCAGACCATGACCGATACTCCCTCCCCCTGGACCACCGCGATGCCCGAGGCGCAGTTCGAGCTGATGCGCAGGATTCTGGCCGCACCGAGCCCGGTCGGCCTGGAAGGCGCGATGACCTACGGTGTCCTTGCGCCCTACTTCGAGAGCTTCGCACCCGAGGGTTGGCAGCTTCACCAGTACAAGGGCCATGCCGGCGTCGTGCTCGATACCCACCCGGGCTGCGACGACATGTTCAAGGTCATGCTGATCGGCCATGCCGACAAGATTCGCATGCAGGTGCGCAGCATCGGCGAGGATGGCAAGGTGTGGATCAACACCGACTCCTTCCTGCCCACCACCCTGATCGGCCATGAGGTCAAGCTATTCAGCGAGAACCCCGATGCGCCCGGCGAGTACCGGGTAATCGAGGGCGGCACCGTGGAAGCGCTCGGCGCCATCCACTTCGCCGACCCTGGCGTGCGCGCCGGCGACAAGGGGGTGAAGAAAGAGCAGATCTACCTGGAACTGCAGATCCATGGCGAGAACAAGAAGCAGCAGGTGCTGAACCTGGGCGTGCGCCCGGGGGATACGCTGATTCTCGACCGGCCGATCCGTCACGGATTCAGCCCCGACACCTTCTACGGCGCCTACCTCGACAATGGCCTTGGCTGCTTCGTCACCGCCGAGGTGGCGCGGCTGATCGCCGAGGCCGGCGGCACCGACAACGTGCGCGTGCTGTTCGCCATCGCCAGCTACGAAGAGATCGGCCGCTTCGGCAGCCGGGTGCTGGCCGGCGAGCTGCGTCCGGATGCGGTGATCGGGGTCGACGTCAACCACGACTACGTGGCCGCCCCCGGTATCGGTGACCGGCGCATGCAACCACTGGAAATGGGCAAGGGCTTCACCATGTCCGTGGGCGCCATCGCCAGTGAACAGCTCAACCGCATCATCGAGAGCACCGCCCGAGAGCAGGGCATTCCCATGCAGCGCGACATGGTCGGTGTGGATACCGGCACCGACGGCATGGCCGGGGTACTGGCCGCCGTGGATTGCGTGGCCACCTCGATCGGCTTCCCGATCCGCAACATGCACACCATTTCCGAAACCGGTAACACCCGGGACGTATTGGCCGCCGTGCATGCCCTGGCCGCCTCGCTGAAGGCACTCGACAAGCTGCCCGACCCGCACCGCGAATTCCGCGACAACCACCCGCGCCTCGATCAGGCCGGCGCACTGGGTCACCAAGGCGCCGAGAAGCCGAACACCGAAACGCCCGAGGTATCAGACTGACGCTTCGACTCGCGGGCGTCATCCCAAAGGCATGGCGCCCGCCCCCTCCCTTTCTTGCTTGACATCATCATGACCGGGCCTTGGTGCGCATGACAGCAGCGTGCCAAATGCTCGTGCCTATTCGTCTCGTCGGAATCTTTACGGATTTTTTATATCGCCCCATGATTACATTCCCTTCATGGCCTCGCTGAGGTGATGGAAGGGAGTGCTTCGACCCATGCGGCGACGCGACAAGATGCATGCACGGTGGCGCCAATGGGCACCGGTCATCAAGATCCTTGCGGTGTTGTGGCTGGTGCTCGCCACGTTCATGACCCTTCCCCTGGGAGTGCTGATGATCGAGGGCGAAGCCGATGCCATGGCCTTTGCGCTGTCCATCGCCATCGTGCTGTCGGCAGTGGCCCTGACATGGGTCACGACCTGGCAGGTTCCCGTCGAGCTCAAGCCACGGCACATGTTCGTGTTGACCACCGCGAGCTGGGTCAGCATCAGTGTCTTCGCCAGCCTGCCGCTGGTACTCGGTGCCCCGCAACTCTCGTTGACCAATGCGGTATTCGAATCGGTTTCCGCCATCACCACCACCGGTTCGACGATCCTGGTGGACATCGACGACCTCTCCGATGGCCTCAAGCTGTGGCGCGGCATCATGCAGTGGCTGGGCGGGATCGGCATCATCGTCATGGGCATCGCCATCCTGCCGTTCCTCAAGGTCGGGGGCATGCGGCTGTTTCATACCGAATCATCGGACTGGTCCGACAAGGTAATGCCACGCACGGAAGGTATCGCCAAGGCAACGCTTGGCATCTACTGCGGCTTCACGCTGACCGCGATGCTTGCCTACTGGACAGGTGGCATGGCCCCTCTGGATGCCATCGTGCACGCCATGACATCGCTTGCCACCGGCGGCTTCGCCAACTCCGATGCGTCATTTGGTGCCTATGCAAGCCAGCCTCATCTGTTGTGGATGGCCAGCCTGTTCATGCTGGCGGGCGCCCTGCCCTTCGTGCTCTATATTCGCCTGCTCAGAGGGTCGAGTTCGGCACTGTGGCGCGATCAGCAGGTCCATGGCCTGCTGGCACTGCTGGGCTTGGTGATTCTCGGGCTCAGTGGCTGGCGCATGCTGCAAGGTATCCCGGCGTTCGAGGCGCTGACCCATGTCACCTTCAACGTGGTCTCGGTGGTCACCACCACCGGTTATGCCTCGGATGATTACAGTACCTGGGGCCCGCTTGCCTACGTGGCCTTCTTCTACCTGACCTTCGTCGGTGGGTGCAGCGGCTCGACCAGCGGGGGGATGAAGATATTTCGTTTCCAGGTGGCGATGATCCTGCTGCGCAATCAGTTGCGCTTCCTGATCCATGCCAACGGTATCTTCTCGTCGCGCTACAACGGCCAGCCCCTTACCGACGACATCACACGCGGGGTCGTGGCCTTCTCCTTCTTCTTCTTCCTGACGATTGCCGGGATCGCACTGGGGCTTGCCATGCTGGGCCTGGACTTCACCACGGCGCTGTCGGGAGCCGCCACGGCGGTCGCCAATGTCGGGCCCGGGCTTGGCGACACCATTGGCCCCGCCGGCAATTTCGCACCGCTGCCGGATGCCGCCAAGTGGCTGCTCTGCCTGGGCATGCTGATGGGTCGGCTGGAAATTCTCACCGTGCTGGTATTGCTGACGCCAATGTTCTGGCGCAAGTAAGCTGGCAGGACACCCGTGACAGGACTTCGCGATAGATGACCTCACCCACAACGCCTGCGCATTCCGACCACCAGCCGATGGCCATTGCCACTGAAATAGCCACTGAAGACGCCGCGTCGGCAGGGCTGTCAGCCGGTTCTCGCCCGCGCCAGCCACGCCTGCTGGTGGCCCTCAGCGGTGGCACCGAGGATGCCGCCCTGGTGCGCGCCGCTCACCGCCTCGCACTGCGCGAGGGGGTCCACTGGCGCGCCATTCATGTCGACAATGGTCGCCACGATGCGCGCCGCCGTCTGGTGCTGGAAAAGGACTTCGCCATGGTCACGCGATTGGGTGGCGAAACCCGCGTGCTCCAGGGGCAGGATCGTGCCGAGGAACTGCTGCATCACGCCCGCGAACACAGCGTATCGACGCTAGTGATCGGCTGTTCGCGTCCATCGGGCTGGCGATTCTGGCGCCGTACACTTGCCGAGCAACTCCTGCGGCGTGGCGGCACCTTCGATCTGGTGGTGGTCGCCGAGGCACGCAAGCGCGCGCGTTTCCGGCCCCACCACACCTGGAGCCCGTTGCGCCTGCGTGAACCGCTGGTGGCCTTCGCCGGTGTCATGGTGGCCCTTGGAGCGGCGTGGGTACTGCAGACGTGGCTGGAGCTTGCCAACCTGTCGCTGCTGTTCCTCGCCGCGGTGCTTGTGACCGCCACACTCGCCGGCACCCGAGCCGCCATGCTCAGCGCCGTGCTTGGCTTCGTTGCCTTCAACTTCTTCTTCACCCGACCGCACTTCTCGCTGGCGATCATCGAGCGTGACCAACTTCTCACCGTGAGCTTCTTTCTGCTGGTCGCCCTGGTGGTCGGCCAGTTGGCGGGTAGTGGGCGGCGTCGGCTGATGGCGCTACGCAACAGCCAGGAACAGGCGCAGCGCCTGCTGGCCTATTCGCGGGCACTCTCCGCGGCCACCGATGCCGAGCAGGTATGTCACATCGGACTGAGTTCACTGGAACGCTGGCTCGGCGTGCCGGTGGTCTTCCTGAGCCGACACGAGGGCGGTGCGGAGCTCTCGGTCTCTCACACATCGCCTCCCGGCATCCGGCCGGATGCCGCCGCCATGACGGCCGCCAGCTGGAGCTGGCAGCATCTGCAACCCAGTGGGGTCGGGACTGGCCACCTGGCGGATGACGACCAGCGCTGGCGCATGCATCCGCTGGTCGAGCAAGGGCGCGTATTGGGCATCATCGGCCTGGAGCTGGCCGTCCGGGAGCACGCTCTGACACCCGATCAGGAGGCCATGATCGAGGCCCTGACCAGCCAGTTGACCCTTGCCCTGGAGCGGACACGACTGGTGGGCGAGCTCGGTTCGGCGCGCGTCTCCGAGGAGAACGAACGACTACGCTCGGCGCTGTTGTCCTCGGTATCCCATGACCTGCGCACGCCGCTCTCCTCGATCATCGGCTCGGCGAGTTCGCTACGCGAGCTGGAGCCACAGCTCAGCCATGCCGACAAGACCGAACTCCTCGACGGCATTCTCAGCGAGAGCGACCGGCTCAACCGCTACATCCAGAACCTGCTGGACATGACGCGCCTGGGCCACGGCAGCCTCAAGATAGAGCGCGACTGGATAACCCTGGACGACCTGGTGGCGGCCGCCCTGCAACGGCTTGGGCCGGCGCTCGAAGGGCTCGCCCTGGTGCGTGACTGGCCAGGCGACCTCCCCTTGTTGCACGTGCATCCCGCGCTGATCGAGCAGGCACTGGTCAACGTCATCGACAATGCCGCTCGCTTCTCACCGGATGGGGGCACCATCACCATACGCGCCACCCGGCTGGAGGCCTCGAACCAGTTGGAAATCACCGTGGCCGACCAGGGGCCCGGCATCCCGCCGGCGCTGCGTGAAGCGGTATTCGACATGTTCTTCACCGGCAACGAAGGTGACCGTAGCCGCTATGGGACCGGACTTGGCCTTGCCATCTGCCGGGGCATGCTCGGCGCTCACGGCGGCGACATCGAAGCGAGGTTGGGCCCCGGGGGCACCGGTACCACCATCGTCATGCGCCTGCCCTTGCCGACCCCCGATGTTTCCGCCAAACCATCAGGGCCACAGCAAGGCGGCCATCATGACGACTGAACATGCCCGGGTGCTGATCATCGATGATGAGCCCCAGATTCGACGCTTCCTGCGTATCAGCCTGGTCTCCCAGGGTTTCGAAGTCAGTGAGGCGGCCACCGGCCAGGAAGGGGTTGCCCGGGCGAATGAGGCATCGCCGGACCTGGTGTTGCTGGATCTGGGCTTACCGGACATGGACGGTCAGGACGCGCTGGATGCCATCCGCCAACACAGCCAGGTACCGATCATCGTGGTATCGGTGCGCGAGAACGAGGCGGAGAAAGTGCGCGCGCTGGACAACGGCGCCAACGACTATGTCACCAAGCCCTTTGGTATCCAGGAATTGCTGGCACGGGTGCGTTCGCTGTTGCGCCAACACCAACGTCAGCCAGCGCATCCCTTGCGCTACCGCCACGGCGAGTTGCTGATCGACCCCATCGCACACCTGATCACCCTGAAGGGCGAACCGGTACGCCTCACCCCGAAGGAGTACGCCGTGCTCGGCCATCTGGTGCGTCAGGCCGGTCGGGTGGTCACCCAGACCCTGCTGTTGCGAGAAGTGTGGGGCCCGACCCACACCCACGACAGCCACTATCTGCGCATCGTGATCAGCAAGCTGCGTCACAAGCTCGGGGATGATCCCCAGGCACCCCACCTGCTGCAGACCGAGGCGGGAATCGGCTATCGCCTGCTGGTCGAACCGGAGGAGTCACCCCCATGAAGATCATCATTCTCGGCGCCGGCCAGGTCGGCGGCACCCTGGCGGAACACCTGGCTCGCGAAGAGAACGACATCACCGTGGTCGACACCGACGGTGACAAGCTGCGCGAGCTGCACACCAAGC
>NZ_PYUD01000001.1 GCF_003028575.1 Halomonas urumqiensis | reverse complement strand
GTGCCATCCAGCACCTGGCGGGCATGAAGGACTCCAAGGTGATCGTCGCCATCAACAAGGACGAGGAGGCACCGATCTTCCAGGTGGCGGATTACGGGTTGGTCGCTGACCTCTTCGAGGCGCTGCCCGAGCTCGAGCAGACGCTGTAGGGAAGATCACTTCCTGGTCGCACTCGTGATGAAAGACGCAAAAAGGCCCACCTCGGTGGGCCTTTTGTCTATCCGGTGATGGCGTCCGAATTGGCGAGATGGGGGTCAGGCCACGTTGAGCAAGTGGTCACTGACATACTCGAGGTGATGATCGACGTCACCCAGGTAGTGATCGAACATCACCAGGCGCTTGGCATAGTGGGATACGTAGCACTCCTCCGTCATGCCCATGCCACCATGCAACTGGATGGCTTGTTCGGCAATGAAGCGGGCAGCCTCGCCGCAGTAGGCCTTGGCCGCGGCGATTCGATAGTCGCGCTCGTTATCGGCAAGTGCCAGGCTGGTCGTTGCGAGAATCGCCATGGAGCGGGCCTGCTCGAGGTGCAGGTGCATGTCGACCATGCGGTGCTGCAGGCTCTGGAACGCCGACAGGGGCGTGCCGAATTGCCGACGTTCCTTGAGGTAGTCAAGGGTCTGCTGGCAGGCGACCTCCATGGCACCGACCGCCTCGGCACACAGCGCCGCGCGGCCCAGCGCCTGTGTGGCATCCAGGGCCTGGGCGGCGTCGAGGCCAAGACAGGCGTCGTTGGTCAACGCAATGGCATCCAGTGTGAGGTCGCTCGCCAACTGGTCATCGATGGTGCGGTAGTCGTGACGCGACAGGCCGGTCGTGTCGGCGGGAACAACGAACAGCCCCAGGCGCCCGTCATCGAGTCGGGCGGTGACAAGCATGGCGAGAGCCGACGCGGCATTGAACACCAGCTGCTTGTGGCCATCCAGGCGCCAGCCATCACCATCCCGGCGCGCCGTGGTCGAGATGCCGTGGGCATCGTAGCGGGCGTCGTTCTCCTGCCAGGCCAGCGCCAGCTGGTGTTCGCCCTCCAGCAGGGGAGTTAACCAGCGCTCACGCTGCTCGGCGTCTCCAAGTCGGGCGAGCAGCTCGCCGGGTAGCACCAGGCCGGCGAGATAGGGCTCCGGGACCAGGCCACGGCCCAGAGCCTGCATGATGATCATCAGGTCGGTGCCGTCTCCGCCGAGGCCGCCGACTTCCTCGGTGAAAGGCATGTGCAGCAGCCCTAGTTCGGCGAAGGTCTGCCACAGTGGCGAACGTGCGCCGGCAGGTGCCTCGAGCATGGTGCGGCGCTGCTCGGGGGAGACCCGGTCGGCCATCAGGCGGTCGAGGGTATCGGCGAGCATGCGCTGCTCGTCGCTCAGGGAAAAGTCCATGTTGGCTCCTTACATGCCAAGGATCGGCTATTTACATGCCAAGAATGGTTTTGGCAACGATGCTTTTCTGGATCTCGTTGGCACCGCCATAGATCGAGAGCTTGCGGCGATTGAAGTACTGGGCGGCGCCCGCGGCGCTTTCCGCCTGAGCCGGATCATCGAGCTCGGCGTCGCCGTGGAGGAAGTCGGGGAAGAAGGGCAATGCGGCCGGGCCCAGGGCGCGGCGGGTCAGCTCACTTAGCTCCTGGCGCAGTTCCGAGCCGCGCACCTTGAGCAGTGAACTCTCCGCACCTGGAACGCTGCCATCACGGGCCGCCGCGATGACCCGCAGGTTGGTGACCTCCAGTGCCATCAGCTCGAGTTCGGCTTTCACCACCCGCTGGCGGAAACTGGCCAGCTCGAGCAGTGGGCGACCACGATGCTGCACCCGAGTGGCCAGTGACTTTAGGTGGCTCAGGGCCTGCTTGGCATGGCCGAGTCCGGCAATGCCGGTGCGTTCGTGGGTCAGCAGAAACTTGGCGCACGTCCAGCCCTGACCCTCTTCTCCGATGCGGTTGGCCACCGGCACGCGGACCTCGTCGAGGAACACCTCGTTGACCTCGTGGGCGCCATCCAGGGTGATGATCGGCCGTACCGTGATGCCCGGGCTCGCCATGTCGATCAGCAGGAAACTGATGCCGGCCTGCTTCTTGGCGTCGGGGTCGGTACGCACCAGGCAGAACATCATGTTGGCGTGCTGGCCAAGGGTGGTCCAGGTCTTCTGGCCGGTGACGATATAGTGGTCACCATCACGCACGGCGCGGGTCTTGAGGCTGGCCAGGTCGGAGCCGGCACCGGGTTCGGAGTACCCCTGGCACCACCAGTCCTGGTTGGCGAGGATGCGTGGCAGGTAGTACCGCTGCTGCGCTTCGCTTCCGAATGTCATGATCACCGGCGCGACCATGTTGACGCCAAATGGCACCACGGTCGGGGCATGGGCGGCGGCGCACGCCTCGTCGAAGATATGGCGTTGTACCGGGCCCCAGCCAGGACCACCGTGGTCTTCGGGCCAGTTGGCGGCGAGCCAGCCGCGCTCACTGAGAATGTTCTGCCAGCGCACATGATCGTCGGCGGAGAGTCGCCGGCCAAGCCGCACACGCTCGCGGATGTCATCGGGGAGGCAGGTGGCGAGAAAGTCGTGAACTTCCTGGCGGAACGCTTGCTCCTCGGCGCTGTAAGTCAGGTTCATGGGGACGTCTCCGAGGTGGCGGATGCGGTGAGCGTGGCCTGGTGGTGGGGACCACCGAGGTGTCGTGGGTAACCGAGGGCCTCGACAGCCAGCAGGTCGATATCACTGCTGCGGTAGCAGTGTCCCTGCTTGGCGAGAGTCAGACTGGCGGCCTGCATGGCGGCGACGTGGTCATCGGGTGCGGTATTGGCCGCATGGTAGAGCGCGGCGAGCAGGCTTTGGTGGCGGCTCACCACCACGTCCTGGCGAAGAGCCTTGAGGGCATCGGCGGCGGCTTGTTGTTGATCGGCGCTGGCGCCAGTGGCGACCAGTTCCAGTAGCGTGCCCTGTGGTGGGATGACCAGCACCAGGTCCGCGTTCAGGTCCTTGAGTCGGTCATTGTGCTCGACCGGCAGCAGGGCAATACGCAGGCAAGTGTCCGGGCAATTGGCGGGCGAGTCGCCGGGGGCGACCAGGCAGGCCTGGGTCGTCTTGGCTGGTTGGTCGGTCAATTCGATACCAGCGCGATCCGCTTGGCCTTTGAATCGTTGGAAGAGCGGATGCTCTCCGATCAGGGCGATGTGGGTCAGCGCCGGGGGCTGACTCGCCTCGGGCACCTTGTGCGGGGCGCGGGCGGCGAAGAAAGCGTGGATCAGACCGGCCCGCTGGGGAGAGTCCATGCAGGCGAGGAACAGCTCGCGTTCGCGGCGTAGCCCCTCGTCGAAGCGGGTGTCGGTACTTGCCTCGATTGCCTCGATGCAGCGGAACGGCGAGAAGAGTTCGGGTACCTCAACCTCGAGACGAGCCCGGTGTCGGGCGATGGCCTCTGGATCGGCTGCGGGCGCGGGCAGCTCGCCTGTCCGGCGGGAGGTGCGTAGGCCCTTTAGAATTGCACGCGCGGCACCGAGGCCGGCCACGAGCGGGACATCGTTCTCGTCAAGGGCATCGATGATGCCAAGCGCCAATGCCTCCTCGGCAGGTACGAAACGACCGCTGGTGATCAGTTCCAGTGCGTTGTCCACTCCGACCAGGCGGGGTAACCGCTGGGTGCCGCCGGCGCCAGGCAGCAGGCCGAGCTTGACCTCTGGCAGGCCGACTCTGGTGCCCGGCAGCGCCACACGGTAGTGGCAGCCAAGTGCCACCTCGAGGCCGCCACCCAGAGCAGTACCGTGTAGCACCGCCACCAGCGGCTTGGCGCTGGCCTCGAGGCGTGCCACGACCTCCGGTAGTATCGGCTGCCGAGGCGGCTTGCCAAATTCACGAATATCCGCCCCGGCGATGAAGGTGCGGCCCTTGGCCATCAGCACCAGGGCGCGGGCGCCGTCATCATTCAGGCCCTCGTCGAGTGAGTCGAGCAGGCCGCTGCGCACGGCATGGCCGAGGGCATTGACAGGGGGATTGTCGATGCAGATCACGCCGATGTCGTCATGGCGCTGGTAATGAACACAGGCTGTCATGCATGGAACTCCTGGTCAGGTGAGGTGGGCCGCTTCACGAGTCTGGCTGTGGTGAGCTGTTTCGGCGATGGCGCTGCCCCCACTTGGCCACCAGCACGGCCGGCACCAAGGTGGCCAGCGAGATGCCAAGCAGTTCGAACTGGCTGAGCGGCACCATGCCGCCCCCGGGCAGGGCCAGGGTGAGCCCAGAGATCAGCACCAGCCCACGGACTGCCGTTTCCATGATCACACCATGGCCCAGCCGCCCAACCCCGATCAGGTAGCCCTGCATGGCCGAGGCGAACAGCACGATGCCAAACAGGGCCTGGACGAACACCAACACGATCTGCAGCGGATTGCCCTGCATGATCAGCGCCGGATTGAGCACGAACAGAAAGGGAATGAAGTAGATCACGCTGCCCAACCGCATGGCCTGAAGGCCGGTCTCCATCGGCCTTGCCCCGGCGACGGTGGCCGCAGCGAAGGCACCCAGCGCCACCGGTGGGGTGATGAAACTGAGCATTCCCCAGTAGAGGATGAACATGTGCACGGCCATGGGGTCGAGGCCGCCCCCCTGGATCAGGGCTGGCGCCAGGGCTACCGCCAGGAAGATGTAGGCAGCGGTCACTGTCATGCCGATGCCTAGCACGAAGCTGGTCAAGGCACCCATGATCAGCAGCAGCGGTACACTTCCCCCCGCCAGATGGATGAAGTCGTTGGCGATGGTGCCGGAGAGCCCGGTCATCGAAAGCGCCCCCACCAGCATGCCGACCCCGGCGAGGATGGCAATCAGTTCGGCGAACAGCTTGGCCGCCCCCGACAGCGCCTCACCGAGGTCTTTCCAGCCCCAGCGGTTGTACCTGGAGAGCTGGTTGAGCACCAGTAGCAGCGCCGTGGCATAGAAGGGCGCCACGGCCTCGCGTTGCATGACCAGCAGCATCCATACCAGCAGGGCGAAGACGAAGATGAAGTACCAGCCTTCCTTGAGGGTGGCCCATAGTGAAGGTAGTTCGACACTGGGAAGCCCCTTGATGTCATGGCGCGCGGCATAGGCGTCGATCTGGATGAACAGGCCCAGGAAATAGAGGATGGATGGGATCACCGCCGCTAGTGCCACGGCGGCATAGGGCACGTCCAGGAACATGGCCATGACGAAGGCCGTGGCACCCATCACCGGTGGCATCAGTACCCCGCCGGTGGAGGCGCAGGCCTCGACGCCGCCGGCGAAAGAACGGCTCATGCCGATACGGCGCATGGCGGGAATCGACAGCACGCCGGTGGTCAGCACGTTGCTGATCACACTGCCGCTCATCGAGCCCATCAGGCCGCTGGAAAAGATCGATACTTTGGCTGGCCCACCTCGCACGTGGCCGAGCAGGGCGAAGGCCAGGTTGATGAAGAACTTGCCGCCGCCGCTTTTTTGCAGCACCACCCCGAACACCAGGAAACCGATCACCAGGCCCGCGAAGGCCTGCAGCGGCACTCCCATGATGCTTTCGGTACTCATGGTGTGGTACATGGCCGTCTCCTCAAGCGATGAGGGGAAGGCCTGGATTGGCCCTGGCATGATGTCCGCGACCAGGGGGTAGAGCGAGAAGGCGGTGACGATCACGGCAATGGGCCAACCACCGGCGCGTCGCGCTGCCTCGATGATCAGCAGCCAGTAGGCGTAGCTGGCCCAGATGGCTGTGTCCGGGGCGGCGAACGCCCAACCGCGCTCGAGAATGGAATCGGCGTGGAAGACGAAATAGCCGCCAACGACCAAGGTCGCGGCACTGAGCAGGTAGTCGTACCAGGGTATTTCGCCGTGTTGCGCGGCGGCACGCAGTGGCCAGAGCAGGTAGACCAGGGGCAGCAGCAGCGCCACCACTGCGTAGTAAAACCGAGTCTCCAGGCCCGTCACGATAGTGAGCATGCCGAGATTGAACAGGTAGTCCAGGGTCAGCAGCATCAGGACGATCGTGACGGTACCTGGAATCCAGTTCAGCGAGGTTGGCAGCCGGCGAATCTGGCTGATCTTCTCCTTGACCTTCTGCGGCGAGCCGCCTTGTGTATTCGCTGTGGTCATGTCGGGATCCAGGGTATTGAAGCGGTACTCTCGGGAGGGCGAGCCGGGGCGGCCTGGGCCGCCCCGGTGAGGGTCATTCGAAGACAGGATCCAGATCGGCGTCACGCAGGGCATCGGCTCGTGCTGTCATCCAGGCCTCACGGAATTCATCCTCGTCGTCTGGCGCACCGTCAATGAAGGCGTTCCAGGTGTCGAGCAGCAAGGCTTGCCGCTCGATCAGGGATTCCTGGTGCGTCTGCATCTCATCGGTCCAGACACCGATCTCCTCGTAGTACTCCACCACGGCGTCGTGGAAGGGGATGACCCACTGCAGGTCCTGATACTCGAGCGCATAACCCACCGCCCCCGGAGCCGAATCCTTGTAGTCGTCGTAGTTGTCCTGCAGGGCCTTGATCAGACCGTAGGCAACCTTGTCATCGAGGTCCTGGTTGGCTACCACGATCGGGTACGGGTAACTGGCACTGGGTACGGGGTTATCGGCGCTGATACCGCCAGCCCCGGAGGTGACTTCATGGGGGCGGAAATAGGGGGCAATCGCCTGCATGCGCTCCCAACCCTCGGTATCGTTGGGGTCGAGCTTCGGCCAGCTGATCCCTCGCGGGCTGCTGGCGAGTTGCTGGGCGGGAGGGGTGACGGTGGTGGTGAATGACGCGTCGACGTTACCGGCGATGATGCCGTCGAAGGAGCGACCGTAGCCGGGGTAATCGACCCGTTCGACATCGTCCCAGGTCAGGCCACCAAAGGCCAGGTAGGCCTCGGTGCCCTTGTTCAGGGCGTCATCACCTCGGATGTAGGCCACGCGCTTGCCCTCGAGGTCCGCTGGCGTTTCGACCTCCAGGTCGCCGGCGACGGCGAGCGAGAGTCCGAAGGAGGCCGTCGAGGTGGTGATGACCCTCAGCGGTTGGGGGCCCCAGTCGGGATGGGCAAACATCAACACGCCCTCGGCGCCGTAGTAGCTGGCGATGCCGCAGGCGCAGAGGTCGACTCGCCCCTGCTTGAGCGGGGTCATGCGCGAGACATCATTGTCGCCGGGCAGAATGCGCACGGAGGTGTCGTAGTGGTTCTGGAGCATACCGCCGATGGCAACGGCCTGAGCATAACCACTCGAATTGGTGCCGTAGGCGGTCCACGCCATGGTGCGCGGAAGTTCCACTTCGTTGCTGGCCTGTGCGGCGGCGGTGAGCAATGAGAGCGGGAGTGTGGCAATGGCGAGGTGTCGGGCGAGCTGACGCATGGATGGCTCCTGAGTGACGATGCTAGTTGTTTTGCTATGCGGTACAATGTTCCGCATATATATCGATACTAGGGAAGCCAGCACGAGGGGTCAACGCATGATCGCCAGCGTGATATGGCTGGTTCGTCCGATGGGCGGAATGGTTGTCGCAATCTCATGAATTCCATGTCGATTTCATCATCTGGACGCCTGCCTGAAGACGCCATCGCGACGTGATGTGCGACTAATGTCTAGTTTCGCCACGGGTGTCAGGACGTGGTTAGAGTCATCGGTCAAGTGCGCTGCTCCGAGTGGGGAGCCACACGCAAGGGCGTTGCAGCGAGGAGGCGCTGCAAGCGAGGGTGGAGCTATCTCAGCTGACGGCTAGTCGGAACGCGGCTCCTTGAGGGCTTGCCAGGCGGCATAGTTGCTGAGGAATACACGGCCGGTCAGATCATCGAGGAACTCGCTTTTCTTCAACTGATCCATCACCGGGCCCTTCACTTCGGAGAGATGCAGGGTGACCTCGGCATCCTTGAGGCGCGTATTGATGGCATCGAGGCTTTCCAGCGCCGATGCATCGATGAGGTTGACCGCCGAGCAGATCAGCACTACATCCGACAGCTCCGGACGCCTGGCCACCAGTTCGTGTACGGTGTCCTCCAGGTAGCGGGCATTGGCGAAGTAGAGACTCTCGTCGATGCGCAGAAGCGCCACATGGCTGGCCGTCTCGGTGTCGTGGCGTTCGATGTTACGGAAGTGCTCGGTACCGGGAATCAGCCCCACCAGCGCACTGTGAGGGCGGCTGGTGCGGTACAGGAAAAGCCCGATGGAGAGCAGCATGCCGGAGATGATGCCCGCCTCCACGCCTTCCACCAGGGTCAGCAGGATGGTGATCGCCATGGCCGAGAAATCGCTGCGCGAGTAACGCCAGGTACGCCGGATCATGCCGATGTCGATGATGGTCAGGATCGCCACGGTGATGGTCGCGGCGAGCGTGGCGATCGGCAGGTGGTAAAGGGCCGAGGTCATGGCAAGGGTCACAAGGCCGATACCGAGGGCGGCGAACAGCCCGGCCATCGGTGTCTGTGCACCGGCGTCGTAGTTGATCACCGTGCGTGACAGGCCGCCGGTGACCGGCATGCCTGCAGAGAAAGCAGCGGCAAGATTGGCCCCGCCAAGCCCGACCAGTTCCTGGTTAGGGGAAATCCGCTGGCGCCGCTTGGCGGCCAGCATCTGCGCCATCGAGATCGATTCGACGAAGCCGACTACGCTGATCAGCAGGGCCGGGATCAGCAGTGCCTTCCATAACGACATATCGAATCCGGGTAGCGTCAGCGGGGGAAGACCTGCGGGTATCGAGCCAATCACCGCCACGCCGGATTCGGCAAGTTCGAAATGCCAGGAGGCGAGCGTCGTGGCCACCACCGCAAGCACCGGGCCGGCACGCGCCGCGAGGTCAGCGCTGCGTGCCGAAAGGCCCAGGCGCCTGAGCATGGGTTTTCCCCAGCGCCTGACGACGACTAGGAAGGCAAGGGTGCTGGCGCCGATAGCGAGTGTTGGCCAGTGGACGCCGCCGAGGCCGGTGGCCAGGCTCACCACTAGCTCCGTCACGGTATACCCGCTAGCCTCTATGCCCAGCAGGTGCCCGGCCTGGCTTGCGGCGATCAGAAGGCCCGACGCGGACAGGAAGCCGGCGATGACCGGGTGGCTCAGGAAGTTGGCGAAAAAGCCCATGCGCAAAAGGCCCATCACCACCAGCATGGCGCCGGACAACAGCGACAAGACCAGGGCCGCTTGCAGGTATTCGGGTGTCCCCGGTGTCGCGACGCCGGCAAGCGCGGCGCCGGTCATCAACGCGATGATCGCCACCGGCCCGACCGCCAGCGTACGGCTGGTACCGAACAGGGTATAGATCAGCAACGGCAGAATGCTGGCGTAGAGACCCACCACCGCCGGCAGGCCGGCAAGGATCGCATAGGCCAGGGATTGTGGAATCACCATCACGGTCACGATCACCCCCGCCAGCAGGTCGGCGGCGCACAGGCGGCGAGTGTAGTGGGGCAGCCAGGTGAGAATCGGCAGGTAGCGCTTGAGCATCCGTTTTCATCGCGTCGGGAAGAGAACATGTCCGCGTATCAGACTAAACGATATTGGTCGCGGGGTTGAGGTCCGGGTGTCACCTGGTGAACTATTCATTAGAACGATAGACCCGTTACAGAAGCGGAATATCTGCCAGATCCAGCCATTTTCACCAGGGACGCAAGGACACGCCATGAAACCCGAAACCATCGCACTGCATCACGGATACAGCCCCGACAACCAGCACGCCGTGGCCGTACCCATTCACCAGACCACCTCGTTTGCCTTCGACAACGCGCAGCACGCTGCCGATTTGTTCGATCTCAAGGTCGAGGGCAACATCTACTCGCGCATCATGAACCCGACCTGTGCGGTGCTCGAGCAGCGCGTCGCCGCCCTCGAAGGCGGTATCGCCGGGCTTGCCGTTGCCTCGGGCATGGCGGCGATCACCTATACCATTCAGACCATCGCCGAGGCGGGTGACAATATCGTCTCGATCAGCGAACTCTATGGCGGCACCTACAACCTGTTCGCGCACACCCTGCCGCGCCAGGGCATCGAGGTGAGATTCGCCGACAAGGATGACCTGTCCGGTATCGAGGCGTTGATCGATGCGCGCACCAAGGCGGTGTTCTGCGAAAGCGTCGGTAACCCGTCGGGCAGCGTGGTCGACATGCAACGGCTCGCCGAGGTGGCGCATCGCCATGGCGTGCCGGTGATCGTCGACAACACCGTGCCGACCCCTTTCTTGTGGCGGCCCATCGAGCATGGTGCCGATATCGTGGTGCACTCGGCGACCAAGTACATGGGCGGCCATGGGACGACCGTAGGGGGCGTGATCGTCGATTCGGGCAAGTTCCCCTGGGCCGAGCATGCCGAGCGCTTCCCGCTGCTCAATGAGCCCGATGTGTCCTACCACGGGGTTTGCTACACCCGTGATCTTGGCGAGGCGGCATTCATCGGGCGTGCCCGGGTGGTGCCGCTTCGCAACATGGGCGCGGCGCTCTCTGCCCAGGCGGCCTGGAACCTTCTGCAGGGGCTCGAGACACTGGCGCTGCGCATCGAACGCGTCTGCGACAACGCCCAGCGCGTGGCCGAATACCTCGACGCCCACCCTTCGGTTACCTGGGTCAAGTACGCCGGACTTGAAAGCCACAAGGATCACGCACTGGCCAAGCGCTACATGGGCGGGCACGCCTCGGGCATTCTCAGTTTCGGCATCCAGGGCGGCCTCGAGGCGGGGGCTCGTTTCTATGATGCCCTGGAGATGATCCTACGACTGGTCAACATCGGCGATGCCAAGACATGCTCGTCGATTCCTGCCGCCACCACGCACCGCCAGCTCAATGAACAGGAACTCGAGGCGGCTGGGGTCACGCCGGACATGGTACGCCTGTCGATCGGCATCGAGCATATCGATGATATTCTTGCTGACCTCGACCAGGCGCTTGCGGCTAGCCAGCGCTGAGCATCGCCATTTCGATAGCGTCAACGGTATTGGGCAAGGAAGCGCTGGTCGAGCCAGCGCTTCCACCACAAGGCACCACGTCCGGCCCACCACTGCTTGCCACGAATCGCCAGGCCAATCCCTTCGCCCAGATCGAGAATCGCCAATGCCCTGGGCTGCGGTTCAAAGGGGCGTAGCGCTCGCCCTTGGCTCCTGGCCAGAAGATTCTCCAGCAGTATCGGCGCCTGGCGCACCCCATACACCCCGAGGCGAGGCAGATGGTGGTTGACCATCGCCGCGCAATCGCCAGCGGCGAAGATGTCAGGGTCCGCGGGACTCTGCAGCATGTCGTTCACGGCGATGCCGCGGTCGGGAAATATCGGCAAGCCCAGGCGCTCGATCACACTGGGCGGGGCAAGCCCGCTGGCATGGATGACATGCTCGGCCTCGACAAGCGAGAGGCTGTCCTCGCCCTGGACAGACTCATCGCAACTTAGCATCGCGCCATTTGCCAGTAGGCCGGTCACATTGGCGTTGGTGATCACCTTGATTCCGCGTCTCGCCATCAGACGTTCGACCCAGCGACTGGCCGGTAGCGGGGCATCGGGAACCAGCCCGCTTGCGCGTGTCACAAGAGTGATCCGGCAATACCCCGCATGCCGCCGGCACAATGCGTAGAGGTTATTGGCGACCTCGATACCACTGGGCCCGCCCCCCACCACGACCAGACGCGGGCGGTCTCCCTGGCGTAGTTCGTCAGTCAGGCGGTGGCGAAGCGCCACCATGCAGGTCAGCGGTTTGACCGTCCAGACGCTTGGGCCGGGAACGCGTGCGGAAGGGACCTGGGTAGTCGATCCCAGGTTGAGCGACAGTTGCGTGAAACCGACCCGGCGACCATCGTCCAGAATAGCGCATCGCGCGGCGAGGTCGATCCCCGCGAGGCGACCGCGAATGGGGACGACGCCATGCCGACGGGCTAGCCGTACGGGGTCAATGCGCCCCCTGTCGGGTGATAGACGCCCGCTCAGGACACTTCCGGCAAGCGCCGAATACCAGAAACCACCTGGGTCGACGAGCAATACTTGCGTATCGCCGAATCGCTGGCGTTGGCTGACCAGGTGCAGGTGAGCATGTCCCGCGCCTATCAGCAGCAGGCGTCTTGCGGATGAAGACGAGGAAGGAGGGGTGATCGACATGGCATAATGTTAAAGGAATGCGGCGTTGGCGGCGATAGCTGGGGCATGTGCCTGCCACGCGCCTCGCCACCCGGCATTCAGGTGTCGCTGGTGACGGCTTCTCGCTTGCGTGAATGCGTCTGCCAGGCCGACCATGAGTAAAGTACCAGGCCCGTCCAGATCAACAGGAACGTGACGAGTTGCGCGCCGGACAGCGGTTCGTCGAACACCAGCAGGGCAATGAAGAACTGGATGCTGGGGTTCAAGTACATCAGAAAGCCCAGCGTGGCCAGACGCAATCGCCTGGCGGCACCGGCGAAGGCCAAAAGCGGCAGGGCCGTGATCACGCCGCTGGTCACCAGCAGCACACTGTTGCGTGGTAGCTCGAGAAAGTGCGATTGCCCCGCCTGGCCGACCCAGGCCAGGGAGGCCAGGGCCAGGGGCATCAGCAGCAGGGTTTCGACGAACAGCCCAGACAGCCCGTCCAGCGGCACCTGCTTGCGCAAAAGCCCATAGGTACCGAACGAGAAGGCGAGAGCCAGGCTGATCCATGGCAGCTCGCCCAGCATGACCAACTGTATCGCGATGGCAAGTACCGCCAGTGCCACTGCCGCGCCCTGCATCCGATGCATGGTTTCGCGCAACACCAGCATGCCCAGTGCCACGTTGACCAGCGGGGTCATGAAATAGCCAAGGCTTGCCTGCAGCACATGACGGGTTTCCACCGCGTAGATATAGATTCCCCAGTTGATGGCGATCAACACGGCGCAACCCAATACGCGCCCGAGTCGACGGGGGGCGCCCAGGGCTTCACGGACAGGCGTCCAGCGGCGCAGCAACGTCACCAGGCCCACCAGGAACAGGCACGACCACAAGATCCGGTGCATTAGGATCTCGAAGGCCGGGACCCCTTGGAACAACGCGAAGAACAAGGGAAAGCAGCCCCAGGCGATATAGGCGCCAAGGCCGAAGGCAATGCCCTTGCCGGTTTCCTTGTCACCGGGGGAGGTGGGGGAAGAGTTCATGCGCAGCTCTTGATGAAAACGACAATTTAGCAGGCTATACGTATTGCCGCACCCTCTACCGGCTGACGGCGTCGCGGCAAAGGGTTAGGCTGAACGCCTGGAGGCGTAGCCTGCATGGCAATCCATGCGCCCGAATCATGCGCCCGAATCATGCGCCCGAATCATGCGCCCAAGCAGGACGGAGTAAATGAAATGAGTGAGCTGAGAATCACCCTGGTGCAGTGCGATCTTCGCTGGGAAGACCCCGACGCCAATTGTCGGATGCTCGAGGATACCCTTGGCGAGCTTGATGGATCGACCACTGACCTGATCGTGCTGCCGGAAATGTTTTCGACCGGATTCACCATGAATTCGCGAGAGATGGCTGAGCCCATGGCAACCAGCGCCACGGTTGCCTGGCTGCGCGACCAGGCGTATCAACGTGGCTGCGTGGTGACCGGTAGCGTGGCCATCATGGAAGACGGCGAGTATTTCAACCGACTGATCTGGGCGCGCCCGGACGGTAGCCTTGCCTATTACGACAAGCGTCACCTGTTCCGCATGGCCGGCGAGCATGAGCGCTACGCCATGGGACATGAGCGGGTGATTGTCGAGCTCAAGGGGTTTCGCTTGTTGCTGAGCGTCTGCTACGACCTGCGTTTTCCGGTCTGGCTGCGACAACAACCGGCCCAGGGAGAGCACTTCGAATACGATGCCTTGCTGTGCGTGGCCAACTGGCCCGCGCCGCGGCGCCACCCTTGGCGGACCCTGCTCCAGGCGCGTGCCATCGAGAACCTGTGCCCGGTGATCGGCGTCAATCGTGTCGGTGAAGATGCCAACGGCATGGCCTATGCCGGCGACTCGATGCTGGTCGATTTCAAGGGTGAGCCGCTCATCGACGAGCCGCGTGATACGCCCTTCGTCGCCACGGGCAAGCTGTCGCTTGACGAGCTTCAGGCCTTCCGTGAGAAGTTTCCTGCCTGGCGTGACAGTGACCACTTCAGCCTTTCCGACGGGGTGGGGCCCTGATGCGGCTGGATCGATTTCTCGGAGAAACCACCGAACTGACACGCAGCCTGGCCAAGAAGGCGATGCATCGAGGCGAGGTACGCGTGGATGGCGAGGTGGTCAAGAACCCGGCGACCCAGGTCGATGATCGTCACCGGGTGACCTGGAACGATGTGCCGCTGGCACTGGTCGGGTTTCGCTATGTCATGCTCAACAAGCCCGCCGGCGTCGAGTGCACGGCGCGGCGCAGCCTTTACCCGCGAGCCATGGATCTGATCGACCTGCCGCATGTGGAACGCTTGCAGACAGTCGGGCGACTGGATGTCGACACCACGGGCATGGTGCTGTTGAGCGACGACGGCCAGTGGTCGCATCGCGTCACCTCACCCAAGCATCGCTGCGCCAAGGTCTATCGCGTCACGCTCGCCGAAGCCCTTCAGGGTGAGTCGCTGGATCGTGCCATTTCGGCCTTCGCCGAAGGTGTCCTGCTGGATGGTGAAGAGACACCGACCCGGCCTGCAGAGCTTGCCATGCGGTCTCCTCGCGTTGCCGAACTGGTGCTATGGGAAGGCAAGTATCACCAGGTGAAACGGATGTTTGCGGCGATCGGCAACCATGTCACCGGGCTTCACCGTGAAGCCATTGGGCCACTGCGGTTGGGTGCCCTGGCCGAGGGGGAGTGGCGTGAATTGAGCGCGGATGAAGTGGCCGCCTTCGATTGAGGCTGACGTCTTCTGGTGAGCGAGATCATTCGCGCCGCTGGCGCCGCACTGGTGGTCATTCGACGGGGTAGGTCTCGCTGCGGTCGCGGCCTTGATGCTTGGCGTGGTAAAGCGCCTTGTCAGCCAAGCCGATCAGTGCCAGTGGGTCCTCGGCGTGCTCGGGGTAGGCTGCGATCCCGCAGGACAGGGTGATGGAATCAAGCAACTCGCCGCGATGCCTGAAGCGCAGTCCGCGAACCTCGTCGATCAATGCAGCGGTGCGCTGTTCGGCCTGCTCTGGTGTCGCCCCAGGTAGAATTGCCACGAACTCCTCGCCTCCCATCCGGCATACCACATCGGAGTCACGGAAGTGGCGTCGCAGAAGCTCGCCGATCCCGGCAAGTACTGAATCACCCGCTTCGTGGCCGAAGCGGTCGTTGAAACGCTTGAAGTGGTCGATATCGATCATGGCAAGCGCCAGGGGCGTGCCCTGGCGTCGGGCCACCGCCGCTTCGTGTTGCAGCATTTCATCGAAATGCCGGCGGTTCTTGAGCCCGGTGAGTGTGTCCTCGTAGGAAAAGAATTCCAGCTTTTCCACCAGTTGGCGAAGATCGGAAGTGCGCTCGGTAACCTGGCGCTCAAGTGACTGGTTGAGCTGGTGAAGTTCACGCTGTGTCTGGTGGTAATGCCACAAGGAGATAGTGACGATGGCCAGTGAAAATCCCAGGGCACCAAAACTGACCGGCACCCGCTGCCAGGGCAGCACGCCATGTGCCACGGCCATATCGATCAATAGCAAGGTGGCGAAAACCGCGTAGCTTACGATGATCAGCCGCTGTTCGATGGACAACAGGGCGACGAAGCGGACCGCCACCACCAGCATCACCGGCAGAGTCACCAGCAACAGGGCATCGAAGATCGGGAAGGTGATGGCGAGATCGATCCAGCCAAGCCAGGTGGCGCCGATGGCCCCGACAAGGTAGGCCAGGTGCAATTGCCAAAGGCTCCTGAGCAGGCGGCCGTGGTGGGTCAACCAGTGCTCCAGCAGCAACCCCATGGCGATTGGGAGGGTAAAGTAACCGCTGGCCGCCAGGGTATCCCATAGCAGCGGCCGGTTGGCGAGCAACTGGCTTGCCTGTGTCTCGGCGATCAGCATGGTGCCGGCGGCAAGCGAAAAAAGTGCAATGGCAGCGAAGCTGCGTCGCTGTGTACCGACCAGGGCAAAGATGCCCGCCAACACCGCCAGCAGGATCGAGAAAAGCCCAGTGGCTAGCGCCTTGGCCGAGCTATCCAGCACATGCTCGAGCAAGGCGAGCCTGTCCATCAACTTGACCTCACCCCACAAGCCAATATCGATGTAGTTGGAGTAGACGCGAAAGTAGAGCGTCTGCCCGGCAAAATCCTCGGGCAACTGGATCAGGTGCCATGGCCAGCCGGCGAAGCGGCCTTCGCCGCGTTCATCGAAATCCCCGTACTGGTAGATCAGCCGCGGACCCAGGTAGACCTGGGCGATGAGATCGATGCTGTAGATATAGAGCACCGGGTCGCGCCACTCGCCCTCGGGAAGGGTGATTCGAAACCAGGCGTGGCGGCGCCCGTCGCGTCTGGGTGGATTGGAAGGAAAGCCTATTGCTTGCCAGTTGGCGGGGTCGGTATCCAGCGTCCAGGCAGGTATGCCCGATTCGTTGAATGGGGAATCCCCCCAGCGATACTCCCAGCCGGAAGCCAGGTCAAGAGAGGACGTTTCTGCCTGATCCGACCAATTGCCTGTGCCCACAGCACTACCATCGGCTGCCTGCAAAGGCGCCATCGGCAAGGATGTCACGAGCAGCAGCGCCAGCGACAAGAACTGGATCAACCGCCTGGCGAGTATGGTCATGGCATCCCATCGGCCCTCTTTCCCTTGGTCATGATAATTGAGGGATGTGTCATGCCTGTCAACGCACCACCGGGAATTCTGCTGTGCCAGGCGGGCAAGACGTTGGCGTTATAGCGTTGTGAAGATGTTGACCGCATAGAGATTTATACCGTTATCTTGTTGTGAAGCTTCGTTGCCGACATCCTGATGGAGCTGGTGGAATAACAAAAAAAATGTCTTCAAGCGGCGTAGGGAGACAGACCTGCTGCTGTTACCAGCGCGCGCGTGTACTCGGTCGCCGGCTCGCTCAGCACCTTCAAACACTCACCCTGCTCGATAAGCTCCCCTTCCTTGAGCACCATTATTCGGTGAGCAATGGCACGTACCACAGCCAGGTCGTGGCTGATGAACAGGTAACTCAAGCCACGCCTGGCCTGCAGATTGCGCAAGAGGTCGACGAGTTGCTTCTGGACGGTTCGATCCAGCGCCGATGTTGGTTCGTCCAGTATCAGAAGCTCCGGCTCGAGAATGATCGCACGGGCCACGGCGACGCGCTGGCGCTGTCCTCCTGAAAATTCGTGGGGATAGCGGGAGGCGCAATCTTCGGGTAAGCCAACCTCGCGCAGGGTCGCCTTGACTCGGCTGCGTACCTCGTTTTCGTCGAGTTCCGGGTAGTGGAAGCGCAGTCCCTCGCTTACGATCTCGACAACCGGCAGGCGCGGGGACAGCGACCCATAGGGATCCTGGAAGACCACTTGAATACGCCGACGCTTTCGTCGCAGGGCAGCGCCGCTCAAGGTATCGAGCCGTTCTCCGCCAAAGATGACCTCGCCCTTGCTTTCCACCAGGCGCAACAGGGCAAGAGCCAGGGTCGTCTTGCCGGAACCGGATTCACCGACGATTCCCAGCGTTTCTCCCGGAGCGAGGTAGAGATCCAGCGGCTTGAGTGCCTCGAAGGCGGGCGGACGCTTGGCGAACAGCCGTTTGGGTCGCTGGAAGCTGACGCTGAACTGCTGGGCACTCAACAGCGGTTTGACGCGTTGTATCGGCTGCGGACGGCCTTCCGGTTCGGCATCGAGCAGGGTGCGGGTATAGGGGCTTTGCGGTGAGCCGAACACCGCCTTTACGCTACCGGTTTCCTGCTCGCGACCTTGGTAGAGTACGCACACTCGGTCGGCGTGGCGACGTACCAGGTTGAGATCATGGGTGATGAACAGCATGCCCATGCCATGGCGGTCACGCAGTTCGGCAAGCAGGGCGAGAATCTCGCGTTGCACGGTGACATCCAGCGCGGTGGTGGGCTCGTCGGCAATCAGCAGCTCGGGTTCGTTGGCGATCGCCATGGCGATCATCACGCGTTGTCGCTGGCCGCCGGAGAGTTGGTGGGGCCAGGCATCGAGTAGCTCGTCCGGGCGTGGCAGCTTGACCTGCACCAGCAATTCCCGCACGCGCTCACGGGCCGCGCGACCGGACAGACCCTGATGCAGCCTGAGCGTCTCGCCAATCTGGCGCGCGACGGTATGCAACGGGTTGAGCGAGGTCATCGGCTCCTGGAAGATGAAGCCCACCCGACCGCCACGCAGCCCCTGCCAATCGCGAGGTTTCAAGTGCGCAAGGTCGCTCTCGCCAAGCGTGCGGCCGCCTTCCACCCGGGCGTTATCGGGCAGCAGGTTCATGGCGCCGAGCGCTGTCACCGACTTGCCGGAGCCCGATTCACCGACGAGCGCCAGGGTTTCGCCGCGGTGTACCGACAGGGAAAGCCCATCCACCACGGTGGTGCCACTGAAGGCGATGGTCAGCGCATCGAGACGCAGCAGGGGGGAAGTGTTGGCGTCAGGCATTGGCGTTGTTCCTCGGCAGCGGTGTGGCGGTCTGCTGGATATGGCGCGGGTCGAAGGCGTCACGCAGCCCCTCGCCGATGAACACCAGCAGCGACAGCATCAGCGACAGGCTGATAAAGGCAGTGATGCCAAGCCACGGCGCATGCAGGTTGTTCTTGCCCTGTGCCACCAGTTCACCCAGGGACGGTGAGCCGGGTGGCAGGCCGAATCCGAGGAAATCCAGCGCCGTGAGCGTGGTGATCGCGCCGGTGAACAGGAAGGGCACGAAGGTCAGGGTGGCGACCATGGCATTGGGCAGTACATGGCGCCACATGATCAGCCTTGGGGTAAGCCCCATGGCCTTTGCGGCGCGAACGTACTCGAGGTTGCGGGCACGCAGGAACTCGGCGCGCACCACATCGACGAGGCCGAGCCAGCTGAATACCAGCATGATACCGAGCAGCCACCAGAAGCCGGGCTGCACGAAACTCGCCAGGATGATCAGCAGGAACAGCACGGGCAGGCCAGACCATATTTCCGTCAGACGCTGCCCGATCAGGTCGGTCTTGCCGCCGAAGTAACCCTGAATGCCGCCAATCAATACGCCCATCGCCAGGGAGCCTGCGGTGAGTACCAGCGCAAAGGCCACTGACAGGCGAAAGCCGTAGATCACCCTTGCCAGCACGTCCCGGCCCTGGTCATCGGTACCAAGCCAGTGGCGGCCATCGGGTGGCGCGGGTGAGGGTTGCATCATCTGCATGTCGAGGGTCTGGTAGGAGAAAGGAATCAGTGGCCACAGCGCCCAGCCGTGTGCGTCGATCTGTTCCTTGACGAAGGGATCGTGATAATCGGCGGTGGTGGGGAGAAAGCCGCCGAACTCGGTTTCCGGATAATCCACCAGCAACGGGGCGTACCACTGCCCGTCGTAACGCATCACCAGCGGCTTGTCGTTGGCGATCAGCTCGGCGATCAGGCTGAGTGCAAACAGAAACAGGAAGATCCACAGCGATATCCATGCCCGACGATTGCCACGAAACACCGCCAGGCGGCGCTGTGCGATGGGTGACAGCCGGGATGACGATTGAGCGTTGTGCGCCATGCTCTCAGGACTCCCGTGACTCGAAATCGATGCGCGGGTCGACCCACACATAGGTCAGATCGGAAACCAGCTTGAGGATCAAGCCGATCAGCGTATACAGAAACAGAGTGCCGAAGATCACCGGGTAGTCACGCTGCATCACGGCCTCGAAGCCCAGCAGGCCAAGCCCTTCCAGCGAGAAAATGACCTCGATCAACAGTGATCCGGTGAAGAAGATCGTTACCAGCGCGCCTGGCAGGCCGGCGATGATGATCAACATGGCATTGCGGAACACATGACCGTAAAGCGCGCGTTGGTCACTGGCCCCCTTGGCTCTCGCCGTGAGTACGTACTGCTTGTGGATCTCGTCGAGAAAGCTGTTCTTGGTGAGCATGGTAAGCGTGGCAAAGCTTCCGATGGTCATGGCCACCACGGGCAGGGTGATGTGCCAGGCGTAGTCCTTGATCTTGCCCCAGGTGGAAAGGTCCTCGAAGTCGGGCGAGGTCAATCCACGCAACGGGAACAGATCCCAGTAGCTGCCTCCGGCGAACAGCACGATCAGCAGGATGGCAAACAGAAAGCCGGGTATCGCATAGCCGACGATCACTAGCCCCGAGGTCCATACATCGAAGCGCGAGCCATGCCGCAGTGCCTTGCGGATGCCCAATGGAATCGAGATCAGATAGACCAGCAGGGTGGTCCATAGCCCCAGCGACACCGATACGGGCAGCCTTTCGATCATCAGGTCGATGACGGGACGATCACGGAAGAAGCTGGTGCCGAAATCGAAGGTGGCGTAGTCGGCCAGCATGCCCACGAATCGCAAGTGGGCGGGTTGGTCGAAACCGAACTGTGCCTCCAGCTGTTCGATGTAACGTGGGTCGACGCCGCGTGAGCCACGCGATTCGTCTTGGACTACCACTTCGCCTCCACCGGTATCCAGGCGAGTGCTGGACATGCTGTCGATGCCCTGGAAGCGGGCCAACATCTGGTCGATGGGCCCACCCGGGGCTGCCTGCACGATGATGAAATTGAGCAGCATGATGCCAAGCAGGGTCGGAATCATCAGCAACAGGCGGCGCAGGATATAACGGCTCACGGGGCGTCGTCCTTTTCGTGGTGTTGGCGTCAGCGGCGACGCAGGCGCTGGTTGATCGCGGCTTCCCGGTCGGCATCGACCCACCAGGCATCCAGGTCCATGCCGTATTCCGGCGAGGGCTCGGGCCAGCCGAACTTGTCCCATACCGCGATGCGTGTCTCGCCCGAATGGTACTGGGGAATGACGATGAACTTGTGAAGCAACACGCGATCAAGCGCATGGGTCAGCGTGTTCAGCTCGTCCCGACTGTCGGCACGGATCAGGCGCTCCACCAGTGCATCGACCACGGGGTCGGCAAGCCCCATGAGGTTGCGGCTCTGGGGTCGTTCGGCGTATTCACTGGTCCAGAACTCGCGCTGTTCGTTGCCGGGATTGTTCGACTGGGGGAACTGGCCGATGACAATATCGAAGTCGAAGCTGCGCAGGCGGTTGAGGTACTGGTTGATATCGACGATGCGGATGGTGCCCTTGATGCCGAGTCGCGCCATGTTACGCAGCATCGGCTGGACCACCCGTTCCATGCCGGTGTCATAGAGCAGCACCTCGATCTCGAGCGGCTCACCGCTGTCGCCATTCACCAACTGGCCATCCTCGACCCGGTAACCCGCCTGCGTGAGCAGGTCGAGGGCCAGGCGAAAGCGCTCGCGTAGCTCGGTGGGGTGGTCGATGGGCACCGGCTCATCGAATACGTCGGCAGGGAGTTCATCGCGAAAGGGTTCGAGCACGTCAAGCTCGTCACCTTCAGGCGTGCCGGTGGCTGCCATGTCGGAATTCTGGAAAAAGCTTTCGGTTCGCCGGTAGGTATCATAGAACAGGTTGGCATTGAGCCATGGAAAATCGAACGCCAGCGACAGCGCCTCGCGAACCCGACGATCCTTGAAGATATCGCGCCGCAGGTTGTAGACGAAGGCCTGCATGCGAGCGGGCTGGCCATCCGGCACGCTGAGGCGCTCGATCAGGCCATCATGGTAGGCGGGGAAGTCGTAGCCGATGGCCCAGGTGGCCGCGCGCGCGTCGATGCGGTAATCGATGACACCGGCCTTGAAGGCCTCCCAGGCGATGTCTCTGTCGCGGTAGTAGTCGAAGATCAGCCGGTCGATATTGTAACGACCACGCTTGACCGGTAACTCGGCGCCCCAGTAGTCGGGGTCCCGCTCGTAGACGATGCGGCGCCCAGGGTCCACTTCGGCGATCCGATAGGGCCCGGAGCCAGGATGGGCGTCTAGCGTCGGTGCGCTGAAATCGCGTTCTTCCCAATAGTGCTTCGGTAGTACCGGAAGTTGACCGACGATCAGTGGCAGCTCGCGCGAGTGATTGTTGCTGAACTCGAAGCGAACGGTGTCATCGTCGAGGGCCTCGACGCTCGATACATCGGCATAGTAGGCGCCGTAGAAGGGGTTGCCCTGATCCATCAGCAGCTCGAAGCTGAACACCACGTCCTCGGCGGTCAGCGGCTCCCCATCCTGAAAATGTGCCTGTGGCCGCAGGTCGAACTCGATCCAGAAGCGGTCAGGGTCGAGGCGTATACCCTCCGCCAGCAGCCCATACAGCGAGAAGGGCTCGTCGAGATTGGACTCGAGCAGGGTATCGTAGATCTGCGAGATACCCGCGGCTGGCGTGCCACGAATGATGAAGGGATTGGTGGAATCGAAGCTTGAACCCACCGCCGCCTGGGTCAGGCTGCCACCCTTGGGGGCATCGGGATTGACGTAGGGGAAGTGCGAAAAGTCCTCGGGGAGCGCCGGTTCGTCGTAGAGTGCCAGCCCGTGCACCGTGGGGATGTCCGCGTGCACGTCGTTCGCATCGGTCCTGGCTCCGTCGACGGATGGAGCATCCTCGGCCGGCTGTTGTGCCCAAAGTGGGGCGCACGACCACATTGCAAGGCAGGCTATCGCAAGCAACATGCCAGGACGTGAACGGTGAGAAGGGTGCGACATCGATGACATCCTTGATCGGTTGCAATACCGGTGCTGCCGGGAATACCGCCAATAAGGTGTCAGGACGTCAAGGGATTGGCAACCTCCATCGATGTATCGAGGGAGGTTGCCGGGTGAGTCGCCGTGATCAGCGGCTCACCCAGGGGCGTAATCAACGTGCCGCCAGGCTGCGCTGTGGCAGGGTGAGTTCCTGTCCAGCATGGATGACAGTGCCTGACAGGCCGTTGGCCTCACGAATCTCGGCCACGCTGACTCCCTGGCGGGAGGCAATCCCCGATAAGCTATCGCCGCGGCGAACCACGTAGCTGTCGTTGGCCGTGTTGTTGGCGGCGGTGCGCGAAGGGCGCTCGGTGGCATTCGAGAGTCTGGCCATCAGCCTTTCCTCATGCTCTGCAGGTACCAGCAGTACGGTCGTCCGACTGGGATAGGCAGTGCCACTGGTCAGGGCCGGGTTGAGCTCGGCAAGTACGGTCGGGCTCGTGCCGGAGAGCCTTGCCACATCTGACAGCGATACCGGACGTTCCACAGGGATCTTGGCGAAGGCCGGAGCGTCCTCGATGTCGGGCAGGGCGACCTGGTATTCGTCAGGGCTATCGATGATGGCGGCGATTGCCTTCAGCTTGGGCAGATAGTTCATGGTTTCACTGGGCAGGTTCAAGCTCCAGTAATCACCGGACTCACCACGGGAAATCGCTGCGTTGCGTGCTCGGTTGACGGTGCCGGCACCGGCATTGTAGGCGGCAAGCGAGAGTTGGATATCGCCTTCGTACCATTGGTCGGCCTGGAGTTCGATGTAATCCAGCGCGGCACGGGTAGAGGCGACGACATCGAGTCGACCATCGAATCCCTGGTGTCGATGCAGCCCTAGTGCATCGCCAGTGCCCGGCATGAACTGCCACAGGCCGGCCGCACCGCGATGGCTGCGTGCCGTGGGGTCAAACGAGCTTTCGATGAATGGAATCAGTGCGATCTCGCCCGGCAGGTCTCGCGCTTCGATCTTCTCGGTGATCCAGGCAAGCCATGGGCGAGCGCGCTCGGTGATCTCGACGATGTTTTGTGGGCTTTCGCGGTAATGATCTATCCAGTGTTGAACACGCTCGTTATGCTCTTGGTCCTGCCACTGGAAACTGGCCCGCAGGCGGCTCCAGGCATCACGCGGCTCCAGTGCCAAAGCATCCCAGAAGTGCTGGCTGAAGCCAGGTTCAGGGGTGGCGGCGGGGGGGAGCGTGTTGCTCGTTGAGCCATAGGTCCGCGTGCTGTCGGTGGCAAGTCCCGCTGCATGGGTAGCGGTGCCAAGCACACCCAGCGAGCCTATCAGTGCGGCTGCGCTGGCAAATCCCAGTAGTCGTCGGCGAGTCGTGTAGTAGGTCATCCGGTATGTTGCCTCCTGGTCGCGAGCGGGCCCGGCATGAACCGGGCCCGCGCTGTTGCGTCCGTTGAGAATTCGATCAAAAATTATCCTTCCATGCGCGTAGCGTAGCGAAGGTCGACGCATCGCTTGCGGTGTCGCCATGTTCAGAGGCGGCACGCCTGACACCTGTATCGTTGCAGCGCAGGAAAGGGTTGATGCGCTTCTCTCGACCTAGGGAGCTTGGCAGCGTAGGGCGATCGAGCTCCCGGGCACGCTGGCACTCTTCCATGGCTTGGGTCACATCCGGATTGTGGGGGTCCGCAGCCAACGCGAAGCGCAGGTTGGCTAGCGTGTATTCATGAGCGGCGAACACCAGGGTGTCATCTGGTAGTGTCGCCAGGCGTTCCAGTGAACCATGCATCTGCTCCGGGCTGCCCTCGAACAGCCGGCCACAGCCCGCACTGAATATGGTGTCACCACAGAAAAGCAGCGGCGGGATGCCGGCCGTGAAGAAGGCGATGTGGTCCAGCGTGTGCCCAGGCACCTCATGCACCTCGAACTGACGTCCCATCACGCGAACTTCGTCGCCATCGGCGACTCGCTCCTGGATGCCTGCGATGTCAGGGTTGCACGGTCCGATAACGCGTGGTGAATAGCGCTCTATCAGCGTTGCAAGACCGCCAGTATGGTCATGGTGGTGATGAGTGATCAAAATCGTGCCCAGGGTGAGCTTCTCTCGCTCGAGCAGATCAATCACCGGTGCAGCATCGCCAGGGTCGACCACACAGACGTCGGGACTCGAATCCTGGCGCAACAGCCATATATAGTTATCGCCAAATGCGGGAATCGGTGTCACGCTCAGCATGGGCATAGCGTCCTGATTGGGCATGAACGGTTCACAAAATCCGCCTACCTTGGAGGAATACACGCATCATGTCAAATTCGCCGGAAGCGAACGCCCTGGCAAGGCTGGTGCGGGATGGACGGCGTTACTGGGCAACGCCCACCGGACAGGCCGTGCGCCAGGCGGAGCGCGCGTGCCTGGGTCCAGTTTGCGAGCGGGTGTTTGGCGCACACAGCCTGGAGCTTGGCATGGGCGCATGCCTTGCCGACATGTGCCCGGTACGTCATCCCATGCGTTGGGCGCCGACTCGAGAACTCGCCGAGCAATCCGCCACCCTGGTTTCCCCCCCGGACGCCTTGCCGCTACCCGACGACTGCCTCAGCCTGGTGGTGATCCATCATCTGCTGGAAGTCGTGCCGGACCCGCATCACATGCTCCAGGAGTCCGCTCGCGTCACCGCCCACGATGGTCGACTGATCATATTCGGCTGGATGCCGATTGGGGCGGGCGGCCTGGCCCGTGCCTGGCCCGGTCGCCGGCGCCGTGTTCCCTGGCGTGGCCACTGGCGTACGCCGGGGCGCCTCAAGGACTGGTTGGCATTTGTCGACTTCGAGATCGAGCGGGTAGACTACTGCAGCTTTCATCTGCCCGGCAGTGTGCCGCGCAATACCCTGCTAGAAACCCTGGGAAGGCGTTATAACTTGCCTCTGGGTGACAGTTACATGATCCAGGCGCGCCGCAAGCCGCAGCTGGCCCAGACCCAACCCCCGCGGCTTGCCTTTACCCGGCCATTCGGGGGTGCCGCACTGGGTGCCACACGCCTTAGGCAGTCGCCAGAACCGGAAAGGATGCTCGAGGTTGACTGAATCGCAAGCCGCCACTGACCTGCCAAGCGTGATCATCTACACCGACGGAGCATGCCGAGGCAATCCCGGCCCCGGAGGCTGGGGAGCGCTGCTCTCCAGTGGTAGACACGAAAAGGCCTTGAACGGCTTCGAAGACACCACCACCAATAACCGGATGGAGTTGATGGCCGCCATCATGGCGCTTCGTGAGCTGAAAAAGCCTTGTCGGATTGAGCTATGGACCGACTCGGAGTACCTGCGCCGCGGCATCACCGAGTGGATCCATGGGTGGATCAAGCGGGGCTGGAAGACGGCCGCCAAGCAGCCTGTCAAAAATGCCGAGTTGTGGCGAGAGTTGCTCGAGGAAACCCACCGCCACCAGATCGAGTGGCACTGGGTGAAGGGCCACAGCGGCCATCCCGGTAACGAGCGCGCGGATGAATTGGCCAACCAGGCCATCGACGCCCGACGCTCCTGTGTCTGAACCGCGGCGCCACTCCTGTTGGCACATCGTCATCAACCATCAGAATCAAGAGATATCATGCCATGCGCCAGATCATCCTCGACACTGAAACCACGGGTATCGACCCGCGTGACGGTCACCGGCT
This sequence comes from Halomonas urumqiensis, assembly GCF_003028575.1. Lineage (GTDB taxonomy): Bacteria > Pseudomonadota > Gammaproteobacteria > Pseudomonadales > Halomonadaceae > Halomonas > Halomonas urumqiensis. The sequence goes on along the minus strand of NZ_PYUD01000001.1, from coordinate 1,640,173 downwards.
GATCGAGATCGGGGCGGTCGAGATGATCAACCGTCGCCTCACCGGCAACAGTTATCATCAGTACATCAACCCCGAGCGGGATATCGAAGCCGAGGCCATGGCAGTGCATGGCATCACCAACGAGCGTGTCGCCGCGGAGCCGGTCTTCGCCGAGATTGCCGATGACTTCTGGGCGTTCATCGAAGGGGCGGAGCTCGTCATCCACAACGCGCCGTTCGATGTCGGCTTCATCGATCATGAACTGGCCAGGCTGAACCGCCAGCGTGATAAGCCAGCCCTTGGGCCGGTCGCCGAGCATTGCCGGATTCTCGATACCCTGCAGATGGCCAGGGACAAGCACCCCGGTCAGCGCAACAACCTCGATGCCCTTTGCAAGCGCTACGAAATCGACAACGGCCACCGTGTGCTGCATGGCGCGTTACTGGACGCCGAGATACTGGGCGACGTGTATCTGGCGATGACCGGTGGGCAGACCGCGCTGACATTGGACGCCTCGGCTGGCGGGGACAGCCAGGCCCAGGATGGCAAGGGGCTGGCGATTCGCCGTGTCGAGCTTGCGCCCGGCCGTCTTGGGGTGGTGCGACCGACCGAGCAAGAGCTCGCGGCTCATCAAGCGAAACTGGCACGGATTCGCGAGGCGGCAGGCGAGTGCCAGTGGGACCACTTCGACAACAGCGTGGAGCCACACTGATGTTGAGCCGTGAGTTGCCGCTGAAGGCTACGTCCGGGCACATCATTCGTCTCGCTGAGGGGCGTATCGCCCCAGCGCCCGATGGTGGCATGCTTCAGCGCGAAGCTCCATGGACGGCGGATCTACAGCCACTGTGCTTTTGGCATGACGTGCCAGTTGCCCTGGCGCTCGAGCAGCACGCGGGTAATGAATGGCTTGATGGCAGGGCCTGGCTCGCGCGGCTGCCCGAGTCCGCCTTTCCGCTGCTGTCGACGGCCCTGCAGGTCGGCGCCTGGTTGCGTGACCATCGCTTCTGTGGTCGCTGTGGTGCGCAGTCATCGCGTCTCGACGCCGAATTCGCCATGCATTGCCACGCCTGCGGGCACCGCAACTACCCGCGTATTTCGCCGTGTATCATCACCCTGGTGACCCATGGCGAATCCCTGCTGCTGGCACGCAGTCCGCGTTTCCCCCCCGGCCGTTACTCGACGCTGGCGGGATTCATCGAGCCCGGTGAATCGGCCGAGGAGGCCGTGCGTAGAGAAATCTTCGAGGAGGTTGGGCTTACGGTGGGGCGGTTGCGTTATTACCGCAGTCAGGCCTGGCCATTTCCCCATTCACTGATGCTTGGCTACTTTGCCGAGGCGGCCAGCCGACGCATACGTATCGATGGGGTCGAGATCGCCGATGCCGCCTGGTACTCCCCCCACCGCTTGCCACAGCTGCCGCCGTTGTATTCGATTTCGCGCGCCTTGATCGAGACGCACCTGGCCGATGTCGGGGCCAGGCGATAACCGGCATCCTTAGCCGTGGGGGAATAGGCTTGAAAGCTTGGTCGCCAGCATCACGTTGCCGCTGGCTTTCAACTTGCCGGTCATGAAGGCGGTCATGCCGTTGATCTCACCATTCATCACGCCTTTCAGCGTGTCAGTGGACATGCTCAGGCTGACCGACGGGGCGTCATGTTCACCCTCCTTCACGTCCAGCGTGCCATCCTTGACCACCAGATAGTGACTGCCGGCATCACTGAAGTGAAACTGGAAAACCTCGTCCATGCCCTGTGCGGCCTGGGGGTCGAAATGTGAATGCAGCTTGTCCAAGGTGGAAAGACTCATGTTGGCTCCTGCGTGGTGGGCAATGGGGGGAAAGGTCCAGGTGTGCGAGTATCGCGGCACGCTAAACGAGTAGGACGGATCTGGATAGCGGTTGGCATGAGATTATTTAAAACGATTGTTCACATCAAGGCCTTATGGTCATCATCGGGTCTGATGATCTGATTCGTGTTGATCTGATTCGTGTTGATCTGATTCATGGAGAGCGGGATGAATGATTGGTTGATGGATTTCGCCATGTTCGTGGCGCAACTGTTGAGCCTTGCGGTGATCGTGGTGTTGGTCGTTGCCGTGGTGGCAAGGGTGCGGGGGAATGAGTCGGAGCGTCCGCGCCTGCGTCTCGAGGAGCTCAATGATGTCCGCAGGCAACGGCGTCGGCAGATGGAGCTTGCCACCAGCTCGCCGGGAGATCGCAAGCGGTGGATAAAACGCTTTCGCAAGGAGGACAAGGCCGAGCGCAAGCGCGGGCACCAGCATGGCGAGGCTTCCCGGCAGACCGTCTGGGTACTCGACTTTCACGGTGATATTCGGGCCAGTGGCACCGAGCGGCTGGCCGAGGAGGTCTCGGTGGTTCTCGATGCCGCCGCCGAAGGCGACGAGGTGGTGATTCGCCTGGAGTCGGCGGGGGGGTTGGTGCACGCCTATGGGCTTGCCGCCGCGGAACTGGATCGTCTGCGCGAAGCGAGCCTGACCACCACCGTATGCGTCGACAAGGTCGCCGCCAGTGGCGGTTACCTGATGGCTTGTGGTGCCGACCAGTTGCGTGCCGCGCCGTTGGCGGTGCTTGGATCGATCGGCGTGGTGGCGCAGCTACCCAATGTTCATCGTCTTCTCAAGCGCCATGACATCGATGTCGAGGTGCTGACGGCAGGACGCTACAAACGCACGCTGACAGTATTCGGCGAGAATACCGAGGAAGGTCGCGAGAAGTTTCTCGAGGACCTGGACAACGTCCATGAGCTATTCAAGCAGCATGTAGCCGAGCGTCGGCCAAACCTGGACATCGAGGCAATCGCTACAGGCGAGACCTGGTTTGGCAGCCAGGCAAAGGAGCGGGGACTGGTGGATGCCCTCGGCACCAGCGAAGCCTATTTGGCCGAACGCATGAGCCAGGCACGCGTGATCAGCCTGAAACTGGTATCGCGTCGCAAGCTTGGCGAGCGTCTTGGCCTCGCCGTTTCCACCGGGGTCGAGCGCGCGGTGGAACGCGGGCTCGAGGTGCTCGAGAACAGCCGCTGGCAAAAACGCTAGGCGTTCAAGTTGCCCAGCGCCTCGATGATGGTGCGGGCGCTGTTTCCGTGCAGGGAGTAGTAGATGGTTTGTGAGGCGCGTCGCGTGGAGACCAGGTTCTCGCGGCGCAGTATCGCCAAGTGTTGTGACAGGGCGGATTGACTAAGTGCCAACCGCCGGTTCAGTTCGGTCACCGATAGCTCGTTGTCGTCGAGCAGGCAGAGTATTCGCAACCGGTTGTCATTGGCCATGGCCTTTAGCAAGGAGGTGGCCTCATCGATGACCAGATCGTCACCTTCGAGGAGCCGAGACGAGATGCTGGTTGAACCGCTCATTATCTGCCCCCTGCCAATCACTGATCGCTGACCCTCCCCGTTTCATATAGGAGGGGTTTCACTGTTTTAACTATTGCTCAAGCATAGACCACTCAAGGAGTGCGGGATGGGAGCAAATGTCGTCTTCAGCATGAAGCATTAGCTTTTTAAACTGGAGTTGTAGACAACTGGTGCTGATTGACTTGGTCTTTTGTCGTAAATATCCAATGGTATGAGTGCGAAAAGCGAAATCTGCTCTAAAGTGTCAACAATCCCGCCGCACTAAACTCGCACAAGGTGATCATGAGCACGTACGCCAACGAATACCGTCGTTCCATCGATCAGCCGGAAGCGTTCTGGGCCGAGCAGGCCAGGCGCATCCCCTGGTTCACGCCACCCAACACGATTCTCCAGTATGACGACTCCGGCCATGCACGCTGGTATGTCGATGGCGAGCTCAACATCTGCCATGCCGCTTTGGATCACCATGTCGAACAGGGCCGCGGCGACCAGCCAGCTGTGTTGTGGGACTCACCGGTCACGGGCGGTAAGCGCACCCTGACCTTCGTTGAGATGCGTGATCAGGTGGCGCAATTTGCAGGGGCCCTGAAGGGGCTGGGGGTCGAGAAGGGCGATCGCGTGGTGATCTACATGCCCATGGTGCCCGAGGCGCTGATCGCCATGTACGCATGTGCGCGACTGGGGGCGGTGCATTCGGTGGTGTTCGGTGGTTTCGCCCCCCATGAACTGGCCGTGCGCATTGAGGATGCCGCTCCGAAAGTCGTGGTGGCGGCGTCCTGTGGGGTGGAAGTCGACCGAGTGATTCCCTACAAGCCCATCATCGACCAGGCCATGGTACAGAGTACCCACCGACCGGATGCCTGCGTGATCTTGCAGCGTCAGCAGCAGCCAGCGGAGCTTGGCCCCATCGACCATGACTGGGCCGCACTGGTCGAGCAGGCAGCGCCAGCAGACTGCGTGCCGGTCAAGGGGTGTGACCCTCTCTATGTGCTCTACACCTCGGGAACCACTGGTAAGCCCAAGGGCGTGGTGCGTGATACCGGCGGTTATGCCGTAGCACTGCACTACTCCATGGAAACCATCTACGACATGGCGCCGGGCGAGGTGTTCTTCTCGGCGTCTGATGTAGGCTGGGTAGTGGGGCACTCCTATATCGTCTATGCACCGTTGCTGCGCGGGTGCACGAGTGTCGTCTATGAAGGCAAACCAGTAAGGACACCGGATGCCGGGGCCTTCTGGCGGCTGATAAGTGAGTACCAGGTCAAGAGCTTCTTTACCGCCCCCACGGCATTTCGTGCCATCAAGAAGGAGGACCCGGCAGGCAAGCTGCTCGCCCAGTACGATATTTCATGCTTGAAGGCACTATTCTTGGCGGGTGAACGGCTCGACCCACCGACGTTCCACTGGCTTGACGACATGCTCGCGGTACCGGTAATTGACCACTGGTGGCAGACCGAGACCGGTTGGCCGATTGCCGCCAACCTGCAGGGGCTCGAGCTAATGCCCACCAAGGCTGGCAGCGCCACGGTCCCGGTGCCAGGCTTCGATGTGCAAATTCTGAATCGTGAGGGTCAGCAGGCTGGTCCCTTGCAGCAGGGCAGCGTGGTGATTGCGCAGCCGATGCCACCTGGCTGCCTGGTCGGGGTGTGGGGAGATCCGCAGCGCTTCAACAGTGCCTATATGGCAGCCTACCCTGGTTACTACCTCACGGGAGATGGCGGCTATTTCGACGAGGATGGCTACCTTTTCATCATGGGGCGTACCGATGATGTCATCAACATCGCCGGTCACAGGCTCTCGACCGGCGAGATGGAAGAAGTGGTGGGGTCGCATCCGGCGGTAGCCGAGTGCGCGGTGATTGGCATCCACGACGCGCTCAAGGGACAACTGCCTGTTGGGCTGGTGATCCCCAAGGATGGCTTCGACGGTGACGAACTCGCGCTGGAGGAGGAGTTGATCGCTCTGGTGCGCGAGCGTATCGGCCCGGTGGCCTGCTTCAAGCAGGTGTTGGTGGTAGACAAGCTACCCAAGACACGCTCCGGCAAGATTCTGCGCAAGCTGTTACGCACGATTGCCGATGGCAAGGAATACGGCATTCCTTCCACCATCGACGACCCGGCAAGCCTCCAGGACGTTCATGAGGTGATGGTGCACCGAGAGGTGGGGGCCGCGCACGCGTCTCGACAGGTGTGAGGTAAAGGGTGGTGCCGGGTCTTTCCTGGTCGCGGCACTCCCTTGTCGTGACGCCATCCTGTGTTGGCGCATGGTCAGTACAGCGTCAAATCCGTATACTGTTCGGCCAATTCACCCCGCCCGGGGTGGCATAAGTCAATGAGGGTTCCCTCACCCCTCCACGAAAAAAAGGTGTATCGATGTTTGTGCTTTCCGACATTCAGCGTCGTCGCTGCCTGGCTCTGCTGGTGGCGTTCCATATCCTGGTAATCGCCGCCAGCAACTACCTGGTCCAGTTGCCCTTCACTCTGTTCGGGTTTCATACCACCTGGGGGGCGTTCAGCTTTCCTTTCATCTTTCTTGCCACCGACCTGACTGTCAGGCTGTTCGGCAAGGAGCCGGCGAGAGCCATCGTGATGCGGGTCATGTTCCCGGCGCTGGTCATCTCCTACGTTGTGTCGGTGATCTTCCCTCGTGGCGCCTTCGCAGGCCTGGATGCCCTTGGCGAGTGGAACCTGTTCGTGGCTCGCATCGCCCTGGCGAGCTTCATGGCCTATGCGATCGGCCAGTTGCTCGATGTCAGTGTCTTCGACCGTCTTCGCCGACTGCGTGCCTGGTGGGTTGCACCGGCGTTGTCCACGGTGCTTGGCAACCTTGCCGACACGTTCGCGTTCTTCTCGATTGCCTTTTATCAGAGCCCTGACCCTTTCATGGCGGCCAACTGGCTGGAGATCGCCTGGGTCGACTACGTGATCAAGCTGGGGATCAGTCTGCTGTTCTTCCTGCCGCTATATGGTGTGCTGCTGATGTGGCTTAGCCGCCGGCTGGTGGCCGTCACCGGCAGCGAGGACGTGTCGCCTGAGCTGGCCAAGGCGCGCTACTGAATTCATCCGCACTGGAGAGTGTAATGAGGAGTGCCATGAGCATTGAATTGCACCATGTCGATACCGGAGGCGATGGCGTGCCACTGGTCGTCATTCACGGGCTTTTCGGTAGTGCCGATAACTGGCGCTCCCACGTCAAGTCATGGCAGCAGCGGTATCGCGTGATCGCCGTGGACCTTCGCAATCATGGCAGTTCTCCCCATGTCGAGGGCATGGGGTATGCGGATATGGCCGAGGATGTCATCCGCCTGCTCGACAGCCTCGATATCCCCCGCGCTCACCTGCTTGGGCACTCCATGGGTGGCAAGGTCGTCATCAGTCTGGCCAATCTGGCACCGGAGCGTGTCGCATCGCTTATCGTTGCTGACATCGCGCCAGTGGCCTACGGGCATGGCCACGATGCGGTGTTTGCTGCGCTGCATAGGGTCAAGGAGGGGCGGCCCGCCAATCGCCGCGAGGCCGATGCATTGCTCGCCGAGCATGTCGACGAAAAACCGACTCGGCTTTTTCTGGCCACCAATCTGGTGCGAGGCGAGCAAGGTAACCTCGAATTACGCGTTGGGCTGGACGAAATTCAGGCGGATTACGATTCGATCATGGGGCTGCCAGCGGGCGATGGGCCATTCCAGGGACCGACGCTGGTGTTGCGTGGCGAGCATTCCCATTACGTGTCCGATGAACGGATGCCGGACGTTCGACAGGCGCTGCCCGAGGCCGAACTGGTGACACTTCAGGCGGGTCACTGGCTGCATGCCGAACAGCCCGAGGCCTTCCGCCAGGCGGTGGACGATTTCCTGGCTCGCCAGGCGGTATAGCCGCGCGAATGACCGTGACGTGTCTTCATGGCATTCGCGGGTCGATGGCTAGCCGTTCCACGGGTGTGAGCGTGGTGATACGCCCCGCGTCAAGGAGGTAGGCCTCGAACTCGGCATAACGCCCATGGTCCACGGCGGCGGGTCTTGTGCTCAAGCGCAGCAAGGTGGGCATCCAGGTCGCTCGATTGGTTGGTGTATCAAGTGCCGGCTCGACTTCGACAAGACGTTCCCAGGCGGCATCCGGATGCTCGATTATCCAGGCGGTCAGTTCCTCGAGGGTATCGACCAGGCGCCTTATCGCCTCATGGTTGCTTTTGAGCCGGTCGCGATTGGTGACCAGGATCAGCCCCTCATGGCTGGGAACGCCAAAATCCTCGGCCTTGAGCAACTGAGTGGCAACGCCCTGATCGTTGACCTGGCGAGGTAGTTGCAATCGCATGCCGCCGATTACCCCATCCACCTTGTCCTCGACCAGGGCGCTTGCGAGACCGAAGTGGACATCTCGCAGGGTGATGTCCTCGAGTGATATTCCATGGGGCTCTAGCATTTCGGCGAGCAGGATATCGCGGCTGTCTTCATCAGCGTAACCAATACGTTTGCCTGCCATCTGCGCAATGGATAGCAGGCCATTCTCGTTGCTCAACAGCAGTCCCGAAAGCGGTGTGCCCACCAGGGTAGCCACCCGAACCAACGGCTGCCCGCGATCGACAAGAAGGTGCAGCAGTGGCTGACGGGTCAAGGCAAGGTCGACGCGTCCGGCGGATAGCAGCGTGAGGGGCACATTGGGGTCGGCGGGTGTGGTCAGCGTCAGTTCCAGACCGTACCTTTCCAGTGCCTCGCTGCCGCGAGCCAGCAGCAGCGCGGCATGTTGCGGGCCTGGATACCAGTCGAGCATGACCTCGAGCCGTGTCGCTGGCGGTGGTGGCAGGGGGGCGGGTGGCGTGACGCTAACCGACGGTACGTCGGGCGCGGGTTCGGAGGCGTCCACAGCACCAGATGGATCCTCTTGTTCGCTAGGCCTTGTTGAGGTAAGCGGGTCTTCCACGGTCTGAGACAGTTCGAACACTTCGAGTAACTGTGAGTCCATAAAGGGCACCATCACCTCGGTGCCGAGAGGCGCATATTGCTTGGTCGGCTCGACCATTGGCGGCGCCTCGAGTGGCTCGTTGTCGGCCCACGCAAGCGAGGGCGCAAGCAACGCGACAAACGCCAGCCAATAAATCACGGCTCCCTGGTAGGGCAGGCGACTGGCAACAATGGACATGGGGCACTCCGGCGGCAAGCTCATCTATCGCCGATGCGGACAATCCGGCGACCAGGCAGTTTACCTGCCTTGACTCGAAGCTGGCCAGTCGGCGTCTTGACAAGGCGCCGTCGCGGGAACGGGAGCGCCATGCGATAATCCACGTCTGGCCCGCCGAGAGGATGACATGGACGCGATCAATACACTCTTCCTGCTGAGCGGCTTCCTGATTGCACTGAGTGTGCTGGCCAGCAGGCTGTCGACGCTGGTTGGCGTGCCTTTGCTGCTGATCTTCCTGGGGCTGGGAATGCTGGCCGGTGAAGAGGGCTTGCTGGGGATCCAGTTCGATGATTATTCACTGGCCTTTCTCATCGGGCACCTGGCGTTGGCCATGATTCTGCTTGATGGCGGGCTGCGCACGCGCTTGAAGACCTTCCGCGTCGGCTTCAAGCCGGCCCTGACGCTTGCCACTCTTGGTGTGTTCATCACCAGCGGGCTGGTTGGTTTGATCGCCATGTGGATCTTCGACCTGTCGCTTGTACAGGGGCTGCTGGTGGGGGCAATCGTTGGCTCCACGGATGCGGCGGCGGTGTTCTCGATGCTCAGCGGACGTGGCGTCAACCTCAACGAGCGGGTGGGCGCGACGCTTGAGATCGAGTCCGGCACCAACGATCCGATGGCCATCTTCTTGACCCTGGTACTGGTCGAGATGCTGGTCGGCGAGCTGGGAGGTGTCTTTGAAACCGGGCTGTTCTTGATCATGCAGTTCGGGCTTGGCCTGGTGATTGGCCTGGGTGGGGGGTGGTTGAGTGCACGCTTGTTGCGTTGGGTCGATCTGGCCCCGGGCCTCTATTCGCTGCTTGCTCTGGCGTTGGGGTTCTTTGTGTTTGGTCTGACCAGCGCACTCGGCGGTAGTGGTTTTCTTGCTATCTACCTGGCAGGGCTGATGATCGGCAACCAGCCTGGGCGCCATCTCAATTTCATTCTTCCGGTCCACGATGGCCTGGCGTGGTTGAGTCAGATTGGTCTGTTCCTGGTGCTGGGACTACTGGTGACACCCAGCGAAATGATAGATTTCGCCTTGCCCGCACTGCTGGTGGCCCTGGCGCTTATCTTCGTTGCACGCCCCTTGGCCGTGTTGATTTCCATCAAGCCGTTCTTCAAGTTCCGTTGGCGTGAAACCGGCTTCATTGCCTGGGTGGGCTTGCGCGGTGCGGTACCCATCGTGTTGGCGATTTTCCCGGTGATAGGTGGCGTCGAGAACGCCTCGCTCTATTTCAACGTCGCCTTCGCCGTAGTGTTGATGTCGTTATTGATCCAGGGCGGGACGCTGCCGTGGATGGCGCGCTGGATGCGGGTGGAGGTACCGGCAAGCGTGACCCCCAACCGCCGCGGGCCGCTCGGCATCCTGCCGGAGAACGATTACGAGATGTTCGTCTATGTGGTCGAGAACGACGAACTGGAAGATGTTGCCATTCGCTTGTTGCGGTTTCCCTCCGGCGCACTCATCTCCGCGCTGTTTCGCGACCATGCGATGTTGCATCCCAAGGGCAGTACCAGGCTGCAACTGGGTGACGTGATCTGTGTGATTGGCCGTACCGATGACCTGCCGGCGCTCAACAAGCTGTTCAATGGCGACGCCAGGCTCAAGCAGGAGAGGGCCTTCTTCGGCACCTTTACCTTCGATGGAGAGGCCCAGATGCAGGACATCGCCGATGTCTATGGCCTGACGCTGAGCCCCGGCGAGCGCGAAATGACCCTCGCGGACTTCGTGTCGCTGCGCGTCGGGGGCCATCCCGTGGTGGGTGACGACGTGGATTGGCACGGCATACACTGGGTGGTCAGCGAGATGGAGGGCAACCGGGTCACCAAGGTGGGCTTGAGGCTATACTGATCGAGCTTGGGATGAAGCATCAAAAAGCCGGCAGTCCGCCGGCTCTTTGTTCACCTGGTATAGCACTATTGCGTGGCGTCAATTGCGCACGAATCGATTATAGATGAACAGCACTACCAGCGCGCCAACGACAGCCACCACCATACTGCCGATGTTGAAACCATCAACACCGCCCATGCCGAAGAAGGTGCTGATCCATCCGCCTACCACAGCGCCGATGATCCCAAGCACGGTGGTGATGATGAAGCCACCGCCATCCTTGCCCGGCATGATGAGCTTGGCCAGAATACCGGCGATGAGGCCAAAGACGATCCACGAAATGATACCCATTCGAGACTCCTGGTGAGGGTGAGGTTGCCTGGCCGGTGTGGCCGGGCGTTTCCGCTGGACGGTTGTGCCGTCCAAGTCGCCGCATAGTAACAGCGCCTCGTGTTGTATCCTTAGGCTGTCACAATATTTCAAACTGCCTTGAGTACCTCCAGGCTGACATCCACCGAACGGTGATCATCGGCAAGCCACAATGTCCCATCCATGAGAGTGGCGTTGAGTGTCATGTTGCGCGCCGAGAGCTTAGCCAGCGCTTGTACGGAAGCGACCGGGACATTCACTACACTTAGGTTATCGATACGGTTCAGCTTGTCTCCCCACTGTTGCCACCATATCGCCGCACCATGCCCACTGTAGGTGTAGATGATCACATGGCGAGCCTTGCCGCAGGCTCGCCGGATGGCCTTTTCATCGGGCTGGCCAAGCTGGATCCACAGTTCGATGTCGCCGGTAAGATCCTTGTGCCAGAGGTCTGGTTCATCGTCGCTGCTTACCCCGCGGCCAAAGGTCAGGGCGTCATCGGCATGGTATGCGAAGGCCAGTATCCTGAGCATCATCCGCTCATCGGTTTCCGATGGATGGCGTGCCACGGTCAAGGAGTGCTCCGCGTAGTAGTGGCGATCCATGTCGGCGACCTGGAGCTGGACCTTGTGAACGGTTGCCTTTTGCGCCATGGGAATGCCACCTGGAGAGGAGAAGACGTGAGAGTCGTGAGACGTGGCCGACAGAATCGGGACCGGCAGAAAAGCCCTGGCTAGAAACGAAAAAAGCGCCTTTAGGCGCTTGATTCTGAATTCAAGTGGCGGAGGGACAGGGATTCGAACCCTGGAAAGGCTTTCACCTTTGCCGGTTTTCAAGACCGGTGCATTCAACCGCTCTGCCATCCCTCCGGCTTACGGGTCGGCATATTACCAGCTTTCCTCGCCGGGTCAAGAGTAGCAGGGGATCAATGTGCAGGGGATCAATGTGTTAGCAGTCAGTAGTGAACATGCCTGAAGATGTCGATGCGTCGATGATTCACCCGATGCCCGCGGTGGCGGCGGCGCTGGTTCACCAGGGCAAGGTGCTGATGGTGCGCCGTGCCAGGCCACCCAATGCCGGTCGACTGGCGTTCCCGGGTGGCAAGGTCGAGCCAGGCGAAACCGTTGCCGAGGCGGTAGAGCGTGAACTGACTGAGGAAACCGGAATCCGCGGCAGGGCAGGTGAGGTATTCGAGGTGCTGGACATGATCGAGCGTGATGAACGTGGTCGGTTGCTGTCTCACTTCGTGCTGGTGATACTTGAGCTGCACTGGCGCTCGGGGCGTGGCGTGGCTGCAAGCGATGCGCAGGAAGTGCTGTGGCTCGATCACGCCGCTCTCATGGCGGCGGGCGATGAAGTATGCGAGGGTGCCAAGCGTATCGCAATATCCCGGCTTTGGGCCCACACTAGGGAGGAATGAGCGTTGAGAGTCGACTCGACAATGTCTTGCGTCGGGAACTTCGAGTCGGCATGCTAGGTCCAGACGTACATAATTCACACAGGGAGCTTTCGATCAATGGCTTACCAAGACACTCAGTTGACCCGTCAGCAAGAACAGGCGGTGAGCACCAATAAGGTGCTGCGCAACACCTACGGTCTGTTGGCCATGACATTGCTGTTTTCCGCCGTGACCGCGGGTGGCGCCATGGCGATGGGCATCGAGAGGATGAATATCCTGGTATTCTTCATCGGTGCCTACGGCCTGATGTTTCTGGTGCACAAGACCGCCAACTCGGCGATGGGGCTTTTAGCCACCTTCGCCTTCACTGGTTTCATGGGGTTCACCCTGGGGCCGATTCTCAGCGCCTACCTGGCACTTCCCAACGGGGCCGCGCTGATCATGAACGCGCTGGCAATGACCGGCCTGACCTTCGTCGGCCTGTCAGCGGTGGCGTTGATCTCCAAGAAGGATTTCAGCTTCCTCGGCAACTTCCTCATGGCCGGGGCCATCGTGCTGATTCTGGCCATGGTGGCCGGGCTGGTCTTCCAGATTCCCGCACTGATGCTGGTGGTATCCGCAGGCTTCGTGCTGTTCGCTTCGGCGGCGATTCTCTACCAGACCAGCGAGATCGTGCACCGGGCCGGTGAGACCAACTACATCCTCGCCACCATTACCCTTTACGTCTCTATCTATAACCTCTTCATCAGCCTGCTGTCGCTGCTGGGTATCATGAGTAGCGACTGACACTCGCCGTTGGCAGTAGCTGGCCCCGCCTCGGCGGGGCCAACTTGTTTTGGGAGGTTGCACCATCATGCGTTATGCCATTCTGTTGCTGGGTGGGCCTTATAGTGCCCAGGCTGCGCACTCCGCCTTGCGCTTTGCCAGGGCAGTGCTTGCCAGGGGGCATCGGCTGGAGGGGGTGTTCTTCTATCATGATGGGGTGCAAAATGCGGCGCGACTGATGGCGCCACCCCAGGATGAACCCCATCTGGTGGATGGATGGGTGGGGCTCAACGCCGAGCAGGGCGTTCCGCTGATGGTATGCATTGCCGCCGCACTGAGGCGCGGCCTGATGGATGAGCGCGAAGCCACACGTCATGGCAAGCAGGGCCACAGTGTCGAGGCGCCCTTCGAGTTGACCGGACTTGGCCAGCTTGTCGACCTTGGTCTGGGCTGTGATCGCTTGGTCACCTTTGGCCCCTGAGATCCAGGTGATACGGCTGCATGGAGATGACTCGATGACCGATGTACCCCCTTACCATGGCGACCTGCTGGTCATCCTGCGCCATGGCCCGCATGGATCCAGCTTGCTTCGTGAAGGGCTTGATGCGGCCCTTGTCGCCGCCGCATTCGGTCGAGACGTGTCCCTGTTGTTCATGGGTGAAGGGATATCTGCACTGGTCAGGGATCAGCAAGTGGGCCCACTCGGCCAGAAGGGCACCGCAGCGACGCTTCAGATGCTCGAGATGTATGATATCGACAGACTGCTGGTGGATGGCGAGGGCCTGGCAGGTCTGGGTCTTGCCCCGAGGGACCTGATGTTGCCGGTCGAGGTACTCGATTCCTCGGCAATGGCCGTGCAACCGAAGGTTCACCGGCTGGTGTTGACCTTCTGAACCACTGACTGTCTTGAACCCGGCGCACGTTCGCTTTCCACTCGTTACATGCCTGGCGCCATGTCTCCATGAATGGCCTGGCGCCTGGAGGATATTCCATGTTGCTGCATATCCTGAACCGCTCGCCGCTGTCGAGCCTGGTCTATCGCCAGGCCATAGCCACCATGGGTACCGAGGATCGGTTGCTCTTGATCGAGGATGGCGTTCAAGGAGCATTACCGACCCTCGTACGTCACTTCGAGGCTCTGGAAGGGCGCCTGTTTGCCTTGCGCGAGGATCTGGTTGCCCGAGGGCTTGCGGGGAAATGCGATGCCAGCGTGCAGGTGGTGGATGTCGATGGTTTCGTCGAGCTTACCGAGGAAGCCGAACGCACGGTGAGCTGGTACTGATGGCGAGCACGACGATTGATCACTATCTGCGGGTCGGGGGAAATGAGGTGGCGCTTGATCCTGAGGGCTATCTCGTCGAGCTTTCCGACTGGTCGCCTGCTGTAGCCGAATGCCTGGCCGAACAGGAGGGGATCGCCTTGACGCCCGAACATTGGGAGGTGATCGGGGTACTCAGGGCGTTCTATGCCCGCTACGAGCAGGCCCCGGCGATGCGCCCACTGGTCAAGGCAGTGGGCAGGGAACTTGGCCCGGAGAAAGGGCGCTCGATTCACTTGATGCGCCTGTTTCCCGGCAGCCCAGCCAAGGTATCGGCGCGGCTCGCCGGGCTGCCCAAGCCAGCCAACTGCCTGTGATGGACAACGACCCTCCATGACCGATGACTCATGACCGACTACTCATGACTGACTATCCATGAATTTCCTGGCCCATGCCTGGCTCGCCCGAGGGGGCAGCGACGAGTTCCTGTATGGAAACCTGATCGCCGATGGCGTCAAGGGCAGCGACCTCTCCGCATGGCCAGAGGAGGTGGCGCTGGGGATACGTCACCACCGTCGCGTTGATGCCTTCGTCGACGGTCATCCGGTCATCATCGACCTGCGCCAGCGCGCGCCTCGCCTGAAGCGACGTTATACACCCATCGCCCTGGATCTGGTCTGGGATCACTTTCTGGCCCGAGAGCTTGATCTTGGCCGCCAGCACTCACCTCTCGTCGCGCGTTGTTACACTCTGCTCGATTCACGCCCGGCGCCTAATCGGTTGGCGGCGATGATGCCGGTGCTCGTCGAGCAGGACTGGCTGCACCGCTATGCCGATTTCGCGTTTACCTGCCGGGCCATCCAGGGGATCGGTCGAAGGCTCACCGGGCCCAATCACCTGGCGGGTCTGGTGCCCTGGCTTGAAGCCGAGTATCCGCGACTCGAGGACGGATTTCGCCACCTGTGGCCTGAGGTCAACGAGGCACTGGAAGTGCCCCAACGCTTGCCATGATTCGCTGAGTCCCCTATCAGTCGCAGTGCAACCACAGGCACGTGATGGCATCGCCCACTTCGATGCGTGAATCGACGGGGATTACCGCCAGCGCATCGGCGTCGATACACGATGACAGCACTCCGGAATTCTGATCATGAAACGCGTGGGCGAAGATGCCTTCTGGGCTGAATTCCAGAGCGACACGCATGTAGTGCTGGCGTGGGCCGGTGCGTGTGGCGAAACCGGCTCGCGCGGTGAGCATTGGCAAGGTTGCAAGGGCCGGACAACCTAGCAGCGCGCCCATCAATGGCCGCAGGAACAGCCAGGCGCCGACGAAGCTCGATACCGGATTGCCGGGAAGCCCAACGAAGCGGGCCTGCCCCCCATTTGCCGATGGCAAGCGGCCCAGGGCCAGGGGCTTGCCCGGGCGGATCGCCAGCCGCCACATGTCGAGCTCGCCAAGCGCCTCCAGCGCTGCCTTGACATGGTCTTCCTCGCCTACGCTGACGCCCCCGGTGGACACCACCAGGTCGGCCTCCTGCGCGGCGCGTGCCAAGGTCGCGCGAGTTCCCTCAGCGGAATCGGGTACGCGTTCGATCATCACCAGTTCGGCTCCGAAGCGTTCGAGCAGTCGGCGCAGCATGGGGCGGTTGGAGTTGTAGATCTGACCGGGAGCCAGCGACTCACCCGGGTCGACGATCTCGTCACCGGTGGAGAGCAGGGCGACTCGCGGACGGCGGCGTAGGCGAACCTCCGTGATGCCCTGGCCCGCCAGGTGGCCAAGGGCGGCCGCCTCGAGACGCTGGCCTGCCGGCAATAATCCGTCTCCCGCCAGGACATCACGGCCGCGGCGCCTGATGTTATCGCCTTCGGGGATATCAGCAGGCATCAGTGCCTGGTCGCCTCGCTGGGTGACGCGCTCCTGCATCACCACGCAATCGGCGCCCGCTGGCACTTCGCCACCGGTGAAGATACGTGCGCAGCTGCCGGGCGACAGCGGGCTTGCGGGATTGCCTGCGGCGATGCGCTGGCTGACCGGCAACCATTGGCCGGCATCGGTATGGCGCAGGGCATAGCCATCCATCGCGCTGTTGTCGAAAGGCGGCACATCGAGGCGGGCGTGAACCGGTTCGGCCAACACCCGTCCAGCGGCTGAGGCGCAGGCCAGAGTGTGCGCAGGTAGTGCCTGTACACCGTCGAGCAGTGCGGTGAGTGCAACCTCGACGGGTTGCAGATCATCCATGCTGGCCTCTCTCGGGAATCACCAGATTCGCGAAATTACACGGCTTGTGCCGGCTGTCGAGTTGCTCGGCCAGGATGCCATTCCACCCAGTACGGCAAGCACCCGTCGAACCTGGCAGGCAAAACACCACGGTGGCATTGGCCAGTCCGCCCAGACAGCGACTCTGCACGGTCGAGCTGCCCACCTCCTGATGGCTGAGCTGACGAAACAGCTCGCCAAAACCTTCGATGCGCTTGTCGAGAAGCACCGAGACGGCCTCGGGCGTAGAATCTCGGCCAGTGAAGCCAGTGCCACCGGTGGTCAGGACCACCTGAATCTCGGGGTCGGCGATCCATGCCGCCACCACGGCGCGAATGCGGTACACATCGTCCGGCACGATCCGCTTGTCGGCGAGTCGATGCCCAGCCCCCGTCAGCATTTCTGCCAGGCTCTGGCCGCTGCGGTCGGTGGCTTCGGTGCGGGTATCCGAGACAGTCAGCACGGCCACCTTGAGGGGGATCATCTCATCGATCTTCGTATCAGCCATCTCAGTTGTTTCCCTCTTGCGCGGCCTTCTTGCGCGCCTGGTGCGCCTCCAGGGCCGCCATCTGTTCGGGGGTCGCTTCTTGCTGGTAGTGTTGCTTCCATTCGGAGTAGGGCATGCCGTAGACATACTCCCGGGCGGCATCGTAATCGAGCTCGGCGCCACGTTCCTCGGCGGCGCTTACCAACCACTTGGAGAGACAGTTGCGGCAGAAATCGGCAAGGATCATCAGGTCGATGTTCTGCACGTCCTTGCGATTGTCGAGGTGCTTGAGCAGTCGACGAAAGGCGGCGGCTTCGAGTTCGGTACGGGTTGTGTCGTCGAGATGCTGCATGACGTATCTCCGGGGGGTTGGATCGGAATGGGTTAGCGTGGGTTTGGCTTGCCACTAGAATACTTGTCACCAGAATAACAAAAGACACCGCCCGTGAGCGGTGTCATGAAGGTGTGGCAGAAGCGCGTGGCTCAGGCTTCTCCGGGTCGACCGGACGCCGGGTCGCCACTCGAGGAAGTGTCGCGCTCGATCTGTTGCTCGTCGACCGCCTGATCCTTGACCTCGTCGTACCACAGGTTGTGGTGCTCCTTGGCCCAGCTCTCGTCGACGTATCCTGTGGTCATGCCTTCCAGTGACCCTTCGGTGCCCAGCGTGCCGATATAGATATGGCCCACGGCAACAGCGGTAAGCCCCAGGGCACCGATTGCGTGGATGACATTGGCCCACATCATGGTGTCACGGGCCTGACCGTAGTTCGGGAAGTCGAGCACGAAACCGCTGATCACCACGACAAGGCCCACGCTCGCCAGCAGCCAGTACCAGACCTTCTCGCCGGCATTGGCGAAACCGGCATCTGGATGGCCCTTGCCCACCAGGCCACCTCCCTTCTTGAACCACTCGAGGTCGTGACGCTTGGGAAGGTTATGCTTCAGGAAACGCGCCAGGATGATGATCAGCAGGATCCCGAACAGAGGCCCCAGGTAGTTGTGCGCCACCTTGGAGGCCGAGATCATCGCGCCCCACACCGCATCCCCGAACAGCGAGCGGAATATCAGCTTGCCGTAGAGAATGTTGAGCCCTGAAATGGCCAGAATGATGAACAGACTGGCCACGGTCCAGTGCAGCGACCGATCCACCAGCGACCAGCGCAACAGCTTGCGTCCTGTCGGTCGTTCGTCGAGGGTCTTGCGCCCGAAGATCAGGTAGAAGATCACGATCATCGCCAGCATGCCGCCGATGGCGATCAGCCCGAAGGGCGTGACCCAATGATTGCGGATTTCACGCCAGGTCTGTCCCGCGGCGTTCACCAGGTTGTAGCGCGAGTCATTGCGGCTGTCGCGGAAGTTGGGGCCGGTTTCGCCGCTGCGCACCTGGCGCCAGGTATCCGGCGAGACGCCACCCACTGCGGTGGCGGCCTCGCGGTCCGGATCGGCCTGGGCGAGTGCGGGCTGTGTCAGCCCGAGCCCCGCCAGCAGCAGCAGGGCCAGCAGCATCATTCGCCACAGCGATGCCCCCGAGTTGGTCATGGACATGCTGGCCTCCTTACCCCTGTTGGGTGGCGTCGTAGGCGAGGTTGTCGGCATCCGCGAGCGGGTTGCCAGACCAGGCACCATCGGCATGGCCGCGCCTCACCACCCGCTCGCGGAAGATGTCGGCAACGGTCTGCGCGTCCCCCGCCAGCAGTGCCTTGGTGGAGCACATTTCGGCACACAGTGGCAGCTTGCCCTCGGCGATTCGGTTGGCACCGTACTTCTCGTATTCTTCCTCCTTCGATTCGGCGGGACCGCCGGCACAGAAGGTGCACTTGTCCATCTTGCCGCGTTCGCCGAAGGCATTCTGCTTGGGGAACTGAGGTGCGCCGAACGGGCAGGCGTAGAGGCAATAGCCGCAGCCGATGCACAGGTCCTTGTCGTGCAGCACGATTCCGTCGTCGGTCTTGTAGAAGCAGTCGGTGGGGCAGACCGCCATGCAAGGCGCATCATCGCAATGCATGCAGGCCACCGAGATCGACACTTCGCCGGGTTCGCCATCATCGAGGGTGACGACACGCCGCCGCTGCACCCCCCATTCGACTTCATTGGCGTTCTTGCAGGCGGTGACGCAGCCGTTGCACTCGATGCAGCGTTCCGCGTCGCACATGAATTTCATTTGAGCCATGGGAATCTCCTGGAGCACGGGCGCAATCAGCTGGCCTTCTCGATACGACACAGGGTGCATTTGGTTTCCTGCATCTGCGTCACGGTGTCGTAGCCATAGGTGGTCGCGGTGTTGGCCGCTTCGCCAAGCACGTAGGGGGCCGTTCCTTCGGGGTAGCGGTCATGCAGGCTCTCGCCCTGGAACATGCCGCCGAAGTGGAAGGGCATGAACACCACCTCGCGGGAGACCCGTGGGGTCACCAGCGCCTGGACGTGAACCCGACCGCCTTCCGCGCCTTCGACCCACACCATGTCACCATCGGCGACGCCGAGGTCATGGGCCAGAGCCGGATTGATCTCGACGAACATCTGCTGCTGAAGTTCGGCAAGCCATGACATGGAGCGCGTCTCCTCGCCGCCGCCTTCGTACTCGACCAGGCGGCCCGAGGTCAGGATGATCGGATAGCGCTCCGAGGTGTCCTCGTCCTGGATCGTCTTGTAGAGCGTGGGCAGCCGGTAGTGCGATGCCACGTCGTCCCAGGTCGGGTAGTCCTCGACAAGGTCACGTCGGCTGGTGTAGAGCGGCTCGCGATGCTTGGGGATCGGGTCGGGAAAGGTCCAGACGTTGCAGCGTGCCTTGGCATTGCCGAAGGGCGCGCACTCATGCTGGATGGCCACGCGCTGGATGCCGCCCGAGAGGTCGGTCTTCCAGTTCTTGCCTTCCGCCTCGGCGCGCTCCTCCTCGGTGAGATCCTCCCACCACCCCAGATCCTTGAGCATGCTATCGGTGAATTCGGGATAGCCGTCGTTGAGCTCGGAGCCTGCGCTGAACACGCCATCGGCGAGAATGTTCTCGCCGTTGCGTTCGATGCCGAAACGCGCACGGAAGGTCAGCCCCCCCTCGGACACTGGCTTGCTGGTGTCGTAAAGGATCGGGGTGCCGGGGTGGCCCATCTCGGCGGTCCCCCAGCATGGCCAGGGCAGGCCATAGTAGTCGCCATCGGATGGGCCGCCCTCGGCCTGCAGGGTGCGAAAGCTGAAGGTGTGCCAGTTCTGCTGATGCTCCTTGAGGCGTTCGGGGCTCTGGCCCGTGTAACCCACGGTCCACATGCCGCGGTTGAATTCGCGGGTGATGTCCTCGATGAGCGGTTCGGTACCGTTGACCTCGATGTGCTTGAACAGCTCCTCGGCGAAGCCCAGCTTGCGTGAGAGCAGGTACATGATTTCGTGGTCGGGTTTGGCCTCGAACAGCGGATCGATGACCTTGTCGCGCCACTGGATCGAACGGTTGGTGGCCGTGACGCTGCCGGTCGTCTCGAACTGGGTGGCCGCCGGCAACAGGTAGACCCCGTCGGTGCGACCGTGCATGACGCCGGCCACCGTCGGGTAGGGGTCGACGATCACCATCATCTCGAGCTGCTGCATGGCCTTTTGCATTTCCGGGCCGCGGGTCTGTGAGTTCACCGCATGGCCCCAGTAGAACATGGCCTTGAGCTGGGTTCGCTGGGAGATCGCGTCCTCCTGCTCCAGCACGCCATCGACCCAGCGGGACACCGTGATGCCGCTACTGTACATCGGTTGGCCGTCGGCATATTCGGTCTGGTCGAAGCGGCTCTTGAGCCAGTCGAGATCGAGATCCCAGACCCGCGCCCAGTGCGCCCATGCCCCCTCGGCCAGGCCATAGTAGCCTGGCAGCGAGTGCGACATCAGGCCGAGGTCGGTGGCGCCCTGAACGTTGTCGTGACCACGGAAGATGTTGGCGCCACCCCCCGACTTGCCGATATTGCCAAGCGCAAGCTCGAGGATGCAGTAGGCACGGGTGTTGTTGTTGCCGGTGGTGTGCTGGGTGCCACCCATGCACCAGACGATGCAGCCAGGCCGGTTTTCGGCCAGCCGACGTGCGGTATCGAGCATCTGCGCTTCAGGTACGCCAGTGATACGCTCGACCTCCGCCGGTGAGAAATTGGCGACTTCCGCGCGCACCTCATCCATGGCATAGACGCGCTGGTCGATGTACTGGCTATCTTCCCAACCGTTCTCGAAGATGTGCCACAGAAGGCCCCAGATGAAGGCGACATCCGAACCGGGGCGGATGCGCACATAACTATCCGCCTTGGCGGCGGTACGCGTGAAGCGCGGGTCGACAACGATGATCTGTGCCTGGCTGCGCTCCTTGGCAAGCAGGATATGCTGCATGGCCACCGGGTGCGCTTCGGTGGGGTTGGAGCCGATGAACATGATCGCCTTGCTGTTCTGCATGTCATTGAGCGAATTGGTCATCGCGCCGTAACCCCAGGTATTGGCTACCCCGGCCACGGTGGTGGAGTGACAGATGCGCGCCTGATGATCGGTATTATTGGTGCCGGCAAGCGCGGCAAACTTGCGCATCAGGTAGGCCTGTTCATTGTTGAACTTGGCCGAACCGAGCCAGTAGATGCTGTCCGGGCCGTGCTGCTCGGTCAGCGACAGCACCTTGTCACCGATCTCTTCGATGGCATCATCCCAGCTCATTCGCTGCCATTCGCCACCAACGAGCTTCATCGGATATTTGAGTCGACGGCTCGAGTGACCGTGCTGGCGAAGCGATGCCCCCTTGGCGCAGTGCGCACCGCGGCTGATCGGATGGTCGAAGGCCGGCTCCTGCTTGGTCCAGATGCCTTCCTGGACTTCGGCATAGGTACCGCAGCCCACCGAACAGTGGGAACAGATGGTGCGTTTCACCTCGACGGGCGAGTCGAGTACCGGTGTCTTGTCGGCGGCCTCGGTGCGGCGCATCATGGGCGCGCCCATGAAACCGGCCGCCGCCAGGCCACCGCTGGCGGCCCCGCTGCGCTTGAGGAACTGGCGGCGGGAAATGCCCAGACCGGGTGCCTTGGCTGCCTCGCTCTTTCTTGTTAGACGCATGGCAAAGTTCTCCTGGCTTCTAGCCGTCAGTCACGCAAGGTGGCATAGAACGAACGGATGTGGTCGGTTTCGTGGTAACTGCGCGAGGTATCGGCGACCGGCTTCGACTCGTTCTCGGCGTGCACGAAAGTGACGTGGCCGATTGCCGCCGCGGTGCCCGCAGCCGCCGTGCCCACACCAAGTGTCTTGAGAAAGTGACGGCGCTGGGGGTTGCGTGCCTGTTCCATCGGGGACTCCTCGATCACGGTGTTGCCATGGGGTGGCGTTATTGTCGTGGTCATGATCTTCATCCTGCTGTGTCAGGGCTCCACGAGCCTGACCGGTTCATGCGCCGCCTGATTGGCTGAGAGCGCCTCTTCCTTGTCGATGAAGGCCCGGCCTAGTCGACCAAGCCGCGAATAGAAGGGGGTATCGACACTCGCCAGGTCATCCAGGAAGCGCGTCGCCCAGGGGGCGATATGCGTCATGAAGAACCGGGCGTCATCCGCTGAGCGAGCCTCGATGAGCAGCGCCATCACCTCGCAGAGAGCCGCCAGGTGGTCTTCCGGATCACGGGTGGCATCGCTGCGCTCGATCCCGAGCGCCGTGAGGTCTCGGCGCAGGTTCACCAGCGCCATGTCCATCAGCTCGCCGTTGAGATACCAGGAAGCATAAGGCACCACCTCGCCCTGGATGACCCCGACAAGGTGGCGGAAGTGAGCGCGTTTGAGTGTCTCGACATCAGTGTCATTTGCGGCCCCTGCCAGCGCCTGCCAGTGGGGAGCCAGGGAGCTCGAGGGATCGTCTATCTCGAGCGAGGCAAGCCAGTCGAGCAGATCCCGGTCAGGTGCCGCTCGCAGCAGACCCGCCAGCAATCGATAGATATCGACCCTCAAGGCACGGGTGTCGTCGAGTTCGCACGCATACAGATGTGTGGCGGTATCGTTCATCGGTTCACACCTTCAGTTGCGCTTCAGGGTCTCGGGCCATTTCACGCCACACATCCTTGACCCGGCAGTCCTCGCACATTTCCAGGCGCGACATCGCCTCACCACTGAAGTAGGGGTGGTCGGCAAGCTTGGTCTTGATCGAGGCAATGGTGCTTTGCGTGGCGAAAGGCTTGCCGCAGCGGATGCAGTCGAAGGCCGCCTCCGCATGACGAACCTCCCTGTGGTGTCTTGAGGGGGCAGCCAGAAATCCGGGGTGCAGGGTGATGGCGTCTTCCGGGCATGCCTCGGCGCACAGGCCGCACTGCACACAATCCGCCTCAAGAAAGCTCAACTGGGGGCTGTCCTCTCCCGCCTTGAGGGCAGGCGTGGGGCAGTTGCCGACACACGCCATGCACAGGGTGCAGCGTTGAGTGTCCACCGCGATATCGCCATGGGCGGCACTGGCGGGCAGGGCATGGCGCTGGCCATCCTGTCGTCCCTGTTCGGCAAGGTGATCGAGCACCTGGTTCAGGCGTTGGCGTTTACTGGTGCCTTCAAGCGAACCTCCAATCGAGGCGAGCGGCAACTGCGTCGGCAGCGCATCACGCGCATCAGTATCGCCGACCTCGAGCCACTGCACCCGGCGTGTGTCGTGACCTAGCGCGGCGAGCAGGGCATGAGCCTGGGACAGTTCGGCGTCGATGAAAGCCTGCAGTATCTCGGGCATGTCGTGGTGGCGCTGTATCCGTACTTCGGCCGCCCCTCCCGCCAGTGCCGTCAGCCACTGGTCGTGACCCGCGGAACCCAATTCCTCCAACGGTATGTCGATGACATGGCCAGCCGGGGCACTGTCACCGTCGAGATATTCCGAGGTGGCGAAGCGAATCACCGGCAGTGTGCCAGCGGCCTGACGATAGGCATCGAGCCAGGCAAGCAGGGTATCCTGCTGGCGTTGTGTCTCTGGCAGGCGGAACGAGATCGCCCCTGTCGGACAGGCGCTCGAGCAACTGCCTACACCATGGCAGCGGTAGGGGTCGATCTCGATTCGGGATTGGACCCTGCCCTGGTGACTCTGGATCGCATCGGCGGGGCATACCGCGAGGCAACGAGTGCACCCGGTGTTACCACTGGAGGAGTGGGCGCACAACTCATGATTGATCTGGAAATAGCGTGGCTTGTCGAACTCACCTACCAAGCCCGCAAAGTCCTCGAGCCGGGTGGCGAGGTCGGGGGCGCTTGCCAATACGGCCAGGTATCCGGGGGGTGGCAATTCCAGGGCGAGCGAGGGCGTGTTGCCAAGGTCGAGTATCTGGTCGAAGTGATCACGGTTGGCAAGTGCTCGAGCCAGGTTGACGCTGCCACCGGGCTGGTCGAGTTGGACCCTGAAAGCGCCGAGATAGCCGGCAATGCTCAGCCGCGAGACCGACTCATGATCCAGTGCATGGCAGGCAAGATGCTGTGTCTCGGCCAACACGGCGTCTGCTACCACGGCGTCTTCGGCGTCGACTGGTTTGGTGAACAGCAGCGTCTGAGAGGGCAGGCCGAGCTTCAGAAGCTGTTGGGCTGCATGGCGTACATCGACTTCATTGCCAATCAACAACGCATGACCCTGGCTTGTGTATTCCACATGCGAGGGGGTCAGGTTGAGCGGCCAGGATACCTGGCGGCGCATGGACTCGCGTGCCTGACGATTGACGGACTCATCCACCGACATCGTATCGATTGGTTGATTCATGCCACCTCACGGTCGAGTTTTACTTTGTTATTATGTGGTTATAATCAAGTATTCAGTGTATGGATATATCGCGATTTCACCGTTCACCCTTGGTCTAACGCTTCCCCAGAGGGCCTGGCTCTTCCAGACCGGTTTCCTCCATGGCGGTTTCTTCGCGGTTGGCTTGTTCGGTGCAAGCATCGTCATTCATGGCCTCACGGTTCCGAGCCATCCGCTCTTCTTCAGAAACCGTCTTTTCAGAAGCCGACTCCACCGGAGTATCGGCGTCGTCGCTTGCTCCTTCACTTTCTTGCTCGCTAGCAACTTCGGGGTCATCCAGCGTCTTCGTCCACTGCCTGAGGCGTTGGGCGAGTTCGCCGGCCAACGGCTTGAGCGTCTGGCGATAATCGTCGTCGTAGTCGTCCAGGCCATCACGGATGCCGTAATGCCCTGCAGAGAACATGCGCCGCAGGGCACGGCGCCGCAGGGCGTCGCTGACACCCGGCGCCATGAAGGCTTTGAAGTCGCTTCCCGCAGGCAACGTCTCAGGCGCCGGAAGCGTCTCGTCCAGACTGCCGGGCGGGGGAGGGTCGGTGAGTTCCTCATGCACCGACAAATCCGCCTCGTGCATATGCTCTGCCTGCACGACGTTGTCGTCCAATACGTCGGGTTGGTGAGCGTGGGAAGGCGTGTCACGCTCCTCGAGCTTGCGCTTCGACCAGCGGCTTACACGGCTCATGAGGAAATCTCCCTGGCGCGACCCGCCCCCTTGCGCTTCTTCTTGCGGCCCTCGTCCGGGGCTTCACCATGGCGTGCCAGGTAGGCTTCGAGCCAGACCTGAATGGCCAGTGGCATTTCGACCTCGAGAACCTGCTGCTCACCATCCAGCCATGACGCCGCCACGTCCTGGCTTGCCGAGATGGCGGAAGGCATTGGTGGCTGGCCGCTCTCGCCGCAACGCACGAACAGCTGAGGCATTCCGGCACTGAGATTGAAGCGGTAGGCCGCTCGTTCGGTCAGGTAGAGTTGCAGGTCAAGTGTGATAGGCCCTGCATCGCCGGGCATCAAATGGATGATTCGCCACTGGGTGGACGTGAAGCCCTTGGCGTGTCGTGTTTCGCTCTCGACATCGAAGCTGAGCGTATGAAGACTGTTGGTGTGCGACATGGGTGCACTGCTCGCCTTGGTGGGCATTCCGATAACGACGATCTTAGTCACGACGATCTCAGTCACGACAAACTTAGTAACGACGATCTCAGTAAAGACAGTTGCTGGAGGGAATGCCATGATCAGCAATCAACGCTTTTCCAGGAGCCGTGGATGTCGGATGTCCAATTGAGCCATGCCCGCCTGCCTGCGACCTTGACCATCGAGGTGCTCGATGAATTCGGTGACATTCACCCGCAGGCCATCGCCGCGGAACGGGCACTCACTGTCTACCTCAACAAGCGTGAGATCGTGACCTTGATGACCCTCGGTGCAGACCCCGAGGCGCTGGTCGTGGGCTATCTGCGCAACCAGGGATTGCTTGGCAGCAGGCGAGACCTTGTCGCCGTTCACGTCGACTGGGACGTGGAAGCCGCCGCGGTGGTCACCCGGCGCTTGCCGGAAGATCTCGAGGAGCGGCTGGGGCAGCGCACTGTCACCACCGGCTGTGGCCAGGGCACAGTGTTCGGGCGCCTGCTGGATTCGATTCCCAAGCAGACACTGCCCGACACCCCGCTGCAGCAGTCGGTGCTTTACTCACTGCTCGAGAATCTCGGTGCCCACAACGAGACATACAAGAGTGCCGGTGCCGTGCATGGTTGTGCGCTGTGTCATCAGGCGGAGGTGCTGGATTTCGTCGAGGACGTCGGGCGGCATAATGCCGTGGATACCTTGGCGGGGCGCCAGTGGCTGGGTCTTGCCGGCGACGAAGAGCGCCTTGCCGACATCTTCTACACCACAGGGCGGCTGACTTCCGAGATGGTGCTGAAGGTGGCGCAGATGGGGATCAGTGTGTTGGTGTCGCGCTCAGGGGTGACCCAGAAGGGTGTGGAACTCGCCGAGCGCTTTGGCGTGATGCTGATCGCGCGGGCAAAGGGACGTCATTTCCAGGCGATTCGCTCAGGCCAACGGTTGATACTCGATGCAGTGCCGGCCAAGCGCCCTGGCGACCGACTGCGCGCTCGAACCTAGAGCGCGAAGGCAAGTGACAACGCTGGGACACTTGTTTGATTTTATAGACACGTTCATGACGCTTCGTCTTAAGGTCGCAAGACGCCTTACAGGGTAACGTAGCGATGATTTGATCGGGGCCGAGCGTCTTTCGACATCCGAATACCTGCCGCAGACAGTGAGGTGACCATGCAGCTGATTGCCTCTTGCCAATGGGTTTAATGTCAATTATGTTGATCATTAGTGACTCGATTCACGTCACTTGACCGCGTATTTTCGTTACAAGCTCTCGAAACAACCATTCTCAATAATCATTCGCAACAACCTCTTGAAATAACCACTCGCAACAACCTCTCGTCACAACCAATAACCAAACGAGGCATTGAACGCCATGTCCAAGGATGATTCGTCAACACCACAGCTGAGCCGCGTGCTGGCCCGCAAGGACGTTCTTGCGCTGGCCTTTGGGGCAATGATCGGCTGGGGGTGGATCGTACTCACCGGCAGCTGGATAGAGTCGGCGGGTAGTCTCGGAGCCATCACCGCGTTCGTCGTGGGAGGCATCGCCATTGTGCTGGTCGGGTTGACCTACGCCGAGTTGGCGTCAGCAATGCCACAGGTGGGCGGAGAGCATGTCTACAGCTACCGGGCGCTTGGGCATTTTGCGTCCTTCTTGTGCACCTGGGCGATCGCACTGGGCTATGTCAGCGTGGTGGCCTTCGAAGCCGTGGCGCTGCCTACCGTGGTCGAGCATTTGTTCCCGAACTATTCGGTCGGGCATCTCTGGACCATCGCCGGCTGGGAGGTCAAGGCCACCTGGGTCGCGGTCGGTGTCGCCGGCTCGCTGGTGATGATGTGGATCAACCACATTGGCGTGCGAACCGCAGCCCTGGTGCAGAAGGTCGTCACCGTGTTGATCCTGGTGGTCGGGGTGATGTTCATCACCGGTTCACTGTTCGAGGGTGAGCGCGCCACGATGGAGCCGCTGTTCAATACCTCGGAAGGCGTGCTGGGCGGCATCATGATGGTGCTGATCATGGTGCCCTTCATGTTCGTGGGGTTCGATGTCATTCCCCAGGCCGCCGAAGAGATCAATCTGCCGTTTCGCGAAATCGGCAGGGTACTGATGTTCTCGGTGATCATGGCGGTATTCTGGTATGCGCTGATCATCCTTGGCACCTCACTGATGCTGAATCCGGAGGCACTGGCGGCAAGCTCGCTTTCGGTACCCGATGCCATGCAGGCGGTGTTTGGGGCGCCCTGGGCGGGTAACCTGATGGTGCTTGCCGGAATCGCCGGGATCATCACCAGCTGGAATGCCTTCTATGTCGGCGGTTCACGGGCGATCTATGCGTTGGCCCATTCAGGGATGCTGCCGGCATTCCTGGGCAAGCTGCACCCGCGCTACCGTACCCCGACCAATGCCATCCTGCTGATGGGGATTCTCTCCTGCATCGCACCATTCTTCGGTCGCCCGGCGCTGGTATGGCTGGTGGTCGCGGGCGGGCTCGGGATCGTGATCGCCTACCTCTTCGTTGCCATGTCGTTTCTGGTGCTGCGCTCGCGTGAACCGGACATGCCGCGTCCGTTCAAGGTGCGCCAAGGCAAGCTGGTCGGGGTAGTGGCGGTGGTGCTGTCGCTGGCGCTGATCGGCATGTATATGCCAGGCAGCCCGGCGGCACTGGCGCCGGTGGAGTGGTTGATGTTCGCGGGATGGATGCTGATCGGCCTGGTCTTCTATGGCTGGTCACGCGCTCACTACGGCGTCGCCTACAGTGATCGACAAATGAATCGCGAATTGGCCGGAGGGGATTGACCCACAAGGCCCCGACTGTTGAGCTGAACCTCAATGGTCGGGGCCTTGTCGATCGCGGGGCAGCTTGGTATCAACTGCTTGTTATCAACCAGGGACGCTGTCGGCACGCGTGCAGACCGACAACACCACGGCGTCTTCGGCACTGAGCGATACCAGGGCATGCCCCATGTCGCTGTCGAAGTAGATACTGTCGCCGGCGGCGAGCTGCAAGGGTTCGTAGAACTCGGTGTACAGCAGTATGTCTCCATCCAGCACCATCAGGAATTCCTCGCCATCGTGGCGCACCCACTCACTGAATTCGTCGAAGCCACGGGCCCTGACGATGGTCTTGAAGGGAATCATGCGCTTCTGGGCGAGTTCGCAGCTGAGCAGCTCATGCTCGTAGGTGGGCGTGGGGTGCTGCTGGCCATGTCCACGTCGGGTCAGGTCGCGCCGCCCCATGGTGCGGGTCTGCTGCCGGGGCGGGGAGAGCAGTTGGGGAAGGTCGATGCCTAGCCCACCGATCAGTTTCTGTACGGCCGTGAACGTAGGCGAGATCAGATCATTCTCGATCTTGGACAGCGTGGATCGGGCAAGGCCGGTGCGCTGGCTGACGTCCTCCAGCGTCCACTGGTTGGCCAGGCGAATTTCCTTGAGCCGCTCGCCGAGGCGCAAGGGCTCGACGAATGGCTTGCGGCCCGAGGCGATGCGCAGGGCGGCATCCTGATCATTACCGGTCATTGACGGATTCACTATCGGAAACAGAGTTTCCTCAAGCCTACCACAAAGCGTGTCACTCGCAGCACGAGGACGACGCTGTCAGGCCTCACAGCGTCATCCACACAGTGTGTTCATTGGTGCTGTTCAGAGAGTGGCGCGGACATGCTAAGTTTCCGGGAGTGGGGAAACCTCAATGGGCGAAGGGCTGGCCAAGTAGTGCCTTGACATGGGCTTCGACGCTTCTACCCAGAGACTCCAGGTGATAGCCCCCCTCGAGTACCGAGACCAGCCGGTTATCGGCATACAGCGCGGCGATCTCCATGGCCAGTCGCGTGACCCAGTGGTAGTCCTCGTCTTCCAGACAAAGATCAGCCATCACATCCTCACGGTGGGCATCGAAGCCCGCCGATAGCATCACCAGGTCGGGCTTGAAGGCGTGAAGGGCGGGCAGCCAGTCGTCTTCGATGGCGCGGCGGAAAGCAGCGCCGTCGGTACCTTCCGCGAGCGGCGTGTTGACCACGTTTTGCCATTCACTGCGCAGATAGCGCCATGGATAGAAAGGATACTGAAAACTGGTGCAGATCAGGATATCGGGGTCGCCCTTGAAGATGTCGATGGTCCCATTGCACTGGTGTACATCGAAATCCAGGATAGCCACCCGCCTGGCGCCATACTTGTGCCTGGCATGCGCTGCACCCACGGCCACATTGTTGTAGAAACAGAAGCCCATGGCGTCGGTGGCTTCGGCATGATGGCCTGGCGGGCGAACCGCGCAGAACACATTGTCGGCCTGTCCCCGATACACCTGGTCGACGCCGCGGATCACCGCGCCTGCCGCCACGCTTGCGGCACACAGCGTGTCGGGGTTCATCAGGGTGTCACTGTCGAGGGTGACGATGCCGTGCTCTGGCAGGCACTTGTCCAATGCGTCGAGGTGTTGCCGGGGGTGAACCCGAGCGAGCTCTTCGCTGGTGGCCGCGCGTGATTCCGACTGCATGGTTTGCTGCAGAACGCCGGCCAGGGAAAGGCGTGCGCGGATTGCTTCCAGCCTGAGTGGGCTTTCCGGGTGCTCGGGGCCCATGTGATGGAGCTGGCAATCGGGGTGGGTGATGTAACCGGTGATCATCGGTGTCTCCAGGCTGTCTGGCTTCATCCTACGGGTCGACGTGCCTTGCAAGACACTGCCAATAGGTCGTACATCTCGGCAATCAGCTATTCTTAAAGCCATTTATCCCATCGGAGAGTCTCTTGAGCACCCGATTTCTGCGTCACTTCTTCGAACCCGGCACCATTGCCGTGATTGGTGCCTCGGAAAAGCCCCATTCCCTGGGAGGCCTGGTGATCCGCAATCTCCAGGAGGGTGGGTTCCCGGGCGAGATATGGGCGGTCAATCCCAAGGGATACGATAGCGTATTTGGCCAGCCTGCCTTCTCACGCGTGTCGAAGTTGCCCGGTGTGCCAGACTTGGCGGTGATCTGTTCCCCGGTGGACACGGTGCCTGGGCGGATTGCCCGGCTTGGACGTTTCGGCGTGCGCGCGGCACTGGTGCTGTCCGGCGGGTCGCACCTCGACGATGCCCGCGATGGCAAGGCGTCGATTCGTCACCGCATGCTCACCGCGGCGCGGGAATCCGGCATTCGGGTGTTGGGTCCCGAGTGCATGGGCCTGATCGTGCCGGGGCGGAAGCTCAACGCCTCCTATGCTAATCGACCGATCAAGGCAGGGCGGGTGGCGTATCTCGGCCAGTCGGGCATGCTCGGCACGGCAATGATCGATTGGGCGGCGGGGCGTGGGGTCGGCTTTTCGCACCTGATCACGCTTGGTGACAGCGTCGATGTGATGCTTCCCGACTTGCTCGACTACATCAGTCAGTTCTCACCGACCCAGGCGGTGCTGCTGCACCTGGAAAAGATTCTCGACGCGCAGCATTTCATGACCGCGCTGCGTGATGCCTCGCGAAATCGCCTGGTACTTGCCATCAAGAGTGGCCGCACGCCGCAATCCGACCTGACAGGGCTTGCCCCGACGCCGGGGGTTGCCAATCGTGATCAGATATTCGACGCCGCCTTCTCGCGCGCCGGCGTCGTGCGAGTCAACGATTCCGATGAACTGTTCGACGCGCTGGAAACCCTGTCACGCATGAAACCGTTGCGCGGCGACCGGCTGGCCATCGTGGCCAATGGCCTTGGGCCCGCGATGCTCGCCATCGACAAGTTGATCAGTGCCGGTGGCCGCTTGGCCGACTTCAGCGAGACCACCAGGTCCGCCTTGTGTCGCGATGATTTCGACATGAGCAAACCTGGCGAGAATCCGGTGGACCTGGGGGGCAACGCGACCCCCGAGAAGATGGTGGATGCGCTGGAAATCGTTGCCGGGGATCCAGGCGTGGACGCTGTGCTGGTGGTTCATGCCCCTACCCGCATGGCGCCCTCGAAGACCACGGCTCAGGCACTCATCGCCAATCGCAAGCGCTTCCGGCGCAACCTGCTGACCAGTTGGATGGGCCTGGAGGAAGCGCTTGGGGCGCGCCACGAGAGCAACCTCGCCGGCATTCCGACCTATATCTCACCGGAAAAGGCCGTGAAGGCGTTCATGCACATGGTCAACTACCAACGCGTTCAGGCCCTGTTGCAGGAAACGCCCCCCAGTTTGCCGTTCACCACGACCCCCGAGATCCGCCTGCGCTGCAGGTCCTTGATCAACGCCGCCAAGGCTGCCGGACGCGAGAGCCTGACCCACTCAGAGACAGCCCAGGTGCTCGAGGCCTATGGTATTCCAGTGGCACCGCGTCGCTACGTTCATACGCCGGAGGATGCGGCACAGGCAGCGACCGAACTGAGCGGCCCGCTGGCCATGAAGGTCATTCACGAAGGCAACTGCTGGCCGTTTCGCTACCGCAAGCATCCTCATCGCATTTCGGCCGGGTTGCTGCAGGATTTGCGCAGCCCTGAACAGGTCGCCGACGGGGTGGTACAACTGGGCGACAAGGTTGCCGAAAAATATCCCGGCTTCACCATCCATGAGTACTGTCTGCAGCCAATGCAGCGGGGCAAGCAATCGCTACAGATATGCGCCGGCATTACCCGCGACCCGGTATTCGGGCCGGTGATCGTATTCGGCATTGGCGGCTACAAGGTGAATATCCTCGCCGACCGTCAAGTGGCCTTGCCGCCGCTCAATATGCGCCTGGCCGAGGACATGGTCGGGCGTACCCATGCCGCGCGGCTGGTGCGGGAACACGCAAACGAGCCTGAACGTGATATCGAGCGACTCTGCCAGATGCTGGTCAAGCTCTCACAGATGGCGAGCGATCTGCTGGAACTTCGTGGTGTGGAGATCAACCCACTGCTGCTCAATCGAGATGGCATGCTGGCACTGGATTTCGCCATGGACCTCGGGACACCGGCGCGCTTTGCGATCATGCCCTATCCGGAAGAGCTGCGTGAGTGGGTCACGCTGAAAAACGGCTGGAACGTGGAAGTACGCCCGATTCGTGCCGAAGATGCCCCACTGATCACCAGTTTCCATACCCGACTGTCGGAGGAGAGCATTCGCTTCCGATATTTCCACAACAAGTCGGACCTGACCCAGCGCGACCTGTCCATCCTTTCGCACATCAACTACGACCGGCAGATGGCCTTCATCGCCGAGCATCGTCTCGAAGATGGCAGCAAGGAGATGCTGGGTGTGGTGCGAGTGTGGAACGATCCTGACAATATCCGCACCGAATTCTCGGTGATCATCCGCGATGACATGCAGGGGCTGGGGATTGGTAGCCTGCTGATGAACAAGATGATCGACTACTGCACTAGCGTCGGCACGCTCGAGATGATTGGCAAGATCATGGTCGACAACCACCCGATGCGCTCACTGATGAAGCACCTGGGTTTCAAGCAGCGCTACAACATGGAAGAGCAGGTGGTCGATGCGGTGTTGCGGCTCAACGAGCCGGAAAGCGAGTGGCAGCGTCATCGCCTGGAGAGTCAGCCAGACTGACGCTGCCTGGCGTAGAACCATCTCGCCCTTTCGGATCACAGGGGCGAGAAGGGTTCGAGAGGCCAGTATCTACGTCAATCAAGGCGCCAGGCGGAAGTGGTGCCAGTTGCCGTCGCGTCGTTCATAGCGGATGCGGTCGTGCAGACGGCTGGGTTGGCCCTGCCAGAACTCGATCATGTCGGGTATCACCCGGTAGCCGCCCCAATGCACCGGACGCGGGATGTCCTGCCCCTCGTAGGCTTGCTCGAAGCGGTGCTTGCGTTCCTCGATCCAGGTACGATCGGGAATCACCACACTCTGCGTGGCGATCCAGGCGCCCAATTGGCTGGCGCGGGGCCGGCTGGCGAAATAAGCGTCGGATTCCGAGGTGCTGACCTGCTCGACACGCCCCTCGACACGCACCTGACGGGACAGTGTCGGCCACCAGAACACCAGCGCGGCATGGGGCACGTTGGAGAGCTCACTCCCCTTGTGGCTGTGGTAATTGGTGTAGAACACCATGCCCTGGTCATCGATGCCCTTGAGCAACACCAGGCGAGCATGGGGAAAACCGCGGCTGTCGACAGTAGCCAGTGTCATGGCGTTGCCGTCGTCACCCTCGCTTGCGAGTGCCAAGGCGAACCACTCGTCGAACAATTCCATGGGGTTGTCGGTGATCTGGGCAGCCCCCAGCTCGCCACCTTCGTAATCGCGTCGGATATCGGCGATATCGCGTGTCATGGTGTTCTCCTCGAAAATATCCTTCATGGTCGCCGCTTCGGGCATCGAGCTCAACACCCTTGAACGCCGCTTCGTAGACCAAGCTTGGCTAAGCTTATGAATCGCTAAAGGCCTTCATCTGACGGCTGCGGAAGCGCGCATACCCCATGCAACCGGTGAACAGGGCAAGCGACACCAGGGATTCGGCGAGTCCTCGAAGCCCCTGACCTGGCAGCGTGGCGATCATGACCCCCTGGGTAAAGTAGAGCAGGCTGACGAAGGATAACCAGGCATGTCCGCGTGGACGCCGGCCGATGATCGACGGTAGAAACAATACCAGCGGCAGGGCGAAGGCAACGAGCGGCATCCACGGGTTGGCCTCGGTGTCCACCAATACACCGCGATAGAGCATCAACGCCAGCAGCAGCGCATAGCTGCCGATCACCCACCGGCGTGAGCGAGCGGTCAGGTCGTCGAGCCCACGGCGGGCTTCAAGGGCTTCCAGCCACTGTCTCATCCGTGCGCCTCCAACGGCGGTTCTCTGAGTGCCAGTGCCAGGCGCGCCAGGCGTTTGCCCTGGGCACGCACCAGCTGACGTTCGTGATCATCCAGTGGCCGGTCGCTGCGCTTGCCGGCAAGGTGACTGGCACCGTAAGGCGTGCCGCCACTGGTGGTCTCCATCAGTTCGATTTCGCTATATGGCAGACCGGCGTAGACCATGCCGTGGTGCAGCAACGGCAGCAGCATGGAGATCAGCGTGGTTTCCTGGCCGCCGTGCAGGCTGGCAGTGGAGGTGAATGCGGTGGCTGGCTTGTCGATCAGTGCGCCACCCAGCCACAACTCGCTGGTGCCATCGATGAAGTATTTCAGGGGGGCGGCCATGTTGCCAAAGCGGGTCGGACTCCCGAGTGCAAGCCCCGAGCAGTGGCGCAGGTCATCCAGCGTCGCATAGATCGCGCCTTCCTCGGGAATCTCCGGATCAACGGCTTCGCAGGTCGCGGAGACGGGGGGAACCGTGCGCAGGCGGGCCTTGATGCCACGGGTCGACTCGACGCCGGCAGCGAGTTGTTCCGCCATGGCACGCGTGGCGCCATGGCGCGAATAGTAGAGAATCAGCACGTAGGGCAGAGAGGCGCTCATCGAAGCTCCAGCGGCAGGTGGTCAAGGAGTGGACATGCGAGTGCGGTCCGGCGGTTGACATTGTAGAGGGCCGGGATGTGGCCTCACAACCGCGCGAGACGTGTGGGGATAGCGGCGTCCTCGCCTTGGCGAGCCGTTTCGGGCAGGCGACGGTACACCCAGGCCTCGCGCCCATCGTCGAGAGTCTGGCGAATGCGTTCATAGCGTATGCCGAGCCGTTCGTAGCGGTCGAGTCGGGCAAGTTCATCGGCGCTGACGACGATCACTTCGCCTTCGACCCGCGCGCCGGGGGCGGAAACAAGGTCGAGTCGTTCGCGACGAAAGCCGTCGAGTATTGCGGGTTCACTCGACATGGCACGCCCGGTCACCAGCCAGCGCACCACCGACGAGCGCAGGGTGCCATAGACGAACACCGTATGAGGTCCTTCGCTTACGGTCGGCAGATGGGCGGGTCGCTCATAGGTGAAAGGGCTGAGCATGGTCAGCCACAACCAGAATCCCGCCGCTAAAGGCAGGCTGACCAGGGTCAGCAGCAATAATCGACATCGGGTCATGTCATCATCCCTGAGTGGGTGTACCAGCGATCATCCTGCCAGTCGATTGATCCGCTGTCCCCCCTTAAGCCGGGGTGATCGCTCTGCTAGGATGAGGTGGCTCGCTCAGCGCGAGATCAGCCAACTGACCTGGAGGTGGCTCATGACGCAATCGGTGCGCAACGATTCGGACCGTGATCAGAGGCAGGATCAATCCTTCAGGACACTGATGGGCGATGTGAGGCCGATCTCACGGGCGCGCAACCGCGCCGATCCGGGACGTGCGTCGAAGGGTCCCAGCGATGCGCAACTGGCCAGGCGCGAGAGCGCCGCCGCCGAGCCCGGTGGACGTGACTTTCTTTCCGACGATTTTGTCGATCTGGTGCCACCGTTCGACCCGCTGGAGTATCGCCGCGACGGCATCCAGCATGGCGTGGTCGATCGACTGCGCCATGGCGGCTATGCCGTTCAGGCCCAGCTCCATCTGCTGCGCCGGCCCCTCGAGGAGTGCCGGAGAACCCTGCCATCCTTTATCCAGGACGCCTATGCGCATGATCTGCGCTCGGTGCTGGTCATCCATGGACGTGGTCAGTCGATCGACAGTCCGCCCAATGTGCTGCGCTCGTATCTCGCCAAGTGGCTGGTGCAATTTCCCGAGGTGCAGGCCTTTGTCTCGGCAAGCCAGGCAGATGGTGGGCTTGGCGCCACCTGGGTGATGCTGCGCAAGAGCGACCGTGCGCGGGCCAACAATCGCGAACGCCAGCAGAAGCGCAGAGGCTGAGCGGGGCATCACGAAAAGGGCCCGGCATTGAGCCGAGCCCTTCGTTTGGATGATACGGGCGACCTGGTCCGAGCTACATGGCGTATCCAGCATCATGTGCCGACACAAGATGCTCAGGCGTGGCCGTTGCCCTCGCGAAGGCGGCGCTCGAACAGCGCTTCCCTGACGTCGACCGCCGGCTGGTAGCTGACGCTGAAGGCCCCCAAGGCGCGCAGGGCGTCCTCGAGGTGCTGATCGTCGCGCAGTGCCAGCGCATCGAAACCGCAGCGCGTCATGTAGAACAGCTGGTCGACCAGCACGTCGCCGATGGCGCGAATCTCGCCCTCAAAGCGATACCGCTCGCGCAGC
The DNA here is from genome assembly GCF_003028575.1 of Halomonas urumqiensis. Taxonomy (GTDB): domain Bacteria; phylum Pseudomonadota; class Gammaproteobacteria; order Pseudomonadales; family Halomonadaceae; genus Halomonas; species Halomonas urumqiensis. Next base: position 1,603,464 of record NZ_PYUD01000001.1, on the reverse strand, counting down.
AGACGCGCCAGCGTATAGCCGCGTCCGTCGGTGAAGGCGGGGAAGTCGATGGCCACCAGAGGGGCGCTGGCGAGCTGGCCGGCGAGCTCATCCGAGAGCTCTGTGTCGCTTGAAAGCCACGGTGCCAGGGCCTGGTCATCGGCATTGGCTTGCCACAGTGACAGCGGCACGATGACCGGACGGCGGGTGGGCAGTGCGTCGTCGATACGTGACAGCGCCCACTCGTCCTGCTCCGGCTGGCCCATCTTGATCAAGGTCTGGGTGTGCTGCAGTTGAGCGTCAGGCATAGACACGCTCCTTGAATGGCTTGTGGCCGATGCGCCGATAGGTATCGAGGAAGCGTTCGTCTTCATGGCGCTGGGCCACATAGACCTGCAGGACCTTGTCGATCACCTCGGGAACGTCCTCGCGGAAGAAGGACGGACCGAGGATCTTGCCAAGCGAGGTATCGTCGGTGGAGCTGCCGCCCAACGAGACCTGATAGTACTCCTCACCCTTCTTGTCGACGCCCAGAATGCCGATGTGGCCGACATGATGATGGCCGCAGGCGTTCATGCAACCCGAGATATTGAGGTCGAGCGGGCCTATGTCATACAGGAAGTCGAGATCCTCGAACCGCTCCTGAATGGCTTGTGCGATGGGGATCGACACCGCATTGGCAAGTCCGCAGTAATCGCCGCCCGGGCAGCAGATGATATCGTTGAGCGTGCCCACCGTCGGGTTGGCCATGCCCAGTGCCTCGAGCTCACCCCACAACGCCTCTACCTCATCGACAGGCACATCGGAGAGCACCAGGTTCTGCTCGTGGGTCACGCGAACTTCGCCGAAGCTGTAGCGCTCGGCCAGGTTGGCGATCGCGTCGAGCTGGTCGGCGGTGACATCGCCCGGCGCATGCTCGCGGCGCTTGAGCGAGAGTGTCACGGCCTTGTACCCCGGTACCTTGTGCTCGGTGACGTTGTTGGTCACGAAGCGTGAGAAGGCTCGGTTGTCGGCGCGAAGCTTCTCGAACGCGGCGATGGCGTCATCGCTGACGGTGCGGCGCTCGGGCTCGACGAAATGCGTCCGTGCGGCATCCACCGCAGCCTGGGTCAGGGTCTGGGGGCCATCCTTAAGATGCACCCACTCGGCATCGACACGCCGCCGGAACTCCTCGATGCCCAGTGCCTTGACCAGAATCTTGATGCGCGCCTTGAACTTGTTGTCGCGCCGACCGAACTGGTTATAGACCCGTACGCAGGCCTCCAGGTAGGTGAGCAGGTGGCGCCAGGGCAGATCCTCGCGAACCGTTTCGGCGATCATCGGCGTACGGCCAAGCCCCCCGCCCGCCAGCACCTTGACGCGCAGTTCGCCCTGATCGTCATGCCACAAGCGCAGACCGATATCGTGGACCTGGATGGCGGCGCGGTCAGCACTGGCACCGGATACCGCGATCTTGAACTTGCGCGGCAGGAAGGCGAATTCCGGGTGCAGGGTCGACCACTGGCGAATCAGCTCGCACCACGGGCGTGGATCCTCGACCTCGTCGGCGGCAATGCCGGCGAACTGGTCGCTGGTGGTATTGCGGATGCAGTTGCCGCTGGTCTGGATGGCATGCATCTGCACCTCGGCAAGATCACCGAGGATCTGCGGGACATCCTCGAGCTTGGGCCAGTTGAGCTGCAGGTTCTGGCGCGTGGTGAAGTGCGCGTAGCCGCGGTCGTAGCGCCGCGTGATCTCGCCCAGGCGGCGTAACTGCGGGCCTGAGAGCATGCCATAGGGAATAGCGATGCGCAGCATCGGGGCATGCTTCTGGATGTAGAGGCCGTTCTGCAGACGCAGCGGGCGGAATTCCTCTTCCCCCAGGCGGCCGCTCAGGTGGCGCTCCATCTGGTCGCGGAATTGCACAACGCGCTCATCCACGAGGGTCTGGTCGTAGGTGTCGTACCGATACATTCTGGCGATCCTGCTAGTCAGGGCGAATCAATATAGAGCCGTGGAAGCACGATACTCCTCTCTCTATATACTTGGAAAGAATAAATGATTATATTTTTTATATCATTTGTAATTAAGGGCGCTAGGTAGATCATACACGAAGTCGTTGCCACCGCCGACGCTGCCAGATCAGTCCGAACCACATCGAGTTGAGGCATCGGTAGCCAAGCTGGACCCACCAGATGCCGACGAGACCTTGCTCCAGCCCCACGCCGACCCACCAGGCCAGTGGCAGAAAGACCAGCCACTGCAGGCTCAGCGTGGTGGTCATCACGATGCGGTTGGCGCCAGCCCCCAGCAGGGCCTGCCCGAGCACCAGGGCAGCGGCATCCAGCACGATCATCAGTGCGGTCAACTGCAGCGGCAACCGTCCCAGGGCAATGAGTGCCGGGTCGTGAACAAACAAGCCGAGCACGGCACTGGGGAACAGCAGCATCGGCAGGGCCAGAACCGCCAGGCATACCCAGGCGAGATTGACCACGTCCCATCCCCAGCGATGGGCATCGCCCAGTTCGTCGCGACCCAGGGCCTGGCCGACCAGGCTCATCGCCGCCATGCCCATGCCGACGCCCGGCAAGATCAGCAGCAGGGAGAGATTCACCAGCACATGGCCCACGGCCACGCTCGAGGTGCCGATCTGGCCGAGAATCCAGAACAGCGCGGCATAACCGCCGGCAAACCACAGCTGTTGAAAGGAGTGCGGAGCTGCCAGTTGCAGCGTCGTGACGAAGGTGCGTTGTCTAGGCAGCCCGGCGAGAAAGCCGCTGGATCTGGCGCGGCGCAGGCTGATCAGACACCAGATGCCGAGCCCCGCGAACAACGAGAGCGTGGTTCCGGCGCCCGCGCCCGCCGCCCCCATGGCGGGCAGGCCCAGGTAACCGAAGATCAGTACGACGCTTGCGGCGACATTGATGACGTGCATGACCAGGATGATGCGCAGGTAGATACCTGTCTGCTGGATGCCATTCCAGTAGCCCCGGAAGCAGAAGATCATGGCGACCGCCAACAGCGAGACGACGCGCCAGCGAAAGTACTCCACCGCCACGGCATTGACAGCGGGGTCTTGGTTGATCAGCGCCAGCAGGCGCGGGGCCTGCCACAGGCACAGCAGGCTCACCGGGAGCGCAATGACTGTTGCGATCACGAGTCCCGCATTGAGCGCCATGGCGAGCCGCTGCCAGGCCTTCTCGCCATGTCGTCGAGCAGTCTGTGCCTGCACCCCGGAGGAGAGGCCGAACAGCAGCGCGGTGATCAGGAACATCGCGTAGCCACCAATTCCCACGCCAGCCAGCGGCACCTCTCCCAGGGAGCCGACCAGGGCGGCATCGATCAGGTTGATCAGGCTTTGCGACAGCATGCCGGCGATGATCGGCAGCGCAAGGCGCAGGATGGTCTGGCGTCGGGTCGGCTCGGGTAGCATCCGGGGTCCGCTGTTCGGGGCATGCCGGCCCGCCGTTGGCGGGCCGTATCCTGGTCAGGCCGGGTCGTAGGAGAGCACCGGCGACAGCCAGCGCTCGAGTTCCTCGAGTGGCATGCCCTTGCGCTGGGCCAGTGCCTCGACCTGGTCGCGGGTGATCTTGCCGGTGGAGAAGTACTTCGACTGCGGGTGCGAGAAATACCAGCCCGCGACCGCCGCCGCTGGCCACATGGCGAAGTTCTCGGTCAGCGCCAGGCCAGTGTTGCGTTCGGCATCGAGCAGCCGGAACAAGGTCGCCTTTTCGGTGTGATCGGGGCAGGCCGGATAGCCCGGGGCAGGGCGGATGCCCTGATACTTCTCGGCGATCAGCGCGTCGTTGTCGAGGGCTTCTTCCGGCACGTAGCCCCAGAATTCCTTACGTACCCGCTCGTGCATGCGCTCGGCGAACGCTTCGGCGAGGCGGTCGGTCAGCGACTGGACGAGGATGGCGTTGTAGTCGTCACCGGCGGCCTTGTACTGCTCGGCGAGTTCTTCCACGCCGTGCCCCGTGGTTACCGCGAAGCCACCGATCCAATCCGGCTTGCCGTGTGGCGCGCCATCAACGGCAAAGCGCGGCGCGATGAAATCAGCAAGGCTATGGCAGACCCCATCACGGTTTTTGGTGCTCTGCTGGCGGATATGGTGCAACCGCTCGAGCACTTCGCTGCGTGACTCATCGGTGTACACCTCGATCTCGTCGTCGTCGATGCAGTTGGCTGGCCACAGGCCAATCACGCCACGCGCCTGGACGCGCTTCTCGCCAACAAGCTTTGCAAGCATCGCCTGGGCGTCACGAAACAGGTTGCGCGCGGCCTCGCCGACCACCTTGTCGTCGAGAATCTTCGGGTACTTGCCGGCCAGCTGCCAGCTCATGAAGAACGGCGTCCAGTCGATCCGCTCGATCAGCTCTTCGAGGTCGTAGTCATCGAATACCTTGAGCCCGGTCATCGTCGGGCGCGGCGGTGTGTAACCGGCCCAGTCGATGGGCAGTTTGCGCTTGCGCGCCTCAGCGTAGCTGAGATCGGCGGCCTTTGGGCGACGCTTGGCATTGCGTTCGCGCACCGTCTCATACTCGCTGCGTATGTCCGCGACGTAGGCTTCCTTGAGCCCGGGGGACAACAGCTTGCCTGCCACGCCGACGGCGCGCGAGGCGTCCGCCACGTAGATTACCGGATGTTCGTAGCCCGGCTCGATCTTGACCGCGGTGTGCGCCTTGGACGTGGTGGCGCCGCCGATCAACAAGGGCAGGGCGAAGCCCTGGCGCTGCATCTCCTTGGCCACATGCACCATTTCATCCAGCGACGGGGTGATCAACCCGGACAACCCGATGATGTCGGCATTGACCTCGCGGGCGGTCTGCAGGATCTTCTCGGCGGGTACCATCACGCCAAGGTCGATCACCTCATAGTTATTGCACTGCAATACCACGCCGACGATGTTCTTGCCGATATCGTGGACATCACCCTTGACCGTGGCCATGACAATCTTGCCCTTGGCCTGGGCGCCCTCGCTCTTCTCGGCCTCGATATAGGGAATCAGGTAGGCCACCGCCTGTTTCATGACGCGCGCCGACTTGACCACCTGGGGCAGGAACATCTTGCCAGCGCCGAACAGGTCACCGACCACGTTCATGCCATCCATCAGCGGGCCTTCGATAACCTCGATGGGGCGCGTGGCACGCTGGCGAGCGAGTTCGGTATCTTCCTCGATGAAGGCGGTGATGCCCTTGACCAGCGCATGCTGAATGCGTTTTTCCACTTCCCAGCTGCGCCATTCAAGGTCTTCCTTCTTGGCCGCGCCAGAGCCATCGCCCTTGTAGCGGTCGGCCATGTCGACCAGCCGTTCGGTGGAGTCGCTACGGCGGTTCTGCACCACGTCTTCCACGGCCTCGCGCAGCTCCTCGGGCAGGTCATCGTAGACGGCCAGTTGGCCGGCATTGACGATGCCCATGGTCAGGCCGGCGCGAATCGCATGGTAGAGGAACACCGAGTGGATCGCCTCGCGCACCGGGTTGTTGCCGCGAAACGAGAAGGAAACGTTGGAGACGCCCCCCGAGACCATCGCGTGGGGCAGGTGCTCACGAATCCAGCGGGTCGCCTCGATGAAGTCCACGGCATAGTTGTCGTGCTCCTCGATACCGGTGGCGATGGCGAAGATGTTGGGATCGAAGATGATGTCTTCGGGGGGGAAGTCGAGCTCATCGACCAGCAGCCGATAGGCGCGCTGGCAGATTTCGGTCTTGCGCGCGAAGGTATCGGCCTGGCCCTGTTCATCGAACGCCATGACCACTATCGCGGCGCCATGCCGGCGGCAGATGGTGGCCTGTTCGCGGAACGATGCCTCGCCTTCCTTCAACGAGATCGAGTTGACCACCGCCTTGCCCTGTACGCACTTGAGGCCTGCCTCGATGATCGGCCACTTGGACGAGTCGATCATGATCGGCACACGGGCGATATCGGGCTCGCCGGCGATCAGGTTGAGAAAGCGCACCATGGCTTCCTCGGACTCGAGCATGCCCTCGTCCATGTTGATGTCGATGACCTGGGCACCGTTCTCGACCTGCTCGAGCGCCACTTCCAGGGCAGTGGTGAAATCCTCCTCGACGATCAGGCGCTTGAATCGCGCCGAACCGGTGACGTTGGTACGCTCGCCGACATTGACGAACAGCGATTCGGCGGTGATGTTGAATGGCTCGAGCCCCGACAGGCGGCAGGCCCTTGGGCGTTCGGGGATCTGGCGTGGTGTCACTCCCTGGATCGCCTGGTGAATCGCGGCGATGTGTTCCGGGGTGCTGCCACAGCAGCCGCCGATGATGTTGACCAAGCCGCTTTCGGCGAATTCGGCGACGATGGCCGCCATCTCCTCGGGGGTCTGGTCGTATTCACCGAACTCGTTGGGTAACCCGGCGTTGGGGTGGGCGGACACGAAGGTATCGGCCTTGGTGGCGAGCTCCTCGAGGTAGGGCCGCAGCTCCTCGGCGCCCAGTGCACAGTTCAGGCCCACCGACAGCGGACGGGCATGGCGGATCGAATTCCAGAACGCCTCGGTGGTCTGGCCTGAGAGGGTTCGACCGGACGCATCGGTGATGGTCCCGGAGATCATCACCGGGAAACGCTCCCCGAGTGCCTCGAAGAGCTCCTCCAGGGCGTAGATCGCCGCCTTGGCATTCAAGGTATCGAAAATCGTTTCAATCAGGATAAGGTCGCTTCCGCCCTCGATCAGGGCCTCGGCGGCTTCGTAGTAATTGTCGCGAAGCTCATCGAAGGTGACGTTGCGCTTGGCCGGGTCGTTGACGTCCGGGGACAGCGACGCGGTGCGTGACGTGGGGCCGAGAACGCCGGCCACGTAACGCGGTACGCCGGTCTCGGCGGTCACGGCATCGCATACCTCGCGAGCCAGTCGTGCCGACTCGCGATTGAGCTCCACCACCAGCGCCTGCATGCCGTAATCGGACTGGGAAAGCTGGGTACTATTGAAAGTGTTGGTCTCGACGATGTCGGCGCCAGCCTCGAGATACTGGCGATGGATACGCGTCACCAACTCAGGGCAGGTCAGCACCAGCAGATCGTTATTGCCCTTGAGGTCGCTCGGCCAGTCGCTGAAGCGTTCGCCACGGAACTCCTCCTCGGAGAGTCCGGCATTCTGCAGCATGGTGCCCATGCCGCCGTCGAGCATGAGAATGCGACGGGACAGATCGTCGGTCAGGGAGGCGGCCCGAGTCGAAGTCCGAGTCGAGGAGAGAGCAGTGGAAACAGCGGCCATGGGTCGGAACAATCTCCAGGGTGAGGTCAGCCGTGCATGGTAACAAATGGCGGCGCTTGCGGGCAGGGGGGCGTGGCCGCAAAGACCAAGCACAACAGTCGGGATTGTCTCGCCGCGTCGCCTCGCTTACCATTGGGGCATGACATTTCCGGCGAGCGACGCCACATCCCGCAACACGAGTTGTCTCGTGCCGGGGCGCGCCGCCGCCGCGGCCGACCAGTGAGAATCCGATGAGCGACAATATTCAGATCACCGAAAGCGCCCAGGACTACCTTGCCGAGCTGCTCGAAAAGCAGAGCGTCGAGGGGATCGCCGTGCGTATCTTCATCACCCAGCCCGGCACGCCCTACGCCGAGACCTGTCTCGCCTACTGCCGCCCCGGTGAAGAGGAGCCTACCGACGAGCCGCTGGAACTGCCCAAGCTCAAGGTATACCTCGACAAGCACAGCTTGCCGTTTCTCGACGACGCGGTGGTGGACTTCAATGCCGACCGCATGGGCGGCCAGCTGACCATCAAGGCACCCAATGCCAAGATGCCCAAGGTCAATGCCGACAGCCCGCTGGAGGACCGCGTCAACTACATCCTCTACAGCGAGATCAACCCCGGGCTTGCCTCCCATGGCGGTGAGATCAAGCTGGTGGAGCTGACCGAGAACCAGGTGGCGGTGCTGGCCTTCGGGGGCGGCTGCCAGGGCTGTGCCGCGGTCGACCTGACCCTCAAGGATGGTGTCGAGAAGACCCTGATGGAGCGAATCCCGGAGCTTGCGGGTATTCGCGACGTCACGGATCACACCGACACCACCAACGCCTATTACCGCTGATTGTTGAGAGTTGAGTGTTGAACGCTGACAGCTGACCCTGATCAGTCGGGAGTGCGCCCAGGTTCATTGTCCTTGGGCGCATTATTCTCTGGTTCAGCATCCTTTGGTGTATTGCCCTTGGTTTCAGGCGAAGGCTCCGCTACGGCGGGGCCTTCGGTGTTTTCCGGCGGGCTCTGCCACAAGCAGCGATGTAGCTGGGCTTCCAGGTCACGCAGCCGGCGTGCCTGATCCTCGAGAAGCCGTTTTTGTTCGTCGATCCGCGCCTGCAGCAGGGATTGTTCATGCTCCCGGGTAAGTGACTGCTCCTCGGCCCGGCTACGTGCCCAACTGGTTTCGCGGTGGCGCTTTTCCTCTTCGCCAAGCAAGGCGCGTGCTTCCTGAATCTGGCGTTCCAATTGTTCCTGGCGCTTCTCCAGTTGGCTGACGCGCGCCGCATGGCCTTTTTCCGCTGCCTGGCGTTCCCGTCGGGCTTCGTCCAGTAGGCCCATCAGCCGAGCCTCGGCGCTTTCATGGCGATGTTCTTCCTGGGCGAGGCGCTCGCGATGCTGGGTTTCCAGGTTGGCGAGTGCCTGTTGGTGGTCGCTCGAGGCGGCCTCCTTCTGCTGTTGAAGTCGTGACAATTGAGCTTCGAGCTTGTGATGGTTCGCGCCAAGTTTCGTCACCTGCTCGGCCAGGGCGTCTCTCTCCACTTCACTGCGCGCCAATGCATTGCTGCGCTCTTCAAGGCGTTGCTCGGTGTTGGCCAGATGAGTGGCCAGCGCCGACTCACGCTGCTCGGCATCCTCTGCCTGGCGGCGAGCCTGGGCAAGGGCGGCATTGGCCTCTTCCACGCGGCGTTCGGCTTCTTCACGGTAGTGGCCCAGTGCCTGGTTGGCAGCTTCCTGGGCGCTTTGCCACAACGTTTCGGCGAGTTCCTGCAGCGCTGCCGGCATGCCTCGTGGCGGAGGTACGTCCCGGTTCGCCTCGCGATGGGCTCGCCATTCGCGCAGATGGTCGCTAATGGTGGTGAAACTGCCGGTTCCCAGCACTTCACGGATCTTCTGCACGCTGGGCGTCTCACCCCGGGCCAGCAGGTCATCGATTGCCCGTTGCACATCCTCGTACTGCACCCCGCTGCGGGCCATCTGCTTATCCTTGTCTGTGGTCTTTCTGGTGGTGAAAAAGGCGTCCAACTTGCAGAGCAGAATAGCGATTCGCGTTCGAGAAAGGAAGTCATTACATATTACATATAACGTAATTTACATTACTTTATGAATAGATTAACGGTGATGCTGGTTGCAATGATCCACAAGGCGATCATCTTCTGGCCATGCGTGACCCGACAGGTGCGGACGAAGGTCGGTGTGAGTCGGTATAATGTGGCAAGAATCCTCTAGGGAGTTGCCATGACCACTGAAACCACTGCCGAGCAGGCTCAGCAGGCGCTGCTGGAAGAATTCGAGATGTTCGACAACTGGATGGACCGCTACCAGTACATCATCGATATGGGCAAGCAGTTGCCGACATTTCCGGAGGACTGGAAAGTCGATGAGTACAAGATTCAGGGGTGCCAGTCGAATGTCTGGATCGTCCATCGAGAGGAGGGCGAGGTGATCCACTTCGACGCGGTATCGGATGCCGCTATCGTCTCGGGACTGATTGCGGTGTTGATGCGTATCTACAATGATCGCCCGGCCACTGAAATCCGCGAGACAAGCACGCACTTCCTTGGTGACCTGGGGCTCGACAAGCATCTCTCGCCGACGCGCAGCAACGGCTTGAGCGCCATGCTCAAGCGAATCTACAGCGTGGCCGAGCAGGCCAGCGTCTGATCTTGCTGCGACAACCGGCGCGCATGCTCCCTGTGGAGAATCGCTTCGGCATCCAGGTCGCCGATCGGTGCGGACGTGGTGGGGATGTCACCTGCCAGTTGCAGTGTCAGATAGCGGCCGCAGCAGACCCTCAGGAATGATGCAAAGTTTTCGAGATCATGACCCGCTTCCGCGGATTCACGCGACAGGCGGGAAATCAGTTGGGTGAGGGTCAGGTCGTCACGTTTGCTGATCTCCTCGAGCACGCTCCAATAGAAGCTTTCGAGCCTGACACTGGTACACACGCCATCGAGGCGCATCGAGCGAGTATGCGCTTCCCACAAGACAGGGTCTGCACCAACGAAGAGCCTGCACATGATCCGGTCCTCCCTTCGGTATTGCACCGGCACCAGCGCCGACGACCGATGCTTGGTCGCCAGCGTGGATAGTGTGGTTGATGACGCCCCCTGGCGCGAATATCGCCGTTATGCGTGGCTGATGCGCGTGCCAAGCAGCGCCAGGTACTGTGCGATCCACTCGGGGTGCGCGGGCCAGGCCGGGGCACTCACCAGGTTGCCTTCCGTCACCGCCTTGTCGACGGGGATATCGGCATATTCACCCCCGGCAAGCTCCACCTCGGGGCGGCAGGCGGGGTAGGCCGCGCAGGTGCGCCCCCCGAGAACCCTGGCGGCCGCCAGAAGCTGCGCGCCGTGGCAGATTGCGGCTACCGGCTTTTCGACGCTGAAGAAGTGGCGAACGATCTCGATGACTCTTGGATCGAGGCGCAGATACTCCGGCGCGCGGCCACCGGGGATCACCAATCCATCATAGTCATTGACGGCGATGTCGTCGAAGCTGGCATTGAGAGCAAACCGGTGGCCAGGCTTTTCGGTGTAGGTCTGGTCGCCTTCGAAATCGTGAATGGCAGTGGCGACCGAATCTCCGGCGCGCTTGTCGGGGCACACGGCATCGACGCGGTGGCCGACGGCCTGTAGCGCCTGGAAGGGCACCATGGTCTCGTAATCCTCGACGAAATCACCGCAGATCATCAGCAATCGTTTGGCAGACATTAGCGTTCTCCTGATGGGGTTGTGGTCAGGTAACGCATCGAGTCTGGCACGCAGGCGGGGCAGGGGGGTGGTAGCCCGCTACTACAAAGGGGGGTGACGAAAAGGGGGTGGCGCCTAGCCATCACGTGCATCCGAGTGCCGGTTGGGCTTGCAACGGTAATGCTCGTCGAGCTCCGGGTCATCCTGGCAGAGCCGTTCGCTTGGCCCGCCAGGCACCGGATCCAGCCCACCGTCACATCCGGGGTGGCAGCGGGCGATGCGCCGCAGAGCGAGCCAGCCACCTCGGAAGGGGCCGTGTACCTGAATGGCTTCCACGGTGTAGTGCGAACAACTCGGCCAGTAGCGGCATCGGGGGCCAAGCAGGGGGCTAAGCGTCAATTGGTAGAGTCTCACCAGACCAATCATTGGCCAGGCAAGGCTGCCACGCACACCCCGAGCCAATCGCGGGAACCGGGCGGCGAGCTTGCGCATGACCCGTTCAGCCCTGCTTGCCGGCGCCGTAGAGCGTCGCGGGGTCGATCAGCGGGGCGCTGTTGATTCGCGCTTGGCAGGCATCGATTCCGATATCGAAGGCCACGTAGAAGCAGCTGCGCCGACCGGTATGGCAGGCAGGCCCGGTCTGGTCGACCTGAAGCAGCAGGGTGTCGCCGTCGCAATCCAGTGCCGCGGCTATCAGGTGCTGTTGCTGACCCGAGCTCTCCCCCTTGCGCCATAGCTTTTGCCGGGAACGCGACCAATAACACACGCGCCCGGTTGCCAAGGTCTCGTCGAGCGCTGCGCGATTCATCCACGCCATCATCAATACCTCGCCACTGTCATGCTGCTGGGCAATAGCGGGCATAAGACCGTCAGTATTGAAATGAATCGCATCGAGAATCTCTTCGAGTGAGTGATGGCTGCCTCTCTCGGCGAGTTCGAGTCGCTTGAAGGTGTCGCTCATGGCGGAGTTCCGTTCAGAATTCAGGTGTCACGCATTGCAAGGCATCGGATCACGCAAGGCATCGGATCACGATTGGGCAATACCGGCACGGCAAGCTTCACAGCTGCCCAGTAGCTCAATGGTCTGCCGCTCAACGCGAAAGCCGAGCTCACGAGCACGCAAGGCGAGTTGCGCATCGACATCGTCCAGATGCAGCTCCTCCACAAGGCCGCATTGCTTGCAGATCAGCAACTGGAAGCCATGCACATGTTCGGGGCAGGGGCACGCCACATAGGCATTGAGGGATTCGATACGATGCACAAGGCCCTGGTCGATCAGGAACTCCAGGGCACGATATACCGTCGGCGGCCGGGCCGCGGCATGCTCGGTGGTCAGTTGGTCAAGCAGGTCGTAGGCCTTCAAGCCGCCCGTGGTAGCGGCGATCATCTCGAGCACGCGACGCCGAATTGGCGTGAAACGGGCGCCACGCTGCTCACATTGCCGCTCTGCCTGGCGCATCAGGGTGCGAGTGTCATTCATCGTGTTCATTCTACGCATCGCCGCAGGTGCTGACCAATCGCACCCTCAACGTGTGTCTGCCTGCGGGACATTCGTCGGCGTCTGACGTCCCTCGTCGCTGCGCTCGAGTTCGCTGCGGCGGGCGAAGTGGCGCTTGGCGAAGTCCACACGGGCTTCGGGTGTCTGTCCTTCGGGTTGGGCCTCGATCAGATCGAGGCGTCGTCGCAGGCCCTCGCCATTGGCCATCTGAATAGCGAGGCCGGGGCGGGCATTCAGTTCCAGCAGCATAGGTCCATGATCGCGGTCGAGTACCATGTCGGTGCCGATGTAGCCAAGTCCGGTCATTTCGAAGCAGCCCGCCGCCAGCACCAGCAGGGTATGCCAGTCTGGAATCCGCAGGCTTGCCAGCTCATGTCCAGTGTCGGGGTGGTCGTGGCGTGTTCGGTCGAACTGAACGCCGCGAATCGCCGCGCCGGATGAGATATCCAGGCCAACCCCCACCGCCCCCTGGTGCAGGTTGGCCTTGCCGTCCGAGGCGGCTGTGGAGAGCCTCATCATCGCCATCACCGGGTATCCCTTGAACACGATCACGCGGATGTCCGGCACCCCTTCATAGGTGTATTCGGCAAGCCTTTCGTCGAAGTTGATCAGCGCCTCGATCACCGCGACGTCCGGAGTACCCCCAAGCGAGTACAGCCCCGATAGGATATTCGACACATGACGCTCGATATCCTCCAGGGTCAGACGCACGCCGCTTGGCTTGATGTAGGCATCCTGGTCGGTGTGTTCGATCACCAGGATGCCCTTGCCGCCACTACCCTTTGCCGGCTTGATGACGAAGCCGGCATGCCCCTCGAGCATGTCGCGAATATGCTTGACGCCGAATTGGGTGGTGACCGTGCCGATCAGGGCCGGCGTGGTGATGCCATACTCCTGAGCGAGCAGCTTTGTCTTCAACTTGTCATCTACCAGAGGGTAGAGGCGACGATTGTTGTAGCGGCCGATGTAGCGGATGTTGCGTCGGTTCATGCCGACGATGCCCTTGATCCGCAGTTTTCCCGGCGACGTCCAGCCAGCCAGAGCTTTCATGGCATCAATCCTCGGTGACCGGCTTGAAGCGGCGCAACTCGAGCAGCCGGTAACCGGTGTAGTTGCCAAGCAACAGGATCATCGCCATGAGGATCAATTGGACGCCGAGGAAATTGAAGGTGATATGGCGAATCCACGGGTTGTTCATCGCCAGATACGCGAGAATCGCGGTGACCAGGCTGCCGCCTCCCTGGATCAGGACCTGCTTTGGGCCTTCCTCTTCCCAGAGAATCGACATCCGTTCGATGGTCCAGGAAAGGATGATCATCGGGAAGAAAGTGATGGTCAGGCCCGCATTGAGCCCAAAACGGTATGACAGCACCGAAAATGCCGAAATGATGGCGATCACCGTGATGATGACCGCGGTGACTCGCGCTACCAATAACAAATTCAGGTAAGAGAGATAATTGCGGATCACAAGGCCAACGGCCACCACCAGCAGGAAGCCGACCAGGCCGGTCACCAGTGTGGTCTGGATGAAGGCGAGGGCGATCAGCACGGGCATGAACGTGCCCGAGGTCTTGATCCCCACCAGTACACGCAGCAGCACGACCACCAGGGCGCCGATGGGAATCAGCAGGATGGTCTGGAAAAGGGCCTGATCCTCGAGTGGCAAGCTGTGGATCGAGAAGTTCAGCAGCGAGTCTTCATCCAATTGGTTGCGTACCGCCGCCGCGGCTGGCTGGTTGTGGGTCAACATGGAGAAGGTGACCCCGGAATTCGTGCCACCCTGGACTTCCAGTACGGCCTGGCCAGTCGATTCCCATAGCAGCAGGTTGTCAGGGTGCCCTTGCTCACCCGACCTTGGGTCGAACAGCGTCCACTCGTCGTCATCGAAGACCTGGACCCAGGTCATCAGCGATTGGCGCCGACGGCCATCTTCGAGCAACAGCCCGCTGACCTCACGTGCTGGCACGCCGGCCTGGTTGAGTAGGCGCACGAGCAGCGGGCCACGTTCGTACTGGGTGAGCAACAAGCGCGCATTCTCACCTTGGCGCTCATCACCGAAATCGCGAATCAACTCCCGTGCGAAGGTGAATGAATTGGCGCTGCGTCCCCATGCGCGCTCGATGACCTGAACGGCGGCGGTGTCATACGGGCGTTCCCACACGATGTCTTCGCGAAGCGGCGGTGGGGAGATCTCCGGGGGACGGGAGCCGGGTGCCACCAGGAATTGTGCAGTGTAATAGAGTTGCTGGCTGCCCACCGCTTCACGAATCGACCACTGGGCACGGCGCCCGCCATTTTCCTGGACGAACGACAGGCCATAGCCGGGAGAAGCGGTGTTCTCGGTCAGCAGCCGGAAACCCCGTTGGTTGGTGGGCAAGGCCATGTCGACCAGCACAGGGGCGTCGCCTGTGGCGGTGAAGGTGATCTGTGACTCGACCTCCCAGACCTCGCGTTGTTCGCCGGGCGTCCAGGGCACCTCGAATTGCACGTGGCGATGAACGCTGAGGGCAACGCCGGCCACCAGCAACAGACCGACGATCAGATAGAAGGGGAGTCGTGACATGGGTCATCCTTGCGGGGGCGAGCAGTCGATCACTCTTCTGAAGCGTCGTCTGGCTCGTCATTCTCGTCGAGCTCGGCGTCTTCAGCGGGGTTGCCTCCCGGAAACTCCGGGCGCTCATGGCGATACGATTCGGCAACATCAATGATGGCGATATCCATCAAGAATCGGCGCCCCAACAGTACCGGATAGTCCAGATGCACACGATCCGTCAGCGTGAATTCGACTGGCTCCTGAATGGGACCGAGGGTCATCATCAGGCTCACCACGGGGCGGGAATCCTCACCGGCCACCTGGATCACGCGCACCCGTCTTTCGATAGGTGCCTCGATCCATTCCTCTCGAATCTCGTCGACGACGACATCATCTTCATTGAGGCTGAGCTTGAAGCGCACCCAATTTTCGCCATCACGTTCGAATCGGGTGATTTCGCGTGCCGAAAGCGATGACGTGTTGGCGCCGGAATCCACTCTGGCCTTGAGGTAGGTGCCGACATCCGGCAGTCCAACCCATTCGCTGCGGCCGAGCACGGTCTTGTTGGCCAGTTCGCTGTCAACGTTCTGACACTCGTTGACGACAACGTTCTGCGGAGGCTCATCGCGTTCGTGACGCTCGATATCGTTACGCAGATGGCGTAGCAGGCTACCGATCTCTCGCACATCGGCATTGAGTTGTGCTTGCTGGAGCAACTGCTCATCCGCCTTGGCCGTCTGCAATTCACAGCGTGCGGCTAGATTCTGTTCGAGGCCCTCTATGCGCGTGGCAAACTCATCCGGGCCGAGAACCGGCTCGGGCTCAGTGGGCTCGACAGGTAGAGCGCATCCACCGAGAAGCAGGGTGAAAGTGAGCAAACCACTGGGCAGCAAGCCATCGGGCAACAGACGTTGGCGCATGGGGTTGAATCATTCCTTGAGTCCGGTCGCAAGATGATAAGGAGTCGATTGGGACGTTGTCCAACGCTGCATGGAAAATCAACGTGTGCGATGCGTCATCCTGAGAGCTTCATGGTAGCACATTTAACATAATATACATTATGCGCACTAAAGGGGCGAAATCACACATAGACACATCCAGACTCTCCGCCAGTCATCCTTCGCATGGCCATGGCAACCCATGGCATTTGGTCACGAAAGCCACTAAGCTCCAAAACGTCAACAGAATTTATACAGAGATGATCATGGTGTACAAAATACGTTTCGTGCTGTTGTGCGTGATCGTGACCGGCTGGTTGGCTGGCTGCACGGCGGTTGATGTCGATCACTACGCCGGAACCGCCCCTAGACTGGATATCGCCGAGTACTTCGATGGCGAGACTCGCGCCTGGGGCATGGTTCAGGATTTCCGAGGACGCGTACAGCGGCGTTTCACCGTCGATATCGACGGACAGCTCGAAGGCGACACCCTGGTACTCGATGAACGTTTCGACTATGCGGATGGTGAAACCGATCGCCGGATCTGGACCTTCGAACGCCAGGACGATGGTCGCTGGCTTGGCAGTGCCAACGATGTCGAGGGGCCCGTCGAGGCCCGCCAGTCTGGGCATGCATTCAACATGAGCTATTCGCTGCCCGTCGAGGTGTCGGGACGCACGATCACCTTCACCCTGGATGACTGGATGTACCTGCAACCCGACGGACGTCTCATCAACCGCACGGCAATGAAGAAATTTGGCATCACCCTGGCTGAGATCACCATCGTCTTCGAACAGCGCTGAATATATGATATACGGACATGTTAAAGCGCTCCCGGCACGTAAATGCCGGGAGCGCTTGTCATTCCGCCATCTTTTTCAGCGGGAGAATCCGTTAGCCGTGACCGTCAGTCGTCGGCAGGCGCGTAGGAGCCGTCCTCGCGGTGAACCTCGGTGCCGGTGATCGGTGGTGTGAACACGCAGGCAAGGTGCATGGTCTTGCTGGCACGCAGCAGGTGCTCGTCATGCTGGTCGAGGATGTAGATATCGCCTGGCTTGATCGGCCAGATCTTGCCGTCGGCCAGGGTCTCGACCTCGCCTTCGCCCTCGATGCAGTAGACCGATTCATAGTGGTGCTTGTAATGAATGTGAGTCTCTGTGCCCTCGAAGATACGCGTGATGTGGAAGGAGAAACCGCCACCATCACCAGCAAGCACCAAACGCGTGCTGTCCCAGTTGCCGTTCTCGGCCTTGACCAGGCGGTCCGACTGGCGTGCTTCATCGATATTGCGAACGATCATGGATGGACTCCATTACTGTCGTTGACTGGCGAGCCCCAGGGACTGGCCGGTGGCTCGGCCACCTTCATGGTGGCCATGACGTCAGGCGACCGGATCGCGTCGCCCTGATTCGAACCTAGCAGGTCAAGCGTATCAGCTCAGCGCCTGCTTGGCGCTCTTCTCGAGGATGTCCAGCCCTTCGAGCAGGTCCTCATCGGTGATGGTGAGCGGGCAGAGGCATTTGACCACTTCGCCGTCTTGGCCACTGGTTTCGATGATCAGGCCATTCTCGAATGCCTTGGCAGTGATCTTGTCGGCGATGTCTCCCGTACCGACGTCGATGCCCCGCATCAGGCCACGCCCACGTTCACTGGCTTCGATGCCCTGCTCGGTGATCCAGGCGGCAAGCTTGGCGAAGCGGTCCGCAACCACCCTGCCCTTGCGCTGCACATCGCGCTCGAAGGTGTCATCACTCCAGTACTCGCGCAGTGTGGCAGCAGCGGTGGTGAACGCCAGATTGAAGCCGCGGAACGTACCGTTGTACTGGCCCGGCTTCCAGGTATCGAGTTCGGGGCGCATCAATACTTGGGCAAACGGCAGGCCGAAACCGGAGAGCGACTTGGAGTTGGTGACGATATCCGGGGTGATGCCTGCATGCTCGAAGCTGAAGAACTTGCCGGTCCGGCCGCAGCCCGCCTGGATATCGTCGACGATCAGCAGGATGTCATTATCCTGACAGATCTGCTCGAGACGCTTCAGCCAGTCCAGGCCGGCGGCGTTGATGCCGCCCTCCCCCTGCACGGTCTCGACGATGACGCCGGCTGGCACGTCCAGGCCGCCGGACTTGTCGGTCAACAGCTTCTCGAAGTAGTCGAGCGTGTCGGTACCGTCGCCCAGGTAGCCGTCATAAGGCATGAAGGTGCCGCCGACGGTGGGGACCCCGCCTGTCGCCTCACGGAACTTGCGATTGCCGGTGGTGGCAAGCGCCCCCATGGTCACACCATGAAAGCCGTTGGTGAAGGTCACGATGTTGTGACGACCCTTGACGTTGCGTGCCAGGCGAATGGCCGCCTCGACGGCATTGGTGCCGGTCGGTCCCGGGAATTGCACCTTGTAGTCCAGACCGCGTGGTTTGAGGATCAGTTCTTCAAGTGTCTCGAGGTAGTCGCGCTTGGCGGCGGTCCAGAAGTCGAGGCCGTGGACGATCCCGTCGGATGCCAGGTAATCGACGAGCGCCTGCTTGATCTTCGGGTTGTTGTGCCCGTAGTTGAGGCTGCCGGCGCCGGCCAGAAAATCGATGTATTCGCGACCGTCTTCATCGGTCAGGCGTGCGTTCCTTGCCGTGGTGAACACCACAGGAAAAGAGCGTGAATAGGTGCGAACATCGGATTCCATCCGTTCGAGGATCTGGGTCTGCATGGGCGACCTCCTTTTTTGAATTCCAGTATTAAATTCCAGTATGAAATTTAAGGGTTATGAAATTGAGGAATGTGAAAGCTGAGAATGTGAAAACTGAGAAAGCGAAATCAAAGACAGCGAATCTGAAAATTGACCGAGCGTATGCCTCGGCGACCCGATCGACGGTCGCCGACAGCATGTACGTGCGTCAGATTCGGTCGGTCTGGAATGGGCCGATGCGAACCAGATTCTCCGGGTCGTGTTCACCGCCCAGTTGATCTGTGGAGAAGTATTCGCGGCTGTTGAGCGGAGCTTGCCAGCGATCGGCAAGACGCCGGAACAATCCCCAGGATGCCTGGTTATCGGGGGTGATGGTGGTCTCGAGATGATGCACCTCGTGAAGCTCGGCGCGTCCCATCACTGCCTCGACCAGGCGCCGGGCAAGACCGGTTCCCCTGGCCTTCTCGCCCACGGCAACCTGCCACAGGAAATAGGTGTCGGGGGCATTGCTCTTCACGTACCCGGAGACAAACCCGACGATTTCACCTTCTTCGTTGGTTGCCACCGCGCAAGTGTCGCGGAACTGGGTGGCAAGCAACAGATAGGCATACGCGGAATTCACGTCCAGCGGTGGACAGGACTTGACCAGTTCATAGATACCCCAGCCGTCATCCGGGTTTGGCTTGCGAATGAACAACGGCATGGCGTCGAAGCCGACCACGGCATCGGCAACGCTCGGGCGTGCCAGGTCGGCGGAGGGTGTGAAAGGTTCACTGGTTGTCATCATGGCGGGTTCGCTTAGCGAATTTGTAAAGCATTATAACAGCGCGGAGTCGCATTTCAAAATTGCGATTATTCTATCAACCAGCAACCATAACAGGAAATTATGCGGCAGGGCCTTAGCCTAGCCACAATACCTGCTGCAGGCCTTCTGTACAGGTGGCCGCTTCGTTGAGCCGCACTGCTGTTGCGCACTGCTGTATAAGAGATTAGTCCAACTGAGATGCTGTCGAGATGACATTTTCTCAACGCATGGCGTATGAACCGTTATCCCTGAAAAGCAACGGGCCACCCTTGGGTGGCCCGTATTGCGGTGTGCTGCCGTGTTCGCTCGTCAGGCGGGTGTCGCGGGGATGATGCGTGTCGGTGTGCGCATGGTCACGAACTCCTCCGCTCCGGTGGGATGGATGCCCACAGTGACATCGAAATCCGACTTGGTCAGCCCGGCGCGCACGGCAATCGCAATCCCCTGGATCACTTCACCGGCCTCCTCGCCCACCATGTGGGCCCCTACCACCACGTCGCTAGCATCATCGACGATCAGCTTCATCAGGCAGCGTTCCTGACTACCCGACAAGGTGTGCTTCATGGGCCGGAAGTTGGCGGTGTAGACGCGAATCTTGCCATACGCGTCAACGGCCGCCTGCTCGGAAAGCCCCACCGTGCCGATATTGGGGTGACAGAACACGGCGGTGGCAATGTTGCGGTAATCCAGCGGTGCCTTGGGCGGTGTATCGGTGAAGTGGTGCTGAACCAGGTGCATGGCCTCCGCAAGTGCCACTGGCGTGAGCTCGGGGCCACCCGACACGTCACCCAGCGCGAGTATCGAGGGAACCGAGCTCTCGAAACTCTCGTTGACACGGATATGCCCGCTTGAGGTGAGTGAGATGTCCAGGGCATCGAGTCCGAGGCCTTCCAGATGCGGCTTGCGGCCGGTGGCGGCCAGTACGGCATCGACTTCCAGGGTTTCGCCATTGGTCAAGCTGACTTCGAGGCCGCCTTCGACACGCTCGATGGAGGTGATGTTGGTGTCAAAACTCAGGTTGACGCCCTTGGCGGCCATCTGATCGCGCGTGAATTCGCGAACTTCCTGGTCGAACCCACGCAGGAACAACTCGCCGCGGTAAATCAAGTGAGTGTCACTGCCCAGCCCATTGAAAATGCTGGCGAACTCCACGGCAATATAGCCACCACCCAGCACCAGGAAACGCTTGGGGAAACGTTCCAGGTCGAATACCTGGTTGGACGTGATGGCAAGCTCACACCCCGGGAACTCGGGTACCCAGGGCCAGCCACCCACGGCAACCAGAATCTTCGCCGCGCTGATGCGTTCACCGGCCACTTCGACGGTGTGAGCGTCGATCACACGAGCCCGTCCCTCAATCAGGCGGACATCGGCGTTCTCCAGCAGGCGTCCATAGATGCCATTGAGCCGTTTGATCTCTCCAATCTTGTTGTCACGCAGCGTCGGCCAGTCGAACTCGGGGGGAGCGGGCAGCCGCCAGCCGAAGCCACTGGCATCCTCGAAGGCATCGTGGAAATGCGCGGCATAGGAGTAAAGCTTCTTGGGCACGCAGCCGACGTTCACACAGGTCCCCCCGAGATAGCGATCCTCGGCCACCATGACCCGGGCGCCATGGGCGGCGGCCGTGCGTGCCGCACGCACTCCACCGGAACCGGCACCGATAACGAAAAGATCACAGTCGTATTGGGAGTGGTCGAACTCGGACACGGAATTCTCCTGTTCGCAAGGGCCACGTTCGGCCTGGAAATCATGTCGGGCGATGATAGCAGCCAACGAAGAACGGCGGGAACCTGGCGAGACCCTGACGTTGACCAATGCCTTGCCAGGCGGTAAAAGAAGTCACCGATTTCACGTCGACCCTTACGTACCGGAACTTGCTTGCCATGAAAAAGGAAATCGAAACGCTGCTGGCCAACAATCGCGCCTGGGCCAAGCGCATGTGCGAGGAAGACCCCGAGTTTTTCTCTCGTCTTTCTCAGCAGCAAAACCCCGACTATCTCTGGATTGGCTGCTCCGACAGCCGCGTGCCTGCCAACCAGATCATCTCCCTGCCCCCAGGGGAGGTCTTCGTCCATCGCAATGTCGCCAACCTGCTTCACCACAACGACCTCAACGCGCTGTCGGTACTCCAGTACGCCGTGGATGTGCTCAAGGTTCGTCATATCATGGTGGTAGGGCACTACGGCTGTGGTGGCGTGAAGGCCGCTGTCGCGGGCGGTGACAATGGCATGGTGGATATCTGGCTGCACTCGGTGCGTGAGCTCTACCTTAAACACCGCCAGGCCCTCTCAGAGCTTTCGCTGGACGATCAGGTGAACCGCATGTGCGAACTCAATGTCGAGGCCCAGGTGATGAACGTTTGCCGTACCAAGATCGTTCAGCACGCCTGGCAGCGCGGTCAGCCCTTGTGGATCCATGGCTGGGTCTACGGGCTCTCCGATGGTCGGGTCAAGGATCTGGGGTGCACGATCTCGGGCCTCGACCAAGCCGGCACCCTCTACCGCATCGAAACGCTCACGCCTGGCGAGGGCTAGAGGTGTCGTTGGACGTCCTGCAGCATGAGCATCTCGTGGCCCTCGAGGAGCGTTATTCGCACGTGCTGGTCAACCACCAACTGGATGGCGTGCTGCTCTACAGTGGCCACCCTGCACGCCATTTCGGCGATGACCAGCACGCAAGCTTCGTCACCCAGGGCCACTTCATGCACTGGACGGGGCTTGCCCATGCCGCGCATTGCTGGCTGCTGATACGCCCTGGCTTGAGACCCACCCTGTACTTTCATGCGCCGGACGATATCTGGCATCTTCCCAACACCCTACCCGATGAACCCTGGGTCAATCACTTCCATGTCGAGCGACGTCAGGAGGTAACGCCCCCTGCCCTGCCGCCTGGCCGCTTCGCTGTGGTGGGCGATGTGGCGCCGACCATGACGGCGCAATGGGATGTCAAGATCAACCCGGACGGCCTGACGCGTGACCTCGATGCGTTGCGTGTGCACAAGAGCGCCTATGAAGTCGCCTGCCTTCGGGAGGCCAACCAGCGAGCCATGCTGGGCCATCAGGCAGCCCGTGACGCCTTTCTCGGCGGCGCTTGCGAACTGGACATCCAGTTCGCTTATCTGGCCGCCACTCGGCAGCGCGAAACGAGCCTGCCCTATGGCAACATCATCGCACTCAATGCTCATGGGGGCGTTCTGCACTACCAGCATCAGGCCATCAGGCCCGAAGCCATAAGGCGTAGCCTGCTGGTGGATGCCGGATATCGCTATCGAGGCTATTGCGCCGATATTACGCGCACATGGCCAGGGCCCCACGCCAATCAGCGTTTCGCCCCGCTGGTCGAGGGTGTTACCGCACTTCAACGTACCTTGATTGCCGCGCTGGCACCGGGTGTCTCGTTCATCGATCTGCACGAGCGCATGCACGCAGGATTGGCCGACCTGCTGATAGAACAACGGCTGGTGCGGACAAGCGCCGAGGCTGCCGTGGCAAGTGGCATTACCCGTGCCTTTTGTCCCCATGGCCTTGGACACCTGCTGGGTGTTCAGGTGCATGATGTGGCAGGCCACAGGGATGAAGGGGGCAATCTCCTGTCACCACCTGTCGGTGCCCCCTTTCTGCGACTCACCAGGGAACTGCAAGCCGGGATGGTGGTCACCATTGAGCCAGGCATCTACATTATTCCCATGCTGCTCGATGCCTACCGCGGCAACCGTGAAATCGACTGGGACGCGGTGGGTTCACTGGCCGATCATGGCGGTATTCGTATCGAAGACAATATCCACGTCACCTTGCATGGTCCCGACAACCTGACACCACGCCACGAGTGATCCCCCATGACCGGCCAGCTGCATCCCGCTCAGTTCCATCCACCTCGGGGGCTCGCCAATCGTCATGTGCAGACACTGCTGCCTCGTCTGCTTCCCCGCCGCCGGCTTGCAACGAGCAAGGAAGTGCTCGAGTTGCCCGATGGTGACTTCGTCGAACTGGTGTGGGCCAAACCGTCTCCGGTCTCTCTGGATGCACCCATTTTCCTTCTATTTCATGGACTCGAGGGATCGATCGACTCGCCCTATGCGCGGGAGCTGATGGCCACGGCTGCCGCCCTTGGGTGGCGTGCGGTACTGATGCATTTTCGCGGTTGCGGCGGTATGCCCAATCGTCTGCCTCGGGCCTACCATAGTGGCGATACCGCGGATGCGTACTGGCTCATCGGCCAACTGGGACACCGCTATCCGCACGCATTGAAAGTGGCGGCGGGCGTGTCGCTGGGTGCCAATATGCTGGTCAAGCTGGTTGCCGAACAGGGGGGCGATGGGCTCGATCTGGCTGGCGCCATCGCCATCTGTGCCCCCCTGGATCTCGGCGGCTGCGCGCAATCCATCCATCACGGCTTCGCGCGGGTCTACGAGCGCCATCTGCTGAGGTCTCTCAAGGCCAAGGTGCTGGACCGCCTGGATACCCTGCCACTGGCTCTCGATCGCCAGAGCCTGCTGGCCATTGATAGTCTGCGCGACTACGACGATGCCGTTACCGCGCCACTGCATGGCTTTCAAGGCGCCGAGGACTATTACCAGCGCGCATCGGCGGGTCGGCTGTTGGGTGAGATCGAGCTGCCCACGTTGCTGTTGCACGCCGCTGACGACCCCTTCATGCCAGCCGGCCTGTTTGAGCAGTTACCGCCTCCGGGTGATGCGGTGCGCGTGGAAATCGCCCGCCATGGTGGGCATGTGGGGTTCATGGAATGGCGTGATGGCGGGCTGAGACCTTGGCTTTCACATCGGGTCGCAGCCCAACTGGAGGACTGGTGTTCACCAGCGGGTAGCGCTGTCTGGCGGCACAGGCGTCGCGTCAGCCGATCGGGCAGCTGACCCCGGTACCCTTGAGACCACAATAGCCGTGGGGGTTCTTGTGCAGGTACTGCTGGTGGTACTCCTCGGCGTAGTAAAACGCTTCCAGCGCCGCGATCTCGGTGGTGATGGTTCCCCCTCCGGCCTGCTGCAATGCTTGCTGGTATGCGTCCCGCGAATGTTCGGCCACTCGCAACTGAGCCTCGCTGCTGGTATAGATTGCCGAGCGATACTGTGAGCCGATGTCATTGCCCTGACGGTCACCCTGGGTCGGGTCATGGGCCTCCCAGAATACGCGCAGCAGACGCTCGAGATCGATCTGGCCGGGGTCAAAGATCACCCGCACCACTTCAGCATGGCCGGTGCGGCCGGAACAGGTCTCGTCGTAGGTCGGATGGGGAGTGATGCCTCCCGCATAACCGACCGCCGTGACCACGACTCCCGGCAGTTGCCAGAACAACCGCTCAGCCCCCCAGAAGCAGCCCAGGCCCAGCACGATCTCCTCGAGCCCCGGATCGAAGGGTGGCAACATGCTGCGACCGTTGGCGCTATGCACGCCGCTCAGGGGCATCGGCGTATCACGACCGGGCGGTACGCGGGATGGATCGAGTCGCATCATCGTCTCCTTGTTGTCATCCGTTGGCTGTCAGTCATTGGGCGTGGGCGGTGTGCCCGGCAGGCTGTAGGTATAAACCAGATCAACGGCCTGTGCAGCACCCGACACCGCCTCGAGATAGAGGTTCCGCCACAAGGTATAGCGCAAGGTCAATTCAGCGATCGGCGAGAATACCCCAACCCCGTAGCTGACGCGCAGATCCTCGGTGAGCTGGCCGCTGACCACCACCTGACTGTCTTCCCCCGTGCCCGCGGTGTCCAGCGCCAGGTCGGATACCCCGAAGGCTTCGCCGATAGCGCCCACGGCACCGCCGGTCTGGCCTAGCGTCATGCCAAGCAGTGCTGAGGTCAGGGCGCCATCCGCATCACTGTCATTGGGGGCGCGTCCACGCAGCAGGTAGGAAAGCGCTCGGGATTCATCCATCGCCGGCTCCGAGAACACGCGCAGTTGTGGCTCGGCGGCACTGCCGGTCACGCGAAGCCCCGCAATGACATCATCCTGGGTTAGCGATGGGTTGCGGATGGCCTCGAAATTCAGCAACGGCTGTCCAGGCGGCCCGCTGAACAGGAGCGTGCCCTGGCGAATCACCAGATCCTGTCCGTAGGCGCGGAAACGGCCATCGACCAGGCTGACATCCCCGAACAGTTGCACCGGACCATTCTGCTGGCGAACCTCCAGGGTGCCGGCGAGTTCGGATTCGAGCCCGTAGGCGGAAAGCTGCATATCCGGCCCCAGGCGCAGATTGATCAGTACATCCACCGTCATGCCGGCATCCACCAACGCCTGGGCAGCATCTCCCCCCGGCTCCTCGCCGTTAGTTTCTTCGCGTTCGGCCTGGCGGCGAGCGCGCTCGTCATCGCGCTCTGTAATGATCACTTCATCCGGGCTCGGCGCCACGGCCGAGGCTGGCAGCTCGCCAACTTCCAGCCGCGCCCAGGGAACGTCGACATCGCCACGCACCTGCAAGCGCTCGGGTTCCACGTCGATACGCAGATCTGGTGCCACGCGTAGACGCCCGAATTCAGGCAACACCGCGAGCAGCGGATCGTCGCTGGCATCCAGCGCGATGGCCACACGCCAGGCATCCGGGCTTGGCCAGGCGGCATCACCGTCGATCGTCAGGCGACCCTGTTCGGCGGCCACGAAGCCCTCGATAGTCGCCTGGTCACCCGACAGCAGAACGTCGAGCTCGCCGTCGCTGACCACCATCGGGATATCAGCACCGCTCACGGCGAGACCCGAAAGGCCAAGGCGGCCATCGAGCACTGGCGATTCGCGATTGCCGCCAATCGTCACGTCAGCGCCCAACGTCCCCTCAAGTTCCTCGAGGCCTGCGGCCAGAGTGCGGTAGCGAGACAAGCGCAGGTCGTTGAGTCTCAACCGGCCATCCAACCCACCGGCCCCAAGCGGGTCGGTAATGCCCAGCGTGAGCGTGATGTCGCCGGCTTGTGCCAACGTGAGACCCAGTTCGATGTCGGCCCGCTCATGGGTGGCCAGGGCATCCAGGGTCAGGCGTGAAGGCGGCAGCTCCCAGGGTTGTCCGTAGGCGTCGAGCCCATCCAGTTCCACTTCACTGAGCAGGTCGAGCTCGGCGCGCCAGGTCGCCCCGCCCTGCCCCCATTCGGCTACCAATCCAAGCTCTGTCTCGCCGGCAACCGTCCAGCCTTCCGGCACCACCTGGTCAAGCAGGCTCATCGGTACCTGGCGGACCGCGAGTGTCGCTTGGCCACTCTCCGCCGAGGCATCGAGCGTCTCGGCAAGACACAGCTCGCCACCCTGCTCGCGTCGTAGGCAGAAAGGCTGGACCCGGGCGCTTGCGGTCGCCAGGTTAGCCTCGAACTCGAGCGGATCGTTCAGGCGGATGTCGCCGAATTCGGTATCGACTTCCAGAGGGTCGAGCCGGCCACTGTAACGTTCACGCTGGTCATCGAGCCCACCCTCCAGAGCAAGTGCGGCTCGCGCAAGCGGCATGCCGGGCGAGGCGTTGGCATCGAGGGTCAGGCGGTGGTCGGAGAGTCGGCCGGCAAGCACCAGGGCAATGTCGCTGAAGCGCTGGCCAGCGGCATTGAGCTCGCTGATATCAAGGTTCAAGTCGAGATCGGGATCTTCGAGTCCGCTGACCCGGCCCGCCAGGCTGAGCTGTGCCAGGCGGTTGTCGGCGAACGCCAGATCGCTACCGGCGAGATCGAGATCGACCTGTGGCGCGTCCAGGGTTCCGGCGGTATCGATGCTGCCGCTCAATCGTCCAGACAACTGTTCATGCAGGCTGCCCAGTGCCGGCATATCGAGCGCTACCGCGATGTCGAGCGCCTGCTCGGAGACCTGACCCGCGGCTGACAGGTGATTGTCGCCCTGGCGGAAGTCCAGTGTTTCGATCGACCAACGCATCTCGCTGTCGCCGGACAGATTGGCGCGCAACGACAATGGCAGTTCCTGGAGTTCACCGTCGATGGCCAGTTGCGGCACAGTCACAGACCAGCCTTCGTCGGTCTGACGGAAGCCCAGTTCGATGTCTCCATCGAGACTGCCACTGATTCCCTCGACAAACCGGCCTGGCTCGATGCGATCGAGACGCACCTGAGCGTCGACCGCCAATGCATCCGCCCAGTCGATGCGTCCGCGGCTCACCAGCGAGGCATCGTCGAGGCTCACCGCAAGCGGGGTCCAGGCAAAGTGTCGTTGATCACCACTGCCGGTGAGGGCGATCCGCGTGTAGGGAACGCCAGGCCCTTCGACGTGCAGCGAGGCGGCGGCCTGGAAGTCGAGCAGGCTACCCTGCACACGCAAGGAAATATCCTCGACCCACCAGGGCTCGGTGGCTGGCGCGTCGGCGTTCGTGGCCTCGGCGTCGCTTCCCTCCTCCGCGTCGGCAGGCGTGCTCCCCGCGGCCACTTCGCCAGTCGTCGCGGCGGGCAGCGGCCACTGCACGAAGTCACTACGCAGTGACGCTTCAAGCGGTAGCGTCGGGTCCAGGGCATCCAGCCGGGCATCGGCGCTGCCGGTCACAGGCCCAGTCAGGTTCAGGCGGACACCCAGGTTGGACATGTCGCCATCCAGGGCCAGATCGATACGCTGGCCGGCTAGCTCCGGCATGATCTCGGGAAGCCACAGCGCTGCTTGAAGGCGCGCCTGCAAGGGATAGTCGTCGCGCAGTTCGATAGTGGCCTCGAATCGGCCATCGGCATCCACGCTGCTGACCTCGAGCGGGGAAATGTCGACCCGTTGGCCGCTGGCGGAAAGCGACAGCGCCAGGCGTTCTACACCATATTCAATGGCACCTCCCACGGCAGTATCTTCGATCAGCAGCTCCGGTACCTCTATTGCCAGCGGCAGTCGAATCTCCGGCAACTCGCGGCGTGGTTGCTCATCGAGCGGCATGTCGGCCATGCCTTCCAGTTCCGCGGCTACCGAGGATGGCAGCGGGCTCTCTACGGCGATTGCCGCATCGATGGCCTCGGCGGCAACACGCGGCCCGTCGTGCTCGGCTTCGCTCAAGGCCAGGCGCATCCCCGGTGATAGCGGCAGCAGGACGCGGGTACCGACCAGCCGGGTCGGCAGCAGTTCAAGTGTACTCTGCTCGGCCATGGCCCCTGTGGTGAAGCTGTCCCAGCTCACCTGCGTGCCATCGGCCAGGGTCAGCTCGACATCGTTGAGCGCCAGTGCGCGAATCTCGATGGGAAACGGCAGGCTAATCTCGGCAAGCGGCTCGCCAGCAGGTTCCTCCTCGTCGCCAGGCTCGGACTCGGAAAGCCGGATGCGAGCACCCTCTAGCACCAGCGCATCCAAGCACAGTCGACCGGAGAGCACGCAATCCTCTGCCCAGGCGAGTTCGAGCCGCCGGACCGCAATTCTGGCAGGGCCCGCTTCGAGGCGCAGGTCCTCGAGTTCCAGGCGATCGAGTGGCGCTCCTTTGCTTGCCACAAGCTCATAGAACCCGCGCTTGGCTCCCTCCTCGAGCAACAGGCCCGTTCCCCAGGGAGACAGCGCGATACCTAGAATGAAAGTGACCAGGCCGAGTAGCCATAGGGGCAGCACGATAAACAGGCGAAACACAGCCCAGAGCAGCGTCAGAACTCGGGACCGATGGCGAAATGAAGGCGCCACGCATTATCCTCATCGTCGAAGGGGTGAGCGATATCCAGGCGAATGGGACCTACCGGTGAGACCCAGCGGACGCCTAGGCCAGCCCCTTTATTGAGATCATCGGGGCCCCAATCCGCAAAGGCATCACCGGCATCGACGAACAGCGCGCCCCACCAGTCGCCAGTCACCCGGCGCTGTACCTCAGCACTGCTGGTGAACATTTGCTGGCCGCCTTGAAGCAGTCCGTCTTCATTACGGGGGGACAGGCTTTCGTAGGCGTAGCCGCGCACGCTGCTGTCGCCCCCGGCGAAGAAACGCAAGGAGGGCGGGATCTTCGAAAAGTCGTCGGTTTCGATGGCGCCAAGCCCCAGCCGGCCCACCAGCCGCGTATCGTCACCCACCATGCGAATCCATTGCGTCTCACTTGTCATGCGCAGAAAGTCGGCCTGTGAGCCCCAGGCGCCATTGGAGACTTCGAAGGATAAGCGCTGTCGGTCGCCCCAACTGGGAAACGTGGGATTGCGCGTGCGCGTGCGTGACCAACTGATACCTGGATAGAGCAGCAGGACCTGTTCATCCTCACCGCCTTGCGTGAAGTCCTCGATGGTGCCGCGCACATAGAGCGTCTGTACCCAACGGTTATCGAATTCCCAGCGCCGCGCTGCCTCGATGGTGGCTTCCAATGCCTGGGTGTCTTCGTTGTCGCGATGACGAAACCCATATTGGAAGCGGTAGCTATCACGCAGCGGGTTCTCCAGCGGCATGCGGTAGACGCCGCTGAAGCGCTGTTCCGGAGCCGACAGGTAGAGATCATGGTCGAGGCTGTGGCCCAGGCTATTGATCCATGGTTGATGCCACCCAAAGCGCAGCCGTGGGCCGACATCTGTCGCAAACCCCACGCCGGCCTCGAATTGATGGCGGTCAGCGGGAGTGACGGTAATATCGATCGGGACCTGTGGAGAGTCGCCGCGACCAAGCGTTGCGGCACTTTCCAGGGCCATCGCCGAGAGGGTTGGTCCTGCCACCACGTCGCTGGCGTCTGACGAATCAGCCGTCGTCGGCTGGCCGACATCGAGTTCCTGAAACCAGCCTAGCCTGCGCTGCTCGAGAGCCAGACTTTCACCTTGACGCAGGCGCGGTCTCACGGTCACCGAACCGAACCATTCGGTCTGGCCGAGTCGCTGGTTCAAGCGCGCAAGTTCGCCAGCTAGATACGGGTCGCCCTGAGCGAACGGCGTCAGGTTGAGGACCCGTTCACGTTCGATATGGCTGTCGCGAAGCGTTACCTCACCGAAGCGGTATCGTGGCCCGCTGTCCAGGGCCAGATACAAACGGGCGCTCTCGTCATACGGCCGAACTTCCATGCGACGATCGACATAACGCCATTCGAAATAACCACGCTCGAGCGACAGGTTGGCAAGACGACCTCGCAAGCTGTCATACGGAGCATGGACAAGCGGGTCGCCTTCAGAGAGTGGGAAATCATCGATTGCCTGCTGGAAGGGAGGATCCGTCGCCGCCTCACCTTGCAGGCTGAAATCGATGACTTCCAGACGCACGCGTGGGCCAGGGTCGATGGTAAGTTCGACAAATTCGGGAGGCTCACTTTCATCGAGTTGCCATTCGAAGGTGGGTTCGTAATAGCCATAGACACGCATTGCTTCACGAGCACGGCGTTGAACCTCGGATTCGATTCGGGCACGGCTGTACGCTTCGGCATCCAGACTTCCGAGATAATGTCGCACGTTCTCGGCGACGTTACCTTCAAGCCCCTCGATACGCGCCTCGAGCGCCCGGATCGTTGGTGCGTTCCCCAAAAGGACGGCCCCAAACAGCATGCTGATGGCAAGGCGTGGCAGGCGGTAGACCATTTGATTGTGGCGTCCTTCCATCATGCGACTCCATGGCAATGCATCCTTGCATGCGGCCATATCCGGTTGCGGTGATCATGCATCGTTATGGCTGCAGGGCCTCGATTTGGGCACTCAATGCCAATTGGGAACGGCGAAGTTCACCAATTTCGGACGCCAGTGCAGAGATTCTGTCTGCCGTTGCAGCGGAACGCTGTTCGATATCATCCCGCGAAGTGTCTGCTTCTTCAAGCGCATCATCCAGGGTGGCCAGGCGTGCCGCGAGTTCGTCAAGGCGCGATCCCAGGCTGTCTTCAGTCTCGGTGATGCGTTCTTCGAGATCATCATGACGGGACGCAAGACGTATCATCGCCTCGCGGTTGGCGGTATCTTCCGACACGTCATCGAGACGCGCAGTCAACGAATCCAGTCGCTGATCATGACGATCCTGGTCCTCGGCCAGCACCGACAAGCGTTGATCGAGAGCTGATCTCCCCTCCTCGCCTGCGCGTTCCAGCGCATTCAGAGATACCCGAGAGGCGGCCATCAACGCGTCACGCGTGGTGGCCGCCTCCTCCACCCTGTTGATGCGCTCGGACTGTGACGCTGCCTGCTCGCGGATATCGTCCAGTCGCGCTGCACTCTCATCCTCCAGCGCCTCGATGCGCTCCGCCATGCTGTCATCACGCGCCAGTAACGCGGAAATCCGTTCTTCAATACTGTCCAGCGCATCACCACTTCCCTGCTCGGCATCGAAACGTGCATGAACATTGGAAAGCTCACCTCCCAGGCGCGACACTTCTCGCTCAAGACGATTGCGCTCTTCAAAGCCCATCCAGGCCAGCGCCGCAAACGCACCGATAAGTAACACGATCAGCAACCACAGCGGCCATGTCCGATTAGGAGGTGGCTGGCGCAGGCGCTGATGAGACAGGCTGGATTCCGGATCCGGTACGATCGAGGTGGCGAACCGGCGGTCATCCGGGCGCTCTGCCATGGCGAACTCCTTATCTCGAGCGGTAAAGGTCGCTGCGCGTGCCAGAAAGGCATGTGCCGATTCCCTTGAGGTGAATTGGCGGCCTACCTGCCGGGTGCTAAGCTGCCGCGACACCCCCGCACAGCATGGCACCTAGTGTAAGGTTTTTTTGCACCGAAACGCACGGATGCCGACCAACGCAGTCGCGCAGTCAGTCCACCGCGATGAGCGCCACCTGGGAACTAACGTTGCGATCGAGGAGACGTTGAATGGCATTCGAGTTGCCTGCCCTGCCTTATGACAAGAATGCGCTGGAGCCATATATCGCTGCCGAGACACTCGAATATCGCTATTACAAGCAGCATCAGGCCTGTGTTACCAGGCTCAACGAACTGATCGACGTTACCGGCGATGCGCAAAGATCGTTGCAAGAGATCATCTCGACATCGTCAGGCGACACCTTCGATCAGGCCGTCCAGGTCTGGAATCACACCTTCCATTGGCACTGCTTGTCACCCTACGGAGATGGCAGGCCCAAGGGGGCATTGAGCGCTGCCATCGAAACCAGATTTGGTTCGTTCGAAGGCTTCAAGCAACGTTTCACTGACGCTGCCATGGCCAACCTTGGCACAGGCTGGACATGGTTGATAAAGACAGCGGAAGAAAGCGTCGAAATCGTCAACACAAGCGCGACCGACACGCCGATTGCCCACGGGCAGTGCCCGGTACTGGTGGTTGATGTTTGTGAAGACGCCAAGTATCTCGACAACGTCTGGCAGTTGCTCAACTGGGATTTCGCAGCGCTGAATTTTACCTCGGCATTATCATTGCAGCGGCCCTTGTAACAGCCCTTGTAACAGTCCTTGTCAATTGCGGCCAGGAACCGACAGGGATGATGACGATGAACATCGTCGAGTCAGGGGTCTGCACGGCGTCCAATGCCGCGATAGTGCAAGCCCTGGGTGGCCACCCATTGCGGGTCGTAGATGTTACGACCATCGAGCACCAGACGCTCGCCAAGCAGGGCCGCAAGCCGGCTCCAGTCGGGATTCCAGTAGGCCTTCCACTCGGTGACCAGCATCAGCGCGCAGGCGCCTTCGCAGGCCAGGTAAGGGTCTCGGTCGAATACTTCCAGAAGCGGATGATCACCAACCTCCTCGAGTACCGCATGGATCGCCGCGGGATCGTGCAGCCGAACCCGCACGCCCTGGGCCCACAGAGCACGCAGCAGCGTCAGCACGGGCGCATGGTCGATACGCGCAGTGCCCGGTTTGAAGGCGGCCCCCCAGATCGCTACCGTGCGGCCTTCCAGGCGGCCATTGAAGTGCGACCATAATTTGCGAAACAACGTTTCCTTCTTGTGCTCGTTGATATCCAGCACCTGGTCGAGGAGCGCCGAATGACGACCACTGGCCGATTGCACATCGGCCAGTCGCATCAGGTCGCGGGAAAAGTTGGGGCCACCGAAACCGCAGCCGGGATACAGGTATTCGTAGCCAATCCTCGAGTCCGCCCCCATGCCCTGGCGGACGTGTTCCACATCCACTCCCAGGGTATCCGCGAGCCCGGCGATTTCGTTCATGTAACTCAGCCGTGTGGCGAGCATGCCGTTGATGGCAAGCTTCGTCAGCTCGGCGTCACGGCGCGGCATGCGCTGGAACACCTCACTGCGTCGATTGAATGCACGCATCAGCTCGCGTACCTGCGCCTCGGCGGCAGCGTCATCACAGCCCAGCAGCCAGCGAGCCGGACGAGTGAACGTCTCCCATGCGCGCCCCTCTTCGAGCAGGTCCGGAAGTGCTACGGCACGGGCCTTGCCATCGAACTGACTCTCGAGCCTCTCGGTCTCGCCGACGGGAAACGTCGAGTTGTTGATCACCACCAGGTCCTTGCCCCCCGCCGCTGCCAATCGGGAGAACAATACAGGAAGCTCGCCACGCTGCTCAGGCGATACCGCAAGCCACACCACTTCCAACGTGTGCAGCCGTTCGCTATCCGGCTGAGCCTCGATCACCTCGAGAGTGCCGTTCGCCAGGCTCTCCTCGAGTTGCGCGGCAAGCCTGGGCTCCCGGCGCAACCAGTCAACCTTTTTGAGGTGCTCCCAGGGGGCGGCCTCGTGGGGCAGCCAGAGCACATGATGCCCCACCCACGACAGTGCCGCCGCAGCGGTGACCGCCGCCAGCTCGCTTCCATGAATCAACACCCGCATGGGTCTCACTCCTTACCAGCGTAACGTGTCAGCAGTTCGCGAAAGCCATCCCCATATCGGGAATGCCGGCGTCCATAGACCAGGATGGCCTCGAGGTAGCCAAGCTGGTGGCCACAGTCGTAGGTGCGCCCACGCATGCGCCAGGCATCCACGCCGGTGTCGCGAATCAGCGTATCGATGGCATCGGTGAGCTGGATCTCATTGCCCGCCCCCGGTGGCGTCTTTGCGAGTAATGAGAAGATGCTGCCCGGAAGCGCATAGCGACCGATGACCGCGAGATTCGACGGCGCCTGGGCTACCTTGGGTTTCTCCACCACGCTTGTCAGCGAACGGGACTCCCCGGCTGGCGGGATGTCGCCATCGGTGTCGACGATACCGTACTTGTAGACCAGCTCATGGGGAACTTCCTCGACCATCAGTTGGGCGCGCCCGGTGCGATCGAACGCATCGAGCATACCGGCCAGGTCATTGCGGGCCAGGCCATCGCCATCGACCAGCACGTCGGGCAGCAGCACGGCGAAGGGTTCGTTGTCACCGATGATCGGGCGAGCGCAAAGAACCGCATGGCCAAGCCCAAGTGGCTCGGGTTGGCGCACGCTGATGATATTGACGTCGGCCGGCACGATCGAACGCAGCTCCTCGAGAAGCTCATGCTTGCCCTTGGCCTCGAGGCTCGCTTCGAGTTCAAAGTGCTTGTCGAAGTGGTTCTCGATGGCGCTCTTGCTGCCGTGGGTGACCAGTACGATGTCACGAATACCGGCGGCGACGGCCTCTTCGACCACATACTGAATCACCGGGCGGTCGACGATGGTGATCATTTCCTTGGGAATTGCCTTGGAGGCCGGCAGGCAGCGGGTGCCAAAGCCGGCAACGGGGAGCACGGCCTTCTTGATCATGGTCTAATCCTTGTCCTAAACGACATCAATGGTGGTTGTGGCTTCGGCTCGCCCGGATCGGGCCGGGTGTTGCCTCGTTCGGGGCCGCGGTCGCGTGATGTCGCATGGGAATGCATCACCGACAGCGGGTAGAATAGGCATGATACCGGACGAGCCATGAGCTGCCACTGTGTCGGCTCGGCAACAACTTGAATTGAGACAGCCAACGGAGAGCTCAGATGAGCGCAAGTCACACCCAGGCAGGCAATGTCGATCCCGGCGAGATCGCCAAGTTCGAGGCACTGGCCAGTCGCTGGTGGGATCCCCAGAGCGAATTCAAGCCGCTGCACGAGATCAATCCGCTGCGACTCGATTTCATCGACGCGCGGGCAGGGCTGGCGGGCAAGCGGGTACTCGACGTGGGCTGTGGTGGCGGCATTCTCTCCGAGGCCATGGCACAGCGTGGCGCTACAGTCACCGGTATCGATCTTGGTGAGGCGCCACTGGCGGTTGCCAGGCTGCATGCCGAAGAGAGTGGCGTTGAGGTCAGCTATCGGCATGTCAGTGTCGAGACGCTTGCCACTGACGACCCCGCGAGCTTCGATGTGGTGACTTGCCTTGAAATGCTCGAGCACGTGCCCGACCCGGCGTCGGTGGTGCGTGCCTGCATGACCCTGGTGAAACCCGGCGGGCATGTGTTCTTCTCGACCATCAACCGCAATCCCAAGGCCTACGCCCTGGCGATCCTCGGCGCCGAGTACCTGCTGCGCATGCTCCCCCGCGGCACGCATGACTACCAGAAATTCATCCGCCCCGCCGAGCTTGCCAGCTGGTGTCGCGAGGCCGGCCTCGCGGTACGCGAGCAGAGTGGGTTGACCTACAACCCGCTGTCTCGGCGTTATCGACTCTCATCGAATGATGTCTCGGTGAATTACCTGATGCACTGTCGCCGAGAGACGACATGAGCATCATCACGCCCCCCGACGCCTTGCTTTTCGACCTCGATGGCACCCTGGTGGATACCGCGCCGGATCTTGCGCGGGCCACCAATGCGTTGCGCGCCCACCATGGCCTGGCGGCGCTGGCCTATCCGGTGATTCGAGCCCAGGTGTCCAACGGCGGCAGTGCACTGGTCGACCTGGCACTGGGGCTTCCCAAGGAGGCACAGGGACACGATGAAGCCAGGGCGTTCCTGCTTGCCGCTTATGGTCAGGGGGTGGCCGTAGAGAGCCAGGTATTCGCCCCGCTCGACCGCCTGCTGAGCCAGTGGGAGAGTCTCTCACGCCCCTGGGGCATCGTCACCAACAAGCCGCGTGCCTATGCCGAACCCTTGGTGGCGGCGTTGGGACTGAGACCTGGTGTGCTGTTGTGCGCTGATGATCTGCCGGTGAAGAAACCGGACCCGGCCCCGCTGCACGAAGCCGCCCGGCGTCTCGGTGTGGCGGAGTTCGCCTGCTGGTATATCGGCGACCATGTACGCGACATGCAGGCCGCCAGGGCCGCGGGCATGGCGGCCGTGGCGGTGGGCTATGGGTATATCGAGGAAGGTGACGACTATCGCGCCTGGCCAGCGGATCTGTGGTTCGATACCGCCCAGGCGCTGGTCGATGCCCTGAGCCGGTAACACGGCTCAGGCTTTCGCTGGCTGGGCGTCGAACTTCCCGCCATTATGGCCTCGACTGTCAGGCCCCATCAGCCACAGGTAGGTGGGCATGATGTCTTCTGGCGTGCGCAGGGTCGAGACATCTTCCGCCGGATAGGCGGTCTTGCGCATCTGTGTGCGCGTGGCACCCGGGTTCAGGCTGTTGACGCGGATATTGCCGAGATGTTCGAGCTCATCGGCCAGTACCTCGACGAAGCCTTCGGTAGCGAACTTCGACACCGAATAGGCGCCCCAGTAGGCGCGCCCCACCCGGCCCACGCTCGATGATGTGAAGATCACCGATGAATCCGCCGAGTACTTGAGCAATGGCAACAGCGCCTGGGTCATCCAGATCGGGCCATTGATGTTGACCTGCATCACCTGTTCCCACAGTTCCGGATTGTACTGCTCGAATGGCGTGATTCGCCCAAGCAGGCCGGCATTGTGCAACAGGCCATCCAGCCGACCGAACTCCTTGTCCAGGGTCTCGGCCATGTCGTGGAAATCCTTGAGCACGGCACCTTCGAAGTTCAGCGGGAAGATCGCCGGCTGAGGCCCTCCCGCAGCTTCGATTTCATCGTAGACCTTCTCAAGCTTGGCGGTGGTGCGACCCAGCAGGATCACCGTGGCACCATGGCGAGCGTAGCTAAGCGCCGCAGCGCGGCCGATGCCTGACCCCGCTCCCGTGACCAGGATATTGCGTCCCTTGAGCAAATCGGCCGGCGCCTGGTAATCGATCTTGCAGTCAATCGTTGCGGTCATGGAGACTCCTTGGGGGTCAGTTGCCCGACTGGCGCAGGAAGTCGTTGGCCAATCCTGCCGCGCTACTATCCGGGTACTCGTCCCTGACCCGTTCGAGCAGTTCGCGACTTTCGCCGGGTTGACCCTGGCGCGCCTTAAGCAGACCTAGCTTGTAGAGCGCATCGGGAACCTTGCTGCTGCCGGAGAAGTCGTCCAGTACGGTGCGAAACGCGGCGTCGGCTTCGTCGAGGTTACCCTCGGCGGCATGCAACTCACCCAGCCAGTAATGGGCATTGGCGGTCAGGTTATTGTCGGGATGGTCACCCACGAAGCTGTTGAAGGCGTCGATCGCCCGGTCGAACTCACGCGCCTGCACGTGGGCGAAGGCAGCCTGGTAAGCGGCCTGGGCATCGGCGCTGGCACCGCTTGGCGACGAGGCCTCGGCAACCTGGCGTGCGGCCTGATCATCCACCTGGCTAGGTGCATCGATGCCGACATCGGCCGAACTCGCGGCCAACCGGTCCTCGATATCCATGTATTGCTGGCGGGTCTGGCGACGCAGTTGCTCGAGTTGATGACGCAACTCCTCGACCTGTCCACGCAACTGGCGTAGCTCCTCCTGGTGCTCCTGGACCTGGTTGAACAGCACCAGACTGCCACCCGCTTCCTCACGGGTTTCTGTCTGCTGGTAGAACGAACGCGGCTGGCTGGTGAGATCCTCGACCAGCGGTTGCTGCGCCATTGCGGGTAGCCATACGGACAGCGGGAGCACCAGGGCTCCCGCGCCGCACAGTCTTCTCAGACCGTGTTGCATGCGTATCTCCATCGACCTGTGGGCATGTCTCAGTAGGCGAAGACGACCCGGCGGTTCTGGGCGTAGGCATCTTCACTCTGGCCACGTGCGGCCGGACGCTCTTCGCCATAGCCTACCACCTCGACCTGCGAGGGGGAGACCCCCTGCACGGACAGAAAGCGCTCCACGGAACGTGCGCGCCGCTCGCTCAGGGCCATGTTGTACTCGCGCGTGCCTCGTTCATCGGTATGCCCCTGGAGCACCACGCGAGCATTGCCGTTGCTGCTCAGGTAGCGGGCATGCGCGGTCAGAACCGGCTCGAACTCGCTACGGATGCGGTCGCTGTCGTACTCGAAGTAGATTGTACGCTGCTCGGGGATGCGGCCATCGGCCTGCTGGCCGGCACGCTCGCTACCGGTTCCGATACCTGAACCACCCACCTGGCTGGAGCCCGCGGTGCCGGTGCCCGCACCATCCCGGCTGCCATCCATTGAACCATCCTGGGTGCCACCACTGCTGGAACAACCAGCCACGAAGGCCAGGGACAGTGCGACCGCCAGGGTTCTGGCATAGGGCTTGAGACCGCGCTTGAGACCGCGCTTGAGTTGCATCGTGTTACTCCTTTCAATTCATGAACGGTGACCACGCGGGTTCGCGCACGTCACCTTGAGCCGAGGGCAAGCGGAAGGACGCGCGTCCATCGGCCGTGACGGCCCCCAACACCCCGCTATTACCATGCTGGGTGGCGAAGATTACCATGGTCCCGTTGGGCGCAACACTGGGAGATTCAGCGGCACCCGAGTCGCTCAGCACGATCAGCCGGTCAGTCTCGAGATCCTGTCTGGCGACCTGATATCCACGGTCCGAACGATGGATCAGGAAGATCGATTCACCATCCGGTGCAAAGCGCCCGCGCGCATTGTAGTTGCCGGTATAGGTCATGCGCTCCTGCTCACCGCTGGCCATGTCATGTCGATAGATCTGCGGGCCACCACTGCGGTCTGAGGTGAACAGCAGGCTACGACCATCAGGCGAGAAGGAGGGCTCGGTATCGATGGCGGAGTTGTTGGTGATGCGCTGGAAGTCGCGAGCCGCGATATCCATCACGTAGATCTCCGGCTGCCCATCCTTGGATAATGACATGGCCAGCCGCCGACCATCGGGTGACCAGGCCGGCGCGCCGTTGATGCCCTCGAACGAGGTGGCCCTCACGCGCTGGCCGCTGCCAATGTCCTGAATGTAGATCGCCGGGCGCTCGGTTTCGAAGGAGACATAGGCAAGTTTGCCGCCATCCGGTGACCATGCCGGTGACAGGATCGGTTCGCGCGAGCTCAGTATCTGCTCGCTGTTGCGTCCATCGGCATCGGCCACGTAGAGCGCGAACTGCATGTCGTCACCCACCCCATTGGCGGTGACATAGGCGATACGCGTCGAGAAAGCCCCGCGAATGTCAGTGATGGCTTCAAAGATTTGATCGCTGATGTAGTGGGCAGCGCTACGCAATTCACCATTACCGGCGGTGACGACCTCGCCCAGCATACGACGCTCACCGGACACATCCATCAGCTCGAACTGGAGTCGATAGCCATCACCGTCCTGACTGGCATTGCCGACCACCAGGTAACGAACATCCAGAGTACGCCAGTCGTCGAAGCGTACGTCGTCGCTTGTGCTTGGTTGGTCGAACATCTGGCGACGCGGCAGTGGGTCGAAATAGCCACTGCGTTCGAGGTTGTCGTGGATCACCTGGGCGACATCCTCGGGGAGTTCGTCACCACCCGCGAACGGCACCACGGCGATTGGCGTTGCACGGTCACTGCCACGGGTGATCTCGATGGTCAGGTTGGCGTGAGCCACGCTGCTCATCAGCAGCAGCATGGCGGTCAGCCAGGCACTCATCAGGGCTTTCATCAGCGTACATCTCCCGGTCTGAATCGCAGATTGAATTGACGGTAGTCCCGTTGTACTGCCGCTGGCAACTGTCGCAATTCGGCAAACGGCGCAGCGGCCTCGACAGCCTGAACCGCTGAACGGTCGAAGGCGCTATTGCCGCTGCCCTGAACGATATTGGCGCTGAACAGCTCCCCGGAGGGCCCCAGCCGCACATTGATCTCGGTGGAAGCACCTTCGGGCACATTGGGCGGAATCGCCCAGGCCTGCTCCACAGCCCGTCGTACCAGCGTAATGAAATTATTGGCCGCTTCCTGACCTTGACGAGCATTGGCGGCAGCCTCACGTTCGCCCTCCAGGATGCGTTGAATCTCGGCTTCGGCTTCCGCCGCCTCGGCAGCCCGGCGAGCCTCCTCCTCGGCCTGACGCTGGCGCTCGGCTTCCGCTTCCGCCTCGGCCTGTCGTTGGCGCTCGGCTTCCGCTTCCTCCTCGGCCTGACGCTGGCGCTCGGCTTCCGCTTCCGCCTCGGCCTGTCGTTGGCGCTCGGCTTCCGCTTCCGCCTCGGCCTGTCGCTGGCGCTCGGCTTCCGCTTCCGCCTCAGCCTGACGCTGACGTTCGGCTTCCGCTTCCGCCTCGGCCTGTCGCTGACGCTCGGCTTCCGCTTCCGCCTCAGCCTGACGCTGACGTTCGGCTTCCGCCTCAGCCTCAGCCTGTCGCTGACGCTCGGCTTCCGCCTCGGCCTGTCGCTGGCGCTCGGCTTCCGCTTCCGCCTCGGCCTCAGCCTGTCGCTGACGTTCGGCTTCCTGCTGCTCACGCTCCCGCGCCTGCTCCTCAGCGTCGGCGATGCGTCTTTCGGCTTCCGCCTCGGCGGCCTCCCGCGCTTCCTGCAACGCACGCGCTTCCCGTTCCCGTGCGGCTTCCTGCTCGGCCTGGCGTGCCGCCTCTTCTTGCGCCTCGCGCTGCGCTGCCTCGGCCTGTGCGTCGCGTTGCGCCTGCTCCTCGGCTTCCCTGGCTTGTGCACGCGAACGGGCTTCCTCGGCGCGCTGTGCCTGATCGGTGACCGTTTCGGTACTCACCAGGGTCGCCTGAACGATCGACGAGGAGGTCGGCTCAGGGGTGTCGGCCGGCAGGCTGATCACACTGACAATCACGACGGCCACGTGAATCAGCACCGCAAGGATCGTCGGCAGACCGTAGCCTACCCGTGACTCATGTCTGGCCATCTCGACTCCTCAGCCGTCGCTGGGCGGTGGTTCCGAGATCAACCCGACATTGCTGACGCCGGCGATCTGCAAGGTGCTCATCAGGTTGACTACCTGGCCATAGGAGACATTGCGGTCGCCACGCACCATCACGGGCGTGCCAGGGCGACGTTCGAGCAGGATGATCACCCGGTCGGCAACCTCATCGAGCGAGACGGCGGTCTCTTCGTCACCGAGCGAGATGAAGTACTGCCCGTCGCGATCCACCGAGACGATAACCGGTTCGTCATTGTCCGTTGAGTCCATGGGTTCGGAGCTCACCTGCGGCAAGTCGACCTGAACCCCCTGGGTCAACATCGGTGCCGTGATCATGAAGATCACCAGCAATACCAGCATCACATCGATGAACGGCACGACGTTGATCTCGGCCATGGGCTTGCGGGCGCCACCGCGATGGAAAGGTCCATGCATAGCGGGCCTCCTTCAGGCGTTGCCGGTTTCGGCACGGCCCTGCAGATTGCGGTGCAGGATGGAGTGGAATTCCTCGGCGAAATCCTCGTACTTGCCAAGCAGCCTGCCGGAGGTCGAGGACAAGCGGTTGTAGAAGATCACGGCGGGAATCGCGGCGAACAGGCCCATGGCGGTGGCGATGAGGGCTTCGGCGATCCATGGCGCTACCGTGGAGAGCGTTGCCTGCTGGGCCAT
Organism: Halomonas urumqiensis; assembly: GCF_003028575.1. Classification (GTDB taxonomy): domain Bacteria; phylum Pseudomonadota; class Gammaproteobacteria; order Pseudomonadales; family Halomonadaceae; genus Halomonas; species Halomonas urumqiensis. The sequence continues at coordinate 1,561,733 of NZ_PYUD01000001.1, read as the reverse complement.
GGACAGCGACTGGAAGGATCCCATGATGCCCCATACGGTGCCAAACAGCCCGATGTAGGGGCTGGCCGAGGCCACGGTGGCCAGGAACACCAGGTGCATGTTGAGGCGTTCTTCCTCACGAGACCACGCCACGCGCATGCTGCGCTGGACTCCCTCGAGTATGGCCTGAGGGCTGCGTGTCTTGGGTAGCAGGCGATTGAATTCGCGAAACCCCGAACGAAACAGGTGCTCGGCGCCTTGGGTTTCCTGCTCGGCCGGCGTCTCGCGGTAGAGTTCGTTGAGGTCGACACCCGACCAGAAGCGTTCCTCGAAGGCCTGGTGGGCGCGTCGCGCGCGGCGTAACACGAAAGAGCGCTGGAAGATCACGATCCAGGACAGGATCGAACCCACCGTGAGCAGCAGCATGACCAGCTGCACCACGGTACTGGCGCTCATGATCAGGTGGGGTATGGACATGGAGTCGTTCACGGGCATCCTCGTCAGACGTGCGGTTGAGTGTCTTGCTGTTGATGTCGGGCAATCAGCCTGGCCGCCAGTTCGGGTGGCCAGGCAACGGGCTTGTGGCGTTTGGCATCGAGACAGGCGATGTCGACCGACGCCTCGCAGAGTGGTTCCCCGTCGCGGGTGACGCGCTGGGCGAACTGCAGTCGGGCACGGCCATGGGACACGATGTCGGCACTGACCTCGAGAGCATCATCGAGGCGCGCGGGACGCGCATAGCGGCATTCGAGGCGGTGCACCACCAGTTGGATGCCGGCGGCAAAGAGCCCGGCCTGGGTGAAGCCCTGGTGGCGCAGCCATTCACTGCGCGCGCGTTCCATGAACTTCAGGTAGTTCACGTAATAGACGATACCACCCGCATCGGTATCCTCGATGTAGACCCTGACCGGCAGGTGAAAACCGCTCATGGCCGGGTCTCCCCTGCCGCATCGCTGGCGTCGGCCGCCGGTGCCAGGCCAAAGTGCTGCCAGGCCTGGCGCGTCACCACGCGTCCGCGCGCGGTGCGCATCATCAAGCCTTGCTGGATCAGATAGGGCTCGATGACATCCTCGATGGTGTCGCGCTCCTCACCGATGGCGGCGGACAGTGAATCGACCCCCACCGGTCCCCCGTCGAACTTTTCGATCATCGCCAGCAACAGGCGGCGATCCATGTGATCAAGGCCATGATGATCGACATGCAGCATGTCCAGGGCTCGATCGGCGGTGCCGGAATCGACCAGGCCATTGCCGCGCACCTCGGCGTAGTCACGCACCCGGCGCAGCAGGCGATTGGCGATGCGTGGCGTACCACGTGAGCGGCGAGCCACTTCGACGGCGCCGGCGCGGTCGGCATCGACACCCAGCAGACGGGCCGAACGGACGACGATCTCGGTGAGGTCATCGATGCCGTAGAACTCCAGGCGCTGGACGATCCCGAAGCGGTCGCGCAGTGGCGATGTCAGAAGCCCGGCGCGAGTGGTGGCGCCAACCAGCGTGAAGGGCGGCAGGTCGAGCTTGATGGAGCGCGCCGCCGGCCCTTCGCCGATGACGATATCGAGCTGATAATCCTCCATGGCGGGGTAGAGAATCTCCTCCACCACGGGTGATAGCCGGTGGATCTCGTCGATGAACAACACATCGCCCGGTTGCAGGTTGGTGAGCATCGCCGCCAGGTCACCGGCGCGCTCCAGCACCGGGCCGGAGGTCGACTTCATACCGACGCCCATCTCCTCGGCGATGATATTGGCAAGCGTGGTCTTGCCTAGCCCGGGTGGCCCGAATACCAGGGTGTGATCGAGGCTCTCGGCACGCCCCCGGGCCGCACCAATGAAGATCTCGAGCTGTTCGCGCACTCTGGGCTGGCCAATGTACTCGGCCAATCGACGCGGGCGAATGGCATGATCGACCCGACCTTCCCCTTCGCGGGGTTCGGCGGCAATCAGGCGATCATTCTCGAGCATCGGGATGTCTCCGCTGTTCAACCACTGAGGCGACGGCTAAGCGCTGCCTTGATCATGGCTTCGGTGGTCGGTTCACCCTCGAGGCCCGAGAGCATCTTGGCTGCCTCGGCCGGCTTGTAGCCAAGAGTGACCAGTGCGGCCTCGGCATCGGCCAACGGGTCCTTGCCGGGAGCGCTTGACGGCGCTGCGGCGCCGCCCAGGCCCTCCAGCGTATCGCCGGCTGGCTGCCAATGGGGAAATCGGTCACGCATCTCGATGATCAGGCGCTCGGCGGTCTTCTTGCCGACCCCCGGCAGGCGAGTCAGCGACTTGACGTCGTCATCCATCACGCAGCGGATGAAGGCATCCTCATCCATGCCGGACAGAATCGCCAGGGCCAGCTTGGGCCCGACGCCATTGACCTTGATCAACGCTCGAAACAACGCCCTCTCCTGTTCGCGGGCAAAGCCGTACAGCAAGTGGGCGTCCTCACGCACGCTCAAGTGGGTATGCAGTGTCACCGGCTCGCCTGTGCCAGGCAACGCCACCAGGGTATTCATGGACGCTTCGAGCTCGTAGCCGACGCCGGCCACGTCCACCACCAGCCAAGGTGGCTGCTTGTCGAGCAAGGTGCCTCTCAAACGTCCAATCATGGGCTTGCTTCCCTTGGTGTTGCGATTCCTTGGCCGACCGGATGATAGCTGGTCGAGTCGCCGCTACAGGACAGAATGGTGGTCACTATACTGGTCGCCCGGGCGGCTGACCAGCCTGCCTTGAAACAGCGTTCGATAATAAGTTGCGTCGCCGTAAAGCGACAGGTTCAGGGCGTGAAATCGCGCCAGGATCCGCCCTTGCGTCGGCTTTTGTGGCCTCCAAAGCTCCCCGAGGTCATCAAGCCGCGTCGTGCATGGGCGTGGGTCAATGCGATGGCCAGCGCATCGGCCGCATCGGCCTGGGGAGTGGCGGAAAGCCCCAGTATGGCGGTCACCATGTGCTGTACCTGGGCCTTGTCCGCGGCGCCGCTGCCGGTCACCGCCTGCTTGATCTGTCGGGGTCCGTATTCGCTGACCGGTAACCCATGATTGGCGGCGCAGACAATGGCCGTGCCACGGGCCTGGCCGAGCTTGAGGGCAGAGTCGGCATTTTTCGACATGAACACCTGCTCGATGGCGAACTCGCCGGGCCGATGTACCGCGATGAGTTCACTGATGCCGGCATATACCTGGGCCAGTTTCTGGGCAAGTTCATCGGCCTGAATACGGATACAGCCACTCGCCACGTAGCGCGGCGTCGGCATGGCCACGTCCAGCACGCCATAGCCGGTGATTCGCGAGCCGGGATCGATGCCAAGAATCAGCATGTCCTGGCCACCTGGACCAAGGCGACAGGCCAGGCCACTGCTGCCGGCGTCGCTGGGGAGCGACACTTGCCACGCGACAGACCTAACCACCACCGGCGCCCTCGGGCGCCGGTGGCATGGTCAGGCATCGAGGCGATGCGCCCCGGTGCTGCAAACGCCAGGAAAGTCACTCCTGACCTTCCGCCTTGGCCTTCTGGCGCAGGCGGATATTCAGCTCGCGAAGCTGCTCGATCGAGACCTCGCCAGGAGCATCGGTCATCAGGCAAGCCGCGCTCTGGGTCTTGGGAAAGGCGATCACTTCACGGATGGTGCGTGCACCGGCCATCAGCATCACCAGTCGGTCGAGGCCGAAGGCCAGACCACCATGGGGCGGTGCGCCGTAATGCAGAGCGTCGAGCAGGAAACCGAACTTCTCGCGTGCCTCTTCTTCGCCGATGCCGAGGATCTCGAACACGGTGCTCTGCATCTGCTGGTCGTGAATACGGATCGAGCCGCCACCCAGCTCGGTGCCATTCAGCACCATGTCGTAGGCGCGCGAAAGCGCGTCAACCGGATTGGCCTTGAGTGCTTCCGCACTGCACGACGGTGAGGTAAAGGGATGGTGCAGCGGGCTCAAGCGGCCGTTGCCATCGGCTTCGAACATCGGGAAGTCGACCACCCACAGCGGCGCCCACTGCTGGGTGTAGAGGTCGAGGTCCTCGCCCAGCTTGACCCGCAGCGCCCCGATTGCCTCATTGACAATGCGTGCCTTGTCCGCACCAAAGAAGATGATGTCACCGTCCTTGGCATCGACGCGCTCGAGAAGCTCCTCGATCACGTTCTCCATGAACTTGACGATCGGTGACTGCAGTCCATCGAGGCCGGCGGCGCGGTCGTTGACCTTGATCCAGGCCAGGCCCTTGGCGCCATAGATACCGACAAACTTGGTGTACTCGTCGATCTCCTTGCGCGAGAGCTTGGCCCCACCGGGTACCTTGAGCGCGGCGACACGCCCGTCATCGGCACTGGCCGGGCCGGAGAAGACCTTGAAGTCGACCTGCTTCATCAGGTCGTCGACATCGGTGAGCTCTAGCGGAATGCGCAGGTCCGGCTTGTCGGAACCGAAGCGGTCCATTGCTTCGTTCCAGGTCATGCGCGGAAATTCGGCAAGTTCGACGTCCAGCACTTCATGGAACAGCTGACGGATCATGGCCTCGGTGATGCCCATGATGTCATCTTCCTCGACGAACGAGGCCTCGATGTCGATCTGGGTGAATTCCGGCTGGCGGTCGGCGCGCAGGTCCTCGTCGCGGAAACACTTGGCGATCTGGTAGTAGCGATCGAAGCCGGCCACCATCAGCAACTGCTTGAACAGCTGCGGCGACTGCGGTAAGGCAAAGAAGTTGCCGGCGTGGGTGCGGCTTGGCACCAGGTAGTCGCGGGCGCCCTCCGGGGTGGCGCGAGTCAGGATCGGCGTTTCGATATCGAGAAAACCCTGACCCTCTAGGAACGCGCGCACGCTGTGGGAAATTCGCGAGCGCAGCCGCAGTTTCTCGATCATCTCGGGACGGCGCAGATCGATATAGCGATGCTTGAGGCGCACTTCCTCGCCCACCTTGCCATGCTCGTCGAGCTGGAACGGCGGCGTGGCGGCGGTGTTCAGCACCTCCACCTCCTTGGCCAGTACCTCGATCATGCCGGTGGGCATGTTGGCGTTCTGGGTACCTTCCGGGCGCAGCCGAACCCGGCCCGAGATGCGCAGCACGTACTCGCTGCGCGCGCGGTCGGCATTCGCGAAGGCCTCGGCGGTGTCGGGGTCGACCACGACCTGGGCGATGCCATCGCGATCACGCAGGTCGAGGAAGATCACCCCACCATGGTCACGGCGGCGATGTACCCAGCCGCACAGGGTGACCGTCTGGTCCACCAGGGTCTCGTTAAGCTGGCCGCAATAATGGCTGCGCATGGCATATCCTGTTCTGTTGCGTAAAAAGAAATGATTCGAAAAACTCGGCGCCACAAGGCACCTGGGTGGGCGAGTCTAGGCCGCCGCACCATCCTTGCTGGCCGCTACAGGCTTGGCCTTTTCAGAGCCGCCCTTGTCGGAACCGGGCTTGTCGGCACCTGTATTACCCGTGCCGCCCTGGGTGTCACCGGCCAGGTTCTTCTTGCTGCCGGACTTGAAATCGGTCTCGTACCAGCCGCCACCGGCCAGGCGGAAGCCCGCCGCGGAAATCAGTCGAGACAGCGCCGCTGTCTCGCAGGCCGGACAATCCTTCAAGGGGTCGGCGCTGATCTTCTGAAGCTTCTCCAGACGGTGGCCGCAGGCCTTGCACTCGTATTCGTAGATGGGCATGGTTCTATCTCTCCGCAAACAACATTACCCGGAATCAGGACGTCTCAGGGCATCCGCCCCCTTGTCATGACGGAACGCCATGACGAAATGGCAAGACGAATATGTGGCCGGCCCAAGCGCTATTCAACTCGCTACGCTATTCAACACTCTGTGCTGGACAAAAGCGACTGACATGGCTAACTGAAAGCCCGACATTATAGCGTGCCCACACCCCGTGCGGGCAAGGCATCAAGACCCCGCTTAACGCAAGGAACTCCCATGAAAGCCGTGATTCTCGATGCAGCAAGCCTGGGTGACGATATCGACCTCACCCCGATTCGTGACAGTGTTGATGAGCTCGATGTTCATCAGCTCAGCATTCGTGACGAGGCCGCCGCGCGTCTGGCGGGCGCCGAGGTGTGCATCGTCAACAAGGTAGTGCTTGATTCAGCGACTCTCGAATCCCTGCCCGCATTGCGGCTGATCTGTGTGCTCGCCACCGGTACCAACAATATCGACATGGCCGCCGCCGAGCGCCTGGGCATCATGGTAAAGAACGTGTCGGCCTATGGTACCGCCAGTGTCGCCCAGCACACCCTGATGCTTACGCTTGCGCTGGCCAATCGCCTGCCGCTCTACCAGCGCGACGTGGCCGCCGGGCGCTGGGGCGAAAGCGCGTTTTTTTGCATGATGGACCACGGCACCCTGCAGCTGGAAGGCAAGCACCTGGTGATCGTCGGCCAAGGGGTGTTGGGGTCGCAGGTTGCCAAGCTCGCCGAGGCATTCGGCATGCGGGTAAGCTTCGCCGCCCGCCCTGGAAACGAAGCCAACGACAGCCGCCCTGGCCTCTCGGCACTGGCGGATGACGCCGATGTGATCAGCCTGCATTGCCCGTTGAGCGACGCCACACACCACCTGGTCGACGCCAAGCTGCTGGCGACCGTGAAGCCCGGTGCCTTGCTGATCAACTGCGCCCGGGGAGGTATCATCGATGAACACGCGGCGCTAGAGGCGTTGCGCAACGGACGCCTGGGTGGGCTTGGTGTCGATGTACTGCCGGTGGAACCGCCGCGCGATGGCCATGCGCTGATCGAGGCGTTGGCTGAGCCACTCAACCTGATCGTGACCCCGCACAATGCCTGGATCACGCCGGAAGCGAGGCAGCGCGTGGTGACCCTGACCGTCGACAATCTTACCGCCTGGAAGGCGCAATAGGCGATTTTCAACGAGCAAGCTTCGACCGGCCAATTCCACAGAGCAAGGTTCAACGAGGACTGAACATGCTGCACAACCTGGGTTCGATCAACCTGGATCACTTCTATCGTGTGTCGCACCTGGTGACGCCCGGTGAAACCATCTCAAGCCACGACTATCGTGTCGGCCTCGGCGGCAAGGGGGCCAACCAGTCGCTTGCCATGGCGCGTGCCGGTGGCGAGCTTTGTCATTGGGGACGCCTGAACCACCAGGATGCCTGGGCACGCGATGCCCTGGCCGAGGCCGGCGTGGATGTCTCGGGGGTGGTGCTGGTCGATGAGCCCAGCGGGCATGCGATCATCCAGGTCGATGACCATGGCGAGAATGCCATCATCCTGTTTCCCGGGGCCAACCATGGCTTCGAGACCGATGAACTCGCCGATCGATTCGCCGCGACCGGCAGCGATGACTGGCTGTTGCTGCAGAACGAATGCAACGCCCTGGCCGACGCCATCACCCTGGCCGCCGAGCGGGGTCTTGCGATCGCCTTCAACCCGGCGCCGATGACAGAGGCCGTGCCGGCGCTGCCGCTGGAGCGCTGCCGCTTGTTGTTCGTCAACCGGACCGAGGCGGCCCAACTGACTGGCCAGGATCCCTCCGTCAGTGCCGAGGCACTGCTGGATGCCCTGGCCACGCGCTTGCCTGACTGCGAAACGGTGCTGACGCTGGGCGGCGAAGGCGCCTGGTACCAGCATGCCGGTCAGCGCCTGCATCAGCCCGCGCTGCCGGTGGTGCCGGTCGATACCACCGCCGCGGGTGATACCTTTATTGGTTACTACATGGCGGCGTTGCAAGCTGGCCTTCCGGTAGCCGAATGCCTGAAACGCGGCGCCACTGCCGCCGCCCTTGGCGTGCAGCGTCAAGGCGCTGGCGAGAGCATTCCCTTGCTCGATGAGGTCGAGCACGCCCTGGCGACTGGCCTGACACAACGCTGACGCACCCCCCGACAGATTTTCCCCCGACTCTTGCTGGAGAACAGGCCGTGACCTACCCGATCATCTTTGATACCGACCCGGGCGTGGACGATGCCCAGGCGATTGCGATTGCCCTGCGTCATCCCGGCATCGACCTGCTGGGCATGACCACCACCTATGGCAACGTGGATGTGGAAACCGCCACCCACAACGCCCTGCTGCTCTCGGAGCTGGCCGGACGCGACATCCCGGTCGCCCAGGGTGCCGCCGCGCCCATGGTCAAGGCGCGTCATCCGGCGCCGGCGCATATCCATGGCGCAAACGGTCTTGGCGACATGCCGCTGCCTGCGGTCAAGGGCAGGGCCGACCCGCGCAGTGCCGCGCAGTTCATCGTCGATACCGTCGATTCCCGCCCTGGCGAGGTCACGCTGGTCGCCGTGGGGCCCCTCGGCAATCTGGCAGCGGCGTTGCAGCTGGACCCGTCGATCACCGGGAAGGTCAAGCAGGTGGTGATCATGGGTGGGTCGATCCGTGAAGGCGGTAATGTCAGCCCAGTGGCCGAGGCCAACATGTTCAACGATCCGGACGCCGCGGCACGCACGCTGACCGCCGGCTGGCCGCTGGTGCTGGTGGGGCTAGATGTGACCCACCGCTGCGTGCTGACACCCGCCCACATGGCGCGAATCGAGGCAGGACAGGGTGAGCTTGGCCGGATACTGGCAGGCAGCTACGCCTTCTATCGCGACTTCTATCAAGAAGCGCTGGGCATCGATGGCTGCTGCCCTCATGACAGCTGTGCGCTGGCCTGGCTGCTGCGACCGGACCTGTTCGAAACCCGGCGCGGCCACTTGACCGTGCCCACCTCAGGCGATGCTGAAGGCCAGACCATCTTCGCCCCCGAGGGACGCGCCTTCATTGAATCGCGCTGGGCACGCACGCCGCTGGTCGAGGTGTGCATGGGTGTCGATGGACAGGCGGTCAGCGACTGGATCGCCGACACCCTGGCCTGAGTGGCCAATCGAGCTTTTAGGAAACACTCAACGGGCCACGAAATGATCCGGGTCATGCATCTCGACCACTTCCAGTTCGACATGCGTGACCCGTGCGTTGGGCGGACCCTTCCACAACCACTGGCTCACTGTGCTGACGGCATCGCGCTGCCCACACAGCAGCACCTCCACACGCCCATCGGGCAGGTTCCTGGCATGCCCGGTCAAACCGTGCGTCAGGGCCTGCTCTTCGGTGGCGCGACGAAACCACACCCCTTGTACCTTGCCGGTGACCACTGCCTTCACGCAGCACTTGTCCATGGGTCGCCCTCCTCGGCCATGGTTGGTCTTGATGCCTCTCGCTGCCTGTTGTTGTAGCAGGCCTCGGCCGAGCCGTCACCGCCTTCCCGCCAACGCCACTGTACGCCAAACGACAGTAGCGCTGGTCTGTCAGTGATCGACCAATTCGTGGCGCACCACCACCGCGGTGTTGCGTGGAATCACCTGGCGGCCGCGTTCGGCAAGGTGACAGCGCGTGAACGCGGCTCCCAGCAGCAGGATCAACGAGCTGTAGTAGACCCACAGCAAGATCATCACCACCGAGCCAGCGGCACCGTAGGTGGATGCCGTGGCAGTATGCGACAGGTAAATGGCGATCACAGAGCGGCCCACGGCGAACAACAACGCGGTGACGATGGCGCCCACCAGCACATCCTTCCAACTCAACACCACATCGGGTAATACCTTGAAAATGGTTGCGAAGAGTGCCGTTATCAACACAAGCGACACCAGAAACTCCACGCCGGTGGTCAGAAAGCCGACGAACGGCAACAGATTGTCGGCCGCTTTCAACATGGCCCTCACCATCACGCCCAGCGCCAACGACACCAGCAGGATAAAGCCGATCGACAGCACCACCGTCAGCGACAGCAGCCGATTCTTGATGAACACCAGGGCACTGTTGGCGCTGGGCCGCGCGGTGACCCCCCAGATGGTATTGAGCGAGAACTGCATCTGCGCAAAGACCGTGGTGGCACCGACCATCAACGCACCGAAACCGAGCAGCGTCGGCAGTACCCCTGACTCCTGAATGCGCGACTGCGCCACGGCGCCTTCGATCGCCGCCGCCGCATCCGAACCCATGGTGCCTTGTAGTTGGGCCACGATCTGCCCTTGGGCTGCTTCCTCGCCAAGCACCAGGCCGATCACCGTGACAGCGATAATCACCGTGGGCGCGAGCGAAAACAGCGTGTAGAAGGCCAAGGAGCCGGCATAGCTGAAGGCATTGCGCTCCAGCCAGAGCTTGATGGCCCCCCGGACCACTCGCCACCAGAAGAACAGTTGTTGCTTGATCATGATCTCCCTCTCATGTCCCTGATCCGTCATGGGTTTGCGCTATATCCAAGGCCTCAGGATACGCCATGTGATCGCTTGGCGTCGCGCATCCCGGGTTGATGGGCAATGGTTGACGATACGGCCAGGGGGGTCATTGCACCGTCATGCCACGCTGCCCATAATGGGCGCCGCGCCCACCCAGACGCTCTCTGCCTTCCAGGATTTGCCATGACCGCAAGCCCAGACCAGCCACACGACAACGAGAATTTCGACTTCGATTGTCTGGTGTTCATTGGTCGCTTCCAGCCGCCGCACCTTGGCCATCTGGCGGTGATCCACGAGGCGCTGAAGCGTGCAAGGCAAGTGATCGTGCTGACCGGCTCGGCCTGGCAGGCATGCTCGTTGCGCAACCCCTGGCGTTTCGAGGAACGCCTGTCGATGTTGCGCAGCGCCTTTGATGACGACGATAACGCGCGACTCGCCGTGGTACCGCTGCTGGATGCGCTCTACAACAACGACGTCTGGGTGCGCGATGTGCAGCGCAAGGTGCGCGATATCTCCAGGCCGCATCACGCGCGTCTGCCGCGTATCGGGTTGATTGGCGCCAGTCGCGGCCAATCGAGCTACTACCTGACGCTGTTTCCCCAGTGGGAATCGGTGAGCGTGCCACTGGTGGAAGGGATTTCGGCAAGCCAGATACGGGAACGGCTGTTTCGCTCGGCTTCCTCGGCTGCCGATTACCTGAGCACCGGTGCGGCACATGACCTGCCTCCCGGTGTTCTCGACGCGGTGCATGAATTCAGCCATGGCGAGAAGTACCGGCTATTGATCGAGGAGCAGCAACTGCTCGATCAATACCGCTCGGCCTGGGCCCAGGCGCCCTATCCGCCGATCTTCGTCACCGTCAACGCCGTGGTGGTGCAGTCAGGCCATGTGTTGCTGGTCAGGCGCACCGCAGCGCCCGGCAAGGGGCTGCTCGCCCTGCCGGGAGGGTTCATCAACCCCCATGAGCGATTGCTGGATGCCTGCCTGCGCGAGTTGCGTGAACGGGTCCGGCTCAAGGTGCCGGAGCCGGTACTCAAGGGCTCGTTGCGCGGCCAGCGGTTGTTCGACGAACCGCATCGCAGCTGGCGTGGCCGTACCCTGGCCGAAGCCTTCTACTTCGCGCTTCGCCCGGACCAGCAACTCCCCCAGCTCAAGCCGGTCAAGGGCGGCGATCACGCCCGCTGGGTGGCGCTTGCCGACCTGGACCCGGAAAGCCTGTTCGAGGATCACTTCTTCATCATCCAGAACTTCCTGGGGCTGCCCGCCGATTTCAGCGGTTAGGTCCGCCAACGTCTGCCTGCCGGTCACCAGCGGATGTCGCCTGGTGGCGGGTTCCCGGAATCCCTCGGGAGATCGTCAAGCCGATGGTCAATATGAGACGCCATCGGTCTGTCCACAGCTCGCTTTTGCGAAGACCATTGATGCGTCATGGCTCAGCAGATAAAGTGTACGGATTTACCGTACCATTGAGGCAAGCCCTATGGACTCTGTCAGCGTGAATCGATTCAGAGACAACCTGAAAGCATTGCTTCACCAGAGCGCCGATGACTGGGAGCGGGAGCAGGAAACTCTCTATGTTCTCCAGAACTGCAGCTTGATGCGCCAGTTGGCGGAATCCGCAGCCACCCATAACCAAGGCAATGGATATATCCCCAAGGAAGAGGAAATCCATGAGATCACTCGTCTTTGAGGGCAGTACCTGGGCTACCTATGAGCAGCCCCGCGAAAAGGACAAGAAACTGCATAAAGCGCTTTGCAAGTTGCTAAAAGAAATGCTCCGCGCCGACCCAGCAATGGGCATGGGAAAGCCCGAGCAACTAAAGCATAGCCTTTCAGGTCTCTGGTCACGTCGAATCTCCCAAAAAGATCGTGTGATTTACAAATTTGACGATCACTACGTCTACATCTTTGCCATCGGGGGGCATTACGACCAAAAACCATAACGAGCTCTCATTCTTTCAATTGGGGTCTCTCCCCGACTTTCCGATTTCCCCCTGCCGGCTGCCTTCCTGACGAACTATCCGGAAATCCCGGATCGTTGCTTCACTCTCCAGTTCACCCTCGGAATAAACGTTCTGGACATGCTCGTTGACGGTCTGAACGTCCTTGCCAAACAGTTCGGCCATCTGCCGTTGGTTGAGCCAGACGGTCTCCTTGTCTGCGTCCAGACATACCTCGACGATCTTTCGGAGAGCGGGTCTGTCCCCGATTATCGGTTGAAGTATTCAACCTGGTAAGTCTTGCCAGCTGCGGCAGTTGTTGCATGTCTTGCAACAACTGCCTCCCGGTCCAGCTCCGCGCTCTGGAAAATGAGCGACATTGGGGTCTGTCCCGGATTATCACGCCTGAAGAAAGTCTCGCGGTAACTTCATCATCTGCCGCCACAGCTTCTCGACGCCGGGCTTGTGGACCAGCGAGCAACGGTAGAGGCGAATTTCCAGCGGTACATCCCACTGCTCGCCACCCGCGCGGACCAGTCGCCCTCCCGCCAGTTCCTCGCGGATGCAGAAGTCGGGAATCCAGGCCATGCCCATGCCCTGCAGCACCATGCCCTTGAGTCCTTCCGCCATGGCCGTTTCGTAGACGGTGCGCAGGCGCAGGCGCAGCGGGTCGTTCTTCAGCAGCATGCGCACGCTTCGCCCGAGAAAGGCGCCTTGGGTGTACGCCAGGTACGGCAGACTCTCCTTACTCTCGAGCGCAAAGCGGGCGTTACCGGCGTCGTCAGGCAGGCTTACCGGCACCATCTTGACCTGGCCGATGGAGAATGAGGGGAAGACCTCGGGGTCGAGTTGCATGCTGGCGTAAGGGTCGTAGTAGGCCAGCATAAGGTCGCAGTTGCCTTCGCGAAGTACATGGATCGCCTCGCCGACATTCATTGCCACCAGGCGGGTCGGCAGCTCACCGAGTCCCTGCTGGAGCCGCGAGATCCACGGCGGGTAGAAACTCAGCGCCAGGGAGTGCGCAGCCACGATATCCAGCGCCTCATTGGCCATTGCCAGGCCGCGCAGATGGCCGATGCTCTCATTGAGTTGTTCGACGAGATTGCGCGCGGTGACCAGGAACAACTGCCCTTCCGGGGTGAGATCCACCGGCGTGGTGGAACGGTCCACCAGAGTGGCCCCCACCGCCTGCTCCAGGGCGCGGATACGCCGGCTAAAGGCGGGCTGTGTGACATGGCGCTGACGCGCCGACGCGGAAAAACTGCGGGTACTGGCCAGGGCAACGAAGTCTTCCAGCCACTTGGTCTCGAGGTTCACCGCGACTCCCGAACGCTAGAGGTGAACGGCCGGGTCCATCCGGCCGCAAGGTAGTACCGGGCCGCATCGTCTGGCAGCGCCGATGCGACCCATGAATATGGCGCATAATGTATCACTGGACCGGCGACAACAGGTAGGCGGCGCGTGACACCAGCTTTCGCCACAGCGCGCGCTCGGTGATCTCCTCGAGGCTGACCAGGCGGCAGTCGGCGAAATCCTCGTCGAGCATCTGCTTCACCTGGGCGGCGAAATGCCGGTCGGGCAACATGGCGGTGATCTCGAAGTTGAGCCGAAATGAGCGATTATCGAGGTTCACGGTGCCGACACTGGCGGCGCTGTCATCAATCAACATCACCTTCTGGTGCAGAAAGCCCGGCTGATAGCGGTAGACCTTTACGCCTGCCCTGAGCATGTCCGGCAGGAACGAGAACGCTGACAGGAACACCAGCAGATGGTCGGGGCGTTCGGGAATCATGATGCGTACATCAACGCCGCGCATGGCGGCCAGTCGCAACGCGTCCTGTACACCCTGATCCGGCACGAAGTAGGGGCTGGTCACCCAGAAGCGTTCGTGGGCACTGTGGATGGCGTGCTGGACGAGCAGACTTGCGGTATCGATGCGATCCGCAGGCCCGGACGGCACGATCACCACGTTCTGGTTCTCTTCGCAGGTGACGTGTGGTTCCCAGTCGAGATTGATGACCTCGCCGGTGGCCCAATGCCAGTCCTCCCAGAACGCTTCCTGCAGGCCCAGTACGCTGGGACCATCGAGCTTGAGATGCGTGTCACGCCAGGCACCATGGCGGCGATGCTGGCCAAGATATTCCACGCCGACGTTGAAACCGCCCAGCCACCCTTCTCGGCCATCCACCACCAGCACCTTGCGATGGTTACGGAAGTTCAACTGGAAACGGTGACGAAAGCCGCGTGATGAGCGGAAGGCACTGACTTCGATCCCCCCATCGCTCAGGTCGCGCAGGAATCCCTCGTTGAGCTGGTGACTGCCGATCTCGTCATACAGAAAGTAGACCCGCACGCCGCGGCTGGCGGCGCGCTGCAGGTGGTGCTTGAGTTGGTGGCCAAGGGAATCGTCTCGGACGATGAAGAACTGGATGAGGATATATGCCTTGGCGCGATCGATGCCGGCGAACAGGCTCTCGAAGGTAGCCTCGCCGTCGACCAGAAGCTGGGCGTGGTTGCCGCCGGTCATCGGCATCTGGGCTAGGCGCTCCACCGCGCGCACGTCCGGGTCACCAGGCGTAGCGAGATACGGCGTGACATGTTCGCGATAGCGGGCCAGCACGCGGCGCAGCACGGTATCGCGCTCGCCACGTGCCGACACATAGCCATAGAAGCGCGGCCGGCCGAAGACCCAGTAAATGGGCACCGCGACATAGGGCAGCAGCAACAGGGAGAGAATCCAGGCGATGGCACCCTGAGAGGTACGGCTCGACATCAAGGCCAACACCGCCGAAACGACGCCAAGGAAATGCACCAGAAAAATCGCCAGCCCGATCAGCCAAGACGTCATGCTCGCTCCCTGAGAATTCATGCCTGGTTCAGCATACCGTGATACGAAACGACCCCGCCAGTGGGCGAGGTCGTGAGGGCAACTATGGAGATGACATCATGCGCGCTCGGCGATGATCTCCTTCCACTTGGCCGGACCGGTTTGATGCACTGAGGTGCCCGCGCTGTCGACGGCAACGGTCACTGGCATGTCTTCCACCTCGAACTCGTAGATCGCCTCCATGCCCAGGTCCTCGAAACCCACGACCCGTGATTTCTTGATGGCCTGGGCCACCAGGTAGGCCGAGCCGCCGACCCCCATCAGGTAGACGGCCTTGTTGTCGCGGATCGCCTCGATGGCGGACTCGCCACGCTCGGCCTTGCCGACCATGCCAAGCAGACCGGTTTCCTCGAGCATGGTACGGGTGAACTTGTCCATGCGGGTGGCGGTGGTCGGGCCAGCCGGGCCGACCACCTCGTCGCGCACCGGGTCTACCGGGCCAACGTAGTAGATGAAGCGACCCTGCATGTCCACTGGCAGCGGCTCGCCTTTGGCGAGCATGTCGACCATGCGCTTGTGCGCCGCGTCGCGGCCGGTCAACAACTTGCCGTTGAGCAGCAAGGTGTCGCCTGGTTGCCATGTCTGCACTTCGGCCGGCGTGACGGTATCCAGGTTGACGCGCTTGACGTTGTCACCCGCTTCGCGAGTGATCTCAGGCCAATCTTCGAGCTTCGGCGCCGGCAGCGCGGCGGCGCCGCTGCCATCCAGAGTGAAGTGCGCATGGCGGGTCGCCGCGCAGTTGGGGATGATCGCCACCGGCTTGTTGGCGGCATGGGTCGGGAAATCCTTGACCTTGATATCGAGCACCGTGGTCAACCCGCCCAGGCCCTGGGCGCCGATGCCGCTCTTGTTGACGCGATCGAAAAGCTCCAATCGCAACTCCTCGGCACGATTGGACGCTCCACGGGCCTGCAGATCCTGGATGTCGATGGGATCGAGCAGCGCTTCCTTGGCGATCTCCATGGCTTTCTCGGCGGTGCCACCGATGCCGATGCCCAGCATTCCCGGCGGGCACCAGCCGGCGCCCATCTTCGGCAACTGCTCCATGACCCAGTCGACCACGCTGTCGGAGGGGTTGAGCATGGCAAACTTGGATTTCGCTTCACTACCGCCGCCCTTCGCCGCCACATGCACCTCGACGGTGTTACCGGGCACCAGCTTGTGGTGGATCACCGCTGGCGTATTGTCGCCGGTGTTCTTGCGGGCACCATCGGGGTCGGCCAGCACCGAGGCACGCAGCACGTTGTCGGGCAGCTGATAGGCACGCCGCACGCCCTCGTTGATCATGTCGTCGAGACTCATGGTGGCATCGAAGCGCACATCCATGCCGACATGCACGAACACGGTGACGATGCCGGTGTCCTGGCAGATCGGACGGTGGCCCATGGCACACATTCGCGAGTTGATCAGGATCTGGGCAATGGCGTCCTTGGCGGCGGGATTCTCTTCCCGTTCGTAGGCTGCCGCCATGGCGTCGATGAAGTCCTTGGGGTGGTAATAGGAGATGTACTGCAGGGCATCGGCGACGCTCTGGATCAGATCGTCCTGGCGAATCACGGTCATGGGCAAGGGGCTCCTTGGCGTTGTCGGCATACCCGCTCATGGTATCTGTCGACGGCGGCGGGCTTGAACGGTGACGAATTATACCCCAGTGACGAAGCCACGACATTCACTGGGTACAGGGTCTAGGCTTAACTGATATTCTGCATAGCAAGATAACGGTATAAATATCCGATAGGCATCCATGCTGCGCGGTCTGCTCGCCACCCAGGCCTGCCGCCTACAAAGTCCCCAGCGCCAGTTGGCGCGCCTGGAGCTTGTGCAACTGGTCACGCAGTCGCGCGGCTTCTTCGAACTCGAGATTCTGGGCCGCTTCGAACATCGCATCCTCCACTCGCGATACCTCACGGGTAACCTCCTGGGGCGACAGAGTATCGAGGTCGTAGCTGCCCTCTTGTTCGGCCACCTTGCGTTCTCCCCGCTTACCCTTGCTGCTCTTGCGACCGGGCGCCTGAGCGGCTTCGAGGATATCGGCAACGGAGCGGGTCACGGTGGTCGGGGTGATGCCATGTTCGAGATTGTGAGCGATCTGCTTGGCCCGCCGGCGGTCGGTCTCCTCCATCGCGCGACGCATCGAATCGGTGGTCCGGTCGCCGTAGAGAATCGCCTTGCCATGGGCATTACGCGCCGCTCGGCCCATGGTCTGGATCAGTGAACGCTCGTTGCGCAGGAAGCCCTCCTTGTCGGCATCGAGGATCGCCACCAATGACACCTCGGGAATGTCGAGCCCCTCACGCAACAGGTTGATCCCCACCAGCACGTCGAACTTGCCAAGGCGCAGGTCGCGAATGATCTCGACCCGCTCCACGGTGTCGATGTCGGAGTGCAGGTAGCGCACGCGCACATCATGCTCCGCCAGGTATTCGGTGAGGTCTTCCGCCATGCGCTTGGTCAGTGTGGTGACCAGGACCCGTTCGCCGACGTCGCTACGCAGCCGAATCTCGGAGAGCAAATCGTCGACCTGGGTGCTGGCAGGCCGCACTTCGATTTCTGGATCGAGCAGTCCGGTGGGACGTACCACCTGCTCAACCACCTGGCCCGCGTGCTCGGCCTCGTAGTGACCGGGAGTCGCCGAGACGAAGATGGTCTGCGGGCAGATCGACTCCCATTCCTCGAATTTCATCGGCCGGTTGTCCAGCGCCGAAGGCAGGCGAAAACCGTATTCCACCAGGGTTTCCTTGCGCGAGCGGTCGCCCTTGTACATGCCCCCCACCTGGGGAACGCTGACGTGGGACTCGTCGATGAACAGCAGCGCGTCGGCCGGCAGGTAGTCGAAGAAAGTGGGAGGTGGCTCGCCCGGCGCTCGGCCGGATAGATAGCGTGAGTAGTTCTCGATGCCATTGCAGTAGCCAAGTTCGAGCATCATCTCGATATCGTAAAGCGTGCGTTGCTCGAGGCGTTGCGCTTCCACCAGGCGATCATGCTTGCGCAGCCAGTCGAGCCGCTCGACCAGTTCCGCCTTGATCGAATCGATGGCACCGAGGATGGTCTCGCGCGGCGTGACGTAATGCGACTTGGGGTAGATGGTCATGCGCGGCACCTTGCCCCGCACCTCGCCTGTCAAGGGATCGAACAGGCTGATGGTGTCGATTTCATCATCGAACAACTCGACCCTGACCGCCTCGTCTTCGGCATCGGCGGGGAATATATCGATCACGTCACCCCGCACCCGATAGGTGCCGCGCTTGAAGTCCATGTCGTTGCGGGTGTATTGCAGCTCGGCCAGGCGGCGCAGGAAACTGCGCTGGTCGATCAACTCTCCGCGGGTGAAGTGCAGGCGCATCTTGAGGTATTGATCGGGGTCGCCCAGACCGTAGATCGCCGACACCGAGACGACGATCAGCGCATCGCGACGCTCCAGCAGCGCCTTGGTGGCGGAGAGACGCATCTGCTCGATGTGGTCGTTGATCGAGGCGTCCTTCTCGATGAAGGTATCCGACGAAGGCACATAGGCCTCGGGCTGGTAATAGTCGTAGTAGGAGACGAAATACTCGATGGCGTTGTCGGGGAAGAACGCCTTGAACTCGCCATACAGCTGGGCCGCCAGGGTCTTGTTGGGGGCCATGACGATGGTCGGCCGCTGCAGATGCTGCACCACGTTCGCCATGGTGAAGGTCTTGCCCGAGCCTGTGACGCCAAGCAGGGTCTGATGCGCCAGACCGGACTCGAGCCCGCCGACCAGGTTGGCAATGGCCGTGGGCTGGTCGCCGGCGGGCTGAAATTTGGAGGCAAGGCGAAACGGCTTGCTCATGGTGTCTCCTGACGGATGGGCGCGAGTCTGACGCGGCCGGGGGGGATCGCTCAGCGCTAGGCGAGACGCGTGGTAATTTCCACGGTGGATGCGGTCATCAGCCGGTGTATCGGACACTTGTGACTGATCTCCTCGAGCCGTTGGCGCTGCTCGAAGTCGTCTATGCCATGGAAGGTCATGGCCACGTCGAGCCGGTAGACCCCCTTGCGCTCCTGGCTCTCATCGCGGCTCACGGTGACACTGACGCCGTCGAGGGGCCATCCCTTGCGCTTGGCATACATCTGCGCGGTGATCGCCTTGCAGGCACCCAGCGAAAGATCGAAGTAGTCGTGGGGGTCCGGGGCGCTGTTCTCGCCGCCAAACGCCTCGGGTACATCGACGAAAACATCCTCGAAGCCGTCGAGTTCGACCCGCTGGCGCAATAGCCGGTTCCGCTCGCTGTTGATGACAATGCTTTTCTTCATGGTGCGACCTCACGACATCCGATTCGATATGAGCAAACGAGACAAGGGAACGAGACAGGGCAAGACGCGGCAAAGGCGGGTTCACGACACCTTTATCGGCAGCTTCAGGGCCTGTATCGCCTTGATCAAGGCATCCCGTCGGGTGCGACCCTCGACCTCGGCGCCATGCCGACCGACCTCGACACTGTCGACCCCGTCGAGCATCATCAGCGCGGTAGTGATGCGGTTGATCTGGTCGGCGTTCTCGACGCCCTTGAAGCTAAGCGACTGGTGCGCCATGGGTGACTCCGGCTCGGACAGGGGGGATGAATGGCCATTGAGTCTAGCATGCCAATCAATGCCCGGCAGCGGTTGCAAAGTGGCTCGATGGCCCGCATAACCCATCATGATACCAACACGAGGAGAACTTGATGACAGAGTGGACCACCGCCTTGGGTGGGCAACGGCTGGATGACGAGCGGATCACCTTTGATACCGCCGAGCCTGCGCGCCTGGCCATTGAGTCGACCGTGGTGAGCCCACTGGTGCATCTGGGCGTGCTCGACGTCAGCGGCGCGGATGCCGAGAGGTTCCTGCAAGGCCAGGCCAGTGCCCAGATGACGCTGGCCGATGGCGACTTCGCGCCCCTCACCACTTTCTGCACCCCCAAGGGGCGCATGCTGGCCAACGCGCAATTGTTGCGGATTGCCCCTGGGCATTTCCGCATGATCATGCACCGAGGGCTCGTCGAATCCCTTGCCGAGCACCTACGCAAGTTCGCGGCCTTCTACAAGGCGGAACTGGAGGTCCGCGATGATCTCGCCTTGATCGGGATGATCGGCCACGACGCCGAGGCGCTGGCGGAGGTTCGCTTCGACCTGCTGCCACCGGCCGTTTGGCACCAGGCCGGTGATGCCGAGACCCAACTGCTGACCCATCCCGGCCCGCAGCCACGCTTGATGGCCTGCCTGCCCGCCGAACAGGCACCGGCGCTCTGGGAGCGGCTGCTGGCACAGGCCGAGCCAGTCGGCAACAGTGTGTGGCGGCTCCAGGATATCCAGGCGGGGCTTGCCTGGTTGACCCCGGCCCATCGCGATGCCCTGCTGCCGCAGATGATCAACTGGGAAGCGCTGGGTGGCATCAGCTTCAAGAAGGGCTGCTACACCGGCCAGGAAGTCGTGGCACGTGCCCATTTCCGTGGCCAGGTGAAAAAGCGCCTGGTGCGCGCCCAACTCGATGGCGGGCTACTGCCTGAGCTCGGCAGCGATATCGTCGACCAGGCCGAAAAAGTGGTCGGAGAAGTGATCGCCGCCGAACTGGATGCTTACGATGAGGCCGAGATTCTGGCGGTGATGAGCACCAAGGAGGACCTGGGTCCGCTGCGGGTAGCCGGCCAACGCGTCAAGCTCCTGAAACTGCCTTACCCGCTCGAACGCCTCGACCCGGAACAACTTGCCGCAACTGGCCAGTGAGCCAAGGTCACTGATCGATGCCAAGCAGTCGACGAGCACTGGCGGTGCTGCTGGCCGCCACCTGCGCTGGCGTCTGGCCTCTCAGCTCCGCCACCACCCGACACACCTCGGCGATCCGCGATGGCTCGTTACGTTCTCCCTGATGACCCGCCAGTGGCATGT
Organism: Halomonas urumqiensis; assembly: GCF_003028575.1. Taxonomy (GTDB): domain Bacteria; phylum Pseudomonadota; class Gammaproteobacteria; order Pseudomonadales; family Halomonadaceae; genus Halomonas; species Halomonas urumqiensis. Next base: position 1,540,886 of record NZ_PYUD01000001.1, on the reverse strand, counting down.
CAGGGCTGTCGGTCTCCAGCATGAAAGCGTCATCGGGCAACGCGGCCACCGTGCGACGCAGGCGTTTTGCGCGCGGATGGGTCACCGCCCCGCCCAGGCCCAGGGTGAATCCCAGCGCCAGGAACCGTCTGGCTTGCTCGAGAGAGCCCGCGAAGGCGTGAATCAAGCCACCCGCCGGCATGTCGAGCTGCCTGAGCCGCTTGGCGATCTGGTCGTTGGCGCGGACGCAGTGAATCACCACCGGCAATGATCGCCGCTTGGCCAGGCGCAGTTGTGCATCGAACAGCACCCATTGCGCCTCGAGCGTCTCGGTAAAACGCCCATCGATGCCGCACTCCCCAAGGGCGACGATCTCGGGGTTCGCCTCGAGCGCCTGGGCAAGCGCCTCGATATCGCCATCCTGATGCTCGTCCATGAAATAGGGATGGAGCCCGAGACAGACGCTCACATCTGTCCTTTTCCCCAGCGCCAGCACATCCGGCCAGCGCAGGCGGGTAGTCCCCGGCACCACGAAACGCCCGACACCCACCGCCCGCGCACGCGCGAAGACCGCATCGCGGTCAGCATCGAAGGCGGGGAAATCCATATGGCAGTGAGCGTCGATTAGCATCGGTTGCATCTCCGCAGGGCTTCCCGTCGCGGAATTGCCGGAGCCAGGCCTGTTCGGGGGCGCTGTAAATACCTCCTTGTACGCTACTTTTTCCCTGCGGCGCTCTCGCATCCTGCTCCGCTTGCAGGGCCGGTACTGGCCATCCCTGGCCAGCCCGTTCGGAGCGATGCTCCTCACCCCTGGAAAAAGACCCCCTCCAGACCTTTCCCCGGCACCGCGCAGCTTGGCTTCACCCTTTCGGGCTTCGGGCTCGCAGCGATCAGTGCTCCCGCGTCGGCTGGAAGCGTATCTCCGGCCAGCGCTCCTGGGTCATCTGCAGATTGACGCGGGTCGGGGCGATATAGGTCAGATAGCCGCCGCCATCGATGGCCAGGTTGGTGCTGGCCTTGCGCTTGAACTCCTCGAGCTTCTTGGCGTCGTCACTGTAGATCCATCGTGCGGTATTGACGTTGACGCCTTCGTAGAGGCAGTCGACCTTGTACTCCTCCTTGAGCCGGTGGGCGACCACATCGAACTGCAGGGTGCCCACGGCGCCGAGGATCAGGTCGTTGTTGTCCAGCGGCATGAACACCTGGGTGGCGCCCTCCTCGGAAAGTTGCTGCAAGCCCTTCTGCAGCGCCTTCATCTTCAGCGGATCCTTCAGGCGCACGCGCTTGAACAGCTCCGGGGCGAAGTGCGGTATGCCGGTGAAGCGCATGTCCTCGCCCACCGTGAAGGTGTCGCCGATCTGGATGGTGCCGTGGTTATGCAAGCCGATGATATCGCCGGGCCACGCCTCTTCGACCTGAGAGCGATCCGAGGCCATGAAGGTCAGGGCATCGGCGATCTTGACGTCCTTGCCCAGCCGCACATGGCGCATCTTCATGTTCTTGTCGTACTTGCCGGAGCACACTCGCAGGAAGGCGATGCGATCGCGGTGGTTGGGATCCATGTTGGCCTGGATCTTGAAAACGAACCCGGTAAAGCGCTCGTCGTCAGCCTTGACCGTGCGGGTATCCGTCTCGCGGGGTTGGGGGGGCGGCGCGAACTCGACGAAGCCGTCCATCATCTCGCGCACACCGAAGTTACCCATGGCCGTCCCGAAATAGACCGGGGTGAGCGTGCCGTTGAGGTAGGCATCGTGATCGAATTCATGGGACGCACCCCGCACCAGTTCGACTTCCATGCGCAACTCCTCGGCGACATCCTCGCCGAGCACCGCGTCGACCTCGGGGTTTTCCAGGCCCTCGATGCGCTTGTCCTCAGGTATGCGGCTGCCCTGGCCCTGGGTGTAGAGGTGAATCACGTCGTTGTAGAGATGGTAGACCCCCTTGAAGTGGCGACCCATGCCGATCGGCCAGGTCATGGGGGCACACTGGATATTGAGCACCGTCTCGACTTCATCCATCACTTCGATGGGGTCGCGGATATCGCGGTCCATCTTGTTGATGAAGGTGAGGATCGGCGTGGTACGCAGACGACATACCTCCATCAGCTTGATGGTGCGGTCCTCCACGCCCTTGGCGCCATCGATGACCATCAGTGCCGAATCCACCGCCGTCAGAGTGCGGTAGGTATCCTCGGAGAAGTCCTCGTGGCCCGGGGTATCGAGCAGATTGACGATGCGCCCGCCATAGGGGAACTGCATCACGGAGGTGGTCACCGAGATGCCCCGCTCCTGCTCCATCTTCATCCAGTCCGAGGTGGCGTGACGATCAGCACGCTTGCTCTTCACCGACCCCGCCATCTGGATGGCGTTTCCGAACAGCAGCATCTTCTCGGTGATGGTGGTCTTGCCGGCATCGGGGTGCGAGATGATCGCGAAGGTTCTGCGCAGCCCGACTTCACGGGCCAGTGTGGCGTCTGACATCGATTCGGATTCGTCTGAATGGCACCGCCGCGCGGTGCGTGAATGGGCAATACACGTATTGGCGCGCATTCTACGCGCTCGCACGCATGAAATGTAGGGCGAGACTCTTGCAGCCAGCCGCGGCCCTCAGGGCTATCTCCGAGGGAAGCACCGCTCAAGGCTTCCCGGCGCCTTTCGCTATCGCCGCATGGTTAACTGCGATAGCACTGCCGCGCGCCCGTACCCGCCCCCTCTGTGGCCCAGTTCGGGTATCATCGGAGCGAGACCAGACAGGAGTCCGCATGCCGATCGCCCAGCCCTTGCCTCTCTCCACCCCGAACCGCAACCTGGTTCGTCTGACCATCGTGCGCGGGATCACCTGGACCGGCTATCTCGCCGGTATCATCATCGGGGTCGAACTGCTGGGGTTCGAGCTTCAGGTGCCGGCGGTGATCGGGGTCATCCTGGCCATGGCGCTGATCAACATCGCCACCTGGTGGCGGCTGAGCCGACACCGCGCCGTCACCCATGGCGAATACCTGGTCCACCTGCTGGCCGATGTCACGGGCCTCACCTTGCTGTTCTACTTCACGGGCGGGGCGAGCAACCCCTTCATCACCTATTACCTGGTACCGGTGACCATCGCCGCGGCCACCCTACCGTGGCGCTATGCCTGGATCATCGCCATTACCTCGATGGCTGCCTACAGCCTGCTGCTGGGCTTCCACCAGCCAGTACCCCAGTTGACCCATGGCCACATCCCCGGCTCGCCTTTCAACCTTCACGTGCTGGGCATGTGGTTGAACTTCGGCCTGTCGGCGAGCCTTGTGACCTATTTCATCTTCAAGATGGCCCATGCCCTGCGCAGCCGCGAGCAGGCGCTATCGCGCACCCGTGAATCGGCGCTGCGCAACGAACAGGTACTGGCGGTGGCCACACAGGCGGCGGGCACCGCACACGAGCTCGGCACACCGCTCTCCACCATGGCGGTGCTACTTGCCGAGATGCGCGCCGACGCAGAGGACAACCCGACGCTTGCCAAGGACCTTGACCTGTTGCGTCGGCAAGTCGATACCTGCAAGTCGCGGCTGCACCAGCTGGTAGCCAATGCCGACCGCCGACGCATGGCCGAACCGGAGGTCGTCGATGGCGAAAGCTGGCTTGCCGCCGTCGTGCAACGCTGGTTGGTGCTGCGCCCCGATGTCAGTCACCACCTGGAGGTTGCCCAACGCCGTGGCCGGCCCTGGCTAGCGGTTGACACCACCCTAGACCAGGCGCTGACCAACCTGCTGAACAATGCCGCCGATGCCAAGCCCGATGACATCATGATCAACCTGGACTGGACACAGGATCAGGTGGTCATCGACATTCGCGACCACGGCCCTGGCGTGGCGCTCTCGATCGCTGACCAGCTTGGTGAGACGTTCGTGTCCACCAAGAACAAGGGCATGGGCATCGGCCTTTTCCTGACGCACGCCACCATCAACCGCCTGGGCGGAGGCGTGAGCCTGTACAATCACCCCCAGGGGGGGACGCTCACCGAGGTGGTACTGCCCCTGGCGCCCCCACGCGGCTGACCCTGACCGGATTCCCGAGGACACCATGCAAGACACTCCGCAACGCCTGCTGATCATCGACGACGACGAGATGCTGTGCCACGTGCTGGACCGTGCCATGACGCGTCGTGGCTATCAGGTGATAGTCGCCCATGATGCCGAGGAGGCGCTGGCGCTCGCCCACCGCCACCAGCCGCAACTGGCGACACTGGACCTCAAGCTCGAGCACGATTCCGGCCTGAAACTGCTGCCTGACCTGCTAGACGTGGTGCCCGACTGCCGGGTCGTGGTGTTGACTGGGTACTCGAGCATCGCTACCGCCGTGGAGGCGATCAAGCTAGGTGCGGTGAATTACCTGTGCAAGCCCGCCGATGCCGATGAGGTGCTGGCGGCGTTCGACAGGCAACAGGGCGACCCGGAAATCGAAGTGGCCGAGCAGCCACCGTCAATCAACCGCATCGCATGGGAACATATTCAGAAGGTGCTGCAGGAACACGACGGCAATATCTCCGCCACCGCGCGTGCCCTGGGCATGCACCGGCGCACCCTGCAGCGCAAGCTGCAGAAGCGGCCGGTGAGGCGATAAGCCGTTCCTGGCGAAGCCGGGTTATTGCGCCGTCCACCCCAGGTCGATGTTCCAGCTAGCGCCGGTCACCGCACCGGCAACATCCGAGGCAAGGTACGCGACCAGTTCGGCCACCTCGGAAGGCTCGATCAGGCGCTTGATGGCGGCATTCTTGAGCATGATGTTCTCGATCACCTGCTGCTCGTCCATGCCGTGCATCCTGGCCTGGTCGGCGATCTGGTTGTCGACCAATGGCGTTTTCACATAGGCCGGGCAAATGGCATTGGCGGTGATGCCCTGGCTACCGCCCTCCAGCGCCGCGGTCTTGGTGAATCCGATCATGCCGTGCTTGGCGCTGATATAGGCGGATTTACCCGGTGACGCCACCTGGGCATGCACCGAGGCGATATTGATGATGCGTCCCCAGCCATTCTCGCGCATCGAGGGCCACACTGCCTGGGTTAGCAGGAAGGGGGCAGTCAGCATCAGGTCGATGATCTGGCGCCACTTGGCCTCGGCAAACTCCTCGATGGGCGACACATGCTGGATCCCGGCATTGTTGACCAGGATGTCCACCCGCCCGAAGCGCTTGATCGCCTCTGCCACAGCGGCCTTGCAAGCCTCGCCATCGGTCAGGTCAGCAAGGAAGAAGGCCGCGCCGGCCTTCTCGGCGATCGCCTTGCCATCAGGATTGAAGTCCACCGCGAGGACCTGGTGCCCTTGCTCGCAGAAGTGGCGAACCACGGCCTCTCCGATCCCGCTGCTGGTACCTGTCACCAGGGCGACGCGAGGGGTGGGGGTTGCGGATGATGGCATGGACAACTCCTTGTTGGTTGATCATTGCGAAATGAATCGGCGACGTGAATCGGCGAAGTACCAGACTGAAACGGCCGACCCAGCATAAGTCGCCGCTCGGCCGGACGCTACCTCATGACGACTCTGCGGGCGTCATCACCCGCTCCATCAATTGCTGTGCCAGTCGGCTCGCTTGAGGACGATCGATGATGTCGGAGAGATCATCGAGAAGTTCTCGACGCCAGTACCAGTGCGCGTCATCGAGATGGTCTGCGATGAACTTATACTCGCCGGAGGGTAAGGGGATCCTGCACCGCTCACCTTCATCGGGCCGTGGCATGTCCGGGCTTGCCGGTAACATCACCAGCGCCAGGCTGGCCGGCGTCACCAGCACGCCTACCAGCATGTCATGCTGCCCCCCTGGATGGCGCTGGAAGCACAGGGCATCGGCCGCAAGCCTTGGGTTGAAGTTGGCGCTGGCCTTGGCCGCCTTCAAGTGGCGCTGGGTCCAGGCCTGGGCGAGTTCGCCCAACCTGGCATACTGTTCGGGAGACAAGCTCTGCATGGCACTCCTGACTGACTGGGCGTTGAGGCTGGCAGTATAACGACCCTCTCCAGGGTAGACAGCCCCGGGAAGCTGCTAGGCTTGTCAAACCACCTCGTGCCCTGCTCACATCGAAGGAGTCTCCATGACCGATGACGAACGACTCGCCCTCACCATCGAGATCGCCCAGGAAGCGGGTGAGATGATCCGCGACGCTCGCGAGCGCCAGACATTCGGACATCGCTACAAGAAGGGGCAAGAGCTGGTCACCGATGCCGATGTCGCGGTTGACACGCACATCAGCGAGCGACTGGCCAGCCACTTCCCTGATGAAGCGCGCCTCAGCGAGGAACTCGCCCCCACCGGTGACAGCCAGCAAGGCGACGCTCCCCTATGGGTGGTGGACCCCATCGACGGTACCGTCAACTTCGCCCATGGGTTGAGCCATGTCGCGGTATCCATCGCCTGGCTGGTAGAAGGCCGGGTCAGGGTAGGTGTGGTGCATGCCCCCTTTCTTGGAGAAACCTTCACCGCGCTGGCCGGACAAGGCGCCTGGAGAAACGGCATGCCCATCAAGGCAAGCAAGACCAGTGGCCTCGGCCACGCCCTGGTGGGCACCGGTTTCCCCTACCGGCGTGACAGTCGGCCACCTCTGATGCGCCGCCTGGCTGCCGTGCTCGAACACTGCCAGGACGTACGCCGCAACGGCTCCGCCGCCCTCGACCTGTGCGATGTGGCCTGTGGTCGCCTGGATGCCTACTACGAAAGCGTATCCGCCTGGGATTTCGCCGCCGGCTGGCTCATCGCACGCGAAGCGGGCGCCCACGCAGGCCATCTCTACCCCTGCCCGGAAGGCGTCGTGGAGGACCTGTATGGCGAGAACCTGCTGGTAACGAGCCCCGGCATCCACCGCGAACTCGGTGAGCTTCTGCGCCGCGCCGACGCAGGCGAGATCAGCGTGGGATGATGCAAGGGGCACATCATAGCCGGACACAATGGATCGACTTGAACCCGGCTATTGGCGCAGGCCCACGCCATCCTTCACAATAGCGTTAACGTTTTTTCTGACCTCTCTCATCATGTCGCGCTGGACAAGCGCTCAGGAGACCTCATGTTCGTCGTCATCTTCGGTCGCCCCGGCTGCCCATTCTGCGTGTTCGCCAATCAACTTGCCGACAAGCTCCATGCTGCAGGCGCCATCGAGGGGTTTCGCTATATCGATATCCAGGCCGAAGGCATCACCAAGGCCGACCTCGAGAAGACCATCGGCAAGCCTGTCACGACGGTCCCTCAGATTTTCGTCGACAAGACCCATATCGGCGGCTTCAGCGAGTTCGACCAGTACGTGCGCGAGCAAGATCTGCTGGCCACCGCCAACGCCAACTGATAGCGGCCAGACCGCTAGCCCACTTCGGTCTTCGCGCGTTTCTCGAGTTTCCTGGTCTAGACATCAGCATCTCGAGTCGATCGAGCCTTCAGTCTTGAGCCCCGCTTTATAGAGTCGCCCCTGGCCTCCAGTCAGGGGCTTTTTTGCGTGTGAGCGTCTTCCTCTCGTTGAAAGCCGCGCACATGGCTATGCCTATACTTTCTTTGAGCAAGGCTCAACGACATTCGCCCAGCATCTCGACAAGGGAACCGCCACGATGCAGAGGGAAGAATTCGTCCAGCAATTATGGCTGGACTACATACACCAGCACCCCGACATCGGCGGGCTTAGACTGTGGCCAGTGCAAGCCACGCCTGACTATCTGGCGCTACTCACCGTCAACCACGGTCCGTTCGGCATGGATGCCCTGCTGCCCACGCTTGCCCATTTCGGCTTTCGGCTCCGCTATCGCCACGCCATGGCGGATAGAGGGCTACTCGTGACACTGCTCTCCCCACCCGACGATGGCCCCTGGATGGTGCTTGGCGAATTGCAACTGGGCACCTTGCCACGCGGCCCAAGAGAGCAGCTCCAGACGCTGATCGAACAGACCCCCAGGGAGGATCGTCGCGGCCAGAACCTGCTCAGCCGCGGAAGGCCCTGGCCGATGCCCGACTGGGAGACCTATCGTCACCTGCAGCAAGCCCATCCGCTGGCGGGGTTGCTGTCGGTGAACGGTCCCCGAATGCACCATGCGGGTTTCGACTGCAACCGCCTGGGTGAAGACATCATCCACCTCGACAACCACCTGCGCCAGACCGGACTCACCGGCAATGCCGACCGGCACCATGGCATCTTTCCGGTATCGCCGCTGGTCGATTATCGCTTCTACCCAACCCGCTCTCCTCGCCTGGCATTTGCCGATGGTGATGAACACCGCATCGACCTCGGCGGGCTTGCCCTGGTTCAGAAGGAGGTCAATACCCATCAAGAGCGCGCTGTGGAACTCCTGCTTCCCCATCACACCCGTTGCGAAGTCTCCTGAACAGCACTCGTCCACAATTTCTGTGGATAACGCTGTGCAAGAACGTCCTGCAGGCCCCCTCACCCAAGTAGTCACCCGCGTTGAGCGCGAGTGGTCAGAAATTCGACACCCTCGGCGGGGGACAACAAGCTTGTCCCCATAGAAAAGCCCGAGACGCGAAAAACGCCCCGGGCTTTCTATTGACCTTGCCATGGACCTTGCTAAGTCCAGGCTATCAACCTTGGTCAAAGGCCATTCAGTCGAAGGTCATTTCGGGCACATGATCCGGAACGATCAGCTTGCCCGCGGTCTTCTCGACGATTTCCGCGACGCTGACACCCGGCGCACGCTCCTTGAGAATGAAGGCGCCCCCTTCGATCTCCAGGTAGGCAAGATCGGTCAGCACGCGATTGATGCACCCGGCACCGGTCAAAGGCAGGTTGCAGGACTCGAGCAACTTGGATTCACCGTGCTTGGAGGCATGGGTCATGGTGCAGATGATGTTCTCGGCACCCGCCACCAGGTCCATGGCGCCGCCCATGCCCTTGATCAGCTTGCCTGGCACCATCCAGGAAGCAATATTGCCGTTCTGGTCGACCTCGAAGGCGCCAAGTACGGTGAGATCGACATGTCCGCCGCGGATCATGGCGAAGGATTCAGCCGAATCGAAGATCGCCGCACCGGGCCTGGCCGTGACCGTCTGCTTGCCGGCGTTGATCATATCGGCGTCGACCTCGTCCTCGGTGGGAAAGCGCCCCATGCCGAGCAAGCCATTTTCGGACTGCAGCATCACGTCGATGCCGTCAGGGACATAATTGGCGACCAGGGTGGGAATGCCGATGCCCAGGTTCACATAGAAGCCATCCTGGAGTTCGCGCGCCACGCGCTGTGCCATCTGTTCGCGAGTCAGTGCCATCGTGTTGCCTCTTGTGTTCGGTGGAGAAGCGATCAATGAAGGTGCGTGGCCTCAGGCCTCGCGCACGGTGCGCTTTTCGATACGCTTCTCGAAGGTGCCCTGGATGATACGGTCGACAAAGATGCCTGGCGTATGGATCTGATCGGGCTTGAGCTCGCCCGGCTCGACGATCTCCTCGACTTCCACCACCGTGATCTTGCCGCAGGTGGCGGCCAGGGGATTGAAGTTCTGAGCGGTGTCACGATAGACGACATTACCGTAGCGATCCGCCTTCCAACCCTTGACGATGGCGAAGTCGGCGTGGAACGCCTCCTCGAGAATATAGTGACGGCCATTGAATTCGCGCACTTCCTTGCCCTCACCGATCGGAGTGCCATAACCGGTAGCGGTGTAGAAAGCCGGAATCCCCGCCCCGCCCGCGCGCATCTTCTCGGCAAGCGTCCCTTGGGGAGTCAGTACGACCTCGATCTCGTCATTGAGCATCTGCTTCTCGAACAGAGCATTCTCACCCACGTAGGAGGCAAAGATCTTGCTGATCTGCTTATCTTCGAGCAGCACACCAAGACCGAAACCATCAACGCCACAATTGTTCGAGATCACGGTGAGATCCTTGACTCCGCGACGTTTAATCTCATTGATCAAGTTCTCGGGAATGCCACAGAGGCCAAACCCCCCTGCCGCCACGGTCATGCCGTTCTCGATGCCTTGCATCGCCTCTTCATAGGAGTACACGCGTTTGTCGAATCCGGACATATTGGCGCCTCGCCTGTTGTTGATGTGAGTTGAAATGAGTGGAAATGGGTGGAAATGACGTTGAACTGCAAGCTGGAGATGAATGTTGAGTGATCTTGGGTATTGGCGGTCGTCCACGGTTCCTTAGGAGCGTAGCCGACAGTGTCAGAACAGTGTTGCGTCTGCCGATATATTTGTTAAGTTTGTTTTTCTTATCGATTAATTTATTTATTCTATAAATTTGACCTTAGTAGCATGCCATGACCGTCAAACAACTGCGCGCCTTCCTGGCCGTCGCCCAGACCCTCAGCTTCACCCAGGCCTGCGAGCGCCTGCATCTGTCGCAGCCGGCCTTGAGCCTTGCCATCAAGGGGCTGGAAGATAGCCTGGGGGGCCGCTTGTTGATCCGCAGCACCAGGAGCGTGCGCCTGACCCCCGAAGGCGAGTCGCTACTGCCGATGGCCAAACGGCTGCTGGCCGATTGGGACAATACCGAAGAACTCCTGCGCCAGCGCTTCACGCTGCAGTTGGGACGACTGGCCGTGGCGGCGATGCCCTCCTTCGCCAGCAACCTGCTGCCCCCCGTACTGATGGAATTCCGGCGCCGTCACCCGCGGGTCAACATCACGGTGCATGACGTGATCAACGAGCAGGTGATCGACATGGTACGCAACCGGCAGGTGGAACTGGGCATCGCCTTCGAACCCGAAGCCACCGGTAGCCTGACCTTCACGCCCCTGTTCCTCGATCGCTTCATCGCCGTGATGCCGCCCACGTCGCTGCTCTCTCAACATGACCGTCTCGACTGGCACACCCTGCTGACGCACGATTTCATCGCCCTGCAACGCCCATCCATGGTGCGTCGCCTGCTCGAACAACAACTCCAGGCACGCGGGATACCCCTACCCACCGCCTTCGAAAGCCATCAATTGGCAACCGTTGGCCGCATGGTGGCCAGCGGCCTGGGCGTCAGTGCCGTTCCTTCCCTTTGCAGGAAACAGATGGAGGCGCTGGGATGCCGTTGCCTGCCCCTCGACGAGCCGATTATCGAGCGTGCCGTGGGCACTCTCACCCATGGTGAATTGTCCGCCGCTGCCCGCGCCCTTCAGCAGGTGCTCATGGAGACATTCGATGATTCGACCACACCATGATGCGGGCCTCTGGGCAGCTGTCCAACGATCCTTTAGCATTGCGTGATCCTCACCCGTATACGAGCACGCATGCAAGCGTCCGGGAAACGACACGGAGAGATCGACATGTCGACCCTCAAGGGTCTCGTCAGCATCCTGCTGCTGGTAGTCACCACCCTGTCCTGGGGCGTACCGCTCGTCGCACTCACTCTTGTCAAGCTCGTGACACCGGGCCGTCGCCTGCGGCGTATCGTGCTCAAGGGCCTGAACGGCGTTGCGCTCAACTGGGTCGGCACCAATCTATGGTGGATCCGGCGTTGGCTGAATCCACCTCTTGAAACACGGCTTCCCGATGAATTGACGCGTGAGCAGTGGTGGCTGGTGCTCTCCAACCACCGCAGTTACACCGATATCTTCTTGCTGTTTCTTGCCCTGCATCGTCGCATCCCGATGCCGCATTTCTTCGTCAAGAGGCAGTTGATCTGGATTCCCATCGTTGGCCTGGCGTTCTGGGCAATGGAATTCCCGATGTTGCGGCGACTGACCCGCGAGCAACGCGAACGCAATCCGCATCTGGCCAGGCGTGATCAGGAAGCCACCGAGCGCATGTGCCGCCATGCCCGGGAGCGTCCAATCGCCATCTATAATTTCGTCGAAGGCACCCGCTTCACCCCGGTCAAGCAAGCAGCACAGGGCTCGCCCTATCGGCACCTGCTGAAACCACGTGCCGGCGGTATCGCCCAGGTCTTGAGCCTGCTCGGTGACAGGCTTGGCGGCATTCTCGATGTCACGCTTCACTACACCAACCCACGCCCCACCTTCTGGGGCTTTCTGTGTGGACGTGAAGCCCCTGTCACACTGCAAGCCCGCCGCCTGGAAGTTCCCGACTGGATGCTCGACGGCAACTATCACGACGACCCTGACTATAAGGAACGCTTCCACTCATGGCTCAACGCCCTGTGGCAGGAAAAGGACGACGCGCTCTCACGCTCCTGATCATCGCCATGCTGCTCGGTGGATGCGCCGCAAGCCCCGACCATTCGACGCATGACGATTCACCAACGGCCACCACGACCAGCAGCTGGGTAAGCGTCCAGCGCGGCGACACCCTTGGCGTAATCGCAAGGCGTGGTGGCGTGCCTCTCGAGCGCCTGCAACGCTTCAACCCGGAGGCCGACTCGCGGCGCCTGGCGGTCGGCCAGCGGCTGTTGATGCCGACTCAAAGAGAGCGAGCCCCCTCCGGTGGCCCGTATCGCTATGAAGTTCGACCGGGGGATACCTATTCGAGCATCGCCCGTCACCTGCAGACCCGCGCCTCTCGCATCCAGCAGGCGAACCCTGGCATCCAGCCGACAGCATTGCGTGTAGGCCAGATCATCCAGGTTCCAGTGAGCAGTGGCACGGCCAGCACTGCGTCCAGCGGCAACCGCACTAGCGGGCAGAGCGCGGCCTCCTCGAGCGCCCGCTCCGCGAAAGCTACCCCGCCCAAGGCTTCCGCCAGTTCCCCTGCCCCTGACAAGCTGCCCGGAAAGGCTCGCGATTGGCCATGGCCGCTGGACGACTACCGCGTTGTGCGTGGCTTCGGCACCGACAGTCGCGGCACCTTGCAACCCATGCTTCTGGCCGGCAGCCGAGGCTCACAAGCCAAGTCGGTTGCCGACGGAGAAGTGCGTTTCGCCGACAACATGCGTCAACTCGGCCAAGTCGTGATCGTGCACCATCCCGATAACCTGCAGAGTGTCTACGCGTTGTGCGAAAAGCCGCTGGTCGGCAGTGGTGACAAGGTGAAACGTGGAACGCCTGTGTGTGACGTCGGCTTGAGTTCCGCCACCGAGCGCTATGATTTGCTGTTCGACCTGCGACAAGGCGGCAAGCCCATCGACCCAAGAAAGGTACTGCGCTGACAAGGCTGCTGGGCTGAGCCCGATCGAAAGCGTCACCGACCGGTCACCCGGATGTCGCTTCGCTGTCATGGGGATACGGCATTCTCGTTGCTGACAGGACCCCTGTTGGTCCGCTACACAACGAGGAATGCCATGCGCATTTGCCTGGTCAGCGAGACCTGGTCTCCCGACATCAATGGCGTGGCCCACACCCTGGGGCACCTTGCCGTTGAATTGCGCGCAAGAGGCTGCCGGCTGCAACTGATCCGCCCGCAACCGGCACGCTCACCCGGCGAGTCTCCACCTGACACCGCAACCAGGCCAACGCGGACCGCAGGCATGGAAGCGGAGCTTCAGGTGCGCCCAGTCGCGGTTCCAGGCTATCGCGAAGTGCGTATCGGCATGCCCGCTACCCGTCGGATCACCCGCCTGTGGCGCGAACAACGCCCCGACGTGATTTATCTTGCGACACAGGGGCCGCTTGGCTGGTCGGCCCTGCGCGCGGCAAGGCGCATGGCCATTCCGGTAGTGACCGGATGGCACACCAACTTCGACCATTACTGCCGGGACTACGGAGTTGCCTGGCTCGCACCCTTCGTCACCCGTCGCCTGCGAACCTTTCATAATCGCGGCGCCGCCACTCTGGTACCCACCCATCAGCAGGCCACTGAACTGGGCGCCAAGGGATTCGAGAACCTTCGAGTGATGGCGCGCGGCATCGAAGGGGAGCGTTACTCGCCTGCCTTTCGTGACACGGCACTGCGACGCCAATGGGGAGCCGATGAGCATCGACCCGTCGCGCTCTACGTAGGCCGCCTTGCCGCAGAAAAGAATCTCACCCTGCTGCGCGATACCCTGCTGGCCATGCAGGCCGCTCGTCCCGACCTCGTGCTGGTGGTGGTGGGCGACGGCCCTGGCAGGCGCGCTCTGCAGCAGGCACTGCCTAGTGCCCATTTCACCGGCTTCATCGATCGGCAAGACCTGATTCGCCACTATGCCAGCGCCGATCTCTTCATTTTCCCCTCGCTGTCGGAAACCTGGGGCAATGTGGTGCTCGAGGCCATGGCAAGCGGGCTCGCGGTGGTGGCTTTTCGGCATGCCGCCGGCGCCGAGTTGATTGACCACGACAGCCATGGGTTGTGCCTGCCAGTGGATGATCCTGACGGCTTCCGCGATGCCGCCGTGACGCTCTGCCAACAGCCGGCTCGCTATGCTCGCCTGGGCCGAGCCGCTCGCCAGCGAGCCCTCCATTACACCTGGCCCGCAATCACCGATGACTTTGTTTCCGCCCTCGTTCATGCCCGGGAGAACGCCAATGAAACCGCGCGCACCTGCCGTATTTGACCGGCTCGACCTCGTCGAGTGGCAACTTTGCCAGCAAATCGGCCGACTGAACTTCTATCGGCCTTGGCTCGCTGCGCTCCGCCTTGCCAGCAAGCTGGGCGACTGGCCCGTCTGGGTGGCACTGATTCTGGCCCAACCGTGGATCGCACAGCAGGAGCCGGGGCTGCGCATCGCGCAATACACACTGACCGCCGGTATCGCGATCATCGTCTACCGCCTGCTCAAGACACGGCTGTGCCGCGAGCGGCCATTCATCACCTTTCATACCGCCATCACCTGCACCGAACCCGCCCGCGACCGCTACAGTTTTCCCAGTGGGCACACCATGCATGCCGTGATGTTCTGTGTGCTCACCTCGGTACACGCCCCCTGGCTGTTACCCATGCTGATTCCCCTTGCGCTGATGATCGCGATCTCCCGCGTGGGACTTGGACTGCACTATCTCAGCGATGTCCTGGCGGGCGCGATGCTGGGATTGGCCTTCGCTCAACTGAGCCTGGCCATCGGCGGCTGAACACCCATCTGTGGTCGTATCACGAGGGCCATGGCATGCTGATGGCATGCCAGATACCCCAACGAAAGCCGTCACGGAACGCCTGCTTGAGACCCCGTCGCTGTTGCGACTTGCTCCGCTTCTGGGAGAGCCGCGTGCGAGCCACATGCTGGCATGCCTGAGCCACGATCTCGCCTGGCAACGCCCGCACCTGCGACTGTACGGTCGTGAACACCCCATTCCGCGCCAGCAGGTCTGGATGGGGGATGTCGGCTATCGTTATTCGGGGCAAGACTTCACACCCGACCCCTGGCATCCCGCGGTACTGGCGCTCAGGCAGGCCGTGGTCGAGCGGCTTGCCAATGCCGGCATTCGGGCACGCTTCAATAGCGTGTTGCTAAACCGCTATGCCGATGGCCAGGACCGCATGGGCTGGCACAGCGACGACGAAACTGAACTCGGGCCAGAACCACTGATCGCCGCGGTGAGCCTTGGATGCGAACGACCGCTGCGCTTTCGCTGGCGCGACAAGCGTCAAGCGCCCTTCAATGTATGGCTGCCGCATGACAGCCTGCTGGTGATGGGACGAGGCGTACAACGCCAGTTACAGCACGCCCTGTTGCCGAGGAAAGTGCCCGGCGTGCGAATCAGCCTGACGTTTCGTTGGGTACACCCAAGCCAGATGCAGTGAAGACGCGAGGCAAGGCGGCATGCAAAACAGCGCGGGGAGGCATTGGCATGCCTCCCCGCGCGCTTTACACGTACTTGTGTGGGTTCCGCTCGTCTTACTCGGCGGCGGAAAGCCACTCACTGACAACGTCCTGGTTGTCCTCGACCCACGTCTTGGCGTTCTCGTAGGGATCGGCGTCGTCTTCCTGATTCATCAGCATGACTTCGCCCATCTGCTCGGGCGTCCACTCGAAGGCATCCAGGATGGCGTATGCCTCCGGCATGTCCTCGTCGAGCCCTTGACGAACCACCGTGTGGATCTGCTCGGCGCCACCATAAACGTTCTCGGGATCCTCAAGATACTTGACGTCCCAGCGAGCGAATTTCCAGTGCGGCGTCCAGCCCGTGACGACGATGTCTTCCTCATTACGGATGGCATTCGCCAGGGCTGCGGTCATGGTAGCACCACTGCCGCTGCGCAAAGAGAGGTCGAGGTCGTAGGTCTCGACCACTTCCTCGGTCAAACTCATCAGGCCGGCGCCGGGGTCGATGCCGATGATTTCGCCGTTGAACGCATCGGCGTTGTCATTGAGCTCGTCAATGGAATCGACATCGGTGTAGGCCGGAACCACCAGGCCTAGCTTGGTACCATCGAGGTTGACGCCGAGGTCGTCCACGTCATCTTCCACGCGTTCCATGTAATCGGCGTGGGTGGTGGGCAGCCAGGCGGCCACGATGGCATCGGCATCACCCGTGCCCAGCGACTGCCACATGGCGGCGGCGGACAGTGAGGTCATCTCGACCTCATAGCCGGCTTGTTCCAGCACGGCGCGTACCACGTTGGTGGAGGCGACCTCGGAAGACCACTCGACGTATGTGAGATGGACACTGCCCTTGTCCTGGGCCTGAGCGGCGCCGGCGGCAAGGCCTGCACCAGCGATCAGTGCCAGGCTGGCAAAACGGATGTGACGGCTAAGCGGCTGCTTGAGCATCAATCTACCTCTTTTGTGGTATGACAGTACGACAGTGGAGGTAGCCAATGGAGAATTCAACCGTTGTGGTCAACGGAGACTCCCCTGGACCACTCGCTGATCGATGGCAAGTAATCCAATGACGACCTCCTTCGGATCAGGACTTGCGCGTCTTGCGCATTGACTGGGTCAGCCGGTCGAGCAGCATGGCAAGGATCACCACCGCGATGCCTGCCTCGAAACCATCGCCAGGACGCAGACGCTGAATGGCGCGCCAGACTTCGCTGCCCAGACCATCGGCACCGATCATCGCGGCGATGACCACCATCGACAAGGCCAGCATGATCGTCTGGTTGATGCCGGCCATCACTGTGGGCAGCGACAGCGGCAATTGCACCTTGAGAAGCTTTTGGCGACGCGTGGCACCATAGGCGTCGGCGGCCTCGATCAACTCCAGCGGCACCTGGCGGATCCCCAGCGTCGTGAAGCGAATTGCCGGCGGCATGGAAAAGATCACCGTGGCGAAAATCGCCGAGACCGAACCGATACCGAAAAAGGGAATCGCCGGGATCAGATAAACGAACGCAGGCATCGTCTGCATGAAGTCGAGTACCGGCATGATCGTCTTGTAGAGCCGCTCGGAGAGTGCCGCGGCGATACCCACCGGGATCGCGATGACGACGGCCACCATTGTCGCGATCACCACCAGGGTGAGCGTTTCGATCATCGGCTCCCACAGCCCCAGATTCCAGATCAGCGCCAGGCCGATCGCCGCACCGATACCCAGGCGCGTGCCGGCGGCTTTCCAGCACAACAAGGCAATGATGGCCAGCAGCGCCCAGGGGGGAATCCACATCATGGCGTCATTGAGGCCATTGATGCCGGTCTGTGTCACGCGGGAAATCGCCCGCGTGACGAGCGAGTATTCACTGGTCAGCCAGTTGAGGCCGCCCTCGATCCAATCGCCCAGGGGAATTCTTGGTATGTCGATTGCCATCAGTTGTCTCCTGCCTGTGCCAGTTGGTCGAGAACGCCGCCCTTGACCACGACGCCGAGCAGTCGCTGATCGTCATCCACCACGGCGATGGGGAAGCTGCGTTCGCTGAACATCGCGAAGAGGTTATGCATCGGCTCGTCGGGTCCCACGGAGCGGAAATCCTGGGTCATGGAGTCGCGGATGGTGTCCTTGCCATCCTTGCTGGCCCGATCGGCGGCATCGACATCCACCAGCCCCAGGAGCTTGCGATCACGGCTGGTGACGTAGATCGAGTCGATTGAATTTTCCTTCATCTTGCGCAACACCGTGCGTGGGCCATCGTCTTCGCGGGCGATGGCGCGAACCGGACGCATGGCACTTTCGGCCGTCAAGATGCGTGACTTGTCGACCCCCTCGATGAAGCGGCGGACATAATCGTCGGCGGGCTGGGTAAGGATCTCTTCGGGAGTGCCGATCTGGACCACTTCCCCGTCCTTGAGCAACACGATGCGATCACCGATGGTCAGTGCTTCATCCAGGTCATGGGTGATGAACACAGTGGTCTTTTGCATGCGGCTCTGGAGTTCAAGCAGTTCCTGTTGCATGTCGCCACGAATCAACGGGTCGAGTGCGGAAAAGGCTTCGTCCATGAGAAGCACGGTGGCGTCGTTGGCCAGTGCCCTGGCCAGGCCTACACGCTGCTGCATGCCACCGGAAAGCTGGTTGGGCAAGGCATCTTCCCAGCCTTCAAGGCCCACCTGCTTGAGGGCATTTCGTGCGGTCTCGGCGCTTTGCCTCTTGTCGACGCCACGAACCTCCAGCCCGAACTCGGCATTCTGCTGGACCGTGCGGTGGGGAAACAGGGCGAAATTCTGGAACACCATGGAGAAGTGGCGACGACGGCATTCCAGCAGCGCCTTGTCGCCCAGCTCGGGAATGTTTTCGCCATCGATGACGATTTCCCCCTCGGTGGGTTCGATCAACCGATTCAGACAGCGAATCAAGGTTGACTTGCCGGAACCCGACAGCCCCATGATGACGAGCAACTCACCTTCGTGGACATCGAAATTGATATTCGACAAGCCGAGCGTCTGGCCCGTCTTCTCGAAAATATCGGCACGGCGCAATCCTTGATCACGCATCTCCAGGGCTTTCTTCGGGTTGTTGCCGAAGACTTTGGTCAGGTTGCGAACCCGAATCTTGACATTGCGGTTCTCGTTCATTGACTAAGCCTATTTTGTCAGCTCCCCTCATCACGCAAGCGCGCTCGAGGGATCGAGTGTCGAGACATGGCTCCATGGTGCCATTGTGGCTTTGGGCGCCAGTGAAGGCTCAAAGCGGCCTACCTTATTGAATTTCAACCAATCATACAAATGCGCTGCGTTGCAGCATGGTGGTATGCCTGCGCTTGGTTCGTACCGGCGTCAGTGTCGGACCTGCCTAAGAGTGCGCGTTGTCGCCGTTGGTTAGCGTGATTCTGATCCAGAAAGATAACGGTATAAATATTTCAGACAAGCGCAACGGATCCTGCGCCTCGACACGGGATCCATTGTCATTTCGCGGGAGGAAGGAACGCGACGTTACCACGCCGCGTCAAGCATTAACCGCGGTGATAACCGGGGGTGATGAAGGGTGTCTTGCTCACCGTCATTGGCAGGCGCTTGCCTCGCACTTCGGCATATACGGTGGTTCCCGGCTCGGCAAGCTCGATGCTGACATAACCCATGGCCACCGGGCTTCCCACTGTCGGGCCGAAACCACCCGAGGTCACGACACCGACATGACGGTCTTCGGCATCGAAGAGGTACGCTCCTTCGCGCACCGGAGCACGCCCTTCTCCCAGCAGGCCGACCCGCTTGCGGCGATGGTCCTTTTTCTCCACCTGGTGGAGAATCAGATCCGCACCCGGGAAGCCGCCCGGGCGCTCACCACCGCGCCGCCGCGCTTTGCCGATCGCCCAGATCAAGCCCGCTTCCACTGGCGTTGTCGTGGTATCGATGTCGTGGCCATACAGGCACAGGCCAGCCTCGAGACGCAGCGAGTCCCGCGCACCAAGGCCAATCGCCTCCACCTCCGCCTCGGCCAGCAGACGACGCGCCAGGGCCTCGGCTTGATCGGCGGGAACCGAAATCTCGAAACCATCCTCGCCGGTGTAGCCACTGCGGCTGATCCATACCGGGATGCCATCGATGCTGAAATGGCCATGCTGCATGAAGACCAGTTCACAGGCCTCGGGACACAGCCTCGACATGACGTCTGCCGTCTTCGGCCCCTGCAGCGCCAGCAGACCACGGTCGAGCACCTCGACCTCGTGGCTCTCGGGAATGCCCCTGCGTAAATGAGCGATGTCCTGATCCTTGCAGGCGGCATTGACCACCAGGTAAAGGTGGTCGCCGGCATTGACCACCATCAGGTCATCGAGGATTCCGCCCTCCTCGGCCGTGAACAGCGCATAACGCTGCATGCCCTCGGGCAGGCCGAGAATGTCGGCGGGCACCAGGGTTTCCAGCGCCTCGCCCGGTGCCGGGCCGCGCAGCAACACCTGCCCCATGTGAGAGACGTCGAACAGCCCACAGGCGGCACGGGTGTGCTCGTGTTCCTTCTTCACGCCGAGCGAATACTGGACCGGCATATCGTAACCAGCAAAGGGCACCATCTTCGCCCCCAGCTCCATATGCAGGCCATGCAGCGGCGTGCGGTTGAGATCGCTCATCTCGTCTCCCTCAATGGTTGGTGGATGGATCGGGTCAAAATACGAGAGGTGCCCACCTGGGGCACCTCACACACGCGATCGATACTCGATCAGTGCTTGTCGTGGTCCAGCTCCTCTCCTGGCAATACATCCTTGCCATCGAAGTAGTCACGCGCCAGCTTGAAGACCACCGGCGACAGCAGCGCCAGGGCAATCAGGTTGGGGATGGCCATCATCGCGTTGAAGGTATCGGCCATCAACCAGATGAAACCAAGGTTGGCCATGGCACCCAACGGAATCGCCAGTACGAACAGTACCCGATAGAGCATGATCGAGCCTGTACCGAACAGGAACTGGAAGCACTTCTCGCCGTAGAACGACCAGCCCAGAATGGTAGTGAAGGCGAATACGGCCAATGCCAGTGCCACGATCTGGTTACCGAACCCGGGCAATGCCGCATCGAACGACAGCGCAGTCAGGGAAGCCCCCGCTTCGCCATCCACCCAGACCGTCGAGGTCAAGATCACCAACGCCGTGACCGTGCATACCAGGATGGTATCGATGAATGTGCCGAGCATGGCAATCAGCCCCTGGCGTACCGGGTTCTTGGTCTGGGCCGCAGCATGGGCGATTGGGGCACTGCCAAGACCTGCCTCATTGGAGAAGATACCCCGCGCGACACCGAAGCGGATCGCCGCCATGACCGCCGCTCCAGCAAAGCCACCCATAGCCGCATGCGGGTTGAAGGCATAGTAGAAGATCATGCTGAATGCCTCACCCAGCTGGCCAGCGTTGATGAACAGAACCAGAAGGCCGGCCACGACATAGGCAATCCCCATGATCGGCACCAGCTTGCCGGCCACCTTGCCGATCCGCTTGATCCCACCCAGTATGACCGCACCGGCCAGTACCATCAGCACCACGCCGGTCAACCAGGCAGGAATCCCGAAGGTGGAGTTCATGGCATCGGCCACCGAGTTGGATTGCACGGTATTGCCGATACCAAACGCCGCTACCGCCGCGAAGAACGCGAACACACCACCAAGCCACAGCCACTTGCGTCCCAGGCCATTCTTGATATAGAACATCGGCCCGCCGACGTGGTAGCCGGTGCTGTCCGTCTCGCGGTAGCGCACGGCCAACACCGCCTCGGCGAACTTGGTGGCCATGCCTACCAGGGCGGTGATCCACATCCAGAACACCGCGCCTGGACCACCCAGAGCAATGGCCGTGGCAACGCCTGCGATATTGCCCGTTCCGATGGTGGCGGAAAGCGCGGTCATCAAGGCGTTGAAGGGCGAGATTTCACCATCCTTATCATCGGATGCGGCCTCACCCTTGGCTACCTTGCGATCGCGCCCCGCCCACATCAACTTGAAGCCGGTTCCCAGCTTGCGAATCGGCATCAGCTTGAGACCGATCTGCAGGTACAAACCCACCCCAAGCAGCAGGATCAGCATGAGTGGCCCCCAGACCACCCCATTGATTGCACCGAAAATACTGTTCAAGGTTTCCACGAGAATCTCCCTTTTCGCTTGTTGTTGTGCCTTGAGCACTACTGGCGACATCGCCAGACCAGTGGATTATGCCGTTTAACGTCGGTCTTATCGAGTTATCACTACAGCAAGCTTGCGTAACATAGCGGATCCTGGCCCCGAACATCGCTCAAGTGGTCGCATGCGCTGCCCCGCTTAGCAGGCAAATCCGCCCGAGGTCTGTTTCCTATCGGAAACTTGCATCCCCTCCTCCTGCTGCCAAACTCCATCAACATTCGCATCGATCTCCCCTGGGCCGCCCCGGTTGGCAAGCCTTGGTGAACGCAGCGCCACCTATAGCGTAGGAAGGCCATGGGCAGACGTCGATGATGGCGTCTAGAGTTCTTGCGATGGCCTGCCGGCGGCAGACAATCGGTCAAGGGACACAATCTTGGCACTGGACGATATCACCCTGGCGAGCCACCCTGAACGACGGCATGGGTCCCGGCAGTGCTGCATGACGACATGCCAAGGCGGACTCGCCAAACGTCGCCAATGGCGTTAGCATTCGCGAATCCAGAAAACCTTTTTCGTATAGGAAAACGAGATGAGCTCAATTCCCGCCAACCTGCGCTATGCCGAGAGTCATGAATGGGTGCTGGACAACGGTGACGGCACCGTGACCATCGGCATCACCGACCACGCCCAGGAGGCGTTGGGTGACGTGGTGTTCGTCGAACTGCCAGAGGTAGGCCGTTCACTCGAGCACAAGGAAGAGTTCGGTGTCATCGAGTCGGTCAAGGCCGCCTCCGATCTCTATGCACCTGTGGCCGGTGAGATCATCGAGGTCAACGACGCACTGGAAGACGCCCCCGAAACCGTCAACGAATCGCCCTATGAAGATGGCTGGATCATGAAGGTTCGGGTGAGCGACACGGCTGACCTCGATGCATTGATGGATGCCGATGGCTACCAGGCCGTGGTAGACAGCGACGACTGATCGCACAACGCCTCTGCTCCCCGGTCGTCTGGCCGGGGCTTTCCATTTCCGACCCGGTCGCTTGCGACCGGCTCCGTTACACGTACAGGGTGTTCCATGGCTTTCGACAACCGCCGCCTGGCCGATCTGGCCGCTCATGATGCCTTCATCCAACGCCACAACGGCCCCGGTGACGAGGATGTCGCCACCATGCTGGCAAGCCTGGACATGGACAGTCTGGACACCCTGGTGCAACGCACGGTGCCTGCGGACATCCGCATGGACCGCGAACTGAATCTCGATCCCCCGCGCAGCGAGGCGGAGGCACTCGATTACCTCAAGCGCCTGGCCCGGCAGAATCGCGTGGCCAAGAGCTACATCGGCCAAGGCTACCATGACACTCACCTGCCTCAGGTCATCCAGCGCAACGTGCTCGAGAACCCTGGCTGGTACACGGCCTACACCCCTTACCAGCCCGAAATCGCCCAGGGTCGTCTCGAGGGATTGCTCAACTTCCAGCAGATGGTCATGGACCTTACGGGCATGGATCTCGCCAATGCCTCGCTGCTCGATGAAGCCACCGCCGCCGCTGAGGCCATGGCGCTATGCCGTCGGGCCAACAAGAAGGCGAAGAGTGACGTGTTCTTCATTGCCGATAACGTACTGCCCCAGACCCTGGATGTGGTGCGCACCCGTGCGGCCTACTTCGGCTTCGAACTGCTGGTCGCGCCGGTGGAGGAACTTGCCGACGCCGATGTCTTCGGCGCACTGCTGCAGTATCCTGGCGATGGCGGCCAGGTAAGGGATATGGCGCCGTTGCTCGAAGCCGCCAAGGATCGGGGCGTGATGACCTGTGTTGCCGCCGATATCATGAGCCTGGTGCTGCTCAAGGAGCCTGGCGCCCTGGGCGCCGATATCGTGGTGGGCTCCAGCCAGCGTTTCGGGGTGCCAATGGGCTATGGCGGTCCGCATGCCGCTTTCTTCGCCACCACCGACAAGCTCAAGCGTTCGATCCCTGGACGTATTATCGGCGTCTCACGCGATACCCGCGGCAACCCCGCACTGCGCATGGCCATGCAGACCCGCGAGCAGCACATCCGCCGCGAAAAGGCCACGTCCAACATCTGTACCGCCCAGGCGTTGCTTGCCAACATTGCGGGGTTCTATGCCGTCTACCATGGCGCCGAAGGCCTGCGCACCATCGCTGGGCGCATTCACCGGCTGACCACACTGCTGGCCATGGGGCTTGAGGAAAAGGGTGTGGCATTGGCGCACGACAGCTGGTTCGACACCTTGCGCCTGACCGGTGTCGATGCCGGCAAGATTCATGGCCGCGCCATGACCCACGAGATCAATCTGCGCTACTTCCCGGGTGGCGACGTGGCGGTCAGCCTCGACGAAACCACCACCGCACATGATCTCGATACGCTCTTCGATGTGCTGCTCGGCGAGGAACATGGCCTGTCGGTCAGCGGACTGGACGAACGCGCCATTGCGGAATCGCGCACCGGGATTCCCGCCGCCTGTCGTCGCGAGTCCGCCTTCCTGACCCATCCGACCTTTCAGCGTTACCGCAGCGAGACCGAGATGCTGCGCTATCTCAAGCGCCTCGAGAACAAGGACCTCTCGCTGACCCACGCGATGATTCCGCTGGGGTCCTGCACCATGAAACTCAACGCAACAAGCGAAATGGTGCCGATCACCTGGCCGGAGTTTGCCGGCATCCACCCGTTCGCCCCGCGCGACCAGGTCGCTGGCTATCGGCAGATGATCGATGAATTGGCCGCATTTCTGGTGGAGATCACCGGCTACGACCACATTTCCATGCAGCCCAATTCGGGTGCCCAGGGCGAATATGCCGGGCTGGTGGCAATCCGCCGTTATCAGGCGTCGGTCGGCGAAGGGCATCGCGATGTCTGCCTGATCCCCAGCTCCGCCCACGGCACCAACCCGGCATCGGCTGCCATGGTGCAGATGAAGGTCGTGGTCGTTGAATGCGACACCTTCGGCAACATCGATCTGGCTGACCTGCGCCGCAAGGCGGAGGCCCACAGCGCCAATCTTTCCGCCATCATGATCACTTACCCTTCCACCCACGGGGTGTTCGAGCAGAGCGTGCGCGAGGTCTGCGAGATCGTTCACCAGCATGGGGGCCAGGTGTATGTCGATGGTGCCAACATGAATGCCCAGGTGGGCCTGACCCGCCCCGGCGACTTCGGCGGTGATGTCAGCCATCTCAATCTGCACAAGACCTTCTGTATTCCCCACGGCGGCGGCGGCCCGGGCATGGGCCCGATCGGCGTCAAGGCACACCTGGCGCCTTTCGTCTCCAACCACGTGGTGACCCCGATCGACGGCGTCAATGCCGATTGCGGGGCGGTTTCCGCGGCGGCATTTGGCAGCGCGGCGATCCTGCCTATCTCCTGGGCCTATATCAAGATGATGGGCGCCAAGGGGCTACGGCGCGCCACCGAGCTTGCCATTCTCAACGCCAACTATGTGGCCAAGCGCCTGGAGGACCACTACCCGGTACTCTACAAGGGCGTCAACGGCACAGTGGCACACGAGTGCATCATCGACATCCGGCCGCTCAAGAGCAGTTCGGGTATCAGCGAGGAAGATATTGCCAAGCGCCTGATGGACTATGGATTTCACGCGCCTACCATGTCGTTCCCGGTGCCGGGCACGCTGATGATCGAGCCTACCGAATCGGAATCGCGTTACGAGATCGACCGTTTCTGTGACGCGATGATCGCGATTCGCGAGGAAATCGCCAACGTGGAGCGAGGCGAGTGGCCGGTCGACGACAATCCACTCACTCGCGCTCCGCATACCATGGCCGACCTGATGGACGCCGCCTGGAAGCGCCCCTACTCCCGTGAGCTGGGTGCCTTTCCAAGCCCTGCGGTCAAGGCCGCCAAAATCTGGCCCGCCGTCAACCGGGTCGATAATGTCTTTGGTGACCGTCAGCTGATCTGCTCCTGCCCGAGCATCGACGAGTACCGAGACTAAGACAGGTTGCCCAGAACCTGCGGCAACGCACCCCGTCTTGACTTAGCCCCGTCGAACGGGGCTTTTTTGTGCCTTGACCGTGGCACCAATAACTACTTATATAAATATGTTACATCCGTCTATCGTGCGGACCACACACGCCACTGACGTCCCTCCCCAGGATCTTTCTGCCGGCTTTATCTGCCTGGGTGATACCTCTCTACCAACAATGATAACCACCAGGAGACGCTAGATGTCCACGCAGCCCAGCGAAACGACAGCAACACTGGACAATCCAGCACGACGGCTGTTGCTGAAAGGCAGCGCCGGAGTGCTCGCGGCCTATGGCCTCATGCACCTGGTACCCACCAGCCGCGCCGACACACTCGAGACACTTCCCGATTACGTATCATGGAAGCGCCAGCAAGACCTGATCCTGCACGGCAGTGAAACGATAGAGACCCGGCGCGATGCCATTCGCAGCGGTGTGATCACGCCCTCACGCACACTGTTCGTACGCAATAACCTCCCTGCGCCAGATCCCGCGATCACCGAAGATCCGGATGCCTGGGAGATATCCATCGAAGGCGTCGGTAACCCACGCACCCTGAGCCTCGGCGAGCTCAAGAGGATGCAAGTGACATCCGTCGCCTCGGTGCTGCAATGTTCCGGCAATGGTCGCGCCTTTTTTCCGCATGGCGCGAGCGGCACCCAATGGAGTGTCGGTGCCGCCGGTTGCGTGGTGTGGACGGGGGTACCGCTCAAGGCCGTGATCGACGAACTCGGCGGCAGCGCCGACGGTGCCCGCTATATCACTGCCACGGGTGGCGAGACGATTCCAGAGGGGCTGGAACCCAAGGACATCATGGTCGAGCGCTCCATCCCTACGGAAGCACTGGAGTCCGCCCTGCTCGCCTGGGAAATGAATGATGAGCCCCTGGACCGCGCCCATGGCGGACCGTTACGCCTGGTGGTTCCTGGCTACTATGGTGTCAATAACGTCAAGTACGTCAGACAGCTGGCAATGACCGAAGAGCAAACGGACGCCAAGATCCAGGTATCGGGGTATCGGGTGCGTGATGTCGGCGTTTCCGGTTCGTCGGACCAGCCCTCCATGTGGGAAATGAATGTCAAATCCTGGGTCACACTGCCACTCGACACCACCCACGAAGGCCGCAACCTGATTTACGGGGTCGCCTTCGGAGGCACCAAGGCGATCGACAAGGTCGAGGTATCCGTTGACGGTGGTGAGTCCTGGCAAGAAGCTGAGATCATTGGTCCGGATCTTGGTCCCTACGCCTGGCGTCCCTTCGTACTGGCCACCGAATTATCATCAGGCGAACACCGCATCGTCTCGCGGGCCACCGATATGGATGGCAATAGCCAGCCGCGTGAGCGCACCGACAACGAACGTGGTTATGGCCATAATGGCTGGGAAGACCATGGGGTAAGCGTCAACGTTGGTTGACGATCTGGTGTGCGGCGTCAGCTGGCCAAGCGCCAGCCGTCGCCGCACGCTCCTATCCTTGACGAGAGCAACCGATGACCAAACCACCTGTGACATACCTGTTTTTAAGCGCCATGCTAGCCAGTGGTTCGACCCTGGCGGGAGACGATATGCTGGCGCTCGGCAAACAGGTCTTCACCGAGCAGGCCGCCCCTTCCTGCACTATATGCCATACATTATCCGATGCTGGATCCACTGGGGCCATTGGCCCTAATCTGGATGACCTCAAGCCGACTGCCGACATGGTGCGAAACGCTGTCAAGAACGGGGTCGGGGTGATGCCGGCTTACCGCGAATCCCTCGATGAAGCGCAGATCGACGCACTCGCCGCCTACCTCGTCAGCACTCAGAACGATGAATAGGTGGGATGAGTTCAATCCTGCCTCGACCACTCTGTGTAGCCATGCAGCGCCTGGCGGCGCTGCTCTCGGAAGTCCTCGAGCAGACGCGCGTAGCGGCGCGGTGTTTCCACTCCGGTACGGGTCACCAGGTGCAAGGATTCATGCACCGCCACCGGCAGATCGAGCTCCTTGACCTGGCGCTGCCAAGGCGAGGTCTCGAGCACCAACCGCGAGACGACGGTGAAACCGAGGCCTCGGGCCACCGCATCCAGTACCATCCCGACCTCATTGGTGAATCCCTGGCGGCGAAAATGGCTCATTGAACGGAATTCGTCCGGGAAATTGCTGCGCAACAGCGCACTGGCATGACTCGCCCCATCCGAATAGTTGATGAAGCCGATGCCCATCAATTCAGAAAGCCCCGTACCCACGAAATCCGCCGGGACAACAAGACATAGGGGCTCGCGATGCCAGGGTTCGACCTTCACGTCAGGCTGACGGATCTGCTCGGTGACGATGCCAAGATCAAAGCGGTCGGCAAGCACGTCCTGAACGATCTCTTGGTTGAAGGCAAAGCTGTAATTGACCGAAAGCCCAGGGTGCATCTGCTGCTGGCCGAGAATGAATGGGTACAGCATCAGACCCACGCTGCCTGGAGACGCCAACCGACACTCGCCGGAATACAGCGAATCGGCATCCAACGAGTGGCGAAACTGCTCATGCTCGGCAAACAACTTCAAGGCATAGTCATAAGCCCGTCGTCCAGCTTCAGTTAGCGTGAAGCGTCGGCCATGGCGCTCGAGCAACGACTTGTCGAGATACTTTTCCAGCTTGCGAACATGCTGACTTACCCCTGGCTGGGTCATCTCGAGGCGCCGTGCGGTCAGGGTAAAACTGCCGGTCTCGACCAGGGTGATGAAGGTGCGGAAATACAGAGCATTGAACATGGTGCGGAACGTCACTGACGATTTCCCGACCGTCAGTTGGGCGCGGGATTGAAGGCATCATGTTAGCAGCTCCGACCTGACGGTGCAGCGCTGCGCGAGTCACGGTGGCGTGGTAGCATCCGATACTATCCGTTCGAACCACGACCCTGGTCGAGCCTGGAGTTTCATGGACTCCGCTCTTGTACCCTACTCTGGTCTTGTACCTTACAAGGACGCTCTGAATGCCCAACACCATTTCCAGTATCATCTCCCCTGAAGGGAGCCTGGAGATCCTTTCCCAACACGAGGTCAGCCGTCTCCACGACACCTCGAAATCCGGCCTGCATGACCTGCTCCGGCGTTGTGCACTGG
This sequence comes from Halomonas urumqiensis, assembly GCF_003028575.1. Lineage (GTDB taxonomy): Bacteria > Pseudomonadota > Gammaproteobacteria > Pseudomonadales > Halomonadaceae > Halomonas > Halomonas urumqiensis. The sequence continues at coordinate 1,512,201 of NZ_PYUD01000001.1, read as the reverse complement.
CGGTGCTCAACTGCGGCTCGCCAACCGATGACAGCGTCGCACTGATGGAGACCTACAAGGACTTCGACATCGAGGTGATTCCCCAGGATCGCGGCGTACGCTTGAAACTCACCAATGCGCCTGCCGAGGCCTTCGTCGACGGCAAGATGATCCGGGGCATCCGTGAGCACCTCTCGGCGATCCTGCGCGACATTGTCTATGTCTTCAACGAGATCCAGACCCAGCGTCGCTTCGACCTTGGCACTGCCGAAGGTACCACCAACGCGGTGTTCCACATCCTGCGCAAGGCCGGGACCCTGAAGCCCGGCCGCGACCCGAGCCTTGTGGTCTGCTGGGGCGGCCATTCGATCTCACGCGAAGAGTATGAGTACAGCAAGGACGTTGGTTACCACCTGGGGCTTCGCGAACTCGACATCTGTACCGGATGTGGCCCCGGGGCCATGAAGGGGCCCATGAAGGGCGCAAACGTCGCCCATGCCAAGCAGCGGCGACGCGAGGGGCGTTATCTTGGTGTGTCCGAACCGGGCATCATCGCCGCGGAAGCTCCGAACCCGATCGTCAATGAACTGGTGGTCATGCCGGATATCGAGAAGCGCCTAGAGGCCTTCGTGCGGCTGGGTCATGGCATCATCGTGTTTCCGGGCGGTGTCGGTACCGCCGAGGAGATCCTCTATCTACTGGGGATCCTGCTGCACCCAGCCAATAGCGATGTGGCGCTGCCGGTGGTCTTCACCGGGCCTGCCAACAGTGCCGACTATTTCAAGCGCATCGACGAGTTTCTCACCTACACCCTGGGTGAGCAGGTTCGCTCGCTTTACCAGATCATCATCGACGACCCCACCGACGTGGCAAGGCATATGCGCAAGGGTATCGACAAGGTGACCGAGGATCGCCGTGGTCGCCAGGATGCCTTCTACTACAACTGGCGGCTGGCCATCGACCGGCACTTCCAGGAACCTTTCGAGCCCACTCACGCAGCGATGTCGTCACTTGCCCTGCACCGCAACCAACCGGTTCATGAACTGGCGGCGAATCTGCGCCGAGCGTTTTCGGGGATTGTCGCCGGTAACGTCAAGGAACAGGGTATTCGCGCCATCAAGGCCAACGGCCCCTTTCGCCTGCATGCTGAACCCGAGTTGATGGCTCGCCTCGACGAACTTCTCGGCTCATTCGTCGCGCAGGGCCGCATGAAGCTGGATGGCGAGTACGAACCCTGCTACACCCTGGGCTGAGTCTCGCTAGAGTATGGCGTGATCCTGCGGGGGAGAGTCGTTATCCCTCGTAGGGTCGCACCCACAACCACAGGGCATGCAGCAGCAGCCCCAGTGTTGCTCCATGGGCCAGCAGCAACTGCCAGCTCAGCCAGTCGGAGAAAACGGCATGCCACGCCCCCATACCGAGCATCCCGGCAACGAGACACAGCCCCAGGCGCTTGAAGAGTTCGGGCAGACGCTGACGCGACGTGATGGACAGCATGCGCCAGTTAGCCACCGCCACGACAACGACAACGGCAAGCGCCACGAGGATAAGGTTCAGTCGCGTGGCGTGTCCGCCCGCTACATAGCGCGGCAGTGTCGCCAGCATCAAGCCGACCAGGCCAATCAGCAGGCTCAACCGCTCAGCCGTTGGTTGCGATCCCATCGTCACGCGACCTTCAACTGTTGGGTTTCGATCCATTCCTCAACCCACGGCAAGGCGGCGTCGTCGGCCATGAAGGTTTCCATGGCATCGACTTCGAGCCGCTCGCCGAGGCGCTTGCCGCCTTGCTCGGAAAGCAGATGATCGAGATGGCGCCCAGCGCCACAGAAGGTCTCGCCGTAAGAGCTGTCGCCCAGGGCGATGATCCCGTAGCGAAGCGAAGCAAGCCCGGGGCTTTGCTCCTCGAGCTCACGGGCGAAAGGCACGAAGTTGCCTGGGAAGTCTCCGCTGCCGGTGGTGGAGACGCAGAACAGCGCCACGTCGGTTGGCGAGCCGAGCAGATCATCAAGAGACGGTTGATCGTAGATGGCGACCTCAAAACCCGCATTCTCGAAAAGCGGTTTGACTTGTTCGGCCACATCCAGCGCGCCGCCGTACATGGTTCCGACGAAGATTTTCAGCATTGGCATGTCATGGATTTACCTGAGAATTTAGCGCGGATTTTATCATGCAAGCCCCACAGGCTGCACCCTGGCTAACCGCCAGAGCGAGACATCCTGACGCAGGCATGGACCTGCACCCGAGTACATGACCCAGTATAATACTCAGGTTTGTCCCAGCACGGAGGCATCATGCAGCAAACGTTCGAGGCATGGATCACACCGATCATGATTGGTGGCCTGATCCTGTTCATGGGATTCATCATCTGGGATCTGGCTAGAAAATCGAATGCCGGACGTTTCGGCACGATCATGCTGTTCGTGGTGCTGGGTGCCGGAATCCTGGGATATATCCTCAAGGTGGTGATCACCTGGATACTCGAGAGAGGTGGCAGCGTTTAACACGCAAGCGACCGCCATTTCGACCTCAACCGATCCCCCTCGCCAAGCTGTTCGGCCACCCAACGACAATCGCCACCCAATGGGTGGCGATTGACGTTACAACGGATCACGACATCTCTACGGGGGTTACAAGACGGGAGTTACAAGGCCTCGCCACGATAGCTCTCGACCTGGCTCTTGAGCTTCTGCCCTGGCCGGAAGGTCACCACGCGACGCGCCGATATCGGAATCTCCTCACCCGTCTTGGGATTACGGCCCGGCCTTTCACGCTTGTCTCGCAGGTCGAAGTTACCGAAACCGGACAACTTGACCTGCTCGTTCTCGCGAAGGCAAGCACGAATCTCCTCAAAGAACGCTTCCACCATCGTCTTGGCTTCACGCTTGGAGAGGCCAAGTTCGGTGTGCAGGTGTTCAGCAAGTTCCGCCTTGGTCAGTGCACCCATGTTCACTCCCTCGTGTGGGGTCCGCCATGCCGCCTGTCAAAAGCCCCGCAGCACTCTATCCGCGCAATTCCGCGCCCAGATGCTGGCCCGTCTCGGTGACGATGGCATCAACCAACTGATTGATTTCCTCATCATTCAGCGTGCGCGAAGGATGCTGCCAGGTCAAGCCCAGGGCAATACTCTTGCAACCCTCAGGAACCCCCTTGCCCTGATAGACATCGAACAGTCGATGCTCGATCAGCCACTCACCGGCCCGGCTGCCGATGGTATCGAGCAGTGCCTGTACCGGTAGATCCTCGGCCACCAGGAACGCCAGGTCGCGGCGCACCTCGGGATAGCGTGACAACGGCGTAAAGGCTGGAACGCGACCATGCGTCAGTCCGTCCAGGCGTACTTCGAAAAGGATGGCATCGACCTTCAAACCCAGTCTGCTGCGTACCGCGGGGTGCAAGGTACCGATCCAGCCCGCCTCCTCACCGCGGTGCAGAATCCGCGCACTTTGCCCTGGGTGTAGCGCCGAATGCTCGGCGGGTTCGAAACGCCAGGCATCAGGTTCGCCGCTCATCGAAAGCAGGCTCTCGAGATCACCCTTCAGGTCGAAGAAGTCCACGCTGTCACGGCCACCAGACCAGCCTTCCGGATCACGCGAGCCACACACCAATGCACCAAGCATCGGTATCTGTTGCAATTCGTCGAGCTCTCCGCGGAACACGAGTCCCGTCTCGAACAACCGCACGCGTGTCTGCTGGCGATTGAGGTTATGCGTGAGAGCTCGAACCAGCCCCGGAAACAGGCTGGCCCGCATCACCGAAAGGTCGCTGGAGATAGGGTTGGCAAGCACCGGTGACACCGCCTGCGGCAGCAGTGCCTGCTGAAGGTCGGGGGCAACGAAGCTGTAGGTCACCGCCTCCTGGTAGCCCCGCGCCACCATCTGCCGCCGCAACCTACCCAGCGGCGTGTGTGCCTCATGATCGGGACGCAGCGCCAGGCGCGCGGCAGGACGGCGAACCGGCAAGCGGTTATAGCCGTGGATTCGGGCCACCTCCTCGATCAGGTCCTCTTCGATGGCTATATCGAATCGCCAGCTGGGAATGCTGGCAAGCCAGCCTTCGGCGGTTGGCTCGACCCCCATGCCGAGGCGCTCGAGAATCTCGCCGACCTCGTCAGCAGGCAGCGCCTTGCCGAGAGCCTGCTCAAGCCGCGTGGCACGCAGCAGCACATCCCGCCCAACCGGCAGATGCGCATCGCTTGACACTTCGATGAGAGGTCCCGGCTCGCCACCGGTGATCTCGAGCAGCAACGCCGTGGCTCGCTCGGCGGCCTCACGTGCCAGGCGCGAATCGACGCCGCGCTCGAAGCGATGCGAGGCATCGGTGTGCAAGCCGTAGAGGCGCGCCTGCCCCGCCACCGCCAGCGGCGAGAAGAACGCCGACTCGAGGAAGATGTCACGGGTGTCAACATTGACGCCGGAGTGCTCTCCCCCCATGACCCCTGCTATCGCCAGCGGCCCACGCTCATCGGCAATCACCAGCGTATCACCGCCCAGGGTGATCTCCTGGCCATCGAGCAGTACCAACCGCTCACCCTCACGCGCCAGGCGCACGATCACCGCACCGTGCAAATTGGCATGATCGAAAGCATGCAGCGGTTGGCCAAGTTCCAGCATGACGTAATTGGTGATATCAACGACAGCGTCAATGGAGCGGATGCCGCTGCGGCGTAGCCGCTCGACCATCCACAGCGGCGTCTCGGCAGCGAGGTTTACCCCCTTGATCAGTCGCCCTATGTAGCGCGGGCAGCGCTCGGCATCCTCGACACGCACCGGGAAGGTCTGATCATGGGTGGCAGCCACGGGGGCGACCCCAGGCCCGTTGACCGGCAGGCGATTGAGTACGCCCACTTCGCGCGCCATGCCCTTCACGCTCAGGCAATCGCCGCGATTGGGTGTCAGGTCGACCTCAATGGTAGCGTCATCAAGCCCCATCCAGGCACGGAAGTCCTCGCCGACCGGGGCCGTCGCGGGCAGTTCGAGAATGCCTGCGGAGGTCTCCTCCTCGAGACCGAGTTCCGAGGCCGAGCAGATCATGCCACGCGATTCAGCGCCGCGAAGCTTTGCCTTGCGAATCTTGAAGTCACCCGGCAACACCGCGCCGACGCGTGCAAAGGGCACCTTCTGACCGGCCGCGACATTGGGTGCCCCGCATACCACCTGCACGGGGTCGCCGCTGCCATCATCGACCTGGCAGACGCTAAGCTTGTCGGCATCGGGATGTGGAGCCTTGCCGACCACCACGGCCACCACCACGCCTTCGAAGGGCGCGGCGACAGGCTCGACGGCATCCACTTCCAGGCCGGCCATGGTGATCTGGTCGGCCAGCGCCTGGGTGGCAAGCTGAGGGGACACCCAGTCACGCAGCCATTGTTCGGAAAATTTCATGGTCAATCCTGTGTTCAGCAAGCAACGGTTTAGGTCGGCGATCAGGCGAATTGGCGAAGAAATCGCAAATCATTGTCGAAGAACAGCCGCAGGTCGTTGACCCCATAGCGCAACATCGCCAGCCGCTCGGCCCCCATGCCGAAAGCGAAGCCCTTGTAACACTCGGCATCGATGCCCGAGTGACGGAACACCTCGGGGTGCACCATGCCGCAGCCCATCACTTCAAGCCAGCCACTATGCGAGCAAACCCGACATCCGTCACCGGCACACATCACGCACTGAATGTCGACCTCGGCGGATGGCTCGGTGAACGGGAAGTAGGAAGGACGGAAACGTACCGAGAGGTCATCACGCTCGAAAAACGCGTGCAGGAAGTCCTCGATGGTGCCCTTGAGGTCGGCGAAACTGACATCTTCGTCAACCAGAAGTCCTTCCACCTGATGAAACATCGGGGTGTGCGTCAGGTCGGAGTCGCTGCGATATACACGCCCCGGGCAGACGATGCGGATGGGTGGCTGACTCGCCTTCATGGTGCGCACCTGTACCGGCGAGGTATGCGTGCGCAGCAGACGCGTAGCATCGAAGTAGAAGGTATCGGCCATTCCACGTGCCGGATGATGCGCCGGGATGTTGAGCGCTTCGAAGTTGTGATAGTCGTCCTCGATTTCAGGGCCGACCGCCACATCATAGCCAATACGGGTAAACAGCCCCTCGATGCGCTCCAGGGTGCGCGTGACCGGGTGCAGCCCGCCACTTGGCTGGCCACGCCCCGGCAAAGTGACATCCACACGCTCGGCGGCAAGTCGTGCCTCGAGGGCCGCTTTCTCGAGGTCCTGGCGACGGACATCAAGCTCCTGCGCCAGTGCCTGCTTCGCCTGGTTGATATGCTCGCCGGCAGCCGGGCGCTCATCGGCCGGTAACTTGCCAAGACCCTTGAGCAACGCAGTGAGCTCGCCTTTCTTGCCGAGGTAGCGCACACGCAGCTCATCCAGCGCCTGGATGCTGTCGGCGGCCTGGATGGCCTGGCGGGCCTCGGAAACCAGGGTAGGAAGGTGGTCCATCCGTTGCGCTCCGAATTCGGTGGTCATTAACCAAAAAAACAGGGGAAGAGCGGCTGCTCTTCCCCTGCGACGTCAACTCCCGACCGGACTTCGCCGGGCGGACTGGCTTGACGGTGTCACTTACTGGGCAGCCTTGGCCTTCTCGACGATGGCAGCAAACGCTGCCTTCTCGTTGACGGCCAGGTCAGCCAGGACCTTGCGGTCGATCTCGATACCGGCTTTCTTCAAGCCACCGACGAAGCGGCTGTAGGAAAGGCCGTTCACACGAGCACCCGCGTTGATACGCTGAATCCACAGCGCACGGAATTGGCGCTTGCGCTGACGGCGATCGCGGTAGGCATACTGACCGGCTTTGATAACGGCCTGCTTGGCTACGCGGAACACACGCGACCGGGCACCGTAGTAACCCTTGGCCTGCTTGAGAATCTTTTTGTGACGACGACGGGCGACAACGCCCCGCTTGACACGAGTCATAGCTTACTCCTGACGTTAAATGGGTCTACCAAGGGTTACAGGTTGGGCAGCATGCGCTGAATCAGCTGCTTGTCCGCGTCGTGAATCTGCTTCATGCCACGCAGTTGACGCTTACGCTTGGTGGACTTCTTGGTCAGGATGTGACTACGAAACGACTGCTTGTGCTTGAAGCCATTGGCCGTCTTCTTGAAGCGCTTGGCAGCACCACTGTTGCTCTTGATTTTCGGCATGAGTCTAACTCCGCTCGAGGTTTTTCAGAAAATTCGGGGCCAACGAGAAAGTCTTTGCCTTCCCGCCCGTTTAACCGGCCGTCGAATCACTTATTTTCTTGCAGTTACTTTTTCTTGCACTTACTTCTTCTTGGGGGCAATGATCATGATCATCTGGCGCCCTTCCATCTTGGGAAAGGCCTCCACGGTCCCGATTTCCTCGAGATCGGCGGCAATCCGTTCCATCAGCTTGCGGCCGATGTCCTGGTGCGCCATTTCCCGACCACGGAAACGCAACGTGACCTTGCCCTTGTCACCACCTTCGAGGAAACGCGTCAGGTTCTTGAGCTTGACCTGATAGTCGCCTTCGTCGGTGCCAGGCCGGAATTTGACTTCCTTGACCTGAATCTGCTTCGTCTTCTTCTTCTGAGCAGATTTCTGCTTCTTCTGCTCGAAGACGAATTTGCCATAATCCATGATCTTGCAGACGATCGGGTCGGCATTGGAAATCTGCACGAGATCCATCCCGGCTGCTTCGGCACGTTCCAGTGCATCACTGGTGGGCACGACGCCCAACTGTTCGCCGTCGCTGTCGATCAGGCGAACCTGATCCTCGGTGATGCGCTCGTTCATTGGGGGGCGCTTGTCTTGAACGCGCCCTCTTGGGTTGCTTCGCTTGATCGTTCCGTCTCCCTAGACAATTGACGATGTCGTCAGCCGAGTTCGGCACTCAGACGCTCGATGAGGTCGTCGACCCGCATGATGCCAAGATCCTCGCCGGTACGCGTACGCACGGCCACCGAGTCGGCCTCGACTTCCTTATCTCCTACTACCAGCAGATAAGGAACTTTCTGCAACGTATGCTCGCGGATTTTAAAGCCGATCTTCTCATTCCTCAAGTCCGCCTTGACGCGAAGACCGCTTTTTTGCAGACGTTTTTCCAGATTCGTCGCAAAATCACGCTGGGCATCGGTGATATTGAGGATGACCGCCTGCTGCGGTGCCAGCCAAAGGGGCATCGCGCCGGCGTAGTGTTCGATGAGGATGCCGATAAAACGCTCCATCGAACCGACGATGGCTCGGTGCAGCATCACCGGGGCACGCCGATCACCTTCCGCGGTGACATATTGGGCACCCAGTCGCGTGGGCATCATGAAATCGACCTGCATGGTGCCTACCTGCCACTCGCGTCCGAGGCAGTCACGCATATGATACTCGATCTTGGGGCCATAGAAGGCGCCCTCGCCCGGCAGCTCTTCCCACTCTACGTCACAGGCCCTTAGGGCGCTGCGCAGCGCATCCTCGGCACGATCCCAAATCGCATCCTCACCCAGCCGCTTCTCCGGGCGCAGGGCCAGCTTCACGGCAATCTCGTCGAAACCGAAATCGCCATACACCTGCTGTGCCTGCTGGTGGAAACGGGTGACTTCCGCCTCGACCTGCTCCTCGGTGCAGAAGACGTGGCCATCGTCCTGAGTGAAAGCGCGCACCCGCATGATACCATGCAGTGCACCGGAAGGCTCGTTGCGGTGGCAACCGCCAAACTCGCCGTAACGCACCGGCAGCTCGCGATAGCTTCGCAAGCCGGAATTGAATACCTGCACATGGCCGGGGCAGTTCATCGGCTTGAGCGCATACTCACGCTTCTCCGATTCAGTGAAGAACATGCCATCGGCATAGTTGTCCCAGTGGCCGGACTTCTTCCAAAGCGAGACGTCCATAATCTGGGGACAGCGAATCTCCTGGTAGCCGCCCTCCTCGTAAACCCGGCGCATGTACTGCTCGACAACCTGCCACAGCTTCCAGCCACGCGGATGCCAGAAGACCATGCCCGGCGCCTCTTCCTGCATGTGGAAGAGGTCTAGCTTGCGTGCCAGCTTGCGGTGATCGCGCTTCTCGGCTTCCTCGAGACGCTTCAAGTACGCCTTGAGCTGCTTCTTGTCGGGCCAGGCGGTGCCATAGATGCGCGTCAGCATCGGTTTTTCGGCATCACCACGCCAATACGCACCGGCAAGCTTGGTCAGCTTGAAGGCTTTCAGGTGCCGGGTGTTGGGCACATGCGGCCCACGGCACATGTCGGTGTACTCTTCATGATGATAAAGACGGATGGTCTCGCCTTCAGGAATCTCTCGGACAATTTCCTGCTTGTATGGCTCGTTACGATGCAGGAACGTCAGCATGGCCTTGTCACGATCGACATAATCTCGCACGACGTCATAGTCGTGATCGATCAACGCTTTCATGCGTTTCTCGATGGCCTCGAGATCCTCGGGCGTCACCGATCGACCGAAATCGATATCGTAGTAGAAGCCGTCGTCGATGACCGGACCAATGGCCATCTTGGCATCGGGATAGAGCTGCTTGACCGCATGACCGATCAGGTGAGCACAAGAGTGACGGATCACCTCCAGGCCTTCTGGGTCTCGGGCGGTCAGAATGGCAACCGTGGCGTCATGATCGATGATGTCGGCGGCGTCTACCGCCACCCCGTCGATCTTGCCAGCAACGCACGCCTTGGCGAGACCAGGGCCAATGCTTTCGGCAAGCTGCATGACGCTCAGGGGTTCGTCGAAGGTTCTCTGGCTGCCGTCCGGCAGGGTCACGATGGGCATGAATGGGTCCTTGTGCGCAGTGGTGGCCCATACGAAAGACCACATGTCGCGATGAACAGAATGAAAAATATGTCCCTGCACTACCCGCCATCACACTCAGGCATCATGGACGCTAGAGGAGAGATGCTGCGTTAGGCAGGCCAGTATCCTAGCAGAATCCTCGGTTTGACAGAATCCCGGGGGCTTAGGGCAATTATTGCAGTTTGGGTCACCAACGCAGCGGGGGTGCCCTAAGGCACCCCCGCTGGCGTCAGGCGATTGCTCACCCGGCGATTCGAAAGACCAGCATTTACTGGCGATCGATCTCGACACGACGGTTGAGGGCACGGCCCTGGTCGGTCTCGTTGGTAGCCACAGGGCGCTCTTCACCGTAACCGGTAGCCATCATGCGGCTGCCGGAAACACCCTGAGACATCAGGTAGCTACGAACCGAATCAGCACGCTCCTGTGACAGGCCCATGTTGTACTGGTTAGAGCCGACAGAATCGGTGTGACCATCGATGCGGATATTGACGTCGGTGTGCTCGCGCAGGCGACGGGCCACCTCATCAAGGGTCGATTCAGCTTGCATGGTCAGGTCCGCAGAGTCGAACGCGAAGTTGACTTCACTGGACAGCACCACCGGCTCGAAGTCCGGCACCGGCTCGGGTTCCGGCTCCGGCATCGGCTCAGGCTCGGCCACAGGCTCAGGGCTACGGTCAGCGCACAGCAGAGCACCTGCCGCGGCACCGATAGTCGCACCACCCGCTGCGTGGTTCTCTTCATCGGCATCGCTGGCGGTCGCATAACCAATACCACCACCGATCAGGCTACCTGCGATACCACAGACGATAGGCTGCTGGTACCAGGCACGATCGGATGAGGGATCGGTGTTAGGCGTGGCACATCCAGCCAAGCCGACTACCAGTGCAGATCCGAGCAACAAGCCAGTCGTAGAATTTTTCATTTTGCAAACTCCTTCTTCTTGATTCAGTTCCTGGGGAGGAAGCAAAAGTCCCCGATCCCAAGTGATCCAAACGATCGGAAGGCGCGGGGCGTTATTCCCTTGCCCACCTGATACAACCGTTACGTCGAACTCGACAAGCAACGCCGCCTTCCTGGCGCGAGGCAAGCTTGCCCGAGCTCGGCTAATCTTTCAATCAACATCTTATGACATAAATGGTAGATGATGCCATTGATAATCGAACAGTGTGCGATCAACGCCGTATTCACGCATCAGCGATGCAGGCTCTCTGGCCACTCTCGGCGAAACACCAGTGCCGCCCTGGCCGCCTCGATGACCGGCTGTCGGTACTCGTCTTCCACCGCGATGCGCTCTTTGTCTTCCTTGAAACGCTCCTTTGGCGACAATGCCATACGAGCATCGTGAGTGTGCAGATGACGAGTGCGATCATAGACTTCGACGAACGGGCGAAAGGCATCCCGCTCGAGCAGCGTGGCATCGATGATTTCCAGTGACACCTTGCACCGCCAGGCGCCTTCGGTGATATCCACCTGCTGCTGCACCAGCGCCGAGGCAACAAGCTCGAGGTTCTCGAGGCAATTGTCACGTGCTCGCTGCGCTTCTTCATCACGCAGGGCCTCTCGTCGCCGCACTTCCTTGTTGAGCCTGAAAGCGTAGGCGGCGAGTCCGGCAATGATTGCCAGCGCAATGCCGACAAGTATTGCGGCGGTCATCGTAGTCATGGGCTTTCCCAAAGTCGGTAGGTCAATATCTGTCAAAGCCATTCTACATGGACAAGCCATATGCAACGAGCCCGGCCATGGCCGGGCTCGTTGCGTCGGGTCACTACGCGCCTGTCAGAACCCCAGGCTTGCCGCATAGTGATCGAGCAGCAACACACCGAATACCCCGAGAATATAGCGAATGGAGAACCAGAAGGCCGCCAGTGGCGCCTTGGGATCCTGACCTCGCCATACCTTCCAGTTCCAGAACATGAAACGCGCATTGAGCAGGCAGACACCCACCAGATAGACCGCACCGCTCATCCCGATGACGAACGGCATCAGGGTAACCGCCACGGTGAGCCAACCATAGAGCCATACCTGGAGTCGCGTGAACGCCTCACCATGGGTGACAGGCAGCATGGGCACGCCAGCGCGCGCGTATTCGTCCCGCTTGTGCAAAGCCAAAGCCCAGAAGTGCGGCGGTGTCCAGGCGAATACGATCAACATCAAAAGTAACGGCTCAGGGCTCAACTGACCGGTGACTGCCGTCCAGCCGAGCAGCGGTGGTGCGGCACCCGCCACGCCACCAATGACGATATTCTGGGGAGTCGCGTGCTTTAGAAACGTTGTATAGACCAGTGCATAGCCGATCAACGAGCCCAGTGTCAGCCAAGCCGTCAGTGCATTGACCTGCCACAACAACAACCCAATGCCACTCACCGACAGTAACGTGGCCCACACAATCGCCAGAGCACTGGGCATGCGCTGTGTCGCCAGAGGCCGGCGCGATGTACGCACCATCATGGCATCCAGCCTGCGATCCACCACGTGATTGAAGGCCGCCGCTCCACTCGCCGCAAGACCTATGCCCAATAGCCCATAGCCAACGACCCATAGGGAAGGCAATACAGGGCTCGCCAACGCCATGCCCACCAGCGCACAAACCAGCATAACCACTACTACACGAGGCTTGCAGAGGGTCAGCAGGTCCCGCCACCCCCAGCTAACGGCACCCGGTGCGCCGCCCCGCACCAATCCGGTGCGCGATGTCAGTGCCTCAGACATGCACCCACTCCTTACGTTGTCATTATCGTCTGGTTTCTGTTTAGCACCGCGGGCTCGACAGGCAACGTTCGCCAGTTCCACACGGACAGTGTCATGGCTACCACCATGGCCACGGCGCCCGCGGTATGCAAGAGCGCGAGCCACAAAGGCAACCACATGACGACATTGGCCACACCCAAGCCAAACTGCAGTGTAAACACCAATACCAACCCTGCAAGCCAGGGGCGCATGCGCGTTTCTTGCCAATGACGGGCCACCAACACTATCAACATCAGCCCCAACACCATGGCGCCCAACCGGTGGCCGAGCTGAATGGCCGAACGCGCATCGGCATGCAGTTGACCATGCAGGTAGTTGGGGCCGACGCTCTGGGTGATATGAAACCCTTCACTCCAATCCGTTGAGGGCCACCATTGCCCGTTGCATGTAGGGAACCCTTGGCAGGCAATGCCCGCGTAATTGCTCGATACCCACCCGCCGAGGGCCAGCTGCAACACCAGCACCAGCACGGCAAGGCCCCACAGGGGCGACAAGGGACGACGCGGCGCGGGGACTCCACCCAGCGTCAGGTCACCTTTGACAAACCGTCGAAGCCTCAGGTGCAGCCACAGAAACAACACCATCACGGTAAGCCCGCCAAGCAGGTGTAACGTGACGACCTGTGGCCAGAGTTTCAACGTGACCGTGAAGGCGCCGAACGCCCCTTGTACGATGATAGCTGCCAGCAGCGACAGACTCACCAGCCATGGAAACCCTGGTTGGTGGCGAAGCGAGACACCCATCACCACAATGGCAATTACCAGCAGACCAAGGGCAGAAGCAATGTAGCGATGAAACATCTCCACCCAGGCCTTGAACACTTCAAGAGGAGTATCGGGGGTGTGCATCATGGCATGTTCCGCATCTGGCACCACCAGACGTCCGTAACAGCCTGGCCAGTCGGGGCAGCCAAGGCCAGCATCAGAGAGGCGTGTCCAGGCGCCCACCAGGATGACCAGGCCGGTAAACACCACACCGATCAAGCTCAAGGTCTTGAGCAACCGCAACCTACCCTCGGTACCCATCATCTTCCTCTTATCCCCCATAGTTCGATCAGATCAACGCTGAGCTACGTCCTGCACATCACGCGACCCGACTTCCGGGTTCATGCGCAGCAGTTGATTGAGATCATCCAGTACCTCACTGGGGTCGGCTTCGGGTGTATAGGTCAGCACCGGATGTCCGGCGGGGTCTAATATCCAGAGTGTGTCGGCCTTTCGCCATTGTGGAGCATTCGACCACTGGACGATGCGCTCACCCGGCAAGGCGTCGGCAGGTCCACCAATACGCAGCCGGCTGACACGCGGCGCCTCGCGCCCAAGTGCACGATGCACACGCCACCACTGGTCTGTCAGTACCTCGCACCGCTCTCCGCAATCGAATGCCAGCACCCAATCCCCCTCCACCAGCGGACCGGCCTGTTCCGACAAGGGCCACTCGGCAAGCATCGGTATGTCAGGTGACAACTCCCCATGGGCGGTCCGCTCTTCGGGGATGCCGACACCCCAGAACACCATCCCCCATGCCACAAGCATCGGCAAGGCAAAGATTGCCATCAGCGCCACTAGCTTCAGGCGCGCCTGGCTCACGGTGCGAATTGATGTCATGTCTGCTTGTTCCTTAAATACGCGGAAAATAGTGTATACGCGGAAAAATAGTGTGTACGCAGAAAAGTGCGTGCGTCGAAGGAAAATGAGTTCATCACAAGAAAATTCATCACCGAATGCGTCTGGAAAAACGGCGCGAACCAACCAGCATCACTACCAGGGCGGCAAGGGAAAGTCCCCACCACTGCACGGCATACCCCAAATGACGACTAGGCGGCATGACACTCGGGGTCCACCACGACTCAAGGTGACCCGGCCCCTGCTCGAGATGCAACCAGCCATCATGAGCAAAGTCGCTTGACCAGGCGTCAAGCGCCATTCGCTGCAATCGCTGGCCCTCGCGATTCTCGCCAAAAACTGGCGTGCCCTCGTTGGCGGTCTGCCATCTGCCAGCCAGTGTCACGCGTCCATCCGGAGTTTCCACTTGGGGTGTCTCGCGGCTAGTACCAGTCTCCAGAAAACCGCGCTGTATGAGCCAAAAGCGACCATTCTCGTCTTCAAATGGAGTCAACGGAGCGACACCAAGCCTACCGTCAAAGGTCCGGTTATCCAGAAAAAGTGTCTCAGCGGCCAGGTAAGTGCCGGTAAGCGTGAGAAAACTGCCATCCGGAGGTGTTTGGGCGGGGGACTCGAGACGAGGGGCGGCATCAAGACGGGCCAGATACTCTCGCTTGTCATCGGCACGTTCCCACTGCCAAATGCCCAGAACAATGCCAAGCACCACCAATATGGACCAGAATGTCCACCACAACCATTGCCGACGATTGCCCGGAGAGGCATCCTGAGAGCCATCGCGATTCAAGGAGTGTCCCATGTTGCTGAAGGTTCTCATCGCCCTGGTATTCCTGGCCATGCTGTCAAGCCTTGCCGCTGGCGCCGGATTCCTGCTGAAGGACGGTGGCCAATCACGCCGCCTGCTCGTATCGTTGAAGCTCAGAGTGGCGCTGGCCGCCACTCTTCTAGCGTTGCTCTTCTACGGATTCTATCTTGGCACCCTGGGTTAGCTGATCATGCACAGATCCACTTGCAGGCCCTCTGGCAGGGCCGTCTTGCAGAGCATCTTGACAATCAACTAGAAGACATAGACGAACAGGAACAGTCCGATCCATACTACGTCCACGAAGTGCCAGTACCAGCTTGCGGCTTCAAATCCGAAATGCTGATCTCCCGAGAAATGCCCCTTCTGGATACGCCAGAACATCACCGCCAGGATGGTGGCTCCAATGATCACGTGCACGCCATGAAAGCCTGTCAACAGGAAGAATGTCGCCCCATAGATACCGGCCTGCAGGGTGATGCCGTAATGATTGTAGGCCTCGTAGTACTCAACACCCTGGATGATGATGAAGGTGATCGCCAGCAGCAGTGTTGCGAACAGCCAGTTGCGAGTGACATGGCGCTCGCCTTCTTTCAGCCCTTCATGGGCGACTGTCAAGGTGATGCTTGAGGCCACCAGTATCAACGTGTTGACCAGCGGCAATTGCCACGGACTGAAGGTTGCCGCGGGACCCGAAATGGAAGAATCAGGCGGGCTCATCAGTGGCCAGCTGGCGGTGAAGTCAGGCCACAACAATGCAGCGACGCCTTTGGCCCCCTCACCATCCAGCCAAGGCAATGCAAAGGTACGCACGTAGAAAAGCGCCCCGAAGAAGGCTGCAAAGAACATCACTTCCGAAAAGATGAACCACCCCATCCCCCAGCGAAATGAACGATCCATCTGCGCATCGTAAAGCCCTTGTCGAGACTCCTTGATGACATCGTAAAACCACAATGCCATGACCCCCAACACGCCCAGCATCCCGATAATCACCATCGGAGTACCACGATCATGCACCAGCAACATACCAGTGCCAATCATCATCACCCCTACGGCGACCGATCCAAGGATCGGCCACTTGCTGGACTCAGGAACGTAGTAGCTGCCACCACTCATGTCTCTTCTCCATTGCCGGTAGTCGCCCGGGCCTGCAGCGGCGCCTCGTCGCGGGTGACCGGATACAGGGTATAGACCAGTGTTACGGTATTGATGTCGTCAGGTAGATCACGCGCAAGCTGGAAGACAAGCGGCAGTTCCAATCGCTCCCCCGCTTCCAGGTGCTGCTCATCGAAACAGAAGCAGTTGATCTTGCGCAGATGACGTGACGCATTGGAAGGCGAGACGCTGGGCACTGCCCTTCCCCAGTTGCCTTCGACGCTTTGGTTATGAAACGCGAAATTGACTTCGGCGCTCTGCCCCGGGTGAACACGGACCTGACGCGTCTCGACATCCATTCGCCAGGGCAGGCCGGAACTTCCCCGGGTAATGAACTGCACCGTGACCATCCGCGACTCGTCGACCTCTTCGTGGATGATTGACTGCGCTGAGTTGTTGACCTTGCCATTCAACCCAGTGACCTGGCAGAACACGTCGTAAAGTGGCACCAAAGCAAAAGCGAAGGCGAACATACCGACCAGGGCCGCCACTGTCCGAACCACTGTTCGGCGGACGCCTGGATTAGCCTTGTGTTGGGACTGTCCGCCCTGGGTCATGGAAGCCTCCTGGCGCCTATTGATAACACTCAGTGTTCATGTGGCCGGAAGTTCGGCGGAGTATCGAAGGTATGCAACGGCGCAGGGCTCGGCACACTCCATTCGAGATCCTCGGCCCCTTCCCAAGCCTTGGCTGGCGCCTTTTCCCCACCTCGCACACACAGGATCACGACAGCCACGAAGACGAGTTGCGAGGCACCGAACAACAAGGCACCAAGGCTTGATACCAGGTTGAAATCGGCGAACTGCAACGCGTAGTCGGGAATCCTGCGTGGCATGCCGGCAAGGCCGGAAAAATGCATTGGGAAGAACGTCAGATTGACCCCAATCACCGACAACCAGAAATGCCACTGAGACAGTTTCACGTTGGGGTAGTGACCTGTCCACTTGGGCAACCAGTAGTAGACGCCGGCCATGATCGCAAACACCGCACCTGGCACAAGCACATAGTGGAAGTGGGCAACGACGAAATAGGTGTCGTGATACTGGAAGTCAGCCGGAGCAATCGCCAGCATCAGACCCGAGAAGCCACCAATGGTGAACAGCACGACAAAAGCCAGCGCAAAGAGCATGGGTGGCTCGAAAGTGATCGACCCACGGAACAGCGTGGTAATCCAGTTGAACACCTTCACCCCAGTGGGAACGGCAATCAGCATGGTGGTGTACATGAAGAACAGCTCAGCCACCAACGGCAGCCCCACCACGAACATGTGGTGCGCCCAGACCAGAAACGACAGGACAGCGATCGATGCCGTAGCGTAGACCATCGATGCGTAGCCAAAAAGACGTTTGCGAGCGAAGGTCGGAATGATCGCCGATACAATACCAAACGCCGGCAGGATCATGATGTACACCTCTGGGTGCCCGAAGAACCAGAAAAGATGCTGGAAGAGCACCGGATCCCCACCACCAGCGGCATTGAAGAAGCTCGTTCCGAAGTTGATGTCCATCAGCATCATGGTGATCACCCCGGCGAGCACCGGCATCACCGCGATCAGCAGGAACGCGGTGATCAGCCAGGTCCACACGAACAGCGGCATGTCCATCAGACGCATGCCCGGCGCGCGCATGTTGAGGATGGTAGCGACGATGTTGATGGCACCGAGAATCGAACTGATACCCGCAATGTGCAGCGACAGAATGAAGAATGTCGTCGACGGTGGCGCGTACGTCGTCGACAATGGCGCGTAAAAGGTCCAGCCGAAGTTCGGGCCACCACCAGGCATCAGCATGGTCGACAACAGCAGCGCGAAGGCGACCGGCAACAGCCAGAAGCTGAAGTTATTGAGGCGCGGCAGTGCCATGTCCGGCGCCCCCACCTGCAGCGGAATCATCCAGTTGGCCAACCCGGTAAAGGCCGGCATGACCGCCCCGAACACCATGATCAACCCATGCATGGTGGTCATCTGGTTGAAAAACTCGGGTTGCACGAGCTGCAACCCGGGCTGGAACAGCTCCGCACGCACAACCAGGGCGAAGATACCGCCGATGAAGAACATCACCAGAGAGAAGATCAGGTAGAGGCTACCAATCTCCTTGTGATTGGTCGTCAGCAACCACCTCATGATGCCGCGAGGTGGTGAATGATGCGCAGAAGCCTGACCACCGGCCACAGCCGAGGTGCTTTGCTCCAGGGGGTGATGCGGTGGCAACTTGGGCGCCATCTTGTATCTCCCGAATCTGTCATTGTTCTTGATATCGAACGTGAGCGTCAGAACGATGTTGGCGAAAGGTTAACCGACTCGCTTCAACGAGGCTGTCAATCAGACAGCCGCTCGGCGATCTCAGCGGGCTGAACCGCATCGCCCGTGTCGTTGCCCCAGGCATTGCGAGTCCAGGTGGTCACCGCGGCGATCTCGACCGGGTTCAACGTGCCTCGGAAGGCAGGCATCGCGGAGCCGGACACACCATTCAGGATCTTGTCTAGATGCCAGTCGAGGTCATCGATCAACTGCTGGTTATCCGCCAATGCCGGGAATGCCGGTGGTGCACCCTGCCCCTCCGCTTGGTGGCAAGAGGCGCATATGCTGCCGTAAACGGCTTCGCCGCGCTCCATCAATTCCTCAAGCTCCCACTCGCGATCAACCCCCATAGCCTCCTGCTCGGCGGCTTCCTTGCGCTCGGCAAGCCAGGCATCGAACTCTTCCTCTTCCAGCGCCTCGACCACGATCGGCATAAAGCCGTGATCCATGCCACAGAGTTCAGTGCATTGGCCACGGTAGATGCCGGGCTCGTTGATACGCACCCAGTTCTCGTTGATAAAGCCGGGAATGGTATCCTGCTTTACGGCAAGATCCGGCACCCACCACGAGTGGATGACATCATCGGCGGTCATCAGGAAGCGAACCTTGCGGTTGACGGGCAAGACCAGCGGCTCATCGACTTCGAGAAGATAATGTTCGCCGCGCGGCTCATCACCCTGAATCTGGGCACGCGGAGTGGACATATTGGAGTTGAAGGCAACGTCTTCGCCGAGATATTCGTAACGCCAGCGCCACTGCTGGCCGGTGATCATGATATCCAGCTCGGCATCGGAGGCATCATACATCTTCTTGAGCGTGGCGGTTGCCGGTATCGCCATCCCCACCAGAATCAGCAACGGTACGGCCGTCCAGATCACTTCGACAGTGGTGTTCTCATGAAAATTGGAAGCCTTGGCACCCTGAGAGCGGCGAAAACGGAACAGGGAATAGAACATCACCCCAAACACCACCACGCCAATCACCACACAGATCCAGAAAATGATCATGTGCAGGGAATGGATCTCGCGACTGACATCCGTCACCCCGACCGGCATGTTCCAGGCGTTGGCCATGGCCAATGGGACCATCAGGGCGAAGCCCAGGCAACCCGTCATCCAAACGAGCGACTTGCGCATCGGCACCTCCTCTCGGTTTGTAGTTGTCTTGTCGCGCAAACCGACGTGCGTCAGAAGGTGGAGACACACTCGCCGATAGGATTTCTTGCGCACGCTGCTGGCACTGCAATATTAGCCACATCTGAGACACAGTCATAGTGACTGCTGTGCTATATCATCTCATTGATACCAGAATACTCAAACGCGAACTTTCAACGGGAAGCCTGGACAGCAACCAGTGCAACAACTACCACCAGCACGACGGCCAGCACGACTCCCACGATGATGAATGCCACAGGGCTGCCGTTTTCGAAGTCTTCCTGACGCTGCCGCTCGCGCTGAACGCCGAAGAAGGCAGCCAGCACAGACTTGATCACTCCCCACATTCACACCCCCAGCCATCGATCCCGTGACCACTAGATTGACCGGCATCACGTTCGAGCACAACAGCTTTTCGGTGCCAGCGCAAGACACCACCTGTCATCTATACTCAACTCACGTCGCAAGCCCCCTCATCGTCAGAAAACGCCATTGCAATCAACTGTACGAGGCCCTGTCATGACCACACCCATCACCAACCCGATGTTCGACTGGTGGCAAGAGCAATGGTTGAAGGGACCCAATCCGGTGGCTCGCATGCAACTCGCCTGGCTTGAGAGCATGGCGGATGCCATGCAATTCGAGGCCCAGTTCATCAAGGCCTTGGCAGAGAGCAGCGCCCGCATGTCCGAATGCTTCGAGGGCGACGCGCCCAGGACTCATGCAGAGCTCCAGGCGTGCTACCAGTCACTGGTCAAGGACATCACCGACGCTCATGTAAAACGTGTCGACTTCGCCAACCAGCTTACCAAGGAGTTTCGCCAACGGATCTGGGAAGAGCTTTGAAACGTGGAGCTTTGAAACGTGGAGCCTTGCTCCTCCGGGGATCGAGGCTCCATGTCAACCAAGACCAAACATACGCACCAACAGCGGCAGCAGGAACGCTGTCACAAGCCCCGTAAGCCCCATCGCCAGGCCGGAGAACGCCCCCGCCACCGCGCCGATCTTGGCGAAGGCGTGGGCGGTACCAAAACCGTGGGCTGTGAGCCCCAACGCGAAACCTTTCACTGCCGGGTCATCGATTTTCAGCAAGTGAAAGATACCCGGCGCCAACGCACAGCCGATGGAGCCAGTCAGCAGCACGAGACCTGCCGCCAGAGATGGAATTCCGCCGATCTGCTCGGCGATGCCCATGGCGATGGGAGAAGTCACCGAGCGCGGCGCAAGCGATAGCATTGTCTCGACCTGGGCACCCAGTAGCAACGCCAATCCGAGCGTCGAGCTGACTGCCGTGAGAATTCCCAGGATGCACGCCGCCAGCAACGGCCATAGCAGCCGACGCACTCGCTCGCGATGATCGTACAGCGGAATAGCCAATGCCACGGTAGCAGGCCCAAGCAGGAAGTGAATGAACTGCGCGCCTTCGAAGTAGGTCCCGTAGTCCATATCAACAAGCAGCAGAAAGCTAATCAACATGGCAATGGAAAGCGTCACCGGATGCACCAGAGCGGTGCCACCCAGCCCCTTGTTGATACGCACGGCAAGCATGAAGGCGAGCAAGGTCACCAGCAATGACAACAGCGGGTTTCCTGACAGGTAGACCCACAGCTGGTCGAATTCGGCGAGATTCATCGACCGTTCCCTCGCCGCCGATTCATCCGGTCCAGCGCCCACAAGGTCACGACCAGTGTCACAGCCGTGGACACCACCAGCGTCACCGCAATCGGCCACAGGTCATTGCCGATCAAGCTGAAGTGCACCATCAAACCAACCCCGGCGGGCACGAACAGCAGCGTCAGGTAACGCAACAACCCCTCACCTGCCAAGCGCAGGCTTTTCGGCACCTTGCCGAACACCAAGAGCCCTACCAGCAGCACCACCATGCCAATGACCGGACCCGGTATCGGCAGGGTCAACCCTCGCGCCACCAATTCCCCAATGAACTGGCAGGCCAGCAACACGCTCATCCCCAGGATCAATGGCATCACTCGTCACTCCCTCGCCAGGACTCAACGCAACACTGTACAGGCAGCCATCCCTGAACATATCCCTCGAGCATAGGCCAGTCAGCAAGCCGACGATGTACAACCCAAGCAATTGAAACGAAAGTCCAAAAGGGGCTTTTCATTTTATGTCCAACACGCTAGTATACGCCTCGTTCTCGGGGCTGAGATAAGTATCTCAAGCCACTGAAAACGCAGTCGGAGCGTGGCGCAGCTTGGTAGCGCGTTGCAATGGGGTTGCAAAGGTCGCAGGTTCGAATCCTGTCGCTCCGACCAAAAACACAGTAAAAACCGCCGCTAACGGATCATACCGTGCGGCGGTTTTTCGTTGGGCGATATGCAAGCCCCAAATTGAGTCAGTGCCACCCAACGCATGGCGGGCGGCAACGTCACCCTGGTTACTGCGCCGGCTGCTGCTGTTGCATCTGCTCCTGCATCTGGCGCATTTGCTCACGCTGCTGTTCCATCTGGCGCTCGAGTTCGTCGCGCTGCTCCTGGGTCAGCGTGGACTGGATACGTGCTTGCATCAGCACACTCTCGGCCGCCATGTCGCCGGTCAACTGGCCCAGCCGCTGAGCATCCTCGCGAATCGCGGCCTCGTCGACATCAGGCTGCACACGCTCGTAGAGCTGGGCTTGTACCTGCTCGGCTTCACTCTGCTTCTGCTCGATGATGGCTTGGGAATCGTTCAACAGGGCAACCAGCTCCTGCTGCTGACCCTCTTCCAGGCCGATCAGTTCGTCGAGCTGGCTTACCTGTTGTTCAGCGCTCGGTGGGGCACCCTGGGGCATCTGTTGGGCGGAGGCTTGGCTTGCCACCAGCAGGGACAGGGAAGCGGCGGCGAGAAGCTTCAGTGCAGTCATGTCATCTCCGATTTGGTCAATGGAGCCTTGACCCTAACGTTTCCGCTTGACGCTTGGCACCCCCAGAAGGGGAAAAAATTGCCCATGATATGACGCTGCCGCCAGACGAACGCTAGAATCTTGTCACCTGCGGCAGCACCCGAGGATGTTGACGGATGACCACCATACGCCCCTTTGAGACAGGCGACTGGCCGACACTGTGGCCGATCATCGAAGCGATATTCCGCGCCGGTGAAACCTATGCGGTGCCTCGCCACATCAGCGAGCAGGATGCCCATCGCATGTGGATCGAACTGCCTCGCGCGATCCGAGTGGTGGTGGATGCGCAAGGCGAGGCAATCGGCAGCTATTACCTCAAGGCCAATCAATCCGGCCCTGGCGATCATGTCGCGAACTGCGGCTATGTGGTAGCGGCGCATGCGCGTGGGCAGGGCATCGCCGGCGCGATGTGCAAGCACTCGTTGACGCTGGCCCGGGAACTGGGGTTCACGGCCATGCAGTACAACCTGGTGGTGGCGAGCAACACGGTGGCCATCGGGCTGTGGCAAAAGCATGGCTTCACGATCGCGGGTACCCTGCCGCTGGCTTTCCGGCACCCCGAGCAGGGCCTGGTCGATGCTCATGTCATGTATCGATTGCTGTAAGGGTGGAAGAGTCGCTACATTGATCCCGGCTACTACCCGCCCACTCGGCCAGCCAGGCCATTGCGATACCATGACCAAGGAATCCCCATGCGACACCTTCTGCCCTTCGCCACGTTCATGATCGCCGGTGCCCTGCTGGCTGGTTGTACCACCTATACGTTCCCTGATGGCAGTCGCGAAACCTTGTGGGGCGTACCCACCGAAGATGAAACCAAGACGCGAGAGGAGCGACAGGCGGACCACTTGAAATACCGGGTACCAGGCGAAATGCCCGAGTAACGTCCTGGGAAGGGCCATCTTCATCCAGGTCTCGAGATCCTGAGCCCATGGCGTTTCAGCTTGCGCACCACACTGGGTTGGCTAATGCCCAAGCGCTTGGCCAGCGCGTAAGTACTGGGTAGCCGTTGACACAATTCAACCAGTGCCGCTCGCTCGAGCCTTGCCAGATACTCCGGCAAGGTTTCCTGCTCGCCGAGCCGCTCGTCGGCAGGCGGATCTGCATGATCAAGCAGGGATTCGCTTGAGTCCTCCACCGGAATGCGCCTTGCCGGCGCATCGATGACATCACTGGTCGCGGACAACCAAGCCCGCTCCAGCCAGTTCTCGAGCTCCCGGACATTGCCTGGCCAGTCATTGCCCATCAATTCCGACCAGGCGCTTGCATGCAGCATCTTCTGACGGCCATACCGCTTGTTGAGCGATGCCAGGCATGACTCGACCAGCGACGGAATGTCTTCCGGTCGTTCACGCAGAGGCGGCAAGGTCACCGGGATGACGTTGAGCCGGTAATAGAGGTCAAGCCGAAAACTGCCCTCCTCTACACGTTCCGCCAGGGCCTGGTTGGTGGCCACCACCAGCCGGAAATCCACCCGCCTCGAACGGGTATCCCCCAGCCGAGTGACGGTCCCATCCTGGATGACCTTGAGCAGCTTGGTTTGCATCGGCATCGGGAGTTCGCCGATCTCGTCGAGAAACAGCGTGCCACCGTCGGCCTGCTCCAATAAGCCGGACTTGCCTTGGCGTGCCGCCCCACTGAAAGCACCCGGCTGGTAGCCAAACATCTCTGACTCGAACAGGTTCTCGGGAATCGCCGCGCAGTTGACTTCGACGAAAGGGCCGCTGCTTCGTCGGCTCCAGCGATGCAACTGCCGGGCGAACGCCGTCTTGCCCACGCCCGACTCCCCTAGCATCAACACGGTGGCATCCGCCGGGGCAACCCGCCTGAGCAACAGCGCCACCTCACGCATTACGCTGCTGCGCACCATCAGTGAGTCGAGCTCTTCCTCGAGTTCACCCTCCTCGCCACCGCCACCCTCCGCATGGCTGCGCTTCAAGTGCTCGCTGAAACGACGTTGCAGCAGGGCATATTCGTCCTGAAGCAGTTGAAGATCGGTGAGGTCCCGAGAGCGACTGACAATACGCTCGATACGCCCATCGACGAACACCGGGTGCGCCTCGGCGATCACCCGCCTGCCGGTTCCGGTCACTTGCATCATCTGTACCGGTTTGCCGGTGCGCAACACTTCCAGGCTGATCGACGGCTTGAGCACTCCCTGGCCTTCCAGCTCCTGCACCGTCGCCGCCTTGAGTACGTCTCTCGACACGCCGTACACGGCGGCGGCACCCGGGCTGACATCGAGTACACGGCCCCGGCCATCGACGATGAAGAAGTGGTCATTGGCCGTCTCGATGATCGTTTCGAGTACCCGGCTATCCACATGAACCATGATGGGTTCCTTCAATGTGATTCAGAGTTGCATCAATGATACACAATCGAATCACTCTTGCGTGGTGAAGCAATTCATATACGAATCAAACGCCATGCCGTCCTATTAAAATCAATGAGATAAACCTTGGCATGGTTCCTGCTTAATTCATATGGACATCCAACATCGCAAGGCACCCTGATGCTTCGCTAACACCAGGAGACACCATGAGCAGATTCAACCAGCCACTGAGCGGGAACGAGATGCCACGCTTCGCCGGCCCCGCCACCATGATGCGCCTGCCCACCCAGCCAACCGCTGAAGGCCTGGATGCGGCGTTCATCGGCGTACCGCTCGATATCGCCACCTCCAACCGCCCGGGGACACGGCTCGGTCCACGCCAGATCCGTGATGAATCGCGAATGTTGCGCCCCTACAACATGGCCACCCGTGCCGCGCCCTTCGACAGCCTGCAGGTGGCCGACATCGGTGACGTGCCGATCAACACCTTTCACCTGCCCAAGACGGTGGATATCATCACCGCCTTCTACGACGAGGTGCTCAAGCATGACTGCACCCCGCTGACCCTGGGTGGCGATCATGTGATCACCCTGCCCATCCTGCGCGCGATCGCCAGGAAGCATGGCCCCGTGGGCCTGATCCATATCGATGCTCATGCCGATGTCAACGAGCATATGTTCGGCGAGCCGATCGCCCATGGCACCCCCTTCCGGCGCGCCCAGGAAGAAGGTCTGCTCGCCAAGGACAAGGTGGTGCAGATCGGCCTGCGTGGCACCGGCTACGCGGCGGAGGACTTCGACTGGTGCCGCCAGCAGGGCTTCCGTGTGGTGACCGCCGAACAGTGCTGGTACCGCTCTCTCGAGCCGCTGATGGCCGAGGTGAGCGAGCAGATGGGCGATATCCCGGTCTACATCACCTTCGATATCGATGGCCTCGACCCTTCCGTGGCGCCCGGCACGGGCACCGTGGAAATGGGAGGCCTGACCTCGTCCCAGGGCCTTGAACTGGTGCGTGGCGCCGCCGGCCTGAACATCGTCGGTGGCGATCTCGTGGAAGTCTCCCCTCCCTACGATACCAGTGGCAATACCGCCCTGATGGGCGCCACCTTGCTCTACGAAATGCTCTGCGTATTGCCGGGCGTGATGCGCCGCGATTGACCCAGCGCCCAGTCAACACAACACCAAGACAACCACAATACATCCACAACATAGCGAGTAAGCCCTATGCCCTCCTCCCTGGACCCTGAATCCCGGATCGCCGAGACCGGCGCACCGCTTAGCCGACATGGCCTCATCAAGTTCCTCGTTCCCTCGTTGATCGGGGTACTGCTGTTCCTGGTGCCCTTCCAGGTTGGCGGCACCATCAACATCGGCATGGGCCTGATGGCTGATGGCCTCAAGGCGTTGCTGGACGGTTACCTGCCTGCAATTGCCGTGGTGATACTGTGCCTGTCTTTCCTGCTGACGCTGATGGTGAAGCTGGCAAAACCGACCTGGTCACGCCAGGGAATGCTCAACGAGCTGTTCGACGTAGACACGATCTGGGTAGTGATGCGCGGTCTCGGTGCGGCCTTTGCACTGATGACCTTCTTTCAGATGGGACCCGAGTTCGTCACTGCGTCATTCACTGGCGGAGTGATGCTCAACGACCTGGCACCGGTACTGCTGACCTTTTTCTTCTTCGCCGCCATCCTGCTGCCGTTTCTGGTCGAGTTCGGTTTCATGGAGTTCATCGGCAGCCTGGTGAGAACCCCGTTCCGCAAGATATTCGGCCTGCCCGGCCGCAGCGCCATCGACGCAACGGCCTCGTGGATGGGGTCAGGCACCGTGGGTGTGCTGATCACCAGCCAGCAATACGAGCAAGGCTTCTACAATTGCCGCGAGGCTTCGGCCATCGCCACCAACTTCTCCATCGTGTCGATCGCCTTCGCCTTGCTGGTAACGAGTTTCATCGGTATCAATCACCTGTTCGTGCCGTTCTACCTGACCGTGGTGGTGGCGGGCCTTGTCGCCGCCGTGATCGTGCCGCGCCTGCCGCCTCTGTCGCGCAAGCCCAATACATACTACGAGCCAGTGGGATGCCGCATCCAGGAAGAGAACACCAGTGACCAGAACCTGTTTCGCTACAGCCTCGGCATGGCCGTGGCGCGGGCCGAGAACGCACCTGGTCCGCGTCAACTGGCTCGTCACTCCCTGTTCAATGTCATCGACATCTTCTTCGGCCTGTTGCCGCTGGTGATTGCCATCGGCACCGTGGCATTGATCGTTGCTGAATTCACGCCGCTGTTCACCTGGCTGTCGTATCCGATGGTGCCGGTACTCGAATGGATGGGGCTACCCGAGGCCCGCGCCGCCGCCCCGGCAACCCTGGTAGGTTTCGCCGACATGTTCCTGCCGGCGGTGCTGGCCAGCGGCATCGAGAGTGAGCTGACCCGCTTCGTCATCGCCTGCCTGTCGCTGACGCAACTGGTCTACATGTCCGAGATCGGCGCATTGCTGCTGAAATCAAAGATTCCCATCAAGCTCTGGGAGCTGGCGGTAATCTTCCTGCTGCGCACCGCCATCACCCTGCCGATCATCGTGATCATGGCCCACTGGCTGGTGGGCTGAGACCGGCTCGATGCGGCCGGCCCTGGCCGTGCCGCATCATCGACCAGAGGAATGCAACCTGATGAGTACCGATCACGAAATACGCCCCTCCAGCATGACCTGCGCTGACCTTTTGATTCACCTGCTGCGCACTACCTATGGCGTCGATACGCTGTTCGGGATCCCCGGGGTGCATACCGTCGAGCTCTATCGCGGACTGACCGGTAGCGGCGTTCGCCATGTCACCCCGCGGCATGAGCAAGGGGCGGGCTTCATGGCCGATGGTTATGCACGGGCCTCCGGCAAGCCCGGGGTTTGCCTGATCATCACCGGCCCCGGGATGACCAACATCGCTACCGCCATGGGCCAGGCGCTGGCTGATTCCATCCCGATGCTGGTGATATCGAGCGTCAACCGGCGCGACACCCTGGGTCGCGGGCAGGGGCGCCTGCATGAACTGGCAAGCCAGCAACAGATGATGGCGGGGGTCTCGCGTTTCAGCCATACGCTGCTCGACCCCAACGGCCTGCCGGAAGTCCTGGCCCGCGCCTTCGCCGTCTTTCAGGGCGAACGCCCGGGCCCGGTACACATCGAGATTCCCATCGATCTGTTCGCAGCTCCCGTCAATGCCCCTGCCACCAGCCAGCCGCCTCGCCTGTACCGCCCGAGTCCGGACCCCGAGGGGCTGGCGCTTGCCGCCGAGTGGTTGCGTCACGCCGAGCGTCCTCTTCTACTGCTGGGCGGTGGCAGCGCGGATGCCCCGGCTGCCGCACGCGCACTGGTCGAACGCCTCGATGCACCCACGGTGATTACCATCAATGCCAAGGGCATCCTGGGGCGCGACCACCCCCTCGACCTGGGTGCCAACGCCGCTTTGCCCGCGGTTCGCAAGCTGGCCGCCGAGGCCGACGTCATCCTTGCCGTGGGTACCGAAATCGGCGAGACCGATTACGACGTGGTGTTCGATGACGGCTTCGCGCTCACCGGCAAGCTGATCCGCATCGACCTCGATGCCCAGCAACTGGTCCGCAACCAGTCGCTGTCGCTTGGATTGGTGGGTGATGCGCGACGTGGTCTGGAACGGCTGCTGGAACACTTCCCGCAACCGCTCGCCAAGGCCGGCGCCGAACGTACCGCCCGGACACTGGCTGAGCTCGCACTGCGGGACGACCCCGCCTTTGCCCCTTTCGTGCCCTTGTATGACGTGCTGCGCAAGGCACTGCCTGACGCGATCCTGGTGGGCGATTCCACCGCACCGGTGTATGCGGGCAACCATCTGGTGGCACAGCCCGAACCACGCCGCTATTTCAATGCGTCCACGGGCTACGGCACCCTCGGCTATGGGCTGCCGGCCGCCCTGGGTGCGAAGCTTGCCCGGCACGATTTGCCGGTGGTCGCGCTGGTGGGTGACGGAGGAGTGATGTTCACCCTTTCGGAGCTGGCGACGGCGGTGGAAGAACAGCTGCCGGTGGTGATCTTGCTGTGGCACAACGCTGGCTATGAGGAGATTCGTCGCTTCATGGATGCCAACGGCGTGGAACGCCTGGGCGTCGATATCAAGGCCCCTGACTTCCTCACCGTGGCACGCGGCTTCGGCTGCACGGCAGTACCCGTGGGCAGCCCCGCCGATCTCGCCCAGGCATTGGCCAGCCGGCCGCTGGATGGCCCACTGCTGATCGAAGTGGATGCCACCCGCTGGGAGCAATCCCTGGGCTGAATGTCGACCAGGGGCCAGGCCATGGCCAGTAGATAGCGCGCGGCCTTGCCGCACCATGCCACCACGACAAGAGACATACCATGCAACGACTTGACCATCAGTTCATCGACAACCAGTGGGTGAAATCACAGGGAGACCGCCTGCTACCGGTCACCAACCCCTACACCGAGCAACAGATCGCCGAGGTCACCGCCGGCGACCCGGCGGACGTCGATGCAGCGGTCGCCGCGGCCAGCCGGGCCTTGCCCGCCTGGCGGGCGCTCACCGGCTCACAGCGCGCGGTCTATCTGGATGGCTTCGCCGATGCCCTGACACAGCGGCGCTCGGCGCTGATCAGGCTTTCCTGCACCAACAATGGCAAGGTGCTGGAAGAAGCCGGCATCGACCTGGATGATGCCATCGCCTGCTATCGCTACTATGCGCAGCAGGCGCGCCAACTCGACGCCCGCCAAGGGCAGGCGGTGACGGTGGAGATGGAAGGCGTCGATGCGCGCTGCTATCACGACCCGGTAGGCGTGGTGGGCCTGATCACACCGTGGAACTTCCCGCTGGTGACCAGCGCCTGGAAACTCGCCCCCGCGCTTGCCGCCGGTTGCACTGCGGTATTGAAACCGTCGGAGGTCACGCCGCTTCCCGAGCAGGCACTCGCCGAGATCGCCCTCGAAGTGGGGCTGCCCGCTGGCGTCTTCAATCTTGTGCATGGTGATGGCGACGGCATCGGCGCCCCACTCAGCCGCCACCCAGGCGTCGACAAGCTCTCGTTCACCGGCAGCAACCGGGTCGGTGAAGCGGTGATGGCCGCGGCATCCGCGCGCACCGCCGGTGTTTCGCTGGAACTCGGTGGCAAGTCTCCCATCCTGGTCATGGAAGATGCCGACCCCGAGCTTGCCGCCAACTGGGTAATGGCGGGTATCTACTTCAATGCGGGCCAGATCTGCTCGGCCACATCACGCCTGCTGGTGCACGAGGCCGTGGCGGAGCCGCTCTTCGCGGCACTCGCCACACGCATCGACGCCCTGATGCTGGGCGACCCCCTGGCCGAAAGTACCGACATGGGACCGCTTGCCAGCGCGCGGCAGCGCAAGGCGGTAGAGGCGTATCTGGCCATCGCCGAGCAGGAAGGCCTCGTGGCCGTACGCGACGGACGCCACCGGGAACTGCCAGAGCGAGGCTATTTCCTGGCGCCCACCCTGTATCGCGATGTGCCGGTGACCAGCCGGCTGTGGCGCGAGGAGATTTTCGGGCCGGTACTCTGCGCACACACCATCGACAGCGAACGCCAGGCCATCGAGCTTGCCAACGACAGCGAGTTCGGCCTTGCCGGAACGGTCATCAGCGGTGACAGCGCGCGTGCCCAGCGGATCGGTCGTGAACTGCGTGCCGGCTGCATCTGGTTCAACAGCGAACAACTGGTGCTGCCCGAAACCGGTTGGGGTGGCTTCAAGCGCAGCGGTATCGGCCGCGAGCTCGGGCCCTGGGGCCTGGCCAGCTATCAGCAGGTCAAGCATGTGGTGGGCCCTGCCTGAAGGTACTGAGGGTGTTTACAAAAGTCACGAGCGATGGTCAGGCAAGGCGAAATCGGGTGAAAAAGCGGAGTTTACGTGTTTGTAAATGAGCATTTTGAAGCTGATTTCAACGCCGCATGACCGAGCGCAGTCATTTGTAGACGTCCTCAGAGGGCCTCTTGTGAAAAACCAGGCTCAGATTGTTGGCCGGCATCTCCACCACCCGGTCGAGCGTCAATCCCTGGCGCTCGGCCTGGGTCGTGAGGTCGCCAAGGTCACGAATCCCCCAGCGCTTGTCTCTGGCGCGGAGGTCGTCGTCGAAAGCCGCGTTGCTTGGCGCGGTATGGCGATTGTCGCGCATGAACGGGCCGTAGATCACCAGTCGACCGCCATCGACGAGATGCGCCGCCGCCTCAGCAATCAAGGCGGGGGTCACCTCCCACGGTGAAATGTGCAGGAGGTTGATGGCCACCACGGCATCGAAGGTTTCCTCAGGCCACTGCCCCGTGACATCGAGCATCATCGGCTCACGCAGATTCCCCATGCCACCATGTTCCCGCCATGCCGCAATGGACTGGCAAGCCCTGAGGGTGGGGTCGCTTGGCAGCCACTGCCAACCCGGCATGCTGGCCGTGAAATGGATGGCATGCTCTCCGCTGCCACTGGCCACCTCGAGCACCCGGGCTTGGGGCGGCAGATGCGCCTTGAGCACATCGAGAATCGGCCCGCGATTGCGCAAGGCCGAGGGGCTGAACAGTCGCTTGTCCTGGTCGTGCATATCAAATGGCGTCATGGGGGACCTATTGGATGACCAACGGAGATGACGTCAACGCGGACCGTGTGAGTCGCGCTATTTTCGTCCGCGCGGCTTGGAGGTACCACGTGAAGCGGGTCTGGCCGCCTTCGGGCCGCGTGTCTTGGGGGCCGCGTGGCGCCCCGGCTTGCCCTTGGCCTTGTCGCCTCGCGCTCCCTTGGCCGACGTCTTGTCCGCCGAGCTCTTTCCGCGCCCCTTGGCAGCAGCCCCGGATTTGCCGGCGCCGGGTTTCCCAACGCCAGGCTTTCCAGCCGCGGATTTTCCAGCCCTGGACTTTCCGGCACCGGCCTTGCCAGCCGAGGACTTACGCCCGGCCCTGTCGCCAGACGGCTTGCCCCTGGCCGGCTTGGGCTTGGGTTTGGCTTGGGGCGCATCGGAGACCGAATCCGCGGTCAGCGCCATCAGCGTATCGACCTCCTTGGCGGTCAGGTCACGCCAGTCACCCAGCGCCAGGCCCTTCACGCTGACGTTCATGATGCGAATGCGCTCGAGCCGCGTCACCGTATAGCCGAACACCTCGCACATGCGGCGGATCTGGCGATTCAGGCCCTGCACCAGCGTGATATTGAAGACATGCGAGGAGACCTTGACCACCTTGCACGGCTTGGTGGTTTCACCAAGGATGCGTACCCCGCTGCCCATGGAGGAGACAAAGTCATCGGTGATCGGCTTGTCTACCGTCACCACGTACTCCTTCTCGTGCTGGTTGGCCGAGCGCAAGATACGGTTGACCAGATCGCCATTATTGGTGAGAAAGATCAGGCCCTGAGAATCCTTGTCCAGCCGGCCGATGGGAAAGATACGCACACCGTGTTGAACGAAGTCGACGATATTGGCCTTTTCGCCGGGCTCGGTGGTGCTGACGATCCCCACCGGCTTGTTCAGCGCGATCAGCACCAGATCCTCCGGCTCCTGAGGCTCGATCAACTGACCGTTGACCTTGACCACATCACCGGGAAACACCTGGTCGCCCGTGGTGGCGCGCTTGCCGTTCAACTGGACGTTGCCCTGCTGCACATAGCGGTCAGCCTCGCGCCGCGAGCACATACCACTCTCGCTGATGTACTTGTTGATGCGCGTCGAGGTCTTGGAGGGCATGTCGAGGGGTCCAGGTTCGGCAATGGGTGAAGCCCTATGGTAGCCGACCCATCCCACCCCATGACAGTGTCGGGCATACGACTAGTGAATGGTTGTCTTCACACTGATCATCGCCACCCTGATCGGTGACAACAAGGGCCTGGCCGCGCTGATGATGCTGCTGATCGGTCTTTTCATCACCATGGGCATCGGCTCGTCGTTCTCGACCATCCTGATCATCGCATCGCTGAATCTGTCATGGAGACCAGCCCTGTCTTGCCCTGGATCACTGCAGTGCAGCATCGTTTGTGCTAAAGCTTTCATCTACGCCCTGGGCCACCAAGGAGCCCCGCATGGATGAACGCCAGCACGACACCCCGCCACCCTGGCACGCCATGGGGCCCGATGAGGCACTGCAGCGGCTCGATAGCGGCCCCGATGGGGTAAGTCACGAGCAGGCCCTGCAGCGGCTGGCTGCCCATGGCCCGAACCTGCTGCTGCAGGCGGAGGGGCGCCCCTGGTGGAAGCGCCTGCTCGAGCAGTTCAACAACATCCTGATGGTGATTCTGCTGGTGGCGTCGGTGGCGAGCCTGGGGCTCGGGCATGCCCTGGATGCAGCCGCCATTCTCGGCGTGGTGCTGATCATCGCTCTGATCGGCTTTGTGCAGGAAGGCAAGGCCGAACATGCTCTCGACAGCATCAGCGACATGCTATCGCCCAAGGCCAACGTGGTCAGAGATGGCAAGCGTCGCCTGATCGACGCCGAGACCCTGGTGCCGGGGGATATCGTGCTGGTGGAGAGCGGTGATCGCGTACCCGCCGACCTGCGGCTGATCGAGGCACACCGTCTGCGCACCGATGAGGCGGCACTGACCGGGGAATCGGAGCCCGTCGAAAAGTCCACCGCCCCTGTCGATGTGGGTGTCGAGCTCGGCGATCGCCACTGCATGGCCTATGCGGGCACCATCGTCGTGCACGGCATGGCCCACGGCCTGGTGGTTGCCACCGGCGCTCGCACCGAGATCGGTCGGATATCGGAGCTGCTGCGCGGGGTCGAGAAACTCAAGACTCCATTGCTGCGCCAGATCGATCGTGCCGGCCGGGTATTGGCGCTGTGCATACTGGCCGCCGCCGCCCTCACCGCTGCCTTCGGCGTCATCGTTCACGACCAACCTCTGGGCGAGATGTTCATGGCCGCTGTCGGGCTTGCCGTGGCCGCCATTCCCGAAGGCCTGCCCGCCATTGTCACCATCGGCCTGGCGATGGGCGTGCAGGCCATGGCAAGGCGCAATGCGATCATCCGTCGGCTGCCGGCCGTCGAGACCCTGGGAGCCATCTCGACGATCTTCTCCGACAAGACCGGCACCCTGACCCGCAATGAGATGACCGCCCAGGTCATCTGGCTACCCGAAGGACCCATCGCCATCGATGGCGTGGGCTACGAACCCCAAGGCGATTTTCATGCGCTGCGTGAGGGACAGCGCAACCCCACGCCTCTCGACCTGGATGCGCACCATGCCCTGCGCCACTTCCTCAAGGTCGGCGTGCTGTGCAACGACGCAGAACTGGCCGAAGAGCACGGGCGATACCGTATCCATGGCGACCCCACCGAGGGAGCGCTGGTGGTCGCCGCCGCCAAGGCCGGATTGTCGGCACCCGCGCTGCGCGGTGACCACAACCGCCAGGATGCCATTCCCTTCGAGTCCGAGCGCCAGTACATGGCGACCCTGCATGACGTCGATGGCATCCCGTGCCTGCTGGTGAAGGGCGCGCCGGACCGCCTGCTCACGATGTGCCACAGGGTGCGTGGTGACCAAGGCGACATGCCGCTGGAGCACGACGAATGGCAGTCTCATCTGCATGAACTCTCGTCACAGGGACTGCGCGTGCTGGCGCTGGCGGAACGCGCGCTCCCTGGGCTGGCCACACTGGAAGACGAACATGCCGAACAGGAACTGGTGCTGCTCGGGCTGGTGGGCCTGCTGGATCCGCCAAGGGAAGAAGCTATCGCCGCGGTGAAACAGTGCCAGAGCGCCGGGATTCGCCCGGTGATGATCACCGGAGATCATGCCGTCACCGCTCGGGCGATCGCCACACAGCTGGGTTTCGCTCAGACCGAACGGGCATTGAGCGGGCATGAAATCGAGGCGCTATCCAACGATGACCTCAAATCGGTGATTCTAGACGTGGATGTGTACGCCCGTGCGTCACCCGAGCACAAGTTGCGGCTGGTCATGGCCATGCAGGCGCACGGCGGCATCTGCGCGATGACCGGCGATGGCGTCAACGACGGCCCGGCGCTGAAGCGGGCGGATGTCGGCGTGGCAATGGGCATTCAAGGCACCGAAGCCGCCAAGCAGGCCGCGGAGATGGTGCTGGCCGACGATAACTTCGCCACCATCGTCGGTGCCATCCGCGAGGGCCGCACGGTCTACGACAATATCCGCAAGACCATCACCTTCCTGTTGCCCACCAACGGTGCCCAGGGCTTGGCGATCATGATCGCGGTGCTTGCAGGCGGACTGCTGCCCCTGACGCCATTGCAGGCGCTGTGGGTCAACATGGTGGTGGCGGTCACCCTCGGCCTGGCTCTCGCCTTCGAATCCGCCGAGCCGGATATCATGCAGCGCAAGCCCAGAGACCCGGATGCCGCCCTGCTCGATCTGTTCCTGCTGTGGCGGGTGGTGTTCGTCTCGCTGTTGCTGCTCGCGGGTGTCTTCAGCATGTTCACCTGGGTACTGGACACCAGCGCGGGCGAGATCGAGCTGGCGCGCAGCGCCGCGGTAAACATGCTGATCACCGGCAGTGCCGCCTACCTGATCAACAGCCGCTTCCTGACCGCCAGCAGCTTCTCGCTTGGCGGGCTGTTCGGCAGCCGGCCCGTGTGGATCGCCATCGGGGCGGTGATGGCCCTGCAACTGGCCTGGACCTACTTGCCCTTCATGCAGGTGATTTTCGGCAGCGCCGCTCTCGGACCCGCGCATTGGCTTGCCATCGCGATGGGCAGCGTGGCGATCTTCGTGGTGGTTGAACTGGAGAAATGGGCGCTGCGCCGGCTGCATGGCGGACGCGATGCCCACGGGCGCGGTTCGAAAGCGCGTCGCGACCACGCCGAGGCGCGTTGAGGTAGGCCGACCTCAACCGCGCCGCTTGGTACGGGCGGTGGCTTCGGCGACGAGTGGGTCTTCGGGCCATGGGTGTTTCGGGTAGCGACCGCGCATCTCCTTGCGCACTTGCGGGTATCCATTGGCCCAGAAGC
The DNA here is from genome assembly GCF_003028575.1 of Halomonas urumqiensis. Lineage (GTDB taxonomy): Bacteria > Pseudomonadota > Gammaproteobacteria > Pseudomonadales > Halomonadaceae > Halomonas > Halomonas urumqiensis. Next base: position 1,476,484 of record NZ_PYUD01000001.1, on the reverse strand, counting down.
TTGCCAGGTCGCCGGTGACCTGCAATGGCCGGCGGGCCGGAGACAACAGATGCAGCAATACCGGCACCCGTCCGGAAACGATGCGAGGCGACTCGTGCCAGCCGAACACCTCCTGCAACTTCACCGCCAGCACCGGTGGCTTGTCCTCCAGGCAAGGGGTGTAATCCAGCCGGATCTGGCTGCCGCTGGGTACCGCCAGCCGTTCCGGCGCCAGGGCGTCCAACCGCGAACGCAGCGGCCAATCGAGACTGTCGTGCAGCAAGCGCCCAAGCGGCAGGCGCAGCACATCCTCGAGCCGGGTGACCCCCTCCAGATGCGGCCCAAGCCAGGTCGCAAGCGATCCGAGCAGGTGCTGTGCTGACCAGTCGGGCCACGCTTCGCCCTCTTCCCGTCGCAGCAACGCCACACGTCCGCGCAACTGCTCGGCCTGATGATCGAAGGGCAGCGCACCGCGCCGCCGCAAAGCGTCGAGCAAGGCACGGCGCACGGCCTCGGTGGGCAACGCCTGAAGCGGCTTGCTGGCCAGCACCACGGCGCCGAGGCCGCGCACCTGCTCCCCCACCAGCCTGCCCTGCTCGTCAGACCACGCCAGTTGCGTTCGCCATTCGCGGCTCTCCGGATAGAGCCGCTCGAGGCGCGAGACCTCCAGCGCCACTGCGCGGAAGATGCGCGCACCGCTCGCCTGACCATCCAGTTCGGCGGCCACGATCAGTTCGGCATGGGCCAACGGATGCGACTCGGGCAGCGTCGCAAGCCCGCCACCGGCCAGCCGAAAGCGTCCCGGCGACCGCTCATCGTGACGTTGCGCGATGCGCTCGGGGTAGGCGAGCGCCAGCAGCTCACCAAGCGGGTCGAGGCTGTTTACCTCCAGCCCGCAGCGGGCAATTGCCGCCAGGCGCCTCGCTTCACCATGCCATTGCCGGTAGGCCCGGGCATCCGCCAGCCGCAGGCTCAGTGCTTGCGCCAGGTCTCGCTCGGCGTCCATGTCACGCCCTTCCAGCATTGCCACCAGTGCACAGGCAAGTGGCCGGGCATCCAGCTCAGCGGCACGTTCGAGCATCGCCGCCAGGCGCGGATGGGTTGGCCAGCGAGTTGCCGCTCGGCCGAGTGCCGTGAGATGAAACGCCGCGTCGAGCAGCCCGAGCCGTTGCAGCAGATCACGGGCGGCGGACAGGCTGGCCTCGGGAGGTGGAGTCACCCAGCGAAGCTGCGCGGGATCGCTGATGCCCCAGCGGGCCAGCTCGAACGCCAACGGGGCGAGGTCGGCCTGGCGAATCTCCGGCTCGCCATGGGGGATCAGCGGCTGTTCCTCGCTCCACAGCCGCAGACAGGTACCGGGGCCCTGGCGGCCGGCACGCCCCCGGCGCTGGTCGGCGCTGGCGCGATTGACCTGCCGGGTCTCCAGGCGTGTCATGCCGGTGCGCGGCTGGAACACCGGCACCCGTTCGCGTCCGGCATCGATGACGATGCGCACTCCCTCGACCGTGACGCTCGATTCGGCGATCGCGGTGGCCAGCACCACGCGCCGCCGGCCCTCGACATCCGGGCACAGTGCGCGGCGTTGCGCCTCGAGCGGCAGTCGGCCATGCAACTCCAGCAAAGCGAGGCCGGGTGCACGCGGGGCGAGTTCGCGGGCCAGGCGGCGAATTTCCACCACGCCGGGCAGAATGACCAGGGCATCGCCGACGTCATTCTCGAGGGATTCAAGCACGGCGCTGGCCTGCTGGCGGACCACATCCTCGCGCTGGTTGAGCGCACGATAATGGGTCGTCACCGGATAGCTGCGACCGGGACAGTCGATCACCGGGGTCTGGCGGCCCATGACGGCCAGCAGGCTCTCTACATCCAGGGTTGCCGACATCACCAGCAGCCTCAGATCCTCGCGCAGGCCCGCCTGGGCATCCAAGGCCAGCGCCAGGCCAAGATCCGCCTCCAGGCTACGCTCATGGAATTCATCGAAGATCACCCCGGCCACGCCCTCAAGCATCGGGTCGTCCTGAAGCAGGCGCGTCAACACCCCCTGGGTGATCACTTCCAGGCGCGTGTCCTGCCCAACCCTGGTCTCGCCGCGCATGCGCAGACCGACGGTCTGGCCCACCGACTCGCCAATGGTCTCGGCCATGAAGCCAGCCGCCAGGCGCGCGGCCACGCGGCGCGGCTCGAGCAACAGCCATTTGCCACCTCGCGACCACGGGGCCTTGAGCAAGGCCAGCGGCACACGGGTCGTCTTGCCGGCACCTGGTTCGGCGACCAGCAGCACCCGTGAAGACGGTTCCAGGGATGCGAGGATATCCGGCAGCCGTGCATCGATCGGCAGGGTCGCCGCGTCTAGGCTCTTCATGACGGGCATGTCATCACAGGCATGTCATCACACTGTCATCGCCAGGCATATACGCTGTACCATATATTCATTTTCCGTCCCAGTATCCTCTCTCTCGATATCCACGCTTTCAATAAACAGGACCTCCTCATGACCATCAGGATCGGCATCAATGGCTTCGGACGCATCGGTCGACTGGCGCTGCGTGCCGGTTGGGCCAATCCCGGCATCGAGTACGTGCGGATCAACGACCCCGGCGGGGGTGCCGCGACCTTCGCCCACCTGCTGCAGTTCGACTCCGTACATGGCCAGTGGACCGGCGGCGGCGATGATATCACGGCCGACGAACACGCCTTGAATGTGGCTGGCCGGCGCATCGCCTTCACCGAGAACCGCGATATCGCCGCCACCGATTGGTCGGGCTGCGATGTGGTGATCGAGGCTTCAGGAAAGATGAAGACCACCGAGCAACTCCAGGCCTATCTCGACCAGGGCGTCGAGCGCGTGGTGGTCAGTGCACCGGTCAAGGAAGACGGGGTGCTGAACGTGGTGATGGGCGTCAACGACCACCTCTATGATCCAGCCCGGCACCGCATCGTCACCGCCGCCAGTTGCACCACCAACTGCCTCGCCCCGGTGGTCAAGGTGATCCACGAATCTCTTGGCATTCGCCATGGATCGATGACCACCATCCACGACATCACCAACACCCAGACGATTCTCGATGCCCCCAGCTCTCCACAAAAGCCTGACCTCCGCCGCTCACGCGCCTGCGGGATGAGCCTGATCCCCACCACCACCGGCTCGGCCAAGGCCATCACCGCGATCTTTCCGGAACTCGAAGGCAAGCTCAACGGCCATGCGGTGCGGGTGCCGTTGGCCAACGCCTCACTGACCGACATGGTGTTCGAGGTGGCCCGCGAGACCAGCGTTGAAGAGGTCAATCGGCTGCTTCGGGAAGCCGCCGAGCATGAACTATCCGGTATTCTCGGCTATGAAGAGCGACCGCTGGTGTCCATCGATTACCGCAGCGACGCGCGCAGCTCCATCGTCGATGCTCTTTCGACCATGGTGGTGGCAGGCACCCAGGTAAAACTCTACGCCTGGTACGACAACGAATACGGCTATGCCTGCCGTACCGTGGAGCTGGCCGCCAAGGTGGGAGGCGAACGTGGCTGAAGGCCTGGGCCAGCGCCTCGCCGCCCTGCCCCGCGAGATCCGCCAGTACCTGTTGGTCACGGGCAACTACTGGGCCTTCACGCTCACCGATGGCGCGCTGCGCATGCTGGTGGTGCTGTACTTCTACGGCCTGGGTTACTCGGCCCTGGAAGTGGCACTGCTGTTTCTGTTCTACGAATTTTTCGGGGTGGTCACCAACCTGGTGGGCGGCTGGCTTGGCGCCAGGCTGGGGCTCAATCGCACCATGAACCTGGGGCTGGGCCTGCAGGTCGTGGCGCTCGGCATGCTGCTGGTGCCGGTAGCCTGGCTGTCGGTGCCATGGGTGATGGCCGCCCAGGCACTCTCGGGCATCGCAAAGGATCTCAACAAGATGAGCGCCAAGAGCGCCATCAAGACCCTGGTACCCGGCACACCGGACGGTCACCAGGCGCTCTACCGCTGGGTGGCGCTGCTCACCGGTTCGAAGAACGCCCTCAAGGGGGTCGGCTTCTTCATGGGCGGCCTGCTGCTGACGCTGATCGGCTTCCAGGGCGCCATCGCCGCCATGGCCATCATGTTGCTGGCGGTGCTTGGCCTGTCGCTTGCCCGGCTCGACAACGACCTCGGGCGTGCCAAAAGCAAGCCGAAATTCCGCGAGATTCTCTCCAAGAGTCGCGCCATCAACATCCTCTCGGCGGCGCGCATGTTCCTGTTCGGCGCGCGTGACGTCTGGTTCGTGGTGGCGCTGCCGGTATTCCTGGCCACCCAGTTCGGCTGGGACAGCTGGCGCGTGGGTGGCTTCCTGGCCCTCTGGGTGATCGGCTACGGAGGCGTGCAGGCGCTGGCGCCTCGCATCACCGGCAAGCATGCCGGCCGGGGGTCGGCCATTGCCTGGGCGGCGGGGTTGGCGGCCATTCCCGCGCTGATCGCGCTGGGGCTCGGGCAGCCGGGGCCAGAATGGCAGCCCTACGTCGTGCTGCTGGGGGGATTGCTGCTGTTCGGTGCGGTGTTCGCGGTCAACTCGAGCCTGCACAGCTTCCTGATCGTCAAGATGGCCAGGGGCGACGGTGTCTCGCTGGACGTCGGCTTCTACTACATGGCCAACGCCATGGGCCGGCTGATCGGTACCCTGCTCTCCGGCTGGCTCTACATGAGCGCTGGGCTACCCGCCACACTCTGGGTCTCCAGCGCCATGCTGCTGGCCACCGTCGTCATCAGTGTCTGCCTGCCCAGGCTCGACTGAGCGGACTTTCTGGCTCAGGCCTGGCGAGGCGTGACGCCACAGCCCTTCAGAATCACCTGGCTGAGGAAGCGGGTGATGTTTTCCACATCGGCATCGCTGAGCTCCTCGCGATCGGTGATGCCAAGCACCTGCGCCTCGAAGTCGGCGTAGTGCTGGGTGGCCGACCAGATAAGGAAGATCAGCCACACCGGATCGACCGGGTCCATCAGCCCTCGCTCGGCCCACTGCCTGAAGATCGCCGCTCGCGCCTCGACCCAGTCGCGCAATTCGCCACGCAGGTACTCCTGAAGGAATGGCGCGCCCCCCAGGATCTCGGCGGCAAACAACCGTGAGCCCTCGGGATGGCTGCGCGACAGGTCCATCTTGCTGCGAATGAACGCCTCCAGCACCTCGGCGGGGTCATCATCCACGCTGATGTCGTCAAGCAGGGCATTCCAGCGAGCCATCATGCGCTCGAGCAAACGAACGTACAGCCCACGCTTGTTACCCATGTAGTAGAGCACGTTGGACTTGGGCAGGCCGGCTTCCTCGGCGATGGCCTGCAGGCTCGCGCCCCGATAGCCATGACGGGCGAAGATACGTTCCGCGGCGGCAAGAATCTCACGCTCGTTGCGCTCGCGGGTCACACCATTGGCCTCACCACGCTCCCTGGTCGCCACCTTGCTGCTCACGACCTTGCTGCTCACGACCTTGGTCTGAACGCTGTTGCGCTGCGTCATCGATGTTCCTCTAGCCGAGTCACTCCATGCCTCGGGATGGCCTGGTGTGGGGAAGTTTGCCCCACGCTGGTGCGGGGTGCAAACGGGCTTGCCAAACGACAAATTGTAGACCATGCTTGGTACATCCTGACCAAATGGTCAATAATGCAATTCACCAGCCTGACGGCATCATTCAGCGAACGCATTCAACCAGCTCATTCAACAACCCATCCATACAACAATGTCATAGAACAATGTCATACAACGACGTCACACGACGAAATCAACAACAGGACACGGCGATGATCGACTTCCTGCTCAACGGGCAGCCACGCCACTTCGAGGCGACACCCGATACCAGCGTGCTCGAGCTCTTGCGCGAGAGCCTTGGCCAGACCGGCACCAAGGAGGGCTGCGCCTCCGGTGACTGCGGTGCCTGCACCGTGGCCATCGGTGAAACCGGCCCCGATGGCCAGGTTCGCTACCACAGTGCCAATGCCTGCATCACCCCCGCCCATCAGTTGCATGGCCGGCAGTTGGTCACCGTTGAGGGATTGGCCGAAGGCGAAACGCTACACCCCGCCCAGGCCGCCATGGTCGAGTGTCACGGCAGCCAGTGCGGATTCTGCACGCCGGGCATCGTGATGTCATTGTTCACTCTGCACGAGCAACAGCAGCGCTCCCCTTCTCCGCTGAGCCCCCAGCGCCTGGAAGCCGCCCTGGGCGGTAACCTGTGCCGCTGCACCGGTTATCGTCCGATCCGTGATGCCGCATTGAGCATGGAAGAACATCCGCACACGCGGCCATTATGGCTGGATGCCGCCGCACCCAAGCCGACCGAGGCCAAGGATGCGCCTTTCGCCCAGCCCGAGACCCTTGCACAGCTCGTGGAGATTCGCAGCCGTCATCCCGACGCGCGCCCGGTCGCCGGGGCCACCGACCTGTGGCTCGAAGTGACCCAGCGCCTGAGTCGTTTCGAACGCCTTGTCGACGTCACCCGAGTCGCCGAACTGAATACCATCGAGGAGGCCACTCTCGACGATGGCCGCAGCGGCTGGTGGGTCGGCGCGGCGGTGACCTATGCGCGTCTCGAACCGCTCCTGGAAGAGCACTACGAGCCATTTGCGCACCTGCTGCATCGACTTGGCTCGGCCCAGGTGCGCAACCGCGGCACCCTCGGCGGCAACGTCGCCAACGCCTCGCCCATCGGCGACACCCCACCGGTGCTGCTGGCACTGGGATCGCGGCTATGGCTGGCGGGCCCGCAGGGAGAGCGAGAACTCCCGCTCGAGGACTTCTTCATCGACTACAAGAAGACCGCGCTTGGCGAAGGCGAAGTCATTCGCGCCATCTTCCTGCCGCGCCCCGACCCGGCACGACACCTCAAGGTGTGGAAACTGTCCAAGCGCCGTGAGGATGACATTTCCGCGGTGCTTGGTGCCTTCACCTGGCGTATCGAGGACGCGGTGATGCGTGACGTGCGCCTGGCCTTCGGCGGCATGGCGGGCATCCCCAAACGCGCCAGTCACGCCGAGGCGGCGCTGGAGGGCAAGCCACCCGAAGCCGCCGCCTTCCAGGCCGCCCGCCTGGCGCTGGCCGAGGACTTCCAGCCGATGTCGGATGTCCGGGGCAGCGCCCATTACCGCGAGATTTCCGCCGCCAACCTGCTCGAACGCCTGCGACTGGTGATCGCGCAGCAAGACACCACCGACCGGGAGGTGATGCTCCATGCGTACGCTCACTGATATTTCCACACAGCCTGGCAATCATGCCGATACCACCGCCCGCGAGACACTCGACGGACAGATCAAGGGCGCAAGCCCGCTGGCCCGTGAAACGGGAGTCGCCAGGCCACGTGGAATCGCCGGCACCTCCCAGGCCCACGAGAGCGCGGTGAAGCATGTCACCGGGCGAGCCGCCTACATCGACGACCTCAAGGCCCCCGCCGATACCCTGCATGTGGCGCTGGGACTCTCCCCTGTCGCCCATGGCAACCTGAACCGCCTGGATCTCGCTGCCCTTCGCGCACAACCCGGCGTCGTGGATGTCATCGGATTCAATGATGTGCCCGGGCACACCGATATCGGCCCGGTATTTCCCGGCGACCCGATCTTCGTCGAGCGCGAGATCAGCTACCTGGGGCAGGTCATGTTCGCAGTGGCCGCCGACAGCCAGCGCGCCGCTCGCGAGGCCGTTGCAGCCGCCTGGCGTGAGGGTATCGTCGACATCGAGGAACTGGCGCCGAGCCTTGACCCAGTCGCGGCAGCCGAGCGCGGTGACTTCGTGCGGCCGACACACGTGCAGGAAAGCGGCGACTGGCAACAGGCCCTCGCCAATTCCCGGCATGTCGTCGAAGGTGAGCAGTTCGTCGGAGGCCAGGAGCACTTCTACCTCGAAGGCCAGGCGTGCCTGGTGCAGCCCACCGAGGATGAGGGTGTGATCGTCCACACCTCCAATCAGCATCCCAGCGAGACCCAGAAGCTGGTGGCCGAGGTGCTTGGCATCCCCTTCCATGCCGTCACCGTGGAGATGCGCCGCATGGGTGGCGGGTTCGGTGGCAAGGAGACCCAGGCCTCGCCCTGGGCCTGCATCGCCGCGCTGATCGCCCGTCGCACCGGCCGTGCCGCCCGCGTGAACCTGCCTCGTGCCGACGACATGCGTGCCACCGGCAAGCGCCACCCGTTCCACAACCGCTACCGCCTTGGCGTCGATGACCAGGGTGTCATCCAGGGCGGCGAGATCACCGTGATCGGTGATTGCGGCTACTCGCCGGACTTGTCGGATGCCATCGTCGATCGTGCGATGTTCCACTCCGACAACGCCTACTCGCTGGGCCTGGCACGGGTGACCGGGCATCGGGCACGCACCCATACCGCGTCCAATACTGCCTTCCGTGGCTTCGGTGGCCCCCAGGGCATGATGGTAATCGAGGCGGCCATGGATGACATTGCCAGGCAGATCGGCGAAGACCCGCTGACCGTTCGCAAGCGCAACCTCTATCGTGAAGGCCGCGAGATCACTCACTACGGCCAGACCGTCGACCAGCGCCAGCTGCTCCACGACCTGATCACTCAACTGGAAACCAGCAGCGAGTACTGGGCACGTCGTGAGGTGATCACCGAGTTCAATGCGCGCAACCCGATCATTCGCCGTGGCCTGGCACTGACCCCGGTGAAATTCGGCATCTCGTTCACCGCCAAGCACCTCAACCAGGCCGGTGCGCTGTTGCACGTCTACACCGACGGCAGCGTGATGATCAATCACGGCGGCACCGAGATGGGCCAGGGCCTGCACACCAAGATCTGCCAGGTCGTGGCGCGCGAGCTGTCGCTGGATGTGGAAGGTGTGCGTATCACCGCCACGCGTACCGACAAGGTACCCAACACCTCGCCCACCGCCGCCTCGAGCGGTGCCGACCTCAACGGCCAGGCGGCACGCGATGCCTGCGTGAAGCTCAAGGCCCGCCTGTTCGATTTCGCAAGCGAAGAGTACGCCCTCGACCGTGAAGGCATGCGCATGGAAGCCGGCTACCTGGTGGCGGGCGAAGGCGAAAGCGAACGTCGTATCCCCTGGGGTGAGCTGGTACAAGCGGCCTACATCGGGCGTATCTCGCTCTCCGAGAAGGGCTTCTACGCCACGCCGCTGATTCATTATGACCGCAACACCGGTCAGGGGCGTCCGTTCTACTACTACGCCTTCGGCGCCGCCGTGGCCGAGGTCAGCGTGGATACCCTGAGCGGCGAGTATCAGGTCGACCGCGTCGATATCCTGCATGACGTGGGCGATTCGCTGAACCCGGCCATCGACCTTGGCCAGGTCGAAGGCGGCTTCATTCAGGGCATGGGCTGGATGACCAGCGAGGAGTTGAAATGGAACGAGGCGGGTCGTCTGATCTCCGATGGCCCGGCCACCTACAAGATTCCGACCTACGGTGACCTGCCGCCGGTGTTCAACGTCAACCTGATGGAGGGGCACCCCAACTCGATGGCGAGCATCTATCGCTCGAAGGCGGTGGGCGAGCCTCCGTTCATGCTCGGCATGGCGGTTTGGTCGGCCCTGCGCGATGCGCTGGCAAGCCTTGCCGACTACCGCGAAGCGCCACGGCTGGACACGCCGGCCACCCCGGAACGCGTGCTGATGGCCGCCGAAGTACTGCGCGAGGCTCGCGAGCTCCGTCATCCGGGCAAGGATGGTGAGTGATGAGCCCGAACGACCGCCACACCGAGCGACCGGAAACCTGGCACGCGGCACTGCATCGCCTGCAACGCGACGGTGTCCCCCATGCGCTGGCGACCCAGGTCACCAGCGCCGGGTCGACGCCCCGTGAGCCCGGCGCACGGATGGTGATCACCGCGGAGGGTGTCCATGACACCCTGGGTGGCGGCACTTTCGAATGGCAGACCATCGAGGCGGCTCGCCAGCGTCTCGAAGCGGGCCAGGCCGGAATGACACTCGAGGCCTTTTCTCTGGGCGGACGCAGCGGCCAGTGTTGCGGCGGCTTCGTCAACGTGCTGATCGAGGTGTTCCCGGGCAGCCAGACGACCCTTGCGATCTTCGGTGCCGGCCATGTCGGCACCGAACTGGTTCGCCTGGCGGCACCACTGCCCTGGCGGGTGCTGTGGCACGACAGCCGCGACGACATCTTTCCCGACTGGGCTGATGCCACGCCGCGGCTGGAGTGTCGCCCAAGCCCTGAGCCGGGCGCCGCCGTGAGCCGCCTGCCGGCCGGGTCCCACGTGCTGGTACTCACCCACGACCACGCCGAGGACCGCGAACTGATGGATGCCTTGCTGGCGCGCGGCGACATGGGGTCCATCGGCCTGATCGGCTCGCGCAGCAAATGGGCAAGCTTTCGTTCGCGCCTGTCCGCCGCCGGCCACTCAGAGGCGGCGCTGGCCAAGGTTCGCTGCCCGATCGGCACCGCCCACGGCCCCGCCGCATCGAGGAACGCTTTATCAAGGACCAAGGGCAGCGACAAGACCCCCTACGCCATCGCACTCGCCACCCTGGCCGAACTGCTGGCGCTGGTCGACCAGGCCGCCGCTCCCCCTGGCGAAGCGCAGCGCGGCCTTGACCCTGCCGAGCTGCGCGCCCTGTTCTAGGGGCCTCGTCCCCGACCCGACAAGCCAAACAACGATGAGCACTGAGACCATGACCACCAATGACTCGCGCGTGCTGCGCGCCGAACTCATGAGCTTCGACTCCGACCCCGGTGATGCCGACACCCCGGCATCCGGCAGCTTGTGCCACATCGAGGATGGCGCCCTATGGCTCGAGAATGGCCGCATCCGAGCCATCGACACCTTCTCACGCATCGAGCCCCAGTTGCCGCCGGGGATCGAGGTGATCGATCATCGTGGCAAGTTGATCATGCCAGGCTTCATCGACAGCCACGTGCACTATGTTCAGCTGGAGATCATGGCCTCCTACGGGCGCCAGTTGCTTGACTGGCTGAACGAATACACCTTTCCTGAAGAGTGCCGGTTCGCCAACCGCGAGCATGCCGAGGCACTCTCCAACGCCTTTCTCGACGAGATGCTCAAGGTCGGCACCACCACCGCCCAGGTGTTCTGCTCGAGCCACCCCAACTCGGTGGATGCGTTCTTCAGCGCCAGCCAGAAGCGTGGGCTTTGCATGCTGGCCGGAAAGGTACTGATGGACCGCCACGCCCCCGAGGCGCTCACCGATGATGCCATCGGAGGCATTGGCGATTGCGAACGGCTGATTGGCGACTGGCACAACAATGGGCGGCTTGGCTACAGCTTGACGCCGCGCTTCGCCCCGACCTCGACCCGCGACCAGATGGATGCCACCGGAGGCCTGCTGCGTACTGACCCAAGCCTCTGGTTGCAGACCCACCTGGCAGAGAATACCGGCGAGCTGGACTGGGTGGCAGAACTGTTTCCGGGCAGCCGCGACTACCTCGCCGTCTACGAGGAGTCCGGGCTTGTCGGCCCTCGCAGCACCTTCGCCCATGGCATTCACCTGGATCAGGAAATGCGGGCTCGCCTGGCCGACCGGGGCGCCAACCTGGCCTTCTGCCCCAGTTCCAACCTGTTTCTCGGCAGCGGGCTGTTCGACCGCCAGGCGGCGCGCGAGATGAACCTCAACATCACCTACGCCAGTGACGTCGGTGGCGGCACCGACTTGTCCGGCCTTGCCACCCTCAAGGCCGGGTACCAGGTCGGGCAACTGCGTGGCCAGCCCTTGACGGCCTGGCAAGGTTTCTACGGATTGACCCTCGGTAACGCCAAGGCACTCTCCCTGGATGATCGTATCGGGCGGCTGGCCCCCGGCATGGACGCCGACTTCGTGGTACTGGACCCCGCCGGCACCTCGCTGATGGCCAGGCGCACGGCGCGCAGCCAGAGCCTATCGGAGACGCTCTTCGCCCTGATGATGATGGGTGATGACCGTGCGGTGTCAGAGACCTGGGCCAATGGCCAATGCCAGCACCGGCGAGATAATTTCGCCGCCTGACAGGCGTCCTTATCACTCCATTGCGAGCATTTTGAGCACCCCATTCAACGAGTGGGGATGCTCTTTGCGCGTGCCTGATCGGGTGGACTCGACATGTGATGTGTCTCACACATGCATCTCACCAATGCGTCTCCGAATTCATGGCATTTCAGGGCCATCTACCCCATTGGTCGTAGACACTTGCCCAATCGGTCAAGTCATGTCTATGCTGACACGACCTTGAGTTGACCATTTGGTCAGATTCGAGAATGCACAGGCATTTCGCCTGGTTGAATACACAGATCAACAACAACGGAACCGCACCCATGGAACCGACTTCCACCTCTCTGGATGAACAGGCAGCCGTCCGCCGAGACGACACCGACACTCCCTGGCTCGATCAGTATTTCGGCGTCTCGCGCAGAGGCTCCACGCTGCGAACCGAAATCCTTGCCGGTATCGCCACCTTCCTGGCGTCGATGTACATCATCGTGGTCAACCCGGCCATTCTCAGTGATGCCGGTATCCCCTTCTCCGCCGCGCTCTCGGCCACCGTGCTGATCAGTTTCATGAGCAGCCTGGCCATGGGCCTGTATGCCCGTAACCCGATCCTGGTGGCCCCCGGCATGGGCATGAACGCCCTGTTCACCTACACGCTAGTGATGGGCGCGGGGCTCTCATGGGAAGTGGCACTGGGCTGTGTATTCTGGTCCGGCGTGATGTTCGCGGTGCTGGCCATGTTCAATGTGCGCCGCGCCATCATCGAAGCGATTCCCCCGTCGCTGCGCTATGCCATTACCTGTGGTATCGGCCTTTTCATCACCTTCATCGGCTTCAAGAATGCCGGCTTCATCGTCGGCAGCGATGCCACCCTGGTGACACTGGGCAGCATGGACCCGTCGCTGATCACCTTCTTCATCGGCATGATGGCCACCGCCATCCTGGTGATCCTTCGCTTCAACGGCGCCCTGATCCTGGGCATCGCCTTGACCACCCTGCTGGCCACCCCGATGGGGCGTCTGTGGGGCGGTGACGTGGTGGTCGAGTGGAGCGGCCTGGCCGCGTGGCCCGATTTCAGTGCGGTGATGCAGGTGGACATCCTGGGTGCGCTCAAGGTGGCCTACCTGCCGTTCATCTTCGTGATGCTGTTCACCAATTTCTTCGATGCGCTGTCATGCTTCATGGCGCTTTCCGAATCCGCCAACCTCAAGGACAAGGACGGCAATCCGCGCAACCTCAAGCGCTCGATGACCGTCGATGCCTTCGCCTCGATGATTGCCGCACCACTGGGCACCAGCGCGGCGCAGACCTTCATCGAATCCGGTGCCGGGGTCGCCCAGGGCGGTCGCACGGGCCTGGTCGCCGTGACCATCGCCCTGCTGTTCCTGCCCTTCCTGTTCCTCTCGCCGCTACTGTCGCTGGTGCCGGGCATCGCCACCGCCCCGGCGCTGGTGCTGGTGGGGCTATTCATGCTCGCGCCGATCAGCAAGATCGAGTGGACTCGTTTCGAGCAGGCGTTCCCGGCATTCCTGGCCATCATCCTGATGCCGCTGACCTACTCGATCACGCTGGGGATCGCCTTTGGTTTCCTGAGCTTCGTGCTGATCAAGCTGTTCACCGGCAAGCTGCAGGACATCAAGCCCGCCATGTGGGTCTCGGCGGCACTGAGCATCGTGATGCTGGTGACCACCCACTGAGACTATGCTGAACGTGCCGGGCGGTTCAGCCCCCGGCACCCACCCCTCTGCATGTCCTTCGAGACACTTGGACACTACGCTCTGTGGCCGGCCTTCGAAACCGCCGGCGGGTTCCGCTTTCCGAGGCACAGCTCGATGCGCACCATGACTAGCCGCCGAGGCGCTGCTCGTCCAAACTAAGGTCGGGACGCACCAGGTCCGCCCGCTCGTTCGGACAGTCCGGATGTGTCGAGATCAGGCCCTTGCATCGGCAGGCACGACGCCTGCCGCAAGCATACAAGAGGATGACGCGCATGAGCTGGAACCCCACACTCGACCCCGGCTGCCCCGATGAGCTCGGCGTCGACGCGATCGAGACGCTCATCGTCCCGCGGTCCCGCGATCTGGGCGACTTCGAGGTCCGGCGCGCCCTGCCGGCGCCCAGGCGGCAGATGGTCGGGCCGTTCATCTTCTTCGATCAGGCCGGGCCGGCGGAATTTCTGACCGGACAAGGCGTCGATGTACGGCCGCATCCGCATATCGGGCTGGGGACCGTGACCTATCTTTTTCGCGGCGACTTCCATCACCGGGACAGCACCGGCGCCGATCAGATCATCACCCCCGGGGCGCTGAACTGGATGGTGGCTGGGCGCGGCGTGACCCATTCGGAACGCACCTCCGCGGCGGCCCGCAGCGGGCCGAACAGCCTGTTCGGGATACAGACCTGGCTGGCCCTGCCCGACGACCATGAAGACACGGCACCCAGTTTCGAACATCACGGCAAGGAGGCGCTGCCGATGATCGAGGATCATGGCGTTTCCGTCCGTTTGATCCTTGGCAGCGCCTATGGAATGACCGCACCCGCGACGATGCTTTCGGAAACCTTCTATGCGGACGTGACGCTCGAACCTGGACGCCACCTGCCGATGCCGGACGATCACGAGGATCGGGGCATTTACATCGTCGCAGGCGCCATCTCGGTTGCGGGGCAGGATTTCGACGCCGGTCGGATGATGGTCTTCCGCCCGGGCGACAGGATCACCGTCGCCGCGGGCGATCGGGGCGCGCGGCTCATGATCCTTGGCGGCGCCACCTTTCCTGGCCCCCGTTACATCTGGTGGAACTTCGTCGCCTCTTCGCAGGAGCGCATCGAAACGGCCAAGGCCGAATGGCGCGCCGCGAACTGGGGCAAGGGGCGTTTCGATCTTCCGGCCGATGACCGCGACGAGCATATCCCCGCGCCTGACTAACCGGTGCCGATGACATGACTGGCGGGGCGCCATGCGGGTGACCCGTGACCCAATGCCCCATCCCCACAAGCGACAGATGCCGAATGGAGACGCCAAGTTATGACCACCCATTGGCCCCAACTCGACTACCTTGGATGGCGCGAGACCTGTTCCGCCCTACATCTGTATCTGCAGATCGTCGGCAAATACAGGCTGGCGCATACGCCATGGCTCAACCATTCCTGGAACGCGACATTCTATGTCACGCCGACAGGCCTCGCATCCTCGCCGATTCCGGACGGTCCAGGTATCGAGATCCGGTTCGATTTCCTCGAGCACACGGTCGTGGGAACCTCCGGTAACGGCCGCGTGGCAACATTCGCTCTGGGGGCGACCACGGTCGCGGCGTTTCGCGCGAAATTCGTGCAGCTGATTACCGACCTAGGGGGCACGCCGACCCTCAACGACACGCCAAACGAGGTGCCCAGCCCCGTGCCGTTCAGCGTGGATCATCGCGACCGGCCCTATGACCGCGACGCCGTGCAGCGCTACCACCAGGCGCTGGTGGCGATCGACAGGGTAATGGGCAGGTTCCGGACCTCCTTTCTCGGCAAGTCCAGCCCGGTTCACCTGTTCTGGGGGGCCATGGATCTCGCGGTCACCCGGTTTTCTGGGCGCCGTGCGCCGCTTCATCCAGCCGGAATTCCTACCCTGCCGGATGACGTGGCGCAGGAAGCCTATGACCGCGAGGTGTCCTCGGCGGGATTCTGGCCGGGTGGCAACGGCATCGATTATCCCGCCTTCTATGCCTACGCCTATCCGTCGCCCCGGGGCTTTCAGGCCGCATCGGTCCGGCCCGATGCGGCGTTCTGGCATGACGGCCTGTCGGAATTCCTGCTGCCCTTTGATGCCGTACAGAGTGCAGCTGATCCCGACGAGGCACTGATGGAGTTCCTGGTCTCGACTTACGAGGCCACCGCTGACCTCGGAAACTGGGACCGCGATCTTCTGGAATGCGCGCAGGGGCAACCACGCCAGGTTCGGCGGCCTAGTGCGGAGCTGACGAATACCCAACCCTCACCGACAGACATGCCGGTCGAGAGGGAGGATGGCACGTCGAAGGGGCGCTACCGCGTGGTCATCGATGGTAACGAGGCCGAGATGACCTATAGCCGCGCCGGGAACGGGTTGATCATCATTGACCACACCGAAGTTCCCTCGACCTTGCGTGGCCTCAAGGTCGGAGAAAGGTTGGTGCGACAGGCGGTGGAAGACGCGCGGCGGGAAAAGGTCGCCATCATACCACTCTGCCCGTTTGCCAAGGCACAATTCAGCCGACATCCGGATTGGCAGGACGTACTGCAGTAGAACGCCCTGGAGGGTGTCTATCAATGACGGCTCGCGGCAAGCTGCCGACGCAATTCCTCACGCCGCTCATCGCTGACGAAGGCCGCCTCGATGGCGCTGGAGGCGAGCGTGACGAAGACCTCCTCGGACCATCCAAACGCCTCATGGCAGGCCAGGAAGTTGTCGAGCATGCCACCGCCGAAATAGGCGGGATCATCGGAGTTGATGGTCAACATGAGGCCGGCGTCGAGCAACTGCGGAAACGGGTGCTCGGCCATGGTCTCCACCACCTTGAGGCGCACATTGGAGAGCGGACAGACCGTCAGCACCACTGCCTCGTCACGCAGCCGCGCCACGAGGTCGGAGTCTTCCAGACAACGCACGCCGTGGTCGATACGGCACACATCGAGCTGGTCGAGGGCCTCGCGGATGTACTCGGGTGGCCCCTCTTCGCCGGCATGGGCGACGCGAGGAATGCCAAGTCGGCGTGCACGCTCGAACACCTCGACGAACTTCGACGGGGGATTGCCCCGCTCGGCGCTGTCCAGGCCCACGGCGTCAAGCAGCTCCCAGTAAGGGGCGGCGCTCTCGAGAACGGCCATGGCCTCCTCTGCGGGCCGGTCGCGCAGAAAAGCCAGAATCAACGCCGTGGACATGCCCAGCTCCCGTTCGGCACGTCGCCTGGCCCGGCCAAGACCTTCCATCACCGCCGCCAGCTCGACCCCTCGTGCGATATGCGCCTGGGGGTCGACATGCATCTCGATATGCACCACCCCCTCGGCATGAGCACGGGTGAAGTAGTCCATCGCCAGATCATGAAAATCCTCGGCGGTGCGCAGCACGCTCATGCCCTGGAAATAGAGGTCGAGAAACGACTGCAGGTCACTGAAATCGTAGGCGGCACGCACCTCTTCCACCGAAGCGTAGGGCAATGCCACGCCATTGCGTTCGGCCAACGCAAACATCAGTTCGGGCTCGAGCGACCCCTCGATATGCAGATGCAATTCGGCCTTGGGCAGGCGCTTCAGGAAATCACGCATGGCTTGTCTCTCCATTTCAATCACAAGATCCCATGTCATTCATCAGATCCCGTTTCGTTCACCCCATCCTGAAATAATCTGACCGATTGCACAACTCTCCATCGTCAAGGGTCACCATGTCGGTCACCCCGGGCGGGTCGAAGGGCCCGTCACGCAGGGCATGAACGAAGAACAGCACCGTTCTCCCCTCGAGCCACCGATCGAGCGAGCTGGCGACTCGCTGGGCGGTGTCGGCATCCAACCCGGCGAAGGGCTCATCGAGCAGCACCAGGTCAGGATCACGCAGCATCAGGCGTGCCAGCGCCAGCCGGCGGGCTTGTCCGCCGGAGAGTTGCCGTCCGCCCTCGCCCACCCGTGTCGCTAGCCCCGCCGGCAGCGCATCGGCCCAGTCGGCCAGCGCCACTGCCTCGAGCGACCGCCACAGTTGCGCGTCGCTGGCCTGCGGATCCGCCAGCCGCAGGTTATCGGCGAGGCTTGCATCGAACAGATCGACCCGCTGGGTCAGCAGCGCCACGCGCTCGGCCAACACTTCCGGTTCGAGGTCTCGAGGTGCCACACCTCCCACCTGCACCCGGCCGTCGGTGGGCGACAGCCTGCCTGCCAGCAGGGCCGCGACGCTCGACTTTCCTGCCCCCGAGGCACCACACACCGCGAGGCGGCGGCCCGCCGCCAGTCGGAAACTGACCTGGCGCAGCACAGGTTCAAGCGAACCGGGATAGCACAGGCTGACCCGCTCCAGCGACACCGCAAGCGCTCCCGGCGGTGGCTGGCGTAGCGCCTCGCTGCGTGCCCCCTGACGCGGTGACTGATCCTCCAGATCGTTGAGGCGCTCTGCGGCAGCCCGGCTGGCGCCCACTCGAGTGAAGGCCGCAGGCAATACCGCCAGTGCCTCGTTGAGCGCCAGCACCGCCACCGGCATCATTACCATCAATGGGCCGCTCAGAAGGTCGGCGGCATGGGCCCGCGCGCCCAACCACAGCACGCCTGCGAGCAAAACCCCGATCACTGCCCCCACCAGGGCATTGCCAAGCGCCGCCTGCCGACCGAGCCGGCGCTGATCGCACTGGATCCGCGACTCCAGACGCTCGAGGGTGGCCCGATGGCCGGCCAGCGTGCCATAGGCCTCGAGCTCGGCGAGCCCCTGGAGCTGTTCGATCACACCGCCACGCAATGCGTCGAGCTGAGCGACCTGGCGGCGACTGGCGGCCATGCCGAGCCGCGCCTGGCCGACCGTGAACCAACCTAGCGCCACGCCCGTCACCACCAGCACCAGCCACCCCGCGGAGGGCAACCACACGCCAAGCAGCACGCTCGTGGCGATGATAGCCAGTAGCGCCACCACGGGAGGCGCCAGCAGGCGCAGGAAGAGCGCATCGAGCACATCGATATCGGCAGTCAACCGGTTCAGCCATTCACTGGCGCGCCGCTGCGAGAGTGCATGGTCATCGAGTCTGGCGAGCGTGGCGAACATGCGCACCCGCAGGTCCGCCAGCAGGCGCAGAATGGTGTCATGGTTGTAGAGCCGTTCGACATAGCGAGACACCGTGCGGGTGACCGCAAACAGCCGGATGGCGCCCCCGGGCACATAGACATCCAGTGTGGCGGCCACGCCCGCGGCTAGCGCCAGCCCCGTCACGGCGCTGGCGGTGATGAACCAGCCCGACACGGCCAGCAGACCCAGCGCCGACAGTACCGTCAGCGCCATCAACGCGGCCCCGGCAAGCAGGCGACGCCGCCGCCGTGCCAGCAACATGAGCCACGGCGCCAGGCTGGCGATCAACCCAACCTCGCGGGTGCCTTTGCGGGATGCTTCAGCCATGTTCACCTCGTGGTGTGGCGTAGGCCGCCGCGCGCCCTGTCTGCGGTTCAAGGGATAGCCGCCGATGAGCCATCGCCATCAGCGCTGGATGGTGAGTGGCGATGACCAGTGCCCGACCCTCTTCGGCAAGCCTTTCAAGCGCCTCGATCACATTCGCCCCGCTTGCGGTATCGAGGCTGGCCGTAGGTTCGTCGAGCAGCACCAATGGCGCATCGCTGAGAAATATCCGCGCCAGCGCCAGACGCTGGGCCTGCCCACCGGAAAGCCCGACGCCGCGCTCACCCAAGGGTGTGGCAAGCCCTTCAGGAAGCGCCTCGAAGAGCTCACCCAGCCCCGCCTTGGCGAGTGAGCGCACAAGCATCGCATCATCCGCCTCGGGAGAGGCCAGCCGCAGGTTGTCGGCAAGGCTGCCATGCACCAGTAAAGGACGCTGGTCGAGCCAGGCAAAGGAGAGCTCCGCTGCACGGTGGCAAGTGCCCGAGTCAGGACCGACGAAGCCCGCCAGTAACTGCAGAAGCGTCGACTTGCCGGTCCCCGAAGGCCCCGTCACCACCAGCACCTCGCCTTTCACCACATCGAGGTCCAGGGGGCCGAGCACCTGGCCACGTCCGGCATGGGCAACGGTTGCCTCACGCAGCGATACCAGCATGCCCGGCGCGGGTGGCGATCCCGGGCCGGCATCGGCGCCTCGCCCGGCGGTCGGCGTTTCGTTGAGCAGCGCCACGAGCCCCTCAGCAGCCCCCAGCGCTGCGGCACGATCATGATAGTGCTGGGACAGTGCGCGCAAAGGTTGGAAGAACTCGGGGGCCAACAACAGCACGTAGAGGCCGCTGAACAAGGTCAGCGCGGGTGATGGACCATAGGTGATGTACCCCAGCAGTCCAAAACCTACGTAGATCGCCAGCACGGCGATGGCGATGGAGGCAAAGAACTCCAGCACCGCTGAGGACAAGAAAGCCAGGCGCAGCGTGCGCATGCTGCGCCGTCGGTAGTCGTCGGCGGCGACGTGCACCTCACTCGTCGCCTGCCGGGTTCGCCCGAACAGTTGCAGGGTGGTAATCCCCCGCACCCGATCGATGAAATGACCGGAGAGCCGCGCGACTGCGGCGAACTGGTCACGATTGAGACGCTCGGCGCCCATGCCCACCAGCGCCATGAACAGCGGAATGAAGGGTGCCGCCAGCAGCAGGAACAGCGCCGCCAGCCAATCGAGCCACACCACGATGCCAAGGCAGGCAAGGGGCAGCAACAGCGCCAGCGTCAGCTGTGGCTGGAAGCGCGCCACATACCCCTCCAGTGCCTCAACCTGCTCCACCAGTTGATTGGCAAGCGACGCACTATGGCGCCCGGCGAGCCATACCGGCCCGAGCCTTGCCAGGTGGTCGAGCAGCTCGGCCCGAGCGCGGCGGCGTACGCGCAGGCTGGCTTCAAGCCCTGCCGCCTCCTGCCCCCATTGGGCCAGCGCACGCAGCGGCAGCACCGCCAGCAAGCCGGCAAAGGCTGGCCACAAGGCGGATGGCGCCGACGCCTCGGGCGCCAGCAACGTGGCCACCAGCCATGCCAGCAGGCCAAGCTGCGCGAAGGTCAGCACGCCGGCGAGCAGGCCACACGCAACGGCCAGGCCAACCAGGCGACGCTCTTGGGCGATCAGCCCGGCCAGCCACCGCCGGGCGGTCAGGCCATCGTCGGTGTGTCGGGGCGTCGCCATGGGGTCAGTGATAGCCCTCGCCGACCTTGACCTTGCCGCGGAACACCCAGTAGCTCCAGGCGGTGTAGGCCAGCACGATGGGGATCACGAACAGTACCCCAATCAGCAGGAACAGCTGGGATTCCGGCGCCGAGGCGGCGTCCCAGATGGTGTAGTTGGGTGGCACGATGACCGGCCACTTGCTGGCCACGAGCCCCAGGTAGGTAAAGATGTACAGTCCCAGGGTGGCGATGAATGGCTGGCCTTCCTGACGCTGGCGCACCGCCCTCCACAGCCAGAATGCACAAGCCAGCGCCAGCACGGGAAATACCCAGATAAGCTGGATACGATCGAACCAGCGCGACCACACATCAGGATTCACGAATGGCGTCCACAGGCTGATGATGCCAAACACCGCCAGTACCCCAAGCAGCAGCGCGGGCACCACCTTGTAGGCCCAGGCTTGTACGTAACCTTCCGACTTGAGAATCAGCCAGGTGGCGCCGAGCAGTGCGTAGCCGATCATCAACCCGATGCCGGTCAACACGCTGAACGGGGTCAACCAGTCGAGTGGACCACCCACGTAGACGAAATCCTCGACGGCGAAGCCCTGGATATAGGCACCGACCACCGCGCCCTGGGAGAAGGAAGCGATCGCCGAGCCCCAGCAGAAGGCGCGGTTCCACCAATGCCGGCTGCGCCGCGACTTGAAGCGAAACTCGAAGGCAATGCCGCGGAAAATCAACCCGGCGAGCATCAGGAACACACCGATGTAGAGCGCCGGCAGAAAGACCGAATAGACCAGCGGGAAGGCCCCGAGCAACCCCGCGCCGCCCAGTACCAGCCAGGTCTCGTTACCGTCCCATACCGGTGCCACCGAGTTCATCATCACGTCCCGAGCGGCCTCGTCCGGGGCGAAGGGATAGAGAATGCCGAGCCCCAGGTCGAACCCGTCCATCAGCACGTACATGATGACCCCGAAACCGATGATTACCGCCCAGATCAATGACAGATCGAACATTTCCATGGCTCAACTCCTCCAGGTCGGGGCGGAATCCTGCTCGAAGGTTGCGTGTGCGGCCGACATCGGCCGCATGGGCCTATGCACCGCACGCTCGACGGTGTCACGGTCTTCCTCGGGCAGCATGCCCTGGCGAACCACACGTGTCAGGTAGTAGATCCCCGACCAGAACACCACGGCATAGACCAGCACGTACCCCACCAGCGTGAACAGTGCCATCCCCCCAGTCAGCGACGGAGTGACGCCCTCGGCATGGGTCATCATCCCGTAGACCAGCCAAGGCGCACGGCCTGTCTCGGTCACCACCCAGCCAGCCAGCACCGCGATGAACGGCGTGATGGTCATCACCCGCAATACCTGCAAAAAGCCACGTTGGTGGTAAAGCCGGCCGCCACGACGTAGCCACAGTCCGACCAGGGACACGGCGATCATCACAAGCCCGAGCCCCACCATCACGCGAAAGGCCCAGAACACCAGCCACACCGGCGGCTGTTCAGCAATCGGTACCTCTTTGACACCCGGCACCTCACCTGCTGCCTCATGGGTGAGAATGATGCTGGCAAGGCTGGGAATGCCGATCTCGAAGCGGTTCTCCTGGGCCTGTTGATCCGGCCAGGCAAACAGCAACAGCGGGACATTCGACTGGGTATCCCAGTTGCCTTCCATGGCCGCCACCTTGGTGGGCTGATGCTCGAGGGTGTTGATCCCATGGAAATCGCCGATCACTGCCTGCGACGGCGCCAGCACCAGCAGCAACCACAGGCACATCGAGAGTGCCCGGCGGTTGGCATCGACATCGCGACCGATCAGCAGGTACCAGGCGCTCACCCCGGCTACCACGAAACCACCGGTGAGGAACGAGGCCATGACCATGTGCCAGAAGCGCCAGGGGAAAGAGGGATTGAAGATCGCATCCATCCACGACGTCACATGGAAGCGGTTGTCGATCAGCTCGACCCCCGCTGGCGTCTGCATCCAGCTGTTGGCGGCAAGAATCCAGAACGACGACAGGAAGGTGCCGAACGCCACCATGATCGCGGCGAACAGGTGGACGCCCTGGGGCACCTTGCCGCGCCCGAACAGCAGCACGCCGAGGAAGGCCGCCTCGAGGAAGAACGCCGTGACCACCTCATAGCTGAGCACCGGCCCAAGAAAATTCGAGGCGGCAAGCGAAAAGTTGCTCCAGTTGGTGCCGAACTGGAAGGACATCACGATGCCAGAGACCACTCCCATGCCGAACACCACGGCGAACACCCGGGTCCAGAAGTTGGCCAGACGCTCCCAGGCGGGGTTCTCGGTCTTGTAGAACAGACCGTTGAGCAAGGCGATATAGGACGCCAGACCAATCGTGAATACCGGAAAGATGGCGTGGAAAGAGACCACGAACGCGAACTGCATTCGTGACAGCAACAGGGGATCGAGTTCCATGACGTGCTTGCCTCGTGACAGCGATGAGATCGAGTGCGTCGCGCAGCATCAGCCTAGCAGGGAGCCAGGCAACGCGATGCCCAGCGGACCAAGGTTCACCAAGTGAAGAATCCGACTGGGCCTGTCCTCGCCACTTCAGCTTATCGATATAAACCTGTCAGAGGGAGAAAAGTTGCCCCGAAAGACTGTGTCGCAATGTCGCAGGATGGCGTCAGGTCCCACCACCACTGACGACCAGGTAGATCATCCAACTGGTATAGGCAGCGAACATCGCCAGCAGCGCTGCCCCCTCAAGACGATTGATACGACCCGGACGGCCCTTCCAGCCCAGTGCGAAGACCGCCATCATGACCGTCATCGCCGTCATCAGGCTCCAGTCACGCAGCAATACCTCAGTGCCTACCTCGACCGGGGTGATCACCGCGGCAAGCCCAACCACGCCGAGGGTGTTGAAGAGGTTCGAGCCCACCACGTTGCCAACCACCAGGTCGTGTTCATTGCGACGCAACGCACTGATCGAGGAAGCGAGCTCCGGCAGCGACGTGCCCACCGCCACCACTGTCAATCCGATGATCAGGTCGCTGACGCCAAACCCGAGCGCGATCTCCACCGCTCCCCACACCAGGATCCGCGAGCTCACCACCAGCAGCAATAGCCCCACCACCGTCCACACAATACCTCTGGCAAGCGGTATCGGGTGAGACGCAAGACTCTCCGCGGTATCGGTCCCCAGCGCATCGCCACCATCGTTTCGCGCTCGATAGATGCTCACGGCGATGAACGTCGCCAGCAGCACCAGCAGCAACACGCCCTCGAGGCGGCCGATCACTCCCCCCCACATCAAGGCTGCCGAGAGCAGTGTGACAGCACCGAGCACCGGCAGCTCACGGCGCACCACCGAAGAGTGCACGGCAAGCGGCGAGATGATCGCCACCAGGCCCAGAATCAGGCCGATATTGGCGATATTCGAGCCGTAGGCATTGCCCAATGCCAATCCCGGGTTGCCTTGTCCGGCGGCCAGCGCCGATACCACGAGCTCAGGCGCGGACGTGCCGAAGCCGATCACCAGCATGCCGATCAGCAGCGGCGACAAGCCCAGGTGGGATGACGTCGCCGCGGCACCATCGACGAAGCGCTCGGCGCTCCACACCAGCAGGATCAGCCCCGCCAGAACCGCAACCGCAGGAAGTATCATGTAACGTCCTCAGGAACATTCAGGAGTGCATGTTTGACTATGGTATGGGCGGCGCCAACGTGTCACACTTTCGCCAACGGGCCTGACAAGCAGGCCGCCGCGCTGGAGTGTAAGGCCGTCACCCTCGCCAAGTGAAGTAATGAAGTCGTTAAGTAAAGAGACGTGAAGTGAATATCTCGTGAAGGCCCCGAACCTGGAAGACCTGAACCAGCAGGCTCCGATCCTGTAAGTGGTGACCCCACATTGCAAAGACCTTCCCTACGCATTCTCGAGCGATTGCCCACGCTGCCTGCCGGTAGCCCCCTGGTCGACCGCATGCCCCCCGAGTCCCGGCCACAACGACGGCTGAGGGCCTGCCAGGAGTGCGATCTTCTGGTAGCGCTGCCACCCTTGCGTCCCGGAGAGAAGGCCGATTGTCCGCGCTGCGGGCACACCCTGGTCAAGCGCCACTTCCGCCCAGCGCAGCGCAGCATGTCGCTGGCACTTGCCTCGTTGGTAGCGCTTGGCATGGCACTGGCGTTTCCATTCGTCAGCTTCAGCGTCGGCGGAGTCGGCAACCGCATCGAGTTGTCGCAGACCGCCACCACACTGATCGGCTTTCACCAGCCCCTGGTCGCCGTGGCCGTGCTGCTGACCATCATCGTGTTGCCGGCGGTCTACCTGCTAGGCGTGATCTGGCTGCAACTCGGCCTGTTGCGCGACGCCCCGCTACCGGCCAGCCGCACCATTGCGCGTTCGCTTGCGCAGTTGCATCCGTGGATGATGACCGACGTGTTCATCATTGGCGCGCTGGTCAGCCTGATCAAGGTGGCGGGGCTTGCGCAGATCGAGCTTGGCGCATCCTTCTGGGCCTTCTGCGCCTTCGCCTTGCTGCTGTTGCTGACCACCCAATCCATCGATGCCGACTGGATGTGGTTTTCGCTGGCTGGAGAACCGCGAGCCCCCGCCAGGGCACGTACTGGTGAAATCGCCGCGCCGCAAGGTCTCTCAGGCTGCACGACCTGTGGGCTGGTCAATCGCCTCGGCGCCAACGACAAAGGGCGATGTCGACGCTGCGGCGAACGCCTGCGAGCGCGCAGGACGCACAGTGTCCAGCGTACATGGGCCTTGCTGGCAGCAGCCTCGGTGATGTACATACCGGCCAATGTGTATCCGATCATGGTGACCACCAGCCTTGGCCAGAGCACGCCATCGACCATCATCGGCGGGGTGGTCGAACTGATCCAGATGGGCTCCTGGCCAGTGGCGACGGTGATCTTCGTGGCAAGCGTCATCGTCCCGGTCGGCAAGCTCGTTGCCCTGGCCTGGCTGTGCCTGGTGGTCAAGCGCAGCAACGAACTCAACGGCGCGACGCGTACCCGTCTCTACCGGATGACCGAGTTCATTGGCCGCTGGTCGATGATTGATGTCTTCGTGGTGGCCATTCTGGTGGCGCTGATTCGTGCTGGCTCGCTGATGTCGATCACACCAGGGCCGGCCGCCCTGGCGTTTGGAGCGGTCGTGGTGATCACCATGCTGGCTGCCATGACCTTCGACCCGCGACTGATCTGGGACGAACCACTACCACGCCGTTCTCGACCGACCAATGACCGCCCCCCAGAAGGAACTCCCGGATGAGCGCTGAAACGCCCCGCGACGATGCGTCTGAACGCGATCTGAATCGAGCCAAGGCGTCGCCGCAGACCCGTATCTCGCCGATCTGGATCGTGCCTATCGTGGCGATCCTGATCGGGGTGTGGCTGGTCTATGACAACTACAGCAGCCGCGGGCCGCAGATCACCCTGATCATGACCAATGCCGAGGGTATAGAAGCTGGCAGCACGCTGATCAAGACCCGCAATGTCGAGGTTGGCCGGGTCGAGCGCGTCAACCTCTCCGACGATCTCTCGACCGCCGTGATCACCGCGCGGATGAGTCCTGATACCGATGACATGCTGGTCGAGGACAGCCGTTTCTGGGTGGTCAAGCCACGCATCGGCCGTGAAGGCATCAGCGGACTGGGCACAGTGCTGTCAGGTGCCTACCTGCAGCTTGAACCAGGTTCCAGCGAACAGGACTCACGCGAATTCCAGGTCAGCGACCAGCCTCCAGTGGCCCTGGCGGGCGCCGAAGGCGTGCGTATCAACTTGATCAGTCAGCTCGGCAATTCGCTGAGCATCGGCGACCCGGTCACCTACCAGGGCTTCACGGTGGGACGGGTCGAGGACGCCACCTTCGACGCCGATACACGCCGCATGCGTCATCGTGTGTTCATCGAATCGCCCTACGACATCCTGGTCACCGACGCCACTCGTTTCTGGTCGGCCAGCGGCATTGACCTGCGGCTCGACTCCGAAGGCTTCCGGGTCAACGTGGAATCCATGGAGACGCTGCTAGGCGGTGGCGTGACCTTCGGCGTGCCGGAGGACCTGCCGCATGGCACCAAGGTGGAAGCCGACAGCACGTTCACCCTCTACCCTGACGAAGACAGCGCCCGCCAGGGCACCTTCAATCGCTATCTGGAGTACGTGCTGCTGGTGGATGACTCGGTACGTGGGCTTGCGCGTGGCGCGCCGGTGGAGTTTCGCGGTGTCAGGCTTGGTACCGTTGCCGCGGTACCCTGGAACTTCACCGCCGACCAGCCAGCCGGGCGCAATGGGTTCGCCATTCCGGTACTGATCCGGATCGAGCCTCAGCGGCTGGGCATCGAGAACATGGAACTCGATCTCGAAGAGTGGCGTGAGCGCTT
Source organism: Halomonas urumqiensis (assembly GCF_003028575.1). Taxonomy (GTDB): domain Bacteria; phylum Pseudomonadota; class Gammaproteobacteria; order Pseudomonadales; family Halomonadaceae; genus Halomonas; species Halomonas urumqiensis. Next base: position 1,449,436 of record NZ_PYUD01000001.1, on the reverse strand, counting down.
CGATCGACTGTTCGGCGTGGGCCTGCGGGCGTCGCTGAAGAACGGTAACCTGCTGACCGGCGCGCTGTTCGTCGATCTCAATTTCCAGCGTGAACTGGCGGATGAGTACCAGGAAGAAAGCTTCGCCGATCGCCAGGTATTCCCCACCACCTCGGGAGGCTTCGCGCTGATTGAAGGACAGATCACCGACCTGCTGCGCAAGCTCAATGAGCTGGAGATCGAGCCTCTGCTGGCGGGGCTCGACCGTAACCTGGCGGCATCCGAGGCAATGCTTGGCGAAGTACGTGAACTCTCGGCCTCGCTGCAAGGTCTCGTGGATGACCCCAACATGCGCCAGGTACCGACGAACCTGAATGCCACCCTGGAGGAGCTGCGTCAGACGCTTCAGGGGCTGTCGCCTGAGTCTTCCGCTTACCGGGAACTGACTGGCGCTGTGGACCGGCTCGATCGGCTCATGCGCGACCTGCAGCCGGCGGCGCGCACCTTGAGTGATAATCCGCGCGCCCTGCTGTTCGAAAGTATCGAGACCAACGACGACCCGATGCCGCGGGCACCGCAACGTGATTGACCTGGGCTTGCCAGGCGAAACCTGGATCAGGCAGCCGAGCTGCCGCCGCCCCCATGGAAGAGGAGCCAACACCATGACCCGATGGATCATCACGGCCCTGGTGGCCCTAATGCTGGCTGGCTGCGCAAGCTCGAGCCCGGCACCGCAGCGCTATACCTTGCCACTCGAGCAGACCCAAGCCGGCGCCGGCGCCGACGCCGATCATCTTCTGCTGATGCGCCAACCAAGGCTTGCCAACTACCTGGATGTCGATGGGATAGTGATGCAACTAGACGACATCACCCTGGTCGAGGCACGTGGTCACCAATGGGCCGAGGCACTGGGGCGGCAACTTGAACGCGGGCTTCGTGCCCGACTCACCACCCGCCTGCCCGACACACGTGTCATGCTCGATGAAGGCGGTAGCCGCGACCCCGGCATGAGCCTGCGGCTCGAGGTGGACCGCTTCCAGGGTCGCCATGACGGTCTGGCGATTGTCGGCGGACAATGGCAGTTGCGTGATGCCGATGGCGTACTGCTGGACCTGGAGCGCTTCGAGGTCGCTGTCGAGCTTGAAGCCGACGGCTACCCGGCACTCGTGCGGGCCCTGGGCACGGGCTGGGATCGCGTCGCCGACCAACTCGCCGACACCATCCAGCGCCTACGATGACGTGCGGATCCTTCCGCGCGCGGTGGAACATGAAACACCATCGACTGTCGCGGAAGATGGCATTGCAGCAATCTGCTGCGCTGCGGCGATCAATCTGGCATAATACCCTCCGCGGCACTTCAGCGAGTCCCTCCTGCCGCGCCCTGATACCCGAATTTTCACGCCACGGCCCGGGACTGGCCATCGCACCGTATGGCGCGGCCGTGGCGACTCTGCGGAGACCGCATGACCTTTTCCGAACTCGGCCTGCGTGCCGAACTGCTCCGTGCCGTCGAGGCACAAGGCTATACCATCCCGACCCCGATCCAGCGCCAGGCCATTCCCGCCGTTCTCAACGGTGGTGATCTGCTGGCCAGCGCCCAGACCGGTACCGGCAAGACCGCCGGCTTCACATTGCCGATGCTGCAACGACTGGCCAAGGGTCAACGTCCGGGCAAGCGCCAGGTACGCGCCCTGGTGCTCACTCCCACCCGCGAGCTTGCCGCCCAGGTCGGCGAAAGCGTGTCCGATTACGGCAAGCACCTGACTCTGAAGTCCCACGTGATCTTCGGCGGCGTTGGCCAGCAGCCCCAGGTGGATGCGCTGCGCTCGGGTCTTGACGTTCTGGTGGCCACCCCCGGGCGGCTACTCGACCTGCACCAGCAGAAGCATGTCGATCTCTCGAAGGTCGAGATTCTGGTGCTGGACGAAGCCGACCGCATGCTCGACATGGGTTTCATCCATGACATCAAGAAGATCCTGCGCGTGTTGCCCGAAAAGCGGCAGAACCTGCTGTTCTCGGCGACCTTCTCCAACGAGATCCAGGCACTTGCCAACAAGCTGCTCGACAACCCGGCCATGATCGAAGTGGCGCGTCGCAACACCACCGCCGAGACCGTCGACCAGGCCATCTACCGTGTTGATCGCGAGAAGAAACGCGACTTGCTGGCACACCTGATCAGCCGCCACGGCTGGCATCAGGTACTGGTCTTCACTCGCACCAAACACGGCGCCAACCGCCTGGCGGAGCAACTGTCCAAGCAGGACATTCCGTCCATGGCGATCCATGGCAACAAGAGCCAATCGGCGCGTACTCGCGCTCTTTCGGCATTCAAGACCGGTGACCTGCAGGTACTGGTGGCGACCGATATCGCGGCGCGTGGCCTCGACATCAACGAACTGCCCCATGTGGTCAACTTCGAACTGCCCAACGTCGCGGAAGATTATGTCCACCGTATCGGGCGCACCGGGCGTGCCGGCAGCGAAGGCCAGGCCGTGTCTCTGGTCTGCGTCGATGAACATGGCCTGCTCAAGGGCATCGAGCGGTTGATCAAGCGCGATCTCGAAAAACGCATCGAGCCGGGCTTCGAGCCCGACCCCAACGCCAAGCCGGAACCCATCGAGAACGGCCGCCGTGGCGGTGGTCGTGGCCGCAATGGCGGTGGTGGCGGCCAGGGCCGCAACACCAGTGGCGGCAACTCACAGCGCGGCGCCGATGATACGCGTGCACCGCGTCGCCGCAGCCGGCGCAGCCAGGGCAGCCGCCAGGCGTGAGTCGTGAGTCGTGAGTCGTGAAGCGTGAGCGGCGCAGGGGACAGGGTGAAGCGAGGGTCTTTTGCCAGGGATGGCAAAAGTAGCGTACAGGGAGGTATTCACAGCGCCCTCGCCTAGCCCTGTCTCCGTCGCCGTCGCGCCGCAGGGTTAGGACGCGTGTTGATTGGTGGGTGGTGAGTCATGAGCAAGGGAGTGCTGAGGTAATGTCGTCCAGGACAACGGCGTCCGAGCGTCGCACCATGCTGGTGTTCATTGCACTGATGGTGCTGGTGGGGTTGAACCTGCGCCCGGCACTCTCTTCCTTGGCACCGTTGCTCACCCGCATTCAGCAGGAGACTGGCCTGTCGGCGTTGTCCATTGGCGCGCTGACCACCCTGCCGGTGCTATGTCTTGGCCTGTTCGCGCCCCTGGCGCCCTGGCTTTCCCGCCGGATAGGGCCAGAGCGCACTCTGTCCGCCGCCCTGCTGTTGCTGGGCGGCGGCTTGCTCGTGCGCAGTCTTGCCGCCACCCAGGCGCTTTTTCTTGGCACCCTGATGGTCGGTGCCGCGATCGGTGTGGCCGGCACCCTGCTGCCGGCGCTGGTCAAGCGTGAACTACCACGATCAGCGGACTTGATGACCGGCGTCTACACCATGGCGCTGTGCCTGGGTGGCGCTCTGGGTGCCGGCCTGAGCATTCCACTGGCCAATTGGCTGGGCAGCTGGCAGGCAAGTCTCGCCAGCTGGTCGGCGCTGGCGGCGCTTGCCCTGGCGATGTGGATCATCCTCATGCCAAGCCGCCAGACGCCAGCCCAGCTTCCGGGCGCCGCTGGCTCGATGCGTGACCTGCTCAGCCAGCCACTGGCCTGGCAGGTCATGCTGTTCATGGGTTCTCAGTCGTCGCTTGCCTACATCGTCTTCGGCTGGTTGCCGACACTGTTGATCGAACGCGGCTACAGCGAGGCCCAGGCCGGCTGGATGATGGGCGCATCGGTGATGGTTCAGCTGATATCCGCGCTTTCCGCACCCTGGCTTGCCCGGCTCGGTCGTGATCAGCGGCCCGCCTTGCTTATCGTGCTCGGCCTGATCGCCTCGGGTTTCTGGTTGCTGCTGCAGGGGCCACTAGCCCTGCGCTGGCTTGGCATCGTGCTGCTGGGCCTTGGTCAGGGCGGCGGGTTCAGCCTGGCATTGACGCTGATCGTACTGCGCACCGGTAATTCCAGACTCGCCGGAAAGCTGTCGGGCCTCGCCCAGGGCGGCGGCTATACCATTGCGGCGATGGGACCACTCGGCATTGGCGTAATGCTGCAGTTCGAAGTGGGCCTTGGCATGGTGACAGTGGCGCTGCTGCTGATTACGCTAACGGCAGCGTTGTTCGCCTGCCTCGCCGGGCGCAATCTGCGCCTGGAGATCGATGACGCCGGACAACTGGTCACACGCTGACAAGCTCGCCAGGAGTGCCCATGCCTCCCTTGAATTCCACAGACCGCCCACTGCTGGTGCTCTACACGGGCGGCACGCTTGGCATGTTGCAGACAACCCGTGGCCTGAGTCCCGGCGGCGACATCGGCGTACGCCTCGAGCGCGCTCTGACAACGCTGCCCCCAAGCCGGCAAGCCAGCCTGCCGCCCTACCGGCTGATCAGCGTTACCACACCCATCGATTCCAGTGCCGCCACACCGCTGGACTGGCAGCGTCTGGGACGGGAAATCGCCGATCGCTTGCCTGATCACGCCGGTGTGGTGGTGCTGCACGGCACCGACACCCTCGCCTGGAGCGCCGCAAGCCTGGCCTACCAGCTGCAGGGGGTGGACCGCCCCGTGGTGCTGACCGGCGCCATGCAACCGCTGGAAGCCGAAGGCAGCGACGCGCTTGCGAATGTCGAACTGGCCTTGCGCTTCGCCGCCAACCCGTCACTCAAGGAAGTCGCGATTGCCTTTGGCGGAAGGCTGCTGCGCGGCGTGCGCGCTCGCAAGTGGCACACTCGCAAGAACAGCGCCTTTGAAAGTCCCAATTATCCCTTGCTTGGTGAGCGGGTAGACGAAGATGCCGTGCTCTACCCGACCCGTGGGCTGGCACACCAACAGCGCGGCGCGCCACGCTTCGAACTACCGGATTACACCTCGCTCGCCGATGGCGGGGTTGCCCGCATCGCCCTGTGGCCGGGCATCTCGGCGCGCCAAGTCGCCGCGTGGCTCTCCGACCCGCATCTGCGTGGCGCGTTGCTCGAGGTATGGGGCGGTGGTAACTCGCCGGATGATCCGGCATTGCTGGAAACCTTGGCGCGCGCCAGTGGCGAGGGCAAGCTCCTGGCTGCCATCAGCCAGTGCCCCCATGGGGGCATCACCCTTGGCCACTATGCCGCTGGCCAGGGCCTGGTGGATGCTGGCGTGTTGTCGGGCGATGACATGACGCCGGAAGCCGCGCTGACCAAGCTCATCCACCTGCTGGCCCAGCCACTGAGTGAGCAGGAGCAGCGTCAACGCTTCCTGACGTCGCTTTCGGGAGAACGCTGAAGGCCGTTGGCGGAACAGGCCCGCAAGCGTTGACGCGGCCTCGGCAAACGCTGTGACTAGGCGCTATTGTGATGAGTCTCGACGTTGATTCGTGCCATTCGCCAGGAGAGCCATCATGGAACACCCCGACCACCCATTCACCGAACTCTTCGAACAATTGGGACTTGCCTCTGACCCGGCTTCCATCAAGCGCTTCATCGACCGCCATGCCCCGCTATCCGATGAGATAGCCCTTCCGGACGCCGACTGCTGGAACGAGGGCCAGGCGGAATTCCTCCGCGAAGCCCTCGAAGAGGATGCCGACTGGGCAGAAGTGGTCGATCATCTCAACACATCGTTGCGTAAATCATGATCTGACACCAATCAACTGGCTAATTTGCCTTGACCCTTGATCGCCATCCGGTTAAAAAAAGTAACAGAATATGAACCTCTCGCTGGTCAAGGTGCCTTCGTGTCGCCGCACCTGACCGGCACATCCAGCAGGGATTCGGCCAGACATGATCTCCCAACGCGACACACGCTCATCCGCCGACCTCCCCCCCCTTCCCGAGGGTCTGCGCAAACAGCTTGCTGACTGCCAGACGCTACCCTCACTGCCTGCCGCGGTGGCGCGCGTGTTGATGGTCGCCCGATTCAGCGAGGCGAGCCTGTTCGACTACGCTCGCGCCATCGAGGAAGACCCGGCACTCACCCTGCGGCTGTTGTCATTGGCCAACAGCGTGTTCTACAGCCGCCACCGCTCCGAGGTGCACACCTGCCAGGAAGCCGTGTCGCGAATTGGCCTGGATGCCACCCTCGCCGCGGTGATGAGCTTCGGCCTGGCCCGCGTCAGCAGCGCGGTTTCCGACCAGTGCCTCGATCGCTTGTGGCAACGCGCCATCGTCGCCGCCCTCACCGCACGTCATCTCGCCCAGCACCTCTGCCCCGACAAGGCCGGCGTGCTGTTCACCGTGGCGCTGCTCCAGGATATCGGCGTACTAGCCGTGCAGTCGCTGGATCAGCAGCTGTATCACGACTTGTGCCAACATGCCGATGACCCGCTGGACGAGCTGTGCGGCGAGCATGACCGGCTTGCGCGTCACGAATACCAGGCATACGGGTGTGACCATGCCAGCATCGGGGCGTGGCTTGCCGCCAGTTGGGGCATGCCGATGCACCTGGCGCGGGGCATCGCCGATAGCCACGGCGAGTTCGAGGTGGCGCGCATCGACATGCTGTGCCTGCGCCTGTCGGGGCCGGTGGCCGATGCGTGGTTGTCAGACAACCCCACTCGCGCCTTCGTCCATCTGCTCAAGCGCCTGGAGCGCCTCGAGCAACCCGATACCTTGCCGCTGGCCGGTGTTCTCGACGAGGTTAAACAGCAACTGCCAAGCATGGCCGAGCTGCTGGAGATCACATCGCCACCGCAGTTCGACAACCAGACGCTGCTGGCCGAGGCGCAACAACACCTCTTCCGTCAGACCCTGATGCTGGCGGCACGCCTCGACGCTCATCAGGCGGAGCTCGAATCGCTACGCCAGCGTCAATCGGAACTCGAGCGACGCAGCCGCATCGACGCGCTCACCGGGCTTGCCAACCGCGCGTGGCTCGAAGAACAGCTTCAGGAGCGCTTCACTCTCTGCCAGGACCAGGCGCGTGACCTGTCGTTGGTGTTCATCGACCTCGATCATTTCAAGCGACTCAACGACACCCATGGTCACCAGCTCGGTGATCAGGTACTGGAAAACTTCGCGACCACCCTGCAGGAATCGATTCGCGAGGGTGACCTGGCCGGTCGCTATGGTGGAGAGGAATTTCTAGTGATCCTGCCCGATGAGCACACCACCGGGGCCACCATCATGGCCGCACGCTTGACCGAACGCCTTGGCGGGCAACCGATGGCCCATGCCGATGGCAAGCCGCTATATGTCTCGGTCTCGATTGGCATCGCCAGCCTGCGCGAGGGTAACTTCGCCACGCCGCGCGATATGATCGATGCCGCAGATCACAGCATGTACCGCGTCAAGCGCAGCGGCCGTGGTGGCGTCGCCACGTCCCATGACAGCGACGACGCCTGACGGCCGGCGTCATCAGCTCCGCAAGGTTCCAGTGCAGGCGCGTGCCTCGCTCAGACACCGAGCCTGTCATCGGCCAGCTCATCCTGGGAAAGCACGCTGGCCGGCTCCTCGAGAGGAACCATGGTAGCCACGCGCAGATCAATGTAATGCAGGACGACAAGCTGCACGGCGAGCACCGCAAGGCACAACAACAGGCCCATGATCATGGTGAAATCCTCGACAGGTGCCGGTGGCACCCACCTCCCCATGATAGAGCCCAGTCATACGCCTGGACAGATAGGCCGCTAATAGAATTTTCCGATCCATTCGACCTGCCTGATAGCGCGTGCTCCTTCACCGAGTACCGTCAAAGACGCGCTTCCACGCGTTCGAGGATCTGCCGACTGACCTTTCCCACCAATGGACTGGCGGCCTTGTTCACGGCCTTTTCGACGAACTTGTTGCCCAATGCATAGGTTAGCGTAAGCGCCACTCGAGTGCCTTCGGCCACTGGGGTCAACCGGTAGCAGCCCCGGTTCTCTACCCCATTCAGCGATTCCCATGCCAGCACCTCCGGGGCGCGCGACTCGGTGATCTCAACGTCGAAACTCCAGTCGCGACCCACGGCATGCACGTGCCAGCGATAGCGATCCTCGCCAAGCGGCTCAATGGCGTGGATAAGATCCGAATAGTCGACGAAATCCTCGACCCGCTCGAGCAGCGCGAACACACGCTCGGGCGGAGCGTTGAGGATGGCGCTATGTTCTATCGTTGCCATGTGACGTCCTGTAGTGATTGGCTTTCCGTGAACGAGCTATCCCATAAACGAACTATCCTTGAACGAGCTAGCCGCTGACGAAACGCGTGGCACAGCGCACGGGCCATCCTGTTGGGCAAGACGCTAGCGTGGTCGACAACGCCACCTCGCCAACAGATTGACCAGGGCTACCGCCAGCAGTACAGCGGCAATCCAGCCGAGAACCGCCACCAGCGCGTGGTACGGGGCTGGCGCGTCATGGGATCGCTGGGTGATGCCGAATTCCGCGAGCCTGGCCAGGCCATACAGCAATGTTGCCAGAAACGACAGCGGTAGCGCCGACCGACGCCTGGATAGCCAGCGTGTAAGCCCCCAGGGCTCGCCGCTGGCCTTCACTGTAGCAGCCGCGGGCTTGCCGGCCGCCTTGGTGGAATCCCGGGAGCGCGCCGCCGCCTTGCGCTGCGGTGGCGTTCGCGGCCTGGGCTGGACCTTGGCCGCCGGCTTGCGAGTTCCATCCGCTTTCTTCGAACTACCTGGGCGACGCTGCCACAGCCACTGGCTTGTGCGTAGCAGCATCCAACCAAATGTGAAGAATACGGATAGGGCCAAACCGCCCATGACCAGTACATATGCCATCGAGCGTCTCAGCCTTTGAGGTCACGCATCAACAAGGCAAACTCGATGCGCTCTGGCGCAATGGCATCGCCTGGTACAGGGATTCTCACCACATGGCCTGAGCCAGGTGCGGCCCCCACCGACTCGCCTCGCTTGTTCTCGATATGCTCGAGGGTGAACCGGCGATTACCACCCGGCAGCATCAGCTCCATGCCATCACCGACCTCGAAGCGATTCTTGACGTCTACCTCGAGTACGCCACGATCCGGGTGGTAGCCGATCACCTCGCCGACGAACTGCTGGTGAACACCCACGGAGTTACCCTGCTGGTAATTCTGGTATTCATCATGCACGTGGCGGCGATAGAAGCCTTCGGTGTAACCGCGGTTGGCGAGATTGTCGAGCTCGTCCATCAGGCGCATGTCGAAAGGCCGCCCGGCCACGGCATCGTCGATCGCTCGGCGATAGACCTGCGCGGTGCGCGCGACATAATAGTGCGACTTGGTGCGCCCCTCGATCTTCAACGAAGAGACGCCCATCTCGGCAAGCGTCGGCACATGCTGAACGGCACGCAGGTCCTTGGAGTTCATGATGTAGGTACCATGCTCGTCCTCGAACACCGGCATCATTTCGCCGGGGCGCGTGCGATCCTCGATCAATGCGGAGAGTTCATCCTGGCCTTCCACACCACCGGCGGTAGCGGTGCTGGGCTCACTGATCTCGGCACTGCCGCCACCGGAGGCGATCAAGCCCGCTTGCTGGGCACCCTGGTCCGGCGTCCACACCCCACTGGCGGCATGCGCACGCGCCGAATTGGCCGGCACCAGGTCACCGGTTTCGTCATGGGCGGCGGCCACGGTGTTGTATTTCCAGCGGCAGGCGTTGGTGCAGGTGCCCTGGTTGGGGTCGCGGTGGTTGAAGTAACCGGAAAGCAGGCAGCGCCCGGAATAGGCGATGCAAAGCGCGCCATGCACGAAAGTCTCGATCTCGAGGTCGGGACACTCGGCGCGGATCTCGCCGATCTCGGCAAGCGACAACTCACGCGACAGGATGATGCGGCTGATGCCCTGCTGCTGCCAGAACCGCGCCGCGGCGTAATTGACCACATTGGACTGCACCGAGAGGTGGATGACCTGCTCAGGCCAGCGCTCACGAATCATCATGATCAGCCCCGGATCGGACATGATCAAGGCATCCGGGCCAGCCTCGATGACCGGCTCCATGTCGCGCAGATAGGTCTTGAGCTTGCTGTTGTGCGGCGCGATATTCGAGGCCACGTAGAATTGCTTGCCGCGCTCGTGTGCGTAGGCAATGCCACGATGAAGATTGTCGATCTTGAAATCATTATTGCGCACACGCAACGAATAACGCGGTTGGCCTGCATAGACCGCATCCGCGCCATAGGCGAAGGCGTAACGCATGTTCTTGAATGTGCCGGCGGGCGACAGCAGTTCCGGGGCTTTCATGGAGATTCACCGTTGTCAGGACGATGGCGCGCGGGGCGCAGGAGGAAAGGAGCGACAGTATAACAGCACCAGCGCCGCCCGCCGAACACCCCGCAACGCTCACGACTCACGACTCACGACTCACGACTCACCAGCATCATTCGCACCAACCATTCGGGTCCAGTAGAATACCTGCCGCCGGACCGCACCCCGGCTCATCCACAGTGGCGGCTCTCGTTGCAGACCCACGAGATCGCGGGGCGTGGAGCATGGAGGTACGCGGGCCGCGCCAAACCTTCGAAGATATCGACAAGGGGGCCATTGCGGAAGTGAGATGAGCGACGATATCCACGCTGGGTGCCGCCCGGGATGCGGCGCCTGTTGCATCGCCCCTTCGATCAGTTCGCCGATTCCCGGCATGCCCCATGGCAAGCCGGCAGGAGCTCGGTGCGTGCAACTCGATGAGCACAACTTGTGCAAGCTATTTGGCGATCCAAGCCGCCCGGAAGTGTGCGCACGTTTCGAATTTGATGCCACGCTTTGCGGTGACCACCGGGATCAAGCGCTGACGCTGATCAGCGCATTGGAAATCGATACCGGCGCGGCATGACGCATCACGAGCGATCACAGGGAGAGATAATCAAGATAACGGTATAAAACGCAACACGACAAGTATCCGCGGCGAAGCCCTCAGGCAATACGGGCCAATGACTTGAGTGTCTGCAAGAGTTGGCAAACGTTCTCGGCAGGCTGCCCATACTCCTGCATCAGTGTATGCAGACGCGATTCAAAGGCCTGCTGGGCGGCGGCTTCTCGGTTGCGTTCCTGCTCTTCCAGAGATCTCACCGGCGGTCCGGTCGGGATATCCAGTTGACTATTGGGGTCATCGAGCTCACGCAAGGCATCGGCAAAGGCGTCATCAAGCTCTCGGAACTTGCGAAGTTTTTCGCGCTCATCCATCGGCTTTCGATTGGTTTGCTGTTTCATTCGTTTCCAGTTGTTTACTGTGCGCAGCCATCCCAGCATACATAATGGAGATGGGGTGACGCACTTGCGCCCACTAAAGAGCATTCAATTATACCGCCATCAACCTCGACGGCGAAGCATTTCCGCATCGAGCCTGGCCAGAACATGTTGCCAGCGGAAGCAATCTGCACCCCGTTACGCCACCCGGACCATCCGCCGGCCTTTCCTCAGAGGCTGAGTCAGCAACCAATCGCCAGATCGAAACATCCATCCGGACACGCACAAGTAAAAGGTTCCGGGCACAACCTAGGTGACAAGGAAGACAATTGCCTAAAGCTTCAACAACATTACGCACGGGAGGAGCCTGACCATGTTCAACGAGATGATGCGGGCGGAAATCTGGCTGCAGGATACCCTACAGGGCCAGAGTACTATCGAGGATCTTGCCCAGCACCTAGGTTACTCGGCTTCCCAGACTCGTCGACGATTCCGCCAGTGCTTCGGTATATCACCAAGTGCTTATCGAGACCGACTGCGGCTGGAGAAGGCCACCAGGCTACTGGTTCATACTCCTCTTGGCATAAAGGAAATCGCCGCACAGTGTGGCTATCGTAATCACTCATCGTTCAGTCGCGCCTTTCAACGCAACTTTATGCTCACCCCGCGCGCCTATCGCCAGAACCATCAGCTCGAGATCCGGCGCAGCGCTGCCTGCATCGAAAAGAAACTGCAACTCGAGATTCGACATATCCCCATGGCAACGGTACTGGTAGCCAGACGCTATGAAGAAATCAACAACCTTCCTCCCCCCGAAGACTGGAAACAACTCACCGAGGGTCAACTTCTCGCCAATCGCCTGAATGGCTCAATACCCATGGTGCTGTTGAGCGAGACAGTGTTCAGCCGAGAGATGCCTCGCACCGATGTCGGCGTCATGATCAGCGGAATGGATCCGCGAGCCCTGGCATTGCCGCCCGCATTGCGCCTGGTCGATCTCCCCTCGCAGCGCTGTGCCTGCGTGAAAATCGAGAGTCTTGCCGAACTCAGCCCCACCATTGGCAAGGTGTTTGGTGAAGCGTTGCCGGCCAAGTCGGAATTCTACAACGGTGAACCATTGAGAATATTGCAGCAGGCCACAGGGCTGGAACTGCAGTTTCCATTGCTGGCACAACATGGGTAGCCTGCACGACCGCACCTGAGCCACCGACGCTAGCCGAGTCTGCATGCTCTGGATATGGGTTTGATTGCAACTGGCAAGTCATCAACACGCAAGATGCTGAAGCCTTTCACGTCAAGGCGGCACCCGAGGGTGCCGCCTTCATCATCCATGGACAAGCCCTCACTGTTGCACAGGGCTTGTCGGGGCATGCATCGAAGCCGCCTGGATTACTCTTCTACGCGAACCAGCCAGGACTCGACGGTGTCATTGCCATGCTCGTCCTTCCAGGCTTTCAGGGTCTTCTGGTTGCCACCACGAGTCTCGACTACCTCGCCGGTATTCGGGTTCTTATAGATCTTCAGCTTACGCTTACGCCGTCCACCTGCGGCCGCTGTAGCCTTAGGTGCGGCACCGGCAGAAGCCGGCTTCGGGTCGAGCAGCGCAATGACCTCGGCTGCACTCTTGCCATATTCCTGCATCAAGCCTTCGAGCTTACCCTTGAATTCGAGTTCGGCTTGAAGTCGCTTGTCGTTCTGCAGTTTATCGAGATTGGCCTGGAGCTGCTTGAGCTGCTGCTCCATCTGCATGTATTCGCTAAGAAGGGACATTGACGTTTCCTTTTGGATGGCAGTTGTTGACGCTAAGAGAACTAATTCGACAGGTATTATGGTGTGACTTCCTGTTGATGGCAACATTGTGGCCAAAGTCTGCCAAACTCGCAACTCATTCAGTATTATCAAGTCTACTAAAGCCTCAGCAATCGCCCAATCCCTCTGTGTACCAAAATTGCGAAATGCACCCTCAACATCTTTGAAGAACCCAAAAAAAGCTCTCGGCCTGGTATTTGAACAGTCTACGCGCCGCACAAAGTGGATAAATCCTGTGACCATGAAAAAGCCGCCACCCCTGAGGGGTGGCGGCTTTCGAACGATCAAGATGCCGCTAAGCGGTAAATCCGATCAGTCCTGGCCCATCTGCTGCTTGATCAGGTCACCGATGGTGGTAGGCCCACCCACTTCGGAGCTCTCTTCGCGCAGCTTCTTCAGGTTCTGACGGGTGTCATCCTGATCCTTGGCCTTGACGGAGAGGTTGATCTGACGATTCTTGCGGTCGACACCGATGATACGGGCCTCGACGCTGTCACCTTCGTTGAGCACGTTGCGCGCGTCTTCGATACGGTCAGCACTGATCTCGGAGGCCTTGAGCACGGCCACCACGTCGGTTGCCAGCTCTACCTGAGCCTGCTTGGCATCGACTTCGACCACACGACCAGTCACGATGGCGCCCTTGTCGTTGACGGCCAGGAACTCGGCGACGGGGTCAGTATCAAGCTGCTTGATACCCAGCGAGATACGCTCACGCTCCGGATCGATGGACAGGATGACGGCTTCCGCCTCGTCGCCCTTCTTGAAGGAACGCACGGCCTCTTCGCCAGTCTCGGTCCAGGAGATGTCGGAAAGATGGACCAGACCATCGATTCCGCCTTCCAGGCCGATGAAGATACCGAAGTCGGTGATCGACTTGATGGTACCGGCAACACGGTCGCCCTTGTTGTACTGGCCGCTGAAGGTTTCCCACGGGTTGGCGGTGCACTGCTTGATACCCAGGGAGATACGACGACGCTCTTCGTCGATATCCAGCACCATGACGTCCACGTCGTCACCGACCTGAACGACCTTGGACGGATGGATGTTCTTGTTGGTCCAGTCCATTTCGGAGACGTGAACCAGACCCTCGACACCCTCTTCCAACTCGGCGAAGCAGCCGTAATCGGTGAGATTGGTGACGGTGGCATGCACTTTGGTGCCTTCCGGGTAACGATCCTTGATATTGACCCACGGATCCTCGCCCAGCTGCTTCAGACCGAGTGAAACACGGTTACGCTCACGGTCGAACTTGAGGACCTTGACGTTGATCTCGTCACCCACGGCGACGATCTCGCTCGGGTGCTTGATACGCTTCCAGGCCATGTCGGTGATGTGCAGCAGGCCGTCTACGCCACCGAGGTCGACGAAGGCGCCGTAGTCGGTGAGGTTCTTGACGATACCGATGATCTGCTGGCCTTCCTGCAGGGTCGCCAGCAGCGCTTCGCGCTCGGCACTGTTCTCGGCCTCGAGCACGGCGCGGCGGGACACCACCACGTTGTTGCGCTTGGGATCGAGCTTGATGACCTTAAAGTCGAGTTCCTTGTTCTCGAGGTGCGCGGTATCACGAACCGGGCGCACATCGACCAGGGAACCGGGCAGGAAGGCACGGATGGAGTCGACATCGACGGTGAAGCCGCCCTTGACCTTACCGTTGATCACACCCTTGACGATCTCATCCTTCTCGAATGCTGCTTCCAGAATCTTCCACGCCTCGGCACGCTTGGCCTTCTCGCGGGAGAGACGGGTCTCGCCGAAACCGTCTTCGACGGCTTCCAGGGCAACATGCACTTCGTCGCCGATGGCGATGGTCAGTTCACCGTTATCGTCACGGAACTGTGCCGAGGGGATCTGACCTTCGGACTTCAACCCGGCATTGACGGTGACCCAGTCACCTTCGATGTCGACAACCTGGGCCACGACGATGGCGCCGGGCTCCATGTTGATGTCCTGGAGGGATTGTTCAAACAGTTCAGCAAAGCTTTCGCTCATGGTGTTCCTACGTGATCATAGTCAAGTGCAGCTGTCGCCGCTTCCTCCGCACCACCAGCGAGTGCGGGCCTTATTTACCAAACCCCCGGAGATGTTGGCGCTGGTTCGACCTGGTTCGGCTCACGGCAATTTCCTAAACCTTATTCCTAAACCTTACTTCCATAAGGTGCCAAACCACGTCATGACATACTGCCGAGGGCGCCGCAAGGGAGTTTCAAATGACGGAAGTCAGACCACGCTCGGCCAGCAATTCCGTCAGACGATTCACCACTTCCGGTATCGTCAGGCGCGTGGTGTCAAGCGTGATGGCATCGTCTGCCGGCTTGAGCGGGGCCACGCTGCGCTGCATATCGCGTGCATCGCGCGCCTGAATCTCCTTTAAAAGACTCGATAGACTAGCATCCACCCCGGCTTCCCGCAACTGCAGATGGCGTCGATGGGCACGCTCCTGGGCACTGGCGGTGAGGAATATCTTCAGCGGCGCATCAATGAACACTACCGTACCCATGTCACGACCATCGGCCACCAGCCCCGGGGGGTTCTGGAAGTCGCGCTGACGCTGTAACAGCGCCTGACGAACCGCCGGCAAGGCGGCCACCCGAGACGCCGCATCGCCGACTTGCTCAGTGCGAATCGCCGTCGTCGCATCGCTGCCCTCGAGCAGCACCGTGGTGGCGCCACCCTCGGCGAGGAACACCACGTCGAGATTCGCCGCCACTTCCGCCAGGGCCGCTTCATCATCAAGCGCCACGTCATGCTTGCCGGCGGCCAAGGCCGTCAGGCGATAGAGCGCCCCGCTATCGAGCAGATGCCAGCCCAGACGTTCGGCGATCAGGCGGCTGATGGTGCCCTTGCCCGCACCACCGGGGCCATCGATGGTCATCACCGGGGCCGTCGCGACCTCGCTCATGCGCCCTCCCCGTCGCCGTCTTCCGCCTCCTCGGCAAGCGACAACCCGACCTTGCGGGCTAGGTCGATAAAGCCGGGGAAAGACGTGGCGACATTGGCGCAGTCGTCGATGACGATCTCGCCACTGGCCCTGAGTGCGGCGATGGCAAACGCCATGGCAATGCGGTGATCACCGAGGCTATCGATATGTCCGCCACCGTAGCTCGGGCCCTCAGCGGCCTCGCCCGGGCGACGCCCGACGATGTCGATGCCATCTTCGAACAGGGTGTTCTCGACACCGAGCTCACCGAGACCATCGGCCATGGCCTGCAGGCGGTCGGACTCCTTGACGCGAAGCTCCTCCGCACCACGAAGCCGCGTTGTTCCCTCAGCATTGGCGGCGGCAACGAACAGCGCCGGAAACTCGTCGATGGCCAGCGGCACCTGATCCACCGGAATGTCGATGCCCTTGAGCGGCGTATAGCGAATATGCAGATCGGCAACCGGCTCCCCCCCCACCTCGTGTTCGTTGGAGAGTGTGAGGTCGGCCCCCATCAGCTTGAGAATGTTGATCACACCGACACGGGTGGGATTGATGCCGACATGCTCCAGCACCAGGTCGGAACCCGGCGTAATGGCCGCTGCGACGAGGAAAA
Source organism: Halomonas urumqiensis (assembly GCF_003028575.1). Lineage (GTDB taxonomy): Bacteria > Pseudomonadota > Gammaproteobacteria > Pseudomonadales > Halomonadaceae > Halomonas > Halomonas urumqiensis. The sequence goes on along the minus strand of NZ_PYUD01000001.1, from coordinate 1,433,034 downwards.
ACGTGGCGGACGAGATATCCGAGGGTACATCGATGGGGGCGGCGGTCAGCTTGCCACCACCCGTCAGCCAGCAGGTATCGCCGTCGCGCTGAACGTCATAGCCAAAGCCCGTCAGCATGCGCTCGGTGTGGTCGCGGGTTGGCGCCGGCTCACGCACGCGGGTTTCGCCCTTGGCGTACAAACCAGCCAGCAACAGGCAGGATTTCACCTGGGCACTGGCCATCGGCATGTCATAGGTGATGCCGGTCAGCGCGCGGTCACCCTTGATCCTGAGCGGCGGCCTGCCGCCCTCGGCGGTCTCGATCTCGGCGCCCATGGTACGCAACGGGTCGGCGACCCGCCCCATGGGCCGCTTGGTCAGCGAGGTATCGCCGGTGAGTTCGGTATCGAAGGCCTGCCCTGCAAGAAGCCCCGAGAACAGGCGCATGGCGGTACCGGCATTGCCGACGTAAAGCGGGCCGGACGGCGCTTTCAGTCCGTGCATGCCGACACCGTGGATGGTGACCCGCCCCTGGTGCGGCCCCTCGATGGCAACACCCATCTCGCGAAACGCCTGCAGGGTCGCCAGGCTATCCTCGCCTTCGAGAAAGCCCTTCACCTCGGTCACGCCTTCGGCAAGCGCGCCGAGCATGATCGAACGGTGGGAGATCGACTTGTCACCCGGCACGCGAATGCGGCCGTTCACACCACCACCGGGGGTGACCCGGTAGCGCAGCTTGCCGTGTTGTTGCATGTGGTATTCCGCCTGATAACTGGTCTGGTTGAGCAGGGATTCAAAATAGTGCCGCGCGTGACTGGCACGCGAGAAGATCGCCAGCATGGCATCGGCGTCGCCACTCTCCACCGCCTGGCGGAGCCGGGCGACGCCGTTCTCGAAGTCATCGAGCGAGGCCAGCACCGCGTCACGATTGGCAACGAAGATATCGCGCCACATCACCGGGTCGCTGCCGGCAATCCGGGTGAAGTCACGAAAGCCACCCGCCGCATAGCGAAAGATCTCCAGGCGCTCGTCCTGTCGGGCCAGGGTATCGACAAGCGAAAAGGCCAGCAGGTGCGGCAGGTGACTGGTGCGCGCAAGCACTTCGTCATGGCGCGCCACATCCATCTCCAGAACGTCGGCGTCGCACGCCTGCCAGATCGCCCGCACGCGGGCCATCGCCACAGGATCGGTGTCCGGCTCGGGAGTAATGATGACCTTGTGCCGCGCGTAGAGCTCGGGATTGGCGGCCGCCACGCCACTTTTTTCGGAGCCAGCGATGGGATGGCCAAGCACCAGGTTGGCAGGCACTCGGCCGAACACCTTTCGGGCGACATCGCGAATGGCCGCCTTGGTGCTGCCGACATCGGTGATCACCACATCAGCAGTGGCACGTGGCAACAGCGGCGAGAGTTCCCCCATCACCGACTCCATCGCCAGCACCGGCACCGCCAGGACAATCATCGAAGCCGAATCGATCACCGCCTCGAGTCGCGTATCGCCTTCATCGATCACGCCCATCTCGATACCCAGGGCGATCTCGTCGGGATCCGGGTCGCAGCCCGCGATTGGGCCCACATATCCTGCCGCCCGAAGCCCCGCCGCTAGCGAACCACCAATCAAGCCGAGCCCGACGATCAGAATGCGTGACTCCGCCACTGGGTGTGTTGCTCGGCGCAACATGCCTAGAGCACCCCCTGGGGGTAGGAGCCCAGCACCTTGAGTTCGGAGGCACGTAGCCGCACTTCGTCGAGCAGTGCAGCCACACGGGGCTCGTCACGATGTCCCTTGAAGTCGATGAAGAACACGTAATTCCACACACCACTACGCGAGGGTCGTGTTTCCAGGCGGGTCATGTCGACCTGATGGCGGTGGAAGGGCTCGAGAAGATCATGCAGCGCACCCGGCTGGTTGCGCATGGCCACGATGATCGAGGTCTTGTCTTCTCCGCACATCGGCACGTCCTGATGGCCGATGATCAAAAAGCGCGTGGAATTGTCCGGACGATCCTCGATCTTCTCCGCCAGCCGCGTCAGGTCATAAAGCTTGGCGGCCATGTCGCCGGCGATGGCGGCGCTATGCCACTCGGTCTTGACCAGCCGCGCGGCCTCGGCGTTGGACGACACTGGCACACGTTCGGCATGCGGGAAATGGGCATCGAGCCACTTGCGGCACTGCGCGAACGATTGCGGGTGGGAGTAGATGCGCGAGACCTTGTCGCGACGCGTGGTTTCCCCCACCAACAGGTGATGATGAATGCGTAGCACCACTTCGCCGCAGATGCCGAGCGATGAATCGATGAACGAATCCAGGGTGTGGTTGACCACGCCCTCGGTGGAGTTCTCGACCGGCACCACGCCATAGTTGACGGCACCCGCCTCGACCTCACGGAACACCTCGTCGATCGCCGCCATGGGTAGGCTCACCGCACTCTCACCGAAGTGCTTGAGCGCGGCCTGCTGGGTAAAGGTACCCTCCGGCCCAAGGTAGGCAACCTTGACAGGCTGCTCCAGCGCCAGGCACGCCGACATGATTTCACGGAACAGGCGGGCGACTTCCTCGCTGTCCAGCGGACCCTGGTTGAGCGCCATGATGCGGCGCAACACCTGGGCCTCACGCTCTGGCCGATAGAACACCGCATCGGCGTCTTCAGCAAGCTTGACATGGGCAACGCGCTGGGCGCAGTCGGCCCGCTCGTTGATGAGCTTAAGTATCTCACCGTCGAGTTCATCGATGCGCCGACGCAGCGCATCCAGATCGACAGGTGCATTGGGGGTGTCACTCATGCTTGTCCCCTGAAATGGTCATAAATCCAAGCCTTTGGCCGCAACTCGCATCCCGCGGCTAGTCGGCGACAGGGCTTAAGCGGACACGCTGTGGACCCCTCCCTGGGCGCTAACTTTTTCATCCCTGAAAAAGATGTCCGCTACACCCTGTCCCCTGCGCCGCTTAGCCCGTAGCTCGTGGCCCGTAGCCCTCAACCGTTGCGTTGCTCGAAATCCGCCATGAAATCGACCAGCGCATTCACCGCCGCTTCGGGCACCGCATTATAGAGGCTTGCGCGCATGCCGCCGACGCTGCGATGCCCCTTGAGGTTCAGCAGCCCCGCCGCCTCGGACTCCGCGAGGAAGCGCTTGTCGAGCCGTGAATCGGCCAGCACGAAGGGTACGTTCATGCGCGAGCGGTTGAGCGGCGCGATCGGATTCGAATAGAAGTCGCTGGCATCGATGGCCGCATAGAGCTTGTCAGCCTTGCGCTGGTTGATGATATCCATGGCGCCAAGCCCACCGATGTCATCCTTCAACCATTCGAATACCAGGCCCGCCAGATACCAGCTGTAGGTAGCCGGCGTATTGATCATCGAGCCCGCATCGCTGAGCGCCTGATAACTGAACAGTGACGGCATGTCGTCACGGGCGCGGTCGAGCAGGTCGTCGCGCACAATCACCACAACCAATCCCGCCGGGCCGATATTCTTCTGTGCACCGGCGTAGATCACACCGAACTTCGAGACATCCAGCGGGCCGGACAGAATCGACGAGGACAGGTCGCATACCAGCGGCACATCGCTGCCATCGGGGCGGCGGGCGTCCGGGATATAGTCGAACTCAAGCCCGCCAATGGTCTCGTTGGCGGTGTAATGCAGATAGGCGGCATCGTCTGACAGCACGATGTCACGCGGGCGAGGCACCGCCACATGGCCGTTGGCCTCGCTGCTGGCCGCCACTCGGGAATCGCCAAACAGATGATCAGCTTCGGCCAGGGCCTTGTTGGACCAGATGCCGGTGGTCACGAAGTTGGCGCGCCCGCCCGCGCCCAGCAGGTTGAAAGGCACCGCCGCGAACTGCTGGGTCGCGCCCCCCTGGGTAAACAGCACCTTGTAGTTGGCTGGAATCGCCAGCAACTCGCGCAAGTCAGACTCGGCCTTCTCGGCGATCGCCACGTACTCAGCCGCGCGGTGGCTCATCTCCATGACTGAAAGCCCAAGGCCATGGTAATCGAGCAGCTCGTCTCGCGCGCGTTCCAGCACCGCCGTGGGCAGTGCAGCGGGGCCGGCGCAGAAGTTATGGTGGCGAATCGGGGACAGACCCCCATTTCCATTCTTACTCATCCGCCCCTCCATTCTGGCGAATCGGGGACAGACCCCCATTTCCATTCTTACTCATCCGCCCCTCCATCTGGCTTATCATCAGACGAATCGGTGTCGATATGAGGGTCTGTCCCCGTTTCTGCGGATTCTGCCGATTCGGCGTCGGTCGCCGCCACTTCCTCAACGGTTTCCTCCGGCTCGTCGACGCGCACGGTCTTGACCAGCTTCTCGTCGTTGCCCAGGCGGATCAGCATCACGCCCTGGGTATTTCGCGACGTAATCGAGACCTCTTCGACCCGCGTGCGCACCAGGGTGCCGCGGTCGGTGATCAGCATCATCTCGTCGGTGGTGTAGACCTGCATGGCGGCGACCAGCGACCCATTGCGCTCACTGGTCTGCATGGCGATCACGCCCTGGCCACCGCGTCCACGCAACGGGAACTCCTCGAGGCGCGAGCGCTTGCCATAACCGTTTTCGCTGGCGGTGAGGATATAGATCTGCCCACCGTTGCCGTTCTCGGTACCGGGCGTTGAGTCATCACCCGCATCGACCTCGGCTTCGACATCCGCGTTGGCATCGATCAACTGGCTCTGCGGAATGATCAGGCTGATCACTTCGGCGCCGCCCTGCAGGCGCATGCCACGCACGCCACGTGCGGTACGGCCCATGGCGCGCACATTGCCCTCTTCGAAACGGATCGCCTTGCCGTTGGAAGACAGCAGCATGGCGTGGTCGGAACCGGAGGTGATGGCAGCACCCACCAGGCGGTCTCCCTCCTCAAGATCGATGGCAATCAGGCCAACGCTTCTTGGCCGCGAGAACTGTTCAAGGCTGGTGCGCTTGACGGTGCCCTTGGCGGTGGCGAAGAAGATGTAGCTTTCCGGGTCATACTCGCGCACCGGCAGGATGGCATTGATCGCCTCGCCCTCTTCCAGCGGCAGCATATTGACCAGCGGCTTGCCCCGGGAACCACGGCTGGCATTGGGCATCTCGTAGACCTTGAGCCAGTACACCTTGCCGCGGTTGGAGAACAGCAGCACGGTGTCGTGGGTCGAGGCCACGAGCAGATGCTCGATGACATCCTCATCCTTCATCGACGTCGCCGACTTGCCGCGACCACCACGGCGCTGGGCCTGATAATCGGAAAGCGGCTGGGTCTTGGCGTAGCCGGAACGGGACACCGTGACCACCATGTCCTCCTCGGCGATCAGATCCTCCATGGAGAGGTCGAGGTGGCTGGCCTGAATCTCGGTGCGACGCTTGTCGCCGAACTGGTCACGCACGGCGATCAGCTCCTCGCGGATCACCTCGAGCAGCCGGTCGCTAGAGGCGAGGATCTCCATCAACTCGGCGATGCGCTCGAGAATCGAGAGGTACTCATCGAGCAACTTCTCGGTCTCGAGCCCGGTAAGACGGTGCAAGCGAAGCTCGAGAATCGCCTGGGCCTGGGCCGGTGACAGGCGGTATTCGCCACCGACCGGGTCGAGCCCGAATCCCTCTTCGAGATCCTCTGGCTTGCACGAGGTGGCACCGGCACGCTCCAGCATGTTCGTGACCTGCCCCGGCTGCCAGGTCCTGTCGAGCAGTCGTTGCTTGGCTTCGGCCGCATTCGGCGAGGCCTTGATCAGCTCGATCACCTCGTCGATGTTGGAAATAGCGACCGCCAGACCCTCGAGAATGTGGCCGCGCTCGCGGGCCTTCTTGAGTTCGAACAGGGTCCGTCGGGTCACCACTTCACGGCGATGGCGAATGAACGCCTCGAGCACTTCCTTGAGATTCAAGGTGCGCGGCTGGCCATCCTCGATGGCCACCATGTTGATGCCGAATACCGTCTGCAACTGGGTCTGGGCAAACAGGTTGTTGACCACCACGTCGCCGCTTTCGCCGCGCTTGACCTCGATCACCACGCGCAGGCCGTCCTTGTCGGACTCATCGCGCAGCTCGGCGATGCCCTCGATCTTCTTCTCCTTGACCAGCTCGGCGATCTTCTCGATCAAGCGCGCCTTGTTCACCTGGTAGGGAAGCTCGCTGACGATGATATGGTCGCGACCCGACTTGTCATCGTGCTCGATGGTGTGACAGGCACGAACATAGATACGGCCACGCCCGGTGCGATAGGCCTGGAGAATACCGGCACGGCCATTGATGATCGCCCCGGTGGGGAAATCCGGCCCTGGAATGTGCTCCATAAGATCATCGACGGTCAGCGTGTAATCATCGATCAGCGCCAGGCAGCCGTTGATGATTTCGAACATATTGTGGGGCGGGATGTTGGTGGCCATGCCCACGGCAATGCCCGAGGAGCCGTTGATCAGCAGGTTCGGCACCTTGGTGGGCAGCACATCCGGAATACGTTCGGTGCCGTCGTAGTTGTCGACCCAATCGACGGTATCCTTCTCGAGGTCGGCCAGCAGCTCATGGGCCAGCCGCGCCATGCGCACCTCGGTGTAACGCATCGCGGCGGCATTGTCGCCGTCGATGGAACCGAAATTGCCCTGACCGTCGACGAGCACGTGGCGCATCGAGAAATGCTGCGCCATACGCACGATGGTGTCGTAGACGGCACTGTCACCATGCGGGTGATACTTACCGATGACATCACCCACCACACGGGCAGACTTCTTGTAAGGCTTGTTCCAGTCGTTGCCGAGCTCGTGCATGGCAAACAATACACGCCGGTGTACCGGCTTCAGGCCATCACGCACGTCCGGCAGCGCACGGCCAATGATCACGCTCATCGCGTAATCGAGGTACGACTGCTTCAGTTCGTCCTCGATGTTGACTGGCAGAATCTCTCTGGCGATGTCACCCATGGGTCGTCGAATCCTTTGCGCTGCAACAGGTTGGCGCACCACCCCGGAAAGGCGGGTCGCGCCATAACAGCGCAACATCATACCACTCCGGGGGAACCATGGGCAGCGGGCTGATTGATGTGCTTGTCACCAGACGCCCTTACGCCTCCACCACCAGCGGCATCATCAGCTCGCGCATGGCGTCATCGATGGGCACCGCCTGGTTGGACTTCACATCGAGCATCACGAACGTCAAGGTCGCCGTGGTGACCAGCGCCCCATCCGCGACGCGGAAAATCTCCTGAGTCATCCTGGCACTGCGCCCGCCGATGGCCGAAAGCCGAGTCGTCACCTCCAGATCATCCCCGGCCACCGCCGCCGCTCGGTAATCGATGTTCAAATTCACCGCGACGAATGCCACCTCGCCAGTCCCCAGGCGACGAGTCAGTTCCGGTCGTTCATCGAAATACGCCCAACGGCCCTCTTCCATGAATTCCAGATAGCGCGCGTTGTTGACGTGGCCATAGCCATCGAGGTGAAAGCCACGCACACGCAGCGTGGTATGGGTGATGCGGGAATCCATCGGCAAAACCTCTTGACGGTTGAGTGAAATGACTCCCGATTCTAGCCACGTCAGACACTCAATATCAAACGCCCGTTTCAATTCCATCGCTGGCACCCGAGCGTTGCTTTGGCGATAATGGGCGCCCTTTTGACCTGGGAAAATGCTTCATGTGGTTCAAGCACTTGCATCTCTACCGCCTGCACGACGCCCCTGGGCTCGATGCCAGCGCCCTGGAAGACGCCCTGGCGGAACAGGCCGCGCGTCCACTGGGCGGCAACGACCCTCGCCGCATGGGCTGGTGCGCCCCCGCTGGGCGGGCCGGCAACGCTCGGCTGCATGACCTGCAAGGGCAACGGCTGATGAGTGCGCTGCGCCAGGAAAGGCTATTGCCCGCCGCTGTGGTGCGCGAGGAAGTCGACGAGCGCGCGGCGGAAATCGAGGCACGCGAAGGCCGCAAGCTGCCTCGCAAAGAGAAGATCACGCTAAAGGAACAGGTCACCGAAGAACTGCTGCCCCGCGCCTTCGTGCGCTGCCAGAAGATCGACCTGTGGTGGGACACCCGCCGCCATCTGATTGCCGTCAACGCAAGCTCACGCACCCGCGCCGAAGAAGTGCTCGACCTGCTGCGCGAGACCCTGGGCAGCCTGAAGGTCACGCCGCTGGCCACGCAAGCCTTGCCGATGCGCGCCATGACCGAATGGCTGAACGATCCCGGTTCACGCCCCGCCGACCTGGTACTGGGTGACCAGGTCGAGCTCAAGGCCAAGGGCGACGATGGCGTATTGCGCGCCCGGCAAGTGGACCTCGACAGCGACGAGATCCAGCAACTGCTGGAAAGCGGTCGCCAAGCCAGTAAGTTGGCGCTTGAGATTGAAGGCCGCTTGAGCTTCGTGTTGCATGATGACCTGGCGATCAAGTCACTGCGCTTTGGCGATGCCCTGATCGACGAAGCCAACGCCTCGGATGATGGCGACGACGCGTTGATCCGCCTGGAGACCGACTTTCTATTGATGGCCCAGGCGCTGGGTGAAAACATCGAACGATTGATCGCCTGGCTCGGCGGAGAAGCCGGCACCTCAAGCGAACCGCGGATGACATGACCGTGACCAACAACGACGCCTCACAGACGGACCCCTGGGCGGACATTCGCCCCTATCAGGATCACGAAGTGGCCGAGGTACTGTCTCGCCTGGCCCATGACCCCGAATTGCTGGACGCCCTGACGCGTTATCGGTTGCCGCGCCTATCGCGGTTCATGCCACGGCTCTCGCAGACAATGGCAAGCCTCGCCATTCGCCGGGAAGTCCGTGATGTGGCAAGCGTTTACGACTTCCAGATGCGTATTGCCAGCTACATGCAGCGCATGCTGCGCACCTCCACCGATGAATTCGTGGTCGACGGCCTCGACAAGCTCGACGACGACACCGCCTACTTGTTCATCGGCAACCACCGCGATATATCGCTGGACCCGGCCTTCGTCAACTACGCGCTGTACCTCGCCGGTCGCGATACGGTGCGCATCGCCATCGGCGACAACCTGCTCAAGAAGCCCTATGTCACCGACCTGATGCGGCTCAACAAGAGCTTCATCGTCCCCCGCAGCGCGCGCGGCAAGCGCGCCATGCTGACGGCCTACCAGAACCTCTCGAGCTACATACGCCACTCGATCACCGAAGACAATCATTCGATCTGGATGGCCCAACGCGAAGGCCGCGCCAAGGACGGTATCGACCGTGCCGACCCCGCCATCATCAAGATGTTGACCATGGCCAGCCGCAACGACAACCGCGACGCCCGGCTCGGCGATGCCGTCAAGCAACTGCGCCTGGTACCGGTGTCGATCAGCTACGAATACGACCCCTGCGACGAACAGAAGGCACGCGAGCTGCATGCCCTGCATACCGCCGGACGCTACGATAAGGGGCAATTCGAGGATATCCAGTCGATCGTTGCCGGCATCACCGGCCACAAGGGACGCGTGCGCCTGACATTCGGCACCCCGCTTGGCGACGAATTCGACAGCCCCGACGAGGTGGCCAACGAAATCGACCGCCAGGTACTGGCCGGCTACCACCTGTTCCCCAGCCACTACCTGGCACTGGAAACCACCGGCGAGGATCTTGACCTGCTCGACCTCTCCGAGGTCAGCGACGCCGACCGCGCGCGTTTTCGGGCCCGCTACCAGCAAGTGCCCGCTGAACTTCGCGACTGGTGGCTGGCCCAATACGCCAACCCGGTTCGCAACAAGGCCGGGCGAATCCAACAGGACACCCGATGAAGCCCATGGTGATTGTCGCTACCAGCCGCATCATCAAACTGGTGGCCAACCTCAGCAAGCTGTTCAGCTATGTGTTCCACGCACTACTGCCGAACAAGCGCTTCACGCTGCCGGAGCACGCCGCCCCGCTGCTGGGCGGCGGCACCCCAGCGCGTATCCCACGCATCATCTGGCAGACCAACTTCACCAACCGTGTGACGCTGCCGGTCTACCTCAACTACCTGTTCAACCGCCTGATGGCGCCACGCTTCGACTATCGTTTCATGATTACCGAAGCCCGCGAGGCATTCATCGCCGAGCACTTCCCGGAGCACCTGCCCCACTACCAGCGGCTACAGATCGGCGCCGCCCAAGCCGACTACTGGCGACTGCTGGTACTGGTCAAGCACGGCGGCGTCTATCTGGATATCGATGCCCACGCCATCTGGCCGCTCGCCGACACCCTCGGCACCGAACGTGACGAGCTCTACATCACCACCCGCCGAGGCGAGATCAGCAACTACTTCATCGCCAGCAAACCCGGCAACCCCAATCTCGAGCGATTGGTGGCACGGGTTCGCCAGAACATCGAAGAGAACACGCTGAACAACGTATTCGATATCACCGGGCCCGGTGTCTTCATTGCCCTACTCGACAAGGACAAGGTGCCCACCGTTTCGTATCGCCATGCGTGCAACCAGGGCAGCTTCACCAATGAACACTTCCAGTACATCGACAAGGCCGCTGGCAAGTGGACGCGGGAACAGACCAAGGTGGATGTGGTTCGGCCAGCCACGGCGGAGCCACAAGCGGGCGATACGGCAGGAAATGACTAGCCAGCGACAGACACCCCATACCTCGACGCTGCCGCGCTCAACACGGCAGCGTCAGGAATTTATGGGATGTCCTTCCTGCCGCATCTCGCCAGATAGAGTGTTTTCCCGCCTCATCACGCTATAAGTACCCCACAAGACAGCGAGCCAGAAGGCGTACATCATCACACCGCTGTTATGGGCCAGAAACACCTGCGAAAGACCGAAGTCGATATACGCCACTGGCAACAGAACACCCGCAATGGCCAATGATCGAAACTCGAGATTTCGCGCATGAATATCCCGAGCGAACAACTTCATTGGTATCAGGTAGAGGGCCAGAAGCGCTACCAGGCCGACGATGCCACGTTTCGCAAAGGCATCGATAAACTCGTTGTGGGCATGGCCAAACTGGAGCACAACTTCATCGATCACGCCCTCTTCGGCCAGTGCCCTCATGCCCTGCTGGTAACCGTTGTCTCCCCAGCCCGTCAGCGGCTTCTCGACAATGAGCTGCGTCGCACCCTTCCACATCTCAAAGCGAGCCCCTACCGAGCTGTTCCGGCTCTCACCTGAGACGTAGCGCGATATGTCATCGAAGGCCTCATGCAGGCGCGGCTGTACACCAGCCTGCGGAACCACATACACCAGGCTTGCTCCAACCACAATAGTGGCTGCGATAAGCCCCTTAGCCAGAACCGGCAGGTGCCGGCCATAACCCCGATAGAGCACCAGTAGAATGAATGGGATGCCTACCCATCCACCCCGGCTACCGGAAAAGAGCGACCCAAGGATGCCAAAGAACGCACCAAGCCCCAGGAGAACCAACCAGGCTAAACGATGGCGGTTTTGAGCCACGGCCCAACCCAATCCAGCTAAGCACAGCACTCCAAGCAGCATACTCAGGTTGCCGAACTGGATCACATAGGTGTGACCTTGTGCACGCCAAACACCCTCGATGAGCTTTTGCCAGCCCGCCCACCCACCGGCGCCAATGGCACCAATGGCTAAGCCGCACCACACCCAGGCCAACCGAGGCGGATATACCATCACCATTAGCATCGCAGGTACCGCCAAGATAAAGCGGCTAGGCTTGTCCAAGCCGGATGTCCCCTGTCCATCCCACCAAGCCTCAAGCATCCCGATGGCAGCAAAGCCCACCAAGGCACCTATAATGCACCAATCCGGTTTTTCCAAACTGAGAGCAGGACGTTGGATGAGCAGCCAAAAACTGCCAAGTAATAGCAACACAGCCCCAAGCGAGTAGCCGCTGGGCACCACCAAGGCGAGGGCACCCAGCAGAAAAGCGGCAAAGCTTGTGTAACGTGTCAGGTAGGCTGAACCGGAAACAGGAAGTAGCAAGGGCGACATCGTAACAGGGGCTCCAGGAACTGAATGGCCGGCTCGAAAGGCGACTATTCTAGCATCGATATGGTCAGCTTTGACCAAGGTGCATGCCGTTCACGGGTCAATAGGCATTGGGGTTGATGAATCCCTTGAAGATGGTCAACAGGATGATCCGCAGATCCAGCCACACTGACCAGTTATCGATATACCAAAGGTCATACTCGACCCGTCGCTCCATTTTCTCGAGGGTATCTGTTTCCCCACGCAGGCCATTGACTTGGGCCCAGCCGGTAATACCCGGCTTGACTTTATGCCTTCGCATATACGACTCCACAAACTCCTTGTAGTGCTCGTTATGCGCCAGGGCGTGTGGCCGTGGGCCAACGATCGACATTCTGCCCTGCAACACATTGTAAAACTGGGGCAATTCGTCGAGGGAGGTGCGACGAAGAAAGGCACCTATGGAGGTGAGGCGAGGGTCATCCTTGGTGGCTTGAGTCACTTGACCTTCTTGTTCCTGATGAATTTTCATCGAGCGAAACTTATAGACCTTGAACTGCTTGCCATTGGCTCCCGTGCGATACTGTTTGAACAGCACCGGGCCAGGTGAGGTGGACTTGATCGCAATGGCGATACCGATACACACTGGCAGTATAAATACACTAATCAGCCCACCGACTACGATGTCTTCGAGCCGCTTGACCACCCTGGCCATGCCATTCATGGGCGTCACGCTCAAGTCGATGGCATAGTGCCCGGCCACTTCGCTCACGCGATGGTTCAAAAGGTGCATGTCTCGAAAATCGGGAATGAAACGAACTTCTGCCGTATGGTTACGAAGAGAATAAAAAATCGAACGAACGGTGCTCCCCATCTCCAGGGGAACACATATCCACACCTCTCGAGCAGCGCATTCGGTAACCCGTCTGGCCAGACGCTCGAGCCAAGCGTCACCAACACTCCCGTTGATGCGCTCGATGCCGGCAATGGAGTAGCCTTCACCAGGAGAAGCCCTCATGCCTTTAGCCACATTTACCAAGTTATACCCCGGACCCACGAGGAATACCGAGCGGCGCGCCCTCCCCCTTAAGCGAACTCCTCGTAATACAAGTTGCACCGCCACACGTGCACCGCCAGCCATAGCAAAGGATAGCAGCAATGTCACACCTACCCACAAACGTGAGTAGCGTTCCGACGCCTGAGCAAAGTAGATAATTGACGTAGCAAGCAGTGCCACCACCAACCAGACCAACAATAATCGCCCAAGCAGCGTCCATAAACTAGTGACCCGCCAACGGGTATAGCCAGCAAGAACAATATTTAACATAACGACAAATAACGCCATGATGGCTATAGCCAACACAACGCGTTCCGGTAACTGAGTATCCCCGAAACGCCACCAATATGCCAAGAAGCCACCCAAGACGATAGCAAGTATATCAACCAAGGGTACTATAAGTTGCGCAGGATAACGTTCCGTCAATCCCTGAGTTTTTCGTGACATAAGACGTCCAATATCCCGCACCGCGAACTACGGCAGCATTCCATAAAGATTATTAGGCCAACCATTTTCCTAAACGCCAAATAGCGTTTCAAGCCAGCAGATCACGCAATGTTGGCAGTTGCTGATCTTTTTCAGAGATCGTTGGCGACTCGATAGGCCATGGAATCGACACATCTGGGTCATTCCACAACAGTCCACTTTCATCATTGGGAAAGTAGAAATCCGTGCACTTGTACTGAAAATCTGCTTCACTACTCAACACACAAAACCCATGCGCATAGCCAGGTGGGATCCAGAGTTGCCGGTGATTGTCGTCGTTGATCTCCACCCCCACATACTGGCCGCATGTCGTGGAGGCTGGATCGATATCCACGGCTACGTCATACACCGCACCACGGCTAACGCTGACCAGCTTACCCTGGGGCCGCGTACTTTGCAGATGCAGGCCACGCAACACGCCGCGCGGGGAGCGGGAATGGTTATCCTGTACGAAAGGCAGATCAATTCCTACCTCGCGGTAACGCTCCACCTGGAAGGTTTCCAGGAAGAAGCCACGCTGGTCACCAAATACTTTCGGCTCGATGATCAGTACACCAGGCAACGTAGTTTGAATGACCTTCACGGTGTCACCTCCGTGGCCAGAAGCCTAGAGAGATACTGTCCATACCCCGTCTTGCTCAACGCCTTGGCTTGTCTGGCGAGCTGCTCACTCGACAGCCAACCTTGGTTATATGCAATTTCTTCAAGGCAAGCTACCTTCAAACCTTGACGGTGCTCGATCGTCTGCACGTACTGTGATGCTTCAAGGAGGCTATCGTGTGTACCGGTATCCAGCCAAGCAAAGCCACGGCCCAAGCGTTCGACTCGTAGGTCGCCGCGCTCGAGGTACGCATTGTTCACACTTGTAATTTCCAGCTCGCCTCGCTCCGAAGGCTTCACCTGCTTGGCGATCTCTACAACGTCATTGTCATAGAAATACAATCCTGTGACAGCATAGGATGATTTTGCTTTCAGTGGCTTCTCCTCAATGGAAATTGCAGTTCCGTTGGCATCGAATTCCACCACGCCGAATCGCTCAGGATCCGTCACCCAGTAACCAAAGACTGTAGCTCCGCTATCCATAGCCACGGCTCGCTTGAGCTGGTCGGAGAAATGTTGGCCGTGAAAAATATTATCCCCTAGTACCAGGCAGACGGAATCATCGCCAATGAACTCCTCACCGATAATGAATGCCTGAGCGAGACCATCAGGAGAAGACTGTTCTGCGTAGCTCAGCTCAACACCAAAGTCGCTTCCATCACCCAGCAGCTTTTCGAAATTCGGAAGATCCTCAGGTGTTGAAATGACCAGGATTTCACGGACACCTGCCAGCATAAGAACAGAAAGTGGATAGTAGACCATCGGCTTGTCGTATATGGGAAGCAACTGCTTGGATACACCTCGTGTAATTGGGTGAAGCCGCGTACCGGAACCTCCAGCGAGAATGATACCTTTCATGTATTATCTCCAAAACCTTCCAGTCGACGAGTACTACATGACACGCGAGACCACGACTGACAATAGACAAATCTTGCACTCATGAATCACTACCCTTTGGATACCATTTCAGCAATAACTGTTCATACTCATGCAATACTTTCTCCCAAGTAAAACACTCATGAAAGCGCTGCTTGCTGGACTCTTTCATTTCCTTGACGGATGCATCATCTGACAACAATCGATCTAACACCTCTGCACAGGAGCTTTCATCTTTAAAGTACGCAGCACCATCACCCGCAACCCATCGATTGAAATGATTATCATGGGCGATCACTGCACAACCTGCACCCAATGCCTCAACCAGGGAGGGATTAGTACCGCCAACGCGATGGCCATGTAAGTAGAAGCGGCTGTGGAAACGTAAAGCTTGCACAACCTTTGGCTCATAAATGGCCCCTGGAAATATTACCTCGTCACTGGCAGCAGCCATCACTGCTTTATGAAAGGCATTGCTTTCCGGTGTGAAACTCCCAAGAACAACCAATCTATGCTGACGCTGCTTGCTACTAAAGGCACGTATCATTTCCAAAAACGAGTTTTCTGGCTCAGGCCGGGCAATAATTACAGAAAACTCATCCGGGTTAATACCGTAAGGCTTTAGCTTAATTGGGTCAGCAGACGTTATCTCATCAGCACCATAAGGAATCATGGTAATCTTTTCGTGCCTGACTCGCGTTGCCAAGTGATCCTTTATCTTGGGGTGGTCTGCAACCAAATGATTACCAATCCAGCAGCCCACTCGTTCATTCATCCATAGCCAAGTTTTAGCAATAGCCCCCCACTTGTCTCGCCTCCACTCGATACCGTCCATATTTACTATATTAACCTGTCCCTTGACGCGCTGAAGCAGATTAAAAATAATTGTATTATAGCCAAGTGTAAGGAACAGCCCCTCCCGATTTAGTGCATGACGTGCCACTTTCCAATCAAAGGCAATTGTTCCTGCCGCACCTTGCTGGGCAACAGGAATATGGATCCGGCGTATACCTGACCACGTGCTTTCGCATGATTCATTCTCAAGGTCTTCTTGGCAGTAAACTACCACCTCCCACCCTCGCAACACTAGAAAGAGTGAAAGCTTTTCAGCGAAAGTCTCGAACCCCCCATGCTTTGCTGGTACGCCACGTGTTCCCAGGATATGCAATAATTTCATTTAATATAAGCCCGATAAATATTAAGTAGTGATGTTCATAATTTAAACACAGACCGCAGGCTTGACTGATAACTATGAATGGAAAAATCCTCTCTGAAACGCTGATAAGCAAAATGACTCAATTTTGAATAACGATCATTGGATAATTTCAATAACTCACTGATGCGAGAAGCCAATGCAGCCACTTCGCCTGGCTCGAAAAGAAAGCCACTCACGCCGTCCTCGACAATCTCTACCAGTCCGCCATGGCCGGCTGCCACAACTGGTTTTCCATAAGAAAATGCCTCGATTGCTACACGCCCAAAAGGTTCTGGCTGAGTCGAAGGCACTACAACATAGTCTGCCCATCTATAGTGTGATGATGGATCAGCACAAAATGAACTCATAGAAACAATATCGGACAAACCTGCTTGATTGATTTTCCTCTTGAGATCATCAAGAAGATACTCATATCCCTCAAACGGACTCCCAACTATGCGCACACTCACGCGTTTAAGAATATCAGGAGTTAACATAGCCAAGGCCTGAACAAGGAAAAGCTGCCCCTTCCACTCATTAATTCGACCTATCAGCAAAATGTTGATGGTATCATTTTCTCTTTCCCAAGACTCTTTAACAACATCTTGGCACTGAGACACCTCACCAACCCCATTGTAAATGACATTTCCAGCGAGATCGAAGGCCGCTTTCGTTGCCTCTGAATTAAAAATCAACTGAGCGCCTGAAGCTCTCAACAGGACCCGGAAACACTTTAACTGCCATCCGGTAGGTATTTCACGAACATGACAAACAAAACGTTTAGATGAAAACCTGTAGAAAACAGCAGCAACCAAAGCTGAAAACATCACGACAGTATTAATATAAATAACTGGGTATTTTTTAAATAACCGCAAGTAGAAAACAAATCCAGCTAGCAGGTTCCATAAGAATGACAGTGGATTATGCAACTCACGCTTTCTCAATATGCCCTTTGAATAAAAAACCAGATTGATATCATCAAACTTCCTCAACTCACATGCAAGCTCGCCATCTCCCGGCAAAATTACAGTAAGATCTGCATCCGTCTCATTTAAAGCATTTACCGAAGAAAGAAAGCTACGATCTGATCCATATAGCTCTACCCCTTGATGAATACACAATATTCTAGAAGCATACCCCATACCCGAAGACCTCCCATCACGGCTTGAAACCAAGCAATTCCCTTTCACCTCTTGAACAACGAAGAGACTGAAAGTGCAACAAGGAGAAACCTGGGATTCCTCCTCACCAAAGACAGTTTCAACGAGTAATAGAGAATATAAAAAAATAGCTTCAGTCGATAAAACCTGACACCATCAAATATAATTGGCCATGCCGCTGCCAGCCTTCTATGCCGAACAATCTGTTCTTCAACAGGCATACTCACATCACGAAGAGCCGAATGATGCGTCATTACAACATCTAGTACATATATTTTTGAGTAGAAACTTGAGTAATCAATAAAGAATCTAGTATCAACACCGTAGAGTTGAAGGCGTTCATCAAAGTAAACACCGGAACCAAATACACTTGAACTTACTACTGTGCCGCTCATCATAGCAACAAATTGCTTAGAGCTTCGCACACCTGTGTAAAGGGAAACTTCAGGCAGCAGTTTACCCTTAATACCTCTCACAGCCCCTGGGGAAATGATAACACCATTATGCAAAATCTTTGGCACAGCAACCGGTACACCACTGGCAAAAAAACTCTTCAAAGAGATAAGATAATTTTCATCAACACACGAGTCATCATCAAGAAAAACATACCAGCCGATGTCACTAGAATCCAATACGACTTTATTGTATGCACTTGAAAGCTTTTCATTTAATCCCGAGTGGTAATATTTAACTCTTCCAGGCATAAAGTCTAATGAAGACTCTCCGAACCCGTGGCTCGAATTATCCCAAACAACAAATATTGGATCTATATAAAACTCAGAATAATTATGCTGTGACAAAGAAACCAATGTGGCGCTGTGTTGAGGATGAGTTTTATAAAGAACTACTACAAATATAATTTTTTCCATATATCTCAATTCTTCCAAAACCCTGTGTATTCAGTCAAATTTTGCATATAGCATCTAGTAACTAGTAACTAGTAACTAGTAACTAGTAACTAGTAACTAGTAACTAGTCCATCACGCATTAGCCCCATATTGGCGTCCCCCAGACACAACAAAAGCTGTAGACCTCCCTATAAGGGTCAAGAAAAAAATAAAGAGGAAATAATAGGCAGAACCAGCCACATGCTGGAAGGTCGCTAAAAATAAAAATACCGAAATCTGCAGATAAATTAAATCTGAATACTTTGACGGCCTCCTGCCTTCTCCATGATTCAAGTGTTTGAAGATAATATAAAATATTAAAAATGCAACAACACCGGCTTCGAGAAATACATATACCAGTAGTGAGTCAAACATACCAGGGAACGAACCAAGACCTTGTCCGAGCAGAACAAATTCGGTTATAAATATTTGATACTGATCAAGCCGGCCTAATGATGACGAATCAATGCCTGCACCACTTCCATGTAGCAGATAAACCAGCATCACTAGAAAGGCGATTCCAGGAACAATGAACAGGTAAAGTTTTTTTATTAAATCACTTACTACGACCTTATAAAGCAAGATCATAAGAAATCCGAAAAACACCATCACGAATCCAGACCTCACTTGCGTGACATATATAAATGCAAGCAGAATAAGAAAAGCAAACAGGCTGCCCATAAAACTTACCTTCTTAAAGGTTAGCAGAAGCCACAATAAAGAAACTGCAGCAAAGGCATATAGATATGAAGCTGTTAGTGCCGAAACAATAAAACCGGATGATCTCAGATTTTCATCACGAACCATTTGGTATACAAGTTGTGATTCATTATAATCTTTATATAGCTCTGATTTTGAAGCAAGCAATGATTGATAGCGCCAGTAAGCCTTATATTCCCCATCAAAATTCATATAATCCCATACTGAGAGCCCCCCATTAGCCATCAAGACAAAAAGGCTAAAGCCAATGACCACTCGTACATTAATTCTTTCGAAGAATCTTGCTGTCGACAAAATCACACATGCCAGAACCGGAAGTAAAATTGACCGGAAATCGACATAAATCATCCTCAATGAATATTCATTCGAAATGCCCACCATGAAGACAAAGGTAACGACAAAGAGAGACAAGCAAATACTATTAATATCAGATACTCTCAGCCTACCCCTACATACCACCAGTAAAGATGCCACAATTATTAAAATTTCAAGAAACAGCTTTGTCGAAATTACCTCAAATCCCATTTTAAGATTTAGATGGTAATTAATATAATCGTATAAAAAAATCCAACCCACTATAAAGCAGGCAAGAAATGTCTTAGCGCGTCGCCCAAGAGTTAAAAGAAGTGCTACTGAGAAAAGAGACAAAAAAATAGCAATCTCAAAGACCAGATAAGTCATTCGATCAACCTATCCAAGAATTCACTGGCGATATTTTTTTGGCGCTCAACATCTCGCATTATATCTGAGCTATTGACTTTCAGTGCATTAATTCCCAGTTCTACAATTTGATCCTCATCACACTGTTGAGAGAGACTCCTTACACCCCACTCTTTGAGATATTCCCCCACCTTCTTGATTTCCTTATTCAACGGAACATAAGGGACTCCAAAACTTAACGAAGTTATTACACCATGTAGACTAGTACCAATATACAGAGAAGATTCCTTGATCAAGCACATTAGATCAAACACATTAAGCATGTCGGATATTATTATGAAATTATTTTGTCCGTCAGCTTGGGACATTCTGTGTAATGACTGCAGTGGCTTCAAGTCTTCGTGCCCCAAAGCATGGCCGATTGCACACAATACCACTGCATAACCCGTCTCGTTGGCAAGGCTCTTCAATTCATTGTAGATGACATTCAAATCAGAATATTTTTCATTGCCAACCTGAAAATAGATATATTTTTCTGGCAATTTATACTTTTTTCGTATCTTAAGTTCATCTAATTCTTTTGAATAAAAACGCTGCATGAGAATTGCTGAATCAGGTACCAGCTCTACAGCCATTTCTGATCTAATTTTTTTTAAAGCTGAATAGGTTAAATTGTCTCTGACACCAATCAACTTTGAATCATTAATATTTTCTACAAAGCGATGCAGTTTTTTGTATGGCCAAGTATTTAGTGCCGCACCTCCAACTGCATTAAAACTGATACTGACATCTAATTTAAGTTCTCTCGGAGAAAATGCAAAAGGATACCTACTTTGGCCTGAGCATATCGAGCGAGCAAGCCATGAAAAAATATTTATACGTCTATCTATCCCTTTTGCTATACGATTACCGTAAATGTAATCAAATAATTTATTGAGATAGGAATAGAGATCAGCCCAAGAGGTGCATAACGACTCGCCACCAGCAATTATCACCTTGTCGCCCTTGGAAAGGTCGCTATAGAAATTTGAAATAGAAAGAGTTTTCACCGCGCCATAATTTGTAAAGTCACTCTCTACCAATCCATAAAATTCCACCTGATAACCTAGAGATTCAATTTTGTATTTTAAAATCAAAGGGAATAACAAGTCACCGTAATTATATCTGTCGAACGGCCCAAGGACTCTATAGATCATTCTGCAGCACTCCTCAGGCGATATCCATAGTAGTACTTTATTACAACACCACTAGTGTAAAATATCAAAACCGATACTGCTACATAAATAACATCCACTACAAAAAAACTCCATATCAACCCTAAAAACACCATAGTTACCAGCAATGACAATAAATTCGATATTAATATCTCCCTATCTTTTCCGTGGCAATATAGGATGTAGTGAAAAAATATATTCAATGCATTCATCACCACCCCAATCATGACAAGTGTGAAGAGTTGCAATTCAGATTCAAAATTCAACAAGGAGTTTTCAACATAGGTCCGCAACACCATGAAAAAGGCAGGCACTAACAGGACGCCGATAACTGCCATACTCATCGTGCTCAATAGCATTGACCTGCGAACTTTTAAGTATCTGTTTTCATCTTTCTCAGATATAGACCTTATCAATGCTGGGTAACTCTGTGCGGCACCCATGAAGTTCAGCACGGCTCCAACCGCTGCAGCCACACTTGTATAAAAAACATAAACTCCCAGCGTATCTGGCGTGTCACTTATTCCAACCAATACCCTGTCCACCACATTAACGCTGCGCATGACCAGAATACTGCATAAAAAGACTAAACTTGTTCTTAAGCTATCATAGAACCAGGTTAGATCAATCACAGGCCACAGGACATCTTTAAAGTATGTTTTCCTGAGATTTAATCCAGCAAATAGATTTGAAACTCCTCCAAAAACGATCCAAAAATAGAAAACAACTTCAATATCAGGCTTAACATCCTGAAAGAAATAGCTGGAGACAAACAACATCGGCCATATCGCATTTTTAGAAAAAAGAAATATTGACGCTTCAAAGGGCCTCCTCAGCGCTATATATCTTCTATATATTTCTTGTCCAGAATACTCGACTAAACATAAAGCGAGCAAACACAGTATTACTGTTTGGTTTGCTGGGAAAATCACAGCATAGGATAAAACCAGGATGGCAAAGACAATCGAGCTTACTAAAAATACACCATGTTGTTTTTTGATAAGCCCGACCCATTCTTCTGGTTTTTTTATCCCTTGCCTATTAACCGATGAATGTATCTCAAATCCGAGTAAGTAGACAGAATACCCTGCCAACGCAGCGACCAATCCATACAGGCCCACATCTTCTAAAGAGTAATAAAACCCAAGGAATAGTATAAATAAAAACTTAACACCAATTGCACTAACTCTGAAAAAAAAAGCTACTAGCTTCCTCATCCTTTATTCTCAAAATAAGAAAAAAAACAATCGCTTTGCTGGTGATTATTTGTATGAATCGTGGCACTGATACGAATACAATAATTTTGGGGCAATGAAGGTTTGGTCATACTGTAAAGACTACAAAAAATCAAACGCATCCCGTTTGGTGGCAAACTGATCAACCCATGTAGAGCTGTGCATAAAGGTTCTACATCACCCCTCATATATAGCCATAAATTGGCATCATAATGACTACCAAGAGGACCTGTTCGCTCTTTCCCTTCTCAAATTCGCATAGACCAAGCTGGCGAATTCTAGGATAAACACCCCTATCACGGCCAGCATGCCACCGAGTACGATGCCCAACGCCAGTATCAATTTGGGACTGGTACCAACGGGCTCTAGACTCTTAACTGCTATCTGGCCAACCTTACCGTTCCTCAGGTCCGACAGATCAGTCTCCAGTTCGGCGACTCGGGACGTATAGGTCGCGATCAATTCTCCAGCACTAACGCTATCGGAGTCGCGTACGGCCTCAAGCGCCTGCCGGTTACTTTCCAGTTGACGCTCCAGAGTCTCCCGCCGACGCTCCACAAGATCTTGCTGTGCTTGCTGCAAGCTTTCGACGACCTGCATATGCAGCTCTTCCACTAGCCCCGCGTGCTCCGGATTGGCATCACTTGTCAATGTGACGAGCAGTGTATCGGAGGGGTTGCTGCCCTGCACCTCGAACGGCAAATGTGCCAAGTTCTGCTGTTCTAGCAGCTGACGCGTCTGCGGTCCCAGATAGATGTTGTGCGCTTTGGCAACCAGCGACGAGGGCGACTCCAGCGCTTGGGTCGGATTTTGTTCAGCAACATTGTATACCGACACATACTGGTAATTGCGCGGCATCAACAGAGCATAGGCGAGAGAGACGGCAACGATGACGACAAAGATGATCAGCAGCGCCTTCCAGCGCCTGGCCAGGATCATAGCCAGGTCGACCAGTGATATCTCATCGTCGACATGGTCGCGGCGTTCGTTCTGGGTGATCGGTGGGGTCGAGTTTGTCATGATTCCATTCGTTCCGTTCAACTAGAATAATCAGGCACGCTACCGCCCAGGGATTGTTCCGGGCGGATTCCCATGCCCTGCCACACCTGACAATTTCCCTGCCATGGTACGTTGCTCGTGGCCATCTCTGCGTTCTGGCTAGCCAGAACACGTTGTCTCTGTGCAAATTGCTAATTTTACTTGAATATCAATACGTACACCATCGGACAGAGGGGATGATACTCATCACACCTCCTGCCTGAACCCCGCTACTGCGCACGCCGGCCAAACCACTGAGCAAGACAGGGCGCGGCAACTCAGGCTCTCCCTATACCATGATAGACAAAGCCCTTGCGCCTGATGCGCTTGGGGTCGAATAGGTTGCGGCCATCGAAGATCACGGGTTCGCTGAGCTTTTCATGTATCAGGTCGAAATCCGGTGCCTTGAAGGCTTGCCAGTCGGTCACGATAACCAGGGCGTCGGCGCCTTTCAGGGCGGCTTCCTTGGTGCCGCAGAGTGTCAGCTCGTCAATGTGCCCGTACAAGCGCTGGGCTTCTTCCATCGCTTCGGGGTCGTAGGCCTGCACGTTGGCACCTGCTTGCCACAGCGCTTCCATCAGCACGCGGCTGGGTGCGTCTCGCATGTCATCGGTGTTGGGTTTGAACGAAAGGCCCCACAGGGCAATAACCTTGCCGGCAAGCGCACCTTGATAATGGTGGTGGATCTTGTCGAACAGCGTGGTCTTCTGTTCGAGGTTGCGCGCCTCGACGGCCTTCAGCACCTTGGGATCGAAGCCGATGCCCTCTGCGGTATGGATCAGCGCCTGCACGTCCTTGGGGAAGCAGGAGCCACCATAGCCAACACCGGCATAGATGAAGTGGTAGCCGATTCGCGGGTCGCTGCCGATCCCCTGACGCACCATTTCGATATCGGCTCCCAGCCGCTCGGCCAGGTTGGCCATTTCGTTCATGAAGCTGATCTTGGTGGCCAGCATGCAGTTCGCCGCGTACTTGGTCAGCTCGGCGCTACGCACATCCATGACGATGATTTTTTCATGGTTGCGGTTGAAGGGGGCATAGAGCTCTCGAATCGCCTCGATGGCATCGTCGCTCTCACTGCCGATGATGATGCGGTCGGGTTTCATGCAATCGCCGACGGCACTGCCTTCCTTTAGAAACTCAGGGTTAGAGACTACCTCGAAGGTCAACTCGCCTCGCCCACGCTCGGCAAGGGTGCTGGTGATACGCTCACGCACCTTGTCGGCGGTGCCCACCGGTACGGTCGACTTGTCGATGACGATGCAATGTCGCTCCATGTAACGGCCAATCGTCTCGGCCACCGCCAGCACATGTTGCAGATCGGCGCTGCCATCCTCGTCCGGTGGCGTGCCTACGGCGATGAACTGCATCTCGCCATGACTCACGCCTTGCTCCGCACTGGTGGTGAAATTCAGCCGCCCGGCATCGTGATTGTCACGCACCAGTGGCACCAGGCCAGGTTCGTAGATCGGGATGATGCCCTGTTTCAGGCGCTCGACCTTGCCGGCATCCACGTCAACGCACATCACGTCGTGGCCCACTTCGGCGAGTACCGCACCCTGCACCAGCCCCACGTATCCCGTACCGAAAACGGTCACTCTCATCGTTTACCTTCCCTGCTGAAATTCCGCCGGCATCATGTTGCCGAGCATTCGATAACACAAGGCTACCGCATGCGGATGTCCGAGACATGTAATGAAAAGACAAACCCGCAGACCCGCATCATGTCGTGTGTTGCTTGCCGGGGTCATCGCTGAACTGCGCCCCCAACGTCACCTCAAGCCTATGCCCCTTTTCGGTCGCCCAAGCTTCCAGGCAGGTTTTCAGCCCCTGCTGGGCATCGGCCTCGCCATGTACCAGCCGGATATGCCGTGGCGGGTGGCGCATGCGGCGCACGAAGTTGAGCAGATCGTGCTGGTCGGCATGGGCGGAATAACCCGACACGGTCTCCACACGGGCGCGAATATCGATGCGCTGCCCATCCAGCACCACCCAGCCGCCGCGCGGGCCGTAGCGCTGAATGTCGCGGCCCGGCGTGCCCGCCCCCTGGTAGCCGATGAACACAACGGCATGACGTGCATCGCCCAGCATACGCTTCAGGTAATTGACCACACGCCCGCCACTGACCATGCCGCTGGCGGCGATGACCACCGCTGGCCGGCCACTGGTGGTCAGGTAGTCCACGGTTCGTTCATGGGTGGCGTGCTCATCCACGGTATAGAGGTTATCGAAGCTCAGTGGATGCCGGCCACTGCGCAAGCGTTGATGGGCCTCGGCGTCCCACCAAGGCTTGAGTTCACGGTAGATGGTGGTGAAACGCGCCGCTAGAGGCGAGTCGACAATTATCTCGAGCTCTTGCCAGCGCACATCGCGTGCGCCATGAATCAGCGTCTCCATCTCGTAGAGCAATTCCTGGGTGCGCCCAATGCTGAAGGCGGGTATGACGACCGTGCCGCCATTCGCAAGCGCCCTGTCGATCGCCGCCTTGAGCCTTTGGCGACGATGCCGACGGTCTTCATGACGGCGATCGCCATACGTGCTCTCCAGCACCAGCTGGTCGCAGCGCCATGGCGAGCGCGGCGCAGGCAACAACGGCGCATGGGGCGCCCCCAGGTCACCGGAGAACACCGTGCGTACCGGCTTCGCCTGCCACCCTGGCCCGCGTACCTGGCTTTCCACCTCGACATAGGCCGAACCGAGAATATGCCCGGCGCGTTGCAGCTTTACCCTGAGCAGCAAACCCTCATCGTCCACCAGGGTCTGCCACTGGCGGTAGTCCAGCGCCAGCAAGCGCCGGTCTACCTCCTCGAGAAAGCGCTCAATCAGTTGCCTGTCGCGGGTGAAACCGATCTTCAAGGCGTCCTCGATCACCAGCGGCAACAGCCTGCGAGAAGGCACCGAACAGAGGATCGGCCCCTGGTAGCCCGCCGCCAGCAGGTAAGGCAGCCTGCCGATATGGTCGATGTGCACATGGGTCACCACCAGCGCCACCACATCCTCGACGGGAAAGGTGACCCGATGGCGCGCCAGCTCGTCGTCGCCCTGTTTCTCGCCCCGCAGTTCGGCATCCTGCCCCTGGAACAGCCCGCAATCCACCAACAGCGCCCTGTCCTCGGTCAGTTGCAGACGGTGGCAGCTGCCTGTCACGCCACTGCCGCCGCCATGATGCACGATCCTTGGCCACGCCTTCATATCGTCCATGATGTCTCTCCTTGAACGCCAATCACTCCCTGAACGTTCATCACTCGCTGAACGCCAATCACTCCCTGGGGGTATTCACCAGGCTATCGCGGATCTCCCGCAGCAGCAGGATGTCCTCGGGCGGGGCACTGGGTGGGGTCGGTGCCTCGGCCTGCTGACGGCGCAGCCGGTTGATCACCTTCACCAACAGGAACACCGCGAAGGCCACGATCAGAAAGCTGATCACGTGGTTCACGAACAGCCCGATATTGAGGGTCACCGCCCCCGCTTCGGTGGCCTCGACAAGGCTTGCGTAGGGGCCGTCACCCTTGAGCACCACGAAGATATCGGTGAAATCCACGCCACCCAGCAACAGGCCGATGGGCGGCATCAGGATATCCTTGACCAGGCTCGAGACGATGGTGCCGAACGCACCACCGATGATGATCCCCACCGCCATGTCCACCACGTTGCCACGTACCGCGAATTCCTTGAATTCCTTGAGCATATTCCTTCCCTCGTGGCCTTTCCTAAAAGTTATCGGCGCCCCTCGCGCCGATACCGGTCATGGCAGATGATGCCACGCACCGGCCCAGCGCGCTCAATCATGCCGCTGCGCCAGGCTCATCAGATAGAGCGCGGCGGCAAGCGCCAGCACCGAAAGTGCCAGGTAGATGGCATCCAGCGGGCTCTGGAAGCGAATATCCACCACCGCGCGAAAGAACTCGATGATCACCGCGAGGATCACCACCCGAGCGATCTTGTCCTTGAGCTGGTCGAAGGATTCGACATTGAAGGGGTGCTTCGGCGCGTGGTCCTCGGCCTGCTCGATCGGCGACACGAACAGCCGATACACGCCCAGCCCGAAAATCAACAGCACGATGGCCACCAGGTAGATGTCCACCGCCAGGATGATGCTCGGCACCACGGTGTCATGAATGTCCTGGCTGCTGTCCACCAGGTAGTAGGTCAGCGTATCGACAAGCACCTTGAGAATATCCAGGGTGCCGATGATAAACAGCACCAAGGCACCCAACAGGGTCGGCAACACCGCCAGCATCACCAGGAATCGCGAGTTCCACAGGAAGTGCTCGAAGGCACGTTCGCGCCGGCCCTGAACGGATTTTTCCTCTTCGGGCTTATGTTCTTCGGGCTTGCGTACTTCCGGTTCCACCGCCATTTGTCACTCCCTCTTCGGTCCAATGCGAGAAAATTACTATCTGCCACCTGCGCCGCCTCACCAGCGAAGCGCCTGCCCAAGCGCCAGCAATGGACTTGCCAGCGACATCCTGCATGGCAAACTGGCACAGTCTTGTCATCAAGGAAACGGACCCATGGCCTACGACATCCAGCTCAAGCGAGTCTACCAGCCCGCCGAACCCGACGATGGCGCAAGGGTGCTGGTCGACAGGCTATGGCCGCGTGGCAAACGTCGCGAAAGCCTGGCGCTTACCGAATGGTATCGCGATGCCTCGCCCACCCCCGCCGTGAGACGACAGTACCACCAGGGCGACATCAACCAGACGGTATTCGCGGCGCGTTACCGGGGGGAGCTACGTGATGCCCCACAAGCCCTGATACCGCTGATGCGTCATGCCCGTAAAGGCAGGCTTACCCTGCTCTCGGCCAGCCGAGATCTAACGGCATCGCACCTGCCGCTGCTGCGCGACGCCGTATTGCAGGCACTCAACGAAGAGGATGCCAGTGATAGCGAGCCGGCTTCGTCGCCATGCTATCTGGACGCATCAGGCCTGCCACCGACCACCTAAGTCAATTCAATTCATTCAGCACATATGCTATTGTGAATAAGAATGAATTTCACTCAAGGAAGACGTCAATGGAAGGGCAAGATGCCGCATCCATCAATGCCTTGGCGCCAACAGCATGGCAATGTTAGGTGCATTATTCGGCAAGAAGCCCATACAGTGCTGGGTGATCAAGCAGGTCGATGACGGCCTGTTGCACCTGTGCGAAAAAGGTACCCTGGACACCCGCCAAAAGCATCGTCAGGCACTGCAAGACATGCGTACCGGTCACTATCAAGGCGGTGTGCGCATGGGCAACACCGGCATCGTGCTCAACAGCAACCTGTTCGCCACGTTGATTCCGCTGGAGGAGTTGAACCTGGGTGACGACTACCGTGCCCAATGGCAAGGCGCGCAATGGGAAGTCTCCAAGGTGCCCCAACGTTGCTGGACCTGGACGGGCCGCCTGACCACACAGCCCAACACCCTGGGTGCCCTGCCACGCCTGGTCAGTACCGAGGACATCGGCTCACTCAGCAAGCGCGTCGACACATCCGCCACACCGCACGGCAAGGTGGTGTTCCGTGCCCATGGCGACCTGGAACCCCCCACCAGAGACGTCGACGACGCCATGGAAAGGGCCCGAAGGCAACGTCGACTGAAAGATGACGGCTGGAAGGATCGCGACGAGTAGACGTCGCACTTCACCCCTCACAGCACCGGCGTGGCACCCTCCACCACGCGCAAGCGTTCCTTCAATTCGGCAACCTCGGCGAGCCGCGCCAGAAAGTGATTGATGGCCATCGCATAGCCATTCGTCACCTCGACCCGGTAGGTGGTGACGTCATGAACGCCGCCGCGATCGAGCGTCATCACCAGTTGGCAGGCCCAGGGCCCGATATCCGAGTTATGTGTCGCGATCGAGCCACGATTCCACAGCGCCATGCTGCCAAGGCATGCGCCAGGTTGATGGGGACCCTGCTGGGCGGGTTCACCGTTCAGGTCGTATAGCCAATACCACTTGTTGCGCTCATCCACCAGGGTGGGCGCCCCATAGCGCTGGGTGATGCTGTCATCGAAGGCCGAGATGACATTAGGGGGATTTAACCGCGCCGCGAACCACATCGCGTAGATGGCGTCCCACGGCCACCCCGTATGCTCGGCGGCCATGGCATACCCATTGAGCGTCTCCGGCGCGTTGTTACGCGGTTGTGTGCCAATTCGCGCACTGACGTTCTTGTGGGTTCCCCGTGTAGAACTCCGCAGCGGGCCGACGAGATACTCGACCGGGGCATCGTCGAGTACCGGCCCCAGGCGTGCCTCGCGAATGCTGTGAAGGGAGAAGATCGGCAGCGCCCAGTCGATGGCCTGCAGGGGGACGCGCATCAGCACCTCGCGCCGCCGGTTGTAGCGCGCCAGTGACGTTGAGGCGCCAGGCACCATCGAATCCGGCACCTGGTTCTCGGCGACGATTCGTACCTCGCCTCCCTCCTCCAGGATCAACTCGAACGGGTAGCAAAGGCTTGGGTTGCGCACGCGCGGCGCTGTCGGGTCGAAGGCCAGGCCGAAGGTGATCGAATCCCCCTTATAGCTGCCCTCGCGCTGCCAGGCGACGCAACTTCGCTCGCTGCGGCTCATCACCGCCGCATAGCTGCCAAGCCCGGAAACGAACGTCACCAGGAAGGCCGAGTTGCGACTGGCGCCCAGGGCTTGGCTTGCCAGTGGATCATTGAGCTCAATGACCGTAATGCCATCGAAGCCGGCAGCCGACGCCGGCGCATGCGCCGCCATGCCGAGGCATAACAGCATGATGATGGTGGCCAGACGCCGGCACTGGCGGCTCAGTGAGAACAGGTGGCCCCTCATAGCTTGATCTCCAGGCTGACGGTTTGGCCTTCGGCACCGCTCTCGCCGGATTTCACGATCTCCTGGCTGCGCGCATGCACCCGCAGGTAACGATTGGGATCGGTCAGGTGCAGGCTGAACAGATCGTGCTCCTCGCCAGGTGCCGAGGAATCGAGCACCAGCGAGACGCCACACTCGCGCCCCTGCAGGGCATGTCGGCTCGCCAAGCTGATACCCGGGATCGTCAGCGCCTTGCCCGCAAGGCCAGTCACCGACTCCGCCGAGCTGCCATCCTCAAGTGCCCACAGCGGGTCACGCCCATTGCTGCGCATCTGGCGCATCTCGGGCATGCATGGATGAGCGCGCAGGTCACTGGGCCGCGCGCTGGCAAATCCATCGCCCCAGCCCACCTTCAAGTGATTCTCGTCACTCCAGTTCTCCTCGCCATACTTCTTGCGCAACTCGCCCAGCAGCAGGCCCGTCGTGACTTGTCCCTTGGGGAAGGCCAGTTGCCGCGTCACCCCCATCACCACGCCCTCGGCGACGGGTGGCTCATCGTAGAGCACGATCAGCTCACTCATGTCGTCGGCGACGAACAACCGGCTGGAAGAGAAGGTCTCGAACTCTCCCGAGGCAAAACGCGGGTCGAGCTTGCGGTCGCGCACCAGCACATGGCCCACTGTCATATGATCACGGATGATCGCCTCGGCCTCGTCGATGCTCATGCCGAGCTGAATGCCCAGCACATCCGGGCCGTAGGGTGCGTCGGGGGGACTGGAAAGCGCTTGCGCATCGGGAACCTCGAGTGCCGCCAGATCGAAGGCCGGTGGCTCGCGCAGGGCCAGATCGTCTATCCACTCCCCGGTTCCCTTGTTGACGAACCCCGCGGAGCGCAGCTCGGCCTCGAACACGAAATAGCGCTCGGGAGGTGCGGCCCCGCTGGTGCCGGGCCGTGCGCGTGGCGGCTGATACCCCAGCATCTCGCGGATAGTGGAATTGTTGGATGTGAACCGAAAGTTCTCATCCCAACCGAGTGCCTGCTGATAGGCCATGATGCGCCGCGAAGCTTCCACCAAGCGGACCGGCAAGGGTTGCGTCTCCACCCGCGCACCGCGCACCGCGAACTCCACCAGCACCCCGGCGCCGCTGGCGGCATCGGCCTCAGCCTGGGTTCCGGCGAAGACAACTTCCTTGTCGAGTACCAGAATATCCCTGAACCCCGGTTCGACATTATTGGTACCCACCTTCTCGAACAGCTCACGGCGCGCCTTGCAATAGGCCGTTTCAGGGTCACCGGAACGCCCTCGGCGCAACGCCATGCCACAGCTCACTCGCGGGCCGACCGTCTGATAGCCAAGGCCCAGCGGATAGCTGTGCGAGGTGCTGCTCAACACACTTTCCAGGTAGTCGCAGGCGGGCGTCAGTGCCTCACGGTTCTGCGCGGCGTGACGGCAAGAGCGAATCTCGGCCGAGGCATACTGCAACTCGATTGGTCCATGGGCCAGGTTGCGCGACCCCAGCAACTCCAGTGGCCTGTCCGGCCCCAGCGGCACATGGGCCTGGTAGAGCGTGAAGGTCTCCGGCATGGCCTCGGTGCGCGCCAGAGTCCACGCCTTGAAATCCTCCAGCCGCTCGGCGAACCCGGCCTCATCGGGCTTGGCCCGCCCCGGCACGAAGAAGCGCCCCCACTCGGGCTCCGCTCCCCCCAGCGGCAGGCTGTCTTCATAGGTCCAGCGCGCCTCGAGCATCATCAGGTAATCCGCATCGCTGACCGCCTCCGGCACATGCCGCACCATCAGCAGATCCATCACCTCCGACGTCAGTGGCAGTGGCCCTTCTGGCGCCACCACCGTGCTCGAACTCGCGACCTCCTGTCGCTCACTGGCCAGGTCCGGCACCTCATACTCATGGCGATACACGACCTCGCTTCCGGTTCGGTCGTGGCTGTAAAGCCCCACCGGTTCAGCGCTCACCACCAGCGCTTCGTTTCGCTCATCAAGGGTGACGAATTCACTGCCATCGATTCTCAGCGCAAGCTCCATGACATGCCGGCCACTCGGCCCACCAAGAATTCGCTCGGCATCCTGCTGTGAAACGTCAGGCACATAACGGCTGGCCAGATTCGGCAACACCAAAAAAGGCCTGCGCTTGATGCCGGGGCCGGCCATGATCGCCGGATCGAAGTCGATGCCGACGCCGATCGGGTTGAGGTCCGGCTGCAGCACCTGATGCGTCGAATAGCCCTGCTCGCCAAACCACTCCACCAACCGCGCGGTATCCCGCCGCTCCGCCATCACCGGCAAGCCAATCGCGGCGGGCTCGTTGCCGCGCGCCGATATGCCTATGCGCAAGTTCAGCGCTTCGGGCAAGCGTGAGGCTCGAAGCATCGCCCACTCCTTGAACAACGCCATCTTCTCAGCGCTGAAGTCGTTGTTCTGTCGATAGCGTTCGCCCTTGGGGAAGAACGGGGTATAGCGAGGGTCGAATCCGCTGCGCTCGACATCGAAGCGCTGGCTGCCGGTATCCCGGGAATAACGCCGCTCGTAATACGCCTGATCCGCATCCGACTGCTGACTCAACAGCAACCGCCAGGCGGTATCGCTCAACACATCGCCATGGTCACGCAGAATCACAAGCGCCAGCGACTCCTCATCCAGCGTCACCTGATCAGGCAACGCTGGCTCAGAAAACGACAGCGCCTCGGGCAGGCCCGTCAACAACACCGGCGCCGTCGCGGAAGACACGCCAAAATCCTCGATCAAGCGTTCGAGGTCAGGGTCTTCGTAGGCGGCGATAGAGGTCACCTCGGCCCACAGCGGAATGCGACGGTAATTCAGGCGAGGATCGAGATCTTCATCGATCGGCATCTCGCGCAACCTGACGCCAATCGCGACATGCACGCTGCGCTCGCTCAACCGCTGCAGCACCTGTTCGGCGCGCTCGGGCGGCATGCGCCACACCTCGGGCACCTGCACGGCGGGCGCTGACACCTTGAGTGCCCGGATCGCGCAAGCGGGGCGGTGGCGACCGGCGCCGAGCATGCGCTCGATATCGCCAAGACCATTGACGCTCGGTGCGATACCGCTCAGCGGGAACCCGCCAGTGCCCTGGTCATAGCCCTGTAAACGCGTTTTCTGGACCATCATGAACTCCAGCGGAAAAGCCACCGCCTGGCTTCTCAAACGCTCGCCATGCTGCTCCAGGAACCCCTCGCGAGCGCGCGCCCGCTCGAACTCATTGTCGCCCCGCCACACCTCCATGCTGCCGCTCGCCCACCCACCGCCAAGAAATGCCGGCTGCTCCGCCTCGCTGAGATAGGTCTGCGCCCAGCACTGAGGGTCGTTCTCGACATGCTCCGGCGTCGCCCCAAGCGCCGCCAGGTCCAGCAACCGCACACTCGCCTTGGCCTGCTCCTCGGAAAGCACGCCACTGCTTCCCGTCAGCACCGGCAGCCCCTTGAGCATACGCAGCCCCAGCCGCTGGGCCATGGCTTGGTAATCATGCGAGGGTGGCATCGCAGGCGCTCTTGTCGAGGCACTTGCCGCCCCTCCCGCGGACGCTTGCCCCGCATCGATCATCGCGCTCGCTTCCACAGACGCCTGTGCAGAGCCACCGACCGGCGCGGCGCCCGGCAGCGCAGGCGCCACCAACGGCCCACTGGGCTGGGCCACTCCCGCAGCCGCTTGCGAGGTGTCGGCATTCTGGCGCGAACCGACCATGGGTGCCTGAGAAGACGCTATGGCGCTTTCGCCCTGTTCACAACCGACCGGATTGCCACATCGAGCAAGGTGCAACTGCGCGAGCAGATCGTGATTCACCCTGTCGCTGTATGGCAGCTGGCGGTCGACCATGAACGCCGCAATGGCGGTGCGGGTGCGCTGGCCCACCAAGCCATCGGCGGGGCCGGGTTGGTAGCCAAGTTCGCTCAGCAAACGCTGGGCCTTTGCCACATGCGCGGTGGTGACCGGCCCGGTGGGTGGCAACATGGGTGGAACCACAGGAGTGTCCGGGGTGGCCGGCGGCGCCATCGCCACCAACTGGCCATCGCTGCGATGCCGCCAATGCCCCGCCACCTGCCCCCCCGCAAGCCCCGTCAGCTCGAGCTCCTGAACGGCGGGACACTCAAGCGTCAGAATCTGGCGCACCCCGCCAATCAACAACTGCAGCTCACGGGTATTGGGGTCCAACTGGGCACCAGAGGGCGCCTCCACATCGACCCGCACGATTGGCCCGCACCAGTTGCTGGCGGAAACGCTGGCCCGAAGCTCGCCCATCCTGGCAACCGTGCGTTCAGCGGCCAAGGCTTCACCCGCACCCCATAAGCACACCATCAGCGTGCCCGCGCGCAGCGGCCAGTTGCTCTTGCCCATCATCCCCACCCCCCCCCCCAGCATCTCGTTGCGGGCGCCCACCCTTATCTCAGTTCAGGCGCCCCCCTCCCCTTGCCTCGTGCGGCGGGGTCAGGCCTCTTCGATTACATAGCCATCCGGCCCCTGGCAGATGCGAATCCTGTCTTCCACCACCTCGCCATTCGGCTGGGTCACGCGGGTGGTATTGACGTTGCAGGTCTGGCTCGCCTCCACCAGCATCACATCGCCGCCGCCGCTGCTGGCCGGTGTCACGGGCGCCTGCTGCTCCGCCGGGACGGGTCTCAGCAGGCTCGACGACACGAACCCATTGGCCGCGCCACCCTCGGAAATCAGGTACCAGTCGCTGCCCTGCACCTTGCCGACCACCTGCACCCGCTGGCCCGAAGAAAGGCTTCCCACACTGCGATAATCGGTGCCCGGGCCGCCCCGTACATTGCTGCCGGTACTGGCCACGTACGTGGCGCCAATCAGGTCGATGGGAGGAATCTCATCCACCCGGTCGCGCTTCACGCTAACCTGCACCTGC
Source organism: Halomonas urumqiensis (assembly GCF_003028575.1). Lineage (GTDB taxonomy): Bacteria > Pseudomonadota > Gammaproteobacteria > Pseudomonadales > Halomonadaceae > Halomonas > Halomonas urumqiensis. The sequence goes on along the minus strand of NZ_PYUD01000001.1, from coordinate 1,398,400 downwards.
TGCTGGCGGGTGCTGCGCTCGCTCACCGCGGTTTCGCCGCGCGCGCCGGTTTCCGGGTCTTCCCACACCTGGGTCTGCCCGGTATCCAACGCCCGCTGGTTGGCAGTCGCCATCTGCTGCTGGCCGGATTGGCTCAGGTGCCTGGCGATCTCGCGGCCAATCAGCCCACCCACCACCGCGCCAGCCGCCCCAGCAACGATACGCCCGCTGCCCCCGCCAATCCGCGAACCCAACAAGGCTCCGGTGCCCGCACCGATCAAGGTGCCCAGCGAATCCGACTCAAAGCCGCCCCCGGTCGTCTCGCAACCCGAAAGCGCGAAGACCAGGCCGCCCGCCGCCACACCCATCGTCAGCGCCTTGATTGGCCCCCGTACCCACATCGTTGTTTTCGAATCGTTCATGCCCATCCCCTGCGTCTGAAGTGCGCCCCAAGACCGACTGATCCCGCGCTGTTCCCCTCGACATCCATTCATCAAGATTCATCAATCCAACCATCCTCTCTTGACGCATCCTGATTTACAGACCGACTGATCCCGTTGTGACCACCTCTGTTTCCTATCATCAAGATTTATTGAATCTTGGATTTGTAACAAAATGTGTCAATATGGTTTCGCTGCGCTCGCGTGCTGATGGTTCTCATACCCGGCGCATGGGAAATGCCCGCCGACAGAAGGAGGCAGATACTTGTCACGGCGGACCGTGAGGCATGCCAGCGCCCGGAAGATGGTGCCGGGCGCAAGTCTCAGTAGACATGCAATGGGGCGAGTCGGGTGGGTGACTGGACCGCATCAGCATGAGAGCGGCTCGGTCTACAGCCACTAAGGTGGCATGAGCTGTGATGTGATGTGATGTGATGTGAGTCATGACAGCACCAAAGCGGATGGGCCAGGCGTGCACTTGCTCATTGAGATCGCCCGGGCTTATAACGTCGATACCGACAGCCCGTATGGCTTTGGAGGGGCACCTCACTCCACCGGCATCAATGACAAGCTATGCAAGATGAGCCAGTGAGTGATTTTTTGCCGGTTCCCAAGACACGCGCTATCAGTAGCGTACCTTGAGATACCGGCAATATTGCAGGCTAATGTGAGGTTAGATTTGACTTGAAGAAAGCGAGATCAGCTATCTATTGTTCGTAAATCTGACACTTGCCATGAACCGCCTCACCCTTTGTACTTCTGGACTTCGCGAAAGCGCTTCACCAAATAATCGCCAGACTTTATCGGCGCGTGACGCGGTGGGTTATCCGCCGATTGACAATTATCAAGGCAGGCCACAGGGGTATCATAATCCAGGTTAAAGAATGTCGGAATTGAATAGCGTTCCTTGCCGGTACGATTCACTACACGGTGCGGTGTTGAAACAAAGAGATCGTTTGTCCAAATCTTGAACATGTCACCGAGATTGATAACGAAAGTGCCCGGAACAAATGGCGCCGAGATCCACTCTCCGTCGCGCTTGCAGAGCTCCAACCCACCGATAGGATCCTGAGTCAGGATCGTGACCATTCCATAATCGGTGTGTGGTGCAACACCGAGTTCCTTTTCATCTGGAGCGTCTTGCTTTGGATAGTGGAATAACCTCGACTGGACCATTGGCTTTTGACACCATTGGAGGAAGAACTCCTCATCCTGTTCAAGTGACAGGGCAAACAAGCGTAACAGGTCTTTGCCAAGACGCATCGTATGCTCAAGATACGCTTCTGCGGCCGGTTGTAGCCAAGGTGCCTGCTCAGACCATTGATTGGGACCGTGTAGCGGGCGCCCTGCCGCTACATCAGGATCATCCAGCGGCAGGTCGATACCGAACTCATAGCTCTCCTTGAGGTCGGGCTTAAAGCCGGCATGCTGATTGATGCCATAGGGCATGAAGCCACGCCGGAAACGTTCGTCCATAAGATCAACCATGCGTTCGTCATCTGGCAGACTAAAGTAACGACGAGTCGCCTCGAAGACGTCGTCGATCACCTGCTGAGGCACACCATGGCCTGACACATAAAAGAATCCGGTTTTCGTGCAAGCATGCTTCAATTGCTCTATCAATTGGGCAGGGTTACCCCCATCCAGCCAATCCGACAGATCAAGTACCGGAACTTCGTTGCTGCTAGCTTTGCGTGGGGCTTCCAACATCTCTCACCTCTTCTGTGTTTTCGTTATAACTCTATGGGTTATTACTGACGCAGGTCTTCGCTGGTTTCGGACCAGAAAACCGTGCGTTTTGCGATAAACTTCATGATGGTATGGAGCCCAATCCCTATTGCAGAAAGAACAATAAGAATGGCAAATACTCCAGTGATATCCATCGAAAAGTTACGTTGAAGTATCAGATACCCTAATCCGGCCTGCGCGCCGACAAACTCACCCACTATCGCACCAATAATAGCGAGTACGATCCCCACATCCAAACCGGCAAAAATATAAGGGAGAGCGTGCGGGAAACGCACCATGAGAAACTTCTGCCAGGGTGAAGCGGTAAATGCAGCCATCATTTCAATTTGCTCACGTGGTGCCGAGCGCAGCCCAACAATGGTATTTGCCAGAATGGGGAAAAATACGATTGTCGCCGTGATAATGATTTTTGATGTGACGCCAAAACCAAACCAAGCGACGAATAGCGGAGCTACTGCCACTTTAGGCATGGCCTGGAAGGCGACTATATAAGGATAGAAGATCTTCTCGAGCAATCTGATTTGCCCAATCAACCCTCCGAGTACCAATGCAACTATTGCACCTATCACGAACCCCATCAGGGTCTCATACAAGGTGACGCCAGTATGGAACAGGAATTCACCACTAGCGATCCCTTGATACAAAGAAACCACAACACCCCAAGGTGCCGGAAACACTAGCGGAGAGATATCAAGTAGTGTGACAGAAAAGTGCCAAAGCGCAATAACAAAGACAAAAAATCCTACGCGCAGCATCATATCGCGTTCGTTGAATGTCACTTTTTTCATATCAATCCAGCCCAACCTTGGAATTAAGAGCATGCCTTATATGGCTATCGTAGGCACCAAATTTTTCAGAATTAATAATGGAAAGCTCCCTCTTTTCAGGAAGATCTATAGTCATTATCTCTTCCACACAGCCAGGTCTGGGTGACATGACCACGACTCTGTCACCGAGAAATATCGCTTCGGGTATGCTATGCGTCACCAACATGATAGTAGCCCCGATACTCTCCTTAAGGCGAAGAAGCTCCATATTCATACTTTCACGAGTCATGGCATCCAGAGCACCAAACGGTTCATCCATCAGCAAGATGGATGGGTCGTTGATCAATGCACGAGCAATGCCTACTCGCTGCTGCATTCCACCCGATAGCTCCTTCGGATATTTTGTCTCAAACCCATTCAAACCTACCATGTTGAGTAGTTCGTAGGCCTTGTCCTTCGACTGTTTCTTGTCCCGCTTCTGTATCTCGGCAGGAACCAGTACATTTTCGAGGATATTTCGCCAAGGAAGTAATACAGGCGATTGAAATACAACACCTATCTCAACACTAGGCCCCTGTTGAAGCACACCGTTTATTTCAACTCGGCCACTTGTAGCATCGGTAATGCCTGCCAAAATTTTCAGCAACGTGCTTTTACCACAACCACTTGGTCCCACTACCGTAACAAACTCCCGCCTTGAAACTTCAAAATTTATATTCCTAAGCGCTTCGACATTCAAGCCATCGCGACTCGGGTAGAGTTTGTTGACATCCTGAAAGCAGAAGGCCGGACATGGGGAGTCTGTATTATCTAAACCTTCAGACAAAGCATTTTTCACTTACTATTCTCCAGCCGCAAAAGTGATTTTTTCATAAATTCTATCAACGTTAGAGCCGTGACAGGAAGGTTCCTTCCATGTCTGATACAGCATGTCAAACGTTGTGGTTTCACTCTTGGATCATCAAAAGGGATATACCGATACTGCATATCAGGGCTTGTTTTATTCGAGATATGATTATTGACGACTGCAATGGACAAGCCCTGCATTGCTACACTACGCAACAACTCATATGAGTTGCTGGTGAGGAGGCTACGCGGTTCGATCCGCGAGTCTGAGAACATTTGATCGTAGACAACTTTCGCACTTACGCTTTTATCGGGCATCGCAATATCATATTCAGCGCAATCCGATAGCCTGACACTTTTCTTGCTGGCCAGTGGATGGCTCACATGAGCCAGCACGCAGGTAGGCAAAAGCATCTCAAAAATATGATTGATATCACTCATCGGCTGCGGATTGAAACTCAACGCAAAATCCAGCTCATCTCGGGCAAGCATTTCTAACAATTCAGGCGTACCCGAGACATGAACGCTATAGGTAATATTAGGATACAACTTCTGAAACGCTGCCAATGTCTCAGGTAGGAAATCTCTAACGAACGACTCCGGCACGCCAAGACTTACTTGACCTCTACGCATGCCTTTAAGTGCATCAATTTCCGAACGCATGCGCCTCATTTCACTTTCCGTATTGCGAATATAGTTCATGAGGAGCTCTCCTGCGGCAGTTAACCGCAGGTGCTTTCGACCTGCCCCGCGTTCAAATACAGGTTCACCAAGCTCGTCCTCCAGGAGTTTTACTTGCCGACTTATTGCGGAAGTCGCTACGTGCAGTTTTTCGGAGGCGGCGCGAAATGAACCACATTGATACGCCACCAAAAAATAGCGCATGGCATTGCCTGGTATCATGGGATAGCTACTGCATGGCGAGAAAAATTAACAAGCGCATCGTAATATTTCCGTTTCAAACCAGGATCAAGAAAGGCCGCTTCGATACTATTCCTTCCCATCACCAAGCAGTCCTCCTCAGTTAATGAAAGCGCTTTCTGACACGCTACCAGATTATCATTGATATAACCCTTGAAATATGCCGGGTCATCAGAGTTGATAGTCACGCACATGCCCTTTTTCAACATCGTGCGCAGCGGATGACTTTCCAATGAATCCACCACATTGAGGCACAAGTTCGATAATGGGCATAGGGTAAGTGGCGTGCGCCTCTCAGCGAGGTGCATGACTAGACCCGGATCGTCCAGGCAGGCATTGCCATGATCGACACGATCAATGCCAAGCCGCTCGACGCTTTCACGGACATACTCAGCAGGACCCTCTTCACCCGCATGAGCCGTAAGGTAGAAACCACGTTTTTTTGCGGCTTGAAATACTCGCTCGAACTTGCCAGGAGGGTTCCCAAGCTCGCTACCTCCCAATCCAATACCTAGCAATTTATCACGCCATGGCATGGAAGCCTCCAGGATTTCGAACGCTTCCAGCTCAGTACGGTGACGCTGTAAACCCAAAATCAACCCACTGGTAATACCCCAATCAAACTGCGCTTCTTCCATCGCCGCCAACGTACCATCAAGCATGTCGCTCCAACCCACCCCATTCGCCAGATGAGATTGCGGGCTCAGAAACATCTCGGCATGAACGACATTGTCATCTTTTGCCCGCTTCAAATAGGCGAGTGTAATATCATGAAAATCTTCGGCCCGCTTGAGCACGCGGCAACCGTTGTAAAACAGCGTTAGAAAATCTTCCAGACAAGTGAACTGGTAAGCATCGAGTATTTGCTGCTTATTTTCCCACGGTAGCCTGACTTCATTCCGCCTGGCCAGCAGCAGAAGCATTTCAGGCTCGATAGCGCCTTCAAGATGAATATGCAATTCGGCTTTCGGCATCCGCTTGCAGAACTCTTCAATCATCATGATTGCGAACTTCCCATCACATCACAATTTTTGGCTGATTCTATGATTTCTTCATGGTCGAAATCATTGGTCGCCTCAAAGAAGCCCTCGCGATGAATCACCAATTCATCGGTATCGATCGTATCGCCAATCATTTCACTGTCGTAGAGAAACTCCTGAATACCAACGAACGCGTCGGGGTCCACGTATCCCAACAACTCGCCTCCATGCAACTCGTAGGCACTGCGCATCGTGTCCAATTGGGCATTGAGCAGGTTCAAGTCCCATTGTTCGAGAGTTTCCGTGTCGGCCCCGGTAGGCTTGGTGCTAGGAAAGTGCTCCCAATGAATGCGCCGCACGCACTCAGGATTGGTCATGGCAAAAAGGGTGGCCTTATTAGCGCCGCGCACGATAGCCTCAATCATCTCAGGGTCTTCGTCTATGGTGGATTGCAATGTGCCCAGGGTAAAATCAGGCATTTCGCGCCACTCAGGGTCACGCAAAATCCTTAGCTCGGTACCGGCATTCTCGAAGGAGGTCAAGGCAGACTGCCAGAACATCAGGCCTTGTACCTGTCCGGAACGCAGAGCTTGCAACGCCTGGGTGCCTGCACCAACAGCCACGATATTGACGTCGCGATCAGGATCGATGCCGTTCTGACGCAATAGCGCTCTCAGCATGGGCACGCCACCGGTCGCCAGGCTGACTATCCCGATACGCTTTCCCTTCAAGTCATCGATGCTCTGAATAGGGCCATCCTCTTTTACGCCCAGCCCCCAGTCGATCACGCCATTGCCCATGACGCCACGAGCTGAAATTCCGTTTTCGACATTGGCCTGGATCAGCACCGACGAGTTGAACTGGACCAGATCGACACCGCCAGAGGCCATCATCTGCAAGCCCTGCAAGGAACCCTGCACGCCTACGACATTGACGTCATAGCCTTCATCACGCCAGTAACCGAGCGCAACCGGCATCATCAGCCAGGGGTAAGTCACGTTGAGCACCTGACTACCCAAGGCAATCGAGACTTCTTGCAAGGGTTCATTCTCTTGTGCTTTGACAGAAGCCGAGAAAGCCAATGTCGCTGACATAAGGGCAACGCCAAGTGAAGGATGCGAGAGGGTTCTGGTCAGGGAGAAGGTCATTGTTATTTGCCTCAATCAGGGTTTAAAGCACCCTACCACAGCACCTCGGGCTCCTTAATTATCGTTTTTAGGAAAAAAAGGCCTAAAAATTAGAACAGACGCAACCGCTGACCCATTGCTATCCGGTTGGGTATCGCCCTTGCTGGCCTGATTCATCGCCGGCTACCCGATGTCCTTCCCGATGTAATGATCCGTCGTCTTGCATATCCGCTTCCAGGCCGCGCATCATTTTGCCCAGCAGCGCATTCAGGGTGCGCTATTCCTCACCGTTCAGCGGCGCGAGCGCCCGGGCCGCGTTCGCTGAAGAAAGGCTCCAGGTAGTCATATGTAATGAGACGACTGGCGGCCCCCAGGTGTGCGGTCAGCTCCATGGGAAATGCCCGCCGACGGCAAGGCGGCGAGTGGGAAATCGGGGTCTGTCCCCGATTAGCGCCCCGTTTAGCGCCAGCGCAGCGCCACCGCCCTCGCCTGCGGCAGGCTTGTACAGTACGTCAGCATCCCGGTGGCCTTGCGAATACCCGCTCGGCGAAGCTTGACGATGATGCGTGCCGGCAATCCCACCAGGATCAGCGCGACGCCCTCGCGATGCATTTCGTCGATCAATGAGTGGAGGGCCACGATGGCGGTCCCGTCCATGCTCGGTACACCGTGCATGTCGACGATGATGACCTGGACCTTGGGGTCCACCAGACGCAGCGAGGTGAGTGCCTTTTCGGCAACACCGAAGAACAGCGGACCATGGATATCATAGACAGCCACGTAAGCAGGCATTGGGGCGAGTGCGGGATGACGTTCGCTATCGATGCGCTCGGTTCGCGTCAATGACGCCATGCGCCGGATGAACAGCGCCGCGGCGAGCCCGATGCCCACCGCCACCGCCAATACCATGTCGAAGAGCACCGTGAGGCTGAAGCAGGTGACCAGGATGGCCACGTCTCCAGGGGGCGCCGAGCGCAGGATATGCACGAAACGCCGGGCTTCGCTCATGTTCCAGGCGACGATGAACAGCAACGCCGCCAGCGCCGCCATGGGAACCAGCCCCAGCAGGCCCGCCAGCGCAATGACGGCCAGCAGCACCACCACCGCATGCACAATGGCCGCGATAGGAGAACGCGCCCCACTGCGGATATTGGTCGCTGTCCGGGCAATGGCGGCAGTGGCCGTGATCCCGCCGAAGAGAGGGGCGACGATATTGCCAAGGCCTTGACCGAGCAGCTCAGCGTTGGGGTCATGCCGGGTCTTGGTCAATCCGTCCGACACCACCGAGCACAGCAACGATTCAATGGCCCCCAGCACGGCAATCGCAAAGGCGGGCCCCAGCAACGCCCGTATCAGTTCGAAGCTAAGCTCGAGCGGCTCGCCGTTCGCTCCCGGCCACCGCCAGGGGGCCATGAGCGTCGGTGCGATCGGCGGAATGCCATTGCCGCTCTCCCCATTCGCCTCCCAGGTAAAGCGTGAGGCGATCGTTTCCACGGTGGCCCCAGCGCCACCGAACCATTGGTTGACCCCATAAGCCGCGATGGCACCAACGACCAGGCCGATCAAGGGTGCCGGGATGGGCACGTGCAGACGGGACCACAGCAGCATGACCGCCAGCGTGAACGCCCCGATACCCAGCTCGAACGGATTGAGGGTGCGAAGCGAGGTGATGATTCGCCCCAGGTTCTCGACAAAATGTTCACCGAGTTGCCCCACGTTCAGCCCCAGGAAATCGGGGATCTGCAACACCGCGATCACCACCGCGATCCCCGCCGTGAAGCCCAGCACCACCGGATACGGCACGAACTCGATGAGTCGGCCCATGCGGGCGATTCCCATCGCCACCAGGATGACACCCGCCATCATCGAAGCAATCAGCAGGCCCCCCAGGCCATACTGCTGAACGATAGGAAAGAGAATGACGACGAAGGCTGCCGTTGGCCCGGAAACGTTGAAGCGTGCGCCACCGCTCAGCGCGATGACGGCACCGGCCACGATGGCCGTGTAGAGGCCGTGCTGGGGAGACACGCCCGTGGCGATCGCCAAGGCCATCGACAGTGGCACGGCCACGGTACCGACGGTGAGGCCAGCCATCACATCCTTGCGCAAATCCGCGAGCCCGTACCCCTCCCGCCAGGCGGCGCGAAGTCCCGCGGCGATGCTTGGCAGGCTAACGCCAGGCCGTTGGCGCGACATAGGAAAGTCCTCGTTGCAGCGCGCCCTCGCCGGGAAGAGTCGAACGACGTATCTGGCTCAGGGAGCATATTAATGTTAACAGCATTAACATACTATGATAATTCAATGCAACGACAAGACACGCCGCCTCAGGCAAGGCGCAATGCCAAGCCGTTGCGATGAGACAGGGCAAGCATTAACATTGAATGTTAATGCAATGGGAGGGGTCTGATGGAAAAGAAAACCGCTCGACTCACGCTGCTGATAGACCCAAGAAAGAAACAAGCCTTCGAGCAGCTATGCGCGTCACAGGACCTGACGCCTTCGCAAGTGGTTCGGCAATTGATCCGTGACTACCTGAGCAAGCACGGAGTGGATTACCCAACACAAGCGACCAAAGACGGGAACGACACCTCAAGTTGATGCCGGAAATCGGTGCCGGAAATCGGGGTCTGTCCCCGATTACGCCCACTGGTCCGAGCGGTGCTGATCATGCCAGGCGGTGTACTCCCCCGGCGGCAGTGCCTTGGCATACACAAACCCCTGGGCCTGATCGCAACCCAGTTGGCAAAGCGCCCAATGCTGCTCGAGGGTTTCGACGCCTTCCGCCGTTACCTCGAGGTCCAGCGTATGACCGACATCGATCAGGCAAGCCAGCAAGCGCTTCGCGCGCGGGTCATCACCAATCCCCTTGACGAAGGCGCGATCGATCTTGAGCCCGGTGATAGGCAGATGCTGAAGGTACTCAAACGAGGAAAACCCGGTGCCGAAGTCATCGATGCTCACCTTCACCCCAAAGCAGCGCAGCCGCTCCAGTGCCTTCCTGGCCGCGACCATGTCACTCATCAAGGCGCTTTCGGTGATTTCCACCTCCAGCCGTGCCGGTTCGATAGCGTACGACTCGACCAGTGCCTTCATCGCGTCGAGCAGATGCTCATCCTGAAGGTTGCGTACCGACAGGTTGATGCTCACAAAACCCGTGTGGGTACTGGCGAACTGGCACGCTCGCTCGGCCACGAACCGCGTCACCGGCTCGATCAGCGTGGTGTTTTCGACCTTGGGCATGAACATGCCAGGGGGAATCAGCGCGCCGCTTTCGTCACGCCACCGAATCAATCCCTCGCAACCACTCACCCGGCCATCGCTCAGTCGTAACTTGGGCTGAAAGTGCAGCTCGAACTTGCCGCGGTCGAGGTCGCGTCGAACCTTGGAGATAAGCTTGACGGTTTCCAGCTTGTGCTGGGTAAGTTCCGGTGAAAAATGGCAATGAGATCGGTGCTTTTCGATGGCCGCCAACATGGCAATGCGGCAATCGAGAATCAAGGACTCGGGCCTCACATCCGCGGCATCCCGCAGGCGACTCCCCAGCGCCAGTTGAACCCGTAACGGCACACCCTGGATCAGTAGATTCTCCTCGCCCACCTCGGTCAGCCGATCCGCAATGCGCCGTATCCCCGATTCATCCACCTTTTCCACCAACAAGAACAGCTCGGCGTTACTAAACCGGAACACATCAACGATGGCGGAATCCTCGTATTGCAGGCGCTGCGCCGTAGCAAGCGCCAGCAAGTCAGCGGCCTCGGGCCCCAGCGCTTCCAGTACGTCGGAGATATCGGTGATGCGTACAAGAATCAGGCCAAATTCATGCTGCGGCCAGCGCTGTGCCAAGAGTTGGGCAAGCGCTTCCTCCAATGCCACCTGGTTGGCAAGACCGGTACGGGGATCGATACGCGCCATCCGCTCGCTGTGCAAATGCATGCGATTCAGGAGGCTGAACAGGCTGCCGGCAACACCGCCGATGACCAGATACAACCCAAGGCGAATCAGCCAATTGAGCGAGGATTGCGGCTGCTCGGCAACGACATCCATCGGCATCGCCGCCATCAAGCCACCGGCAAGCGCGGCGCTGGCCAGCGCCCCGCGTATGCCATAGAAGGCCGCTCCCATCAGTACCGGCACCAGCATCAGGTACGGATAGGCGTAGCGCGTTCCCCCGGTCACGTACACCACCCAGGTACCCAACCCCATCATGCCCGCCAGCAGGGCCAGGGTCAGGCCATGACGCAGCCCTGCCGGCCATCGCATCATCAGCTGTTGGAACGCCTCCCACCTGGCGCCCGGGATGCTCGGTGCCTTCATGCCAATCCCCATGTCAGGTACGAACTGTCCAGGCCCCTGATTGGAATCGGGGTGCACATCGCTCAAAAGTAAACGTTTGCACCCTACCATGCACTCACCGTGCCTCCAACGTCATGTCGTGAAAGGGAAACGGAAGAAAACGCAGGACTGACAAGAATTCACAATTCGCCCGCGATGGCGAAATCCGAGGGGACAAAACGTCGGGGTGCACCACCAACGCAAGCGGCCGGCATCTCTGCCGGCCGCCGTGTCACGCTAGTCCCCGATAATCGGGGACAGACCCCAATTCAATAATGATACCGACACTGCACAATGACAATGGCCCCATCGGTGACCTTATAGACAAGGCGATGTTCCCGGTCGATCCGTCGCGACCAGTACCCCGACCACTGATGGCGCAATGGTTCGGGATCACCCAAGCCAACGAACGGCTGGCGTTGGATATCCTTGATCAGCAGGTTGATCCGCTTGAGGGTCTTTCTGTCCCGGGTTTGCCAGTGGAGATAATCCTGCCAGGCCTGGCTGGCCCAGGTCAGCATCATGGGTCGATGAGACCATGCTCGGCGTGATCGCCGCGCTCCACCTCGGCGATAGCCTCGTTCAATCGTTGGGCGTTGCGCGGGCTGGCCATGAGGTAGGCAGTTTCCTCGTAGGACTTGAAGTCCTCGACCGACATGACGATGGCGGGTTTGCCATTCTGGCGGGTGATCAGCACCGGCACGTGGTCGTCGCTGACCCGGTCCAGCACCTTGGCCAGGTGGCTGCGAAAATGGCTGTAGGTCACGGTATCCATGTATTTATCCTCAGGCTGCTGAATCATTGTACGCATTCTTGTACTTATTTGCCAGCGGTAATCGGGGACAGACCCCGATTACCCTTCGTTCCTACGCTGCGTATAGGCTTCCGCTTACAGCCACAGCGGTAATCGGGGACAGACCCCGATTACCCTTCGTTCCTACGCTGCGTATAGGCTTCCGCTTACAGCCATACCGATCTCTCGTCCGTAAGATGGCATTCGACAGGGCCAACCTACGGGAGGCGTCATGGCACGTCGCGCTCGCCTGCTACTACCCGGCACCCCGCTACACCTCATCCAACGTGGCAACAACCGCAGTGTCTGCTTCGCCGACAGCGAAGACTGCCTCACCTACCTGGAACTGCTCCACGATGCCAGCCGCGACTGCGGCGTCGATGTGCATGCCTATGTGCTGATGACAAACCATGTGCACCTGCTGGCCACGCCCCGGGTCGACCCGGAAGCCATCAGCGCGATGATGAAACGAATCGGTCAACGGTATGTGCAACGCTTCAACCGGCGCTACCAGCGGACCGGAACACTCTTCGAAGGCCGTTTCCGCTCCTGCCTGGTCAACGAGGCCCACTACCTGCTGGGTTGCCACGTATATATCGAACTCAACCCAGTTCGCGCCGGCATGGTTCAGCATCCCGCGGAATATCGCTGGTCCAGCTATTCAAGTAACGCCCAGGGCGCCCCTGATCCCATCATCACCCCACACGCTCTCACCCTGGCACTCGGAAAGACACAGGCCGAGCGCCAGGAGGCCTACCGTGCGCTATTCCGTCATCACCTTGACTCGGGGCTGATTGATCAGATTCGTCAGGTCACCCACAGCGGGCTGGTACTCGGCACTCCGCGCTTCCAACAGCAGGTCGCGGAACTGCTGGGGCGCAGCACCATCCCCGGAAAACCAGGCCGCAAGCCTAGGGCCACTACGACAAACGCATGAAGGCCGGGAGAAACGGAAAAAACAGCGGCCGGGATCTCTGCCGACCGCTGCTTTATGCTGGGGAAATTGGGGTCTGTCCCCGATTACCTCGCCTGGGGAAATTGGGGTCTGTCCCCGATTAGCCCGATTAGCCTTGATTACCCCGACTTCCCACGCCGGATGACATCCTCTAAACTGAACCCAACTACAGGAGGTCACCACATGAGCACCCCGCTGGATCCGCGCATCAGCGAGTTCGACACTCAGGAGCAGGCCGACAGTTACGACCGCTGGTTCCGAGAGCGCGTGCAGCGCAGCCTGGACGACCCTCGCCCCAACATCCCCCATGACGAAGCAATGGCACGTATTCGCGGTTTGATCGAGTCCAAGAACCGTCGGCATGCTACCGGTTGAGTGGCGGCCTCATGCGCTAAATTCGCTTGAGAACATCGCCGCCTACCTGAATGAGCGCAATCCTTACGCTGCTGAAGTGCTGCTGTACGCCATCGAGCAAACCGTTGAGGCCCTGCCCCAGCATCCCTATCTTTACCGCCACGGTCGGGTGCTCGGAACCCGGGAAGCCGTGGTACATCCTAACTATCTGTTGGTTTACCGCATCGCCGTCGATCATATCGCCATCATCGACGTGCTCCACGCTCGTCGAGAATATCCCTGAGCCAATAAGGGAAATTGGGGTCTGTCCCCGATTAACCGCGATTACCGCATCAAGAGCGGGAGAACCGAAAAAAAAACAGCGGCCGGCATCTCTGCCGACCGCTGCTTTATGCTGGGGAAATTGGGGTCTGTCCCCGATTACACCCGGGCGGTTGTTTAGCAAAATACAGCGGCGACGCTACGAAAGACGCATGAAGGCCGGGGAGAGAAATAGAAAAACAGCGGCCGGCATCTCTGCCGACCGCTGCTTTATGCTGGGGAAATTGGGGTCTGTCCCCGATTATCCGCCCTCTAATTAGCTACAAGAAGATGGTAGATACCGTAGATTAACAGATCCACCTGTACATTCCCAAACTACACCAGTGTCACTTCCAGTACCCTCAAAAACAATAGTGGCATCATCAGTTAGACCACCGACAGGATTAACAGTCACAGTAATTGTTGAAACTTGATCAGAGTCACCATCAACAGCGTACGCCATGGATTTAATAACATTTAGTCCTGCTGCTGTTGCATCTGCAGCCGCAACATCGACTCGAGCACCTCCATCAGCTGTTGTGGGCATAACTCCATTAGATATATAAGACTCCGATATTGTAGTGCGGGCCGCACCTACAAAGCTCAACGCTTCAGACACCTGTGCCCTAGTTGTATAATCCTGATACCTCGGAATCGCTATCGCCGCCAGAATACCGATAATCGCCACCACGATCATCAGTTCAATCAATGTAAAGCCGCCCTGCCCACGCTTTACGTACCGGTTCATCCCTTGCTTTTTCATGGTCCTGCCTCTCAACTTTAACCGCCGTGGCCCGTCTGGCTGATGCCTTCTTCTGACGCCCCGTGCGGGTTTGAATTGGTGGGGCGGCGTCCTGCGTGCCCTACCACCTATGCCAATCATGGGCGGCTATGTGAACCCGCCCTTCACGATTACATTAATTTACGCACCGATACCTTGCAAGGACAGAATGCGGCTTTTTTGTCGGGCGTGGCTAAAAGGTTGAATCGTCTAGCCCTCCACGCTGGGCGGGGGCCACACCAAAGCGCTAGAATCAGCACAAGATGCCACCTTTGCTGCACTGCGAGGCACCATGAATGATTTTCGCACTCCGCCTGCCGATGCTCCCTCGGCCGAGCCCATGACGGCTACCCCCCTTCAGCATGCCAGGCCCGGCGAGGGCGCGCTGCTGCGCGGGCTGGCCCGCCGGCTGGTGGAGGATGGCCAGCTTTCCGAAGCCGCTGCCGTGCGTGCCGAACGCGAGGCCAAGGAATCGGAGGTGTCGCTTTTAGAGCATGTGATCGACACCGGGCTTTCCTCGGCGCGCAAGGCGACACTCAGCGCGGCCTGGGAATATGGCCTGCCGATGATCGACCTGGACGCCATCAAGCCCGAGAGCCTGCCGCGCGCCGATGCCTTCCCGGAAAATATCCTGCGCAAGCTGAAGGTGCTGCCGCTGGTGCGCCATGGCCACCGGCTCACCGTGGCGGTGCCCTTCCCTTCGACGCTTGCGTTGCTCGATGAGCTGCAGTTCGCTACCGGCATGACCCCGGATGGCGTGTTGGCCCCGGTGGATCAGCTCGGCCCGGTGCTTGAGATCTACCTCGCCCAGAGCGAGAAGAGCATGCTCGACGAGCTGAAGGGCGTCGACGATGCGGTGGGCGAGCTCAGCTACGACCAGGGCAACGACGCCGAGGTGGATGTCGAGGCGCCGGTCAAGGACACCGCCGACGACGCGCCAATCATCAAGTTCGTCAACAAGATCCTGCTCGATGCGATTCGCCGTGGCGCCTCGGATATCCACTTCGAGCCCTATGAAACCAGCTACCGGGTGCGCTTTCGCATCGATGGCATCCTCCACGACGTGGCCCACCCGCCGTTCGCCATGCGCACACGTATCGCCGCGCGCCTGAAGGTGATGTCACGGCTGGATATCTCCGAGCGCCGCCTGCCCCAGGATGGCGCCATCAAGTTGAAGCTTTCCAAATCGCGCTCGATCGATTTTCGTGTCAACTCGCTGCCCACGGTGTATGGCGAGAAGATGGTGCTGCGCATCCTCGACCCCACCTCGGCGCAGCTGGGGATCGAGCAGCTCGGCTTCACCGCCGACCAGCGCGAGATGTACGAAACGGTGCTTGGCCACCCCCAGGGCATGATCCTGGTGACCGGCCCCACCGGCAGCGGCAAGACGGTGTCGCTGTATACCGGCATCAATATCCTCAACCAGGTGGAGCGCAACATCTGCACCGCCGAGGACCCGGTGGAGATCAAGGTGCCGGGGGTCAACCAGGTCAACGTGCTGCCCAAGATCGGCCTGGATTTCGCCAGCGCCCTGCGCGCCTTCCTGCGCCAGGACCCGGACGTGGTGATGGTCGGCGAGATCCGCGACCTGGAAACCGCCGAGATCGCCGTGAAGGCCTCGCAGACCGGCCACCTGGTGCTTTCCACCGTGCACACCAACTCGGCGGCGGAAACCCTCACACGCCTGGCCAACATGGGCGTGGAGCCGTTCAACATCGCCAGTTCCGTCAGCCTGATCATCGCCCAGCGCCTGGCGCGCAAGCTGTGCACCCACTGCAAGCAGCCGGCGGACATCCCGCGCGAGGTGCTGTTGCAGCAAGGCTTCAGCGAGGCCGAGGTGGAAAGCGCGACGATCTTCGAGGCGGTGGGCTGCAAGCACTGCACCCAGGGCTACAAGGGCCGGGTCGGCATCTACGAGGTGGTGCCGATCTCTGATGCCATGAGTCAGCTGATCATGAAACGCGGCAACTCCATGGATTTCGATATCCAGGCCCGCCAGGAAGGCCACCCGGACCTGCGCCGCAGCGGCTTGTTGAAGGCCATGCAGGGCATCACCAGCCTGACGGAGGTCAACCGGATTACCAAGGACTGAGGCGTGAGCGCTTCGCTTGTGAGGCGTGAGCGCTTAGCTGGTAAGGCGTGAGCGCGCTTCGCGCTGGTGAGCGCTGCGCTTGTGAGGCGTGAGTCGAGATACGTGAGCGGCGCAGGGGACAGGGCGTAGCGAGGGTCTTTTGCCAGGGATGGCAAAAGTAGCTTACAGGGAGGTATTTACAGCGCCCCCGCTTCGGTCCGACGCTTCGGGCCCTGTCGCCGTCGAGCCGCGGGATCTATGTGAGGCGTGAAAGCCCCGCCTGGCTGGTTGGGACAACAACCCGCCACGAAATAATATCAATACACCGGAGACATCGCGCACCGCTCTTAAGAAGGGCTCCGGTAAACGCAGGGAAACGTTCGCTTATGGCAACTACGACACGCAAGCAGCGAGCCGCGAAGAAAACCAAGCTCTACCGCTGGAAATGGAGTGGCCGGGGGCCAGGGGGGCGGCGCGTGGGCGGCGAGATCGTCGCCGCCCAGAAGGCCGAGGTGGAACGCATTCTGATGGGCCAGAGCATCATCACCAAGAGCGTTCGCCGCAAAAGCGGGATCGGCAGCGGCATGGGCAGCATCAAGCCCCGCGATATCATGCTGTTCGCCCGCCAGATGTCCACCATGATCCGCTCCGGGGTGCCGGTGCTGCAGGCCTTCCAGGTGGTGGCGGAAAGCATCCGCAAGCCGGCGATGAGCGCGCTGGTGCAGGAGTTGATGAACGATGTCTCGGCGGGCTCGAGCTTTTCCGAGGCGCTGCGCCGCCATCCCAGGGATTTCGACCGGCTGTTCTGCAACCTGGTGGAAGCCGGCGAACAATCGGGCTCGCTGGACAGGATGCTCGACCGAGTGGCCACCTATAAAGAGAAGGTGGAATCGCTCAAGGGCCGCGTGAAGAAGGCGCTGTGGTACCCGGCGGCGGTGATCCTGGTGGGTATTGGCGTGACCGCGCTGCTGCTGATCAAGGTGGTGCCGCAGTTCGAGAGCCTGTTCCAGGGCTTTGGCGCCGAGCTGCCGGCGATGACCCGTATGACCATCAGCATGTCCGAGTTCGCCCAGGCCTACTGGTGGTGGGGGGTGCTGGGGTTTGCCGGGCTGGTGTTTTTCATTCGCACCGGGGTGAAACGCTCGGAACGCTTCGCCTACCGCATGCACGCCTGGTCGCTGAAGATTCCGGTGATCGGCAAGATTCTCGATAAATCCGCCGTGGCGCGTTATTCGCGTACCCTGGCCACCACCTTTGGCGCCGGCGTACCGCTGGTGGAGGCGCTGGAAACCGCCGCCGGCGCCACCGGCAACAAGGTCTACGAGCGCGCGGTGCTGCAGGTGCGCGACGACGTGGCCACCGGCCAGCAACTGCATTTCGCCATGCGCATGACCGAGCAGTTTCCGGCACTCGCGGTGCAGATGGTCGGCATCGGCGAGGAAGCGGGCTCGCTTGATGCCATGCTCAACCGCGTGGCCGACTACTACGAGGAGGAGGTCGATAATATGGTCGACACCCTCACCTCGCTGCTCGAACCGTTCATCATCGTGGTGCTCGGCGTACTGGTCGGCGGCCTTGTGGTCTCGATGTACCTGCCGATCTTCGAACTGGGTAGTGTGATCTAGTGAGGCGTGAGCGCTGCGCTGGTGAGGTGTGAGTCGTGAGTCGTGAGTCGTGAGTCGTGAGTCGTGAGTCGATAAGCATGAACGGCGCAGGGGACAGCGCGTAGCGGACATCTTTTTCAGGGACGAAAAAGTTAGCGCCCAGGGAGGGGTTTACAGCGTG
The DNA here is from genome assembly GCF_003028575.1 of Halomonas urumqiensis. Lineage (GTDB taxonomy): Bacteria > Pseudomonadota > Gammaproteobacteria > Pseudomonadales > Halomonadaceae > Halomonas > Halomonas urumqiensis. The sequence goes on along the minus strand of NZ_PYUD01000001.1, from coordinate 1,380,220 downwards.
TCCGCTAAAGCGCTGTCGCCGTCGAGCCGCGGGTTAGTTACTTGACCTCCTTGAAACGGGCCTGATTCGCTACAAGGATGACACTCGGTTCTGGATAGCCAAGGAGCTGGATGGGCGTAGCGACAATCTGATCTGTGCGGCTGTGATTCTGGAGGATAAACTTGTCGTCAAGACTGTCATGCATCACTTCCAGTGGGAGTAAACATCATGCGTACCACCTATGACGAGGCCGACGATATTCTGGTGCTCCACCTCTCGGAAAAACCGATCTGCAAGGAAACGTCGCAGGACTGGAACACCCACATCAGCTATGCGGAAGATGGCACCATCGTGGAAGTCGTCATTCTGGAGGCTTCCAGGCAGGGCGCCTGGCCACTGCTGAAAAGCGCTGCCGCGTAGCCACTGTCTGACTATCGCCCCAGGACCACAAGGACTTTGCACGCTTGCTTGATTTGCCCCCTTCCCTGCTGTGGCCGTTGGCCGCGTTCGTCGGGCTTTGCCTCGGCAGCTTTCTCAATGTGGTGATCACCCGGCTGCCGGTGATGCTGATGCGTGGCTGGCGGGCCGAGGCCCGCGAGGCGCTGGAACTTGCCGACGAGCATGGCTCGCCCACCTTCAACCTGGTGACGCCGCGTTCGCTGTGCCCCGCCTGCGAAAGCCCCATCGCCTGGCACGACAACATCCCGCTGCTTGGCTGGGTGAAACGGCGTGGCCGCTGCGCCAGCTGCCAAGGGCGCATCAGCCCGCAATACCCGCTGGTGGAACTGGCCGGCGGGGTGCTGGCGGTGTGCGTGGTGGCGCTGTACGGCGCAAGCCCGCAGGGGCTGTTCGTGTTCGGCGCGTGCCTGGCGCTGTTGGCCATGGCGGTGATCGACCTGCGCACCCAACTGCTGCCGGATATCCTGACCCTGCCGCTGCTGTGGGCCGGGCTAGCCTATCAACTGCTCTTTCAACCGCTGCTATTGCCCAGTGCGGTGATCGGCGCCATGGCCGGCTATCTCGCCCTGTGGAGCTTCTACTGGCTGTTCAAGCTTTTCACCGGCAAGGAAGGCATGGGCTATGGTGATTTCAAGCTGCTGGCGGCACTCGGCGCGTGGATGGGCTGGCAATATCTGCCGCTGCTGTTGATCCTCTCCGCCGGGGTTGGCGCGATCGTCGGTATCGCCACACAACTGGCCATCCCCCGCCTGCGCGGTGCGCCCATGCCGTTCGGCCCGTTCCTCGCCATGGCCGGGTGGATCGCCCTGCTGGCCGGCGAGCCATTGATGGCGGTATACGGTGGGTTGTTTTTGTTGTGAGTGGTGAGGGGTGAAGCGTGAGCGCGCTTCGCGCTTGTGAGGTGTGAGGCGTGAGTCGAGAAACGTGAGCGGCGCAGGGGACAGGGTGTAGCGGACATCTTTTTCAGGGACGAAAAAGTTAGCGCCCAGGGAGGGGTTCACAGCGTGTCCGCTTAAACCCTGTCGCCGACGAGCCGCGGGCCGAGCGGTGGCGAGAGGACTGAGGCGAGAGGACTGAGATGCGGCCCTTGAGAGGAGTGTCATGATCATAGGAGTCACCGGCGGGATCGCGTCGGGCAAGTCGACGGTGGCGCGGGCCTTCGGGGCGTTGGGCATTGCCTGGGTGGATGCCGATGACGTGGCGCGCGAGGTGGTGGCGCCGGGGGAACCCGCGCTCGACATGATCGCCGAGCGTTACGGGCCTGCGGTGCTTCAGGATGATGGCAGCCTCGACCGGCGGGTGCTGCGTGAAATCGTCTTCGCCGACCCCGGCGAACGCATGTGGCTCGAGGAAGTGACCCACCCGCGCATCCGTGAACGGCTCGACCGCCACCTCGCCCGCATGGAGGCGGAACATGGCCCCTACGTGCTGCTGGTCTCCCCGTTGTTGTTCGAATCGGGCCAGAGCGCGCTGGTCGACCGCCGACTGGTGATCGATGTGCCGGTGAGCGTACAGATCGCCCGCACCGCGCAGCGCGATGGCGTGGACGAGGACCAGGCCCGCGCCATCGTCGCCGCTCAGATGTCGAGAAGCGAACGGCTGGCCCGCGCCGACGATGTGCTCGACAATGGGGGCGACCAAGCCAGCCTCGACGCGCAAGTGGCCGAGCTCGACCGGCGCTACCGGGAGCTTGCCCAAAACGCCGGTGCCAAGGCAACACCCATCGTGGATACCAAGTGACACAGGACCCCAGCATGAACGCGACTTCCGATACCCGCCGCCCTCTCCAGGTCGCCTGCCCGCAATGCCGCAAGAAGGTGGCATGGCGCGACGACAACCCCTTTCGGCCCTTTTGCAGCGAACGCTGCCGGACCCTCGACCTGGGGGCCTGGGCCGATGGCTCGCACCGCATCGCCGGCGAGCCGGCCATGGACGAGACCGAGATCGACGAGATGATTCTGCGTGCCGAACGCGGCGATTTCAGCGAACGCGAATAAACCTGTGAGCGCCCCCGGATGAGCCTGTCCCGATGAACCTGTCCCGATGAACCTGACCCGATGAACCTGACCCGATGAACCTAGCCCCGCGCCCCGAATACCGCCTGCTTGCCGAACTCGAAGCCGCCTTCGATGCGTTGATCGAGCAAAGCGAGGCGTTGGCGGCGCACTACCGCAACGCCCCCTCGGCGTGCTGGATCTTCGGCCAGCCGGAACCTGTCGAGGCCGACGCGGGCGCTGAGTGGCTGCGGCGGGCGATGCTCGATTTCTGGTACGCCGATGGGCAGGATGGCCGCGCCACCCGCGCCCACGTGGGGCTGGTGGCCGCCGATGCCTCGCTGATGGAACGCGTGGCCGCCACCAACCAGGCCAAGGCCAATTTCGCCGCCCTGCTGGCCACCATTCGCCAGCAGGCCCCGGCGCTGATTCCCGAGGCCAAGGCGGTGCTGCCCTTTCGCCACCCCGCCCTGCACGATCATCTGCGCGGCCAGGGGCTGGCGCGGCTGCACCTCAAGCAGTGCTGGCGGGCGATTCCGGTGGCCGAGGCCCCGGTCGCTCGGGTGCGCCTGGCGTGGTATTCCAGTGGCCGTTCGATCAAGCGCTTGAGCGTTGCGGAGGTGGAGAAGCGCTTGCTGGCGCTGAACACCGACGCCCCCCATGTGCGCATCCAGCTACGCAAGCTGGCCGGCATCCCCAGCGCTGAACCGCTGGCCCAGGTGCAGCGCCAGGCGCCGCTGATGCGCGCCAACCTGTTCTACCGTGAACCGCTGGACGATGGCCGCACGCGGCGCGCCATGAACGTCGCCCTGCCGCTGTTCGCGCCCAGCGAGGATGGCCGCCTGCCCCATCACAACCTGCCACCCCTTGCCCCGCCGGAGACACGTATCCGCGCCCGGCGCCGCGACGAGAAACTCGAGGACGAACCGTTTCTGCCAAGCCTGCGGGTGTATCGGTATCGGTGAGGGGTGAGCGCTGCGCTGGTGAGTCGAGAGTCGTGAGGCGTGAGTCGTGAATCGTGAGCGGCGCAGGGGACAGGGCTAAGCGAGGGTCTTTTGCCAGGGATGGCAAAAGTAGCTTACAGGGAGGTATTTACAGCGCCCTCGCGCAGTCCTGTCGCCGCCGAGCCGCGAGCAAGGCGAGAGCGGCGGGGTCACATATGTTCCAGGCGGTTTCTGCCTCGTGCCTTGGCGCGGTAGAGCGCCCGGTCGGCCCGTTGCAGCAGGCTTTCGGCGGTGTCGCCGGAACGGTAGGCGGCAAGGCCGATGCTCAGGGTGATGGGCGTTTTCTGCCAGGCATGGCACTCCACCGTCAGGCGCAGGCGCTCGACCCCGACGCGTGCGGCGTCGATAGGGGTATTCAGCATCATCAGCACGAATTCCTCGCCGCCGATGCGCGCGGCAACATCGCCACCGCGCAGGGTCTGGCGAATCAACTCGGCCAGGGTGACAAGCACTCGGTCGCCCGCCCCATGCCCGTGGGTATCATTGACCGACTTGAAGTAGTCGATGTCCAGCAGCGCCAGGGTGAAGGCGCTTGCGGCGTCCTGGTTGGCAAGTTGCGACAACAGACTCGTCAGCTGTTCCTCGAAATAGCGGCGGTTGGGCAAGCCGGTGAGATGGTCGGTGGTGGCTTGTCGGTCGAGCCGCTGGTTGAGCAGCTCGAGCTCCTGGCTACGCCCTTCCAGTGTGGCCCTCAAGGATTCCAGTTCAGCGATCAGCCGGGACTTCTCATCGAGCTGCCTGGCATTGACCTGGCGCGCTTCGAGCAGTTCACGCTCCAGGCGATGCTTGCGGGCAATCGGCATCATCGAGATCAGCACCATCCAGCCCCCACCATGCGCGATCCGCTTGGCACTGCACAGCACCGCCAGCGTCCTGCCGTGGGGTAGGCGCAGCTCCAGGTGCGCCTCATCGGCACTGCCCTGGTGGGCAAGACGAAAGCCGACCAGGCCCAGGTAGATCAAGCGCGCCGACGACGTGAACAGCTCGCTTGCCAGGGTGTCGCGAAGGTTGCTGGCGGGCGTATCGAGCCAGTCCGCCAGGGTGTCGTTGGCGGCCAGTACATAGCCGCCCTCGTCGACCACCAGTTGGCCATCGGGGGCCTGTGTCCACCACATCGCCAGCTCTTCATCACGTGCGGGCATGCCGGAGACCGCCTTAGTTGGCCGAGGGGCTGCGCAAGTGCTGACGCACCACCAGGGCCACGAGCTCGGGGTGGGTGAGCTGGGGATAGTGGCCTGGGCAATCCAGGATATCGAGTTCGCCGTGCGGCAGGTGGCGCTGCAGGTATTCGGCCGCTTCTCGTGGCACGATGGCGTCAACCGAGGGCTGCAGCACCACGCTTGGCACGCTGACACGGGGCAGCAGGTCGCGTTTGTCGCCGTAGAAGATATCGCGGGCCAGCGGCCTCAATACCTCCGGCTTTACCGCCAGAAAACGCTCGCGCAGGTCGTGATGGTGATAATCGGTCAGCGCATCGCCGAGGGCCACCTGGGAGAGTGTGCTGGCCCAGTCGAGGTAGTTCTGTTCCATCAGCTGCATCAGGCCGTGAAGCTGCTCTTCGTTGTAGCCGCCGATGTAGTCCGGCGGGTCGTCCAGATACCGCGCCGAGGCGCACATCAGGCACAGCTTGCGAAACGCCCCGGGGCGGGCAACGGATGCCATCATCGCAATGGGTCCCCCCATCGAATGGCCTATTACCAGGGCATCGCGAAGCTCCAGCGCATCGATCAATTCGACAATCTCGTCAACGTGGCCGGCAAGCGTGGCATGCCGGCTTGGCGAGAGCACCTCGGGCGCCGAGGCACCGAAGCCCGGCAGGTCGAGCAGGATCAGGCGAAAATCGGCCGCAAGCAACGGCACCAGCCGACTCCAGACGGTCTGGTCACAGCCGAAGCCATGGATCATCAGCAGCGGGGTATCGCCATGGCCGAACTCGGTGACATTGAGAAGATGGCGGATATCGCGTGGCATGGGAGGTTCCGTGGGTGGGTGATTTGGGTGAGTCGTGAGTCGTGAGTCGTGAGTCGTGAGTCGTGAGTCGTGAGTCGTGAGTCGTGAGACGTGGGATATTAGATCGTCATGGTAAGACTCAAGCATGCTCCAGTCGGTTCCTGCCTCGCGCCTTGGCCCGGTAGAGCGCCCGGTCGGCGCGGGTGTAAAGCGCATCGAACCCCTCGCCTGGCGCTGCGGTGGCGATGCCGATGCTGACGGTGATGGCATGGGCGTCGGCCGGCTCGGGCAGTGCGATGCGTTCGATGTCACCGCGGATGCGCTCGGCGAACCGGGTGGCGGCATCACGATCCGTATCGGGCAACAGCACGGCGAACTCCTCGCCCCCCATGCGCGCCACCACATCGCTTTCCATGCGCGCCACCACATCGCTTTCCCGTACGCGTTTCACCAGCACGTCCGCAACGGCCTTGAGCACCTTGTCACCGGCGGGGTGGCCGAAGCGGTCGTTGACCTCCTTGAACAGATCGAGGTCGAGCACCAGCAAGCTCAACGCACCGCCCTGCCGCGCGGCGCGGGCGAAATCATGCTGGGCCATCTCTTGCATCTTGCGCCGATTGCTTAGCCCGGTCAGCGCATCAGTCTCGCTCAGCTCGCGCAGGCGTTCCCGCTGGCGATGAATCTGCAGCAGCGACAGCGCAAGGCCGCCGACCACCACGACCAGCATCGAGAGCAGCAACAGCACCGCCGTGGACAACCACCCCATCATGCGCCGCTGTTCCGCAGAGGCCTGGTGCAGCAGCTCGTTGAGCTCGCTGTAACTCCACGCCAGCCCCTCCTCCACCTCGAGACCGAGCACCCGCAGGCTATCCAGGTTCGCGGGAGTTCGCTCGTCCATCACCCGCTCTACCCTCTCTCCCAGCGTCGGCAACTGCTGTTTGACGTAGTCGAGCTCCTCGAGCAGCGGCGCATAGCCTTGCGAAGGTAAATCGCTGTTTTCGAGCGAGTGCCGGAGACTCTCCATGCGCTGTGGAATCAACCACATCAAATGACTCACCTGCTGGATGTGGATGCTGTCGGGACTGTCGAGCAGGCTATCCAGTCCGAGGCGCAGCTTTACCGGGTCTTCCTGGGCACGCACCACATCGGTGACCATGGCGGTGTAGTCGGCACCCACCAGATGCCGCGCCTGGGTCATGTACATGCCCGCCGCCAGGCCACACAACCCGAACAGCACGACGATGACCGTGACCAACCCGATGCGAAACCCGTCGACTTTCATGCGTCGGCTCTCATGCGTCAATGCCCACCCGTCACCTCGCGCTGATCTCGCGGATGGCCCAGATCCACCGCGTCATCGGTTCGATGCCGGATTGCACGGCGTCGAGATCGTCGGGCACCACGAGCATCAATGGGCCCAGTTCCCGGCGGGGGATCGGCTCGCCATCGAGCCGGGTCAGCAGCAGATAATCCTTTTGCCGACGCTCGGCGGGGGTGAGAAAGGTGGTGTAGTCATCATGGGCGATGAAGCGCACTCGGCGCGCTTCATCCAACCGATGGGCGGCCAGGAAGTCATTCAGCCATACCCCGGCAAAACGCCCCGAGGGGCCTTCCGGGTGCTGAAGTTCAAGCTCATGCATCTCGGTACGCTCGATCTCCTCGAGGCCTAGCGTGCGACTCTCGCCCGCGTGGCTGAGCGTCAGCACCTCATGTTGATCGGCGCAGGCGATACCGGCCCACAGGGCCAGGGGGATAATCAGAGATGCCAGGCGCATAAGTATGAACTCTGTCAGCCGTATCATTTACATTTACCATCATGCGGATTCGCTGCGTGGAAACCAAGGGGGGCGCTGGTGAGTCGTGAGCCGTGGGCTGGGTATGGCATCATATCGGCACGTGAATCTTTCCATGCTCCGGGAGCCTTGCCATGACCTCCATCATCACGCCCGATATCTGCGACGCCCATCCGGATGTACGCGCGCTAGACCCGATCTTCGTCAACTTCGGCGGTGTCGATGCTTTCTGCGGGCCGATCCGCACGGTGAAGTGCTTCGAGGACAATTCGCTGGTCAAGCAGGCGGTGTCGGAGCCTGGCGAGGGCGCGGTGCTGGTGGTGGATGCCGGCGGCTCCCTGCGCTGCGCGATGCTTGGCGACATGCTCGCCGAACAGGCCGCCGACAATGGCTGGTCGGGGGTGGTGATGTACGGCTGTGTGCGCGATGTCGACGTGCTCGCCGGGATCGAACTCGGCGTGCAGGCGCTTGGCTGCCACCCGCGCAAGAGCGAGAAGCGTGGCGAGGGGCAACGCGACATCCCGCTCACCTTCGCGGGAGCCACCATCACACCGGGGGAATGGCTGTACGCCGACAACAACGGCATCCTGATTGCCGAAAGCCAGCTGCCGCTTTGATTCATTCTTGTAGTGGCGCTTTCCGCAAGAACCTGGCGTCACCAACATCGGTGGATCTTGCCGTTCAACTTGTGCAGCAACTCACCCGGAGTTACTATAACTCCATGACGACAGGAAGTCGTGATGAAGAGTGCAGATCTGATCAAGGAGCTGGAGGCGCTTGAAGAAAGGCTTGATACAGGGAATCAGAAAGCAAGCTGGTCTTGATTGAAACTAGCGGTTTCCGGCATGACATTGGAGCAACAACACATGCACTACCCCATTGCCATTGACATTGGCGATACGCAGCAAGCCTACAGCGTTGTTGTGCCTGACCTGCCAGGCTGCTTCTCCGCTGGTGACACCTTCGACGAGGCAATCGCGAATGCACGTGAGGCCATCGAAGGGCATCTAGAGAGCTTATCGGAGCATGGTGACCCCATCCCCACGGCAACCGCTATCCAGCAACACCTCAATAACCCTGAGTATGCAGGTTGGGTATGGGCAGCGGTGGAGGTCGACGTAACCCCTTACCTTGGCAAAAGCCACAAGATAAATGTCACCCTGCCCGATCTTCTGATCAAGCGCATAGATAGCAAGGTAGGGAAACAGAGCGACTATAAGAGTCGTTCCGGATTCCTGGCCCGCGCCGCGTTGCATGAACTCGAGCGGCACGCCAAGTAATAATGAACCTCTCCATACGCCTGCGGCCCAACGGCGACAGGGCTCTGAAGCGTCGGACCGAAGCGGACACGCAGTAGACACATCCTTGGGCGCTAATGTTTTCGTCCCTGAAAAAGGTGTCCGCGACATCAGCCCCATGCGCCGCTTGTGACTCTCTATCCACTCCTTACAAGCAAAGCGCTCACAAGCGCAGCGCTCACTCATCACCCACTTGCCCACTGGGTGGCGACAGTGCCACCCTGAGCGCATGATCATTTCAAGACGCGTGCCATGCTGGCCCTCTCCGCGCTGAGCCGCGATGTGCTGCGCAGCCTCAGGGATCACCTGCGGCCGCTGATCGCCTACCACCTGTTCTTCACCCTGCTGGCATCGAGTCTTTTGCTGCCTGCGGTGGCGTGGAGCCTTGCCCAGTTGCTGTCGGGCTTCGGCCGCCCGGTGATCACCAATGCCGGGGTGCTCGATGTGCTGCTCAGTGCCGGGGGGGCGCTGTGGTTGCTGGCCGCCGTCGGGCTGACCTTCCTGGTGCTCTACCTGCAACAGGCGGGGATGATCCTGGTGGCGGTTCGCCCACGCGACAATCACTACCGCCTGGCCTTCGAGGCGCTGTGGGAAACCCTGCGCCACTTGCCAAGGCTGGCGGGCCTTGTGGTCGTGCAGGTCGGCACTCACCTGGTGCTCTTCCTGCCGGTGGCCTTTGCCGTGGTGTGGCTCTACGACGTGTTTCTCGGTGGCCTTGACCCCTACTATGTGCAGCGGATTCGCCCACCGGCGCTGTGGCGATTCGTCGCGGTGGCCACCCCGCTCGTGTTGGTGTGGGTATCGCTTGCCGCCACGCTCTATTTCCGCTGGATACTCGCCCTGCCGCTGGTAGCGCTCGAAGGCCTGTCACCACGCGCCGCGTTAACGCGCAGCCATTTCCTGACCCGCAGTCGGCGACACCACATCGCGGTGGCGGTCATCGCCCTGCTGCTGGTGATCATCCTGTTGCCGTTTCTCGCAACGGCCCTGTTCGACCGAGTGTTCACGCCGATGCTGTGGTGGCTACCCGAGCGCAACGCGGTGCTGGTACCGGCGATGCTGGGTTACCTGACCCTCTACGTACTGGTGACGCTTGCCATCACCTTCGTGGGTATTGCCGCCAATGCTCTGCTGTCGGCATGCCTCTACCTGCGTTTGGCGCACCGCGAGCCACGGCCGGCGCCGCCGCCCGCCGATGCCCACCCCGGACGACTGGCCTGGATGGTGGAGCTCGGGGTGATCCTGTTCGCGCTGCTGCAGGCGTGGCTTATCGTCAACAGCTTCGAGTTGCGCGACGACGTGGCGGTGATCGCCCACCGCGGAAGCTCCTTGGCGGCACCCGAGAATACGCTTGCCGCCGTTGACCTTGCGGTACGCGAGGGTGCGGATTATGTCGAACTCGATGTGCGCCTGACCGCCGATGAACAGGTGGTGCTCTACCATGACCGTACGCTCACCCGGCTGGCCGGGGATCCGCGCCACCTTGGCGAGCTCGAGCGCCATGAGCTCGAGAACGTCGATGTCGGCAGCTGGTTCGGCGATGCCTTTATCGGCGAGCGCATCGCCGGCCTCGATCAGGCGCTCGCCATGGTGCGCGGCAAGAGCCGCCTGATGATCGACATGAAGGCCGACCCCGGGCGCGGTCAGGCGCTGGTGGACGCGGTGATCCGCACCCTGGAAGACGAAGCCCAATGGCGTATGAGGTGCCAGGAACTCGCCCTCAATCCGCGCCAGGCGGGTCAATGCGGCAGCCCCAATGTGATCGGCGAGACGCGGCTTGCCACCATGTCACCGGCGCTCGCCCGCGAGATGAAGGCTCGCGAGCCGCGCCTGCGGGTCACCCTGCTCGCCCAGTTGATCCTCCCCGGCACCCTCGACCGGGGTGGCTTCGATGCCCTGGGCCTGCGCCACAACCGCATCACCGCCGACGAGATTCGCCTGGCGCGCGCTATCGGCTACGAGATCCACGCCTGGACCATCAACGAGCGCACCCGCATGTCCCAGCTGATCGACCTGGGGGTCGATGCGATCATCACCGACCGGCCACACCTGCTTTCCGAGCTGCTGGAAGACCGCCGTGAGCTCAGCGACGGCGCGCTGTTGCTGGTCAAGATGCGCAACTGGTTGCGGCGGAGGTGATGCTTCGCCGTCGAGCCGCGAGTAAGCAGGCGTGAGCGGCAAAGCAAAACGCCCCCGCAGGCTGGGCTGCGGGGGCGTTGCGGAATCTGGTAGGACCAAGCGGATTTGAACCGCTGACCTCCACGATGTCAACGTGGCGCTCTAACCAACTGAGCTATGGTCCTTCAATACGCTTTTGGCCTGGGGCTTAGAGCCTGGGGCTTAGGACTTGGTAGGACCAGGCGGATTTGAACCGCCGACCTCCACGATGTCAACGTGGCGCTCTAACCAACTGAGCTATGGTCCTGCCGCAGCCTTCACACCGATGCTTGATGGTGGTGGCCAACTTGCTGTTGCACGGTGCTTATTGCCCCGCGCAACGGATGCACATATTACCTATCCGGCAGCGTTTTGCAAGGGCCATGTGAGGGTTTCAGGGCTATCGCAGTTAGCAGCAGTTCACTCGGTGCTGCACCGACGACAGGTCTGCGAGGAGGCGCTGTAGACCCGTCCCTGGGCGCTACTTTTGCCCTGCTGCGCTCTCGCATCCTGCTCCGCTTGTAGGACCGGGGCTGGCCATCCATGGCCAGCCCGTTCGGAGCAATGCTCCTCACCCATGGCAAAAGACCTCCTCTTAGACCTGTCCCCGGCGCCCCTCGTCTTGGCCAACTCCAATTGCCCTGTCGCGGGTTCAGCGCTCGCTTTTCACCCTCTCGACGGCTTCCTGCCAACCCTGGTAGAGACGCTCGCGTTCGTCCGCCTCCATCTGCGGCGTAAAACTGCGTTCGCACTGCCAGAGCTCGGCGATTTCGTCGAGGTCGCGGTACCAGCCCAGCCGCAGGCCGGCAAGATAGGCCGCCCCCAGGGCGGTGGTCTCCAGCACCGTGGGGCGGTCCACCTGGAGGTTGAGCATATCGGCCAGAAACTGCATGACCCAGTTGTTCTTGACCATGCCGCCATCCACGCGCAATGCCTGGGGTGAGGCGGCCATGTCGTCGCTCATGCACACCTGCAGGTCGAGGGTCTGGTAGCACACCGCCTGCAGGCCGGCGGCGACGATCTCGGCAATGCCGGTGTCACGGGTCAGGCCGAAGATCGCGCCACGCGCCTTGGGATCCCAGTGCGGGGCGCCAAGGCCGGTGAAGGCCGGCACCAGATAGACACTGTGGCCCGCACGGGTCTGGCGCGCCAGGGATTCGGTCTCGGCGGCATCGGCGAACAACTGCAGGCCATCACGAAGCCACTGCACGGTGGCGCCGGCCACGAAGATGCTGCCTTCCATGGCGTAGGTGGGCTTGCCGTCGAGCCGATAACCCACGGTGGTCAGCAGGCGGTTGCGCGACAGCTCCGCCTTGTCGCCGGTATTGACGATCATGAAGCAGCCGGTGCCGTAGGTGCTCTTGCCCATGCCCGGCGCGAAGCACGCCTGGCCGAACAGCGCGGCCTGCTGGTCGCCCGCCACCCCGGCGATCGGCAGCTCGCCACCCAGCCACTCGGCATCCACGCGGCCAAAGTCGTCGCTGGAGTCCTTGACCTCGGGCATCAGGTTCTCGGGGATGTCGAAGAGCTCGAGCAGTATCTTGTCCCAGCACTGCTCGTGGATGTTGAACAGCGCGGTGCGCGAGGCATTGGTGGCATCCGTGGCGTGCACTCGCCCACCGGTCAGCCGCCAGATCAGGAAGGTGTCGACGGTACCGAAGGCCAGCTCGCCGCGTTCGGCGCGTTCACGGGCACCTTCGACATTGTCGAGTATCCAGGCAAGCTTCGTGGCAGAGAAATAAGGGTCTATCAGAAGCCCGGTACGTGACTGCACGTCATCCAGATGGCCTTGCTCGCGCAGTTGCTGGCAGGTCTCCGCGGTGCGCCTGTCCTGCCAGACGATGGCGTTGTAGAGCGGCTTGCCGGTGGCGCGGTCCCACAGCAGGGTGGTTTCGCGCTGGTTGGTGATGCCGATGCCGATGATCTCGTCGATTGCCACTCCGGCCTCGCCGATGACCTCGCGGCAGGTCTCGACCACCGACTCCCACAGTGCCTCGGGATCATGCTCGACCCAACCATCCCCCGGGAAGTACTGAGGAAATTCACGCTGAGCGGTGGCCATGTTGCGGCCCTCGCGATTGAACAGGATGGCGCGTGAGCTGGTCGTGCCCTGATCGATGGCTAGCAGATAGTCGGCCATGAAGGCTCCTGTGATGTTCGTTTATGATCATAAAGAGTACTGCAGTGTGTTCGGAATGCTGTACTACCTTGGTAGCAATCATGGGCACGAATACCTTATGAAGCCTGCCGCAACGCGCATCGATCACCTACAATGGCATGATCGAAAGGGAGCCGACATGAATCAGCAACTGCGTCAGGACGCCATCGTCGAACTGGTACGTCGCCAGGGATATGCCAGTATCGAACAGCTCACCGAGCATTTCACGGTCACGCCACAGACCATCCGCCGCGACCTCAATGCATTGGCCGAGGACGGGTTGATCCGCCGCGTGCATGGCGGGGCGGGACTTGAATCCAGTACGGTGAATACCGCCTACAGCACCCGCAAGAACCTCAACCTGGATGCCAAGCGCCGTATCGGTCAGCTGCTGGCCACCCAGATTCCCGACGGTTCTTCCCTGTTCATCAACATCGGCACCAGTAACGAAGTGGTCGCCGAGGCCTTGCTGGAACGCCACCGTGACCTCGAGGTGATCACCAACAACCTCAATGTCGCCGCGATCCTCCAGCACAAGGAGGACTTCAACGTGATCGTCGCCGGTGGCCAGGTGCGCTCGCGGGATGGCGGCATCATCGGCGAGGCGACCATCGACTTCATCAACCAGTTCAAGGTCGATTACGGCATCATCGGTATCAGCGGTATCGACGAGGATGGTTCGTTGCTGGAGTTCGACTACCAGGAAGTGCGTGTCGCCCAGGCGATCATCCACAACTCCCGCCAGGTGCTGCTGGCCGCCGACCATTCCAAGTTCCATCGCAACCCGGCCGTGCGGCAGGGCAACATCACCCAGATCCACGCGCTGTTCACCGACCGCCGCCCTCCCCAGGCCATCTGCCAGCTCATGGCAAGCCATGACGTGGCACTGCATATTGCCGAATCGGTATCGCCGGACAAGTGAAGGTCATTTTCGCTTGATGTTCGCTTTCGACTGAATTATGTTCTTTTTAGAACATAATGCAGGCGAGATGCTCGGGTTGCATCTTGGCGGCGCAACATATGGTGATCATCGTGGCAGACCCCATGGCAGCATCTTCTCTTGCATCACCCTCTCTCGAATCACCCGGGCGGCACGCGATTCTCGATCTGTTCGTGATCGGAGGCGGTATCAATGGGGTGGGCATCGCCAATGATGCGGCGGGTCGAGGCCTTGCCGTAGGGCTGTGCGAACAGGCCGACCTGGCCAGCGCCACCTCATCGGCGAGCAGCAAGCTGATCCACGGTGGCCTTCGCTATCTCGAGCATCGCGAATTTCGCCTGGTGGGCGAGGCGCTGCGTGAACGCGAGGTGCTGCTCGAGAAGGCGCCCCATATCATCTGGCCACTTCGCTTCATCCTGCCACACCGTTCCCACCTGCGCCCCGCCTGGATGATTCGTGTCGGTCTCTTTCTCTACGACCATCTCGGCAAGCGCAAGCGCCTGCCAGGGTCGAAGGGGCTGCGTTTCGGTTCGAATACGCCTCTCAAGGACACCATCACCCGCGGCTTCGAATACTCCGACTGCTGGGTGGATGACGCCCGCCTCGTGGTGCTCAATGCCATGCAGGCCCGCGAGCTCGGTGCCGAAGTGCTGGTGCATACCCGCTGCGAGGGCGTGAGAGAAATCGACGGCTACTGGCAGATCACCCTTGCCGATACCAAAAGCGGCGAGCGGTTCACACGCTTCGCCCGCACCCTGGTCAACGCAGCGGGCCCCTGGGTCGAGCAGGTGGTACGCCGGCAGGCCAATCGCGCATCGCGCTACGCCATCCGCATGATTCAGGGCAGCCACCTGATCGTGCCGCGCCTCAACGGCGATGCGCGCGCCTATATCCTGCAGAACAGCGATGGCCGCATCGTCTTCGTGCTGCCCTACGAGAACGATTTCAGCCTGGTAGGCACCACGGATCGGCGCTACGAGGGCGATCCCGCCAAGGTCGCGGCGACCGACGAGGAGATCGACTACATGCTGGCGGTGGTCAATGATCATTTCCGCCGTACGCTCGGCCGCGATGACGTGATCCGCACCTTCTCCGGCGTGCGCCCGCTGTGTGACGACGAGTCCGCCGACCCCTCGGCGATGACCCGTGATTACACCCTCGCGCTCGATGCCCAGGGTGCGCCGATGCTGTCGATTTTCGGTGGCAAGATCACCACCTACCGCAAGCTCGCCGAAGCGGCGCTTACCGAGCTTGCACCCTACCTGCCCGGCATGGGCGAGCCGTGGACCGCCGAGGTGGCGCTGCCCGGTGGCGATATCCGCGATCAAGCATCATTCAGTGATCGGCTGCTCGGCGATTACCCCTGGCTCGGCAAGGCGCGGGCCGAGCGCTTCGCTCGCACCTATGGCAGCCTGTGCCTCGCCTTTCTGGCCGACGCGGAAAGCGAAAAGGCGCTTGGCGAACACTTCGGCGCGGGGCTCACCGCCCGCGAGGTCGAGTACCTGATCGACCGCGAGTGGGCCCGTGACGTGGAGGATATCCTGTGGCGGCGCACCAAGCTTGGCCTGCGCCTGGAGCCTCGGCAACGCGAACGTCTGAGCGAGTTTATCCGCGAGCGGCACGCCGCCTTGTCATCATCGCGCCGGGTGGCCTGAGCCAGAGTTGAAGCGCCCCTGACGAGTGGCCTCTCCTCGCGCGCTAACCATGACTGACGTATTGTGGTGGGCGATGGATCCAATGGAGGGATGCCCGTGCCAAGCTCACTTGCCACCGACCTGTTCACCTGGCTGATGGCGCTTTGCGCCCTGACCCTGCTTGCCATCACGTTGCTTGCCCACCTGCGGGTCAGGTGGTGGTGGATACGCGCCTGTGAATTCCCGCGCCAGCAGATCGCCGTGCTGGCGGCAGTCGTCGCGCTCGTCGGCTTGTTCGCCACGCCACCTTGGTCGTGGGTGATCGTGGCCACGGCGCTGCTCGTGGTGATCGTCCAGGTCGGCTACATCCTGCCCTGGACTCGCCTCTGGCCCATCCAGGTTCAGCCCGCCGAGAACGGCCACGAAGGCCGCCACCTGAGTCTGTTGATCGCCAATGTCCTGACCCCCAACCGCGAGTCGCAGCGGCTGGTGGAGATCATCCGCGAGCAGGACCCGGACGTGATCATCACCCTGGAATCCGATGACTGGTGGCAGGCCAGGCTCGACGAGGCCATCGAAGCAGACTGGCCACACGCGGTGAAGATCCCGCTCGACAACCTCTACGGCATGCACCTCTATTCACGCCGGCCGCTGATCGACACCGAAGTGGCCTGGTTGATCCAGGATGACATTCCCTCGATCCACACCGGTGTGGCGCTTGCCAGCGGCGATGTGATCCAGCTGCGCGTGCTGCACCCTCGCCCACCGGCGCCTGGCGAGAGCGAGGAGTCGCTGTGGCGGGATGCCGAGCTGTTGCTGGTGGGCCAGCAGATTCACCAGGCGCCGGTGCCCACCATCGTCGCCGGAGACCTAAACGACGTGGCCTGGTCACGCACCACTCGCCGCTTCTCGCGGGTCAGCGGCATGCTCGACCCGCGCAGGGGGCGCGGCATGTTCAGCTCCTTCCATGCCCAGTACCCTTTCCTGCGCTGGCCGCTCGACCATGTCTTCACCACCGAGCATTTCACGCTGGTCGAGATGCGCCGCCTGCCGGCCTTCGGTTCCGATCACTTCCCGATTCTCACCCGCCTGTGCTATCGCCCATCGCGCAGCGACGAGCACGAGACCCCGGATGCGGATCACGACGAACACCGGATCGCCCGGCAGACCGTGCGTGAGGGCAAGGCCCGCACCCAGGAGTGACACGCAACGCCGCTCCAGGCGCCGATCCGATGGGAAATCTGCTACGTCCTTCACGCCGGCCTGGAGCATACTCCACTCTCGCATCCCCTACCTGCCGAGCCATCCATGACCACCGCCACCTGGTTCATCCTGATTGGATCGCTGCTCCTGATCGTGGGGTTTACCTTTTCCTATATCAGACGCGTGCCGGCCACCTCGGCCATCGTGTATCTCCTCATCGGTTCCATCGTCGGACCCATGGGCTTTGCGCTGTTTCACTTCAACCCGCTGGAAGAGTCGGCCCTGCTGGAGCTTCTGACGGAGATCGCCGTACTCATCTCGCTGTATTGCGCCGGCGTGAAGATGCCGGCGCCGGTCACCTTCAAGCGCTGGCGAAATCCTCTGCAACTGGCCGTGGTGTCCATGTCGCTTACCGTCGGGCTGGTCGCGCTGTTCGGCTACTACTGGCTGGCGCTACCGCTTGGCGCGGCGGTATTGCTGGGTGCCGTGGTCGCGCCGACCGACCCGGTACTGGCGACCGAGGTTCAGGTGAGACACGCCGACGACTCGGACGAGCTGCGGTTCGCCCTGACCTGCGAGGCCGGAATGAACGACGGCAGCGCCTTTCCGTTCGTGATGCTCGGCCTCGGGCTTCTGGGCCTGCATGATCTGGGTGATGCCGGATGGCGATGGCTGGCGGTGGATGTGCTCTGGGCAAGCGGTGCCGGCATCGGCATCGGCATTCTGGCAGGCATGGGGGTCGGTTGGCTCGTCGAGAGAATACGTGCGCATTTCTCAACCGTTACCTTTCTGGAGAGCTTTCTCGGCCTGGGGCTCATCGCGTTCGCCTATGGCATCAGCCTGCTGGTGGATGCCTGGGGCTTTCTTGCGGTATTCAGCGCCGCCGTGGCATTGCGGCATACCGAACTGAAGTTGGCCGGCCTGAAACAGGACTACTCGGCGCCGGTCGAGCCAGGCCAGGAGGGTAAACCACTGCCCCTTGCGGACCTGCACATCAGCGAGAGTTCGCTGGTCTTCAACGAGCACCTGGAGCGGCTGTCGGAAATCGTGCTGGTGCTGCTGATCGGCGGCTCGCTGTTCTGGGATTCCTGGAGTTGGCGAGCCGTGGGCTTTGCGGCGTTCGTGTTCTTTGTCGCCCGCCCCGTCAGTGTGCACCTTGGGCTGCTGGGAACCCGATCGCCCATGCGCCTGCGCAATCTCGCCGGCTGGTTCGGGGTGCGGGGCATCGGCTCGCTGTACTATCTGATGTATGCCATCCAGCACGGGCTGCCGGAGGAGATCGCCCTGGAATTGATTCATCTGACGCTGGCCGTGGTGGCCTTGTCGATTGTGGTTCACGGGGTAAGCGTCAAGCCCGCCATCGATCGCTTCTGGCGCTCACGCAGGCAGGGGTGATGTCGGTAGGGCGAGCCAGCGCATCCCAGGCTGGCTCGCTTTCGGTGTGTGTCTCGATCCTGGTATCAGGGGCTGGTCAGCTTCATCATTACCAGCCCGGAAACGATCAACACCGCCGCCATGACCCGCCCGGCATTGACCGGTTCCGCCAGCAGGGTGATGCCGACCAGAAAGGCCCCGACGGCGCCTATGCCGGTCCAGATGGTGTAGGCGGTGCCGAGCGGGATGGTGCGCATGGCGACGGCCAGCAGCCAGAAGCTGCCCGCCATGGTGATGACCATGATCACTGTCGGCACCAGCCGGGTGAAGCCATCGGACTGCTTCATCGAGAAAGCCCAGACGACTTCCAGCACACCGGCGACAAGAAGATAGAACCAGGACATTTGCCCCTCCTTCATTCAACAGGGCCAGGCCGTCCTGGAATCTAGTACCCATCTGGCATCTACTGCCCATGATGGCGGAGGTCGTCCTCCTGAAACAGGCGACATGAAACCTCAATGGGGTGATTCAGGCAACCCTTCGCCCTCCGTGTGTGGCGTGTCGGTTCACGCCGGGTTTGCCTCATTCCGATGATGGAGGCGGTGGTGATGGAGTCGAAAGAAGCGCAGCATCTCGCGGGTGGCATCGGGCCCCTTGGGGTCGGTATGGCTACCCCGTTCACTTCCCCCGGACCAGGCGTGCCCGGCGCCCTCGATGCGCCAATGCTCCAGGCGCGGCGTGCCCTTCGCGTCATGATGCGTGGTACGTACATAGCCATGGCCATTGACCACTTGCCCCCGCTCCACCGTCACCCGAGCGCCCTCATGCCGGTTGGCCGAGTCGCCGGTTCGGCGTGAGGCGGCGTATTGGGCGGCAACGCGATCCGCATTGCTTGGGTGCACGGTGGGATCACGGTCGCCATGAAAGATGATGACCGGCACATCCGAGGCCCAACCGGATGCTCGCGCTGCCCCAGCGCCACCCAGTGGACTCTTGCCTCCCTGCATCGCACCCAGGGCATCGGGCAGGCTCTGGGCCACACCGTGAGGCAGCCCGGAGTGCACACCCACCGCCGCAAACAGATCCGGGTATGTCATCGCCAATGTCGTTGCCATGGCACCGCCTGCCGAGAGTCCGGCGACATACACCCGGCCTGCATCCAGCCCATGGGTAGCAATGACCTGACGGGCCATGCCGGCAAGGATTGCCGGCTCACCGCCCTCGCGCTGCTGATCCTGGGCCTTGAACCAATTCCAGCACTTTGAACTGTTGGCGGTCAGCGGCTGGGCTGGATAGAGCACGCAAAACAGTTGCTCTTCCGCCAGTCGGTTCATGTTGGTTCCGGCGGCGAAGTCATCGGGATCCTGCGTGCAGCCGTGCAGCATGACCACCAGCGGCCGCGCCTGGCCATGATAGCCGCTTGGGATATACAGCTTGTAGTCGCGGGTGCCGGCCGTATTGCTGAAGCGACCGCTGGTGAATGTGCCGGGCCCTGCTCGCTTGGTTGCGCCCCGCGCCTGATCGCTGCGCGCCGCGGACTCACCGGAAGCCGATCCCGATCCCGACACCGCATCGTCGATGACCCGGCAGGATCCCTCGAAGGTATCGCCGGTACGATGCGCGTGCTGCGGCTGTTGCTCGGCGGTGGCCCCAGGCTGGGTGCCCTGCAGGATGGCCATGGCCTCGTGCAACTTCCCGGCGCGGGTTAGCCGCGTGGCTTCTTCCATCCGTTGCGTCATGGTGGCGTCGATCATCGTCGTTGTTCCTGTGCACTGGTTCAGTGGATGCGATCCGCCAACGCGGCTTTTACCGCGGCGCTTGCATGCAAGGCGCCCAATACGACCACCGACTCGATGGTGGCACGGGCGAGCTCTGGTGATACGTCATCGGCGATGCTCGCCATGCCAAGCACCTGTATCTGCAAGGTCTCTCCCGCCGACTGCAGTGCTTCGAGATCCGCGCGGCTGTAATTGGCAAGACCCAGCACGAACGCCTTGCGAGTCACGGTCTCCCGGACCACGTCGGCGTGGGTCGCCAGCTGGTTGCGAATGGCCGTGCGAATCAGGTCGGTCCGGTTGGAATAGAACCCCTCCTGGACCAGCAGATCGATCTGTCCCAGGTCGATGACTCCCAGGTTGATGGTGATCTTCTCGCTGGAGTCGCCGCTCTTGCGGCGCAGCTCATGCACGCTCATGTGTGATACCTCGTTGGCCCTGGGTAACAGCCTTGTGGCGTTTGAACTTCTCATTGGCATCCCCTTACCATCCATATGGATGGTATATGGATGTCATGTTAGGCCAGTTGGAATAATAGTCAACTCGTAAAACGAAAACGTCCCACCGATCGGTGGGACGTCTGGCAAGTGCCGGGAAGCGTTTTTGGTCTCTACCCGCGGCGGGTCAACCGGGATTTCCGCCTCGCGTCAGCGTCGCCGGGTCGAGCAGGCGTTCGAGTTCCTCCCGGGTGAGGTCGGTTTCCTCGCAGGCCACGTCGATGATCGGGCGGCCCGCCTGGTAGGCCTGCTTGGCAATGGCCGCGGCGGCGTTGTAGCCGATCACCGAGTTCAGCGCGGTGACCAGGATCGGGTTCTTCGCCAGCGGCTTGGCAAGTTCGTCCTCGCGCACCTTGAAGGTGGCGATGGCACGGTCGGCGAGCAGCCGCGAGGTATTGGCCATCAGGGTGATCGAGGTGTGCAGGTTGTGGGCCACCAGCGGCAGCATGACGTTGAGCTGGAAGTTGCCGCTCTGTCCCGCCACCGTGACCGCCGTGTCCAGGCCGATCACCTGGGCGGCTGCCTGAGCGGCGGATTCGGGAATCACCGGATTGACCTTGCCTGGCATGATCGAACTGCCCGGCTGCAGTGCCTCGAGCTCGATCTCGCCGAGCCCGGCCAGTGGCCCGGAGTTCATCCAGCGCAGGTCGTTGGCGATCTTCATGACCACGCAGGCAAGCCCCTTGAGCTGCCCGGAGAGCTCCACCGCCGCATCCTGGGAGGCGAGGCTGGCAAAGAAACTGTCGTTGGGAGTAAGCGCAAGCCCCGTCTGCTCGGCAAGGTCGCGCGCCATCCGCTCGGCAAACTCGGGGTGGGCGTTGATCCCAGTGCCCACCGCCGTGCCGCCCTGGGCCAGCCGGCATACCCTGACAAGCGCGCTGTCGAGGCGCTCGATGGCGGCCCCCACCTGGCTCGACCAGGCACCCAGTTCCTGGCTCATGCGCAGCGGCATGGCATCCATCAGGTGGGTACGTCCGGTCTTGACCACGCCATCCAGCTCGCTTGCCCGCGTGTCGATGGTGGCGCGCAGATGCTCGAGCGCCGGGCGCAGCTCTCGGGTCACCGCCAACGCCGCGGAGAGATGAATGGCGGTGGGAATCACGTCGTTACTCGACTGGCCCATGTTGACGTGATCGTTGGGCCCCACTTCGGCCCCTTGCTGGCTTGCCAGGCTCGCGATCACCTCATTGACGTTCATGTTGCTCGACGTGCCGGAGCCGGTCTGGAAGACATCCACCGGGAACTGGTCGTCATGCTGGCCATCGATGATGCGCTGTGCCGCGGCGATGATGGCGGACGCGCGTTCGTCATCGAGTTGGCCGAGGTCGCGATTGACCCTGGCCGCCGCCAGCTTGATACGCGCGATGGCGTGAATGAAGGCCACCGGCATGGGCTGGCCGGACACCGGAAAGTTGTTCACGGCTCGCTGGGTCTGGGCGCCGTACAGGGCCGTTGCCGGCACCTCGAGCTCTCCCATGCTGTCGCGTTCGCGCCGGGTATCGCTCATGGTCGCCTCCTCTCGAATGATTGATGTCGACAGATGTTGCACTGCACAAACAGCTCTGCTATTGTGCACTGCAACAGAGAAGGGAAAGGGCAGTAACGAACGCCCCAACCCACTCTCCACACAGATTTTACGCTCCATCACGCTTCGCTCCGAAACGCGAAGCGGAAATCACAGAACCTCAGGAGGTTCCACCATGATGAACGCCTTCAACTTCGACACCAAGCAGTTTGACACCAAGCAATTCGAAGCCATGTTCTTCGGCCCGGCACGCGCCTACGCTGCCCTGACCGTCGACTACACCGAGAAGCTGGCCAACGCTCAGCTCGACGCCACCAAGGCTTACACCGACACTGGCCTGGCCCAGCTGCGCACCCTGATGAACGTCAAGGATGCCGAAGGCCTGCGCGCCTACATGGAAGGCCAGCAGAAAGTGGCCAAGGACCTGGCCGAGCGCATGAAGGGCGACGCCGAGAAGGTTGTTTCCCTGCAGCAGGATTTCGTTCAGCAGAGCCAGAAACTGACCGAAGATAACGTCCAGCAGGCCCAGGCAACCGCCACCAAGGCTGCCCAGAAGTAAACCGCTTCCCCTTGGGGTAGCGCCCGCCCCGGGCTCGCGCCTGGAGGCTGGCAAACGAAACGCCGCCGACACCTTGTCGGCGGCGTTTTCGTGTGTACGCGGTTTCCCGCACGCGTTTTAGGTTACTCTCAGGGCTTGGGGAAACGCTGAACAAATCGACGAGCGAGATGAAGCGCAAGGCGCACGGAGCACAGGAACCGGAGCATATGGGGTATATGTGAGGATTCCGTCCGGGCTGGCGCACCAGCACCGCGCAACGCAGCGATTCGCTCGCGCAGGCATTTGTCAGAGTTTCCCTTGCACAGGGCGCCGACACGAACCCAAGGAGAGACCCATGACACGCTGGATAACTGTCGCGGCCGCCGCACTGATATTGACGGGTTGCGAAATCATGCCGCCTTCGAGCACCCCGACCGAGCGCATCGAGGTGATCGAGCGCGAGACGCCGCCAGCCGAGCGAGCGCCCGACGAGACGCCAACGCCTCGCGATACCGGCCGCGAACCCCGCACCGTCGCCTTCCCTGTGGGCCAGTATGCAGCGCTCGAGAAAACCGGCAGCGCGGTGATCAGCGGCCAATTGACGCTCGGCGGCCAACCGATCGCCGGCGCCGGCATATCCGCCGCTCCGGTGACCACCTACTCCGCCGAGGCGGCGGAAAAGGCACTGGCAGGCATCGCCGTGGAAGCCGCCGATCCGCGCGCGAGCGAGTACACCCATCGCACTCGCACCGATGGCAATGGCCGGTTTCGGCTGAGCGGCCTGCCCAGTGGTGAGTTCTATGTCTCGGGCAGCGGCCGCAACCCGTCGAGCGGCAGACCGCAGGTGGTCATCAAGCAGGTGACGCTTGGCAATGGCCAGCAGCTCAATGTGGAGCTTTCACGCTGAGGACACGCGCATCTGCCAAACAGCGTGATCACCAGCCAAGCGTCTGCTTGATGAAGGGAATGGTCAACTTGCGCTTGGCGGTGAGCGAGGCTCGGTCGAGTACCTCGAGGATCTCGAAGAGTTCATCGAGCCGCCGCGGGCCGCGATGCAGGATAAAGCGCGCCACCTCGTCGGGCATCTGCATGCCGCGGCCACTTGCGCGAAGTTGCAACGCCCCCAGCCGCCCGGCGTCATCCAGGCCCTGCACGTGGTAGGTCACGCCCCAGGAGAGGCGCGAGGCGAGATCCGGCAGAGTCACGGCCAGCTGGCGCGGGGGGGCTTCCGCGGCCACCAGCAGGCGCTTGCCGGCATCGCGCAGGCGATTGAAGGCGTGGAACAGCGCTTCTTCCCAGCGCTTTCGGCCGAGTACCCGTTCCAGGTCGTCGATGGCAACCAGGTCGAGCCGCTCGACCTCTTCGAGCATCAGCGGCGGAAAGTGGCCCAGCTCGTCCAGCGGCAGGTAGAGGGCCCTCAGGTCGCGGTCCGATGCCGCATGGCAGGCAGCCTGCAGCAGGTGGCTGCGTCCCACCCCCGGTTTCCCCCACAGGTACAGGAACGGCTCACCCTGCTCGTCGAACTGGTGAGCGAGCGACTCCACCATTCCGGACCCCGCCGGTGGCGAGCCAGCGTAGAAGTTGGCGAAGGTAGCGTCGTCGCGCAGCCCCACACCCAGGGGGAGTTGCGCCGGCACTCGGCTCATTGAGATTCCTTGTCCTGGATGGATGTCACGCCGTCGTCATACAGCGTGCTGTTCTTGTAGTGCTCGTGCAGATAGCGCAACACCACCATGATCATGGCGGCCACCGGCAGTGCCAGCAACACCCCGGTGAACCCGAACAGCTTGCCGCCGGCGAGCACTGCGAAGATGACCGCCACCGGGTGCAGGCCGATCTTGTCGCCGAGCAGCTTGGGTTGCAGCACCACGCTCTCAACCACCTGGCCGAAGCCGAACACCGCCGCCACGCCGAGCAGAATCAGCCAGTCGCCGAACTGGAAGAAGGCCACCACGCCCGCCACGCTGATGCCGACGATCACGCCGAGATACGGCACGATACTGGCAAGCCCGGCGAGCATGCCGATCAGCAGGCCAAAGCGCACCCCCAAAAGCGACAGGCCAATGGCGTAGATCACGCCCAGGCACAGCATGACGATGAGTTGGCCGCGCAGGAACGCCGACAGCACTTCGTCGCACTCGCCTGCCAGACGCACCGTGGCGGGTTCCCATTTGCGCGGCAACGAGTTGCGAATCTTGCCGACGATCACGTCCCAGTCGAGCAGCAGGTAGAAGGTCACCACCGGGATCAGCGCGATGTTGCCGATCCACGCCACCAGGGCGAGCCCCGAGCGGGAGACCTGCGAGAGCAGCGTGGCCGCCACGGTACCGGTTTCCTTCCAGTTGTCGACCAGCGTCTGGCGCATTTGATCGATATCGGTGGACAGATCCATGCCGGTGAGCGACTGGATACGCGGCACCACGCTGCTCTGGAACCAGTTGAGTATCACCGGCAGGGATTCGATCAATTGCCCAAGCTGGCGCCAGAGTATCGGCACCACCAGCAACAGGGTCAGGATGATCACCAGCGACAGCAGTGAAAACACCAACGTGACCGACAAACGCCGCGACAGGCCGCGGGCCTCCAGGCGGTCGGCCAGTGGGTCGCTCAGGTAGGCCAGCACCATGCTGACGAAGAACGGCATCAGCACCGGTTCGATACTGATGAAGAACCACAACATTACCGCCGCCACGCCGGCGACCACCCACCACTGTCTTTGCATCACTCTCTCCCTGTTGTCGACGCAAGCGGCGCCCGTACGGCTGCCAGCCCGGCTCCATGATGCTACAATTCCAGCCCCGATCTTGCCCACCGCACGCCGCTTCGCAAGCCGCGACAGGCGTGCCATGCCGTTGACCTTCGACAGGACCCGAGATGACCGATTCCTCTTCTTCCCGCCCTTCGCTGAGCTACAAGGATGCCGGTGTCGACATCGACGCCGGCAATGCCCTGGTCGACCGCATCAAGGGTGTGGCCAAGCGTACCACCCGCCCGGAAGTGATGGGCGGGCTGGGTGGCTTCGGCGCCCTTTGCGAACTGCCAGTTGGCTACCGTGAGCCGGTACTGGTCTCCGGTACCGATGGCGTCGGCACCAAGTTGCGCCTGGCCATGGACCTTGGACGCCACGACACCATCGGCATCGACCTTGTTGCCATGTGCGTCAATGACCTGGTGGTCGCCGGCGCCGAGCCGCTGCTGTTCCTCGACTACTATGCCACGGGCAAGCTGGATGTGGACATCGCCGCCGACGTGGTAACCGGTATCGGTGAAGGCTGCGCCCAGGCCGGCTGTGCGCTGGTGGGCGGCGAGACCGCCGAGATGCCGGGCATGTACGCAGGCAGCGACTACGACCTGGCCGGCTTCTGCGTCGGTGTGGTCGAGAAGAGCGAGATTCTCGACGGCAGCAAGGTCGCCGAGGGCGACGTGTTGCTGGGCATGGCGTCTTCCGGGCCGCACTCCAACGGCTATTCGTTGATCCGCAAGATTCTCGAGGTCAGTGACAAAGGCCTGGATACCGCCATCGATGGCGTGGCATTGGCTGACGCCTTGATGGCGCCGACGCGCATCTACGTCAAGCCGCTGCTGTCGCTGATCAAGGAGAGTGGTATCGCCGTGCATGCGCTGTCGCACATCACCGGCGGAGGCCTGACCGAAAATATCCCGCGCGTGCTGCCGGGCACCCTCGCCGCGCGCATCGACGTGACCGCCTGGCAGCGCCCGGCGGTGTTCGATTGGCTGAAGGACCAGGGCAACGTATCCGAGGCAGAGATGCACCGGGTACTCAACTGCGGCATCGGCATGGTGGTGGTGGTGCCGGCCGACAAGGCCGACCAGGCCCGCGCCCACCTGCAGGCCCAGGGGGAGACCGTGTATCGCCTCGGCGAGATCGTCGCCCGCGAGGGTGACGAGGAACAGGTCCGGCTGGAGAATCTCGACGCATGAGTGATGGCATGAACGACGGCATGAGTGACACGAGCTACCGGAGCGACACCCTGGGAGACTTCACACCCGAGCCTTCCGACGTGCGCCGCGTGGTGGTGTTGATCTCGGGCAGCGGCAGCAACCTGCAGGCGCTGATCGATGCCCAGACCCACGATGAGCTGGGTGGCGAGATCGTCGCGGTGATTTCCAACGAGCCGGATGCCTATGGTCTTGTTCGCGCCAGGGAGGCCGGTATCGACGCGGTGGTGCTGCCCCACCGCGAGTACGAGAACCGCGATGCCTACGACGGCGCATTGATCAAGGTGATCGAGCGCCACGAGCCCGACCTGATCGTGCTGGCCGGCTTCATGCGCATTTTCACCCCGCGCTTCGTGCAGCGCTTCCTCGGCCGCATGCTCAATATCCACCCCTCGCTGCTGCCCGCCTACCAGGGGCTGCACACCCATGAGCGGGCGCTTGCCGATGGCGTGCCCGAGCATGGGTGCAGCGTGCACTTCGTGACCGAGGAACTCGATGGCGGGCCGGTGGTGGTCCAGGCGGCGGTGAACGTCGCCGAGGGCGAGACCGAGGAGACGCTGAAGGAGAAGGTGCATACCCGCGAGCACCTGATCTACCCCATTGCCGTTAAGTGGTTCCTGGAAGGCCGGCTGCGCTTCACCGCCGAGGGCGCCACCATCGACGGCCACCCGCTGCCGCCGCATGGCCTGCGCATGTCACATGCCGATGCGGCGGAAGAATTGGATGAGGATGAATGAGCGGCAAGCCCGTAGCTTATAGCCCGCGGCTCGACGGCGACGGGGCACGAAGCGGACACGCTGTGAACCCCTCCCTGGGCGCTAACTTTTTCGTCCCTGAAAAAGATGTCCGCTTCGCCCCGTCCCCTGCGCCGCTCAACTCGTAGCCCGTAGCTCCCGGCGAAGCCGGGTTCAGGTCCGGGGTAAAGTGACGCCCCGCTGCCCCATGTACTTGCCGCCGCGGTCCTTGTAGGACATCTGGCAGACTTCGTCCGATTCCAGAAACAGCATC
This sequence comes from Halomonas urumqiensis, assembly GCF_003028575.1. GTDB lineage: Bacteria > Pseudomonadota > Gammaproteobacteria > Pseudomonadales > Halomonadaceae > Halomonas > Halomonas urumqiensis. The sequence goes on along the minus strand of NZ_PYUD01000001.1, from coordinate 1,352,974 downwards.
TGCGCCACGCCTTCGTTGGCGTAGATCTTGGCGGGCAGATTGGTGGTGTTGGAGAACTCCAGGGTCACGTGCCCTTCCCACTCGGGTTCCAGCGGCGTGACGTTGACGATAATGCCGCAGCGCGCATAGGTCGACTTGCCGAGGCAGATGGTCAGCACGCTGCGCGGGATGCGGAAGTATTCCACGGTGCGTGCCAGCGCGAAGGAGTTGGGCGGAATCACACAGACATCGCCCTTGATGTCGACGAAGCTCTTTTCGTCGAACGCCTTGGGGTCGACCACCGCGGAATGGATGTTGGTGAATACCTTGAATTCATCTGCGCAGCGCACGTCGTAGCCGTAGCTCGAGGTGCCGTAGGAAATCACCCGACGATCCTCGTGATAACGCACCTGCTCGGGCTCGAAGGGCTCGATCATGCCTTCCCGCTCAGCCATGCGGCGGATCCAATTGTCGGATTTGATGCTCATCGAAATGTCCTGGTGGGTTATCGAAACAAGGTATCGAGGTGAAAAGTCGGGGCCGCCATGATAGCGGCCCCGGCGGCGGGCGTCACTGCTCGCTCAACATGCCAATCGCGGTTGAACGCATCGCGGGGCGCGGCTGCTGAGTCGCTCGGGAATGCTTCGCTCAATCGTCGCTGAAGGAGATGTCCGGCGCTGATTGCTGCTGGCCCTGCACCTGCTCGGCCACCTGCCGGGCCATGGCGCGGAAGATGCCGGTCACCTCACCATCGGGTTCCGCGACCACGCTGGGGCGACCGCCATCGACCTGCTCACGGATGGCAAGCGATAGCGGCAGGCGGCCCAGCACACGCGTCTCGTATTCCGCGGCGATACGCTCGCCACCGCCTTCACCGAAGATCGGCTCGGCGTGGCCGCACTGCGAACAGACGTGCAGGCTCATGTTCTCCACCACGCCCAATACCGGGACGTTGACCTTGCGGAACATCTCGATGCCCTTGCGGGCATCCAGCAAGGCGATGTCCTGGGGCGTGGTAACGATCACCGCGCCATCCACCGGCACCTTCTGGGCCAGTGTCAACTGGATATCACCAGTGCCGGGCGGCATGTCGATGAACAGGTAGTCGAGATTGTCCCACTCGGTCTGAGTGAGCATCTGCTGGAAGGCGCCAGCCACCATCGGACCACGCCATACCATCGGCTCGCGAATGTCGACCATGAAAGCCATCGACATCGCCTGCAGGCCGTGGGCCGACAGCGGGATGAAGTGGTTTTCGCCTGACGCTTGAGGCCGGACGCCTTCGCCCACGCCCAGCATCTGGGCCTGACTGGGTCCATGAATGTCGGCATCGAGAATGCCTACCCGGTAGCCCTCGGCGGCCATCGCCAGGGCCAGGTTGACGGTCACGGTGGATTTCCCCACCCCACCCTTGCCGGATGCCACGGCGACGATATGCTTGACCCCTTCAATCACATGCTGCTCCTCGATGACGTTTCGATGGTCGTATCATGGCACGCGGCGGACCCGAAGGCCCGCCGCGTGCAGTCGTCGAGTCAACGCGTGTGGCGTCACTCGGCGGGTTGTGGCTCCGCTTCTTCGTCGGCGGTCTCTTCGTCGGAGCTCTCTTCATTAGAGCCCTCTTCGTCGTCAGAAGACGCTGCCTCATCGGAGGAATCACCTTCTGAAGCCTGCTGACCGGAGGAGAGGTTGGACTCCAGATCGGCCAGCTCGCTGCGCCAGCTCTCGAGCTGGCCTTCAAGCCGCTCGAGCTGAGATTCCCGGCGCTCGATCTCGCCTTCGATGGCAGCCACTTCTTCGCGGCCAATCTCGATGGCCACCAGCAGGTCATCACGCTCGCTGCGCGTATTGGCCAGTTCGTCCTCGGCCTCTCCCATCTCGGAACGCAGCCCGTCGAGCTCCTCGTTCATGGCGTCACGATGCTCGGCGAGCATCTGCAGGCCTTCGTTGAGGTTGTCGCGTTGGGCTTCGGCATCGGCGATGCCTTCCTCGAGCTGCGCGAGATTGGCCTCGGCCTCTTCGATCTCGCCACCCAGTGCCTCGAGCTCCTCGGTGACCGCCTCACGCTCTTCCACGGCGGCAGCACGCGCTTCCTCGGCGGCACGGCGCGCGGATTCGGCCTCCTGGCGTTCTTCTTCGGCGGCCTGGCGAGCTTCCTCCGCTTCCTGGCGAGCGGCCTCGGCATCCTGGCGCGCCTGGTCGGCGGACTCCATGGCCTCTTCGATGGTGGCCTGCTCCTCACGGAGCGCGCCAAGGCCCTCCTCGGCGTCGGCCTGCTCGGCTTCCAGCTCTTCGATGCGGCTTTCCAGCGCATCACGCGTGGCGGTCAACTCCTCCACCCGTGCGGTGCTATCGGTGATCTCCTGCTGAATCTGCTCGTTCTGGGTTTCGGCGTCCTGGCGCTGCTGGTCAAGTTCGTCCAGCTGAGCTTCCAGCGCCTCGATCTCCATACCGGCTTCGTCACGCTCATCGAGCCGGCTTTCCAGTGTCTGATTCTGCTCCTGAAGGGTGGCAAGCTCGGCTTCAAGGGACTCCCTTGCCTCCTTGTGAGAACTGCCGCTGGACTGCGCGACGATGGCCCATATCACGGCGATGACCGCCACGGCACCAAGCCCCTTGACCCGGTTATCCTTGAACAGTGAGTTCTGTGAGGTTTCCGACATGCGACGTTTCCTCTCTCTGGTTCAGGCTGCGATTCGGTTCCGATTGGCACGGGCCGCTCGGTATTGTTGTATCACGACCAGCATACATAGCCCGCCGGAAAGGGGAAAGCTGAGTGGTCTGTGGTGGTGATTCGCTAGAATCGCTCGTCGACTCGCAGATATCGCCACTGCCCTGCCGGCACCCGAGCCAGCGACACCCCGCCGATGCGCAGCCGCTTGATGGTCACCACGCCAAGCCCGAGTGCCGCGCACATGGCCTGAACCTGCCCAGGCACCATGCCCTTCACCGCAACGCGCAGGCGCGTCTCGCTTTGCCAGCTTACCTTGCCGGGGGCGAATTGCTTGCCGGGTAGCGCCGTGCCCCGGCACAGGCTTTCCAACTGTGCCGCATCGAGGGTGCCGGTCACTTCGACCAGCCACTCCTGCTCCAGGCGCGAGGTGTCCTCGGCGAGGCGACGAATCACCCGACGATCCTGGCTGAACACCCACAACCCCTGCTCTCCCGGCGAGAGGGAAAGCAATGCCTGCTGGCCACGAAAGTGGGCCTTGAGCGGGGTGCGGCGGTCCGGATCATCGGCCCAGTGGGTATCATGGGTCAGCCATTGGCGGGCCAGCGAAGCAGCGTGTGCCTGTTCACTGCTGGCGGTGTCGGGCGCCGAGAACTCATCGGGGCCGACATGCACCAGCAGCGTGGCGGGGGGAATCTCCTCGACGCGTGCGCCTTTGGCAAGCTCCAGGGTCTGCGTGGAGATCTTGAACTGCGGCTCCTCGACGACCTGGCCATCCAGGCGCACCCAGCCGCCGGCGATGTAGCGCTCGGCGTCGCGCCGCGAGCAGCCAAGAGTACGCGCCAGCCGCTTCGACAGGCGCTCGGTGGGTGAGGTGTCGTTCACAGGTCCACCTTCCCGCGCAGGGCCTTGTGCTGGCCGCGCTTCTTCTTGCTTTCCAGGCGGCGCTTCTTGGAACCCTTGGTCGGGCGGGTGGCGATACGCTTCTTCGGCGCGAACATCACGCTCTTGATCAGTGACTTCAGGCGCGCTATCGCCTCGGCGCGGTTACGCTCCTGGGTGCGGTGGGTCTGCGCCTTGATGATCACCACGCCGTCGCGGGTAATGCGCTGATCTCCCAGCGTCAGAAGCTTCTCCTTGAAGCCCTCTGGCAGGCTCGAGGCGCGGATGTCGAAGCGCAGATGAATCGCCGTTGACACCTTGTTGACGTTCTGGCCGCCGCTGCCCTGGGCGCGAACCGCCTGCAGCTCGATCTCGTGATCGGGAATGACCACCTGGCGGGAAAGCTCCAGCATGTTGATACCTCTTGATGTCCTGTCCACTCGATGACATGCACCAACGCCACGCCCGCTGGGCTCAGCTGGCAAGCCATATGCAGTGTCGCGCGCCCTTGCCGGGACGATGGGCGCGCACCATGACCTCCTCGACCGTGAGGCCGGTACGCCGCAGGCGCTCGCTGAACGCCGGGTCCTGGCCCGCCGACCATACCGCCAGCACACCATCGGCGCGCAGCGCTCGCTGGGCGGCGGCGAGCCCCTTGGGTGAATAGAGCTGGTCATTCTCACGGCGTGTCAGCCCTTCAGGGCCATTGTCGACGTCGAGCATGATGGCGTCGAAGCCCGCCGGCTCGCGGCGGATCAACTCGCCCACATCCCCCAGGTTGACCCGGGTGCGTGGGTCATTCAGCGGATACCCGGCCGCCGCCCCGAGCGGTCCGCGATTCCACCCGACCACGCCTGGCACCAGTTCCGCCACCACCACCTCGGCATCGCTGCCAAGGCAGCCAAGCGCCGCCGCCAGCGTGAAGCCCATGCCGAGCCCACCCACCAGCACGCGGGCCGCGGGACGTTCGGCGACGCGTCGGCAGGCAAGCTCGGCCAGCGCATCCTCGGAGCCATGCAAGCGCGTGTTCATCAACTCGCCACTCTTGCCGGCGATACGAATCGAGAATTCGTCATTTCGCTGTAACAGGCGCAGCTCACTGCCCTGTCCGGGAATCTCGGCGGTACCGATCTGTTCGAATTTGGCCATGCTATGGAGTGCCTGAATACGTGAATGAGCGCTTGGGGAGCAGGGCTACGTGAAACGAACATCGTCACATCGGGGAACCCTGCACGGCACATGGCCTCGAATCCCGCATGGTCGACCGATACGGAGTGCACGATGCCAACACGCCCTGCCAACCCGCCTGTGTCGTGCCTCTCGCCATGGCGGGCGGCCATTATGCTGCTTGCGGCGCTTGCATGCTACGTCTTCGCCGGCCCGGCCCTGGCCCAGCCGACACTGACACAGGCGGATTTTGATCGCCTGGAAAGCCGCGCCGAGACCATCGAGCGTCTGCATGCGGTGGTGGTGTCCCAGGGTGGCGAGATACGTTTCGAGCGCGCCTATCGAGGCCCGGGGCTTGCAAGCCCCGCCAATATCAAGTCGCTGTCGAAGACGGTGCTGGCCGCACTGGTGGGTACCGCCATCGAGCGGGGCATCATCGATTCCACCGAGCAACCACTGAGCGAGCTGCTGCAAAGCGAGATACCCGGGGACGCCGACCCTCGTATACACGACATCACCGTCGGCCATCTGCTCTCGCTTCAGGCGGGGCTCGAGCGCACCTCGGGCACGAATTATGGCGACTGGGTGGCGAGTGCCAATTGGGTGCGTGATGCCCTGTCTCGGCCATTCGTCGACGAACCCGGCGGGCGCATGCTCTATTCCACCGGCTCGAGCCACCTGCTCTCCGCCGCCCTGACCCGCGCCAGCGGCGACACCACCTTGGCGCTGGCGCGGCGGCTGCTGGGGGAGCCTCTGGGCATCACGATTCCAGCCTGGCCGCGCGACCCGCAGGGCATCTACTTCGGGGGCAACGACATGCAACTGTCCCCTCGCGCGCTGATACGCATCGGCGAGCTCTACCGTCAGGGCGGCTCACTGAATGGCCAGCGTATCCTTCCCGAGGGCTGGGTCGAGGCGTCGTGGACGGCGCGCGGCACGTCACCCTGGACCGGCGACGGTTACGGCTATGGCTGGTTCGTGACTACCCTGGCAGGCGAGCGCGCCTACTACGGCCGCGGCTTTGGCGGCCAGGCGCTCTATGTCATTCCCGCTCGTGAGCTGGTGATCGTCATCACCTCGGACCCCTCCCCGCCCTCGCCCGGCGGCCAGTTCCAGGGCGAGTTGAATGGCCTGGTGGAGATTCTGCTCGAGGGCCAGTGAGGAGCGCCTGGCACGGAAGGCGGAGGATAAACGAACGAACATCGATGACGTTGACCCTAGTGCAATCGCAGTTGGACATGACGAGGGGTGCCGGGGACAGGTCGAAGAGGAGGTCTTTTGCCATGGATGGCAAAAGTAGCGCCCAGGGACGGGATTACAGCGCCTCTCTCGCAGACCTGTCGACGGTTCAGCACCGAGCGGGGCTAACGTTGCCCCTGTCACATTGACGCCTCTCACATTGACCCCTGGCGCGCCTGGCGGCGTATGATGAAAGCTCATTGCAGGGACGAGCCAATGACGCCGAACGCATCACCCCGCGAGCCGCGCAAGCGACTGCCTGTCGATCTTCCGCCCAAGGTGGGCCGTTTCCTGTGGCGGGTATTCACGGCCTTTCTGCGTAACCGCGGCATCCTGCTGGCCGGCGGTGTCGGCTACAACATTCTGCTCTCCATCGTGCCGCTGTTCGCCCTGCTGGTGGTGCTGCTGGCGCGGGTGGCCGACGAGCAGCACCTGCTGGGCGTGCTGACCATCCAGGCGCAGCACCTGGCGCCGGCCCACGCCGAGGTGCTGCTAGAAGCCGTGCGAACGCTGCTCGACTCGCGGGATGTCATCGGCATCCTCGGTTTCCCGGTGCTGCTGCTGTTCAGCTCGTTCGCCTTTCGCATGCTGGAGGATGCCCTGGCGATCATCTTCCACGCCCCGGATTCCCACCACCCTGGGCGCAGCGTCTGGGTCTCGGTGTTGCTGCCCTATGCCTTCATGCTGGTACTGGGGGCGGGCCTGCTGGCACTGACGCTGCTGGTGACCCTGGCAAGCTCGCTCAATAGCCTGTGGCTTGCGCTGTTCGACCGTGAGCTGCCGCTGGCAAGTCTCTCGGAGCCAATGCTCAACCTGACCAGCTTCCTTGGTGTTTTCCTGCTGTTCAGCGCCATCTACAAGGTCTTGCCAGTGGTGAAGATCGCCCTGCGGCGTGCCATCGTAGGGGGCTTCGTCGCCGCCCTGCTGTGGGAGGGCGTGCGCATGTTGCTGGTGTTCTACTTCGCCAACCTCTCGCTGGTCAACGCCGTCTACGGGTCACTCGCCACCCTGATCGTGGTGCTGCTGAGCCTTGAAGTCGGCGCCATCATCCTGCTGCTTGGCGCCCAGGTGATCGCCGAGCTGGAGCGCAATGCACGGCTCGGCCTGCCCTGGTACAGGGACCCCAGGCGAGAAGCCGTCACCCATGTGGATTAGGGAAACGCTGCACAAATGCCTACGCGAGCGAATCGCTGCGTTGCGCGGTGCTCGGAATCCTCACATATACCCCATATGCTCCGGTTCCTGCGCTCCGTGCGCCTTGCGCTTCATCTCGCTCGTCGATTCGTACAGCATTTCCTTAGCGATGTGGCTCGGCCGAGCGGCGGCGCCGCAGGCGGCGAATCAGCGCGAACAGCGACCTGCCGCTGACCATGCCCAGCACATAGATGACCACCAGCAGCAATGCCAGCGGCAGCGACATGCTCCAGGTCAGAAAGCGAAACTCCACCACGGCGATGTTCTGTACGAACAGTACCAACACCAGCAGGGTGATCAGTAGTTTTACGCCAAGCCATACCTTGTCCATCGCACTATTTTCCATGTTCACTCTCCATGTTCACTCTCAAAGTCCATGTCTCCGGGTCCAATTCTGGTTGTTCAGTCTAGAACGTCGAAAGGCCCGTGGCTTCCATTACCCGATAGCGTAGCTGCTGCCAGCGGCTGGCTGGCGGCTGGGCATCGAGCGGCTCGCTGGTGATACGTGTCGGATCGTCGTTCCAGCGCCGCTCGAAGAAGGCTCGCGCGTCGGCAACCGCGGGTGAATGCGCAGGCCCGATCATTCTCACACTGGTCTCGAGGTTGAGATCATCGAGGTTGCGGCGGGTGAAGTTGGCGGAACCGAGGATCATGGTCACCTCGCCTTCATGGGCCGGGGTCATGATCAAAAGCTTGCTGTGGCACTGTTCACCATGGGTGACACACCACCTCACGTCGACCCCGGCGGCCGCCAGTTCCGCCGCCACCGGCCGGTTGGGAATGCCGCCCTTCTCGAGGCCGAAGGCATCACGATTGGGGTCGAGCAGCACGCGCACTTGCGCGCCGCGTTGCCGCGCCGCCGCCAGCGCCTCGATGAGGCCACGGTGGGCGAGGTAGAAGACCGCCACATCGATGCGATCCCCTTCACCACTCGCCGACACCGCCTCTATCAATGCCTCGCGGATCGCCCCTTCAGTGATCAACTGTAGCCGAGGGCCTGTGTAGACCTCCGGCAACACCGCCGCTGGCGATTCCGCCCGCAGCCGATTTACCCCGGACCAGGCCGCCACGGCGCGCTCCGAGGCCAGCAGGTCCGACGCCGCGGGGCCGCTGAAGCGCAGCGCCACGTTGCCATGCAGGCTGCTGGCATCGTGGGGGTTGGCGGAGGTCACGAGCCCCGCCAGGCCATCGCCTTCATCGACCACCAGGGTCTTGCGGTGGTTGGCATTGAAATTGAGCATCGTCAGGTAACTGCGCAGCGTGACCTTGCCGGGCCCCAGCAGGTTGGGCAGCCAACCCGCCTGGGTGGTGTTGCCGAGCCAGCGTGGCCCCAGGTGCCAACCCCCGGACCACAACGGATTGGATGCCCGCAGGCGGGTGAGGTCGGTGATTACCACCTCCACCCCTGCCTTTCTCAATGCCTCGAGATGATCAAGTTCGAGGCCGCCATAGAGCGTGTTCAAGGGGTCGGTGATGACCAGGGCGGCAAGGTCGGGGTGACGTGCCCGCTGGCGAATGAGCGCTTCGGCAAGCTCGCTGGAGAGCGGCCTGAAATCACCACTTGCCGACGCCGAGAAGTCGTTGAACAGGAACATGTCGAGCACGATCAGGCGGCGCGCCTGGCCGATCATGGCCAGCATCTCGTCGAAGATCCGCTGGTCGAGATGACGCTTCCCCTGGGGGTCGTACCAGGACTCATCGGCGAGAAAGCGCACCTCGCTCGCCTCGCGCACAGGCCAGGCCCGCCCGACGTCCTCGGGAAGCGGCTTGATACGCTGCCAAACGCCCATGGCGATCCAGGCGATCAGCACCACGCTCACACCCCATAGCCACATGCGTCGCCTCCCCGCCTTGCCCATTGCTCTCTCCTTGGCCACACCCACCCTGATCGACGCACCGCCAGGAGGGCAGCATAGCCGTTCGCGGGCCGGAAAGCAGCGCGCCCGGCCTGGGCCGGGCGCGTCGGGCAATGACAGCAAGGGCTTTGCGTACCGCTTGCGCCGTCAGCGCTGACGGCGCAAGCGGCGGCGGCGTATCACCACGCGGGCCAGCGGCACCAACGCCGCGAGCCCCAGCAACATGATGGCAATCACCGCCAGCATGCTGGGGCTTCCCGTATGACTATGCACGGTGGGCGCATCATGCCCCGGATGGGCAATGGCCAGGCCGGACGTCAGGGACAGCATGGCGACAGCGACACAGGCAGCACGGTCTTTCATGCAACGAATCAGGTTGCGCATCATGATCATGGTCTTCTCCTTGTGATCGGGTATCCAGGTCAACGTCAATCAGGCACTCGTCGCACTGGCATCAGCCGCTTGGGCTGGCCGCCGCTCCGGCAGCATGCCGCGATCGAGGATGAAGCGGATGATTTCCTCGAGACCCACGCCATCGTAGAGGTTGGTGAACACGAAGGGCCGCTCGCCGCGCATCTGGCGTGAGTCACGATCCATCACCTCGAGCGAGGCATGCACCTGCTCGGCGATGTCGATCTTGTTGATGATCAGCAGGTCCGACTTGGTGATACCGGGGCCGCCCTTGCGGGGAATCTTGTCGCCGGCGGAAACATCGATCACGTAGAGCGTGAGGTCGGAGAGCTCCGGGCTGAAGGTGGCCGAAAGGTTGTCACCACCGGATTCCACCAGCACCAGTTCGAGTGCCGGGTGGCGCTCCTGAAGCTCGTCGATTGCGGCCAGGTTCATCGAGGCGTCTTCGCGGATGGCGGTATGCGGGCAACCGCCGGTCTCGACCCCGAGGATACGGTCGGCGGCAAGCGCCTCGTGACGCAGCAGGAAGTCGGCGTCCTCGCGGGTGTAGATATCGTTGGTGACCACGGCGATGTCGTAGTGGTCACGCAGGGCCAGGCACAGCTGCTTGAGCAGTGCCGTCTTGCCGGAGCCCACCGGACCGCCGACTCCTACGCGCAGGCAATGTGTCATGTTGCTCTCCTCATCCATGTTTCGATCATTGGTTATTCCGGCACAGGCGGCCTGTGAGGGCTTTCGACGCTAACTGCGGAACAGCCGGGAATACTGGGTTTCGTGCAGGGCGCTGGCCAATGCGAGCCCAGGCAGCACCGGCCCCAGATCGTCATCCTCGAGCTCGAGTGCGCGGTCCACGGCCTCCACGATTGCCGGGCGCAGCCGTTCCACCAGGCGCTGGGCGGCGGTATGGCCGAGCGGCAGCGCCTTGCAGGCCACCGCCAGCTGGTTCTCGAGCCATGCCCAGCCGAAGCCGAGCAGTGCCTGGCGCGGGGTCACGCCACGCACATGGGCCACCCAGGCAAACAGCGTCACGTAGCCCGCCCCACAGGGTAGCAGGCTCGCCTCCTCGGTGGTGCCATCGGGCAGCAGTTCGAGGCTGCCGAGCAGCCGCTTGAGTGCCGCGCCCAGGCGGCTGTCCTCGGCGGCGAGTTCGGCGGTTTCACGGTTCGCCGCAAGCCAGCCGTCCCACTCGGCGACGGCCTCGACATCGCCATGCGCCAGGGCCAACCGCAGGCGAGCCAGCACCGGCAACTCGCAGCGGGTCAGGCCATCGTCGAGCACCCCCGTCAACCACTCGCCGAGGCTTTCCTCGTCGCTGACCCAGCCAAGCTCAAAGGCGCTTTCCAGCCCCTGGGAGAAGGCGAAGGCGCCGATCGGCAGTGCCGGGCTGACCAGTTGCATCAAGCCGAGCAGCGCCAGGTCATCGCCCTGCGCGGCCGCCCGCGATGGTTTCGCCTCAATGCTCATGGGAATGCGTGTGCTCAGCGTGATGATGGTCTTGGTCGTGAGAATGCCCGTGGTCGTGAGAATGCCCGTGGCTGTGACCGGCCAGCTGCTGGTAGGCACCCGACTCCGGGTCGAATGGCGCTTCATGGTGGTGCAGCGTGGCGCCCAAAAGTACGGCGAGTTCCTCCAGCACATGGTCCGGCGGGAAGCGTACATAGCCCCCCTGCTCGTCCTCGCCCAGCGCCAGTTGCACATGGCGGTTGCCGAGGTGATAGGCGAGCCGTGCCAGTGGCAGGCCCGAGCCGATTCGCGCAGTCACCACCGGCTCGATGGCGGCACGGACCCGCACCACTTCGCCGTTCTCGCCGCGCAGGCCCTCGCCATCGCGCAGCACGGGGCCACGGTCCAGAAACAGGCCAAGCTCGTGACCGGCATCGCTGGTCGCCTTGAACCGCCCGCGAATCCGCAGTTCATAGGGCAGCGTCAGGGTGTCGCCGGCCTGGCTTCGGGCAATGGGCCCCAGGCGTTCAGTCAGTTTCAGCATAAATGTCGTCTCATTCGTCATACCTGAAGTTCGGAGCCCTTTGCCCGCGGCTCGTCGGCGACAGGCCTGAGCGAGGGCGCTGTAAATACCTCCCTGTAAGCTACTTTTGCCATCCCTGGCAAAAGACCCTCGCTTCGGCCTGTCCCCTGCGCCGCTCACGCTTCTCGACTCACGACTCACTCCTCACCAGCGAAGCGCTCACGACTCAAAACAAATGATACCGCTGGGCCAGCGGCAGCTCGGTAGCCGGTTCGCAGGTGAGCAACTCACCATCGGCGCGAACTTCGTAGGTCTGTGGATCGACGGTGAGATGCGGGCAGGCGTCATTGAGCTTCATGTCGGCCTTGCGCACGCCACGCACATTGCGGCAGGCCGAAAGCTGGCTTCGCAAGCCAAGCCTGTCGCTGATACCGGCGTCGAGCGCCGCCTGGCTGACGAAGGTCAACCGGGTCTGGCTGGCGGCACGGCCAAAGGCGCCGAACATATAGCGGTAGTGCACCGGTTGCGGAGTCGGAATCGAGGCATTGGGATCGCCCATGGGGGCGGCGGCGATCATGCCACCCTTGAGGATCAGCGCGGGTTTGGTGCCGAAGAAGGCCGGCTTCCACAGCACCAGGTCGGCAAGCTTGCCGACTTCCACCGAGCCTACCTCGTCGGCGATGCCGTGGGTGATCGCCGGGTTGATGGTGATCTTGGCGATGTAGCGCCGGGCGCGGAAATTGTCGGCCCCCAGGGCCTCGTCTTCCGGCAACAGGCCACGCTGCACCTTCATCTTGTGGGCGGTCTGCCAGGTACGGCAGACCGTCTCCCCCACCCTCCCCATGGCCTGGGAATCCGAGGCGATCATCGAGATCACCCCGGTGTCGTGCAGGATATCCTCGGCGGCGATGGTTTCCCGGCGGATGCGGGAATCGGCAAAGGCCACGTCCTCGGGAATCTTGGGGTCGAGGTGGTGGCAGACCATCAGCATGTCGAGATGCTCGTCGATGGTGTTGACGGTGTAGGGCCGGGTCGGGTTGGTCGACGATGGCAGCACGTATTCCTTCGAGCAGGCGGTGAGGATATCCGGGGCATGACCGCCGCCGGCACCCTCGGTGTGGTAGGTGTGGATACCGCGCTCCTTGAACGCCGCCAGGGTGTCCTCGACGAACCCGGACTCGTTCAACGTGTCGGTATGGATCGCCACCTGCACGTCGTACTGCTCGGCGATGGCGAGGCAGTTGTCGATGGACGCCGGGGTGGTGCCCCAGTCCTCGTGCAACTTGAGGCCCATGGCACCGGCTTCGAGCTGGGCGGCAAGCGCCTCGGGAAGGCTGGCATTGCCCTTGCCGAGCAGGCCGATGTTCATCGGCATGTCGTCCACCGCCTGGAGCATCTTGCCGATATGCCATTCACCCGGCGTGCAGGTGGTGGCGTTGGAGCCCGTGGCGGGGCCCGTGCCGCCGCCCAGCATGGTGGTGATGCCGCTCATCAGCGCTTCTTCCACCAGTTGCGGGCAGATGAAGTGGATGTGTGCATCAATGGCGCCGGCGGTGAGGATCTTGCCTTCGCCGGCGATGATTTCGGTGCCGGGGCCGATGACGATCTCGACATCCGGCTGGGTGTCGGGGTTACCCGCCTTGCCGATGGCGGCAATACGCCCGGCCTGGATACCGACATCTGCCTTGACGATGCCCCACCAGTCGAGGATCAGGGCGTTGGTGATCACGGTATCCATCACCGCATCGTCATGGCGCTGGCTTTGGCCCATGCCATCACGAATCACCTTGCCACCGCCGAACTTCACCTCGTCGCCGTAGTGGGTAGCGTCGCGCTCCACCTCGATCCATAGCTCGGTATCGCCGAGGCGCACCCGGTCGCCCACCGTGGGGCCATACATATCCGCATAGGCTTGCCGGCTGATCGTCGTGACAGGATTCACGGCTGGCCTCCTTGATCCGCATCGCTGGAAGACGGGTTTCGCGCGGCAGCGGGCGCGGTAGAAAGCGCACCCATGACCTCACCGCGAAAACCGTAGATATGCCGGAGGCCCACGTAGGGAATCAGCGTCACCTCCCGGGACTGGCCCGGCTCGAAGCGAATCGCCGTGCCGGCGGCCACGTCCAGACGAAAGCCGCGTGCACGGTGGCGGTCGAAGACCAGCGCGGGGTTGGCCTCGGCGAAATGGTAGTGGGAACCGATCTGAATCGGCCGGTCACCGGTATTGGCAACCTCGACGGTGATGCGCTCGCGCCCCGCGCAGAGCTCGATCTCACCATCCTTGAGCTGGTATTCACCGGGAATCATAACGCTCTCACCTCTTCGCTTATGGCTGTTCAAGAACAGCTAAAACTGCGCGAACGAAGGCCAGGCAAGGCGGCGAGCGGCAAAAAAGCGGAGTTTACTTTAGTAAATGAGCATTTTTTGTCGCGAAGCCAACACAGCATGGCCGAGTGCAGCCAGTTTTAGACGATCGGTTCGTGGACGGTGACCAACTTAGTGCCATCGGGGAACGTCGCCTCCACCTGCACCTCATCGACCATCTCGGCCACGCCTTCCATGACGTCCTCACGGGTCAGTATCTCGCGCCCGTAGCTCATCAGTTCCGCGACGGTGCGCCCATCACGTGCGCCTTCCATGATCTCGAAGCTGATCAGCGCCACCGCTTCCGGGTAATTGAGCTTCAAGCCACGGGCGCGGCGTCGTTCGGCGAGTTGTGCCGCGGAAAACAGCAGCAGCTTGTCCTTGTCTCTCGGGGTCAGTTCCATAGCGGTTTCCTCAAGGTGTCAGAGTGGCATGTCGGGCCTCGGGGCGATGTTCCGCGCTCTGGCGCCTCGCCCATTGCCGGCATGCGTGCCGTCATGTCAGCCAGATTCTCGGTACATGCGCATCGCGACCGGCAAGTCGCGGGCGCAAGACCTCCCAGGCACGTTGGCACAGCGCCCAGGCATCATTGCGTTCGCCCCCCAGGTAGCGCAGCAGCAGCACACCATGGCGCACGGTCACTGCCCAGCGCGGGCTGGCGGGAAGTGTCTCGCGCAGCGCCTCGATGGCGGCGGGCTCGTCATCCACGCCTACCGCCCAGAGAGTCGCCTGAACAGTTGCCCCACCCTGGCCCCAGCGCCCCTGGAAACGACGGTGCGCGGGATCGAGGGGCTGCCGCTCGAGCCACAGCGGCTGGCCGTCACGGATCAGTTGAAAGCGTTGTTCGATACGCCCGGAGACATAGGGCAAGTGGCTGGCCGGGCGGCCCAGCGCCATCACTTCCCAGCCCAGGCAGCGCCCGGTTCCGGTGATGTCGATGGTGGTGTACTGCTCACCCCGGGACCCATCGAAGGCAATGGTTTCCTGGGGTAACCATTCGAGAATGCCACCATCATCCACGATGAGATGCGTGTGCTGTGACCAGGCCACGCCATGGCTGTCGGCCTTGTAGAGCTTGTTGGCCGCCGGGGTTGTCAGCAGCGCACGGGCGCCCGATGCCACCCGTGCCGAGATCGTCAGCGCATCACCGCTGACCAGGCCACCCGGCGGGTGCAACAGATAGACATGGCAGGCGCCATCGGCACCTTCGGGGTGGAAGGGGCGCTGCACGCGCAGCGGCCCCTGGTGTCGCGAACGCGTCATGCGCGTTACCCCACCGCGCGGCTCAAAAGCCAGCGACAGTGACGCCGCCCAGTGGCGGTCGGCATCGAAGCGGTGACCCGACTCGCGGTGCTCTGGTATGGCGCGCGGGATGGCCGTCATGGACAAGGATCCTGTGCGTGGCGTGACTATTACCTCTCTTGCAACACATCAGCAAGTCGCGTACCAATTTGGTGAATCCACTATAAAATCTTTTTAAATCAATTAATTGAATTGAAAACAAAGATGTTATCGGATCACTCATGCACCATCGAGGCGACTGCACAGGCGGGATAACGCACCATATGGGTGCGCCATCCAGGTAGTCGCACCGGCACAGGGCGAAACACAACTTTGGGTCACCTGCACGCGGCTCGACGGCGACAGGCCCCGAAGCGTCGGACCGTCGCGAGGGCGCTGTAAATACCTCCCTGTAAGCTACTTTTGCCATCCCTGGCAAAAGACCCTCGCTTCGGCCTGTCCCCTGCGCCGCTCACGCCTTGCTCCTCACCCCTCACGACTCACTCCTCACAAGCGAAGCGCTTACCAGCGAAGCGCCCACCCATGACCTAGACCGTCAAATGCTCCTTGATCAACCCATCGCTGAGTTCGCCGATATCGCCACGCGCCACTGGGCGGCCACGATCCATGATCACGAAACGGTCGGCGTACTTGCGAGCGAAGGGTAGTTTCTGCTCCACCAGCAGCACGGTCAGGCCGTCTTCGGCGATCAGCCGGCGAATCACCTCACCGATCAGCGTGACGATATTGGGCTGGATGCCCTCCCCGGGCTCATCGAGGATCAACAGCCGTGGCTCGATGACGAGCGCCCGTCCGATGGCCAGCTGTTGCTGCTGCCCTCCGGAGAGGTCGCCGCCACGGCGGTGCTTCATCTCTTCAAGCACCGGAAACAACTCATAGATGCGCGGCGGTATGCCACGCAGGCCGTCACTGCGTGCGGCAAGGCCGGTGCGCAGGTTCTCCTCGACGGTAAGCAGCGGGAAAATCTGCCGGCCCTGGGGCACGTAACCAATGCCGAGTCGCGAGCGATCCTCGACCCGCCGACGGGTCAGCTCGACATCATCGGCGTAGCGGATGTTGCCGCCGGACACGGGCTCCTCGCCCATGATCGCTTTCATCAGGGTGGTCTTGCCGACTCCATTGCGGCCCATCACGCAGGTGCATTGACCGGCGGGCACCTCGAGGTCGAGATCCCACAGGGTATGGCTCTCACCGTAGAACTGGTTGAGCTTGTCGATGGTCAGCATCACGCCTCCTCGTCCGGTGCACCCAGGTACACTTCCACCACCCGAGGGTCATTGGAGACCTGGTCCATGCTGCCCTCGGCCAGCACGCTACCCTGGTGCAGCACCGTGACCTTGCGCGCGATGGAGCGCACGAAGCCCATGTCGTGCTCCACCACCACCACCGACTGCTTGCCGGCCAGGCCCGTCAGCAGCTCGGCGGTACGCTCCATCTCCTGCTCGGTCATGCCGGCCACCGGCTCGTCGACGAGCAGCAACCGGGGGCGCTGCATCAGCAGCATACCGATCTCCAGCCACTGCTTCTGGCCGTGGGAAAGAATGCCTGCCGGGCGATGGCGCAGCTCGGTGAGGCCGATGGTTTCGAGCACCTCTTCGATGCGTTCGCGAACGGGCTCGACCATCCGCGCGGTGAGCGTGGGCAGGATGCGCTTGTCGGCGGCCATGGCCAGCTCAAGGTTCTCGAAGACCGACAGCGCCTCGAACACCGTGGGTTTCTGGAACTTGCGCCCGATGCCGAGACTTGCGATCTCCGGCTCGTTCATGGCCAGCAGGTTGTGGCGGCTGCCGAACCATACCTTGCCGGTGTCCGGCCGGGTCTTGCCGGTGATGATATCCATCATGGTGGTCTTGCCAGCGCCATTGGGGCCGATGATGCAACGCAGTTCGCCATCGTCGATGGTCAGGTTCAGGTCATTGATCGCCTTGAAGCCATCGAAGCTGACCGTGACATCCTCGAGGTACAGGATAGGGCCATGGCGGACATCGACCGGCGATTGCGCGGGCATCAGGAAATCGAACACCCGGTCGCGCTCGGATAGAGAACCGAGAAAGCTCATGCCGACACCTCCTTGGTGTTGGATGTGTTGCCTGGCGTGGAACTCGAGGTGGAGTTCTTGCGACGGTACGCCAGCAACCCGGCCACGCCCTTGGGCAGGAACACCGTGACCAGCACGAACATGGCCCCCAGGGCGAACAGCCAGGCCTCCGGCATCACGCCGGTGAATATCGTCTTGGCGTAGTTGACGAGGATCGCGCCGATCACCGCGCCATACAGGGTGGCACGGCCACCCAGGGCCACCCACAGCACGATCTCGATGGAGAACAGCGGTGAGAACTCGCTGGGGTTGATGATGCCCACCTGGGGCACGTAGAGCGCACCCGCGACCCCGGCCAGCATCGCCGACACCACGAACACGAACAGCTGAAACCGCTCGACCCGGTACCCCAGAAAGCGTGTGCGCGCCTCGGCGTCACGGGTTGCCACGCAGACCCGGCCAAGCTTGCTCGAGGCAATGGCCCGGCAGATCAGGTAGCCAAGCCCCAATGCCACGCCAGTGGCCAGGAACAGCCCGAGCCGCACCGAATCGCTTCTCAGGTTGAAGCCGAGAATGTCACGGAAGTCCGTCAAGCCATTGTTGCCGCCGAAGCCCATCTCGTTTCTGAAGAATGCCAGCATCAACGCGAAGGTCAGCGCCTGGGTGATGATCGACAGATAGACCCCGGTGACCCGCGAGCGGAACGCCAGGAAGCCGAATACCAGCGCCAAAAGGCCCGGCGCCAGCAGCACCATTAGGAAGGCGAACCAGGCCATGTCGAAGCCGGCCCAGTACCACGGCAGCGAATCCCAGTTCAGAAACACCATGAAATCCGGCAGTTCCGGGTGCCCGTACACGCCGCGATCGCCGATCTGGCGCATCAGGTACATGCCCATGGCATAGCCACCCAGGGCGAAGAAGGCCCCATGGCCAAGGCTCAGGATGCCGAGATAGCCCCACACCAGGTCCACGGCCACCGCCAGCAGCGCATAGCTCAGGTACTTGCCAAACAGGTTGACGGTGTAGGCATTCACATATAGCGGGTTGCTCTCGGGCAGTGCCAGGTGCAAGAACGTCACCAACGTCATGGCGGCGATCAACACGCCGAGGAACAACTGGGTCGAACGTTCACTGAAAGGTCGTGTCAGCCACATGATCGTTTAACCCTCCGCCGCACGGCCCTTCTGCGGAAAGAGTCCGCGGGGGCGTTTCTGGATGAACAGGATGATGAACACGAGCACGATGATCTTGGCGAGTACCGCACCGGCCCAGGGCTCGAGCACCTGGTTGATGACGCCGAGCGAAAGCCCCGCCACCAGGGTGCCCCACAGGTTCCCCACGCCGCCGAACACCACCACCATGAACGAATCGATGATGTAGTTCTGGCCGAGATTGGGGCCCACATTGGTGAGCTGCGAGAGCGCCACGCCAGCAAGCCCGGCAACCCCCGAGCCCAGGGCGAAGGTCATGATGTCGACCCGGGTGGCACGAATGCCCATGGAGCGCGCCATGGCCCGGTTCTGGGTGACTGCCCGCACCTCCAGCCCGAGCCGCGTACGGCGCATGATCAGCATCAGGCCGGCGAACACCACCAGCGCGAAGCCCAGTACGAACATGCGGTTCAGTGTCAGCGACAGCGCATCGTTGATATGCAGCGAGCCGCTCATCCACTCCGGCGACACCACGGTACGGTTGAGCGGCGAGATCACGGTGCGCACCAGTTGCTGAAGGATCAGGCTGACACCGAAGGTCGCCAGCAGCGTCTCCAGGGGGCGGCCCTTGAGGAACTGGATCACGCCACGTTCGATGGCGATGCCGGCCAGCGCCGCCACCAGGAACCCGGCGGGTATCGAAAGGATCAGCGCCAGACCGGGCTGCCCCGGCAGGAGTTGCTGCATCGCCCAGGTGGTATAGGCGCCCAGCATGATCAGCTCGCCGTGGGCCATGTTGATGACCCCCATCACCCCGAAGGTGATAGCCAGACCAATGGCGGCCAGTACCAGTACCGAGCCAAGCGAAAGACCGAAGTAGAGGGTCTCGAGGCCACGGTTGATCTTGAGTTGCTGTTCGATGCCGGCCAGCGCTGAGCGTGCGGCGTCGGCCAGCACCGGGTCATCGCCGCTGGCGGCACGGTTGAGTGCCACGCGCACCCGGGGGTGCAGGCTGCCCTCAAGCTGCGACAACGCATCGAGCTCGCCAAGCTCGATACGGTGGATGGCCAACGCCTGCACCAGGCGCTCACGCACCTGATCGTCCTCTTCCCCTTCGATCACGCTGACCAGGGGCTCCGCCAGGTCGGCATCCACCTCGCCCAGCAGCCGCTCGGCGGAGGCGCGGCGCCGTTCCAGGTCCGGCGAATAGAGATCGACCACGGCGATGGCACTGCGCAGCTGGTTACGCAGGGCATTGTTGATACCGATACGTTCGAGGTTACGTCGCGATATTTCACCCAGCGCCTCGCCCGTCAAGGCATCGGCCACCGGCCAGTCGCGGCCACGATTCTCCAGTACCACCACGAAACGGCCGTCATCGGTGCGCTGCAGCCGGCCATCGAGCAGCTCCTGAAGCCACTCGCGGGCGCGGGAATCGTCGCTGGTCACGATGGCTTCGATGGCCGCGCCCTTGTCGGCATAGGAGCTTACGTCGAGGGCTTCGAGCAGTTCGATGGCGGCATCGTCGGACTGATCTTGAGGCTGATTCTGGGTCTGGTCCTGAGCATGCGCCAGCGTGGGCATCAGCAAGAGCATCAACAGCAGCATCCAGGCCAGCGCGGGCCAGGCACTGGCGGGTCGGGCCCTGGCCGCGCAGGGCCAGGGCAGTGGGAAGTTCCTCATCGGGAGTTCCTCTGGGATCTTGAGCGGTAAAGCGTCGAGAGGCGTGCTCCCCCGCCGACACGGCGGGGGGATAGGTCCGGGGTTATTCAGCGAGTGCCGCTTCGGCTTCCTCGGCGGCGGTACTGCCACCG
The DNA here is from genome assembly GCF_003028575.1 of Halomonas urumqiensis. Classification (GTDB taxonomy): domain Bacteria; phylum Pseudomonadota; class Gammaproteobacteria; order Pseudomonadales; family Halomonadaceae; genus Halomonas; species Halomonas urumqiensis. The sequence goes on along the minus strand of NZ_PYUD01000001.1, from coordinate 1,332,940 downwards.
CACGAGCCGGTTTCGACGTTGAAGTTGCCGCAGCGCATCGGCGCGCGCCAGTCGCTGATCAGGTCACGCGAGCCCGGCAGGAAATCGGACCAGGCGTCGCCCGCCACGGTGGACGGCGTCTGCCACACCACATCGAACTGGCCATTGTCTTGAACCTCGCCGATCAGCACCGGCTTGGTGATGTGATGGTTGGGCATCATGGCAGCGTAGCCACCGGTGAGATTGGGTACGGTGACGCCGATGATCGCGTCCTTGACCGCGTCGACATCGGTGGTACCGGCCTTGCGCACCGCCTCGGCCCACATGTTGAAGCCGATGTAGTGGGCTTCCATGGGATCGTTGGTCACCGACTCCTCGTCGCCGGTATATTCGATCCAGGCATCGATGAAGTCGTAGTTGGCATCGGTGTCGACGCTCATGAAGTAGTTCCAGGCGGCCAGGTGGCCTACCAGCGGCGCGGTGTCGATCCCCGAGAGCTCCTGCTCACCCACCGAGAAGGCGACGACGGGAATGTCGGCGGCGTCGATGCCCTGGTTGGCCAGCTCACGGTAGAACGGCACATTGGCATCGCCGTTGATGGTCGAGACCACCGCGGTCTTCTTGCCTTCCGATCCGAAGCGACCGATTTCGGCGACGATGTTCTGCCAGTCGGAGTGCCCGAACGGCGTGTAGTTGACCATGATGTCCTCCTCGGCCACTCCGAACTCCTCCTGGAGGTACGCCTCGAGGATGCGGTTGGTGGTACGCGGATAGACATAGTCGGTGCCGGCCAGCACCCAGCGCTCGACCCCCACCTGCTCATGCAGATAGTTGACCGCGGGGATCGCCTGCTGGTTGGGTGCCGCACCGGTGTAGAAGACATTCTCGGAAGACTCCTCGCCCTCGTACTGCACCGGGTAGAACAGCAGGCCATTGAGTTCCTCGACCACCGGCAGTACCGCCTTGCGCGACACCGAGGTCCAGTTGCCGAAGATCACGTCGACTTCTTCCTGGGCCAGCAGCTCGCGGGCACGCTCGGCGAACAGCGGCCAGTTGGAGGCCGGGTCGACCACCACCGCCTCGAGCTCACGACCCAGCAGGCCGCCCGCTTCGTTCTGCTGCTCGATCAGCATCTCCACGGTGTCCTTCAGCGTCGATTCGCTGATCGCCATGGTGCCGGTCAGCGAGTGCAGGATACCGACCTTGATCGGATCCTCCTCCTCTTGGGCCATGACCTGAGTCACCCCACCAGCGGTGATGGCGGCGACCAGCGCCGCGGCGGCGAACCGGGCAGGCTTGGCGGGGAAACGGGTGTGGGTAACGGGTATCATGCGTTGGAAAGTGGTCACTTGAACCTCCTTGCGCCCTTCTGGATGGAAGGAACTCGTTGTGGTTGCTGCTTGCCTTCCCGACCGTTGCGTCGCGAAGGCACCTGTCAGCCACAAGATGTTGCAAGTCGTGCGCCATAACGCCGCAAGTCGATAAAAATCATTCAAAATCAGCTTCATGAATAATCGTAAGCAACCACTCTCGGAGATTTACGCACCCACACGGTGCATCCTTTGAGCACAATTTCCGACCAATGCACCGTCTCCTTTCACCCTTGTCGTACCTGCGCACCGATTTGGCCCAGTGGCATCCCCACACACAAAAAAGGGGCGTCGACTCGCGTCGACGCCCCTCGGGTTTCATCGTTCCAGCGCTTTACCAGCCCACCGGGCCCTGGATCAGTTCATCGGCGCTTTATGCGTACTTTATGCGTGCTTGTTGGGTGATGAAAGCTTCATGCGCGTTGTGCGCGAGCCATGATCCAGGCCTTCTTGACCAGTGGCAGACCAAGCGACAACAGTGCCACCACCAGCAGGCCGAGTGAAATCGGCTTGTCGATGAAGGTCATCCAGTCACCGCCGGAGATCTGCAGCGCACGTCGCATGGACTCTTCCATGATGTTGCCGAGAATCAGTGCCAGGATCAGTGGTGCTGCCGGAAAGCCGAACAGCCGCATGCCAAGCCCGAGCAGGCCGAAGCCCAGCAGCAGCAGCAGGTCGAAGATGCTGAAGCTCATGCCATAGACACCGATCATGCAGAAGATCAGGATCAACGACAGCAACAAGGGGCGCGGCAGATCGAGGATCCTTGCGATCAACGGGATCAGCGGCAGGTTGAGCACCAGCAGGAAGATATTGCCGATGTACATGCTGGCGATGACGCCCCAGAACACGTCGGGCCGTTGTTCAAGCATCATCGGGCCTGGGGTCACGCCCATCACCAGCAACGCGCCAAGCAATACCGCCGTGGTGCCGGAGCCCGGTACACCGAGGGTCAAAAGCGGCACGAAGGAGCCGGTGCAGGCGGCATTATTGGCCGCTTCGGGGGCGGCAACACCCTTGATGTTGCCCTGGCCGAAGGTGTCGCCATCCTTGGCCAGGCGCTTCTCCATGCTGTAGCCGAGAAAAGAACCAATGGTCGCACCGGCGCCCGGCAGTACCCCGGTGAAGAAACCCAGCACCGAGCTTCTGCCGATTGGCCCGGCGATCTGCTTGACCTCACCCCGCGACAGCTTCAACGAACCGATGGCGTTGCGAGGCTGCTCCTTGCCGCCACCACCGCGCAGCAGCATGTAGAACACCTCGGCAAGCGCGAAGATGCCAAGCGCCACCACCAGGAAGTCGATGCCATCGAGCAGGTGAGCGGAGCCGAAGGTGAAGCGCTCGGTGCCGGTTTGCAGATCGATGCCCATGATCGAGATCATTACCCCGACCACGGCGGCGATCAGCCCCTTGACCAGTGACTTGTCGGACAGCGAGACCACCGCGGTGAGGCCCAGCACCATCAGTGCGAAGTACTCCGCCGGGCCGAAGCTCACCGCCACCTTGGAGAGCAGCGGCGCCACCAGCATCAGGAACACCACCGAGATGGTGCCGCCGATGAAGGACGCATAGGCGGCGATGGCCAGCGCCTTCCCGGCCATGCCCTGCTTGGCCATCGGGTAGCCATCGAAGGAGGTCGCCACGGTACCGGCGACACCGGGCGCATTGAGCAGGATCGACGAGGTGGAGCCGCCGAAGATCGCGCCGTAATAGACACCCGCCATCAGGATCAGCCCAGAGGAGGGCTCCATGGCAAAGGTGATCGGTATCATCAGTGCCAGGGCGCTGATCGGGCCAAGCCCCGGCAACATGCCGATGATGGTGCCGGCGAACACACCGAAGAACACGTAGGCGATATTGATCGGTTCGAGCGCAATGCCGAACCCGTACATCAGATTATTGAAGGCTTCCATGGGATCACTCTCCGGCCGTCAGAACGGCAACACGCCAGTGGGTAGATAGACGTCCATGATCCGGGTCATGGTGAGGTAAAGGGCCAGTACCACGCCGAGAATCACCGCGACGTTGACCCCATGACGGCGATAGCCGTAATAGGCGGAAAGCCCCACGCCGAGCAGCGTGGACGCCAGCACGAAGCCGACAGGCACCAGCAACAGGGCGTAGGCGGCAATAGCGATGGCGGTGATCACCACCCGAGACCAGGGGCGCATCCATAGCGGCTTGGCCTGCTCTTCCGGGTCCAGCTGATCGGGGATGTCCTGGGCCTTGGGCTTCTCCAGAAACAGCGCCACCGAAAGCCCCAGCAGGCTAAGGCCCAGCACCTTGGGGAAGAGTTCCGAATCGATCGGCCTTGGTAATGGAAAGGCCGGAATCTGCCACGCCATGGCCAGGTAAGCCAGCGCGACCAGCGCCAGAATCAGCGCCAGAATCTGGTTGGTATTGAGTCGAGTCATGGGAATCTGTCCCGGTTGCCTGCCCATCGATGGGCGGCACCCAAGTGTCTTGGATCGAAGTGGCCCGCCCTGGGGAAGGGACGGGCCGCACAGAGCAATCTAAGGAATGACTAGCGAATCAAGCCAAGCTCGCTGAGCACGCCACTGAACTGCTCTTCCTGGGCATCGAGGAATGCCCCGAAGGTCTCGCTATCCTGATAGGCATCGATCCAGCCAAGCTGGTCACGTGCTTCCTGCCAGCCCTCGGTCTCGAGCATCCGTGCGAACAGATCCTCGTAATAGGCCACGGCTTCGGCCGGCATGCCGGGTGCACCCATCACACCACGCCAGATGTCGAAGGTGTAATCGACTCCCTGCTCCTGGAAAGTGGGGATATCGGCCAGTTCGCCACCGAGACGCTCTTCCGACGACACACCCAGTGCGCGCAGCTCGCTGCCCTCGCCCAACTGCCCGACGGCTTCACCGGCGCCACCAATGACGGCTTCCACGTGACCGCCCATGAGGTTGGTCATGGCCTCGCCACCCCCGGAAAACGGGATATAGTTGACCGATGCCGCCTCGAGACCCGCCGCGTCAGCGGCCCCGGCCATGGCGATGTGATCCATGGAACCCGGCGCACTGCCGCCACCGATGCTCAGGCTCGAATCTGCCTTGAGCGCTTCGAACAGGTCACCCAGGGTCTGGTACTCGGAATCCGCCGGTACCAATACGATGGCGTAGTCGGTAATCAAGCGCGCAATCGGGGTGAAATCGTTGTGGTCATAGCGCGACGTGCCGGCCAGCGGCACCAGGATGATCGGCGGGCTGGTGGCGAACAGCTTGTGCGGGTTGCCCTCGTCACGGGCGATCTGTGCCCAGGCCACGGCACCACCGCCACCGGGGACGTTGATGGTGGCGAAGCTGCTCTCGGAAAGCCCTTCTTCCTGGATCACCCGAGACGCGGTACGCGCCAGGGTGTCCCAGCCACCACCGGGGTTGGCCGGGGCAACGAATTCGACGTTACGGGTCGGGGTCCAGTCCTGGGCCTGGGCTGAGGCGCTGAAGCCGGCAATGGCGGCAAGCGGGACGAACAGGGCGGCAAGGCGTGCGGTCTTGGCGATCATGGCGTTCTCCAGACGAGTCTGTGTTGTTGTCTGTGCAGGTGTCTGCTTTCTGTTGTGCTCGGCGTGTCAATCCACCGGCATGCGCAAGACACACTAGGAGCCCCGAGTGATCGCCACAAGCTTCTGACCATAAACAATAAAATGCGCATAATGGCCATTGTGCGCATTGTGCTCACGGCCGGCATCTCGTCCCGCTCACCCCTCCTTCAGCCAGGCGACACTCTCTCCTGTCAGCCGGTAGCGCCGCTCGGGTCTTCCTACATCACCATAGCCAAGCTCGGCGCTGGCCACCTGTATCGACACAAGATATTCCAGGTAGCGGCGCGCGGTGGAGCGGCTGGCGCCGATCACTCGGGCGGCCTGCATGGCGGTAAGCGACGCATCCGCCTGCTCGATGGCGCGCACCACGGCGGCAAGCGTCAGGCGATCGATGCCCTTGGGAAGCGAGCGCGATTCACTACCGCTCGTCGCCTCCGGACGCAGCCTGGCAAGCGCTCGGTCGAGCTCCTGCTGGTTCATCTCGCCACTCGCCGCCAGGGCCGCCCTTTCACGCCGGAAACGCGCCAGCATCTCGGCCATGCGCGTGGCTTCGGTGGGTTTGATCAGGTAGTCGAAAACGCCACCCCGCAGCGCCTCGCTGATGGTATCGACTTCTCGCGCGGCAGTGATCATCACCACGTCCATGTGCAGATAGTCGCGGCGCAGCATCCATAACAGCTCGAGTCCCTCGACATCCGGCAGGTAGGCATCCAGCAGCACCAGCTGGATAGCCTCGGCATGTGCGGCCAGCAGCTCGCGTGCCTCGCTTCCCGAGCGGGCCATTGCCACCACCCGGAACCCCTCGCTCTGCTCGATGAAGGCGCGATGGATATCGGCGATACGAAAGTCATCCTCGATGATCAGGATGCCGTACTCCACGGCGGACGGTTCGCTGTCCGGGGGCCGGCTGCCGGCGTGTGGCATCGCATCCTCCTGCTGACATGATCTGTCGATGGTCAATGGATTAGTGTGCCACCTGCTCGCCCGAGACACACAACGAACGATCGAGCACCACGATGAAGCAGGCGCCACCCAGTTCACTCTCCTCGAGGGTGATCTCACCACCATGCTGGCGACACAACCGCGAAACGAGCGCCAGGCCGATACCGCGATGCTTGCCGGGCTTGGTGGAGAAGCCTTCCTGGAAGATGGCGTCGATATGCTCGCTTGCCACCCCAGGCCCATTGTCCTCTACCTCGATCAACAGCTGCTCGCCAAGGTCGGTGAAGAACAAGCGTACCCGGGGCGTGCCATGGTCGCCTGGCTCACCCTGCAGGGCGGCATGGCAGGCGTTGTCGATCAGGTTGCCCATCACCGTCATCACCACCTCCTGGCCGGTCGGCGTCAGGCGCTCGGCAAGCGAGCTCTGATCATCGATCTCCAGCGTGACCCCCAGCTCGCGGGCGCGGGTCAGCTTGCCGAGCAGCGTGCCACTGACCACCGGATCGGCCACATGCCCCATCAGAAAGCTCATCTGCGCCTGGGCACGCTCGCTCTCCTGGTGGATCAGCGCCAGCGCATCCTCGATGCGCCCAAGCTGCAACAGGCCCGAGATGGTGTACAGCTTGTTGGAGAACTCATGCGCCTGGGCACGCAGTATATCGACATCACGGCTCGCGGCATTCAGTGCATTGGAGAGTTCGACGATCTCGCGGCGACTGCGAAAGGTCGCCACAGCCCCTTCGATCTCGCCGGCATGACGCACCGGCACCCGGTTGACGACCACCGGATGATCGCCCAGCCACATCTGCTGGTCGAACTGTTGCTCGCCACTCTCCAGCACCTCGAGCAGGCGCGAATTGGGCACCACCTCCTGGATCGGGCTCCCCAGCACCAAGCGGTCCTCGGGCAGCCCGAGAAAGCGGCGTGCCTGTAGATTCAGCAGCGTGATCTCGCCCTCACGATTGACCGCCAGGATGCCCTCATGGATCGACTGCAGAATCGCCTCCTTCTCCATGGCGAGCCGCGCGATCTCGTGTGGCTCGAGGCCCAGGATCACCCGCTTGAGGTGGTGCGACAGCACATAGGCGCCGGCAAAGCCCAGCACGATCATCGCCGCCACCAGCCACCAGCCGACGCTGGTCAAACGGCTGGCATCGGTCTCGACGCGTTCGAGCATGAAGCCCACCGAGACGATGCCGATGATGTTGCCTTCGGCATCGCGCACCGGCGTCTTGCCGCGCACCGCCTCGCCAAGCGACCCCGTGGCTTCGGATACGTAGGACTCGCCCTGTTCGAGGGCGCGGGCATTGTCGCCGCCCACCATGGGCAGTCCCAGGCGTTCAGGCAACGGATGCGAATAACGCAGGCCTTGGGTATTGCCGACCACCACGTAGCGGGCACCCGTCTCGCGGCGGATCCGCTCGGCAATAGGCTGGATGGTGGCGGCGGGGTCGGGGGCATCGAAGGCATCGATGAGTGGCGGTATCACCGCCACGCTCTTGGCCACCGCCAGAGCGCGTTCCCCCATCTGCTCGGCGATGAGGTCTGCCTGGCGATGATTGAGGTAGGCGCCCTGGGCGAGCAGCATACCGGCCAGCAACACGCCGACCAGAAGCATCACCTGCAGCCGAAAGCTGCGCATCAGCCAGTGCCGCCTGCCACGTTGACGTCGCAGGCGCCTGACTTCGGTAATCGCATCGTCCCGGCGTGAAGGCATGTCAGTGTCTCGGTGGCTGACGGCCGCGTGGGCCAAGTGAGGTTGTCAACCGCGTTCGCCGGTGTCCCAGCCCACCGCACCGGCCTGCTCGGTATCGAACCACGCAAGCGATGAGTGAAGCCCCGCCACACCGCCGACGATAATCAGGGTCGGGGGTCTCAGCGTCAGCCCCTCGAGGCGACCCGCCAGATCATCGAGCGTCCCCAGGTGGACGCGCTGGCGGGCCGTGGTGCCCTGCTCCACCAGAGCCACTGGCGTGTCGGCGGGTAAGCCATGGGCCACCAGTTCCCGGCAGATCGTCGGCAAGCCATGTAGCCCCATATAGAACACCAGGGTCTGGCCGGGGCTTGCCAGCGCCGGCCAGTCCAGCTCGGCGCTGCCATTCTTGAGATGCCCGGTGATGAAACGCACCGACTGGGCGTGGTCGCGATGGGTCAAGGGAATCCCGGCATAGGCGGAACAACCCGACGCCGCGGTGATGCCCGGTATCACCTCCACCGCGATGCCTTCGGCCACCAGCGCCTGAAGCTCCTCGCCGCCACGCCCGAAGATAAAGGGATCTCCACCCTTCAACCTGACCACTCGCTTGCCGGAGCGCGACCAGGCCACCAGCGCCTGGTTGATCTCGTCCTGGGGCACGCTGTGGTCCGCTCGCGCCTTGCCCACGTAGTACAACGCAGCCTGGGGATTGGCCAGCGCCAGGATCTCCTGGCTGACCAGTCGATCATGCAGGATCACCTCGGCAGACTGCAGGCGCTTGAGCGCCTTCAGCGTCAATAGTTCAGGATCCCCCGGCCCGGCCCCCACCAGACTGACATGGCCGCCTTTCATATGCCCAACACCCCTGAAAATTCGCGTTTTATATGTCGCAATGTAATGAAACAACGACCATGACGCCACTCTGATCTCGTCACGAGGGTATCACCACGAGGCCCGTTGAGTGGACGCGTGGTGCTCGGGATACTTTGGAAAAGGGCCGTGCTGCATTGATTCCTGGGCTTTCTTGCACTTCTTGGAGCCAAACCCCGGGCGCATCCAGCATTACATTTCGTCAAATGACTCGACTATGCTGATTTGCAAGATTTCCGACGGCATTGCCTGACAGGGTGAATGTCTTCACTGACAGCCTATACGCAGGATGCATCAGCTAGATCGTACAGGAGCACGCCATGACCAGCGATCGACGCATCAGCCCCATCGCGTTGCCTGCCACTCGCGCCAGGCGGGTCGTCGAACAGCTGCTCGAAGGATCGGGTGTGGCACTCAATGGAAGTGCGCCACAGGATATCCATGTCTATCACCCCGACGTCTTTTCGCGCGTTCTGCACCAGGGCACCCTGGGGCTTGGCGAGGCCTACATGGATGGCTGGTGGGAATGCGAAAGCATCGATGACATGGCCTGTCGGCTATTACGTCATGGGCTAGGCGAACGCGCCCATAACCGCTCGGAACGCCTGATGTATCGCCTGCAATCCGGCTTTTTCAACCTGCAGAGTCGGGCTCGCGCCTACATCGTCGGCGAGGCACATTACGACCTCGGCAATGACCTCTTCCAGCGCATGCTCGACCCGACCATGTGCTACTCGTGCGGATACTGGAAGCAAGCCGACACCCTCCACGCTGCCCAGGTCGCCAAACTGGAGCTGGCCTGCCGCAAGCTTGACCTGCGGCCAGGCATGCGGGTGCTCGATATCGGCTGCGGCTGGGGGAGCTTCGCCGAGCACGCGGCGGGTCGGCATGGCGTGGAGGTGGTCGGGCTGACGATATCCCGGGAACAGGCCCGATTGGCAAGGCAACGCTGCGAGGGCCTGCCTGTCGATATCCGATTGGAGGACTATCGGGATCATGCCGGGCGCAACGACTATGACCGCATTGTTTCCATCGGCATGTTCGAACACGTCGGCCATCGCAACTACGAGACCTTTTTCCACAGCGTCGAGCGCCACCTCGAGGAAGATGGTCTGTTCCTGCTCCACACCATCGGCTCGAACACGTCGGACATCAGCGCCGACCCCTGGATCAACAAGTACATTTTTCCCAATGGCATACTGCCTTCGGCCATGCACATCGCCCGTGCCAGTGAATCGCACCTGCTGATCGAGGACTGGCAGAACTTTGGCCCCGACTATGACCACACCTTGATGGCCTGGCTCGCCAACTTCGACGCTCACTGGCACGAGGTGGCGCATCGCTACAACGAGCGCACGCGCCGCATGTTCCGCTACTACCTCTCGGTATGCGCGGGAGCCTTCCGCTCTCGCGACCTGCAACTCTGGCAGATCGTCTTTTCCCGTGGCCGCAGGATGCGCTACGACGCCCCACGCTGATCCCAGGCCCCGCGCATCCGGCCACCTCCATGCGGTCCCGTCACCCGACTGGGCGGTATACTGTGCAGCATGACGCATGCACCCCAAGCGGGTATCATGCATTAACCTTAATTTACCCTTTGTGCGACATGACTTACATCATCCGTACGATACTCTTTGCGTGTTATACGAATTAATATCCCGTGCTTTCACTGTTGGCACTGGCCTTTACGCAGTGATGGTCATGACAAAAAACAACCTGTACGCAGCAGGAACAAGGACACCCGCATGACGCCATCCGATGTCATGCCAGGTAGGGTAGACACGAACGCCTCTACGCTTGCCGTTCTCGCCGAACGACTGCCTGGCGTGATTTTTCAGTTGTACCGCCACGACAGGAGTGGACAACTGTGTATTCCCCACCTGGCCGGCCGTGGCACTCATCTGTTGGGCCTGAGCCCCGATGAACTCGCCATCGATGCCCGCCCGGCGCTCGAGCGTCTGGACAAGGAAGATTATCCACGTCTGATGGCGGCCATCGAGAGCTCCGTGCGCTGGATGACGCCCATTACTGCCAAATTCCGCCTCAGGCTTGGCAACGGCCGCACCGTATCGGTCGCCCTTCGCGCCCATCCGAGCCCCGCCGAGACGGGCGTGCTATGGCACGGCATGCTGATGGATATCTCCGAGCAGGTCGCCGAGGAAGCCAGGCTGCGCAAGCTCTCCTCCACCGATGACCTCACCGGGGCCGCCAATCGCCGCAAGTTGATGAACAGGCTCGATGAAGAGGTCTCGCTCAGCAACCGTCATGCCACGCCGCTGTCGCTGATGATACTCGACCTCGATCACTTCAAGCGGGTCAACGACACCTGGGGGCACCTGCGGGGAGACGACGTACTGCGTAACCTGGCCATCCTGTGCAAGCAGACCTTGCGTGAGGAGGACCTTGTCGCAAGGCTTGGCGGGGAGGAGTTCGCCCTGTTGCTGCCGCTGACACCGCTGGCGCATTGCCAGGCGGTCGCCGAACGCCTGAGGCAATCGATCGCCGAATACGATTTCGGACTTGGCGAGGGGCGTGTCACGGTCAGCATCGGCATCGCCGAACATCGCATCGGCGAGACCCGAGACATGCTGATCGATCGTGCCGACCGCCACCTCTACGCCGCCAAGCACGCCGGCAGAAACCGCGTGATGGCGACTACGACACGAGACACCAATCCAGACCTACCAGGCCAACCAGGACGACCTGGAGAGCAAAGCCTCGCGACAAAGTGACGTATTTCTCGGCCCCCTTTCTCGGCCCCCTTATATCAGCCACCATTCTCGCCCCTTTCTCGACCCCCTGTCCCCGGCATCTTCCGTCAATCCCCATATTCCGTGACATGGATGCCGAACAGGCTGGCTTCGCCCTGGCTGCGCCCAACGCTTTCCGGCGCCGCCGCGCGGCCATCGCGCACCATCACATGCCCACCCTGCCCCTGCGCGCCACCTATCACGCTGCCTACCAGGTAGGTGGGGAATATCTCGGCATCATTCTCGTAGTTGGGATTGTGAATCAAACCAATCATCTGGAACCGTCCACGGGTATTGCGCAGCGATTCCAGTGAATCCTGGATCAGCCGGCGGTGGGACAACTTCGAGAACAGACCGTCAAGCAGGATCACACTCTCGCGGCTGGCCCGGGCGCGTCGCTTGTGATGCCCCGGCAGCTCACGAAGCTCGCGCTCGATGGCGAACTCCGAAAGCTTGACCAACCACATCAGCGAAACCGCCTCACGCTGGCCTTCGGACATCTCCTCGTTGAGCGAGAACAGGCGACCGTGGGGACGAATGGCGTCGTGCTTGAGGCGAATCGAGACCGCATGGAACAGGCCACGATAGATACGCCGCCGGATCTGGCGCAGCAGGTCCTCATCGCGTCGACGCGAGTCGGGTTCGCTGAGGCCGTCGCGTTGAGCGCGACGACGCATGTCCGCCTGATGCTCGTCGATGTCGGCGAGCAGCGTGGTGATCAAATCGCGCAACGGCTCCTGGCCGATCAATGCCGCCTTGACCTCGAAGAAGGCACCGCCAGTCACACTCGAGCGTGCCACGCGCTTGAGGATATCGAGGTTCCCCGCGGCATCGCTGATGATCGAACCGAGTCGCTCCACCAAGGTGCCTTCGATCTGCTCGCGAGAGGCATGCAGGCGCTTGACACGCTCACTGTGCTCGGTGAGCTGTGCATTCAATTGCTCATGCAGTGCCGCCAGATCGACCAGTGCCGGCTGACTGACTCCATCGAGCGTGGCTAGCCTGGCCCGCTCGCTGTCATTGAACAGCCGGCTTTCGGCGGCCTCATCCAGCGCCTGGCCGAGCGCCGCGGCGAGCTGTTCGACCTGACGGGCCTGGCGCTCGCGGTTGCGTGCCCGTTCGCCGAGGTTCAACTCCTGCAGGGCATCGAGCAAGGTCTGCAGGCAATCCTCGAGGGCAGCGCCCGGCGGCTCTGCGCCCTCACCATCACCCGTTCCTTCACCTGTTCCATCACCCGTTCCATCATCATTTCCACCACAACTGCCCGCCAGGGCCTGCCAGTGGGCAAGCGCCAGTTGACGCGGGTCATCGTCGACACCTTCCTCAGGGCTTGCCGCCGACGCCGGCCAAGGGGATTCGCCCTGCCCGCAATCCCCCTCGCCCGAACCCAGCCGCTGCATCCAGCCTGCCGGCAGCTCGCGCACACCCCCCAGCCACGCCACGCCGAGTTGGTCGACACACCCCAGGGCCCGGCGGTTATCGACAAGCCTTTCGTTGACGCTGGTGCGCTCGGCAATCAGCCGCTTGCGCCGCTCGCGGATTTCACCCAATTCGCGTTTGGTACGGGCGATCTCGCGCTCGAGCTGCTGGCTTCCACCGCTTGCGTCACGCACCTCCAGGTAGGCGCGAATACGTGTGAAGTCGGCATTGGCACGCCGGTCGGCGCGGCTCAGCCGAGCCTCCAGTTCTCTCTGCCACGCCACGGCCGAGCTCATGAATCGGTCGTCGCCATTGGCCTCGAAGTCGGCCAGGGCACGCAGCCGCTGACGCTCGCTCTCGGTAAACACACCTTGGCGCTGTGCACCAAGTTCATCATGCCGACGGGACAAGGCATCGCGCTGTTCGGCGGCGGCTTGCATGGCCGTGACGGCGTCGGCTAGCCAGGTATCGAGCTCGTCAAGCCGCTGGTCCAGGGCATCCAGACGCTCGACACCGCCGGCATCATGAAACTGTTCGGCGGCAAGCCAGGTCGATCCATGCACCTCGATCTCGCGGGCCACTCGTGCCCGTTCGGGCTCGGCGGACTCTCGCTCTGCCTCGGCCTGCATCAGCGCCTCGGCGGCCTCCTCCAGGGCCATTTCACCGCCCGCCTCGAGAAAGCGCTGGTAGTCGTCGATGCAGGCAAGCGCCGCATCGGTAACACGTGGGGCCAGCGCCTGCTGGCGCTGTTCCAGTGCCTTGCGCTGATCAGCGAGCGTTTCCAGGGCTTCCTCAACGCCTTGCTGGTCGGCGGCTTCGGCTTCCAGTGCCAGGGCGAACAGCTCACCATGGGGGTCGAGCCTTGCGCACTCCACCGCCAGGGCATCGCGACGCTGATGGTCGGCGGCCAGCCGACGCTCGGTGCTGTCACGCAGCTCGACCAGGTAGCGCGGGTCCAGGGCCGCTTTCACCGCCAGGGTCTCGAGCCCCTGCACGGCCCCCAACGGCCAATCGCCCGCAGCCATCAGTCTGGCCAATTCAGCGGCCTCCAGCACCGGCACGGCAAGGCCCGCTTCCACCAACCGTTCAGCGGCGGCATTGGCGTCGTCACGGCCGGGCACCACGGGCGCGAACAGCAGCCCAGCCGCCTGGGAGAGCCATTGACCGCGCTGTGCGAGTGGCAGGTCCTGGTCATTGAGCACCGCGTGCAGCGGCCGCCAGGCGATACCCGCCTCGTCGAGCAGTTGATGGGCGCTGGCCTCGACAGCACGCTGCTCCAGCGGGTCGCCGGACAGGCTTTCGAGGTAACGCTCGCGAGCGCTGATATCGGCATCGAGGCCTTCGGCTTCGCTGAGCAGGCGTGGATAGCGATGCCGCGCATCGGCAAGCCAACGAGTCGGAGACAGTTCGCTGCGGTCGGCAAAGTCGAGCCTTGCCGCATGCAGCCTGCGCAGCCGGCTCTCCTCGGCCTCGAGGCGATGCGCCTCATCGGCAAGCTCGCGCTCCTGGTCGCGCAGGCGGGCACGCAGATGCACCGGCTCGTCATCGGCATGGAGAGCCTGGTAGCGGCGTGCGGCATCGGCAAGCGGTGCCAGGCGGCTCTGCTGTCGCTGGGCGTCCTCGCGCGCTTGAGCGGCCTTGCGACACTGGCCTTCAAGGGCCGCCAGGGCATTGCGGCGACGCTGCCAGAACCCGGCTATCGACTCGTCCGGCCAGCCCTCGATGAAGCTGCGCCACGGTGCCTGCCCGTTCGATAGCGGCCCGCGCTCGCCGGCAAGCCGTTCGCGTTCAGCATTGAGACGTTCGCGCTCGCTACGGGCGTCCTCATAGCGGGCCGCGTGACGGTCATGATCGGCCGCCACCTCGCCCAGGGCGGTATCAAGCTCACGTTCGCGGGCAAGCTTCTCCTCGAGCCGCTCGGCGGGAGACTCGCCGGGGAATTCACGGGTGAACTCGGCATGCCAGGCGGCGACTTGCTCAAGCTTGGCAACCCGCGTGATATGGCCATTGAGAGCCTGGCGCGCCTCGTCCGCTTCATGGCGGGCAGCCTCGGCGGTCGCGTCTGGCGCCTCCAGTTCGGCTTCATCGAACACCCCTTCGGCCAACGCCTGGGTATAGAAACTCTGATTGTCGACGAACTCGCGCTGCTGTGACGCCAGGCGCTCTTGGGTCTGCTCGAGTCGCTCGCCCTGACGGTCGAGTGTGTCGAGCTGGGTCGCCAATTCGTCGACATACAGGCCATCGCCGATCACCTCCTCGCGAAAGCGATTGCCATCCAGCGACTCGAAGACATCCGCCGCATCATCGAGCCGCGCAAGCGCTTGATGCCGGGCGCTGTCATCGCGAAAGGCCAGGGTTTCACCAAGCCATTCACGGGCGGCGGCAAAGACCACATGGCCGACCTCCCGTGCCAAGGGCCAATCGGCTTCAGGCAAATGCACCAGCCGGCGATGGGTGTCCACCCGGGCGCCGCGCTCGGAGAGTGCCTGGCGAATGGTGCGTTCGGCCTGGCCGGACAACCTGGCAAGCAGCCAGGTCGAGACGCGTGGCCTGCCGGTATCGCCCACTCCCCAGGCAAGACCTGCGACATCACCCGCCTCGGCATCCGGCGCCGGGCGTCGCGGTATTCCCGGCAAGCCCGCCAATGCCTGGCCACCCAACAACCGTTCGCTTTCGGCAAGCTCATGGTCGAACTCCGCCAGCCGCTCTCGCGATGCCAGCAGCGTCTCGCCCTGTTCGCGAAGCGAGGCGAGACGCTCCACCTTGTCGCCGGCCCGACGCTGGTCGTGTTCCGCTTCCTGCAGCCGGTGGCGAAGCTCGGTAATGTTGGTGCCGGAGTTGAGGATCACTTCCTCGATCAGCTCCTCGCTCTCGTCGGTCTCGCCACGCGTGGCGCCAGACAGAATCTCCGGCGCCAACACCTCGAAGAAGAACGCCTGGTCGGCCTTCTCGCCGGGACGCGGCTTGATGGCATTGAATATCTGGCTCTTGTCGGCGCCGCCCTCCTTCTGGAAAGCCGCCAACTGGACGAGCTCACGCCGCGAGACATGCGAACCCACGGCATCCAGCCACTCTTCACGATTGTGGGTCAAACGCACACCGTGCTGGGTCATCCGCGTCTTGATATCGCTGTTGGCATGCAGCGCGAGCTTGCCATCGGCGGTCAGGTGATGGACAGGAACGTCCTCGAGCCGCCCGGGATAGTGATAGAAGGAGAGCCCGCTGCCATCGCTATAGCCGTAGAAGCCAAACACGAAGGTCTCGCCCGCCACCTCTTCGCCGGCCACCGCCAGCATGTCGTCCTGCCGTGCAGCGTCACTGCGCGAGCGGAACTCCACCCGCAGGTGGCTCCAGCTGCGCCCAGTACCGCCCACCGCCGAGGGGGTGCATTTGCGTCGGGTCCTCGCCAGCAGCGTGCGATCACGAGACAACAGGCCGATCAGTGCCTCGGCAAGGGTTGTCTTGCCGAAGCCGTTCTCCATGCTGATGGCGCTTGACTGGCCACGCAGGTCCAGCAGCAGGTGGCGCATCTTGGCGTCCCAGGGTGAGGCCACGTCGCCATGCTTGTTGAGCAGGTTGGCGACTTCGATGCGATTGATCACACTCATGACGCCACCTCCTGCGACGCTTGTGTCGAGCTATCCTCGGCACCGGCCAGGGCATGCAGGTGAGCCAGCTGGTGCATGCCGATCTGCTCGCTCTCGAGCGCACCGAGCAACGTCTGCTGGAAGATCTCGCCACCCTCGCCATCGCTCTCGGCAGCGCTTGCCTCGCCACTTTCACGTAGCGCATCGAGCAAGCCGGCGCGAACCTGCAGTTCGATGAAGGCACGCACGCGACGACTGATATCCTCGCCACGCTCTTCGAGCAATGCGCGGCTTGCCTCCGGTGCGGCCTCGCCGAGACCGCGCAGCGTCTCGAGCTGCTCACGCAGCAGCTCGGCCAGTTCGACACCGCTGAAGGTCGCCTCCTGATAGCGGCTGACATCGGACAACGCACGGTTGTATCGGGTGTAGAGCAGCGTGTGCATCAACAGCCACAGTTGCAGGTACCACTGGGCAAGCTCGGCACGGCTCTCCTGGCGCAGCTTGAGGGCCTCGAAGACCGGGTCTCGGGTAAACAACGGTGGCTGCTCGAGTTCGGGGTCGGGTAGCAGCGCATAGTAGCGCGACCCCGGCGCAATGCCCGGATAGTCGCCGGATTCGAAGGCCTTGAGGCGCAGCCCCTGCCCCGCCAGGAAATCGCGCAGCGCCTCGCGCTCGAGGTCGCTGGCAGCGTCGATCAGCGCGCAGACATCACGCTCGGAAAGCTGGCCCTCTCGGGCAGGGCGGCGCTTGCGACCGCCACCCGGCGCACGTTCGGCGCTGCGATAGCGCAACAGGTAGGCGACCACCTCGCCCATCTCGGTCATGTTCATAGCGGATCATCCTGATCATTGGACGCCTGTTCACGCTCTTCCGGCGCGGGGTCGGGCGCCTGTAAAAAGAACCCCAACGACGGGGTCACGCCGCCTGTGAGCCGTCGGCCATCGGCGAGCGTGAGTTCGAACGGTTCAGGCTCGATGCCCACAGAAAGCTGTGGGTCGAGCAGTTCGGTATCGACGAAGGTGTTGAGCAACTGCGCCAGGCAATCGCGCTGTTCGAAATGGTGCCAATGTTCACTGAGCGCCTCGGGCAACGACAGCGGTCCGCGCTTGATGCGCTCGCGCAGCGCCGGTCCACGGGCTTCCAGGAAACGCGCGAGCAGTGGATCCTGTGGCGCGGCGTCGTGTGCTTCGTCGAACACCAAGGCGACATGGCTGGTCTCGGCACGCCGGGTTTCCAGCAGCGGGATCAGCGGCGTGACACGTGGCATGGCCACTTGAACGTGCAATGGCATCAGCCGGTTGACCAGCGTCTCCTCCAGTCGAGGCACACGCGGAGCCTCGAGCAACCGACGGGCGATCGCCTGGAAATCCACCACACCCATCGACTGCACGCGCCCCTCGGCAATGTCGGCCAAAAGCTCGGCGAGGCGCCGTGAGAGGTTCTCGATGGCGGTCAGCACGCGACCGATGGCGCTCGACAGCACTCGCAGGTCCCACTCATCGGCCTGGTCTTCGCACCAGTTGGCAAAACGCTCCATTAGCCTTGGTGTGGCCAGTTGCGCGCGCGCATCCAGCAGGGTCTGCTGGATGTTGGTCAGGGCATTGTGGTAGTGGCGCTCGTTGTCGAGCAGCGCGGCGAGCTTGCCTTCGCGGGTGGGGTTTTCGCGTACCCGGCGAAGCTCCTGGGTCAGCGTGCGGATGGCCAGCAGGATCTGGTTGGTGATATCGGGAATTTTCGCGAAGTCACCGCGCGCCAGGGCGGCCAGCACCTTGGCGGCATCGTATTCCGAGTACAGCAGGTCCTCGACCTGGCTTGCCAGGGTCACCGCCTGACGGCCACTCGGGGTGAGCCGCACCTGGCCGGTCTGACTCTGCTTCTCGATCAGCGCGGTGCGCTTGGTACTGATTCGCTCACGGCCCTCGACCGCGGTTTCGTCTGCCCGTCCCACCGGCTTGCGGTAGTGAATCTCGCTGGGGGTCGACAGCAGGTTGATGACGAAGGCCAGGTCATCATGGGGCAGTTCAGCGTAGGACTCAGGCCAGGTCTCACGCAGATAATTCAGGCAGCGAGCCTGGGAGACGAAAGCGCTGTTGGTGGCAAAATCCACGTCAAGCAGATAATCCAGCAGCACGCACCCCAGGTCCAGCCAGTAGCCATCACGCAGGCCACGACGATGCTCCTGGCTGACCTGCACGAAGGGCGAGCCCGGCTCGTGAGCGCTGTCGTGCAGGTCGATCAGGCGCGTGGTGGCAACGAGCAATTTGCTCCATGCAGTCATGGCTCATCCCTGACAGAAAAATCAGCATTATGCCTATCTCGGGCGGGTGGGTCATGGGGCATTGGCCGTGTACCCTGTAAGGCTCAATCGACACGGATCGTCAGCATGCCCACCATCGACAAGACCTTGCAGGACGTATTCGGCTACCCGACCTTCCGCCATGGCCAGCGACCGGTGATCGAGGCCATCGTCGCTGGGCGCTCGGCGGCAGCGATCTTCCCCACCGGGGCCGGCAAGTCCATGTGCTACCAGTTGCCGGCGTTGCACCTGCCACATCTGACGCTGGTGATCTCGCCGTTACTGGCATTGATGCAGGACCAGTTGGCATTCCTTGATCGCCATGGCATCGCCGCCGCCAGCCTCGACTCAAGCCAGAGCCGCGAGACAGCTTCGCAGGTGATGGAGGGTGTTGCCAGTGGAGATATCCGCATCCTGATGGTCTCGGTGGAGCGGCTCAAGAACGAGCGTTTTCGCGCCTTCATCCAGCGCGTGCCGATCTCGCTGCTGGTGGTCGACGAGGCCCACTGCATCTCGGAGTGGGGCCACAATTTCCGCCCCGATTACCTGAAATTGCCCGCCACCCGCGACGAACTGGGCATCCCCCAGGTGCTGCTGCTGACAGCCACGGCAACGCCGAAGGTGGTCGCCGACATGTGCCAGCGCTTCGCCATCGACCAGCGGGATGTCACCGCAACGGGCTTCTATCGCGATAACCTCGACCTCGACATCGCGCCGGTGGCTGCCGACCACAGGCCTCGCAAGCTCGTCCACTGGCTACGTGAACGCCAACAAGACGAATCGCTTGCCCCAACCATCATCTACGTGACCCTGCAGCAGACCGCCGAGCGCCTGGCGGCCTACCTCGCCAAGGCGGGCCTGCCCGCCGCGGCCTACCACGCGGGGCTCTCAAGCGACACCCGCGACACCCTCCAGCAGGCGTTCATGGCCGGCGAGACCCCGTGCATCGTTGCCACCATCGCCTTCGGCATGGGCATCGACAAGGCCGACATTCGCCATGTCATCCACTTCGACCTGCCGAAATCCATCGAGAACTACTGTCAGGAGATCGGCCGAGCCGGGCGTGATGGCAAGGCATCCGAATGCCTGATGCTGGCCGGGCGCGACCACCTGAACGTACTGGAGAATTTCGTCTATGGCGATACGCCCGAGCGCCACGGCATTGCCCAGGTCCTTGATGAACTGCGCGAAAGCGCCGCCCAGGATGCCCGCCAG
Source organism: Halomonas urumqiensis (assembly GCF_003028575.1). Taxonomy (GTDB): domain Bacteria; phylum Pseudomonadota; class Gammaproteobacteria; order Pseudomonadales; family Halomonadaceae; genus Halomonas; species Halomonas urumqiensis. The sequence continues at coordinate 1,313,260 of NZ_PYUD01000001.1, read as the reverse complement.
GAGTGGGAGCTCGTGCTCACGCGGCTCTCACAGCACTGCGACATTCGTCCGCTACCCCTCAAGACGCTGCTGGTTCAGTTGGAGCTTAATGGCATCATAGCGCCGCGCTACAGCTATTTCGCCGACTACCGATTTCGCCTGCATGATCCCGCCGAGACACTGGTCGCGCGCTTCAACGGCGAGCGGCAAGCCTTCGTACAGGCAATACTGGATGCTTCGCCACGCGCCCGCACCTGGCAGACGCTGGATTTCGAGAGCCTTGCGCGCATCGGCCAGGAACGCGGCCTGGATACCTCGCGCGGCCGGGTGATCACCGCGCTGGACTACTTCGTCGACAAGGGTTGGATGACACTCGAGAGCAAGCAGATGACCGAGGTCTACCGGGTGACCCAGCCCGACTTCGATGGCAAACGCCTGACCGAGACGCTGCATGACTACTTTCGCGGCAAGGAAACGGCCGAAGTGGAGCGGCTTGCCGCCATGCTGGCACTGTTCGAGGCCGATACCTGCCTGACCCATCGCCTCGCCGAGTGGTTCGGCGATACCCAGGCACCCACGCGCTGCGGACACTGCTCGGCCTGCCGCGGCCAGGTGGCGACGCTACCCTCGCCGCCGGAATTGCCACCGCTTTCCACGCAACCCATCGCAGACCTGCTCGGCGAATTGCTCGCCCGCCTGGCTGGCGATGCTTCCGCCGGCCCTGTCACGCCGGATCTTCTGGCGCGCTTTTTGTGCGGCATCGCCACCCCGCGCCTGACCCGCCTCAAAGCGCGCCAGCTGGCCGGTTTCGCAAGCCTTGCCCACTACCCCTACGCCGAGGTGCGTGACTGGGCAGCGCAGCATGGACTCTCGGCGTAAGCGTCAGCCTGGCCACCATCCCCGGCGCTGGGCAAGGCGCATCAGCAGATGCACGGGCAGCAGAATCACCATTGGCCAGGCCACCATCAAGGCCCCCAGATAGACCAGCGGCGGCAGCAGTTCCTGATGCATGCCGAAGGGGCCATGTACCCAGTTGACGTTGCGCTCGACATCGCTGATCACATAGCTTGCAATGATCATCACCCAGGTCAGCAGTACCTGCGGATAGAGCGAGCGACGTTCATAACCGAGCCGCCATACCGCGAACCCCGCCACCAACGGCAGGAAAAGGTGGTACAGCGACATCAGCCGAGTCAGCAGAGGGTGGGCAGGGTCGAACATGTACTCGGTACCGCCGATGGGATGAAATCCCGTCAGCCAGGCAACGCCCACATCGACTCCCCACAGCGTGCCCACCAGCGCCACCGCCAGCCACTGCATGGAGAGCAGCCAGCGGCTATCGCTCCAGAGCCCGGCCAGGATCAAAAAGTGCGCCATATTGCACAGCCAAAGATAGTTCTGCGGGCCCAGCAGCCACCAGTAGGTGGGCGCCCAGACGAGGACCCAGAGGGTAAAGACCAGCTTGAGCCAGAGGGGCAGCGTTGAATCTAGCGGCATGGAGTCTCCTGAACGCTTGACGATGACGACACCCTGCACGACCTTTCTTGTCACACATGCAGTGATTGACCACGACACTCTTTACGACAAGGAGGCAACATGAGCGAGCTTTCTCAACACGCTTGCGAAGCCTGCAAGATCGATGCTCCACGGGTCACCGAGGAGGAGATCTCAGCGTACCGCAAGCAGATACCCGAGTGGCAGATCGTCGAGCGCGATGGCATCATGCAACTGGAGCGGGCCTTCACCTTTCCCGACTTCAAGCAGGCGTTGGCCTTTACGCAGCGCGTCGGCGACATCGCCGAGGAGGCGGATCATCACCCGGCCCTGCTGACCGAATGGGGAAAAGTCACCGTGACCTGGTGGTCACACAAGATCAAGGGCCTGCACAAGAACGATTTCATTCTTGCCGCCAGAACCGACGAGGTAGCGACGTAAATGTTCGAACATATTGAGCGGGTTCCCGGGGATGCCATCCTCGGTCTGATCGAAGCCTTCAAGAAGGACACCAACCCCCAGAAGGTCGATCTTGGCGTCGGCGTCTACAAGGACGACCAGGGCAACACGCCTGTGATGCGCGCCGTAAAGCAAGCCGAGGCCCTGCTGCTCAAGAACGAAACCACCAAGACCTACATCGGCTCGCACGGTGCGCCGGCCTACGCCGACGCGGTGTTGCCCATGGTGCTGGGTGAGGGCTCGCCGCTGCTCGAGGCCAAACGCGCCAGCGCCACCCAATCCCCCGGTGGCACCGGCGCCCTGCGCCTGGCGGCCGACTTCGTCGCCAAGCACCTGCCGGGCAAGGGCATCTGGGTCAGCGACCCGACCTGGCCCAACCATCACGGTATCTTCACCGCCGCCGGTATCGAGCTGCACAAGTATCCCTACGTGGATGCCGAGAACCGCCTCGATTTCGACGGCATGCTGGGCGCGCTAAAGCAGATCCCCGAAGGCGATGTCGTGGTGCTTCACGCCTGCTGTCACAACCCGACTGGCTTCGATCTCTCCCGCGAGCAGTGGAAAACCGTGCTCGAAGTGCTCCGCGAGCGCAGCCTTCTGCCGCTGATCGACTTCGCCTACCAGGGCTTCGGTGAGGGCCTCGACGAGGATGCCTTCGGCGTGCGCCTGCTGGCCGAGAACCTCGATGAGGTGATCATCACCAGCTCCTGCTCGAAGAATTTCGGCATCTACTGCGAGCGCACCGGCTGCTTGATCATGGTCGCCAAGGATCAGGAGCAGATGGAGAACGTACGCTCTCAGGTGGCCATCGTCGCCCGCGAGAACTACTCCAACCCACCCGCCCATGGTGGCGCCATCGTCAGCGAGATTCTTCACTCCGCCGAGCTTGCCGCCGTGTGGCGCGAAGAACTGACCGAAATGCGCGACCGGATCAACACGCTGCGTCGTGACTTCGTCGACTCCCTCAAGCCCTATGGACTCGACCAGAAATACGCCTGCGTTGCCGAACAGCGCGGCATGTTCTCCTACACCGGCCTGACACCTGATCAGGTCGATCGCCTGCGTGACGAGTTCGGCATCTACATGGTGCGCTCCGGCCGTGCCAACGTCGCCGGCTTCTCCCAGGAGAACCTGCCGTACCTGGCCAAGGCCATCGCCGCGGTGAACTGACAGCGCATCACCCTGCTGTCAGCCGTCACACCAGAAGGCCCCGCATCGCGGGGCCTTTTGCATGGCATGAACCACGCCCAAAGGCTACTTGACCAACCAGTCAACTGATTACAGACTGTCGTCGCCTTGTACACAATCAACCCAACATAAAGAGGCTCACCATGGCGGCATCCCCTGTCGACTCTCGCGTGCACTATCCCTGGTACAAGAAGGAGGATACCGATGCCTTCTTCGCGCTGTTCCAGAACAATATCGCCAACTTTGTCATCATCGCCATCACCATGCTCGGCATGGACTTCCCTGCGTCGATCGTCTTCGGTCAGGTACTGCCCGGTGCCGCCGTGGCGGTGATGATCGGCAATTTCTACTACGCCTGGAGCGCGGCTCGTCTGGCACGCAAGGAGAACCGCGCCGATGTCACCGCGCTCTCCTACGGGATCTCGACCCCGGTGATGTTCGTGTTCCTGTTCGGCGTGCTGCTGCCCGCCAAGCAGTTGACCGGCGATCCTGAGCTGGCCTGGAAGGTGGCAGTGGCCGCCTGCTTCATCAGTGGCGCCATCGAGGCATCGATCAGCCTGATCGGGCGCTGGGTGCAGTACCACCTGCCTCGTGCGGCCATGCTCGGCGCCGTGGCCGGTGTGGCATTGACCTTCATCGCCGGCGAGATGCTGTTCAAGACACTCGAGATGCCGGTGGTCGGCCTATTGGTGCTGGCGATCATCATCATTGGACTGGTGGCCCGGGTCGCCATGCCCTTCCGCCTGCCCACCTCGCTATTCGCGATCATCATCGGCACCGCCATGGCCTATTTGATCGGCGATGCCGGCGGCGAGCGCTTCAGCGATGCCTTCACCCATCTGGGTTTCTACCCATTGCTGCCGAATCTGGCATGGTTCGAGGGCTTGGGCCTGCTGTTCACCAGCATGCTGGCGGTGTTGACCGTGGTACTGCCGATCACCCTCTACAATGCCATCGAAACCATGAACAACGTCGAGGCCATGGAGGCCGCCGGCGACAAGTACGACGTGCGTGAGTGCCAGGCAGTGGACGGTGTCGGCACCATGGTCGGTGCGCTGTTCGGCGGCGTCTTCCCGACCACCGTGTATATCGCCACCGTGGGTGCCAAGTGGATGGGCGCGGGTCGTGGCTACAGCATCCTGAACGGAGCCGTGTATGCCATCGCCACGATGTTCGGTCTGATCGCCGCGCTGGCCGCCATCATTCCGGTATCGGTGGTGGCCCCGATCCTGGTGTTCGTCGGTATGTCGATGATCGCGACCGCCTTCCAGTCCAACGACACCCGCTACTACCCCGCGGTGGCGCTGGCCATGCTGCCCTACTTCGCCAATTACGTGATGACGCGCTTCAACCGTGCGGCCGAGGAAACGGTCACCGGCATTTCATCCGGGATCGTGCCGATGGGTCAGGGTGCGATGTTCATGGCGATCCTGCTCGGCGCCATGACCGTGTCGGTGATCGATCACCAGTTCCGGCGTGCCGCCGCCTTCGCCGGCGTCGCCGCGGGCTTCTCCTTCGTCGGCCTGATGCATGCCCCGAAGCTTGCCTTCAATGCCGCCCCGGACTTCGTGATGGGCTACCTGGTGATGGGCGTGCTGTTTCTCTATTTCGCCTGGCAGCAGCAGCGCCAGGGCACTGGCCAGCAAGCGGCCGCCCCCACCGCTCCAGGCTCGGCGGACTGAGTACCGGCAAGAATGACAGTCACAACCGCAACGCAAAGGCCCCGCATCGCGGGGCCTATTGCTTGGAGCGAGACGTCGGATCAAGCGGCGTAGCGTGCCACATCCAGGCCAGTCGGATCGATGGCCGGTGATTTGCCGCTGACCAGGTCGGCCAGCAGTTGGGCGCTGCCACAGCTCATTGTCCAGCCAAGGGTGCCATGCCCGGTATTCAGCCACAGGTTTTCTACCCGTGTGGCCCCAATGATCGGCGTGGAATCGGGGGTCATCGGGCGCAGCCCCGTCCAGAATTCGGCGCGCGACACGTCGCCACCTTCGGGAAACACATCACGCACCACCATGCTGATGGTCGCGCGACGCTTTGCCAGCAGACTGAGGTCGTAGGACGCAAGCTCGGCGGTGCCACCGACACGGATGCGATCGTCGAAACGCGAGATCGCCACCTTGAAAGTTTCATCCATCACCGTGGACTGCGGCGCCCCGCCGTCGTCGGTGACCGGCACGGTCAGGCTGTACCCCTTGACCGGGTAGATCGGCAGGCGAATGCCCATGTCCTTGACCAAGAAAGGCGAATAGCTGCCAAGGCAGACCACGTAGGCATCCGCGGTCAGTTCTCCCTCACTGGTCACGACACTTTCGATGCGCCCGGCGCTGCGCTTGAGACGCTGGATCTCGACGTTGAAACGGAACTCCACGCCCAACTGCTCGCGACAGTAATCGGCCAGCCGGTTGGTGAACAGGAAGCAGTCCCCGGTCTGGTCGTCGGGCAAGTGCAGGCCGCCCACGAACTTGCCGGGTACTCGACCAAGGGCGGGCTCCACGCCGCTCAGTTCATCAGCGCCGAGCAGCGAATGTCGAACACCGCACTGCTGGAGCACCCTCATGTCCTTGGCAACCGCCTCCACCTGGGCCTCGCTGCGAAACAGTTGCAACAAGCCACGCTGACGATCCTCGTAGCGGATACCGGTATCCTCGCGCAGGGCATTGATGCAGGCACGGCTGTGCTCGGCCACTCGCACCATGCGCTCCTTGTTCACGGCATAGCGCTCGGGGTTACAGTTACCGAGCATCTGCATCATGAAGCGTGCCATGGTGGGATCCATCTTCGGTTGGATCTTCAGCGGCGCATGTTCCTGAAACATCCACTTCACCGCCTTCTGGGGAATGCCCGGCGCGGCCCAAGGCGAGGAAAAACCAAAGGAGACCTGGCCGGCGTTGCCATAGCTGGTTTCAAGCGCCGGGGACGGCTGGCGGTCGACCACCGTGACCTCATGACCCTGGCGGGCCAGGTAATAGGCACTTGTCACGCCAACGACACCGCTACCCAGAATCAGAACCTTCATGGAGTCTCCCCTTGTGCTTGTGGTTTGCCGGAACACCGAGCGTGCATTGTAGGAGAGGCACCGAAGATGATTTACCTATATTCAATCAAAAAACTTAGTTTTCACTGTGAATTTATGGATATATATAAATCTTTTTCTTGATTAAACAGACATAATCAGACGATTCACCTGGCATATATTTCCGGGCGCCGGCGGGGACTTGCGAGAATACGCCGCAGCACCTGCCAGGCGGCAATACCAGCCAGCAGATTACCCACAGCGGCACCTAGAGCGAGGCCCCAGAGGCCCCCCAACCACACGCCCAGCGCCAGGCTCGGAAGGTAGAACATGAACAGCCTGGCCGCTGACATCAGCATGGCACGCAGTGGCCAGCCAAGTGCATTGCCCGCCGACACCACCAGCATGCACACACCGAGCGGCGCGTAACTCGGCAGCAGGAAACGAATCAGCAGCGCAAGGTCGTGACGAACATCGGGGCTGCCGGACAGCACCAACGCTACCCATGGTGCGAGCAATGCCAGGACAAGCCCGAGCCCCAACTGCCAGACCACCACGACCTTCAGCGCCAGGCGCATCAGCCGATGGATCTGATCCCAGTCGCCGGCCCCGAAGCAGCGACCAAGCCAAGGCGGCAGCGACATGGTCATGGCCAGAACGACCATCAGTGACAGGGTCTCCAGGCGGCTGGCCAACCCCCAGGCGGCAACCGCACTCTCGCCAAGCGTGGCCACCACCGAGATCGCCAGCATGGCGGCAAGCGGCGGCATCAACTGGCTGATCATGGCGGGCCCGGCGATACCGGCGAAGACAGGCGCCGAACGAGCCATTTCTCCCCCCAGTCCTTCGCTTGACAGCCAGTGGGTGCGTCCCAGTCTGCGTCCCAGCAGGAGTAACCCCGAACTGAAGGCAATCGCCGTCGCCCAGGCAGCACCCGGCAGGCCGAGCCCTTCCCATGGCCCGACACCAAAGATCAATAGTGGATCCAGCATCAGGTTGACCAGGCTCGTCACGACCATCATCTTGCCGGGAAGCCAGGTATCGCCATGGGCACGAAACAGGCTGTAACCGAAATAGAGCGCCGCACCCAGCCAGGCGGCCAGCAATTGTGGCGCCCAATAGGCGCGAATAAGTTCACGCGTGCCGGCATCCGCTCCAAGGCTTGCAAATACCGGTGTCTGGATCCACCACAGCAGCACCACCAGCAGCGCAATGGTAGCGGTTCCCGCCAGCAGCACCAGCGACCCGAGCCGCCTGGCGCGCTCGTTTTCACCAGCCCCCAGGGCACGGGAAATCAATGCGGCGATGGCGATACCCATGCCGACCTGCACGCCAATGACCAAAAACGACAACGGGAAGGTAAAGGACTGCGCGGCCAACGGGCGGGTGCCGAGTCGCGAAATGAAGGCACTGTCGACCAGCTGAAAACCCAGCAATGACAACACACCGATCGCCATCGGCCAGGTTTGTCGCCATAAGGTACGCCCGAGCGAGACGGTTGTGTCGGTATCGGTCACTTGGCTTCCAGTATTCTGCGACGGGGGGCGGCATTCTACGCCAAACTCGCCCCGAACTCAGCTCGATAGCGTCTTGGTACCCGCCACCATGCCGGAGAGCAGCCGCTCGATCTCGTTGGCCCCCATCGGGCGGAAGAAATAGAAACCCTGCACCAGATCACAGCGCATCTCGCGGATCAACTCGAGCTGCTCGCTGTTCTCGACGCCTTCCGCCACCACCTCGAGCCCAAGGCGGTGACCAATGAATACCGTGGCTTCCATGATCGCCCGATCCTTGGGCTGGTTGTGAGCATCACGTACGAAGCTGCGATCGATCTTGAGGGCGGTCACCGGGAAATGCTTGAGGTAGTTCAGCGAGGAGTACCCCGTACCAAAGTCATCGATAGCGATGCGAAAACCGCGATCATGCAGTCGACGCAGACCACTCAGAATGCGCTCGTTGGCGTCAATCAACACATTCTCGGTGAGCTCGATACCAATGTCGCGTGGCCCGAGCCCGTGGCGTTGCAGGCACTCCTCGAAGCGCTGAAACACATCGGGACGGTTCATCTGACGACCCGAGAAGTTGACATCGATGCGCTCCAGAGCGAGGCCAGCGTCACGCCAGCGGGCACGCTGCCGGCAGGCCTCTTCGATGACCCAGTCGCTGATACGATGGATCAGGTCGGAGCGCTCGGCGAGCGGGATGAACTCGGCCGGTGATACAGGCGGGCCATCACGCGGCTCCCAGCGCAACAACGCCTCCAGATTCTCGATACGACCGGTGTAGGCGGAAACCTGGGGCTGGTAATGCAGCAACAGCTCATGGTTCTCGATTGCCTGGTCGAGCCGGTCAGTAAGCCGATGTTGATGCACGAGTTCGTCATGAAGCTTCTGATTGAAGAACAGCACCTGACCACGCCCATCGAGCTTGGCTCGGTTCTTGGCCACATCGGCATTGCGGATCAGCTCACTGGCTGATTCGCCGTTCTCGGGGTATACGCTGACACCCAGGCAAGCGGTCACCTTGACGCGCCGCCCTCCCAGCAGGAAGGGTGCCGTCATGTTTTCCTCTACCTTCTTGACCAGGGTGAGGATGTCATCGGGGTGCTTGAGGCCGGGAAAAGCCAGCAGGAATTCATCACTCGAGACCCGCGACATCAGATCCGAGGAGCGCCGCCCCTGATTCAGGCGCCGCGCCAGTTCCACCAGCAATCGATCCCCCTGCTCGTACCCTAGCGAGTCGTTGATCTCGACGAATCGGTCGAGGTCCAGGTACACCAGCACCAACGCGTTGTCATGCACCCGACACTCTTCGAGCGCATCGCCAAGCTGCTCTTCGAAGGTCTGGCGATTGGGCAAATGGGTAAGCCGATCGAAGCGAGTCGCGAAATCGAGCTCACGATGGGCACGCTTCTGGTCGGAGAGATCCACGTCGACACAGAACATCAACGGTTCGTCGGTATGCTCGTTGAGCATCACATGGTGGGAGAACACCGGCACCAGTTCACCATTTCGATGCAGCAGTTCGAGCTCATCGGCAGGAATTTCCACGCCTTCCTTGATCCAGGCGCCATGCGCCTGGATGACCCCATCGCGCATGAATGGCGGGATGATCAGCTCCTCCAGCAGCCGACCCTGGGCTTCGTCCGGGGTATAGCCATAAAGTCGCGTGCTGGCCTCATTCCAGTAGATGACCCGACGGTTCCTGTCGTACCCCTGCACCGCCACCTTGGGCAGACTTTCCAGCAGGCTGCGAAAACGCAGTTCGCTCTCCAGATACTGGCGACGGACGCGCTCCACTTCGCCCGGCACCGACCGCGGCACCGCACCTTGCTTGGAAATCTTGAGCCACTGCCTGGTGAACCATAGCCAGAGGCGAGAATCACGACCGAGCATCCAGGGTCTCGCAGATGTACTTCATGACAAGTGCAGTCATACCCATCCTACACCTCTTTGTCATTTATCTCCTACAAGCATGCTCATCATTGTTGTCTTGACGGCATGAGAAAAATAACCATCTAAACTGCAAGATCGGCATAACGTAAATAAACGTTACATTAATGATGCTTTGCGTTCTTCGCATCCGCCGATAGTGCACGACCCATGTTGTCCGACCATCCGGTCGTCAACCACAGGGCAATTCCGCCCATCCTGAAGGAGAAAGACCCAATGAAACTCGACACTCTCAAGCACGGCTACGACGTCACCTCCATGCCCGTCAACCCGCTTGCCGATTACTGGAAGCCAGGGGTGGTATCGGACCTCGCCCAACAGGACTGGAGCCTGACGGACGTACGCGAGCGGATCGACCTTGCCGCCTGGCAGGGGTTTCTGGCGGACCTGCCGCGCGACCCCTACGTCAACAGCCGCTGGAAGCGGATGTCCTGGCTCACGCTCAATGCATTGGGCGACGTCGAGGTGATGGGCGAGTGCCCGATGGCCCAGGGCGGTGCCTTCAACGATGCCGAAAGCATGGCGGACCGCCTGCGTTACTATGAGCCTTTGACTCAGGAGTTCCTCGCGCGGCCCGACGTCAAGGCCTTCGTGCGCGGCTGGGCGCAGCTGTGGGGTATCAGCCCCCGTGAACCCATCTTGATGCAGATCACCGGCGTACGCGGCAACGGTCAGGTCGACCCGCTTCAGGGGCAGGGGATCCATGCCGATGGCTGCAAGGCGCTGAGCATCATGGTAGTGAACCGCGAGAACGTCACCGGGGCTGAAAATCACCTCTATGCCGACAAGGCCGGCACCCAACCACTTACCGACAATACCCTGGCACCGGGGGACATCCTGCATCTGCGCGACGACAGGCTTTACCACAGCGTCGACGGTATCAGCCAGCAAGACCCCCAGGCGCCCTTCGAGCGCTTTATCATCATCATCAACAGTCGTTTCGTCGACGAGTTCCAGAACCGCATGCTGCGTCGTCACTTCCCGGACGCAGTGCTCAACGAAACGCGTTAAACCAGCCAACACCTCTCCATCCACCAACGACAACACCCCCGGGCACGGGCCCGGGGGTGCAGTAGTGGCATCTCGGCGCGAACGACGCTAGCGCGCCCACATCGATGCCTGCCTTATTGGCGAACGCCTTCAAAGGTCACATACAATTCCAGTTCGTGCATGATCTCCGGAAAATCGCTCATGTCGATGCCGTAGTCGGCGAGCGCGAGCGTCGTCATGCCTTCGAAACCAGCACGGTAGTTGCCCCACGGGTCCTCCCCTTCGCCAACCAGGGTAACCGGCATTTCGATCTCGCGGGTTTCACCCTTCAGCGTCAACTCGCCGGTCAACACCCCTTCGCTGTCACCCTCCGGCTCGAAACCGGTGGAAACAAAGGACGCGGTCGGGTATTCGGCGACGCTCAGGAAATCATCACTCATGAAGTGCCGATTACGCTCGGCATGGTTGGTGTTCAAACTATCGGTCTGCACTTCCATCTCGACGCTCGATGCCTCGAGATTCTCCGGGTCATAGGAGAAACTGCCTTCGAATTCCTCGAACTGGCCGAGGATATACGAATAGCCCAGATGATTGATCTTGAACTGGACAAAGGCATGCTGATTTTCGGTATCTACGACATAGTCGGCAGCCTGCGCATGACTGACTGCGATCAATGTGGTGGCAGCAATTGCCGTGGCGACAACGGTCTTTTTCAACATGTTGCGTTCTCCTTGAAGCGGGCTTGCGGCATTCGGCGCGGGTGTCAACGACGAGACCGCGCCGGGTTGATCATGCGTAACAAGGTATCTTGACGATCGAGCAGATGGTGCTTCATGGCGGCAAGCAGGTGCCCCGCCGCCAGCACCATCAACGCCAATGCAGAATACCAGTGAATATCACCGGCAATGTTCTCCTGGTTGGGCAGACGACTGAGCAGCGCGGGCACCTCGAACCAGCCAAACACGCTGATGCCACGACCATCGGCGGTGGAGATCATGTAGCCACTGACCATCACCAGCAGCATCAACACATAGAGGGCAATGTGTCCCAGATGGGCAGCCAGACGCTCCAGACCATGTCCATGTGCGACCGGGGTGGGATTGATGAAGCGCCAGGCGAGCCGCGCAAGGGTCGCGAACAGCAACAACATGCCGATCGAACGATGCCACCAGGGCGCGAGGTTGTACCAGGCATGGTAATAGCCAAGATCGACCATCCACCAGCCAAGCACGAACAGTCCGACAATGACCACCGCACTGATCCAATGCAAAAGAATGCTGACGATTCCCCAACCCGAACGACTATTGCGCCACATGCCGGCGCCTCCTTGATATTCCCTGTCGAGTACACCAAAGCATACTCCAGCCGGGCGGTGTCATCCGCTGAATAATGCCGAACCGTTCATTCGGAAAAAGCGTATGAGCAAGCCTAGAGCATGCGAGTCATTCATATCCCCCTATCGCGTGGTAGCCACTTGAAGGGGGATGGGAAGGCCTGCTGGGAAACTGGGAATATGGGAAAGTGTGGCTATGGCTCAGCGCAAGGCATCCAGGCCACGCGCAAGATCACCACGAATATCGTTCAGGGACTCGAGTCCGACAGCCACCCGAATCAGCCCCTCGTTGATGCCGGCGGATGCCTTCTGCTCGTCCGACAACCGACCATGGGTCGTGGTGGCCGGATGCGTGATGGTGGTCTTCACATCGCCAAGATTGCCGGTGATGGAAAGCAGCCGGGTGGCATCGATCACCGACCAGGCCGCTTCGCGCCCACCCTTGACCTCGAAGCCTAGCACTGCGCCATACCCTTGCTGTTGACGACCGGCCAGCAGGTGCTGGGGGTGACTTGGAAGGCCGCTGTAATAGACCCTGGCAACCGCATCGTGTTGATCGAGCCACTCGGCCAGTGCCTGGGCATTGTCGCAATGCGCGCGCATGCGCAGGTTGAGCGTCTCGAGCCCCTTGGTGAAGATCCAGGCATTGAACGGGCTCATGCACGGGCCGCAGGTGCGCACCACGCCGAACAGCTCCTCGAGTTCGGCATTGCGACCGACCACCGCACCACCGATCGCCCTGCCCTGGCCATCGAGATACTTGGTAGCGGAGTGGATCACCAGGTCGGCGCCTAACGCCAGGGGCTTTTGCAAGGCCGGGGTCAGGAAACAGTTGTCGATGGCGAGCAGCGCATCATGACGGTGGGCAATCTCGGCGAGCGCCGCGATATCCACCACTTCCGACAGCGGGTTGGATGGCGTTTCGGCAAACAGCAAGCGGGTGGCCGGCGTGATGGCAGCCTCCCAGGCGGCAAGGTCGGAGAGCTCCACATAGCGGGTGGTGATACCGAACTTGCCCAGGTACTTGTCGAACAGACTGACCGTTGAGCCAAACAGCGAACGCGAGGCGACGATCTCGTCGCCAGCCGAAAGCAGCGCCAGCGCCGTGGAAAGAATCGCCGACATGCCTGAACTGGTGGCGACACAGCGCTCGCCCCCTTCCATCGCCGCCAGACGCTTCTCGAAGGTACGCACTGTCGGGTTGGTGAAACGCGAATAGACGTTACCCGGCTCATCGCCGCTGAACTTGGCTGCCGCCTCGGCAGCGCTATCGTAGACGAAACTCGAGGTGGGAAATATCGGTTCGCCATGCTCTTGTTCGTGGGTACGCTCGTGACCGGCGCGAATGGCCAGTGTCTCGAGCGCCCACTGTTCGTCGTCGTGCTGGTTCATGACGTTCCCTCAGTCATCGATATCATCGTCCTGATTGTGCATGCCGACCAGCGCATGGTCGCCGGCACTCTGCTGCTGCTTGGCATCGTCGCTGCGCGAGGCTTCCAGCGCCAGCAGGTAGGCATCGTCAATGTCACCGGTGACGTAGCGGCCATCGAATACCGAGCAATCGAAGGCATCGAGATTCGGATTGACCTCACGGCAGGCGGTCTTCAGGTCCTCGATATCCTGGTAGAAGATACGGTCGGCACCAATCAGTTCGCCTACCTCGGCTTCGCTTCGCCCATGGGCGATCAACTCGCTTGCCGCCGGCATATCGATGCCATAGACGTTGGGATAGCGCACCGGCGGCGCTGCAGAGGCAAAATAGACCTTGTTGGCGCCGGCTTCACGGGCCATCTGAATGATCTGCTTGCAGGTAGTGCCGCGCACGATGGAGTCGTCGACCAGCAGCACGTTCTTGCCCTTGAACTCGATATCGATGGCGTTGAGCTTCTGGCGGACCGACTTCTTGCGCTGGGTCTGCCCGGGCATGATGAAGGTTCGGCCGATGTAGCGGTTCTTCATGAAACCTTCGCGATAGGTCACCCCAAGGTGCTGGGCAAGCTCCAATGCCGACGTTCGCGAGGTATCGGGAATCGGGATGACCACATCGATGTCGTGTTGCGGCCATTCACTCTGGATCCGGTCGCCGAGCTTGCGGCCCATCTGCATTCGCGTGCCATAGACGTAGGCACCGTCGAGGATCGAGTCCGGGCGTGCCAGGTAGACATGCTCGAAGATGCAGGGCGCCAGGCGCGGCGCATCGGCGCACAACTGAGTGTGAATCTCGCCGTCCATGTCGACGAAGATCGCCTCACCAGGGGCAAGGTCGCGGTGCAATTCGAAGCCACCAACATCCAGCGCCACCGACTCGGAGGCGATCATCACGTCTTGCCCCTCACCCTCGTTGCGGGTTCCGAATACCACTGGGCGGATGCCATTGGGGTCGCGGAAGGCCACCAGGCCAACGCCGTTGATGATCGACACGGCCGCATAGCCACCCTTGCAGCGCCGATGCACGCGGCGCACGGCGTCGAAGATATCGCCTGGCTCAAGGTATAACCCCTGCTTGCCAAGTTCATGGGCGAAGACGTTGAGCAGCACTTCGGAGTCGGAGCTGGTGTTGATGTGTCGCAGATCCGAAGAAAAAAGCTCTTGCTTGAGCTGGTCGGAGTTGGTCAGGTTGCCATTGTGGGCAAGTGCGATGCCGTAGGGCGAGTTCACATAGAACGGCTGCGATTCCGCCTCGCTCGACGAGCCAGCGGTGGGATAACGGACATGTCCGATGCCAAGGTTGCCCTTGAGGCGAGCCATGTGCCGGGTGTGGAAGACATCACGCACCAGGCCATTGCTCTTGCGCAGCAAGAAGCGGCCCTCATGCCAGGTCATCATGCCGGCGGCGTCCTGTCCGCGATGCTGAAGCACCGTCAGGGCGTCATAGATACCCTGGTTCACCGCCTGCTTGGCCAAAAGGCCCACGATACCGCACATTCCACCTTACCTCGCTTGCCTTGGTTCGCGGCGGGCAGCGCTGCTCCGCCCCGTCGTTCATCGGTCGGTATGTCACATGTCGGTCTTTCACATACCGGTCGTTCACCTGCTGGTCGTTCATGTCTCCGGTGTCGTGGTCCCTTCGGGGTCAGGGGCATCCTGGCTATCCGGCAAGGTGATGCCATCGAGCGACTCCGGCGTCTCGGGCCACTGCCCCTCCCAGTCCTCGAATTGACTGATGGACCAGACGCGCAACCGCTCGAAGGTCGGACGCAACTCGGCCTCCTGCCAGGCCTGTAACTGGGCCAAGGGGGTCAAGCCGATCAGTATCGTCGCCAGTACCAGAATCGCCGCGCCCTTGGCGGCGCCGAATGCCGCCCCCGTCAGGCGGTTGAACAGCCCCATGCCGACCCATTCGACGGCGGCATGCACCAGTCGAATGACAATGCCGCATAGTAACACCACCGCAAATATCACCAGTACGAATGCCAGCACCAGGCGGCCATCGGCATTGTCGATGAGCCCCGCGAGCAGGTCGGCGACGGGCTCGGCCAGCAGTCGTGCCGCCAGCAGCGCGATGATCCAGGCAGCAAGCCCCAGCGCCTCGCGAATGAGGCCACGCATGAAGCCAGTGATCGTGGTCACCGTCAGCAAGCCGATGAAAATCCAGTCGAGCCAGGTCAGCGTCATGTCAGTCCCTCACCCGCACCAGCAGCCCCTGGAGATTGGCCTGCGACTTGAGCTCGCTAACCGCACGCTGACCAGCTTCCGAGGAGTCGTAGGGCCCCACATAGACGGTGGTCAGGTTGTTGTCGCGCGGCCGGCGATAGGCATTGAAGCCCTGCTCACGCAATTGTGACTCGAGACGTTCAGCGTTACCGGGTTCCCCGAAACTGCCCACCTGGACCGCCCATTCGCCACCCGCGACGGATGGACTCGGTGCGCTTGACTGGCTCGCTTCGCCCTGCCCCCCGGCGCTTGCGGATGACTCGTCCTGCTGTGAGCGTCGCTCGGCCAGGCGCTGATCGGCGGCCCTGGCAAGCTCGGCGATCGGGTCGACGCTCTCCGCGCTGCCGGGGTCCGAGATTTCGGGAGGCACCATCACCTCCTCATCACTCGCGGCTTGCTCGTCGCCAGACTGACTGCTCTCGGCAAGCGTCGAGACGACGTCTGCCTCCACATTTTCATCTTCGGCCGGCCCCTCGGCATCCCTTGGCGAGGTTGGGTCATCGAGCTGGCCGAGAGTGGCGGGCGGCTCTGGATCGGGAACATCCTCGCGCTCGACCTCGACGGGCTGTTCGATAGTCAACACAGGCTCTGGACGCTCGCTGCGCGGTGCCGGTTCGCTAAATAACATGGGCACGAAGATCACCGCCAGGGCAATCAGGATCACCGCACCGCTGATGCGCTCCCGCATTCCATATTTCATCACGTTCCCTCGCTTGGCGTATCTTCACCTTCAGTCTGCGCCGACTCCTGGCGACTCGCCACCGTGGACGTCTCAAGCCACTCGAGTACCTCGCCCACCGTGAAGAAAGAGCCACATACCAGCACACGATCATCCTCTGCCAGGTGACTGGCGAGCCAGGCCGCACCACTGATGGCGCTCGATGCCATGTGCCAGACCGCAGCCCCATGCCGGGATAGGCGCTCGGCAAGGTCCTCGGCGCTACGCGCGCGCTCACCGGCCAGGCTCACCGTCACCCAGGCATCGATGACCGGCGACAGTGCCTGCATGACGCCATCGGCATCCTTGTCCTGCAGCATACCCAACAGGGCGACCGTACGCCCCTTGCTGGGCAGCGCCGCCAGTCGCCCTGCCAGATAGCTTGCGGCATGCGGGTTGTGGCCGACATCCAGACACCACTGGCCATGCCACTGCATGCGGCCAGCCAGGGTCACCGAGGCCAGCGCCTTGCGGCAGGCAACCACATCCAGGCTGACACCGGCCAGTGCCAACGCCTGCAAGGCGGTGGCTGCATTGTCCAGCGGAAGTCCTGGATCCGGCAGATCGTCAAGCGACATCGCCTGCCCGGCCTGATCACGACCACGCCACTGCCAGCAGGCATCGGCGGAATCGGCCATGGCGCGGCGCTCGAAGGCGTCACCGATGGCGAATACCGGCGCGTCCAGCGCTTCCGCGACCCGGCGAACGCTTGCAGGCAACGTGCTGCTACCGAACACCGTCGGGCGCCCCGCTCGCAGGATGCCAGCCTTCTCGCGGCCGATGATCTCGAGGTCATTGCCCAGAAAGGCGGCATGGTCCTGGGCGACGGTGGTGACCACCGCCACATCCGGGTCAATGACGTTGACGGCATCAAGACGCCCACCCAACCCAACCTCGAGCAGCGCGATATCCGGCCTGCGCCTGGCCACCGCCCATAGCGCACCGAGCGTGCCGACCTCGAAGTAGGTCAGGCTGACCGGCTCGCCCGCCAGGCGGGCCGCCTCGACGGCCTCGAACCCGGCGATCAATGTCGCGTCATCGGCCTCGGTGCCATCAAGGCGCAAGCGCTCGTTGTAGCGAATCAGGTGAGGCGAGGTGTAGACGCCAGTGGTAAGGCCATGGGCCCGAGCCAATGACTCGAGCATGGCAACCGTCGAGCCCTTGCCATTGGTGCCGGCGACGGTGATGACTCGCCCGGCAATGGGGCGCTCGGTGAGCCCCATGCGCCTGGCCACCTCGGCGACACGCTCGAGCCCAAGCTCGATACCGACAGGATGGGCGGCTTCCAACCGGGCAAGCCAGGCATCCAGAGAAGTGGGCAAGGCCGCATCCTTCATCAGGTTCAGCGCCGGGCATCGCCGTGTTCGTCGCGATCACCGTCCTGACTGCTGCTCTCTGCCTCACCATCCAGCGGCTCTGAGGAAGGCGCCAAGCTCTCCTCGGCACTCGCCTCGAGTTCCGCCAGTTCGGCGCTCTCGACCAGGTCGGGCTCGACATAAGGCTGGGCACTGGCGGGTTCACCATTGGCCGGGTGATGGCCAAGCTTGCGCAGGATGCCACCCAAGCGAGTTCTCATATCGCTGCGATGGACTAGCATGTCCACGGTACCGTGTTCGAGCAGGAATTCACTGCGCTGGAACCCTTCGGGCAGCTTTTCGCGGACTGTCTGCTCGATGACCCGGGGCCCGGCGAAACCGATCAATGCGTTCGGCTCCGCCACGTTGAGGTCACCCAGCATGGCAAGCGATGCCGAGACACCACCGAACACCGGGTCGGTGAGCACCGAGATATAGGGAATGCCGGCCTGCTTTAGCCTTTCGAGTGCCGCCGAGGTCTTGGCCATCTGCATCAGCGAGAACAACGCCTCCTGCATGCGCGCACCGCCCGAGGCTGAAAAACAGATCAGCGGAATGCCTTCGTCATGGGCTAGGGTCGCCGCACGCACGAACTTCTCGCCCACCACAGCGCCCATCGAGCCGCCCATAAAGGTGAACTCGAAGGCCACCACGACTACCGGCAGGCCGTCGAGCGAGCCCCGCATGGCAATCAACGCATCCTTTTCACCGGTCTCCTTCTGGGCCGCGGCAAGGCGATCCTTGTACTTCTTGGAATCACGAAATTTCAGCCGATCTACCGGCTCGACCTGGGTT
Source organism: Halomonas urumqiensis (assembly GCF_003028575.1). Taxonomy (GTDB): domain Bacteria; phylum Pseudomonadota; class Gammaproteobacteria; order Pseudomonadales; family Halomonadaceae; genus Halomonas; species Halomonas urumqiensis. The sequence goes on along the minus strand of NZ_PYUD01000001.1, from coordinate 1,294,824 downwards.
GCCAGCTCCTCACGGCCTTCCTTGTCGAGAAACCAGTCGAGGCGCTTGCGGGCGGTCAAGCGCAGATGATGATCGCACTTGGGGCAGACGTTATGGTGCTTCTCAAGCTCAGGAAGGTAGAGCACCGCTTCGCATTTCGGGCACTTGCGCCACAGGCCATCGGGCACGCTGGCCCGGCGGTCCTTGCGCTGGATGCGGCCCATCGAGGGCACGATCTTGTCTAGCCAGCTCATGTCAGAAAGGGTTCCGTCATGTGGTCGGCGCCCGGGCAAGCCCGGGCGCGTGAATCGAATCGGGCAACGAAGGCTGTCGTCAACCGGCGCTCATGGCGTCCAGCGCCTCGCGCATTTCTATCAGCACCGCCTTGAGTTCACCGGCAATGACTTCCGGTTGCTCGGCGTTTTCGGCAATCCTGTTAACCAGAGCAGAGCCGACGATGACGCCGTCGGCCACCTTGGCGACTTCGGCTGCCGTGGCGCCATCACGAATGCCGAAACCGACACACAATGGCAGGTCGGTCAATTCTCGCAGCGGCGCAAGGTGGGCAGCGACGTCATCGGCGTTCAGCGCGGCTGACCCCGTCACGCCCTTGAGCGAAACATAGTAGAGATAGCCCTCACCATGGGCGCATATTGTAGCGGCCCGAGCATGGGAAGTGGTAGGGGCAACCAGGAAGATCGAGGCCAGGCCACGCTCCTTGAGTACTGGCCCGAACTCATCGGCCTCCTCCGGTGGCAGGTCGACGGTCAACACGCCATCGACGCCGGCGCTGGCGGCCTGATCGGCAAATGTCGCAAGCCCGATGCGCTCCACCGGGTTCAGGTAGCCCATCAGCACTACCGGCGTGGTGGTGTCGGTCTGGCGGAACTCGCGAACCATCTCGAACAGGTGGGTCAGTCGCACGCCGTGCTTGAGTGCCCGCTCGCAGGCCTTCTGGATCACCGGGCCATCGGCCATGGGGTCCGAAAATGGCACCCCGAGTTCGATGATGTCGGCACCCGCCTCCACCAGGGCGTGCATGAACCCCACGGTGTGTTGAGGTGCCGGGTCACCCGCGGTGATGTAGGGGATCAGCGCGCGGCGACCCTGTTCCTTTAGCTCGCTAAATCGTTGGTCGATACGGTTCATCGGGCTTCCTTAGAATTCCAGGCCGTCGAGCCGGGCGACGGTCATGATGTCCTTGTCACCGCGACCAGACAGGTTGACGACGATGTTCTGGTCAGGACGCATGGTGGGCGCCAGCACCTTGGCGTAGGCCAGGGCATGGGCGGACTCGAGCGCCGGCATGATGCCCTCGACGTGGGTAAGCTCACGGAACGCCTCGAGCACCTCATGGTCGTTGGCTGCCACGTAGTTGACTCGGCCGACATCTTTCCACAAGGCGTGTTCGGGACCGACCCCCGGGTAGTCGAGGCCCGCCGAGATGGAGTGGGTATCGGACACCTGGCCACCCTCATCGGACATCAGATAGGTGCGGTTGCCATGCAATACGCCGCGCGGGGCATTGGAGGCCAGTGGCGCGGCGTGGCGGCCGGTCTCGACGCCATCACCGCCCGCCTCGACACCGTACATGACCACCTCGTCGTCCTCGACGAAGGGATAGAACAGGCCCATGGCATTGGAGCCACCGCCGACGCAGGCAATCAGCGCATCGGGCAGCTTGCCGAACTCCTCGAACGACTGGCGACGCGCCTCGCGTCCGGCCACGGCGTTGAAGTCGCGAACCAGCATCGGGTAGGGGTGGGGCCCAGCCACTGTACCAATGATGTAGAAGGTATCATCAACGTTGGTGACCCAGTCGCGCAGCGCCTCGTTCATGGCATCCTTGAGGGTGCGGGTACCGGACTCCACCGGGATCACGTTGGCCCCCAGCAGGCGCATGCGGTAGACGTTGAGCTTTTGACGCTCGACGTCCTCGGCCCCCATGTAGACCTCGCACTTGAGCCCCAGACGAGCCGCCACGGTGGCGGTGGCCACGCCATGCTGGCCGGCGCCGGTCTCGGCGATCACCCGCGGCTTGCCGCTCTTCTTGGCCAACAACGCCTGTCCGATGGTGTTGTTGACCTTGTGGGCGCCGGTGTGATTGAGGTCCTCGCGCTTGAGCCAGATACGTGCCCCACCCAATTGCTTCGACCAACGCTCGGCATGATAGAGCGGTGAAGGCCGACCCACATAGTGGGACAGGTCGTAGTCGAATTCCGCCTGGAACGCCGGATCATCACGAAGACTCATATAGGTCTTCTCCAGCTCGTCCAGGGCGAAGCTCAGGGTCTCCGAGACGAACCTTCCACCGTAGGCACCAAAATGACCACGGGCATCCGGCAGTCGGGTCAGGTCACTGAACTTGCTCACGAAAGACACCTCACAGGTCGCCAGAGGGGCGTTGATGGATAACACGGTCACACGGCGCGATGCGCATGACGGTGCGCGATAAATGGTTGGGCGCGCCAGCTACCGTTGGCCGGCTCAATGGCGCGCGTCTGCCTGACGAACGGCCTCGACGAAGGACATGATATGTTCGCTGTCCTTGACGCCCGGCGAGGCTTCGACACCTCCGGAAACGTCCACGGCGAAGGGTGCCACGCGGGCTATCGCCAAGGCCACATTGTCGGCACTCAAACCTCCCGCGAGAATAACAGGTTTTGCCAGGTTTGCGGGGATTCGCGACCAGTCGAACGTGGTACCGGTACCGCCTGGAAGGCCAGGCCGATAGGCATCGAGCAACAGCGCCTGGGCATTGTGGTAGTGCGTCGCGGCGGCGCGCAGGTCGAGGCCATCACGCATGCGCAATGCCTTGATCCAGGGCCGTGGGGCGTTCGCACAGGCCTCGGGCGATTCATCGCCATGAAACTGCAGCAGGTCCAGGTGCTCGGCACACCGGGCGATCAACTCAGGGGGCTGGTCGACGAACAGCCCCACCCGGGACACAAAGGCGGGTACCCTTTCGGCAAGCGCGGCGAGGCGCGATTCATCGATACCTCGCTTGCTGCCTGGCCACATCACGAACCCCAGCGCATCAGCCCCTGCCGCGACCGCCGCATCGACATCCTGTTCGCGGGTCAATCCACACACTTTCACCCGAGTGCGAAATCGAGGCGTGAGAGAATCACTCATGGGCTGCCTCCCTGGTTGACTGGCTGGGCACCGCCACCGGACGGCCACGGCGAATGTCCACCATCGGGCAATCCGGCAGGGGCCTCTCGCCGGTCCACTCACCGAGAAATGCCAGCAGGTTGGGGCCCAGCGGCTCACTGGGTAGCCCCCAGCAAGGATCATACAGCGAATCGACGAAATGCAGTCCGCAGGCCGGCGCCGTGACATCGGCACGCTTGCGATCCTTGAGCACCATCAATTCGGCCAGGTAGTCTTCTCCCCTGCTTCCTCTCCCCACGGTAACCAGGGCACCCACGATATTGCGAATCATGTGGTGCAGGAAGGCATTGCCCTGGACGTCGATCATCACCAACGGGCCATGTCGGTGAACCTCGATGAAGTGCAACCGCCGCCATGGGGTCTTCGACTGGCAACCAGCGGCCCGGAAACTTGAAAAGTCGTGTTCGCCAATCAGCACCTGTGCGGCGCGATGCATGGCATCGGCATCCAGGGGGTCACGACACCAGGTGGCATTGGCGCGCTCGAGCACAGGGCGGCTCGGCTGGTTGAGAATCACATAGCGATAACGTCGCGCCAGCGCCTTGAAACGTGCATGAAACTCATCGGGTACGGCCTTGACCCAGCGCATGGCGATATCGCGCGGCAGGTTGGCATTGACCCCGAATACCCAGGCCTTTTCGGAGCGCGGCACCGGTGCATCGAAATGAATGATCTGGCGAGTGGCATGCACACCGGAGTCGGTACGCCCGCTGGCCTTCACGTTGACCGGGTGACTTGCCACCCTGGCCAGCGCCTTCTCCACTTCGTCCTGCACGGAGGCGGCATGCTTCAGACGCTGCCAGCCACAGTAGGCGGTGCCGTCATACTCCACGGCCATGGCCAGGCGGCCAGTCATGGGGTGGTGCTCATCGAGGCGTCGAAATAGGGTCATGCTTCCTTCACGCGTTCAAGCGGGAGATCAGTGCCCGCGCCTCCTCACGCTGGTGGGGGTCGCCGCGCTCGACGAGTTCATCGAGCAGCGACTTTGCCCTGCCGAGTTCACCGGCTTCAATCAAGCGGCGTGCCTCATCCAGGCTAGCGGGTGGGGAGGGGCTGGCGGCGAAACGAGCATTATCCCGGTCAAGCGACGGGAAGGCCACCTCTTCAATCTCCCACTCATCGGTCACATTCTGGGCTGGGCCATCCTCTGCGGCGTCATCAGGCGTGGATGGCGGAAACACGAACCGCTCGCTTGTGAAATCGACACTCGACTCGCCCGAGTCAGCGCTCTTGTCAATCCGAGGGGTGGTGTCGTCGGAATTGGGGGCGGACGGCGTAAACTCAACGCTCGGCTGCTGGGGCGTCTCTTGACGAGGGCCCGGCGCGGGCTCGAGGCTTGGCGGCTGGTAGTCGATGATGTCATTGCCATCAGCGCCCTTGCGACGACTTACCGGCTCCGGCTGCTCAGGCTCGGAGGCTGGCATTGGCGTTGATTGTGGCTCTGGCTCTGGCTTGGGCTCTGGCTCGGGCTTCGGCTCTGGCGTGGAGTCCGGCGGCAGCTCTGAGGCTTTCGCATGAGCTCTCAAGGGCTCTTGCTCACCGGCAGTATCGGCCGTCGGCTCAACGCCTGCTGGCTTGGTGGGCACCTCGTCGGACGCTGGGCGACGAAACACTGAATCGGTCCGTTCGGCATGCAGCGCCTGGTCCGGCGTGCCAGGCGTCGCGTCTTCGCCTGGGGTCGCTTCGCCTTCCTCGCGCTCAGGGTCATCGAGCATTCGCGGCGGCAGTTCCGTGGGCTCGGCGAATACCGCGCGCTGGGTGTCACCACTTGGCGCCGCAGGCTGCTGCGCATCCCTCAGACCATGCCGACTGACAATACTCTCGGCTTCATCGATCACCACCGGGTCACCGCCGTTACGCAGCGTGTCGAGTTCGGCCTCGGCCGCTTCACGCTTGCCCTGCTGCAGGTAAACCGAGAGCAGCTTCAGACGCAGGTCATCGCGTTCAGGCGAATGCTCCAGGCTCGCCTCGAGCAATTCACTCGCCTGGTCGAAACGGCCATAGGCAATGAAGATATCCGCCTCGTTGATCGCCTCAGCCTGTGGCATCGCAGCTCGTCTCGACGCAGCGGGGGCATTCATGGAGTCGCTCATCACAGGGTCGATGGCCGCCGGATCATTCACAGCAGAGCCGCTCGCGGATGCTGCCGCGCCATACTGTCCGGGGGTGAAGGGACGCGGCGAGACAGGCCCCTGCCCGCCTGGCGCGATGACCCTTACCTCACCGAAGCCGCTCTCCGACTCGGCCTGCTGATCTCGACGCCGTCGCCGCACCAGAAGCCAGGCACCCAGCAAAGCGACCAGGCCCGCGCCACCCAGCATCAGGTTGCGATCGACCTCGGCCTGATAGATCGCCCCCCACCAAGGAGCCTCCTCGGTGTCGACACCAGGCGGCACGACACCGCCAGCGCCTGGGCCATCGGCTCCGCTGCCCCCTGCCGTCAGCGTCGCCAACTGGTCTCTCATGGCAGCCAACTCGTCACGCATGCCATCAAGCTCATCCCGCAGCATGTCGCGCTCCTCGCTGACCGCGGAAAGTGCGCGTTGCTGGTCAATCCAGCGACTTTCCAAGCGTACCAGGCGCTGATCACTGGTCAGCTCGCCCTCGCCGATTCCGGCAATCGACTCCCATTGATCGCCATACAGGGCTCGCATGACCTCCGGGTCGAGGCTCACCCGCGATGGCGATTGCGGGTCTTCACCATCGGCAGGCATCTCGCCGGTGGCAGAAGCGCTTTCGTCTGGGACAGCAGGCTCGGCGCCCTCTTCGCCCTGATCCGCCGAGGCGGATGCCACGGTACCCTCGGCAGCCACCTGGGCATCGGTCAACAGGGTCAGGCGAGGCTCTGATGCTTCTTCCAACGGGGCCTGGCCTTCATCTGTCACCTCGGCCTGCTCGTCATTGGCCTGTTCGTCACTGCTTCGGTCGGAGGCGGAATCGTTGTCCTCGACAGACGCAGGCTCACTTGCCTGCGCCACCGCCACTGCTGACTCGGCTGCAGGCGTCGTGTCGAGCGGGACACGCGCCGGCGCCCCGCTACCACGGTTCGCCCAGGCCTGGTTCATGGCCTGGACGATGCGCTGGGCCTCCCCGTCGGAACGCGCGGCGATGGCGTCGCGGCTTGGCACTACCAGGGTAAAGCCGGCGCGCATGGCATTGATGTTGCCAGACGGGAAAACCTCGGGATTGGCCTCGACCAGCGACACCATCATCTGGTTCATGCTGATGCCACTGTCGGGACGCAGGCGTCCGGCAACGGCCCATAACGTATCGCCGTTGCCGACCCTGGCCGGATCGCCGCTGGACTGGCTGGCCGGCGCTTCGCGATTGACCCGCACAGGTGCGGAGCCCTGCGAGGCTTGCGTGACGGATGGCGGTGAAACACTGGGCGATGCATCCGCCTGGCTGGAGCCTGCCACCAGTACCGGCATCTGTTCGTAATCGGGAGGATCGAGCAGCAGCGTGACTTCACGCAGTTGCTGGCCATCGGGCCAATCGAAGCGTAGCAGCAGGTCGAGCCAGGGTTCACGCACCGGGCGGTCGGTGATCAAGTTCACCACCAGCCGGCCCTGCTGTTGCTCAACCGCCAGCCGAACACTCGCGGCCAGCGGCGTGCGATTCAACCCTGCCGCCTGGAAGGCACGCTCGTCGGCCACCGACACATTGATCAGGCCCGCCTGCATCCCGGCGGCATCGGTCAGTGGAATCGTCGCACGCAGCGGTGCATTGAGCGTCGAGCGAACATCCGCTTCGCCCAAGCCCAGTGCCAGTGCCATGGGGCTTGCCGCGGAAAGCGAAAGCAGCATGGCGAGTGTCAGCTTGCGGTTCATGGAGTTCCCTTGCATGCAATCTTGTTTATTATCGTGTTAAAGCCTATGTACCATACTCTTCGTGCCAACGGGCATGAGCCAAGTCATTCCGCTCATCTTTCTTCAACGTAAGCCATACTTCAACGTAAGCCATACCAGCCCCCTCTCGCGAGCTTGATCGGTGCTCCGGGGCATCACGACATGCCACAATGCAACGGGGCGTCTCGCAAGGAGACGCCCCATCACCATCATGGACTCGGCAGTCGCCGCTCCATCACTGCTCGCGCAGGATCTTGAGCATGCGCTTGAGCGGCTCGGCGGCACCCCACAACAGTTGGTCGCCGACACTGAAGGCAGAGAGATATTCCCCGCCCATTGCCAGCTTGCGCAGCCGACCGACCGGCACGCTCAGCGTCCCGGTGGCCGCCGCCGGGGTGAGGTCGCGGATGGTGGCTTCCTTGTCGTTGGGTACCACCTTCACCCAATCGTTGTGCTTGGCGAGGCGATCTTCGATCTCATCAAGCGGCACATCCTTCTTGAGCTTGATGGTGAACGCCTGACTGTGGGAGCGCATGGCGCCGATGCGCACGCACAAGCCATCGATCGGGATCGGATTGTCCTGAAGGCCGAGGATCTTGTTGGTCTCCACGGTGCCCTTCCACTCTTCCTTGCTCTGGCCGTTGTCGAGCTTGGTATCGATCCACGGCAGCAGGCTGCCCGCCAGCGGTGCACCGAAATTGTCGGTGGGAAAGTCGCCCGAGCGCATCGCCGCGGTAACCTTTCGATCGATATCGAGGATCGCGCTGCCGGGATCCTTGAGCTCTTCGCCGACGCTATCGCGCAGGCCACCCATCTGGTTGAGCAGTTCGCGCATGTGCTTGGCGCCGGAACCAGAGGCCGCCTGATAGGTCATGGAGGTCATCCACTCGATCAGGTCGGCTTCGAACAAGCCACCGAGACCCATCAGCATCAGGCTGACGGTGCAGTTGCCACCGACGAAGGTCTTGGCGCCACGCGCCAGTTGGGCTTCGATGACATGACGGTTGACCGGGTCGAGCACGATGGTCGCGTCATCCGCCATGCGCAAGGTACTGGCCGCGTCGATCCAGTAGCCCTTCCAGCCACCGCCACGCAGATCTTCGTAGACGGCCTTGGTGTAGTCACCACCCTGGCAGGTCACCACCACATCGAGTGCCTTGAGGGCGTCGAGATCGAAGGCATCCTTCAGCGGAGGAACATCCACGCCGACGTCGGGGCCGGCCTGGCCAACCTGCGAGGTGGTAAAGAAGACCGGCTCGATGCCCTTGAAATCCCCATCATCCTCCATGCGCTGCATGAGCACGGAGCCGACCATGCCGCGCCAACCGACGAAACCGACTTTCAACATGTGAAGTCCTCCAAGAATCGAATGTGAACAGTATTATACATGAAGCGACCCCGCATCGCAGCGGGGCCGGAGAGCGGGACGTCAGGAGCTGTTAAAGTGATTCGAAGGCGGCGAGTACCGCATCGCCCATCTCGCGGGTGGACACGGTGCGCTTGCCGGATGAGGCAATATCCGCGGTTCTCAGCCCGTCGTCCAACACCTTGCCGACAGCGGCCTCGATACGCTCGGCAAGGGCCGGCTCGGCGAGGGAGTAGCGCAGCATCATGGCCACGGAAAGAATCGTCGCCAACGGGTTGGCGACACCCTGGCCGGCAATGTCCGGGGCACTACCATGGCACGGTTCATACATGCCCTGGCCACTCTCGTTGAGCGAGGCCGAGGGCAGCATGCCGATCGAGCCGGTGAGCATGGCGGCGGCGTCGGAGAGGATATCGCCAAACATGTTGCCGGTGACCATCACATCGAACTGCTTGGGCGCGCGCACGAGCTGCATGGCGGCGTTATCGACGTACATGTGCGACAGCTCGACGTCCGGATACTCCGGCGCCAGCCGCTCCATCACTTCGCGCCACAAGATCGTGACTTCGAGCACGTTGGCCTTGTCGACACTGCACAGCCGCTTGCCACGCTTCTGCGCCATCTCGAAGGCCACACGACCGATACGCTCGATCTCGGACTCCGAATAAATGTAGGTGTTGAACCCTACCCGCTGGCCATCACGCGCTTCGATTCCGCGCGGCTGGCCGAAATAGATACCGCCGGTGAGTTCGCGCACGATCATGATATCGAGCCCCGATACCACTTCCGGCTTGAGGCTCGAGGCCTCGGCGAGCTGCGGGTAGAGAAGCGCCGGGCGCAGGTTGCCGAACAACCCAAGGTGCTTGCGAAGCCCCAGCAACCCTTTCTCGGGACGCTTGGTGAGGTCTTCGATCTTGTCCCACTTGGGCCCACCCACGGCACCCAGCAGAATGCCACGCGCCGCCTTGGCCTTTTCGAGGGTCTCGGCCGGCAGAGGGTCGCCGTGAACGTCATAGGCCGAACCACCGACCAGCGCCTCTTCCACCTCGGCATCCAGTCCACGGGCCTGACAGGCGGCCAGGATGCGGCTGGCCTGGGCGGTGATCTCGGGGCCAATGCCGTCACCGGGTAGTACCAGAATCTTGTGTGTCATCGTTGCTTCCTTGGTTAACTACCGCCGTTGCCGAGCGGGGCGCCGGGGGCAGGCCGGAGAGGAGGTCATTTGCCATGGATGGCAAATGTAGCGCCCAGGGATGGGTTCACAGCGCCTCCTCGCAGGCCTGCCGCCGGATCAGCCCCGCACCATCGACGGATGCAAAGTCAATGCGATCAGGCTTGAGCGGGATCACGAAACAACCAGGGCCGCGCTTGACGATGACGCTGCTCGAAATCGCGAATGGCGTCTTCGTCCTTGAGCGTCAGGCCGATATCATCCAGCCCCTCGAGCAGGCAGTGCTTACGGAAGCCATCCACTTCGAATTCGAGGATCTCGCCACTCGGCGTGATCACCCGCTGGTTCTCGAGATCGACATCGAGCCGGTACCCTTCGCTTGCTACCACTTCAGCGAACAACCGGTCGACCACGTCCTCCGGCTGGGTGATCAGCAGCAGGCCGTTCTTGAAGGCGTTGTTGTAGAAGATATCGGCGAAGCTCGGGGCGATCACCACGCGAAAGCCGAAGTCTTCCAGGGCCCAGGGGGCATGTTCGCGCGAGCTGCCACAGCCGAAGTTGCGGCGCGCCAGCAGCACGCTGGCCCCCTGGTAGCGTGGCTGGTTGAGCACGAAATCAGGGTTTTTCGGGCGCGCCGAGGCGTCCTGGCCCGGATAGCCCTCATCCAGATAGCGCAACTCGTCGAACAGGTTGACACCGAAGCCGGTGCGCTTGATCGACTTCAGGAATTGCTTGGGGATGATCAGGTCGGTATCGACATTCGCCCGGTCGAGCGGTGCCACGAGACCTTCGGTGCGTTCGAACTTTTTCATGGCTCAGGCCTCCTGGGCTGGGGTGGTGTCGACCGGGAGTTGTCGAACATCGACGAAGTGGCCCGCGATGGCGGCGGCGGCGGCCATCGCCGGGCTGACCAGATGGGTACGGCCACCATAGCCCTGGCGCCCCTCGAAGTTACGGTTCGAGGTGGAGGCACAGTGCTCACCCGCACCAAGCTTGTCGGCATTCATGGCAAGACACATGGAGCAGCCTGGCTCGCGCCACTCGAAGCCCGCCTCGGTGAATACCTTGTCCAGGCCTTCGGCTTCCGCCTGGCGCTTCACCAGCCCCGAGCCCGGCACCACCATGGCAAGCTGGATGGAGTCGGCGACCTTCTTGCCGCGCGCCACCTTGGCGGCTTCGCGGAGATCCTCGATACGCGAGTTGGTGCAGGAACCGATGAACACCTTGTCGAGGCGGATATCGGTGATCTTCTGCCTCGGCGCAAGGCCCATGTACTCGAGCGCACGCGTGTAGCTGCGCTGTATGGTCTCGTCCGGCGCGGCGCTCGGGTCCGGCACCTCGCCGGAAATCCCGGTGACCATCTCGGGGCTGGTGCCCCAGCTGACCTGCGGCTCGATCTCGGCGGCATCCAGGGTCACCACCTTGTCGAACTCGGCATCGGCATCGGAGACCAGTTCTCGCCAACTGGCCACGGCCGCGTCCCACTGTTCGGCGGTGGGGGCATAAGGGCGCTTGGCGAGGTAGTCGATGGTGGTGTCGTCCACGGCAATCAGGCCGACCCGCGCACCGGCTTCGATGGCCATGTTGCAGACCGTCATGCGCCCTTCCATGGAGAGGCTCTGGATGGCGCTTCCAGCGAACTCGATGGCGCAACCGGTGCCGCCGGCGGTGCCGATCCTGCCGATGATCGCCAGCACCACATCCTTGGCGGTAACGCCCACGCCGAGCTCGCCCTCGACACGCACCTGCATGTTCTTCATCTTCTGGGCGAGCAGGCACTGGGTGGCCAGCACATGCTCGACCTCGGAGGTGCCGATGCCATGGGCCAGCGCCGCGAAGGCACCATGAGTGGCGGTGTGCGAATCGCCGCAAACCACGGTCATGCCCGGCAGCGTGGCGCCCTGCTCGGGGCCGACCACATGGACGATACCCTGGCGAGGATCGTTGATCTTGAACTCTTCGATACCGAATTCGACGCAGTTGTCATCCAGTGTCTGAACCTGGATCAACGATACAGGGTCCTTGATCCCGGTATTGCCCTCGGCGCGCTCCTTGAGGGTGGTCGGCACGTTGTGGTCCGGTGTCGCCAGGTTGGCGTCGAGCCGCCATGGCCGGCGCCCCGCCAGGCGCAGTCCCTCGAAGGCCTGTGGCGAGGTCACTTCGTGAAGCAACTGGCGGTCGATGTAGATCAGCGCGGTGCCGTCATCGCGCTCCTTCACCAGATGTTGCGACCACAACTTGTCGTAGAGTGTCTGGCCTGCCATGTCGTTTCTCCCGGGCCTGGGGCCCTGTGCTTATCAGGTCACGATATTGGTGCTTTATATCAAAGAGCCATGGCGTCAGTGCTTGCCAGGGGCGCCGAGGGTGGGTCGACGAGGAGGTCATTTGCCATGGATGGCAAATGTAGCTTCCAGGGAAGGATTCACAGCGCCTCCTCGTCGGCCTCACCCTCGGCAAAGCCCCTCACGGCAGAGCCGAATGATCGCCTGCCATGACCTTGATCGAGTAGTGCCAGTCTTGCGCGGCTCGCCCATAAAATCAATTCATGTTATTTATGGATTGAATTCCTTCCTGGAATACGAATACAGCCGGAGGGCACCATGGATACCCAGAGCCTGCAGGCATTTCTCGCCGTAGCCGATAATGCCAGCTTCTCACGTGCCGCCGATCAATTGCATCTGACCCAGCCGGCCGTCAGCAAGCGCATCGCGGTACTCGAGACCCAGACCGGCGCACGCCTGTTCGATCGCATAGGGCGGCGCGTCAGCCTGACGGAAGCCGGCAAGGTGCTGCTTCCCCGTGCGCGCGAGATACTCGTGATGATGGACGACAGCCGCCGGGCACTCGGCAACCTCGACGGCAGCGTGGGCGGCAGCCTGACCCTGGCCACCAGTCATCATATCGGTCTGCACCGCCTGCCACCGCTACTCAAGCACTTCACCGCCGAGCATCCCGACGTGCGCCTGGACCTGCATTTCCTCGACTCGGAGCAGGCCTACCAGGGGGTCCTTGACGGTGAACTCGAGATGGCCGTGGTGACCCTTGCCCCTTACCCCGACGATCAGTTGCAGGTGGTGCCGGTATGGGTCGACCGGCTGTGCTTCGTCTGTGCCCACGATCATCCACTGGCTGAACGCGGCCCCCTCGAACTCGTCGAGCTGTGCGAGTTCGATGCGGTGCTGCCTGGGCCGATGACCTTCACCCGCGGGCTGATCGAGGCGCGCTTCGCCACCGCCGGACTGGCGTTGCCGGTGGCGCTATCCACCAACTACCTGGAAACGCTCAAAATGATGGCTGCCATCGGGCTTGGCTGGAGCCTTTTGCCTGAGGGGCTGGTGGCGGGCGAGCTGCATGAACTCGAGGTCAAGCACCCGCCCATACACCGCCCGCTGGGTTATCTCGTCCATCGCAGCCGCACCCTGTCGAATGCCGCAAGGGCAATGATCACGGCCCTCGATGCCTCGCGAGAATTCGCCGCGATAGACTGGCACCACCGGCACGAAACTGGTTAGTCTGCTTGTCTTCTTCCGTCATCCAGCTGTCACCCGTTGGCTCGCCAATTGCCTGACAACCATTCATTGGCAGACGGGCTAGACACGTCAATGGCTAGACACACGAAAGGAAGCCATGTCCCGCGCGCCCGATACATCGTCCGCCTCACTCCGCCAAGCGTTGGCCGGCCTGCTGCTGCTGGCTGGTCTCGCGCTGCAGGTGGCGCGTTTCATGGTCCCTGCCATCAGTGCTTCCTGGGTAAGCTATGCCTGTTGGCTTGCCGTGGCACTGCTGTGGATGGATATTCCCCGCCGCACGCGCCTGCAGGCGGGGTGTCTTGCGGCGATTGGGGTCGCGCTGTTGCTGGCGGCAAGACTCCAGCACGACGCCGATATCGCATGGCCGCGAATACTCGAGGGCAATGTCTACGTGGTCGCCATGCTGCTCGGGGTAAGCTTCATCGGCCTGATCGGCAATCAACGGGGCAGGACTCGCCCACTGGGGCGCGCCGTGACAGGGCTGCGGGGCAGCGCCGGCACCTGGCTTGGCGTTCACCTGCTCGGCTCGATTCTCAATCTCTCGACGGTGTTCATGGTCGGCGACCGGCTCGCCCGGCGCGGTCCGCTATCGGCCCCTCAATTGCTGGCCTTGAATCGCGGGCTATCGAGCGCCGCACTGTGGTCGCCGTTCTTCGCGTCAATGGGTGTCGTGATGACCCTGGCGCCGCAGATGCACTTCACCACCGTGCTGGCCTTCGGCATGCCGTTGGCGTTGCTCTCGGGACTGATCGGCACGCTGGAGCTCTCGCGGCGCTATCCCCTCGACGAGGTGGCTGGCTTCTCGCTGTCACCCCGCAGCCTGGCCGTGCCTGCGCTGCTGGCTGCCCTGGTGATGCTGTTCCACTACGTGATCACCCCACGCCTGACCATCGTCAGCATCATCACCTTCCTGCTGCCCGCCGTGGCCCTATGCGCCAACCTCCCGCAGGGGCCACGCTGGCTGCTCGGCCGTGTACGCCAGCACAGCCTGGAGCGCCTTCCGGCGATGCGCGGGGAAGTCTCTCTGTTTCTCTGCGCGGGGTTACTCACGCTCGGGCTTTCGACCTACATCGATGCCGCCACCGGTAGCGAGTGGACACTCTTCGAGACCTTCGGCGTCAGCCAGGCCATGCTCAGCTTCCTGGCGATCGTGGCAAGCTCGGTGGCGGGATTGCATCCGATCATTGGCGTGTCGGTGCTGGCCTCGATGCTGGACCTGCCAGGCGAACGGCAGACACTGTTCGCCTGCGTGGCGCTGGCATCCTGGGCGGTGGGCACCAGTGTCGGGCCACTCTCGGGCATCAACTTGTCACTGCAGGGCCGCTATGGCGTCAGCGGCGGGCGCATGATGCGCGATAACCTGGTCTATGCCAGTGCCATGACCGTCGCCGTGGTGTTGGCGCTGGTACTGCTCAACGCCTGGCGGTAGGCCAGGCGTCGGACACGGCGACATGTGCCACTTCGCTCAAGTGCCAGGGCGTCGGCTTACAAGGAAGCACGCTCGAAATAACGGTGCCCGCAGGCATGACAGGGTTCGATACGCGCCACGCCCTCGAATTCCACCGCATGGCCGCAGTGCACGCAGGCCATGCGACCCGGGGCCGCCATCTCCCCTTCGCAGTAATCGGCACGCGCCGCTTCCAGGTCATCCTGCAGCCGTTCGCGATCGACGATACTGCGGTCGGCAATCGACAGCAGCGCCTCACTGATCTTTCGCGAAAGCACCGAAAGATCGATACCCAGCCAGCTCGCCACCCCTTCGCCGCCAGCGCTCAGGTAGCGGCGCATATCCTTGAGGTCGCGCTCGACCCAGGCGCGCAGCAACGAAAGCTCATCCTTGGTGAATTCCTCGAGCTCGGCCTCGAATTCCACTGCCTCGTCGAGATCCTTCTGCAGGTTTTCCCAGGTCAGCTCGTCAGCGCCCTCGCGGAGACGATCCAGCATGCGCTCATAGGCCTCACGGAGACGGTGTTCTTGCTGAGGGGTAGGCTGTTCGCTCATGGTGAACTCCTTGCTGTCGATAGTCGCCTGAAGACCCGGGCGCAATGATCAGGGTTCACTGACCGGGGCTCGACGACCGAGGCACGTTCAGGCTACCGGGGCCGGGCATAGCCGGGTAAGGCCGTGCTGAGGTATCCTTGC
Organism: Halomonas urumqiensis; assembly: GCF_003028575.1. Taxonomy (GTDB): domain Bacteria; phylum Pseudomonadota; class Gammaproteobacteria; order Pseudomonadales; family Halomonadaceae; genus Halomonas; species Halomonas urumqiensis. The sequence goes on along the minus strand of NZ_PYUD01000001.1, from coordinate 1,279,614 downwards.
CTACCATTTAGACGACTTCCCACCGGTAGTTCAATGTCTTGACGCATAAAGCGCCAGATACCCGATGCCGGACAGTCTCCATTGACCTGCGCCGCCCAGCGGGATGCGCCCGACTTGCAAGGTACCCATAGACAGCGATGGACGCACAGTACACGCCCCAAGAGATCGAACGCGACGCCCAGCAATTCTGGGACACCAACCAGTGCTTCAAGGCGGTGGAGGATGCCAGCCGCGAGAAGTTCTACTGCCTGTCGATGTTCCCCTACCCCAGCGGCAAGCTGCACATGGGGCATGTGCGCAACTACACCATCGGCGATGTGGTCTCCCGCTACCAGCGCATGCAGGGCCGCAACGTGATGCAGCCGATGGGCTGGGACGCCTTCGGCATGCCCGCCGAGAACGCCGCGATCCAGAACCAGGTGCCGCCCGCCAAGTGGACCTACGACAACATCGACTACATGCGTCGGCAGTTGAAGGCGCTTGGCTTCGCGTACGACTGGGGCCGCGAGTTCGCCACCTGCGACAGCGACTACTACCGCTGGGAACAGTGGTTCTTCACCAAGCTGGTCGACAAGGGCCTGGTCTACAAGAAGATGTCCACGGTCAACTGGGACCCGGTCGATCAGACGGTGCTGGCCAATGAACAGGTCATTGAGGGCCGTGGCTGGCGTTCCGGCGCACTGGTCGAACGCAAGGAGATCCCGCTGTGGTTCCTCAAGATCACCGATTATGCCGAGGAGTTGCTGGCTGATCTGGACAAGGTCGAGTGGCCGGAGCAGGTCAAGACCATGCAGCGGAACTGGATCGGCAAGTCGCGTGGCGTGGAGATGACATTCGACATCAAGCGAGCCGATGGCACCTCGGACGAGCCCGTCAGTGTCTACACGACCCGCCCCGACACCTTGATGGGGGTGACGTATCTCGCGGTGGCCGCAGGCCACCCGCTGGCCAAACAGGCTGCCGAAAGCAACGAGACGCTTTCCGCCTTCTGCGAGGAGTGCGCCCGAGGCGGCACATCCGAAGCCGAACTTGCCACCATGGAGAAGCGTGGCATGCCCACCGGACACCTGGCCGTGCACCCGCTGTCGGGGCGCGAGGTGCCGGTCTACGTCGCCAATTTCGTACTCATGGAGTATGGCACTGGCGCGGTGATGGCGGTGCCTGGCCACGACCAGCGCGACTGGGAGTTCGCGAACCGATATGGCATTCCTGTCGAGGCGGTGATCGCCGATGCGCATGGCCAGACGCCCGACCTTTCGGCGGGTGCCCATGTCGACTACGGCACGCTGATCAACTCCGGTGAGTTCGACGGGCTCGACTTCGAGGCTGGCTTCGAGGCAATCGCCGCCAGGCTCTCCGAGCTCGGCCGTGGCGAGGTCAAGACCAATTACCGCCTGCGCGACTGGGGCGTGGCCAGACAGCGCTACTGGGGCGCACCGATCCCGGTGAAATATGGCCCCGAGGGCCAGACCGTGCCGCTGACCGACGACGAGCTGCCGGTTGCCCTGCCGATGGAAGTGACTGTCGACGCCACCGGCTCGCCGCTCAAGCGCATGCCAGCGTTCTCCGACCTTGGCGATGGCTGGGTCCGCGAGACCGACACCTTCGACACCTTCATGGAATCCTCCTGGTACTACGCGCGCTTCTGCTGCGCCGACAACCAGGAGGCGATGCTCGATGAGCGCGCCAACTACTGGTTGCCGGTGGATCTCTACATCGGCGGTATCGAACACGCCATCCTGCACCTGCTCTATGCGCGCTTTTTCCACAAGTTGATGCGTGACTTCGGCCTGGTAGACAGCGATGAGCCGTTCCAGCGCCTGCTGACCCAGGGCATGGTGATCGCCGAGACTTACTATCGTGAGCTGCCCGGCGGCGGCAAGCAGTGGTTCAACCCCGCCGATGTCGACGTCAAGCGTGACGACAAGGGCCGCCCGGTCAGCGCGGTGCTGGCAAGCGACGGCGAACCGGTGGTCATGGGCGGCATCGAGAAGATGTCCAAGTCCAAGAACAACGGGGTCGACCCGCAGTCGATGATCGACCGCTTCGGTGCCGACACCGTGCGGCTGTTCATGATGTTCGCGGCCCCCCCCGAGCAGTCGCTCGAGTGGTCGGACTCCGGTGTCGAGGGCGCCAGCCGCTTCCTCAAGCGCCTATGGCGGCTGGTCAGCGAGCATCTGGCGGCCGGCCACCCCGAGCCGCTCAACGTCGCTGCACTCGACGATGCCCAGCGCGAACTGCGTCGCAAGACCCACGAGACGATCAAGAAGGCCAGGGACGACATCGGCCGGCGGACCACCTTCAACACCGCCATTGCCGCGGTCATGGAGCTTGCCAACGCGCTTGGCCGTTTTCACAACGAAGGGACGGACAAAAGCCCCCAGGACCTGGCCGTGGCCCGCGAGGCCGTGGAAGCCTGCGTACTGCTGCTGGCCCCGATCACTCCCCATGCCAGCCATGCCCTGTGGCGTGAACTGGGTCATCACGAGCCAGCCATCGATGCCCGCTGGCCAGTGCTGGATGAATCCGCCCTGGCGCGTGACAGTATCGAGCTGGTGGTTCAGGTCAACGGCAAACTGCGGGCTCGCATTGACGTCGCCGCCGATACGGCCAAGGATGCCATCGAAGCCGAGGCGCTGGCTGCCGAGAATGTCCAGCGGCACATCGAAGGCAAGTCGATTCGCAAGGTCATCGTGGTGCCAGGCAAGTTGGTCAACATCGTCGTCGGTTGAGCCGGACCCGGCAAGGAGAGCTCCCATGCAGCGTCGCCATTTCCTCACCCTCACCCTGGCAGGCGTCGCCGCCGTAGGCCTGGGGGGTTGCGGCTTCCGTCTGCGCGGAAGCGGCAGCGCCATCAGCCAGTTGGATGAGCTGGCTATCGCGGGCGTAGACAGCGACCTTTCGCGGCTGCTGCGCCGCGAACTGGAGGGGCGCGGCACCCGCGTGACTTCAGAGGCGTCAAGGCAGCTCAACCTCGGTACCGAAGAGATCCGCCAATACCGGCTCAGCGTGCTCGATGCGGGCTCCCAGGAGGAGGAGATGACCCTGAGGATTCCCTTTTCTGTGCAGCGCCGAGAGGACGCGGCATACCTGTTGAGCGAGCAGACGCTGGCAGTGTCCACGCGCTATACGGTCAACAGCGACAACCTGCTCACCCAGCAGGAACAGCGTGATGAAGCCCGGGATCAACTACGCCAGGACGCCGCGCACCAACTGGTCGAGCGCTTGAATGCGCTCGCCCCGCGCTGATGGATCGCGCCGAGACCCTGTCGCCATGAAGCTTTTTCCCGACAAGCTTGCCGATGCCCTGGCAAGGAAGCTGCCCGCCGTGGTGATCGTCGCCGGCGACGAACCGCTCCAGCACATCGAGGCATGCGACGCGGTGCGCCAGGCGGCGCGTGAGCGCGGCATCGAGGAGCGCGAGATTCTGCATGTCGAAGGCAACTTTGCCTGGGGGCGTCTGCACGAGGCATCGGCCAGCCTGTCGTTGTTCGCCAGCGCCAAGCTGATCGAGCTGCGCCTGGGTTCGTCGAACCTTGGGCAGGAAGGCACCAAGGCCTTGAAAGGCTATGCCGAAGACCTCGGCGACAGCGGCAATATCCTGCTGTTGTCGATGGGCAAGCTGGATTACCGCCAACAGAAGAGCGCCTGGTTCCAGGCCCTCGACAAGGTCGGCTACTTCGTGCCGGTATGGCCTGTGGATGCGTCACGCCTGGGCTTCTGGCTACGCGACCGCGCCGGCCGTCATGGGCTTACCCTTGACCTCGACGCCGCCCGCCTGCTGGGCGAGCGCACCGAGGGCAACCTGCTGGCCGCCGATCAGGAGCTGCAGAAGCTTTCGCTGATGCTACCTCCGGGTACCCGAGTCACGCCGCAGGAAATCGCCGGCGGCGTGGAGGACAGCGCACGCTACGATGTCTTCACGCTGGTTGACGCCTGCCTCAAGGGCGAGCGCGCCCGGGTCAGCCGCATCCTGGCCGGCCTGCGCGGCGAGGGGGTCGAGGCGCCGATCGTGCTGTGGGCGTTGACCCGGGAGTTGCGTACCCTGTTGTCGTTGCACCAGCACCTCGACCAGGGCCAGAGCTTCGACCACGCCTGCAAGTCCCAGAAGCCTTCGATTTTCGAGAAGCGTCGCCCGGCCTATCAGCAGGCCATCGCCCGGCTGCCGGTCAAGCGCCTGCACAAGCTGCTGCTGTTCGCCCAGCGTCTGGACCTTGCCATCAAGGGCGCTTCGCCTTTGCCTGTGCAAGATGGCTTGCATGACCTGGCCTTGACCCTGGCGGGCGGCAAAGGGATGCTGGCCGAACTCCCTGCCTCATACCGGATTGGATAATGCCATCACAATGACCCCATGCTGGGGTCGAGTGCCAAGCGTTGATGGCCAAGGGCATGAAATCTCAAGGCATTTCAACCTATACTGATCAAGCATCATCGCAGCAACGTTGCACCCAGGCATCGCTCGGACGCGGCGCATGGATCATCAAGGAGCCGGAAGCCCATTCGAAGACAAAGGAAAACCAACATGATGAAGACAATCTGCCGTTACCTCACCCCGCTGATCATCGCCGCCCTGGTGCTTGGCAGCATGCCGGTTGTTGCAGCGCCACAGGCGGCTTCCGCAAGCGACCTGGTAACGACTCAGGATGCCATGGACTCCGAACGAGGCCAGGGTGATCGCGAACGCATCCACGAAATACTGGCACGTGACGACGTGCGCGATCAGCTGGTCGCCCAGGGTGTCGATGTCGCCGAGGTGGAAGCACGTGTCGCTGCGCTATCTGACGCGGAAGCCGCGCAGATGGCGGATCAACTCGAGCAACTGCCGGCCGGCGCCAGCGTGATCGGTGCCCTGTTCGCTGTGTTCGTCATCCTGCTGGTCACCGATATTCTTGGCCTGACCAACGTCTACCCCTTCACCCGTTGAGCGAGTGATTTGATGACGCTATACCGTTCACGATCCTTCGCGAACGCTGTACATCCCGGCAACACCCTGTGGAACGCCCGCCTCGCGGGCGTTCTCGCGTTGGTGCTGTGCAGCGTAATAATCAGCGGCTGCGCCTCGGCGCCGCGCCTGGATGACGCGACCCAGGACGCCCTGCCTCGGCAAGCGGTGATTGAGGAGGTGCCGTTTCACGGTCAGCGCGACTACCAGTGCGGTCCGGCGTCACTGGCCATGGTGCTCAATCATTCCGGCGTGGATATCGATGTCGACAACTTGATACCGCAAGTCTTCCTGCCGGGCCGAGAAGGCAGCGTACAACCGGAAATGCTTGCAACGGTGCGCCGCCATGGCCGCATTGCATTTCCACTCGATAATCGCCTGGAAGCACTGCTTACCGAGATAGACGCCGGGCACCCGGTAGTGGTGATGCAGAACCTTTCACTGCCGGCCTGGCCACTCTGGCACTATGCCGTCGCCATTGGCTTCGATCTCGACAGCAATGAGCTGATTCTGCACAGCGGCATGGAACCAGAGCGCATCGAGAGCTTTCGTCGATTCGATGCCACCTGGGCACGCAGCGAGCGTTGGGCCTTCATTGCACTTCCACCAGGCGAGATGCCAGCGCAGGTAAGCCAGTCAACCGCCATGCAGGCGATCACTGACTTCGAAAGCGTACAGGGACCGGAAAATACACTGAGTGCGTGGGAAGCGCTGGTGGAAAGATTCCCCGAGGCCGGCATGGGGCACTTCGCACTGGGAAATGCACGCTATGCAACGCAAGACCCGAAGGGTGCCATCGCGGCCTTTCGCCGTGCCGTTCAGGAGGACGACACCCTGGCCGTGGCATGGCTGAATCTCGGCCTGGCGCTGCGCGCTGAGCAACATCTCAATGAGGCTGCGGAGGCACTCAAGCGAGCCGCCGAACTGCCGGGGCCCTGGCAACCCCGCGCCCGCCAGGCGCTCGATGGTCTGTCCGCCGGCTAGCGGGATGGTGGTCACCCCGATCACGACATGCCGATCAACCCCCGCATGGGCGCTTCATGCGGGGCACATCCACTCAGCGACGAACGGCGTCGTAACCAAGATCGGCGCCACGGCTTTCATCGCTGCGCCGCCGCGCACTGCCCTGTTGCTTGCGGCTCTCTTCCTCGCAGACCTCATCCTTGCCGCCGCAGATTTCGCAGCCTTCCTTCAGTCCCAGCTGGTTGAGCCCACCGCAGGAACCGGCGATGGGTTTACGCCCCAGAATCACGCCGATCGCCATCGCGGCCATGATCAACAACATGAAGGCCAGTGCTATGATCCAGGTGCTCATTTCGACTCTCCCGTATTCCGTGTTCTTTCAACAACTCAGTTTTCTTTCTACAGCTCAGTTTTCTTTTACAGTTCAGTGTTCTTTCTACGGCTCAGCGTTCTTCCAATAACAAGGCCACAAACGCCTCACCGTAATGAATATCGATGCCCTGTCTGGTCATGACAACCTGGCGCGCCATACGTTCATCTCGTGCCCACGCTTCGCCTTTGGCTATCCTCAGTGCCTGATGCAAGGCGCTACGGGCCTCGGGTGCCACGACACTGACCTCGAGCAAACGCGGGCGTCGCCCTCCGCGTCCTGCCATGTCACCCCTGACGGTCGCGGTAGCAACCGTTACGAGAGCAGCATCCTGCAGACTCAGCACGGCGTGTTGCTCACCCGGCAGGTGCGCCTTGTCGATAGCCAGCCGCCAGAGCTGGCGACCCGCCATACCACGAGTTCTCACCATACCACCAAGCTCGATCATGGCATTAGACATACCGAACTCGGCCAAGACCGCATCGAGCCGGTCCACCGCGTGTGCCCAGTGCTCGAGCTGCAATAGCCGGCCGGCACGCGCAAGCGATGGCAAGGCCTCTTGGTTGACCAGGGGCAAGGGCGCTGCCAGCAAGGGGCGAAGCGACAAGAGCCCATTTTCCAGACTGCCCAGCTCGCCTTGAATGGCAGCCTGGAGCAGTTCGCGCTCGCCGATGTCCAGGTCGGCATCCAAGGTGATGTGGTAACCCGTACCGAGGGCAACCCCCTCGAAATATTGCCCGCTCGCCTGCCCACGACATCCCGCCAGCAGCGCGAGTACCAGCATCGCGAGTGCCACCGGTGGCACCAATGCAAAGAGGGCCGGCCAGCCGGCCAGCCCTCTGTATCGCCTGGTGACGATCGAGATCATCCGCCAAAGTCGTCCAGCATGATGTTCTCGGGTTCCACGCCCAGGTCAAGCAACAACTTGATCACGGAGGCATTCATCATCGGCGGCCCGCACATGTAGTACTCGCAATCCTCGGGAGCCGGATGGTCCTTCAGGTAATTCTCGTACAGCACGTTGTGGATGAAGCCGGTGGGACCTTCCCAGTTGTCCTCGGGCTGAGGATCGGAGAGCGCCAAGTGCCACTCGAAGTTGTCGAACTCCTCGGCCAGTTGGTCGTACTCGTCGTTGTAGAAGGTCTCGCGCCAGGAGCGCGCGCCATACCAGAAGGTGATCTTGCGCTTGGATTCGAGACGCTTGAGCTGGTCGAAGATGTGGCTGCGCATCGGCGCCATGCCCGCGCCACCGCCGACGAAGACCATTTCGGCATCGGTATCCTTGGCGAAGAACTCACCGAACGGCCCCATCACGGTCACCTTGTCACCCGGCTTCAGACTGAAGACATAGGTGGACATCAGGCCAGGCGGGTGATCGGTGTTGGGCGGCGGCGTGGCGATACGGATATTGAACTTGAGGATGCCCTTCTCATCCGGGTAGTTGGCCATGGAGTAAGCGCGGATGATCTCTTCCTGGTTCTTGTGCGAGACCTTGAACAGATCAAACTTCTCCCAGTCGCCACGGTACTCCTCTTCGATATCGAAATCGGAGAACTTGATGTCGTAGGGCGGCGCCACCAACTGCACGTAACCACCAGCGCGGAACGCCACTTCCTCACCTTCAGGCAACTTGAGGTTGAGTTCCTTGATGAAGGTGGCAACGTTGGGGTTATCGATGACCTCACATTCCCACTTCTTCACCCCGAAGACTTCTTCGGGCACCTCGATTCTCATGTCCTGCTTCACCGGCACCTGGCAGGACAGGCGCCAGCCTTCCTTTTTCTCGCGCAGCGTGAAGTGGGATTCCTCGGTGGGCAGGATCGCCCCACCCCCCTCTTCCACCCGGCACTTGCACTGGGCACAGGAACCACCACCGCCACACGCGGACGAGAGGAAAATGCCATTGGCTGCCAGAGTATTGAGCAGCTTGCCACCGGCCTGAGTAGTCAGGGTGTGGTCGGGGTCGCCGTTGACCTCGATCGTCACGTCCCCGGTACTGACGAGTTTGCTGCGCGCAGCCAGGATCACGCCCGTCAGACCAATGACGATGACAGTGAACATGACCACACCGAGCAAGATGACTGATGTATCAACCATGTCGGTTTCCTATTGCTTGACGTTGCCTGGTTTTCGGCGCCGCCCAGCGGCGCCGAAAGAACACGACCTGACTCAGAGCTGGATGCCGGAGAAGGACATGAAGCCCAGCGACATCAGACCCACGGTAATGAAGGTGATGCCCAGCCCCTGCAGGGAAGCCGGTACGTCGCTGTACTTGAGCTTCTCGCGAATGCCGGCCAGGGCCGTAATCGCCAGCGCCCAACCCACGCCTGAGCCAAAGCCATAGACCACGGACTCACCGAAGTTGTAGCTACGCTCGACCATGAACAGCACACCACCCAGGATCGCGCAGTTCACAGTGATCAACGGCAGGAACACGCCCAGCGCGTTGTAGAGCGTCGGCACGTACTTGTCGAGAAACATCTCCAGTATCTGCACCAGTGCAGCGATGACACCGATGTAGCTGAGAAGCCCAAGGAACGACAGGTCGATGTTCTCGGCCCCACTGATGCCAGTCCAGGTCAGTGCGCCTTCCGCCAACAGGAAGGAGTAAACGAGGTTGTTGACCGGCACGGCGATGGTCAGTACCACGATGACCGCGATACCCAGGCCAATGGCAGCGGAGACCTTCTTGGACACCGCAATGAAGGTACACATGCCCAGGAAGAACGCCAGGGCCAGGTTTTCGACGAAGACCGAGGCGACGAACAGACTGATATAATGTTCCATGTTACACGGCCTCCTTCGGTTCGGTGTTCGGCTTCATCTTGAACTCGTTATCCTCGACTTGCTCGGGATTCAGCGAGCGCAGCACCCAGATGATCCCGCCGATGATGAAGAACGCCGAGGGCGGCAGCAGCAGCAGGCCGTTGGGCACGTACCAGCCACCGTTCTGCACGGTCTCGAGCACGGTGAACCCGAAAACGCTGCCGGAACCGAACAGCTCGCGGATAAACCCCACGACCATCAGGATGAAGCCGTAGCCAAGCCCGTTGCCGACGCCGTCGAGGAACGACAGCCCCGGCGTGTTCTGCATGGCAAACCCTTCCGCACGTCCCATGACGATGCAGTTGGTGATGATCAGACCGACGAACACCGACAACTGCTTGGACATCTCGTAGGCGTACGCCTTGAGAATCTGGTCCACCACGATCACCAGTGACGCGATGATGGTCATCTGCACGATGATGCGGATCGAGGACGGGATATGGTTACGGATCAGCGAGACGAACAGGTTGGAGAAGGCGGTCACGAAGATCACCGCCAGGCTCATGACCAGCGACACGCTCATGCTGGTGGTGACCGCCAGCGCGGAACAGATACCGAGTACCTGCAAGGCGATGGGGTTGTTCTTGAACACCGGAGTCGTGAGGACTCCTTTGGGAGTTGCTGCGGACATGATCAGGCTCCTTCCGCTTCGAGTTCGACGTCGGCTTGCTCGGCTTCGTCCTGGTCCACACCGCTGCGGAACTTGGCCAGGTAGTTACCGAAGCCCTCGGGGCTCAGCCAGAACTGCAACATGTTGGTGACGCCATTGCTGGTCAAGGTCGCACCAGACAGCGCGTCGACCTCATTCTCGTCACTGGCGCCACCCTTCACCAGCCGAATGGCCGGTGCGAGCTCGCCGGATTCATCGAAGACCTGCTTGCCTTCCCACTGAGCCTGCCAACGCGGATTGTTGACTTCGGCGCCGAGCCCAGGGGTTTCGGCATGCTCATAGTAGGTGATGCCGACGATGGTGTTGCCATCCCCTTCCACGGAGAGAAAACCGCGCATCAATCCCCACAGCCCCTGGCCACGAATGGGCAGGATGATCTGCTCGGGATCGTCAGGGTCACCGACCAGATAGACGGTGGTATAGTTCTCGACACGCGTGAGGCCCGCCGGATCCTGCTCGCCAGACAGCGTGCGCGACGCCGCCGGGTCACGACGAGACTCGAAGCCATCGTAGGTTTCCGGGTCGTGCTCATCGGAGTATTCGCCGGTGCGCATGTCCACCACGCGCGGGGTGACCTCCCCAAAGGCCTCTTCCACATTCATGCCTGGCTCGTAGAGATTGGCCACGTTCAGAATGTTGGTCTTGCGATCGAGTTCCTGGTTCAACTGCTGCGCGGGGCGCAATGCCACGGCGGCAGTCGATACGATGACCGAACACACGATACAAAGTGCGAATGCCACCGTCAGGATCTTTTTGATGGAGTTATTGCTCTGTGCCATCAGGCAGTCTCCTCGGCCGGCACACCAGTCCGCTTGACGCGACGTTTGATGTTGGCCTGAACAAAGAAGTGGTCGATGAGCGGCGCGAACAGGTTGGCGAACAGAATCGCCAGCATGATGCCCTCAGGGAAGGCCGGGTTGACCACGCGGATCAGCACGGTCATCACACCGATCAGCGCGCCGAAGATCAGGCGACCCTGATTGGTCATCGAGGCGGAAACCGGGTCGGTGGCCATGAACACCATGCCGAAGGCGAAACCGCCCACCACCAGGTGCCAGTACCACGGCATCGCGAACATCGGGTTGGACGCGGAGCCGACCAGGTTGAACAGCGCGCTGGTCGCCACCATACCAAGGAAAACGCCGAGCATGATCCGCCACGACGCGATCTTGGTCCACAGCAGCACCGCGGCGCCGATGAAGATCGCCAGCGTCGAGACCTCGCCCACCGAACCCGGGATGAAGCCAAGGAAGGCATCCCACCAGCTGTACTGACTGGAGAGCGCGGCCATGCCATCCTGGAAGGCGATGGATAGCGCGGTGGCGCCGGTGAAGCCATCCGCCGCGACCCATACCGCGTCACCGGAAATCTGCGCCGGATAGGCAAAGTACAGGAAGGCGCGACCGGTGAGTGCCGGGTTGAGGAAGTTCTTGCCAGTGCCGCCGAAGATCTCCTTGCCGATCACCACGCCGAAGGTGATACCGAGCGCCACCTGCCACAGCGGGATGGTGGCCGGCAGGATCAGAGCGTAGAGCACGGAGGTGACGAAGAAGCCTTCGTTGACCTCATGACCGCGCTTGACCGCGAACAGCACTTCCCAGAAGCCCCCCACGGCGAAGGTCACCAGATAGATCGGCAGGAAGTAAGTCGCGCCCAGCACGAAGTTGGCCCACAGGCTATCGGGGGTGTGGCCGCTGGCCAGCACCATCATGATCGCCTCGCGCCAGCCGGCCATCGACGCGTAGCCGTCGGCGATGGCGGTGTTGGCTTGCCAACCGGCGTTCCACATGCCGAAGAACATCGCCGGGAACGTACACATCCAGACGGTGATCATGATGCGCTTGAGGTCGACGCCGTCACGCACATGGGCGGTGGTCTTGGTCACGCTGGGCGGTGCATAGAAGATCGTGTCCACTGCCTCGAACAGAGGATAGAACTTCTCGTACTTGCCACCCTTGTGGAAATGCGGCTCGAGATTGTCGAGTGTCTGTCGAATAGCCATCGTCATCAGGCCTCTTTCTCGATCATGGTGAGGTTGTCACGCAGGATGGGACCATACTCGTACTTTCCCGGGCACACGTAGGTGCACAGCGCCAGGTCCTCTTCATCCAGCTCCAGACACCCGAGCTGCATGGCAGTCTCGATGTCACCGACGATCAAGGTGCGCAGCAACTGCGTGGGAAGGATATCCAGTGGCATGACTTCCTCGTACACACCCACCGGCACCATGGCACGCTCCGACCCGTTGGTGGAGGTGGTCGGCGCATAGTTGGTCAGCCCCTTGATCTTGGAGATGTAGATCCCCAGAACCGAGTGCCGATTGGCGCCGGGCGAAAGCCAGCCCATCCACAAGCGTTTGTTGCCCTCTTCGAGAAGGCTCAATTGACTATGGAAACGCCCCAGATAGCGCAGGCTACCTTCACAGGCGAAGCCCGAGAAGACCGAGCCCGAGATCACTCGCGTGTCATCGGGGTCGACCACTTCACCGGCCAGCAGTTCATCGGTACTGGCGCCAAGGCGAGTCCGCAACAGGCGCGGTGACTCGGCACGCGGACCACCCACGGCGACCACCCGGCTGACATCCAGCTTGCCCTCGACGAACAGTTTGCCAAAGGCGATCACGTCCTGATAGCCAATGTGCCAGACCCGCTTGTGCAGGCCCACCGGGGAAAGATGGTGGATATGCGTACCGACAAGCCCTGCCGGATGCGGGCCGGCGAAGGTCTGGGCCTGAACACCATCGATGTTCCCGCCCGGGACGCTGTTGTCCGGTCCGGTACACAGGTAGACCTGGCCCTCGGTCAGCCGAGTCAACACCTTGAGCCCATCCTCGAAGGCGCCGGTTTGCTCGTGGATGACCTTGGCCGGCTCGGCGGCCAATGGATGCGTATCGATGGCAGTGACGAAGATATCGCTCGGCACACCGTCGATGGCCGGGGTGCGCGAAAAGGGACGGGTGCGCAGCGCCGGCCACAATCCAGAGTCGACCAGTTGATCGACCACTGTCTGGCGGTCCAGCGTCTCGAGCTTGTCACGCCCGTGAGCCGCGAACTCGACGGACTCTTCGGTTTCGTCGACCTTGATCACCACCGACAGCAACTTGCGCTTTTCGCCACGGTTGATGGCAACCACCTCACCTGCGGCCGGCGCCGTGAAGCGCACGCCTTCGATCTTCTTGTCGGTAAAGAGCAGCTGGCCCAGCTTCACTCTGTCCCCCTCCTGGACCTCCATGGTCGGCTTCATGCCGACATAGTCGGTACCCAGGATCGCCACGTGGCGTACCGGCCGCGCATCCTCGATGCGCTGCTCGGGCGCCCCCGTGATGGGGAGATCCAGGCCTTTCTTGACTTCGATCATAGTCTCGCCCAGTTGATGGATCGGATATACGAAGGAAAGGGGTTCGAATGGATTCGAATTCTTGTGGTTTCAGTACGTTACCAGTCAGGCCCGAGCCAGGCTCGAACCACCCCGAAAAATCCCAAGTATTATAATGACTAGGCAAGCCAATGACCACCTGCGCGAAGGTCGCAGACAGATGATACTGCACCACAAAAATGTGGCAGGGAGTGGAATCTAAATGAAGAACCCCCGTATGGAAGGCCACACGGGGGACTTGGGCATCGCGGCAGGCTCGGCAAATCCCTGTCGCCTTTCGGCTACGCCTTACGCCTGGGTATCACGGCTGAACGCGGGGCAATTTCAGGAAGTGAACGTTGGAGATGTGCTGGAGAATGCGCACCACCTGGCAGCTGTAGCCGAACTCGTTGTCATACCATACGTAGAGCACCGCGTGACGACCATTGGCGATGCTCGCCTTGGCATCGACGATGCCGGCGTGACGGTTGCCGACGAAGTCCGATGACACCACCTCGGGAGAGTCCACGAAGTCGATCTGCTTCTGGTAGGCGGAATCTATCGACATGCGGCGCAGGTAGTCGTTGAGCGCCTCGCTGTCGGTCTCCCGGTTCAGGGTCAGGTTGAGGATCGCCATCGACACATTGGGGGTCGGCACGCGGATAGCGTTACCGGTCAGCTTGCCGCCAAGCTCGGGGAGGGCCTTGGCGACCGCCTTGGCGGCACCGGTCTCGGTGAGCACCATGTTGAGCGGCGCGCTGCGACCACGCCGGTCACCCTTGTGGTAGTTGTCGATGAGGTTCTGGTCGTTGGTATAGGCGTGAACCGTTTCGACGTGTCCATGCTCGATGCCAAACTCGTCATTCAGCGCCTTGAGCACTGGAACGATGGCGTTGGTGGTACACGACGCCGCCGACAGAATGCGATCGTCAGCCTTGATGTCGGCGTGATTGATGCCATAGACGATATTCTTGACATCGCCCTTGCCGGGTGCCGTCAGCAGCGCCTTGGCCACACCTTTGCAAGCCAGATGCTGACCAAGTCCATCCTCATCGCGCCAGATACCGGTGTTGTCGACCACCACGGCATTGTCGATACCGTACGAGGTGTAATCGACCTCTGCCGGTGAGTCGGCATAGATGACCTGGATCACATTGCCGTTGGCGGTAATCGTGCGCGCCTCGTAGTTGACGCTGATGGTGCCATCGAAGGGGCCATGGACCGAGTCACGACGCAGCAGGCTTGCCCGCTTCTCGAGATCCTTGGCGATGTCGCCACGGCCGCGCACGACGATGGCACGCAGGCGCAGCAGGTTGCCACCGCCGGCTTTCTCGACCAGTACACGAGCGAGAATGCGGCCGATACGACCAAAACCGTAGAGCACCACATCCTTCGGCTCGCCATTGCCCCGGCTCGGATCATGACCCTCGACGATCTCGGCGAGCTCCTGGCGCAGAAACGCCACGGCATCACCACCCCCCTGTTTCTTGAACGCCACGCCAAGCTTGCCGACATCCACATGCGCCGGGGCGAGGTTGAGCTCGGTCATCGCCTTTACCAGCGGATAGGTATCCTGCACCGACAGCTCGGTACCCTCGATCTTGCGCACGAACCGATGGTCCTTGAGGATCCGGATGACCGACCGGTTGAACAGCGAACGACCATACAAGGTGGTGACCACATTGTTGTGCCGGTAGAGGCTACCGATGATCGGGATCATCTGCTCGGCAAGCGCCTGGTTGTCGTGCCATTCCTGGAAAACGGTATCGAGGGGTTGCTGACTCACGAGAAGCCTCTCTGGTGGTGTAAGGGGACGCGACCATTATCCGGGCCCGGCACTGGCACGGCAATCGCAGGATGGTCGCACACGCTGTAGGGGTATTACAGAATCGACGGTCCGACTACAAGGCAGGCTGACCAAAAGTGCCGTGAGGGCTGGTATGATGCGGCTTTGCCTCGTCACAAGCCGACACCAGATATCATGTCGAATTTCTCGCCGCTCGACCCACCGCGCCCTCAGGGGCTGCGTGACACCCTTTACTGGCACACGCCACACGGCAGCGCCTGCGCGCTGGGCCTGGCTCGCCTCGCCGAGGATGCTCCGCTGCTGGTGATCACCGCCGATACCGCTCAGGCATTGCGGCTGGAGACCGAGCTGCGCTTCTTCAGCCAGGTGCCGGTGCTGCCCTTCCCGGATTGGGAAACCCTGCCCTACGACAGTTTCTCGCCCCATCAGGACATCGTCTCCGCCAGGCTGCGCACACTTCGCCGGCTGCAGGATGGCGTGCACGGCATCGTGCTGGTACCGATCAACACCCTGATGCAACGCCTGCCACCAGTTGACTACATCGCTGGCCGGGTGATGAACCTGGAAATCGGCCAGACCCTCGAGCGAGAGGGCTTTCGCGATGCCCTTTCGCGGTCTGGCTACCGCGCCGTGGAAACCGTCTTCGAACCTGGCGAATATGCGTTGCGCGGCGCCCTCATCGACCTCTTCCCCATGGGCAGTGATGCACCGCTGCGCATCGATCTTTTCGATGACGAGATCGACACCCTGCGCCACTTCGACCCCGACACACAGCGCAGCCAGGACAAGGACAAGGTCGAGGCCATCGAGCTGCTGCCCGCCCACGAGTACTCGCTGTCGCGCAGTGCCATCGCCTGTTTCCGGGAAGGCTTCGAGACGCTGTTCGATGTCGACCCGCGTCAGTGCCCACTCTACGTGGATGCCTTGAAGGGCATTCCCTCCCCCGGGCTCGAGCAATACCTGCCTCTGTTCTTCGAAGAGACTGCGACACTGTTCGAACACCTCGCCAAAGGCACTCGTGTCGCCCTGCTTCCCGACGTATTCCAGGCCGCCGAGCACCACTGGACAGCCATCGAGGCACGCTTTGACAATCTCGGCGTAGACCCTACGCGTCCGCTCTTGCCGCCACACAGCGCCTTTGTGCCGGTGGCGGAAGTGTTCGCGGCCATCAAGCGCCACCCGCGCGTGGAGCTGACCGATGATGCCGATCACAAGCACGCCGCAACGCCCTTGACCCAGCCTCCGCCCCAGGTGGGCATCAACGCGCGCGCCAAGGAACCGCTGGCACCGCTAGCATCGTTCATCGAACAGCAACCGGGCATCCGGATACTCTTCGTGGCGGAATCACGCGGGCGTCGCGAGGCCCTGGAGGAAGCCCTCGCCCCACTGCATCTCGGCCTGCGCCACAGCGACGGCTTCTCGGCCTTTCTCGCAAGCGATGCGGCCACAGCCATCACTGAAGGCGAGCTAGATGCCGGGCTGTGGCTGAACGAACCGGGCCTTGCGGTAATCAGCGAGGCGGAACTCTACGGGGGGGTGGTCCGCCAGAGCCGACGCCGCGAAAAGGCCACCGATGCGGGTGAGCTGGCTGTCCGCCACCTCTCTGAATTGCGACCTGGCGCACCGGTGGTGCACCAGGCGCATGGGGTCGGGCGATATCGCGGGCTCGAAACCCTCGAAGCCGGTGGTCAGGCCGCGGAGTTCGTGACCCTCGAGTATGCTGAAGGGGCACGGCTCTATGTGCCGGTGGATAGCCTGCACCTGATCTCCCGCTACGCCGGCGCCGACGATGAATTGGCACCGCTCAACCGTCTTGGCTCGGAGCAATGGGAAAAGGCCCGCCGCCGGGCCGCCGAGAAGATCCGCGACACCGCCGCCGAACTGCTCGACATCTACGCCCGTCGTGAGGCCCGCCAGGGGTTTGCCTGTGCCGAACCGGATGCCGAGTACGCGCGTTTCGCCGCCAACTTCCCCTTCGAGGAAACGCCTGACCAGCATGCTGCCATCACCGCGGTGATCGAGGACATGACCGCGCAGCGGCCCATGGACCGGGTGGTATGTGGCGATGTGGGCTTTGGCAAGACCGAAGTGGCCATGCGCGCCGCCTTCCTCGCCGTGCATTCAGGTCGCCAGGTCGTGGTGCTGGTGCCCACCACCCTGCTCGCCCGCCAGCACTTCGAGAACTTTCGCGACCGCTTCGCCGATACCGCGGTCAACATCGAGCTGATCTCGCGTTTCACCGAGGGCAAGGGCCAGGCCGCCGCGCTCAAGCGTATCGAAAATGGCCAGGCCGATATCGTCATCGGCACCCACAAGCTGCTGTCGAAATCGATGAAATTGCCCAACATGGGCCTGCTGATCATCGACGAGGAGCACCGCTTCGGCGTCGCCCAGAAAGAGCGTCTGAAGAGCCTGCGAGCGGAAGTGGACATCCTGACCATGACCGCCACGCCTATTCCCCGCACCCTCAACATGGCCATGAGCGGCATCCGTGACCTGTCGATCATCGCCACCCCACCCGCCCGTCGCCTGTCGGTGAAAACCTTCGTGCAACAACGCGACGAGGCCATCATCAAGGAAGCGCTGCTACGTGAGATACTGCGTGGCGGCCAGGTCTACCTGCTGCACAACGAGGTCAAGACCATCGAAAGCGCCGCGGAAAAGATTCGCGAGCTGGTGCCCGAGGCGCGGGTCGGGGTCGCCCATGGGCAATTGCCGGAACGCTCCCTCGAACGCGTCATGTCCGATTTCTACCACAAGCGCTTCAACGTGCTGGTGTGTTCCACCATCATCGAGACCGGCATCGACGTGCCGAGCGCCAATACCATCATCATCGAGCGAGCCGACAAGTTCGGCCTTGCCCAACTGCACCAGCTTCGCGGCCGAGTCGGGCGCAGCCACCACCAGGCCTATGCCTACCTGCTCGCCCCGCCGCCACGCGTCATGACCCGAGATGCCGTCAAGCGCCTCGAGGCCATCGCGGGGGCTGATGCGCTGGGTGCCGGCTTTACCCTGGCCAGTCACGACATGGAGATTCGTGGCGCAGGCGAATTGCTCGGTGAGGAACAGAGCGGACAGATGGAAGCGATCGGCTATGGGCTCTACATGGAGATGCTCGACCGTGCGGTGGCAGCGATTCGTGCCGGCAAGACGCCGAATATCGAAGCGCCTCTCGACCAGGGCGTCGAGATCAGCCTGAACCTTCCCGCGCTGATTCCCGATGACTACCTGCACGATGTCCAGCAACGCCTGGTGATGTACAAGCGCATCGCCAGCGCCGCCAATGACGCCGAGCTCAAGGAACTGCAGGTCGAGATGATCGACCGCTTCGGCCTGCTGCCCGCGCCTGTCAAGACGCTGATCCGCCAGACGCGGCTGCGTCAACGCGCCGAAGCGCTGGGCATCACGCGCCTTGAAGCCGGCCCGGAACGCGGCCGGGTGATTTTCGGTAGCCAGACCAATGTCGATCCGCTGACCCTGGTCGAGCTGATTCAGAAGGACCCGCGCCATTATCGACTCGACGGCGCCGATACCTTGCGTTTCGATGCCGCCATGGACAACGCCGAGGCGCGTTTTCATACCCTGGAACAGTTGCTTGGCCTGTTGAATCGCAAGGCCGAGGCGGCGTGAGACCGTTGTGGCAATTACCCCGGCCGACGCCCACTTAAAACAGTGGCGCACTGCGTTGCCACAGGGCAATCTATACTGTCAGACATGACCTCATCGCCAAATTGATATCCGGCGTCGCGGCAAGGATTTCCCGCGCGCCCAGGCAATGCACCGCGTTGCCACGAATTAGAGAGCGTGGACCCTTGAGTAGAGCAATGAAAACGTCAAAGACATCATCACGACGCAACCACCCGTTGGTGTCGGGTATCGCTGCCTGGGGCCTTGCAGCCGCCCTGACGGCTGGCTGTTTTTCGGCCATGGCCCATGCCGAGGATACGCCTGAGGAATTGCCTCGCGGCCACTTCGCACTGCCCGAGCTGGGCAACGTGATTGGCGAGAGCTACACCGTCACTGTGGAGGAAGGCGACACCCTGGTGGATATCGCCAGGCGGCACAATGTGGGCTACGAAGCCATTCGCATGGCCAACCCCGAGGTCAGTATCTGGGCGCCATTCGCCGGCACCGAGGTCAACGTCCCCAATCAGCACATCCTTCCGGATGCGCCCCGCGAGGGCATCGTCATCAACCTCTCGGAACTGCGCCTCTACTACTACTCCGCCGAGGGCATCGTCGAGACCTACCCGATCAGTGTGGGGCGTGACGGCTTCTCGACCCCGGTCGGGCTCACCCGCACCACGATCAAGGTCAAGGATCCACACTGGTCTCCACCGCGCTCCATGCGCGAGGAAGCCGCCGCACGCGGCGAGCCCGCCCCGTCAGTGGTCCCGCCAGGTCCCGACAATCCGCTGGGCAGCCATGCCATCCTGCTCGGTCTGCCTAGCTACCTGATCCATGGCACCAACAAGCCTGAAGGCGTCGGCATGCGCGCCAGTCGAGGTTGCATTCGCATGTTCCCGGAAGACATTGAATCACTCTACGATCGCGTACCCAGCGGCACCCAGGTGAATATCCTCGATCAACCGTTCAAGGCCGGCTGGTCGGAGGATGGCGTGCTCTATGCCCAATCATTCCCGCAACTCGAGGAAAACCAAGGCACCTTCGAGCCGATTCTCAATGCCATCGAGGTAGTCACCCAGGCTTTCGGTGAGGAGCAGCCACCCGTCGACTACGCGCGCCTGCGTGATGTGGTGGAGGCACCCGACGGGATGATCGTCTCACTGTTGCAAACGGCAAGCGAAGAACCCACGCCGACGCCTGATGACAAGCAGGCTGACCCGCACGGCCTGTTCAGCGAATTGCAGGTCAGTTCCCGCTGAAGGTAGGCGAGACCATGCCGAATCAGGCGTGCCACGCTTTCTTGCCTTCTCTCGTGCCTTCCCTTTTCGGGTAGGCACGAGATCGGTTGGGCTCGAGATCGGTCGAGGTTCACCACTCGCCCGGCAAACATGAGAAAACCCCGCCGTGGCGGGGTTTTCTCATCTTGCAGAACCGCCATCACCCGTAGGTGATGACAGCGCACCAGCAGAATTACTTCTGCATGGAGCGCTCGAACATGCGGTTCATCTCGTCACGGTTCTGCTCGGACATCTGCAGAGCCGCCTGGGCGTCGCGCTGTGCCTGGTTGGCGGTGTTCTGGGCCTGAACAGCGATGCTGCGGGCTTCCGCGGCGTCTGCCTGTGCAGACTCAGCGGTCATGCGAACTTCTTCCAGCGCGCTGTTGGACGCACAACCAGCCAGGATGGCCAGGGAAGCAGCGGCGGCGGTCAGCTTCAGGGTGGTCTTCAGAGTCATGGTGTTCTCCTTGAGTCTTCCTTGGTACTGCGTTGGTGTTGCCTGAAGGTCAGGCTTCCTGCACATGCAGGCTCTGTTGCAGCGACTATGTGCTGCTTTAGCACTGGAGCCAAACGCTGTTTTATTATACAAGACGGCGCTTGTCCATAGCTTTCAAAATCCCTAGCGCATGTATGAGCCTAGCGGATCACGACGCGAGTGCCAATGCCGATCAACTCCGCAAGGCGCTCGATCTGAACATCTGTCACCGCCACACACCCCTGGGTCCAGTGGAATTGACTATGGACCTCGGGATCTCCCTTTCCCACGCCATGTACGCCAATGAAACCACCCAGCACGGTCTGCTGTGGGGGGTAGCCGTGGCGTCGATAGTACGCGAAGTAGTCGTCATAGTCGCGCTGATCAAAGACCCCGGATTCCAACGCCATGCGCGCGTGGGTCGGGGTGGGGTAATCCAGGCCAATGAAGATATGCCAGTCACTCTCATGATTGAAACGGTTGACGCGAAACTCACCGAGCGGTGTGACGTTACTGCCACTCAGTCGCTCGGCCTTCGCTCCACCACGACCAAGGGAAATCGGCGCGAATCGCTCGATCTGGCGGTTGCCGCGAAACACCGTGAGCACTGACTCGCGGTCCTCGATCAGCACCCACAGTTCATTATCATGTCGAGGCACGTGGGCTCTGGAGAGCAGCGATTCCATCAGGTTGGCGTGGGCTGCTGGCGCGGCAAGCAACGCCAGAGGTGCGCCGAGCGCCATCAAGGTGAAACGACGGCGAGAAAGCTGTGTCATCGAGTGATTCTCGTCAATGGACTATACCTTGCTGATCGGTCGGCCAGCGGCTGAATTCGAGCATTTATAGCGCGAGTAAGCGACCTGAGTCAGCTTTTCTCGTTCATCGTACCGCACCTTGGAACTCATCCAGGAAGAATTGCCCCCATGCGCAGCACTTCACGCAACGATGTCACCCCTTCGGCGGCCTTGGCAAGGCCATCGGCAAACATCAAGGTCTCTCCCCGCTCGATGAGCGCGCGCCGCAACTGAGCCTCATCGGCATGGTTGAGGATACGCGCGTGATCATCGGGAATCGGCTGCCATATCTCGAACACACCGACACGACCACGGTAGCCCAAGCCATCGCAATGATCACATCCAACCGGCTCCCAGGTGCTGCGCGGCAAGTCTATGTCGATTGCCTCAAGCCACTGTGCATCCTGACCAGGCAGCGCCTGGAGTTCGCGACAATGCTCGCATAGCCGCCTGACCAGTCGCTGGGCCACCACCAGTCCCAGGTTAGCGCTGATCTCGGCATCGCCAAGCCCGAGATGGCGGAGCGAGGAGACCACACCAACCGCATCACGACTGTGCAAGGTACCCATCAACGAGCGTCCACTACCCGCGACATTGAGCGCCGCCCGCGCCGATTCAGGAGCACGAATCTCGCCGATCAGCACATAATCGGGATCGAGGCGAAGCATGGTCCGCGTTCCGTTGGCGAAGTCCAGACCGTTCTGCTCATCGACCTGAATCTGGTTGATACCGGGAATCTCGTATTCGACCGGATCCTCGAGGGTGATCACATGGCTATCGGTGAGCCTGAGCTGATTGAGCAAGGTATACAGTGTAGTGGTCTTGCCAGCGCCAGTGGGGCCGGCGACCAGCAGCATCCCGCCTGTTGCATCCATCCAGCGACGGATGCCGCGGGCACCCTGTTCACCAAGCCCCAGCGACAGGGTGTCCTGAAAGGTCGCAGGCGGTGAGAGAAACCGAATCGCCAGTTTTTCGCCACCGACACAGCCCACCGAGGTAACGCGCAGGAAGGTCTCCTCTTGCGCATCGCCGGAGGGGCTATCCTGCAAGTCCGGCTCGTCAGGGGGCGGCCAACTGAAACTGCCCTCGGCCACCACCAGTGAAGGGACCGGATTCAGCCTGGCAAGCACTTTGAACTGGTTGACCAAACGGCTGCCGATGGCGACATCGACAAGCAACGCCTCGATCACGCGGCCATCGATACGCAGGCGAATTCGCAGGCCATCCTGATTAGGGTCGAGATGGATGTCGGTGGCACGCGCCTGCAGGGCGTCGTCGATCAGGGCATGCGCCTCGAGCTCTTCGTCCGCCTCTGGCGGTGAGTCCAGCAGTGGCATGAGACGACGCAGCAGCCTTGCGTTGCGTTGGTGCGGGATATCAACGGACATGGTTTCCTCCACGACTGGGCCACCCGGGTTGGAGCCCATTTAGCGCCTAAGCGCCCTCTTGTTGCTTGCCCTGTTGTTGCCTTGCCCTATTATTGCCTTGCCCATCTATCGCTCTGCATGCCCATCTGCGGCGGTAGAGGGCAGTGTCAACCGCGCGGCATTGGCAATCACCGAAAGGGAGCTTGCCAGCATGGCAAGTATCGCGGCGAGCGGCGGCACGGGTATCCACACCACAAGGCCAAGCGCCAGCATATTGTAGATCGCTGAAAAAAAAAGGTTCTGCCGCATTGTTCTGCGGGTCAGGCGCGCGATCTCAAGCGCCTCATGTACCCCGCCCGGTCCGGATCGAAGCAGATGCACGCCCGCCGCGTCCCTGGCGGCCTGGCTTGCTCCGAGCGGGGCAATGCCAACCGAGGCCACCGCCAGTGCAGGCGCGTCGTTGATGCCATCGCCCACGAATACCGAAGGTCTCGGCAAGGCGGCAACCAGTTGCTGCTTCTGCTCCGGCGTGCGACCGGCAAAACAGCAGTTCCCCGGGAGACCGAGTTGAGTGGCAAGCTGCATCAGAAGCGGGGCGCGGTCGCCGCTGATCAATGCAACATCTCGCCCAGATTGGCGTAGTTCGTTGATCAAGCCAGCCGCCGAAGGATGCGGGGTATCCTGCAACCACAGGCAGCCAAGCCATTGACCATCACGCGCCACGTCCACGCGACTCGCCAGCGGCCACTGCGTGGGCTCATCTGTCATCAGCACACCACAGGATTGCAACCAATCACGACTGCCGACCTGCAGACATCGCTGTGCTTCCCATCCGGCACCCTGACACCAGACGACCCGTCCTTTGCCGGGGTGTTCCTCGAAGCGACATGGCGCTTCCCACGGTAGTGCATCACGCCCTTCGGCATGACGGCGAATCGCCAGGTCCAGCGGGTGCTCACTGCGCTCCCCGGCCAGCGCAGCAAGCGTGACGAGCTCATCCTCGCAGACACCCTGCACGGTATGACTGGCGCAGACTTTCAGGTCCCCAAGCGTCAAGGTACCGGTCTTGTCGAAGGCCACTGCTCGCGCTTGCCCCGCGATTTCAAGTGCCCGCGTGTCACGAAACGCCACACCGCAAGCCAAGGCCCGTGCACTCCCCGCAAGGCTCGCCAGTGGCACGGCAAGCCCCACCGCACAAGGACATGCCACCACCAGAACCGACAACGCTCGCACCAGTGCGTCCTCGACCTCGAGGCCAACGAGCAGCGACATCCACAATGTCGCCAGAGCCAACACCAGGGCAAGCGGTGACAACCAGGCAGCAAACCTGTCAGCGGCTCGCCGAAGCTCTCCCTTGGTCGCGCGCTGGCGCTGCATGTCCCGATAGAGGTCATCCATTCGACACTCTCCCAGCGGCGCGGTGACCACAAGCCTCAGCGCCTCTCCAAGGTTACGGCTTGCCGCCGCCAGGCTTTCGCCACGGGTCACCACCACCGGGCGACTTTCGCCGGTCAGTGGCGACAGGTCGAGACGTGCCGAGTCATCAAGCAAGCGACCATCAAGCGGAAGCCGCTCTCCCGTCGCCACTTCGATGCAATCACCTACTGCCACATCGGCCGGGGGAAGCTCGCATATTTCGCCATCCCGAACGCAGCGCACGACATCGCGTTCAGGAACCAGCGACTCGAGCGCGCGCAATCCCCGGTATCGCGCGAGTATTTCCACCCAGCGTCCAGCGAGCAGTAAAAGAACCAACATCACCGCCGTGTCGAAATAGACATCCGAGACCCCTTGCAGAAGCAGCCAGACCGACACCGCCATGGCACTGGCGACCCCCAGGGTGACGAGCAGGTCCATACCCGCATGCCCGCCCTTCAATCCCCGCCACGCCGCCAGGTAGAACGGAAACCCCGCATGCACCACCACCGGCAATGAGAACGCCCCGGAAATCCATGCCAGGACGTATTCGTAACGCGGCTCGGGCATCGCTCCGGCATAGATCACCAACGAGGCCAGCATGGTCCACATGCCGAATAGCGCCGCCACCAGCAACCGCCCAGCCAATCGGCGGCTCTCGCTCTCCAGTCGCCCACGGGCATCAGCGGCCCCGTCGAGCGGCAACAACTGGTAGCCCAGCTTGCGCAGCTCGGCTCCCAACGACTCGATACGGATCACCCCCGGGTCGCCCGCCACCCACAGCAAGGCACCGCCATGGTCGACCCCGACATCCTCCACACCTGGCAACCTCGCGAGCCGCCGTTCGATCACCCAGGCACACCCCTGGCACCACATGCCCTCCACGCTGTAGAGCATGTCATGTCCCCGGTGGTTCGAAGCTCCCACACGGGTGGACATGGCTGCAGACACAGATGGCATCATGCCCTCCCGATCACAGACACGGCGGCAGCATGAGCAAGGGCAGCCCCACCACCACCACGCCTCCTCCCGAGAACAGATGCAACCCCGCCGAGACCATTGATAGGTAGCAAGCCACCCCCTCCTGCCGCCGGGATGCTGACAGACATGACCAAGCAAGCCACAGCAACAGGCCAAGCGTTGCCAACGACAACAGGCCCAGCGTGGCATTATGCGCGGTGAAAACGCCTCGTGAGGGCTCTGGTGGCGCCATTTCACAGGCCACCGACAGGCCGCCATACAGCACCACGAACCACAGGCTCCAGAGGCTCAGCCCTAGTATCAACTGCAATGGATGACTGGGAGCGGGCCAACGGCGCGGTGTGCTCATGCATTCGCTCCCAGCACTCGAGGCAGGACCCCAATCGCCGCGACCAGTATCCAGTAAGCGCCTGTATGGTAGCGCCAGAACAGCAACACCACGCCCGGCTCGAAGGGCAGTCGCGCGCTCACCAGTCCCAATGCGGCACGCCGGGCCTGAAGCAGCATCAACACGGTGGCCAGCGTGGCATGGACCAGCAGGTAGGCAAGGCCGACCCACAGCACCGCGTCATGGGCGGAATCGGTCGGGGCAAGGGCGGCCTGAACGGCCAGGGTCAATAGCAGCAGCAGATGCACGCCACCAAGCGCCGCGATGCCGGCGAAAGCACGCGCCAGCCCCTCCTCGCGGCCGGCGACAATTGCCCGGCAACGGCGCCCAAGCCAACTGGCGGCGAGCGTGAGCGCAAGCCCCGAGGCGATCATCATGGGTAGCGACAGCGGTGAGACATCCGGCATCCGCCACTGTGGCGACACGGTCCACAGGTAGCACCAACCGAACAGCAGCGACAGGAAAAAGGCACCATCCGCCAGCAACGCCACGCCCATGGTCCATCGCCCCGGGCCATCCGGTGTGCGCGAGTGCAAGGCGGGGTCGCTGGGCTCGTTGTCTCCCAGCGGTGTGGCCGATGCATGAGCACCATTTTCCCAGGACCAGCGCAGCAGCATACAGGCCGCCACCACGAAAGCCACCAATGCCAACGGATAGAGACGAACCAGCAAGCTTATGCAGACCACCGCCAGCACAAGCGCCGCGGCCAGTGGCCAGACACTGTTGCCGGGCAAGTGGATGATCTCCCTGACTCGACCGGTCAGTGGGTCGGTACCGAGCAGTTCACGTCGGCCATGTGGGGCGCCGGCCCGCTCATGTTCGCCAAGGCGAATGCTCTCGCCAAGTTGCGGAAACTCCCACAATGGGTGGCGCGAGGTCACCTGCGGCAGGCTTGCAAAGGTATAGCTTGTGGGTGGTGTCGCCACGGCCCACTCCAGGGTATCGGCACACCAGGGATTGCGCGGAGCCAGACGTCCGAAGCGTCCATGCAAGGCCAGGTCCAGCAACACCACGGCAATGCCCGCCGACATCATGAAGCCACCCACCGAGGAAATCAGGTTGTAGATATCCCAACCCATCGCCGACTCATAGCTGGCGATCCGCCTGGGCATGCCGAGAAGACCGGTCCAGTGCATGATCAGAAACGTCAGATTGAAGCCGCTGAAGGTCAGCCAGAAGCCCAGGCGCCCTAGTGACTCCGAGGGCATCCGCCCCGTGACCAACGGCAACCAGTAGTAAAGCCCGGCCATCAGCGGAAAGAACATGCCCCCCACCAGCACGTAATGCATATGCGCGACCACGAAGTGAGTGTCGTGCACTTGCCAATTGAATGGCACCAGCGCCAGCATCACCCCGGTAAGCCCACCGCAAACGAAGATCACCAGGAACCCTAGCACCCACAGCATCGGCAGGGTCATGCGTGGGCGTCCCAACCATAGTGTCGTTAACCACACGAACACCTGGATCGCCGTGGGAACCGCCACCAGCATGCTGGCCGCCGAAAAGAATGCCTGGGCCAGTTGGGGGATGCCTACCGTGAACATGTGATGCACCCACAACCCGAAGCTGATGAAGCCGGTGATCAGGATGGAGGCGACGATCCAGCCATACCCCACCATGGGACGTCCGGCGAATACCGGAATCAGCGTCGAGACGATACCCGCCGCCGGCAGGAAGATGATGTAGACCTCCGGATGGCCGAACAGCCAGAACAAGTGCTGCCACAAGACAGGGTCGCCGCCTCCCGCCACGGCGAAGAACGGCATGCCCACGGCACGTTCGAGCTCCAGCAGCACGCTGCCAAGGATCAGCGGCGGAAAGCCCACCACGATCATCAGTGCCATGGCCAGGATATACCAGGCAAACAATGGCATGCGGTGCAGCGCCATTCCCGATGCTCGGGTCCGGAGTATCGAGACGGTCAGTTCCACACCCGCCGAGAGCGCCGATATCTCGACGAACGTGATGCCCAGCAACCAGAAGTCCGAGCCCGATCCGGGAGAGTACTCGCCGCTGCTCAACGGGGTGTACATGAACCAGCCGCTGTCGGGCGCCATGTCCAGCAGCAGGCTCGAGAACAGGATGATGCCACCGAACAGATAGCACCAATAGCCGAATGCGGTCAGCCTGGGGCAGGCCAGGTCACGCGTGCCAATCATCTTGGGAATCAGGTAGATCGCAAGTCCTTCGAGTACCGGAATGGCGAACAGGAACATCATCACCGTGCCATGCATGGTGGTGACCTGGCTGTAGACGTCGGGCGACATGAAGTCCTGGTCCGGGAAGGCCAGCTGGGTGCGCACCAGCATCGCCAGCACACCGCCAAGCAGGAAGAAGACGAGCCCCGTGACCATGAAGCGAAGCCCCAGCGTGCCGTGATTGACCACGGTCAGCATGCCGCGCAAACCGGCCGGGCTTCCCCAGGCCAGTTCCAGTTCGCGATGCAACAAGTCAGCCTTGCTTGATGCGTGGCTTTGAGAAGTCTCGTTCATGGTGTCAAGTTCTCGAGCCAAGCGCCGAGCCGCTCAAGCGTCTCGTCTTCGAGGTCATCATGGGATGGCATGCGATTGCCCGGCTTCAACGATTGATGTGTGGCAAGCCACCTGGCGATGGCGCCCTCCTCCATGGCCATCACCCCCGCCCCAAGGGTCGCGCGACTGCCGATATCCGAAAGGTCCGGGCCACGCTCGCCATCACTAAGCCCAGCGACACGATGGCAACCGGCGCAGTGCTGGATGAAGTCCTGGCGAGCTTGGGCATGTGCCTCATCCTCTGGAAGCGGTGAGCGCCGGGCATCCAGCCATACCTCGTACTCCTCGCGCGGCAGCGCCTCGACATGCAGATGCATATGCGTGTGTTGAACACCACAGAATTCGGCGCACTGGGCGCCGAAAACACCCGGCTCGTCGGCTTCGAGCCTGATGCGGTTGGTCCGCCCGGGGAGCATGTCGATCTTGCCCCCAAGACGGGGCACCCAGAACGCATGAATCACATCGGCACTGGTGACATGGAATTCCACGGGTTCTCCGGCGGGCATCACCAGATGGTTGGCGGTCACCACGTCGCCTTGCTCTCCCGGGTAGCGAATTTCCCACCACCACTGATGGCCCACCACCTCGATGACCTGAGGGGGAGTTTCGCCTGGAAGCGTCACCGGCAGCATTCGTTGACCTGTGGGAACCCCGAACACCAGCAGCGCAAGGATGCTGACGCCGGGCAGCACAATGCCGCCGCCCAGAATCCAGCGCAATGAGAAACGGCGCTCCTCGGCGGGACTCCGCTCAACATGGGCGCGTGGTCGAAAGGCCGCCAACCAAGCCACTACCACGGCGACGAACACCAGCCCGAATCCGCTCAGCATGGCCCACCACAGCCAGGCCACATCACGTGCCGCGGGACCGGCTGGATCGAGTATCGAACGATCCCCCGAGCAACCCGCAAGCATCAGCAGCGCCAGCGGGAGCGCGGCTTGCAGGGCTGCCCGGTTGACCCGTCGGCGCTGGGCGCGTTGAATGCAAAAGGTCCCTCCACCACCCTTCGGGAACCCAGGATGCCTAAACCCCTCCAGCGCTCGATCCGCAGCCGTGCCGCCTTCGCCGGGCACCCCCTGCATCCGGTGATGATTCATTTTCCGGTGGCTGCGCTGCTTGGCCTCGTGGCAAGCGATCTGGGTTTTTTGTACACCGGCGACCCGTTCTGGACACGCGCATCGATGTGGCTTGCGGGAGTGGGTGCGATCGGTGGCTGGCTGGCCAGTCTCGCCGGCATCGTCGACCTGGTCACCGTGAGGGGAATTCGTCGGTTGGTGACCGCCTGGACCCATGCCATGGTGGCGGTCGTAATGCTTTCGATGGCGTCGCTGAACTGGCTGTGGCGGCTGCTCGATGAAGCCCTGCTGCCGTGGGGGCTTACCCTGTCGCTTTCGACTGCTGCCATGATCGCCCTGGCGGGATGGCTGGGTGGCCAGTTGGTCTACGAACACGCTGTCGGGGTGGAGCTCGATGACTGACATCGCCACAAGGCAATGGCCAACAAGGTGATCATCGTGTCGTGTGTTCCAGCGACCTGGCATCCAGCGGCTCCTGATCAGAAAGATACTCATGACACCGGTTTGGCAAGTACCAGCACCACCACCACGAACATGCAGATGCCCGCCAGGCCACCGCACAACAGAGCGCCTGTCGCGACCTTGCGCGCCTCCCCCTCTTCGAGCCTCATCACCAACCAGCCGCAACCAGCGTGGGAGAGTACCATCCCACACACCGCCAACAGCTTGAGCACCAACCAGCCTCCCGTCAGCCCCTGGACAAGAAACAGCACGCTCCCGGACATGATGGCGACAAGCGCGGCCGGCGTGGCCAGAGCGATGTAAAGCAGACGAGGAAGCACCCGCACATCGAGAACCCCACCGGCTGGATTCGCACTGGCCGCGCGGGCTCGCTGATGCAACAGTGCCGGGAGATAAAGCAGTGCGGCACACCAGCAGACCAGCGCCACGATGTGCAGGAACTTGATCCAATGCATCGGCGTCCTTGCGTGATCAGGGGATGGCGGAATCGCCACTAGACCTCATCACCCTAGCCGAGCTGTGCAGCATCGACCAGCCATGTAGCCAACGGCCTGCAGCGATTGCCGGTGCAGGCCGTCCATCGTCATCAGACTGATGTCAACCGAACAGCCCCTGACTGCGCAGGTAGTCATCATAGCTACCGCTGAAATCGACCACGCCCTCATCACGCATGTCGAGGATCCGGGTGGCCAGCGACGCGACGAACTCGCGGTCGTGGCTGACGAAGATCAGCGTGCCCGGGTAGTTCACAAGCGCCAGGTTGAGCGACTCGATGGATTCCATGTCCAGATGGTTGGTGGGCTCGTCCATCAGCAGCACATTGGGGCGCGTCAGTGTCAACTTGCCGAACAGCATGCGGCCCTGCTCTCCCCCCGAGATCACCTTCACCGACTTGCCGATGTCGTCGCTCGAGAACAGCATGCGGCCAAGCGCCCCCCGAATCACCTGCTCGCCACCGTCGGTCCACTGCGCCATCCACTCGTAGAGCGTCGCGTCATTGGCGAAGTCGTCGGAGTGATCCTGGGCATACATGCCGAGATCGGCACTGTCGGTCCACTTCACGCTACCCGCGTCGGGGGCAAGTTCACCGGCCAGGGTCCTGAGCAAGGTGGTCTTGCCGATACCGTTGGGGCCGATGATGGCGATCCGCTCGCCGGCCTCGACAGTCATGCCAAGCCCCTTGAACAGCGGCAATTCATCGCCGAAGCCCTTGGTCAGGCCTTCCACGTTGACAGCGTTACGGTGAATCTTGCGCGCTTGCTCGAAGCGGATGAACGGACTGACGCGGCTCGACGGCTTGATGTCCTCGAGCTTGATCTTATCGATCTGCCGGGCGCGCGAGGTGGCCTGCTTGGCCTTGGAGGCGTTGGCCGAGAAGCGGCTGACGAAAGCCTGCAGTTCGGCGATCTGCGCCTTCTTTTTGGCATTATCGGCATGCTGGCGCTCACGCACCGCGGTGGCGGCCGTCATGTAGTCGTCATAGTTGCCCGGGAATAGAGTGATCTCGCCGTAGTCCAGGTCAGCCATGTGGGTACAGACACTGTTCAGGAAGTGGCGGTCGTGGGAGATGATGATCATGGTGCTGTTACGCGCGGTGAGCATCCCCTCCAGCCAGCGGATGGTGTTGATATCCAGATGGTTGGTAGGCTCGTCGAGCAGCAGGACGTCGGGGTCGGCAAACAGTGCCTGGGCAAGCAGCACGCGCAGCTTCCAGCCCGGTGCCACTTCGCTCATCGGCCCGGTGTGCTGAGACAGCGGGATACCCAGGCCCAGCAGCAACTCGCCGGCGCGTGACTCGGCGGTATAGCCGTCGAGTTCCGCGAAGCGCACTTCCAGGTCGGCCACCGCCATGCCATCGGCCTCGCTCATCTCCGGCAGCGAATAGATCCGCTCGCGCTCCGCGGCCACTTCCCATAGTTCGCGGTTGCCCATGATCACCGTATCGATGACCCGCATCTCCTCGAAGGCAAACTGATCCTGGCGCAGCTTGCCAAGCCGCGCCCCGGATTCGACCATGACCTGACCCGATGACGGGTCGAGGTCGCCGCCGAGAATCTTCATGAAGGTGGATTTGCCGCACCCGTTGGCGCCGATCAGCCCGTAGCGGTGGCCATTGCCGAACTTGATGGAGACATTCTCGAACAGGGGCTTGGCCCCGAACTGCATGGTGATATTGGCGGTGGAGATCAAGATGAGAGACCGGTAAGGAGGTGAAAATGGGTGCCGATTGTACCGGTTATGGGGCGCCCGCGACACGGGCCAAAGAAAGTCAGCGCGACGGTCGACACGACGTCACCCTCCCGGTCAACGGCTTGCCGGCCATACCCGGGCGATGGCGCGACGAACCTGCGTCGTCACTCGCGGCGTTGCACCGTGAAGATACTCTGCAGCTTGTCCTTGCGGCCGTAGACATGCACGGTGGTCTCATCGAAGGGGAAACGCTCGAGAAACTCGCTCTTGCTGTTGAAGCGCGGCTTGTGGGCGTTGATCAAGGCCGCCGCCAGCCGCTCCCGGTTCGCCGGCCCGCACAAGCCCACCGCATACCAGAGCGCCTCATCGGGCTGGATGAATGCCAGCCACTTCTCGCGAGTTTCGTCGTTGCGAATGCCGTGACGGGCGTTGCGATGCTCGCCGACCCTGAGCAGCTCCTGTACCGCCATCTCCCCCGTTTCGGGGTCTCGGGCGGCGCGGTAGACACAATAGACGCCGGAATCCTCCGGCACCTCGCGAATCTGGTCATCCGTCCAGTAACCGAGCATCTTGGGTGACAGAATCTGGTCGGTCATGGCTCTCTCCTCGACAACGTCTCGGCAACTGTCTTCATCGTAGTCAAGCCAGCCTCACTGCGCTTGATGTACATCAAGGACAGGTAATCAAACGAGTGCCGGGCACCCTGATGGCAACATCGGGACTGGAGCGCTATCGCAACAGCGAGGGGTCGACGGGAACGAAGTCACTGGCGGCGCGAATCAACGAATCGGCGGTCAGCCGCTCGACACCGACCACCGTGACCTTCAGGTCGAAACGTTCACGCAGGTAGTGGACCAGCAGGTCGAAATCGCCATCACCGGAGGCCAGTACCAGATGGTCGATCGAAGGCGCGAGCTCCATCGCATCCACGGTGATGCCAACATCCCAGTCGCCCTTGGCGGAACCGTCGCGGCGCTGGATGAAGGGTTTCAGCTTCACCCTGAAGCCAATCCCACGCAGGATATTCTGGAACTGTTGCTGACGCGGATCGCCCCGATCCACCGCATAGGCGTTGGCGGCGATGAGTTGGCTTCCCGGTGTGAAGCGTGCCCAGAAGGCGTGGTAGTCGAAATGGCGACCAAACGCTTCGCGGGTGGTGTAATAGACGTTCTGGACATCGACGAGAATCGCCAGCCGGCTAGCGTTGCCAGCGTCATGACCCGTGCGACTCTCGCTCACCACTCTTCGCTGGTCTCGCGCAGTGACGCGATGTCTCGCTTCGCGTCAGCAAGGCACCACGCGAGCTCCTCGGCAAGCGCAGCACCGCTGCCAACGGCGATCAATCCCTGAACGCCACCCCGGCTCAGGCGCGCGGCGCCATCGCTGCCGTGCAAGGCGTCCAGCTTGACGATAAGCCAACCCAGCCAGCTGTCGGGGCGCTGTGCAAGCTCACGCAGCCGCTGCAATTCAGCGATCCCCGCCCCTTGTGGTCCCAGCAGTTCGCGCCAGTCATGACTGCCCAGCAGAGCATGCTCCGTGACCTCGCGCAGCAGGGATTCCAGCGCCAGCTCGGCAAGCGCCAAAGCGCCCTCCTCGCCGGCCATGCGGCGTGCCTCGGCATGCTCATCGTTGCCTGCAGGCGTGTTGAGCAAAAGCTCAGCCTGGTAGAGCAACTGATTGGTACGCGATCGCGGCGTCACTTGCGCTTGTCCTCCACATGCCACTTGCCGTTGTCGAAGGTCGCCTTCCAGCCAGTGGCCTTGCCCTCTTCATCGGTCATCACGAACTGCTCCTTGGCCTTGCGCGAATAGCGGATCTGCGCCGGGCGGCCATCCGGGTCCTCGCTCGGCGCATCGAGCAGATAGTGGTATTTCTCGGGGAGCTCCTTGGCGTGCGACTTGAGCTCGGCCACCAGCGGTGGTCGTGTCTCGCGATTCTTGGGGAACTTGCTGGCGGCAAGGAACAAGCCGCTGGCGCCATCGCGCAGCACGTAGTGATCCTCGACCTTCTGGCAGGCAAGCTCAGGCATGGGGATCGGGTCCATCTTGGGCGGTGCCACCTCTCCGCTTCTGAGCAGCTTGCGGGTGTTCTTGCACTCGCTGTTGGTACATCCGAAGTACTTGCCGAAACGGCCGGACTTCAGCTGCATTTCACTGCCGCACTTGTCGCACTCGATGGTCGGGCCGTCATACCCCTTGATCCGGAACTTGCCCTGCTCGACTTCGTAGCCGTCGCAATCCGGGCTGTTGCCGCAGATATGCAACTTGCGGGTCTCGTCGATCAGGTAGCTGTCCATCGCCGTGCTGCATGTCGGACAGCGGTGCTTGGCACGCAGGGCATCGGTCTCGGCTTCCTCGTCGGCGTCGGCAGCCACCGCCTCCTCACCGGGCAACAGGTCGATGGTGGTCTTGCAGCGCTCCTTGGGCGGCAGGTTGTAGCCGGAACAGCCAAGGAACACCCCCGTGGAGGCGGTGCGAATCTGCATCTTGCGCCCACAGCTAGGGCAGTCGATGTCGGTGGGTACCGGCTGATTGGGGCGCATGCCCTCTTCGCTCTCGGCCTCGGCAAGCTCCTTGCGAAACTCCTCGTAGAAGGCATCGAGCAATGCCTGCCAATTGCGCTCGCCCTCGGCCACCTCGTCGAGACTATCCTCCATGCGGGCGGTAAAGGAGAAGTCCATCAGGTCGGGGAACGACTCCTTGAGGCGTTCAGTGACGATGTCACCGAGTTTCTCGGCATAGAAGCGGCGGTTCTCGAGCTTGACGTAACCACGATCCTGGATGGTGGAGATGATCGCCGCGTAGGTCGAGGGCCGGCCAATACCGCGCTTTTCCAGCTCCTTGACCAGGCTTGCCTCGGTATAGCGCGCCGGGGGCTTGGTGAAGTGCTGTTGCGGGTCGAGTTCGACGAGGGACATCGGGGTACCCTCGGCGAGATCCGGCAGCGCCTGGTCCTCGTTCTTGCCGGCGGGCTTCATGACACGGGTATAGCCATCGAACTTGAGCACACGCCCCTTGGCCCGCAGTTCATAGCCATCGACTTCCACGGTCAGGGTGCTGGAGAGATATTCGGCCGGGGTCATCTGGCACGCCACGAACTGGCGCCAGATGAGCTCGTAAAGCCGCTCGGCATCGCGCTCCATGCCGGCGAGGTCAGTGGCCTGGCGGTTCACATCCGACGGCCGGATCGCCTCGTGGGCCTCCTGGGCGCCCTCCTTGCTCGAATAGCGATTAGGCGACTCGGGCAGATAGCGCTCACCAAACGACTCGCCGATGAACTCGCGCACGCCCGCCACCGCTTCATTGGATAGATTGGTGGAGTCGGTACGCATGTAGGTGATGTAACCGGCCTCATAGAGCCGTTGCGCCAGCGTCATGGTCTTCTTCACCGAGAAGCCGAGACGACCACTGGCGGCCTGTTGCAACGTCGAGGTGATGAACGGTGCACCCGGCTTCGAGCGGGTCGGCTTGTCCTCGCGCGCGGTGATCGCAAGGCTTGCCTTGCGCAGCGCGGCGATGCGCGCCAGCGTCTCCTGCTCCGACGTCGGCCGGAAAGGCTTGCCATCCTGGCGCACCAGTTCGAAGCGAATCGGTGAGTCACTCGATTCGGCGAGCAGATCGGCGTGCACGTCCCAGAATTCCTCTGGCACGAAGGCGCGAATCTCACGCTCGCGCTCGACGATCAGGCGCATGGCAACCGATTGGACGCGGCCTGCCGATAGCCCTCGCGCCACCTTGGCCCACAACAACGGCGACAGCATGAAGCCCACCACGCGATCGAGGAAGCGACGCGCCTGCTGAGCCTCGACACGTGGAATGTTCAGGCTGCCAGGATCCTTGAAGGCTTCCTGGATGGCATTCTTGGTGATCTCGTTGAACACCACACGCTTGTAGCGTGCGTCGTCTCCGCCGATGGTCTCGCGAAGGTGCCAGGCGATAGCTTCCCCCTCGCGATCCAGATCGGTAGCGAGATAGACGGTGTCGGCCTTGGTGGCAAGCTTCTGCAGTTCGGCGACCACCTTCTCCTTGCCGGGCAGTATCTCGTAGTTGGCCTTCCAGCCATTCTCGGGATCGATACCCATGCGGCGTATCAACTGGTCCTGGGCCTTGCGCTGCTTGTATTCGGCCTTCTCGTCCGGCGACATTTTACGCGTCAGCGCCGCCTGTCGCGCACGCTCCTTGGGATCCGAGGCCGTCTTGCCCGAGCCGCTGGTCGGCAGGTCACGGATATGTCCCACGCTCGACTTTACGATGAAGTCGTTGCCGAGATACTTGTTGATCGTCTTGGCCTTGGCGGGCGACTCGACGATGACCAGTGACTTGCCCATAGTGCTCCACTATATATGCATGGCGCAGCCGCTTGGCGACGCCTGACGATTCCGCACCGCCCATCCACGGCGGCTGAAAAATGCGCTTACCCTAACCCAGCACCGCCCTCTGCGCCAGTCGCATGCAAGGGCACGACAGTGACGTGCCTATTGACCCTAGACCGGCGTGCCCATCGAGAGCAAGGCGTGGTAGGCAATGACGACGCCCCCGCCGACAGGGTCGACAGGGGCGTAGTGGACTACCTTGCGAGGACTCAGGCCTTGCCGTTGTCACCCGTCTTGCGCCGTGAGGCACGCGGCTTGCGCCGCGCGGTTGGCTTGGCCTCGACCGCCTTTTCGGGCTTGGATTCGGTCTTGGCCTCGACCGCCGCTTCAGGCTTGGGTTCGGACTTGGCTTGTGGCACGCGCTCCATCAAGTCTTCGACGTTACTTGCGGCAAGCGATTGCGCCTGCGCCTGATGGCCCACCCACTCCTCGGCCTCGGCACGCGACTGGGCCTCGATGATCGGTGCCTGGTCGATGGCCTGCTCGAACAGCGCCTTGACACTCGCCAGACGATCAGCGGAGTGCTCACTAAGCTCGCCACTGGCTGCCAGCACATGCTGGATATGCTCGAGGTGCCCGGCGATCTGCTCGGCATTCTGACCTTCGAGCAGCACAGGGATGCTGGCAAGTGCGACATCGCGATCCAGCTTGAGGATGAAGAACTGCTCGCGCATCAGCTGCTTGAAATCGGCAAGCGAAAGCGCAGGCTCGAGTTCAGCGTGAGACGCGCGCAGACGCTTGAAGTTGCGCTCGTCGGTGGCGGGGGCTCCGCCCAGCACGTAGATCAGCGCACGAATCACCGCCTCATGGCTACCGCCCTTTTCGATCTTGGCGCGCAGCTCCTCTTGGCGGTAGTCGATGAAACGGCGGTGCTCCGGTTCCGAACCGGGACGACGACGATGCACGTGGGCATCGCCGCCCAACCCGACCAGCGACTGCAGCAACGGCTGGCCATAGACGTCCAGGAACATGCGCTCCGTCGCACCATCGCGCAGGTCACGCCAGGCGTTGAGGCTGCCGGTGATCTGGTCGGAGACGATCGACTCCATCACCCGGAATACATTGTCGTGATCGGCCGGCTGACGGTTGGCACGAATCTGCTCGGCCAGCACCGGCACGGTGGTCATCAGCGGGTTGCGATCCGAGAGCAGCCGATAGCCCAGCCGGTTGGGGTGCATACGACGCATCCAGCGTGCCGACTCCGGCGTTGTCATGGCCTTCAGCCAGGGCTGCAGGAACAACCGATAGAGACCGAGATTGATCTCGGAAATTCGCGCCACCGTGGCGAACCGGGTGTCATCCTCAGGACGGTGCTGCACTTCACTGTCGAGCTCTTCGATGGTTCTTGGCGTGAACTCGAGCAGATAATCGCGTTCGATCAGCTCGGCATCATCACGCTCGGCCGCCGACGAGACGGTGGTCTCGTACAGGCCCGGCGGCAGGACATCGATGTAGTCCATGTTGGCGGTGAATTCGGTGTGCTCCTTGCGCGAAACACTGCCCGAGACAAAGATGCCCAGGTGACCGGTCGTGTCATGAACGCAATACACGATCGTCTGCTCACTGGCGATGATGTCGTCAACGCCCGCATACAGATCGCGCACCCAACCCAATGCCTGAGGCGGCGGGGTGATGTCATCGCCCCGTGAGCAGAACACCACGATCGGCGAACGCACGTTGCGCAGGTCGATGCGCCGGCCATCGGAGGTGACAAGCTGAGCCGTCGAGAGCCGGTTGCCGACGAACAGATTGTCGACGATGTACTGTATTTCTTCGCCACCCAGTACCACATGGCCGCCCCACCAACGTTCGAACTCCAGGTAGCGCTCCGCTTCGGTGTCGACATTGGCATACAGGCGGTACTGCTTGGTCCAGTAGGTGTTGGCCGGGTTCAGGCGTTCGAAGTTCTGCACCAGCCAGGCGCCATCGAACTGGCCATTGCCCAGGTCGCTGAACAGCGCGGTCATCCAGCTACCACCGGACATGCCACCGGTGTAGCGCATCGGCGCATTGCCGCGCTCGCCGGCCCAGTAGGAAAGAGGAGCACCGGCGATCAGAATGGGGCCGAAAAGGTCGGGCTCCAGGGAGGCGGCCATCATGATCTGCCAGCCCGCCTGACAATTCCCCACCACCATGGGCTTCTCGGCGCTGTCGGCATGCAACTCGCCGATGTGACGCAGGAAAGCCACTTCCGCCTCCACCACGTCCTCGACGGTCTGGCCCGGCTCAGGAAACGGCAGGAAACCGATGAAATAGCAGGGGTGACCGGCGCGTAGCGCCACACCGATCTCGCTGTCGGGCTTGAAACCACCAATCCCCGGGCCGTGGCCGGCACGAGGATCGACCACCACGAAGGGACGCATCAGCGGGTCGGTCGCAACCCCGGCGGGTGGCTCGATACGCAGTAGTTCATAGTTGACCGGGCGCGGAAGTGACCGGCCATCCATCAATACGTCGGTATCGAAGCCCAGCACGCTGGGCTTGGTCTGCTCGAGGTGCTCCAGGTACTGGTTGCCACGAACGCGCATGACATCCATGTACAGCACGCTGCGCTCAAAGGCATCACGCCAGTAGCGACCGGCCGCACGCCCGAATCCGAATGGATCCAGCATGGTCAGCGCGGCCGCCGGGGGTGTCGGCATCGGAAGTATCATCACGATCTCCTGGCGTTGCGAATCAGGTTGAAATGAAGCTTCATTGGACTTGCCTCCCCGTCAAGCGAGTTGGCGATGGGGCGGCGCAAGGATCCCTGTACCGAAAATTGATATGTCCAGAATAAAAGGGTCCAAGTCAATGAAATCGACTTTGCTGCATCGCAATATAACGCAGAATCGCGATGACGACGAGTATAAGTTCATATCTATTGTGTCATCAGGTGAACGTGGCTCATGCACGGCGCGCGATGCTAGCATGTCATCCTGACCGGCTACCGGCACGACACGCCCTCCCGTGAAGCGACGATGACCACACCCAAACTGCTCCATCGACTGACCTTTCGACAACTGGAAGTCTTCCAGGCCGTCTACGAGCAGCAATCCTATTCGCGCGCGGCCGAGCGGCTGGCCCTGACCCAGCCAGCGGTCAGCGCGCAGATTCGCCAACTCGAACATGTCCTGGAGCAACCGCTGTTCAAGTATTCCGGCAAGACGCTTCATGTATTGCCGGCCGCCGATGCCCTGGCAAGTTCGACGCGGGGCATTTTCGGGCAGGTGTCGCGCTTGCAGATGGCCCTGTCCGACCTCGCGGGCACCCTCGAAGGCGAGCTCAACCTGGCCGCGGTCTCCACCGCCCAGTACGTCGTTCCTCACCTGCTGGCACGGTTTCGTGCCCGCTACCCCAACGTTCAGGTGAGTCTCCGGGTGTGCAACCGTAGCCAGGCGCTTGCACGTCTCGCCCAGCAGACCGACGACCTGGTGATCATGGCGCGTGTGCCGGAGGATCGTGGGCTGGTGTCCATGCCGATTCTCGACAACGCGCTGATTCCTGTGGTCTGGCCGGGCCACCCGCTGCTCGACATGCCGGCGGCGACACTGGAGGATTTCGCCCACCACTATGTGTTGATGCGCGAGCCCGGCTCAGGGGTGCGCAGCGCCTTCGAGGCAGTGGCGGCAAGGCAGCGCGTGACACTGGCCCATTGCATCGAGCTTGGCACCAACGAGGCGGTCAAGCAGGGGGTAATGGCTCAACTGGGCGTATCGGTGCTGCCACGTCTCGCTGTGCGCCTGGAAGTGCAGGCCGGCCTGCTCGCCGAGCTTCCCCTGCCAGGCTTTCCGCTGCGCCACTCATGGTGCACTGTCTATCCTCGTGAGCGCGTGCCGACACCGGTCACCGAGCTCTTCCTGGGCTTCGTCCACGAGCATCTCGGCGAGCTTGATGCGCACTTCAACACCACTCCCGCGCCGATGCCCAATCATGGCGTGGCCTGCCTGCCGATCAAGACGTGAAGCGCATCGAAGGGCTGGGGCCGAGGGCCGCCATTGTGTCCACCATGACGGCCGATATGGTAGATTATGGGGCAGAAATCAACGAATCGACTGGCACGCCAGGCGGCATCGACGGGGCAGCACCGCCGCGACAAGGGCCTGGCTGCCGCCGAGTGGAGGGGCTCAAACCCTATGAGCGACAGCAACGCAGGACGTATTCCCAGCGGCGAGAAGTTCCGCAATGAACACGGCATGGCCGTGATCAAGGATGGGATGAAGCAACGCAAGCTGACCGAGGAACGCCCGGAGCCAGGCCGCAAGCCGCCATGGCTACGCGCGCAGATCCCGGGAGGTGAGCGGTTCGAAGCCGTCAAGAAAAACGTCAGTGCCCACCGGCTGAGTACCGTTTGCGCAGAATCTCATTGCCCCAACATGGGCGAGTGCTGGAGCAACGGAACCGCCACCATCATGTTGATGGGCTCGGTGTGCACGCGTGCCTGTCGCTTCTGCGCCGTGGACACCGGCAATCCCAAGGGGTGGCTGGACGCCGAGGAGCCCGCCAACACCGCCAAGTCCGTCGAGCTGATGGGCCTGCGCTACATCGTGCTGACCTCGGTGGATCGTGACGATCTCGCCGATGGCGGCGCCGGCCACTACGCCAAGTGCATTCGCGCCATCAAGGCCAATACGCCCGAGGTGGTGGTCGAGGCCCTGACACCGGATTTCGACGCTGACCCACACGCCATCGAGCGGGTCGTCGACTCCGGCCTCGAGGTGTTCGCCCAGAACGTCGAAACCGTCGAGCGACTCACCAGCCGGGTACGTGACCCGCGCGCCGGTTACCGCAAGACCCTCGATGTGCTCGCACACGCCAAGCGCCACAAGCCCAAGGTACTCACCAAGACCAGCCTGATGCTCGGCCTTGGCGAAACCGAGGAGGAAATTCTGGCGACCTTCGATGACCTGCGCGAGATAGGCGTGGATATCGTGACCCTCGGCCAGTACCTGCGCCCGACCCGCAATCACTTGCCGGTGGAGCGCTGGGTGACCCCGGATGAATTCGAGACCTACCGGCAACTAGGGCTCCAGAAGGGTTTCATGGAAGTCGCCTCCGGCCCGCTTGTGCGCTCGAGCTATCGTGCCGACCGGGTCTTCGAGAAGAACAACCTGGGGCTCGCCGCACCTGCCGAGGTACCGGGTCAGGCAAGCCATCCGGGCCGTATTGATGCCATCAACGTTGGGTAACGTTGGAATGATGGGTAATGTTGGTGAGACGCGCGTCAGTCGGTCGCGGGGGCAACCGATGAGATGGACTTGGACGTCGTCTGGGGGATAGTGATCAATTCCCGTCCGAGCTCGCATGCCAGGCAGTTGGCAAGACGTTCCCCCGCGACCTCGACACCAGGGCAGTCATCGACCAGGTCGGCCAGCCGGATCATCGCCATGCCGGCATAGCCACACGGGTTGATCCGCGAAAATGGCGACAGATCGCCATCGATATTCACCGCCACACCATGAAAGCTTCCACCTCGCCGAATGCGCAAGCCAAGCGAGGCTATCTTGCCTTGCCCCACATAGACGCCCGGCGCATCCGGTCGCGCGTGAGCTTCGACGCCGTGGCCCGCGAGCATGGCGATCACCGCGTTTTCCAGTCCGCTGACCAGGTCGCGCACGCCGAGCCTGGCTCGTCTGACGTCGAGCAAAGGATACAGCACCACCTGCCCTGGCCCATGATAGGTCACCTGCCCGCCGCGATCGGTCTGTACCACCGGGATGTCGCCAGGCATCAGCAGATGCTCTGGCTTGCCGGCCTGCCCCTGGGTGAAAACCGGCTCGTGTTCGACAAGCCAGAACTGATCCGGCGTTGTTGCATCACGGGTATCGGTGAGATCTCGCATGGCCTGCCAGACCGGCAGGTAGGGGCGACGACCGAGGCAATGCAATGCGATGGGTGGCAGGTCATCCGAGGCTGCCATTACACCACCATGTGCACGCGGCCCGTCGCCTTGAGCTCGGCAAACAGCGCCTGGATCTGAGGTTCGCCAGTCGCACGTATGGTCAGGCGTACGGACACGAAGCGACCGTTACGGCTAGGCACCACCTCGATGTCGCCGCCGTCGAACTGTGGATCGTGCCGGCTGACCACCTGGCAGACCATGGCCGCGAAATCCTCGGCGGCATCTCCCACCACCTTAAGCGAATAGGGGCACGGAAAGGTGATCTTCGGCGGGGTGTCGCCGGATTGGCCAGACACCGGACGGCGCAGGTCACGCAGGGTCTTGTCGTTCATCCATCCATCCAGCTTGTGAATACCCGAGTATTCTACTCAACATGGCCCAGGGAGAACAATTCCAGGCATCTGCCAATCCCGGGAAGGCTTAGCCGAACCAACCACCCACCAGGTTGGTGAAGAACCGCCGCACCTGGTCGAACAGGCGCTTGAAAATGCCGCCCTCCTCGATGCTGTCCAGAGCGACCAGCGGTTGCTCGCCGACGACCTCTTCGCCCATGCGCACCTCCAGGGTTCCGACCCGTTGGCCGGCCTCGATGGGAGCGGTGAGGTCGGGCTGGATATCGAGGCGCGCGGTCAGCTCTTCGTTGCGCGCTCGCGGCACCGTCATGAGCACGTCGCGATCGACACCAACACGCAACTCACTGCTCTCGCCACCCCACACTCGCGGTGTGTTCAACACCGAACCGCGCTCATAGAGGTTCATGGTCTCGAAGTAGCGAAAGCCATAGCTGAGCAATTTCTGGGTTTCCTGGGCGCGCGCTTCCTCGGAGCTCGTGCCCATCACCACGGAAATCAGCCGCATGTCATCGCGCTTGGCGGAGGCTACCAGTCCATATCCGGCTTCTGTGGTCCAACCGGTCTTCAGACCATCCACCGAGGCATCTCGCCACAGCAGACGGTTGCGGTTGGGCTGGCTGATGTCGTTGTAGTCAAAGTTCTTCTCCGAGTAGATCGCATAGTGCTCGGGGTAGTCGTTGATGATGTGCTGAGACAGCAGCGCCATGTCACGAGCGGTGGAATAGTGGCTTTCACCGGGCAAACCCGTGGCATTCTGAAAATTGGTGTTGTGCAGGCCCAACCGAGTGGCGTGCTGATTCATCAGATCGGCGAAGGACGTTTCGCCGCCAGCCAGGTGCTCGGCGATGGCAACGCTTGCGTCATTCCCGGAGACGATGATGATCCCCTGCAGAAGGTCACTGACCGACACCTGGGTGTCCACCTCGATGAACATCTTCGAACCACCGGTGCGCCAGGCCTTTTCACTGACTGTCACCATGTCATCCATGGCGATGTTGCCGCGATTTATCTCGCGCTCCACCAGATAAGCGGTCATCAGCTTGGTAAGACTCGCTGGCGGCAGACGTTCGTCAGCGTTGTGCTCGACCAGCACTTTGCCACTGTCCGCATCCATCAATATCCAGGAACTCGCCGCCAGCTGGGGGGCCGAGGGAATCATGGTCTGCGGCTGGGGCTGCTGGGGCACCGGGATGTCCTGGGCCATGGCCAATGGCGTCATCAGCACGAGGCCCAACATCAACCCGCGCAAACGGCGCAAGGGGTACAGCTCTTTCATGGGTGTCGATCTCATCAAATTCATCGGTAAAGGCATCAGGGCGCCAGTCATTCGGCGCCGTTGATGAGTATGGCCTGCTCGAAACCGGCACGGCGCAATGCGTCACGCATGGGCTCGACCTGGTCAGCATTGGCAAGTGGACCAACCTGAACACGGTGCATGCCGGTTTGGCTGGCGATTCTCACCGGCCGCGACAATCGGTCTTGCAACTTGGCTTTCAAGGCACGCGCATTGTCCTCGGAGCCCAGCGCCGCCACCTGCAGGTAGAGGGCTGATGGGGTGCTGGTCCCAGCTGGCTCTGCGCGCTGCACGGAAGGGCCATCCTGTGCTTCAGCGCCGCTCGATGCCACGGGCGCTGAGCGACTGTCGGCCAGGGTGGACTTCACCGCCCCGCCGTTCTCGGCAATCCAGCGCTCGGCGTCTATGGCCTCGACCTTCACTCTACCCGTGCCGTTATCGAGGATATCGAGTCTCGCGGCGGCCGCATAGGAGAGGTCGATCTCACGGTCACTGTGAAACGGCCCGCGATCATTGATCCTGACGATCACCGAGCGGTCATTGTCGAGGCTTGTCACCCGCGCAAAGGTTGGCAATGGCAACGAGCGATGTGCCGCTGACATCTTGTACATATCATAGATCTCGCCGTTGGATGTGGCGTATCCATGGAATTTCTCACCGTACCAGGAGGCGACCCCCTGGCGGGTATAGCCACGCGCATCCGGCAACACTTGGTAGGTCTTGCCCCACACCTGGTAGGTCGAACGATTGCCACCTCTCGAAGGAGGCTCGATTCGGGGTTGCGCATCCGGCACCCTGGAGACATCGGGCGGCTGCTGGGGGTAGGCATCACCACTCATCGAATAGCGCTCGCCACCGCTGCCGGACGATGATTCGGCGCTGGCCTTGCGCTCCGGTGTCGGCTCGGAAGACTGGCCTCCACCACCCGCGCAACCTGTCAGGATGACCGCCGCTAGCATTGCCGACCAACCAGCCTTCATGAGCCATCCTCCACATCACTGCTCACCGCCTCTAGCCAGTGGACATCGAGCTTGCGTGCATCGGCAATCGCCTCGGCAAGCTCGGTGACGGCCATGCCATAGAGGTGACTGTGGTTGTAGCGCGTGATGACGTAAAAGTTATGGTAGCCGATTCGATAGCGCCAATCGCCGCCCGCGACATCCAGCGCCAAGGGCAAGACCAG
The DNA here is from genome assembly GCF_003028575.1 of Halomonas urumqiensis. Classification (GTDB taxonomy): domain Bacteria; phylum Pseudomonadota; class Gammaproteobacteria; order Pseudomonadales; family Halomonadaceae; genus Halomonas; species Halomonas urumqiensis. The sequence continues at coordinate 1,235,015 of NZ_PYUD01000001.1, read as the reverse complement.
CTCATCCCCCGACACGTCTTGATCCGGCGTGACACCGGCGGAAGCGAGAGCGGCCATCTTCACGCCAGGAGGCTTCGCGGCGCGATTGAACTCGATGCCATCGGGTGGCGAATCGGGGCCCTCGGCCTCCTGGTAAATGGGTTGCTCGCGCCGCCAGCCATGCTCGGCAAAGTAATTGGCAACGCTGCCAATGGCATCCACCGGGTTGGTCCACAGGTCGCGCAATCCATCGTCATCGAAGTCGACGGCATAGGCACGGTAGCTGGTGGGGATGAATTGCGGGTAACCCATGGCACCGGCATATGACCCCATCAACTCACCAGGGTCGACGCCCTGCTCGTGAGTGATATCCAGGAAGGCGGCAAGCTCGCCACGAAAGAATCCACCCCGCGAAGGATGATGAAACGCCAGGGTCGCCAGTGAATCCAGCACCCTGTGGCTGCCCATGAATCGGCCGTAGCTGGTCTCGACCCCGATGATCGCCGCGATCATCTCGGGGGGAACACCATACTCGGCCTCGGCACGCTCGAACGCCCCACGATGCGCTTCGATAAACGCAACCCCTCGCTGGATGCGCTCGGGCTTGAGAAAAATCTCGCGGTATTCATCCCAGCGCAGGCGTCGCTCGGCCGCGCCTGCCATGGCGTCGAGCACACCCTGCTGGTAACGAGCATCGCGCAGCGCATCTTCCAGCCAGCCACGGGGAATACCCTGCTCGGCCATTTCATCGACCAACCCACGGACATCACCGCGCTCGGCGGGGTCGAATTGCGACGCCCCGGCGGAAAGCGACATCGCCGCAAGGCTCACACTGGCCAGTACACCGAGCACCTTCGATCCTTGAAAACGGGACACCGTCATATCTTCACTCTCCCTGATTCGGTGTCTGGACACCCACCGCACGACTAGCGAGGAAGCAGTCGGCGGTGGGCATGAATGGCCATGAGAATACCGAAACCGGCCATCAAGGTCACGCTGGAGGTACCGCCATAGCTGACCAATGGTAATGGCACACCGACCACCGGCAGAATGCCACTGACCATGCCGACGTTGACAAACACATAGATGAAGAATGTCAGCATGATGCTGCCCGCCACCAGGCGCCCGAAGGTGTCCTGTGCCCCTGCGGCCATCAGTAGTCCACGAATGATGATCATCAGGTAGAGCACGAGGAAAGCCAGCATGCCGAGCAGCCCGAATTCCTCACCGAGGACCGCGACGATGAAGTCGGTATGCCGCTCCGGCAGAAACTCGAGCTGCGACTGGGTGCCCTGCAACCAGCCCTTGCCGAACACCCCGCCACTGCCGATGGCAGTGGTCGACTGGATGATATTCCAGCCCGAGCCCAGCGGGTCGCTGTTGGGGTCGAGAAAGGTCAGCACACGCTGGCGCTGATAGTTGTGAAGGTTTATCCAAAGCAGTGGCAGAGCCGCCGCCGCAAGCCCTGCCAACGCCGCGACGAAACGCCACGAAAGTCCCGCCAACAGCACCACGAATATCGCCGCGGACCCTACCAACAATGAGGTGCCGAGGTCAGGCTGCTTGGCAATCAGCACCACGGGCAAGCCAATGACCAATGCGCACACGACTAGGTGCTTGATGCGCGGCGGCAGTTCGCAGCGGCTCAGATAAGCACCCAGCATCAGCGGCATGGCCAGCTTCATCAACTCGGAGGGTTGAAAGCGGATCACCCCGGGAATCACCAGCCAGCGCTGCGCCCCCATGCCCACGTAGCCGAACAGTTCCACGGCGACAAGCATCGCCACCCCCGCCAGGTAAGCCGGCAGCGCCCAACGCATCAGGGTCGATGGCGAGAACTGGGCAATCACGCCCATCACCGCCAAGCCCACACCGAAGCGGACGCACTGTGCGATCACCACCTCGATACGCTGGCCGCTGGCACTGTAGAGCACGACAAGCCCCGCCATCATCAATATCAGCAGCATGCCGAGCATCCATGGATCCAGGCGTACCCGTTCCCAGAATCCCCGACGGCGAGATATGCCACTGGCTGGCGGACGCACCGGACGCGGGCGCATGATGCGCGACAGGTCGATCATCGACATTGATCAGCCTCCCGGCACACTGGCATCGTCGTTCTCGAGCTCATCGCGAATTTCATCCACGTCGAGTTGATCGTCGCCCAACAGCCAGGCATCGGTCATTGCCCTCGCCAGATGCGCTGCGTGAGTGCTGCCGCCACCGGCATTCTCAACGATCACCGACACGGCAATCTGGGGATCTTCGAGAGGCGCAAAGGCCATGAACAAGGCGTGATCGCGCAGTCGCTCGGCCAGTTCGTCGGCGTTGTAGCGTTGGTCCTGGCCCAGCGAGAAGACTTGGGCAGTACCCGACTTCCCGCCCATCCGGTACTCGAGATCGACACCCGTTCGGCGCGCCGTGCCTTCATTTCCGGACAGCACCTTCTCCATTCCCGAGAACACCCTGTCCCACCAGTTGTCGTTGGTAATCTTGATATCCGGCGGAGTTTCCGGCAGATCGACGGGCAGTTCCTCATCACCGATACGTCGGGCAAGGCGCGGCTTGACCCACTCCCCCCGATTGGCCAACACCGCCGTGGCGGTAGCCAATTGCAGCGGCGTGACCTGCCAATACCCCTGCCCTATGCCCACCGACAAGGTCTCGCCGGGGTACCATGGCTGGTTGTAACGTCCACGCTTCCAGTCCCGTGACGGCATGAGTGCGCTACTTTCACCAAATACGTCGTGCCCTACCCGCTGGCCAAATCCGAAGCCGGTCATGTTCTCATGCAGACGGTCGATACCCAGGTCATGGGCCAGGGTATAGTAGTAGGTGTTGTTGGAGACAGCGATGGAGCGCTCCATGTCGACTCGACCATGTCCCCAGCGCAGCCAGTTACGGTAGCGCCGCGAGTCGTTGGGGAGCTGGAAGAACCCCGGATCGTTGATGGTGCTATCCGGCGTGATCTCACCCTCAGCAAGCCCCGCCAAGGCGAGAAACGGCTTGATGGTGGAGCCAGGGGGATACTGACCACGGATCGCCCGATTGAAAAGCGGCAGGTCAAGATTGTCCTGTAGCGCGCGATAGGAGGCGAAATCTATGCCGGTAACGAACTGGTTGCTGTCAAAACCCGGCACCGACACCATGGCCAGAATCTCACCGCTCGCGGGGGCCACGGCGACGATCGATCCACGTCGGCCATCGAGCAGGTCATAGGCCAGGCTCTGGAGTTCCTTGTCGAGGGTCAACGTCAAGTCGCTACCAGGCACCGGGTCGCTGCGATCCAGTTCACGCAACACCCGCCCACGCGCGTTGGTCTCGACCTTGCGCAGCCCAGCCTGGCCATGCAACTGCTCCTCGTAAGACCGCTCGACACCCGTCTTGCCAATGAAATGGGTTCCGGCGTAACGCCCGGCATCCAGCGTAGTGAGCTCTTCGGCGTTGATGCGACCTACATAGCCAATCGCATGGGCCATGATCTCGGCATCCGGGTAATAACGCAGCAACTGCGCCTCGACCTCGAGCCCAGGGAGACGATGGCGATTGACCGCGAGCCTGGCGATCTGTGCTTCATCGAGATCGCTCATCAGCAATGCTGGCTGGAATGGCCGTTGGCGCTGGCGGGAGCGGACCCGGAAGGCCTCCGCCTCTTCTTCAGGCAACGCCAGCAGATCGACCAGCAACGCCAGAGTGGCATCGAGATCATCGACCCGCTCTCGCACCATCATCAGGTTGTAGGTCGGACGATTCTCGGCGAGCAGTTCACCGTTGCGGTCGTAGATCAGGCCCCGCGTCGGTGGCAAGGGCTCGACACGCACCCGGTTGTTCTCGGAACGAGTGCTGTAGACCTCATGCTGGACCACCTGCAGATAACCCAGGCGACCCATCAATATGCCGGTCAGGGTGAACACGACCAGCGATGCCAGCAGTGCACGCATGCGAAATATGCGCAGCTCCTGCTCGGGTCTCTTCAAGTTGTCGCGTTGCTTGCGCATCGACCTCAACGCCAGGCGGCTGGCTCATCAACGGTGATAGGGATGCCCGACCATCAGGGTCCAGGCTCGGTAGAGCTGTTCGGCGAGCACGATGCGTACCAGCGGATGAGGCAGCGTCAAGGGTGACAACGACCAGCGTTGGTGGGCGCTTCTCGAGAGTTCCGGGGCAAGGCCGTCAGGCCCTCCCACCAGCAAGGCCACGTCGCGCCCATGCAGTCGCCATTCGGCAGCATGTTCCGCCAATTGTTCGGTACTCCATGGCTTGCCTGCGACCTCCAGGGCCACGACGTGCTCATCGCCCTTGAGCCGGGCTTGCAAACGCTCAGCCTCAAGGGCAATGGCGCGCGGCACGTCGGCGTTCTTGCCTCGCTGACCCGGGGCGATTTCCTCCACCTCGAAAGCGAAGTCGCGAGGCAGGCGTTTGCGGTACTCCGCCACACCCTCGGTCACCCAGGAAGGCATCCGATTCCCCACCGCCAACAGCCGAATCTTCATGCCCCGTGTGCCTCGCCCTCGCTTCGCGCAGGCAAGCCCTCGGGGTCACTCGGCAAGTCGGCCCAAAGACGCTCGAGATCGTAGAGTTCACGTGTCTCGGGCATCATCACATGGACGACGACGTCACCAAGATCCACCAATACCCAGTCGGCGCCGTTCTCTCCCTCGACACCGAGTGGTTGGATACCGTTTTCCTTGGCCTTCTCGACCACGCTTCCCGCCAGTGCCGATACATGGCGGGTGGAGGTACCACTGGCAATCAGCATCAGGTCGGTTACGCTGGTCAGCCGCGACACATCGAGCTGTGCGATGTCCTTGGCCTTGAGTTCCTCCAGAGCATCCAGCGCCAGAGTCTTGAGTGCGTCAATTTGCATAAGCCTTTCGTGTCTGCCCCTCGTGGTCAGCTGTCACTGATCCGCTGTAGTGGATCAGTGTTCGATTTGCCACCCATCCAGCCCTCGGCATGCCTGCCGAAGGGGAACGGATGAACCATGCAATCCATTGTACCGCCTTGCGGCCATCCAAGCAGCGTCGATCGCGCCGTAAAGGCATCAATCGCGGTACAGCCCATGCGCCAGCGCATGCGCTTCCACCGCCTCGGGCAACAAGTAACGCACACTGGCCCCACCCGCCAGGCGACACCGCACCTCGGTGGCCGAGATCGCCATGCGCGAAGGCAGTGAAAGCCGCAGCAGGTGCCCTGCTGGTTTGCGCATCAACTCTTGAGAGGTGGCCACCTCACGACCTGTCAGCAGTTCCACGAGCGGGCTCGGCAACTCCGCCAGATGGTCGGGGCGATCGATCACCACCAAATGTGCCAGGGCAAAAAGACGCCCGGGATCGCGCCACTCGGCCAGACGCAGGAAGGCATCGAACCCCAGCACCATGACGATCCGAGCCTCGCGACCATACTCCTCGCGTAACGTGGCCAGGGTATCGGCACTGTACGAAGGGCCCGAGCGTGACAGCTCTCGGGGGTCGGCGACGAGCCCCGGGGTATCGCCAATGCCCAGGCGCAGCAGTTCGAGGCGCTGGTCGGCAGACACCTGGGGTTTTCCGCGCAGCGGTGGCGCGGCGGCGGGAATCATGTGCACCCGATCAAGCGCCAGCGCCTCATGAAGCTCCACGGCGCTGCGCAGATGTCCCAGATGCACCGGATCGAAGGTGCCTCCAAACATGGCGATACGCGGCGAGTGGGTAACGTCGTTCTTGGTTGCCTCGAGCTTGCGCTCGGTCACTGGCGCACCTGCCCATCGCCGAGCACCACGTACTTGCGGGTGGTCAGGCCTTCAAGCCCCACCGGCCCCCGCGCATGGAGCTTATCGGTGGAGATGCCGATCTCGGCGCCCAGGCCATACTCGAACCCATCGGCGAAACGTGTCGAGGCATTGACCATCACCGAGCTGGAATCGACCTCGGCCATGAAGCGGCGCGCCAGCCCATACTGTTCAGTGACGATGGCGTCAGTGTGATGGGAGCCGTAACGCTCGATATGCTCGATGGCCTCATCGATGCCATCGACCACGCGGATCGCCAACACCGGGGCCAGGTACTCGGCATACCAATCTTCCTCGGTGGCCTCAAGGATGCCCTCTAGCAGCTCACGGCTGCGCGAACAGCCTCGCAACTCGACCCCATGCTGAGCATAGGCAGCGGCAAGGCGCGGCAGCAGCGTCGCTGCCACCGGAGCATCGATCAACAGCGTTTCCATGGTGTTGCACGTGCCGTAGCGGTGCGTCTTGGCATTGACCGCGATGGCCAACGCCTTGTCGAGATCCGCCGTGGCATCGATATACACGTGGCAGACGCCATCCAGGTGCTTGATCACCGGCACCTTCGCCTCACGGGAGATTCGCTCGATCAGTGACTTGCCGCCACGCGGAATGATCACGTCGACGTATTCGGGCATGCTGATCATTCGACCCACGGCGGCGCGGTCGGTGGTCGCCACCACCTGAACGGCACTCACCGGAAGCCCCGCATCCGCCAGACCCTCGCCAATGCAGGCGGCGATGGCGGCATTGGACTCTCGGGCCTCGGAACCACCTCGCAGGATGCAGGCATTACCGGATTTCAGGCACAGGCTTGCCGCTTCGAGGGTGACGTTGGGTCGCGACTCGTAGATGATGCCAATGACGCCCAGCGGCACGCGCATCTGGCCGAGCTGAATGCCACTGGGCCGATAGTGCAAGCCGTCGATTTCGCCGACCGGGTCAGGTAATGCCGCGACCTGCCTCAGCCCCTCGATCATGGCATCCACCCGCTTGTCATCGAGTGCCAGGCGGTCGAGAAGCGCCGCATCGAGACCATTGTCGCGGCCACGTGACAGATCACGATCATTGGCGGCAAGCACCTCGCCTCGTGCGGCTTCCAGGCGGCTGGCCATGGCGGCGAGCGCGGCATTCTTGGGCCCTGTCGGCGTGCGGCGCATGACAGTCGAGGCGGCTCTGGCAGCCTGCCCCAGGCGGTTCATGTAGGCGTCGATATCCGCGTCATCAGCAAGGCCAACGGCGCTGGCGTCGGATCGGGTGACTTGAGCTGTCATGCCGAAGAGTGTCTCCTGTGGGCATGGCCGAAAGCGCAGGCCATGACGTTATACTGGGTGTTCATTCATTCACGACGTAATGTATGAGCTGTGCTTTATTGTCTGGAAGGGAACCCCCAGCCAGTGCGGGTCAAGGGAGTCATAGTAAGCCACCATGCAGAGCAAGTACAAAATCGGCCTGCTGCGCTGCAACCTGCTGATAGCGGCCCTGTTGTCGGCGCTGATGGCCTGGTCATCGAGCACCCTTACCGAAGCATGGTTGCTGTCGCTGGCAAGTGCGTGGCTTGGCATTTCAGCGCTGCTGGTCGAATTCAGTCACCGACGGCCCGCCATGGTGCCCTGGCAATTGCTGCCAAGCCTGTTGCTGGCGGCCTTGCTGTGGATCGCCCCGGACCGCTTCCCGTTGTGGCTGTGGGCTTGGGCGGCGCTGATCATGCTGCCACAGCCGACCTGGATGGCCGGACTCAACGCACTGCTGGCGGCCCTGACCTGGTGGTGGATGGCCAACCGCCTACCGCCGGAACACGCCCTGCTATCGGGTCTGCTGCTGGCGGCCATCCTCTTTCTCGGGTTCATCAGATCGCGCGCCATGCACCCTCAGCATGGGTTGGCTCGCCAACGCGCCAGGCTGATTCCGGGCCTGCGACTCTGGCCGCGCACGCAGCTGACACGTGATCTGGTCAGGGAACGCGCCCGTGCCCAGCGAGACGGCGTCCAGTGCGAACTATTGCTTCTACGCACCTCGCGTCGCCACCTCTGGCCGCTGGCACAGCGACTCTGCGAGCTGACCCGAACCTTCGAACACTGCTATCGCCTGGACGGCCGAACCCTTGCGGCGCTGCTATTGAGCCGTGACGCCGCGCAAGGCGAACAACGCAGGAAGGCGCTGCTCGACCAGCTTGGGCCCATCGAGCGCATGCGCGCCCTGCCGCTGAGCCAAGTGACCTCGCTCGGTGATGAGTGTCGAGCGCTGTCGACTCAACGTGATGCCTTCCTGGTGATCGAGGAGCCACGCGATGCATGAACCTCGGCAGGCCAGCCTGCACGCGTTGATCTATGCCAGCGGTGGCATGCTGCTGTTTGGCATGGCCATGTGGCTCTACTTGATGGGCGACTATGCGCGGATCCTGCTACCGGCACTGCTCGCCCCGTTGATGCTGGTTGCCGCCTTGTTGCGCCTGGGACAAGAGGATACCGCCAGGCTCTCGGCCTACCTGGTGCTGATCTGCGGCTACCTGTTGATCGCCGTGGAATTGCCCTACCACAGCGAACTGGCTCCACTATGGCTGGGGCTGCCTCCCGTCCTGACCCTGGTGCTGCTGCCATTAGGCCCCGCCATGCTGCTCAATGCCACCTTGATCCCGATCTGGCTGGTGCTCGGCGATCACCTGGTCAGCCTGGACCTGACCTTGGCCTACCTTGGCCTGGTCATCGCCGCCGCCCTGGCGCCGTGGGAGTTGCTGCACCAACAAGCGCTGCTGCAGGCCACAGACCCTGTCGATGCCGAATGCCAGGCGCTGCGGCGCGAGCCACTTCAGGACCGAATGCAGAGCGAGTGTGATCGCGCCGAGCTGCTTGGCCAGACGCTTGCCGTACTGCTGATTCACCTGCCGCAACTGGAGATGGCTGAAGAGCAGTTTGGCACGCGGGCGCGCAAGGCGCTGCTTGCCGCCCTGTGCAATGCCGTGGAAGCCCACAGCCGCGACCACGACCTGCTGGGCCGGGAAAACATCGCGGATTTCTGGCTGGTGCTGCCGGATACCACCGAGAATGGTGCCCTGCTGGTGCGCCAGCGTATCGAGCAGGCCCTGCATCGCATGATTCTGCTGGACACGGGCCAGGTGCAGACACGCATGCGCATCTGCCACCTGCGACCCCAAGAACCACCCGAGCATTTCAGCCGGCGTCTCCAGGCCAACACCCAACGCCTGGCCGATGCCTGAGCCTTTAATCGAGGGTCACGCCGACCGCTTGCCGCCAAAGGAATGCCAGCGGCGTTGCTCAAGGAGCCGAGCATGAACCTGATCGAGGTGCTCAACCAGCTGTCACCCTCGCCCGGCTGGCTGCTGGCGATCATCGGTCTGATCGCACTGGTGGAATCACTGGCACTGATCGGTCTGCTGGTGCCTGGGGTATTGTTGATCACCGCCACTGCCTCGCTTGCCGGCCACCAGCAACTGGAACTGCCGTGGGTGATTGCAGTGGCGTTCGTGGGTGCGGTGGCCGGAGACGGCGTCAGCTATCTACTCGGCTATACCCAGCACGAACGGACCACTCGGCTGTGGCCGCTGTCGCGACACCCCGAATGGCTGGCACGAGCGGCGCGCTTCTTCAAGCGCTACGGGATGTTGTCGGTACTGCTGGGCCGCTTCGTCGGCCCGGTGCGGCCAGTGATTCCCCTGATCGCCGGCATGCTGAAGATGCCGCCGCGCCATTTCCTGTTTGCCAACGTACTGTCCGCGGCACTCTGGGCACCCGCCTATATCCTACCGGGTTATCTACTGGGACGCGGGTGGCAGCAAGTCCTCGATCTTCCGCAAGAAGCACGTAATGCTCTGATTTTGCTCGCCATCATCGTGATTGTTCTGGCGGTGGCATTCTCCTGGCTACGCCATGAAGTGACTCGCCCCGGCCGGCTCTACCGTCTGGCCGCCAACCTCTCGCGGCGTCATCCGGTGATGCGCCGTCTGTGGCTCTCACAGCGCGGCACAGGCGAGGGCGAGGTCCCGCTTGCCAGCTGGTTGCTGCTGATCCTTTCACTCGGCGGCTGGTCAGGCTGGACCCTGATGGTGCCCAATGGTGGCCCACTTCCACTGGACGCCCAGGTACATTCCCTGTTCGCGGCACTTGCGACCCCATGGCTCGTCATCCTGGGCGAGTGGCTTGCGCGAAGCGGTGACATGTGGGGTATCAGCGCGCTGATGATGCCCTGGCTTGGATGGCTGGCATGGCATCGCAAATTCGCCGCCTTCACGCTTCTTGCCAGTGCGTTAGCCGGGACTGCTCTGCTGAACACCCTCACCAAGCTGGCCATCGGACGGCCACGCCCGAGCACGCCTGAACACCTCGCCGATTCATTTTCCTACCCCAGCGCCCACACCTCGACCATGGTGGTGGTCGCGGGGCTCGGGGCGCTGTTCATCGCCCGGGAACTCCCGCACAGGCACCGTCACTTGGCGTATTGGGGCGCCATCGTGGCGGTGGTGCCCATGGCACTGTCACGGCTGTTGATCGGAGTCCACTGGCTGAGTGACCTGATCGGTGGCGCGTTGCTTGGCCTGGTGGTATGTGCGCTGGCACAGCTTGCCTGGCAGGCCAGGCCGAGAGCCTCCATTGCGCCCTGTCCCGCCGGCAGGCTCGCCCTGCTCTCCGCGCTTCTGGTAGCGATGCGGGTGACCTTGCTGCCAGCCGTCTAACCAAGCGCGAGCCAGATGCCGACACCTACCATCAGCGTACCGGCGATGCGATTGAGCAAGCGGACGTTATCGCTCTTGCCAAGCGCACGCCGCAGGCTGCTGCCACCCGCGGCGTAGAGCAGCAGTGCCAGGAACTCGATGATCAGAATCACCGCAATCAATACCGCAAGCTGGCCCACGAGCGGGCGCGAGGCATCGAGAAAGGGAGGCAACAATGCCACGAAGAAGGCCCACCCCTTGGGGTTGGCGACCGCAGTGACAAACCCCTGCAAGGCCAGTTGACACCGCCCCGCCGGCGCAAGCTCGACCTGCTCCAGCGGAATCGCCATGCGACCGCGCGAGCGCCACATCATCACCCCCAGGTAGCCGAGGTAGCAGCCGCCCACCCACTTGAACAGCGCAAACAGTTCCGGCTGGCGCAGCATCAGGGTGGCGACCCCCGCACCAGCGGAGGCAGCCACCAGGGCGACACCGGCCAGTTCGCCGACCATCATCCACAGGGTACGACGAACCCCCTGGGTCATTCCCAGCACCATGGACAGCGTCATGCACATCCCGGGGGTCAGCGATACGAACAGGAATGTCGGTACGAAGACCGACAACAACCCCAGGCTGATCATCCAAGAACCTCCTTGTCGTCACGACATGCAACGGACTGGCAAATGATGCCGGTCGACTCTCTATCCGGCGTTAGTCGCTTGCTACCCGGCATTAGTCGCTTGCCGCTGACTCCCCCCAGCGCGGTACCAATCGGTGCGCGATTCCGAGTTGGTTGAGGATACGTGCGACGATGAAATCCACCATGTCCTCGATGGACTCGGGCCGATGGTAGAACCCTGGTGCCGCCGGCAGGATCACCGCCCCCATGCGGGTAAGCGAGAGCATGTGCTCCAGATGAATCGCCGAGAAGGGCGTCTCGCGTGGCACCAGGATCAGCTGGCGACGCTCCTTGAGCGCCACGTCGGCGGCACGTTCGATCAGGTTGTTGCTGGCACCCGTCGCCACCGCCGAGAGCGTGCCGGTGGAACAAGGACAGATCACCATCGACGAGGGCGCGCCGGAACCCGATGCCACGGGCGCCATCCAGTCCTCGCGGGCGAAACAACGAATTTGCCCAGGGGCCGCACCGCTGCGTTGGCTCAACGCCTCGACCAGGCGCGCCGGTCGCGCCGGCAGCTCGTCGTCGGTTTCGGTGGCGATCACCAGGTGCGCCGCCTTGGAAATCATCACCCACACCTCATGTCCCGCCCCGACCAGCGCTTCAATCAGCCGCAGGCCGTACTGAGCTCCGGAGGCACCGGTCAGCGCCACCGTCACCGGCGGAAGAAAGGCCGAGCTGCCTTCGGTCCTAGCCATGGGCCACCTCCAGCGCCGCCAGCAATTTCTCATGAATGCCGCCAAAGCCGCCATTGGACATCACCACGATACGGTCATAGGGCCGCGCCTCATCAACCAGTGCCGTGACCAGGGCATCGATGTCATCGAACTGGACGGCCGGCACCGGGCTCGCTTCGAGAATCGGCGCGAGCGACCAGTCAAGCCCTGGGGGCTGAAACCAGTACGCCAGGTCCGCCGCCGCGACACATGCCGCCAGGCGGTCACGCAGTGTTCCCAGGCGCATGGTGTTGGAACGCGGCTCGATCACCGCCAGCAGCCGACCCCGCGGAGTCGCCGCTCGCAGCCCCTCGAGGGTGGAAGTGATCGCCGTGGGATGATGGGCGAAGTCATCGATGACCTGGATACCGGCTATCTCGCCACGCAGCTCCTGACGCCTGCGGGGTGTCTCGAAGCGCGCCAGCGCCGCCGCCCCTCGCGCCAGGTCGACGCCACAGCCATGCGCGGCGGCCAGCGCCGCCAACGCATTGCGCGCGTTGTGCACGCCCGTCAGCGGCCAGTCGACCACGGCATCCTCGTCAGTATCTCCCTGGGTATGAATGACACGAAAACGCGAGGCATCCTCACGCTCGCAATCGATTCGCCAGGCGCTCGTCTGCTCGACACCGAACCGCGTCACCGGGGTCCAGCAGCCCATCTCGAGCACCCTATCCAGCGCGGGCTCCTGGTCGGCAACCAACAGCCGGCCGCGAGCGGGCACGGTGCGCACCAGATGATGAAACTGCCGTTCAATGGCCGCCAGGTCGGGGAAGATATCGGCATGGTCGAACTCGAGATTGCCAAGCACGGCGATCTCGGGGCGGTAGTGAACGAACTTGGAGCGCTTGTCGAAGAATGCCGTGTCGTACTCATCGGCCTCGACCACGAAGGGTGCTGTCTCATCACCCAGGCGCGCCGAGACACCAAAGTTGCGCGGCACCCCGCCGATGAGAAATCCCGGTGCAAGCCCGGCCGATTCGAGAAGCCAGGCGGTGAGGCTCGCGGTGGTGGTCTTGCCATGGGTACCCGCCACCGCTACCACGCGTCTTCCCGGCAGAACGTGTTCTGCCAGCCACTGGGGGCCGGACACGTAGGCAAGGTCATGATCAAGCACCGCTTCGACTTCGGGATTGCCACGTGACAGCGCATTGCCGATGACCACCAGGTCAGGGCGGGGAACGAGGTTGTCGGCGGAATAGCCCTCGCACAGCGTGATTCCCGCCTGTTCGAGCTGCGTGCTCATGGGCGGATAGACATTGGCATCCGACCCGCTGACGGTGAGCCCCAGGTCGCGGGCCAGCAGCGCCAGGCTACCCATGAAGGTCCCGCAGATGCCGAGGATGTGAAGGTGCATCGAGTCTCTCCGAGAAAGGGCATCGCGAGCCATGAGAATCAACCATCTATCAGGAGACGCGAGCCTAGCATGGCCGCCATGACCGGCTCCAGAGCGCTAGCCGCTGGGGCGGCATGAAGATGCAGGCGTTGCGACTTTGGGCTAGAATCACACCCCTTAATTTTCATTCACCACCCCCATACCGCCCACGTGATCTGCAGGAGCATCTCAGTCCATGGCCCAGCATAATGCCTTCTACGCCCAGTCAGGCGGCGTCACCGCCGTGATCAACGCCAGCGCCTGCGGCGTGATCGAGGCCTGCCGACGCCACCCGGACCGCATCGGCAAGGTCTACGCCGGTCATAATGGCATCATCGGAGCGCTGACCGAGGATTTGATCGACGTCAGCCACGAGTCCGACGAGACCATCGCCGCCCTGCGCCACACCCCGGGAGGCGCGTTCGGCTCCTGCCGTTACAAGCTCAAGGACATGGAAACCCACCGTACCCAGTACGAGCGGCTGATCGAGGTGTTCCGTGCCCACGATATCCGCTACTTCTTCTATAACGGTGGGGGTGACAGCGCCGACACCTGCCTCAAGGTCTCGCAGCTTTCCGAAAAACTTGGCTATCCGTTGACCGCCATCCATGTACCCAAGACCGTGGACAACGACCTGCCGATCACCGACAACTCGCCTGGGTTCGGCAGCGTGGCCAAGTACATCGCCACCTCGACGCTCGAGGCATCACTCGACATCGCCTCCATGTGCGCCACCTCCACCAAGGTATTCGTCCTCGAGGTAATGGGGCGTCACGCCGGCTGGATTGCCGCCGCCGGGGCACTCGCCGGCAATGGCGAAGGCGAGCCGCCCCACCTGGTGATCTTTCCCGAGGTCCCCTTCGACCGCAGCGCGGTGATGGCTCGGGTCGAGGAGTCGGTGAACAACTACGGCTACTGCGTGATCGTGGTCTCCGAGGGCGCGCGCTACGAGGATGGCACCTTTCTCGCCGACTCCGGTAATACCGACGCCTTCGGCCATCGCCAACTTGGTGGCGTCGCCCCTACGCTCGCCGGCATGGTCAAGCAGGACCTCGGCTACAAGTACCACTGGGCGGTGGCCGACTACCTGCAGCGCGCCGCGCGTCACCTGGCCTCGAAGACCGATGTCGATCAGGCCTACGCAGTGGGCGAAAAGGCCGTGGAGCTGGCCCTGGAAGGCAAGAACGCCATGATGCCCGCCATCAAGCGCGTCTCCGATGACCCTTACGAGTGGCGCATCGAAGCTGCACCGCTCGCGGAGATCGCCAACCGCGAAAAGTTCATGCCCCGCGAGCATATCCGCGAGGATGGCTTCGGCATCACCGAGGCATGCCGCACCTACCTCTCACCGCTGATCCAGGGCGAGGACTTTCCCCCCTTCGAAAACGGCCTGCCAAAAGTCGCCAAGCTGATCAAGCATCGCGTCGAGCGCAAGCTGCCGGAATTCAAGATCTAGGAACTATTTCAACAACCAGGACAACACCAGCAACAGCAGCAGAATGCCGGCCACGCCCTGCCAGAAATTGGCGGGCTCGCGCAACCTGCGCGGGCTGGTTCGCCCTGACCGCTCGGTAGACAGTGGCTGGCGCAAGGCGTGCAGGAATTCCGACATGCGCCTGAAACGCAACGCGCGCTGGGGGTCCAGAGCACGGCGCAGCGCCTCGTCCAGTGCCGGCGTCACCTCTGGGTTGCGGGTTCGTGCACTGCGATACACCAGTTGCTCGAGGTCGGTATGACCATGCAGCCGATGAGGCGGCAACGCATAGGGCAGCTCCCCTGCCAGCAGCCAGTAGACCGTCGAGGCAAAGGAGTACTGGTCGCTGCGCCGGCCGACAGTATCGTCCAGGGCATACTCAGGCGCACTGTGCTCGGTTAGCCCGACCTGGCGCACCAGTTCGTGATTGTCCTTGGAACTTATGGCATCGAGCTGCTGACAGGCGCTGAAATCGGTCAACACCACCTGCCCATGGGTATCGATCATCACGTTTCCGGGGTGAATCTGCTGGTGCAACACATCGCGATGATGCAGTGCCTGGATCGCCTTGCCGAGCTGGTTGGCGATATCCAGACGTTGGGTCAAACTTGCCTGCGGATGGCGGCGCGCCCATTCGGCAAGCGTCTCGCCCTCCACATAGGCCATCAGGTAATAGAGATAGCGACGGGGTCGCGAGGGTTCGATGACACGCACCACGAAGGGCGACTTGACGCGCTCCACCACCCACTGCTGCAACAGGAAATGTTCCAGGTAGGCATTGCGGTTGGAGAGCTCCGGGCTTGGCGCCTTCATCACCATTTCGCGACCGGTGGTGACGTCGATCACCCGATAGACGCGGGATTGCGCGGTGCGCGACAGCACCGCCCGCACCTCCATGCCATCCAGCCGGTCACCCGTAGACAGCTCCGGGGGTATCGGCAGGTCACCGTAAGGGCGACCTGGCGAGTCGCTCTGCTCATCGGGCAATTGGTCGATGCGTACCAGTTGGAAACAGAATTGCTCCGCACCATAGCCCCGGGCCTGGGCTCGACTGACCGCCTCCTGGGCAAGCCGATCGCAGGCAGCGTTGAGGTCGCTTGCATCCTGGCGAATCAGTTGCACGTATTCGGAAGGCATCAGGGTGCCAAGCACCGCCTGGGTGGTGAACAGGAACAGGTCGCCCTGCTTGATGGGCAGGCGCAGGTACTCGATGTCGATACTGTTATCCATGCCCAGTGCACGCGAAGGGTAGCGGTATCCACCAAGATCAGTGACATGGTCATGCGTGAGCTGTTCGAATTCCGCACCTCGCAGGCGAAATACCACCGTATCGCCCATGTGGAACAGATGGGCATCTCGCCCGCGAAACACCATCGCCGACAATGAACTGACATAGCTGCCCTCGGTGACCAACTGGCTCTGGCTGTAACACCAGCTGTTGAGCGAACGCAGCACCCTGGTCGCCGAGGTCTTGACATCCCAGTGGTCGGGAGTCGAGTAGTAATCGGTCAAGAAACCGCGCACGCTGAGATCGCCGGCCTGTTTGGCCATGGCATTGCGCGAGGTGGAATCGCTGATCAGGGCACTCGCGCCCTTGGCGTGAAGCAGCGCCGGTTCCGGGAAGCGAACCGACATCGAGCTGCGATGGCGACGACGATCCGGGGCCACGAAGGCCTGGCCATAACTTAGTGCCAACTGCGCAGATGACAAGTCAGTCTCCCTCGTTTCGCATCGACATGCCGCACCGGGTGGCAGCAAAGGATCCATCGGTGACCCATGATACACCCAGTATGCCGTGCCGCGAGACTATCGCTGCACGTCGATCCTGATGCCATCCAGGCCACCATGTGGCGGCGTCTCGGGTGGTCGCCGTGACCAACGGCACCTATGTCGCATTGGTAATCCCCTCGCGGGATTCGTATAATCCGGCGGATTTTTCAGGCTATCCGATTTGCCAGTACGGTTATCAACACGGTTTCAAACCAGTTTCAAATCAGTATCAAACCCAAGGAAGCGACGATGAACTTCGACAACATCCCCGCCGGCAAGGATCTCCCCAACGACGTCTACGTGGCGATCGAAATTCCCGCCAACCACGCCCCGATCAAGTACGAGATCGACAAGGACATGGGGGCGTTGCTGGTCGACCGCTTCATGGCCACCCCGATGTTTTATCCGGCCAACTACGGATTTATCCCCCACACCCTGGCCGATGATGGCGATGCCCTGGACGCACTGGTGGTGACGCCCTACCCGGTCGCACCGGGCAGTGTCATCCGCGCCCGCCCGGTCGGCATCCTCAACATGACCGACGAAGCCGGAGAGGACGCCAAGCTGGTCTGCGTGCCGCATTCCAAGCTTTCGTCGCTGTATGACGACGTCCAGGAAGTCACCGACCTGCCTGAACTGCTGCGCCAGCAGATCGCCCACTTCTTCGAGAACTACAAGGACCTCGAAAAGGGCAAGTGGGTAAAAGTGGAATCCTGGGAGGGTGTCGAGGCCGCTCGCAAGGCCATCGAGAAGGCTGTCGCGGCCTACCAGAAGGCCTGATGAGTAACGCCTGAGTGCTTAAACGTCGGCGTTGAGATCAACGATACGGGCCGCCTCGAAGGGCGGCCCGTATCGATGCCAGCTGCATGGCCTGACGGATGCATCAATCGGACGGCTCTTCCGTTACTGTTTTTCCGTTACTGACGAGGCTGACTCATCGCCACCACTCTCGACAGTTGCCTCATCATCACCGGCCATTTCCTCTGGTGCCTCGAGCGCCTCGGGCGGCGGCACAGCCTGTTCGGTCCGCTCGACGTCCTGCACCGACGGTGAAACGCTATCGGTATCCTCAGTTGGCGCCACCGTCAACGCGGACTCGGGTGAGGCCACAGCCGGCGGCGGCCCCTCGAGCCTACCGGCAATATTCGCCACGCTCTCTCGCGCACGGATCATATGGTGGGCCATGACCAGCGAATGATTGGCAAACACACCAAACCCCGACCCGTTAAGCACTACCGGGCTCCACAGTCGCCGCTGGGTGAGTTCGAGCTCGGCTATCAATCGCCGCCATTCATCACTCACACCCGCGCGTTCCAGCACGTCCGCCTGATCGCGACGCACCCCCTCGAGCAACTGAATCAATGCCCAGCCACTGCCCCGCGCTTCGAAAAAGATGTTATCGACGCGATACCAGGGCGTGCGCGCAGGCAGCGCATCGGCATCGATGTCCAGATCGCGCAAGGCTTCCGTGCTTCCGACACTGGCGGAAAGCCGATGTCCCAGATCATCGAGGCGCGAAGCGACATTCATGAGCCATGGCGAGAGTCCGGCCGCAGGTGCAAAACCGCCCTCGCCCTGGCCGTCCAACAAGACCTGATAGTCGTCCAGCGCCGTCAGAGCATCCTGTAACCGCTCTTCAGTGGCAGGTGGAAACCAGTCATCGCTGTCGCCCATCAGTCGGTTCGACGCATCATCAAGGCCCGTGGAGGAGGTTGAGGCCATCTCGGGTAACGCAAGCGCCAGATCCCGCGCCTGGTTCAGTACGCCAAGCTCCCAGCTAGGCATGTTGTCAAGCCACACCCCAGGGGGAGCGATATCGTTTCGAACGTAACCACCTGGCTTGTCGAGCAGCACGGCCAGGGTCTGCGCCAGGGTAGCAATGGTCACGGCACCGCGCGCCGCGGTGGTTTCGGCGGCATCGCCACGCCGCTCCAGCACTGCCTGCTCGATGGCGAAACGCGCCGGAGTCTGGCTCCACCAGATACCCAGCGCCAGGCAGATCACCAAGTAGAGTGCCAACAATGTCACCAGTGGCTTCCATATCCAGCCGTATTGCGGGCGCTCAAGCTCTTCTTGCTTCCTGCGGCGCCGTGCGCCGCTCTTGCCTGTCCAAGCCATCGGTTGGATTCCCTGTACGTTGCTGTTCGAATGGCGCGTGGCAAGCGCCTTCCTCCGGTGCGACAATCTAGCGCAATATCATGACCGGGAGGCGCTAAAAAGCCATCGCTACCTGCGTTATCCTAGCATTTCATCCAACCCAGGGACGCCCGTGTTGAACGCCCGACAGTTGTTTATCTCGCTGGTCATCCTGCTGCTGCCGGTGGTTGCCCAGGCTCAGTGGTTCTCGTCGAGCAACGATCAATCCGAGTTCCTGCCGGTTCTCGAGGCCTTCAAGCCCCATGCCTGGCATGATGGCGACACCCTGTTCGTGGGCGTCGAGAATGCCGACGGTTACTACCTCTACCGCCATCAGTTCAGCGTGGAGACCTCCGATGTGGGACTCGACGAGCCCGAGCTTCCTCCCGGCGAGTTCAAGAGCGACGAATTCCTGGGTGACGTCAATGTCTTCTATGACCGCGTCGTCTTCGAGGTACCCATTGAGGAGAGCGTCTCCGGCTCCCTTCCCCTCACCCTGACCTTCCAGGGTTGCGCCGATGCCGGTCTCTGCTACCCGCCGGAACGTGTTGAGCTGGTTGCCGCCCAATCCTCCCCACCCGCGGCCTTTGCCGACTGGAGCGCTGGAGACTCTGGCGAAGATAATGTCGAAGACAGAGCCGAAGGCAATATTGGAGACAGTAGTGGAGACCGTGCCTTCAGCGGCGAGGCGGCCGCGATGGCGCAAAGCGAAGATGGTCGCTTCAGCACGCTGATCCACGAGGCTAGCCTGCCACTGGCCCTGGGGCTGTTTTTCCTGGCGGGCCTTGGGCTTACCTTCACGCCCTGCGTGCTGCCGATGGTGCCGATTCTCTCCTCGATCATCGTCGGCCAGAACCCTGGTCGCCCCCGGGCCTTCGCACTGTCGGCAAGCTATGTGGCCGGCATGGCCGCCACCTACTCACTGGTGGGTGTGCTGATGGGCATGTTTGGTTCCGGGCTGAACCTCCAGGCTCACCTGCAATCCGCCCCTGTATTGATCACCTTTGCCGTGCTCTTCACGCTGTTCGCCCTGGCCATGTTCGGCGCCTTCGACCTGCGCCTGCCGGCAGGGATCTCGTCGCGCATCGATGCCCTGCAGCAACGCACCAGGCGCAGCGGTCCGGGCGGACTTGCGATGACAGGCGCCCTCTCGGTACTGGTGGTCTCGCCGTGTATCTCGGCCCCTCTGGCCGGTGCCCTGGTGTTCATTTCCTCTACCGGTGACGCGCTGCTGGGCGGGGCTGCCCTGCTGGCTCTCGGGCTTGGCATGGGCGTACCCCTGCTATTGGTGGGCACCTTCGGCACCACCCTGCTGCCTCGCACCGGGGCATGGATGAACGGGGTCAAGATTGCCTTCGGCCTGTTGCTGCTCGGGGTAGCGGTGTGGCTGGTCGAGCGCCTGATACCGGCAAGCATGGCCCTGCTGCTGTGGGCGTCCTTGGCGGTCGGGGGCGGCCTTGCGCTGGGCGCGCTGCACTTCAACCAGCCCCAAGGCTGGCCACGCGTTCGCCAGACTGCCGGCCTGCTGCTGCTGGCCTGGGGCATTGCCCTGGTGCTGGGAGCGGCGCGCGGCGCCCATGATCCCCTGCGTCCTCTGGCACCGCTGGCTGCTACGCAGCAACAAGACGCCCAGGCACAGGAGGTCATCACCGTCTCAAGCCTTGCCGGATTCGAGCGGGCAATCGCCGATGCGGCTGAATCTGGCCGCCCGGCCTTCGTCCATGTCACCGCGGACTGGTGCATCTCCTGCAAGCAGATGGAGCGCCGGGTCTACCCCCACCCAAAGGTGGCCCAAGCCCTCACCACTTTTGTGCGAATCGACGTGGACGTGACCGACACCAATGGCGCCAGCCGCGAATTTCTCGACCACTTCGGCCTGTTTGGCCCACCCAGCCTGCTATTCTTCGACGGCGATGCCGAGATTCGTGATGCCCGCATCCAGGGCGAGATGCGGGCCGAACCGCTGGCCAGTCATCTGCAAGGCGTGCTTGGCTGGGTAGACGACGCGCGCAGTTGAGCAAACCTTTAGCCCGGCATGACCGCGCCTTGAGCGGGTCAACGACGCGAACGTCGCCGAACGGTCGTTTAAATTCAGCCAGCGAACACTGTTCTTGACTGAGCTGGACATCACAATGGATTTTCGGCAAACTCCGGAACCGACCCATAATTCAAGCCAATAGGCGCAAAGAAACGACATCTTGCCGCGATCTATTGCAAATCAGCTCGGGTTTACTGCGCTGGTTGATTAAACATCCGCGCCTGCAGCACCCATCGAAACCTATTGATCGAGACAACGTCATGGATATCCGCAAGGTCAAGAAGCTGATCGAGCTACTCGAAGAGTCCAACATCAGCGAAATCGAGATCCAGGAAGGCGAGGAATCCGTTCGCATCAGCCGCCACCCCAATGGGGCCAGTTGGCAGCAACCGATGTCTCAGGGCTACTCGCAGGGCTATCCCCAGGGCTACCCCCAAGGCTATCCGCAGGGCTATGCAGATCCGGCTCAGCAACATCACGCCTCTCAACTGCCAGCGGCGTCAGGCGACGCCGCCGATGATAGCCCGAGCTTCCAGGGCCACTCCCTGTCCTCGCCGATGGTCGGCACCTTCTACCGCTCCCCCGCTCCAGGCTCCAAGCCGTTCGTGGAAGTGGGTTCGAGCGTCAAGAAGGGCGATACCGTCTGCATCATCGAGGCGATGAAGATGATGAACCAGATCGAAGCCGACCGAGACGGCGTGATCGAAGCGATCCTGGTCGAGGATGGCGAGCCGGTCGAGTTCGACCAGCCGATGCTGGTGATCGCCTGATCATCCCACGCCTCTTCATTCACCTGACACTGGCGGACTGATCATGCTGGACAAGGTACTCATCGCCAATCGAGGCGAGATCGCCCTGCGTATCCTGCGCGCTTGCAAGGAACTGGGCATCAAGACGGTGGCCGTCCACTCCAAGGCCGACCGTGAACTGATGCACGTGCGCCTGGCCGACGAGGCCGTGTGCATTGGACCGGCGTCTTCGGCCCAGTCCTACCTCAATATCCCGGCGCTGATCAGCGCCGCGGAAGTCACCGACTCGAGCGCCATCCACCCCGGCTACGGCTTTCTCTCGGAGAACGCCAACTTCGCCGAACAAGTCGAGCGCTCGGGGTTCGTGTTCATCGGGCCCCGCGCCGAGACCATTCGCCTGATGGGCGACAAGGTCAGCGCCATCGAGTCCATGAAGAAGGCCGGTGTGCCCACTGTGCCCGGTTCCGACGGCCCACTGCCGGAGGATGACGAGGGCGAAATCGTCACCATCGCCAGGCGCATCGGCTATCCGGTCATCATCAAGGCCGCCTCTGGCGGTGGTGGTCGCGGCATGCGCGTGGTGCACACCGAAGCCCACCTGCTCTCCGCAGTGACCGTGACCCGCACCGAGGCCCATGCGGCCTTCGGCGACGGCACGGTTTACATGGAGAAGTTCCTGCAGAACCCGCGCCATGTGGAAGTGCAGGTGCTGGCCGACGGCCAGGGCAACGCCATCCATCTGTATGACCGCGACTGTTCTCTGCAGCGACGGCATCAGAAGGTGATCGAGGAAGCGCCCGCCCCCGGCCTCGACCCCGAGTCTCGCGCCAAGGTCCTCGACGCCTGCCGCGAGGCTTGCATTACCATCGGCTACCGCGGGGCCGGCACCTTCGAGTTCCTCTACGAGGACGGCGAGTTCTTCTTCATCGAGATGAACACCCGAGTACAGGTCGAGCACCCCGTCACCGAGATGGTCACCGGAGTGGACATCGTGCGCGAGCAGTTGCGCATCGCTTCGGGACTGCCGCTGTCGCTCACCCAGGACGAGGTGAAGCTCAGCGGTCATGCCTTCGAGTGCCGGATCAACGCCGAGGATCCTCGCACCTTCATGCCCTCGCCCGGCAAGGTGACCTTGTATCACCCTCCAGGCGGCCTGGGTGTGCGCATGGATTCCCATGTCTATACCGGCTACACGGTGCCCCCGCACTATGACTCGCTGATCGGCAAGCTGATCACCTGGGGGGTGGACCGCCAGACGGCGCTGACGCGCATGCGCATCGCCCTGGACGAGCTGCTGGTCGAAGGCATCAAGACCAACACCGACCTGCACAAGGACCTGGTACGCGACGGATACTTCCAGCAGGGTGGTGTCAACATCCACTATCTGGAGAAGAAACTGGGACTGTAAGAGCGGTTTCTTGCGCGGGGCGGCCTTGGCCGCCCCGTTTGCGTTGGCCCACCCTGAGCGCCCCGGCGATTGCCTTGCCGCCCCTTCAACGCGCCCCTTCAACGTGAGATATCCCATGCCCTGGCTGCAACTCAAGGCCCACGTTCCCCCTGAACAGGCCGACACCCTGGAAGAGCTGCTGCTCGACGAAGGCGCCTGCGCCATCACCCTTCAGGATGCCCACGACGATCCGGTCTTCGAACCACAGCGCGGCACCACGCCACTGTGGGACGAAACAGTGCTCACCGGGCTATACGATGACCTGGAAGGTGTCGAAGCGATGCTCGGCCGGCTGGCAGCCGCCTGGGCCGAAGTGATGCCTGGCGAGCCCTGCCCCGAGATTGCCTACGAGCTGCTGGCCGATCGCGATTGGGAACGCGAGTGGATGGATGATTTTCATCCACTGCAGATGGGCGAGCGCCTGTGGATCGTGCCGAGCTGGCATGAACCACCCGACACAGGCGCCGTCAACCTGCACCTGGACCCGGGGCTTGCCTTCGGCACCGGCACCCACCCCACCACCGCACTCTGCCTGGCCTGGCTCGATGGCCTGGCCGTCGCCGACGGGCTTGAAGGTAACGCGGTGCTGGACATTGGTTGCGGTTCCGGAATTCTGGCGATCGCGGCGCTGAAACTGGGTGCCGCATATGCGGTAGGCACCGACATCGACCCCCAGGCACTGCAAGCCAGCCGCGACAACGCCGAGCGCAATGCTGTCGCCGAGCCCGACCTGCGGCTCTGCTACCCCGAGCAACTGGACGACACCGCACTTTTCCCGGTGGTGGTGGCCAATATCCTCGCCGGCCCCCTCGTCGAGTTGGCACCGATGATTGCCGGGCACATGGCGCCGGGCGGGCGACTGGCGCTTTCCGGTATCCTCGAGGCCCAGGCGAACGAGGTGCTCGACGCCTACCTTGCCTGCGGACTCAGCATGGATGAACCCGAGGTGCGCGAGGGCTGGGTGCGGGTGACCGGTTGCCGTCCGGGCTGATAATCATCCCGTGGCGCCTTCACCATCGATAGCCACAGGCGTATCATGTGCCCCCCAACCGAGCCAACCGACGTGATCATGCCCGAGAGCACCGCTCAAGCACTGCGCATTGGCCGCCATGTATTGCCCAATCGAGTGATACTCGCGCCCATGGCCGGCGTCACCGACCGCCCCTTCCGCCAACTTTGCCGGGAGTTGGGTGCCGGCCTGGTGGTGGGTGAGATGGTCACCGCCGACCCGTCGCTTTGGCATACCCGCAAGTCGCGGTTGCGCATGGATCACCGCGGCGAGCCCAGCCCGCGTAGCGTGCAGATTGCCGGTGGTGACGCGGCCATGCTGGCCGAGGCGGCACGTCTCAATGAAGCCCAGGGCGCCGAAATCATCGACATCAACATGGGCTGCCCCGCCAAGAAGGTCTGCAACAAGGCGGCGGGGTCGGCGTTGCTGCGAGACGAGGCGCTGGTGGCCGAGATCCTTACCGCTGTGGTTGCCGCTGTCGACGTGCCGGTGACCCTGAAGATCCGCACCGGCTGGTGCGCCGACAGTAACAATGGCCTACGCGTCGCCAGGCTCGCCGAATCGGCTGGCGTGCAGGCGCTTGCCGTGCATGGCCGCCACCGCCAGCAGCGCTACACCGGCCAGGCGGAATACGACACCATCGCCACCATCAAAGCTGGCGTATCGATTCCGGTGTTTGCCAACGGTGATATCGATTCGGCAGAGAAGGCTGCCCACGTCCTCGACTATACTGGTGCGGATGCCGTGATGGTTGGCCGCGGCGCCCAGGGCAATCCATGGATTTTCCGCGAGATAGATCACTACCTGCGCCATGGCGAGCGATTGGCCTCGCCGACCAGCGAGGAGCGCGCGCGGGTGCTTCGCAATCACCTCGCGGCACTGCATGATTTCTATGGTGAGCGGATGGGTGTCCGGATCGCCCGCAAGCATCTCGGCTGGTACCTGGCCGGAGATGCTTGCTTGGATCAAGCCGATCAGCGAGCCCTGAAGGCGACCTTCAACGCCCTCGAGAGCTCGGCCGCCCAGCACCGCTTCATTGACGAACTCTTTCGTCACGACCCAGCCACCGTCATCGGGCGAATGGCACGGAGCGTGGCGCCGAATGGAACCCGTGTCGCATGACAAGCCAAGCCTTCCCCCACAATCCCGAGCTGTCGGGCAGCCCTCGTGATATCGCTGGCCTCACCGGCCAGGGTGAAGCCTCTTCCCTGGCAGACCCCGCAGAACCACCGCTGCGTGAAGCCGTGGATGCCGCCATGCGGCGTTATTTCGCTCATCTCGATGGCGGTGAGGTCACTAGCCTCTACGCCATGGTAATGGCAGAGGTCGAAGCTCCCTTGCTCGCCGCCGTGCTCGAGCATACCGAGGGTAACCAGACCCGCGCCGCCGACATGCTCGGCCTCAACCGCGGCACACTGCGCAAGAAACTCAAGCAGTACGAGCTGATCTGAACGCAACAAGCCCAGAGTGGCGCCACCTGTCCGATTGGCGTGCGCCAGCGGGGCCTTACGTGAACCTACGATTGTCGTCAAGCCGCTGACGTCACCCCTTGAAGACCGTTCCCCATTTCGCCCATCACCTGCCTGCAGAGAGTGACCCCATGGCCCAAGCCTCCCAACGCCCGGTCCGCCGCGCCCTCATCAGCGTGTCCGACAAGACCGGTATCGTCGACTTCGCCCGCGAGCTCAGTGAGCGCGGTGTCGAACTGCTCTCCACCGGCGGCACCTTCCGCCTGCTCAACGAGAGTGGTATCGCGGTAACCGAAGTTTCCGAGCATACCGGCTTCCCGGAGATCATGGACGGGCGCGTCAAGACCCTGCATCCGAAGATCCATGGTGGCATCCTCGGGCGCCGCGGCCAGGACGACGCGGTGATGGCCGAGCATGGTATCGACCCAATCGACATGGTGGTGGTCAATCTCTACCCCTTCAGCCAGACCGTGGCGAGACCCGACTGCACCCTCACCGACGCCATCGAGAACATCGATATCGGCGGACCGACCATGGTGCGCGCCTGCGCCAAGAACCACGCTCACACCACCATCGTGGTGGACGCCGATGACTACCCGCGAGTGCTCGCCGAACTCGCCTCGGAGGATGGCGCTGTCAGCGATGCCACGCGTTTCGATCTGGCCGTGAAGGCCTTCGAGCATACCGCCGGTTACGACGCCGCCATCGCCGACTACCTGGGCAGCCGCGTACCGGGTGGCGAGGATGGCTTTCCGCGCACCTACAACCTGCAGTTCCACAAGAAGCAAGGCATGCGCTACGGCGAGAACCCGCACCAGAAGGCGGCGTTCTACGCCGAGAAGGATGCCAGCGAAGCAAGCGTTACCACCGCCATCCAACGCCAGGGCAAGGCACTGTCATTCAACAATGTCGCCGACACCGACGCCGCCTTCGAGTGCGTGAAAGCCTTCAACGAGACCGCCTGCGTGATCGTCAAGCACGCCAACCCCTGCGGCGTGGCAGTCGGCGGTACCCTGCGCGAGGCATACGACAAGGCCTTCGCCACCGATCCCACTAGCGCCTTCGGCGGCATCATCGCCTTCAATCAGGCCCTCGATGCCGAGACCGCGCGTGCCATCATCGACCGTCAATTTGTCGAAGTGATCATTGCTCCGGGCATAGCCGATGAGGCAGCGGCCATCGTTGCCGAGAAGCAGAATGTCAGGCTGCTGGATGTCGGCGCCCACTGGCCTGGCGAGCGCGAGCATGCCCACGACGTCAAGCGCGTGACCGGTGGCCTTCTGGTTCAGGATCGCGACCTCGGCATGGTTGGACGCGACGAGCTCACCGTGGTCACCGAGCGGGTGCCCACCGAGCAGGAATGGCGCGATCTTGCCTTCGCCTGGAAGGTCGCCAAGTACGTCAAGTCCAACGCCATCGTCTACGCCAAGGATGGCCAGACCATTGGTGTCGGCGCCGGCCAGATGAGCCGCGTCTACTCGGCCCGCATCGCCGGCATCAAGGCCGCCGACGAAGGCCTCAAGGTGCCCGGCTCAGTGATGGCCTCGGATGCCTTCTTCCCGTTCAGGGACGGCATCGATGCGGCAGCCGCCGCGGGTATCGCCGCGGTGATTCAGCCGGGAGGCTCGATGCGCGACCAGGAAGTCATCGACGCCGCCAACGAAGCCGGCATCGCCATGGTGTTTACCGGCATGCGCCACTTCCGGCACTAAAGCTGGAAGCTGGAAGCTGGAAGCTGGAAGCAAATCGTAAAGCTTGGTTACCTATAGACAACCCCACTGGTATGCACCAGTGGGGTTGTCTTTTTCTTACGGCTTAAAGCTTACGACTTACAGCTCCGGGCGAAGCCCGGTCAGCCGAGATCGATACACAGGTACTTGGTCTCGAGGAACTCTTCGAGGCCCTGGTGGCCACCTTCACGGCCAAGACCCGAGGCCTTGACGCCGCCGAACGGGGCCGCGGCATTGGAAATGATCCCGGTATTGATCCCTACCATGCCGTACTCCAGTGCCTCGGAGACCCGCCACACGCGAGCCAGGTCGCGTGAGTAGAAGTACGAGGCCAGGCCGTACTCGGTATCGTTGGCCATCTCCACGGCGGTCTCTTCGTCATCGAAGGGAAATACCGCCGCCAGCGGGCCAAAGGTCTCTTCGTGGGCGACCTTCATCTTGTCGCTGGCGAAGCTGATCAACGTCGGCGTGAAGAAGTTGCCACCCAGTGGATGTGGATGACCGCCCAGCAGCAACTCAGCGCCCTGGTCGACGGCGTCCTGGACGTGCTCACTGACCTTGGCTACCGCCTTGTCATCGATAAGCGGTCCGATGTTGATGCCCTCGCGGGTGCCGTCACCGACCTTGAGCTCGCTGTTCATGGCGACCGCGAGCTTCTCGCAGAAGGCGTTGACCACACTGCTCTGCACCAGGAAGCGGTTGGTGCACACACAGGTCTGGCCGGCATTGCGAAACTTGGCGGCCATGGCCCCTTCCACTGCCGCATCCAGGTCGGCATCCTCGAAGACGATAAATGGAGCGTTGCCCCCCAGTTCCAGTGAAATCTTCTGGATGTGCTGCGAAGCCTGGGCCATCAACTGGCGACCCACCTCGGTGGACCCCGTAAAGGTAATCTTGCGCACCAGCGGCGACTCGGTCATCGCCGCGGCAATGTCCGACGCGCGCCCCGGCACCACGTTGAAGACGCCGCGTGGCACGCCGGCACGTTCGGCCAGAAGCGCCAGCGCCGTGGCCGAAAACGGCGTCTGGCTGGCCGGCTTGACGACGATGGTGCAACCCGCGGCCAGTGCCGCACCGGCCTTGCGGGTAATCATCGCCGCCGGGAAGTTCCATGGCGTAATAGCGCCTACCACCCCGACAGGTTGCTTGGTGACGACGATCCGCTGATTGGCCTTGGCGGCCGGCACGGTCTCGCCGTAGATGCGCCGCGCTTCTTCCGCGAACCAGCGCAGGAAGCTCGCTGCGTAGGCGATCTCGCCTGCGGCTTCCTTGAGCGGCTTGCCCTGCTCGTGGGTCATGATCATCGCCAGATCATCCTGGTGCTCAAGCATCAGATCGTGCCACTTCATCAGGATATCGGCGCGCTCCTGGGCGGTCAGCGCCTTCCAGGCTGGCCATGCCGCATGGGCTGCCTCGATGGCCCGCTCGGTTTCCGCACGGCCCAGGCGAGGGACATTCCCCATGGTCTCGCCAGTGGCAGGGTTGATCACATCGATCTGCTCGCCGCTGTCAGCGGCGACCCAACTGCCATCGATATAGGCGAAAGGACAATAGAGCTGCGTTTCCTTTAGAGCTTGCATCTTGGTCTCCCGCCGCGGATGCGGCTCATTAACGTTCAAGTGCTGTCATGTAAAACCCGTCATTCGGGCCCCATGACCCCATCGGCTGGCGCCTGCGGCAGTGGTTCAACCATCACGGTCAGGGTGGCGAGGGTCAGCACCAGGGCAATGGCGATCCAGCAGAAGGCTCGGCCCATGTAGCGCTCCGGGGCGTGGCGGATTTGGCGAAGGCCCAGCAGGGCGAACACCGCCGCGGCCAGGTTGACCGGCACAAGCCCGCCCTGCAGCAACAGGGAGAACAGCGCGGTGATGATCGCCGCCATGGCCCATGGTGAGTAGCGTCGCCGAGACGCAGGTCGAGAGGCGTTGTCGCCGTCCAATCAAGACTCCCCGGTCTAATGATGATCGACAATGAGGATGTGTGCCCATGCTAATCGCAAAGGCCTCAATGCTCCAACCATTGGAGCCCAAGTCGTCAACGGGGGCAGGAAAAAGCGAGCCGCTTCAGCGCGGGCGTCGTGGCTCTCGGGATTGCGACAGGGTGATCGACACCGAATCCGCAAAGCGCAGGGCGTGGGGTTTATCAATCTCGACCTGGGCGGTCAGCACCTGTTCATGGGCCATGATCAGGTCCAGCACCTCGCGCGTCATGCGCTCGAGCAGCAGGAATCGATTGTCTTCCACGTGGGCGATGACCTGCTTGGTGATGGTGCGATAATTGAGCGCCTGTTCGATATGGTTGAACGCCACGGCATTATCCGCCCGGTAGCGGATCACGGCATTGATCACCACGTCCTGGCGATTCTTGATCTCCTCCTCCTTGATGCCGATGTAGGTGCGCAGGCGGAGGTTCTTGATTCGAATGGTCGCCAGGTCATGGTCGAAGTGCTGCTCGTCGATGGCATGCATCGGCATGGCCGTTCTCCTTGGTTCGCAGGCGCGGCTGTCAACGTCAGTTGATCAGGGTGAGGAACTCCTGGCGAGTCGACTGGTTGTCGCGAAAGGCGCCCAGCATCACGGACGAGGTCATGCTGGAGTTCTGCTTCTCGACGCCACGCATCATCATGCACATATGCTTGGCTTCTATCACCACCGCCACACCTCGGGCCTCGGTCACTTGTTGAACCGCCTCGGCGATCTGTCGGGTGAGATTTTCCTGGATCTGCATGCGCCGGGCATACATCTCGACGATACGGGCGAACTTGGAAAGCCCCAGCACCCTGCCGCGTGGCAGGTAGGCAATATGACAGCGCCCGATAAACGGCAGCAGATGATGCTCGCACATGGAATAGAGCTCTATGTCCTTGACCAGCACCATTTCGTCAGTCTCGGACTCGAACACCGCCCCGTTGACGATATCTTCAAGCGACTGAACATAGCCGCGATTGAGAAACTGCATGGCCTTGGCCGCGCGCTTGGGGGTATCGCGCAGACCCTCTCGCTCCGGGTCCTCCCCAAGTTCGAGGATGATCTGCCGATAGTGGTTGGCGAGTTCTTCGGTCATCAATGGAATCCCATCTCGTTAACATGCCGTGTCGCGCCAGCGACGACTAGGTGCATCATGCAGCCACGCACTTTAATGTACAAAAGATATACAAGAATAATGGTTTGTACAATTCAAATACTCGCAAACCCGCATTCTACCGCAACCGCTCGCTGTGCGCAGTTGACGACCTGATCCGCCGCTGCGCCACCCCTTGTCTGACATCATGGTGTGACATCGCGCCACATCCCGCATCACCTCAAGCTCCGGCCCCGCGGTGGGTGACCTACTCCAGCTATGCTAGAATCGAAATTCTTCAAGCTGCGTACGTTATCCTTCGAGAGCTCACATGATCACGACTCGCACGCGGAAATCGCGCTCGCCTGATGTTGCCAAGATAAGTTCTTACAAGATCAGTGTTGCCAAGATCAGTTCCCCCAAGAGCAGACCGCACGCTTATCTGGCGCTGTTCGCCACCCTGCTTGTCTCTCCGCTGGCGCTTGGCGAGACCCTGGAACTGCCCGCCGACGCCGAGATCGAGGTGCAGGTGATCGACCGCCTGGTGCTCGACGAGGCCGAGTCGCGCCGCGATGACATCCTGCTCAAGCCAGTCGCCAATGGCGGTGGCAGCCATCAGTTGCCAGATTATTGCGTGATGATAGGCGATGCCCAGCGCAATGATGAACGGCTGCGCCTGACCGCCTCTTCGATCACCTGCATCGAGACCGAGGGAAGCGACAGCGATATCTTCAGCGGCGAGATTTCCGCCGCCGCCTTCGGGGCCGATGGCAACTTCGGCCTCGCCGCCTGCGACAGCGGCCGTTGCGAACTCGGTCCCGAGCAGGGCTTCACCTTGCGCCTGGCCGAAGCGTTGGCCATCGAGGAGCAGCACAACCCCTCGGCCCAGATCAACGAACAGCGTCGCCAGGCCGATGGCGAAGGCGTCGCCAACCCGATACCCGCCGAGCAGCCCGACCCCGAGCAGTGATAGGAAGGCAAGAGCGTTCCCCTCACTACGGAAGCGCTCAAGCGGCTCGACGGCGACAGGGCGTTAGCGGACACGCTGTGAACCCGTCCCTGGGCACTAACTTTTTCATCCCTGAAAAAGATGTCCGCTCCGCCCTGCCCCCTGCGCCGCTCTCTCCTCACGCCAGCCAGCGCGGTTTGTCGGCGAGCGCCAGGCGTTGTTGCTCCAGTTCGCGGATGTGGCCGTCCCAGTATCCGGCATCGGCCAACCACGGAAAGGCCACGGGAAACGCCGGGTCCTCCCAGCGAGCGACCAGCCAGGCACTGTGACGCAGCAACCGCAGGGTGCGCAGCGGCTCCACCAGCGTCAATTCGCTCCTGTCGAACTCGCGATGCTGCTCATACCCTTCGATCACCTCGGAGAGCTGCATATGCCGCTCTTCGTCGTGATCGGCGGTCAACAGCATCCATAGATCCTGGATCGCCGGTGCCATCAGGCTGTCATCGAAATCGACCAGCGCGAAGTGTTCATCGCGGCCGAGTATGTTGCCGATATGGCAATCACCATGCACACGAATGGCCCGCTCGTGTGGCCAGGCATGAGGCATGAGTGCCCGATGCAACTCGTCGGTGATCCGCTCATAGGTCCCACGCTGCTTGCCGGATAACCACGGGCCTTGCAGTACCCGCTCGCGGGCCTCGATCACCATATGGTCGAGATCCTGCTGCTTGCGATGCGCGAAGCACGAGCGCTCACCCACCGCATGCACCGCCCCGATGAGCTCCCCCAGCACGAACAGGTGGGCGGGATTCTCGAGCTCAGGTGCCTGCCCAGGCAGTTGCGGGAACAGCGAAAAGCGAAATCCCTCGGCGTGGTGCAGCGACTCACCGTCGGCATTCCGCCATGGGGCCGCCACCGCCACCTCATCAGCGGCAAGCTCTGCAAGGAAAGCATGCTCCTCGAGGATCTGAGCATCGGACCAGCGTTCCGGGCGATAGAATTTCACCACCCAGCGCTTGCGCTCGTCGTCATGCACCAGATAGACACGATTCTCGTAACTGTTGAGCGCGAAAGGCTCACCGGGTAGCCAGAAGCCAAGCGATTCGATCGCCGCCACCACCCGTGCGGGCGACAGTTCGGCAAAGGGATGCTGCGTCGCGTTAGCCATGGGGACTCCCGTCCGGTCAAAAGATGCATGCTACCAGAGCTTGCCGGGTAACCAGCAGTCAATCGATCCGTCAGTCCAGCGGGGTCCGCGCGCAGGCCCACACTTCGATCTCTCGGGCACCGGCTCGTTGGCATGCCAGCGCCAGGGCGTCGAGCGTGGCACCGGTGGTCATCACGTCATCGATCAGCACCAGCCGTCCGGGCAAAGGGCCGGCCACACGGAAAGCGCCACGCAGGTTGCGACGACGCTCGGGGCGATCGAGCCCGCGCTGGCTTCTCGTGTCACGAAGCCGCGTGGCGCGACATTGCCCGACACCCAGCTGTCGTGACAGCCGGCTGGCCAGCCACTCGGCCTGATCGAAGCCGCGCTGGCGTGCGCGCGCGGGGTGCAGTGGCACCGCCATCAGCGCCTCGGGCCAACGCAACGCCTCGTCGGGAAGCGCCCCCATCAGCAGCTCCAGCAGTACACTGCCCGCCCGTGGCGAGGCATGAAACTTGAAACGCTGTATCAACCCCGCCACTTCGTCGCGGTAGATAAGCGGCACACGCGCACGGTCGAATGACGGTGGAAGCGCCAGGCAGGCGCCACATCGCCGGCCCGAAAGTTGCCCATGCTGTGGTTCAGCACAACCGGGGCAGGCAGGCAGATTCCAGGGCAAGGTCTCATGGCAGGAAGTGCACCAGGGCCGCACCCCGGCCGGGCTTTTCTGGCAACGCACTGACAGGCAGAAGTCACAACGCCCGGGCAAGGCCTGCCGCAGCACTCCGTCAACCTTCCCCACAAGTCGAGTTGACAAGAGCCGGCACTTCCCTAAGCTATTCGTCAACCCTGATAGACCCGACAAGTTGACCATAGGCCGTTCCTCCATGACTCAGCCAAGTAACGCCACTACTCAGACCCTAGCCAGCCAACCGGACATTCGCCACGACTGGACGCTGGACGACATCGAAGCCCTGTTCGCCCTGCCCTTCAACGACCTGCTGTTCCGCGCCCAGCAAGTGCATCGCACGCACTTCGACCCCAATGCGGTGCAGGTCTCCACCCTGCTGTCGATCAAGACCGGCGCCTGCCCGGAGGACTGCAAGTACTGCCCACAGTCTGGCCACTACAACACCGGGCTTGCCAAAGAGAAATTGCTGGAAATCGAGAAGGTGGTGGAACAGGCCAAGGCCGCAAAGCAGGCCGGCGCCAGCCGCTTCTGCATGGGGGCGGCGTGGAAGAGCCCCCGCGAGAAGGATCTCGAGGCGGTGATCGAGATGGTCACGCGGGTCAAGGCGCTGGGGCTGGAAACCTGCATGACACTGGGCATGGTCGATGGCGACCAGGCAAGACAACTGTCCGAGGCCGGGCTCGACTACTACAACCACAACCTCGACACCTCTCCCGAGTACTACGGCGAGATCATCACCACCCGCACCTATGCCGACCGCCTGGAGACGCTTGGCAACGTGCGTGAGGCCGGCATGAAGGTATGCTCCGGCGGTATCCTCGGCATGGGCGAGGCACCACGCGACCGTGCCGCGCTGTTGCAACAACTGGTCAAGCTCGAGCCGCACCCGGAGTCAGTGCCGATCAACATGCTGGTCAAGGTCCCGGGCACGCCGCTCGAGAATGTCGAGGATCTCGACCCGATCGTCTTCATCCGCGCCATTGCCGTGGCACGCATCCTGATGCCGAGAAGCCATGTGCGACTCTCCGCCGGCCGCGAGCAGATGGATGAATCCACCCAGGCACTGGCCTTTCTGGCCGGCGCCAACTCGATCTTCTACGGCGACCGCCTGCTGACCACCGGCAACCCTCAGGTGGAGCGCGACCGTGCGCTGTTCGACAAGCTCGGCCTGCACCCCGAGCACGTCGAAAAGAGCATGCGGGCCGATGACACACGCACCCAGGCCAGCCTGCAAGCCGCAATGCTCCGCCAGGCGTCGAGCGAATCCAACGAACGCTTCTACGACGCCACGCTGGTCTAGGAGTGCTATCGCATGGTCCGCTGGTCTGAACACCTCGCCCTGTGCGCCGACGAACGCCGCGCACAGGGCCTGTGGCGGGTAAGGCGCACCCACCATGGGAATGCCGCACTGCGCGACTTCGCCGGTAACGATTACCTGGGCCTCGCCGGTGACCCACGCCTTGCCGAGGCGCAGGCCGAGGGGGCGCGTCGTTTCGGTGCCGGTGCCCGTGCGTCTCACCTTGTCACCGGTCATTTGGACGTGCATGACGCTCTTGAAGCGCGTCTGGCCGCATTGACAGGTCGCCCTCGGGCGTTGCTTTTCTCGACCGGGTACATGGCCAACCTCGGTACCCTGCAGGCCCTTTGCGACCACAACACCCAGGGGGCATGCCCCCCGCTGATTTTCCAGGACCGACTCAACCACGCGTCACTGCTGGATGGCGCCGCACTTGCCGGCGCTCGCTCGCGGCGTTTCCATCACCGCGACCTTGCCGACCTCGAGCGCCTGCTGGGGCGCACCCCTGCCCAGTCACGCGCGCTGGTGGTAAGCGATGGCGTATTCAGCATGGATGGGGACGTGGCCGATATCGCCGGCCTGAGTGCGACATGTGCCCGGCATGGTGCCTGGCTGATGATCGACGACGCCCACGGCCTCGGGGTGCTCGGCGAACATGGCGATGGCTGCGTTGGCCGTATGCATGGCGTCGATGCGGTGCCGGTACTGGTGGGAACGCTCGGCAAGGCGCTCGGCACCGCCGGCGCCTTCGTGGCGGGCAGCCATGCGCTGGTCGAGCACCTGATCCAGTTCGCCCGCCCCTACGTCTACACCACGGCCCAGCCACCCGGGGTCGCCGCCGCCACGCTTGCGGCACTGGATATTCTGGCCACCGAACCCGAGCGTCGAGCAAGACTCGCGTC
Source organism: Halomonas urumqiensis (assembly GCF_003028575.1). GTDB lineage: Bacteria > Pseudomonadota > Gammaproteobacteria > Pseudomonadales > Halomonadaceae > Halomonas > Halomonas urumqiensis. The sequence continues at coordinate 1,199,968 of NZ_PYUD01000001.1, read as the reverse complement.
AATGATCCGCCGCTTTCGCCACGAGGCCGCACGGTTGGGGTTGCCGCTGATGGCCTCCACGACTCCAATCCAGCCACTGGTGCTGGGAGATAGCCAGCGCGTGATGGCCTGGTCGGCACACCTCGCCAAGCGCAACCTGCGGGTAGGAGCGATTCGCGAACCCACGGTGCCACGCGGCCAGGCACGACTGCGTATCACCCTGAGCGCGGCCCACAGTAACGACGATATCGATGCCCTGCTTGGAGGCCTCGCCGACTGCCAAACAGCCGTGGATATCCGACGCCATCGGGAGATCGACGCATGAGTCATCTGGTGCTGCTCTCGGGCTGGGGCATTGATGCGCGCATCTGGCAGCCACTTGGCGAACACTGGCCCGCCGATATCCGCGTCAGCACCCCGGACTGGCCCGGCTATGGCGGGCGCAAGCCACTGTCCGACCCAACCGATATGCACGCCCTGGCCGAGGCCATGGCCAATGATCTGCCAAGCGATGCGGTGTGGGTCGGATGGTCGCTCGGCGGCCTGCTCGCCGCCGCGCTGCTCGATCACCTGCCGGCGCCAAGCGCGCTGGTCCAGCTTGGCATAGGGCCACGTTTCTGCACGCCGGATGGCGTCGATCAAGAGGCGCTGGATGCGTTTCGCCGGGCATTCGCCCGTGACAGCCAGGCAACGCTTGCGCATTTTCGGCGCTGGCAACTCAAGGGCGAACCCTCGCCACGTCACGCCTATCGCCAACTCGCCACCCTGGTCGATCCTGCTTCGCCATTGGCCGACCCCGCGACGCTCGCCGCCGGCCTCGAGCAACTGGCGAGTCTCGATGTCAGCCATCAACTGGCGCAGGCGCCCTGTCCGATCGTGCGTCTGGCCGGCGAGCACGACCCGCTACTGGCACCGAGCCATCGCGACTCGGCGGATTGTCGGATCAATGGCGCGGGGCACTGTCCAATGCTCTCTCGCCCTGAGCGGCTGGCCACGCTGCTCGCCGATATCGCTCGCCAGGTACCGGGTCGCCAACCCAGCGCTTCAAGCGAGGCCTCGGCATGAGAAGCACCGCACCGCTCGCCCTAACTTCCCATACCGCCAGCCAGGACGATTCGCCGCAGTGCTGGCGTGACCGTGTGGCCCACGCCTTTTCCCGAGCAGCCGGCCACTACCAGTGCCTGGCCAGCGCCCAGCAAGCAATGGGAGAGATCCTATGGGCGGCACTTCCCGAGCGGCTGGGGACCCACCGCGCTGGCAACGTCGATGGCCAGGTGCTCGACCTGGGCTGTGGGCCAGGCCACTGGAGCGCAAGGCTCGCCGGGCGCTACGGCACGCACGCACGCGTGACCGGGCTCGACCTGGCTCCCGGCATGCTCGACGTGGCGCAGCGCCAGCATGGCGACCACATCGTTTGGCTGTGCGCCGATGCACAAGCGCTGCCCCTCGCCGATGCAAGCCAGGATCTCGTGGTCTCCAACCTGGCGATCCAGTGGTGCCCGGACCTGGATGCCGTGCTGAGCGAGGTCTACCGGGTGTTGAGACCCGGCGGGCAAGCGCTGATCAACACCCTCGCACCAGGCACCCTGAGCGAGATTCGCCACGCCTGGTCCCGGCCCGGCAAACCGGCTGCCATGCTGGCGTTCCATTCCCGCGAGCGGCATCTCGCTGCGGCACGCCTGGCGGGGTTCCCCCGAATCACGGTGAAGGCAAGGACGCTGCGCTTTCACTACCCGGACCTGCGCGCGGTGATGGCGTCGATCAAGGGTGTGGGCGCCCAGACCGCCAGGCCAGGCGCCCGGCTGACGCGTCGTGACCTGGCGCGTGCCAACCATCGCTATGAAGCCCTGAGGGAGCCGGCGGGATTGCCGGTCAGCTATCGACTCCTGACCCTTGAGCTCACGCACTGAAAGGTGACAGCGCGGTAACGCCGCCAAACGAGGAACCATGATGCCCACGTATTTCGTCACCGGTACCGACACCGACGCCGGCAAGACACTGGTGAGCTCTGCACTGCTGGCCCTTGCGCGCAGGCGAGGGCTCTCGACACTCGGACTCAAGCCTGTTGCCTCGGGCAGCACGGATACACGGGAGGGGCTGCGCAATGCCGATGCGCTGGCCTTGCAGGCCCAGAGCACGCCCGACACCGACTATGAGCTGATCAATCCGTTCGCCTTCGAACCGGCCATTGCCCCTCACCTCGCGGCGCGCCGGGCCAACATGTCGCTGCGACTCGATGACCTCGAGGATCACACCCGGCCAATGCTCGCGCTTGAACGCGACTTCACGCTGATCGAGGGCGCCGGGGGCTGGCGCGTACCGCTCAACAACCATGAGGACCTTGCCGGCCTGGCGGTTCGGCTCGAGCTGCCGGTAATACTGGTGGTGGGGCTCGAGCTTGGCTGTATCAATCACGCTCGGCTGACGGCGGAAGCGATTACCGGCGATGGCCTGACGCTTGCCGGGTGGGTCGGCAATTCACTGGACGGTGGCTTCGCCCATGATGCCAGCGCCGATGACAATCGACTGCTGGATGACAACCTGACCACGCTTGCCCGATGCATCCACGCCCCCTGCCTTGGCATGATTCCCAGGCTTGCCACGCAAAACCCCGCCGCCATGGCCGAGCAAGCGGCTGATTGGCTGGAATTACCCGATGCCGATTGACTTGCCGGGGCGCGTCCGTAAAATGTGGACGCCTGCCCGTTCGTGCGGATGTGGTGGAATTGGTAGACACGCCAGATTTAGGTTCTGGTGCCGTAAGGCGTGGGAGTTCAAGTCTCCCCATCCGCACCATTTCGTGACCCGCAATCGCGGGTACGTATCGCCATTCATCTCCTTCTCCAATTGTGCTTCCACCGGGAACGCGCATTGCTTTGGCGTGCCCGCCCTTCACCCGAACATGACTCCAGGAGCCAACGATGACCTCCCACGTCTGGCATCCCTATGCCCATCTCAAGACCCAGTCACCCGCGCCCAAGGTGGTCGGGGGCGAGGGGCCGAACTTTACGCTGGATACCGGTGAGCAGTTGCTCGACGCCACCTGCTCGTGGTGGTGCATGATCCACGGTTACGCCCACCCAAGGCTGGTCGCGGCCATCCGCGAGCAGGCGGGCAAGCTGTGCCACGTGATGCTAGGCGGGTTGACCCACGAACCCGCCGACCGGCTGGCCCGGGAACTGGTGCGCATCACTCCTGACGGATTGAACCATGTGTTCTATTCCGACAGTGGCTCGGTGGGGATGGAGGTGGCCATGAAGATGGCCGTGCAGTATCACCAGTTGCAGGGCAAGCCCGGCAAGCACCGGTTGCTGTCGCTGATGAAGGCCTACCACGGCGATACCGCCGGTTGCATGGCGGTATGCGATCCCGAGGAAGGCATGCATTCGCTGTTTGCCGGCTACCTGCCCCGCCACCACTTCGCGCCGGCGCCCACCGCCCCTTTCGATGCGCCTCGCGAGGCTTGCGAGGCGGACCTCACCGCCTTGCGTCGCGTGCTGGAACGCCACCACCACGAGATCGCCGCGCTGCTGATGGAACCGCTGCTGCAGGCCGCGGGCGGGCTCAACATGACCTCGCCTCACTACCTCAGGGGTGCCCGCGAACTGTGCGACGAGTTCGACGTGCTACTGGTGTTCGACGAAGTGGCCACTGGCTTCGGGCGAACCGGGCGACTGTTCGCTTCGGATCACGCCGGAGTGACACCCGACATGATGGTGCTTTCCAAGGGGCTGACCGGTGGTTATCTCGGCCATGCCGCCACCCTCGCCACCGACCGCGTCCACGACGCTTTCATCGGCGACACTCCGCACCACGCCTTCATGCATGGCCCCACCTTCATGGGTAACCCGCTGGCTTGTCGGGTGGCACTGGAGAGCCTGGCGGTATTCGAGGAGGAGCATTACCTGGCACGCATTGCCGGGCTGAGCGAGATCCTGCGCACGGAGCTCGTCGACGATGCCGTGCTTGCCGCCCACCCCGCTGTCGAGGACGTTCGAATGCTCGGGGCCACGGCGGTGATCGAAACCCGCGACGCCAAGGACCTGGCGGGTGTGGCCGACCATGCCCGCGAGCAGGGGGTGTGGCTGCGCCCGATCGGCCGCTGGCTGTACACCATGCCCGCCTACATCACCTCGCCCGCCGACATGCGCCGCATTACCGATGTGATGAAGGGCTGGTTTCACTGAGCACGGCCACGCTAGGCTGGAACCTGACCTCTCACCGACAAGGACGCCCCATGAACGCCATCAGCAAGACCCAGTCGAGCTTCTACCGCCGGCTCTACGTGGCCCATCTGGTGGCCAGTGGCGCGGCAAGCGTTCCGGCGATCATCACAGCCACCGGGATGCCAAGACGAACCGCCCAGGACACCCTCTCGGCACTGGCGGAACTGGACATCGATTGCCGCTTCGAGAAGGGTGACGGCGAACGGCACAATATCGGCCATTACGTGATTCGCGACTGGGGCCCCATCGACCCCGACTGGGTCGCGCAGAATGCCGAACGACTGCGCCGCACCCTGGGCTATCCAGTCGTCGACCGCTAGCGCGTATCGACGGCGCCGCCATCGGGAAACCAGCGCCCTGGCACCAGTCTCAGGAAAGCCAGCATGCCGAACAGCTCCACCAATGACTGGCACACCACGACCATGACAGCCGCCTCCAGGCCCGCCGGCAGGGCCAGGGCGATGGGCAACACCACGAAGGAGTTACGTGAACCGAAACTGAACGCCAGCACGCGTCCCTGGGCAGCAGGCAGCCCGAACAGCCGCGCCAGGCTCCTGGCGAGAAGTGCCGCGAGGCCCAGATAAAGGATGAAGAAAGGTATCAGCCAGGCAAGCCAGCTCGGCGCATCGGCAATCGCCGACACCTGCCCCGCCGCCACCACAAACAGCACGAGCCCCAGCAACGGCATCGGCCAGTCACCGAGCCTCTCGACCCGTTGCTGGCGTGCCGGCGAGGCGCGCGCCCAGCGTTCGGTGGCATAGGCCGCCATCAACGGCAACAGGATCAAACCGCCGAACGCCACGAGCAGCTCGCGCTGAAAAAGACCGATCAGCGCGGCTTGATCGAGAAACAACCAAAGGTATAGCGGCAGCAGCGCGAGTTGCAGCAACAGGCTGAGCGGGGTGAAGCCAATGGCGGTACCGGTATCACCACCGCCGAGATGCGTGAAGGTGATGAACCAATCGGTGCAGGGCACCAGCAGTACCAGCAGCACGCCCAGCCGCAACGCCGGGTCCGGCGGCAACAACGACACCGCTCCCCACACCAGTAGTGGAATGATCAGAAAATTACCGAGCAGCGCCGCCGCCAGAAAGCGTCGTCGTCCCGCCTGCCGCCACCGCCCCACCAGCGGCACCTGAGTGAAGGTGACGTAAAGCAATGTGGCAAGCAGTGGCCACAGCGCTCCATCCAGCCACGCCGCCATGCCGGGCAACATCCTGCCCAGCATCAGACCGGCCATGATCATCGCCAGGTAGACGCCCACCTGATACTTCTCGAGACGTACGCGCAAAGTGCCGGCTCCGGTTAACGCTGATCGATGTCGTCAAGATGCCTGTTCGCGCAGTCGATCACGTAACCCGGGGTCGATGTCACGCAGGTCCCAGAGGCGCAACAGGTTTCGGTAGAGCTCGCTCCACCCTTGGTCATCACCCAACTGTTCACGCGAGCGGCGCAACTCACCCAGCACTTCCCAGATGGTGCGGAAGTCGTGCCACAGCGCATGCGCCTCATCCATGTACAGAATGGCAGTACCGATATCTCGTTCAAGCAGCGCCTCGAGCGCGGCTTCCTGCAACTGGATCATGCGGGTGAAGCGCGATGCCTCTGGGGCGGGCGCCTGCGTGACCGCCTCAGGAAGGCGTGCACGCCCTTCCACCAACGCCTCGCGCAAGGCGCCATCGAACTGTATCTCGATATCGGAAAAGTGATTGAGCACATCCACCGCCCACTGTCGCAACACCTCCGTGTCGTCGCCACCGCTCTCCTCACGCAGCACATCAAGCGAAAGCTGCACCCACTCGCGAGCGAACTCTTGCTCCTTCAGTGAGGTCTCGCGGTCGCGAATCGCGTCACTGTACCAGTGACCGGCAAGCCCGAGGGTCAGGGGTACGAACACCGCGGCGAGAAAACCCGACATCGCGGACAACTTGTCCCAGCCGTCTTTTGGCGCACCTTGACTCACCTAGACCTCCTTGAAGCCCCTTCCGACACCCTGTACTTCCACTAGCTAAAGTGCTGCCACCGGAAGGGTCCACCACGATGCCGTCAGTATGGGCCATCCGGCCAAGGTATGCCGCGCCGCCAGTCGATACCAGACGACTCAGCGAGCGTGCGCGAGCGCCTCGGCGACGAAAGCCTGGCACTGCTGCTGAGCGGGCCGTTCACAGAGGCCTGCCCAGTACGCCTGAAACTCGGGGCGCGCGGGCAGCGTGCCGAATTGCATCCCCCAGCCAATATGCGACCCCACGTAGATATCCGCCGCGCTGAATCGGTCTCCGACCAGGTAACGGCGGCCTTGCAAGGTGCTTGCCAGGGTGTCCATCACCGCCGAATAGGCCCCACATCCGAGTCGCATCGACTGTTCCGCGGTGGGCTGCACGCCCAGGCTGTAGAGGCCGAGGGCGGATTCCATAGGGCCGGCAGCAAAGAACAGCCAGCGGTAGTAGTCGCCGCGCTCGGCGGGTGGCGGCGCCAGGCCCGCCTCGGGAAAGGCGTCGGCAAGGTAGGCGCAGATAGCGGCCGACTCGGTGATCACCACATCGCCATGGCACAACACCGGCACCTTGCCCATGGGATTGATGGCCAGGAACTCCGGCGTTTTCATGGCGGGGCCGTATTCCACGGTCACCATGCGATAGGACACCCCCAGCTCCTCGAGCATCCAATGGACGATGCCGCCCCGCGACAACGGGTTGGTGTAGAACACCAGCGGCGCTCCCTGATCCCCCACATCCTGTTGGATGGAGGCTTCAGTGGAGGGTGTCGCGGGTTGCTGTCGGGCATCCGGCAGCACCTGTCGGACGCTTTCGAGAAGGCTCTTGGCGGGCATCGCCAGCGGGTCCAGGGAATTCTCGCCAAGCCGTTCGAGGCCGGTGACCAGGGCCTCGAGTTCTTCATCACTGATCGCCAGCGGCGGCAGAAATTGGCCAGGCGCCAAGACATAGCCCACACCGGGTTCGCTTGCGATATCGATACCCACCGCACGCAACGCGGCGATATCCTGGTAGAGGGTGCGGATGGAAATCCCCAGTGCCTCGGCGAGTGAGGGGCCGGCAATACGCCCTTCGTACTGGCGCATCACCTGAAGAAGTTCGTGCAGGCGGGTCTTGCGAGACATGGCAGCCTCCTTGCGGCAAGTCATGATCACCCGGAAAGGGTAGGCCATGATGCCGCGACTGCCATGTCGGCGCCAGCACCGGCATGCTGGCGCAGTGAGCGATCAGTCGTGTTCGACGCGGTGTGCGGTGTCACTGCCCTGGCGTACTTCAACCTCCAGCTCACGGCCGTTCTCGTCCATGCCTTCGATCTCGATCATGCCCTGCTTGTCGATCTTGATCTCCTCGACATCAACCATGCCTTCGGCTCGGGCGACCTCCAGCGCCTGGCGAACATCAGCCTCGCTCATTCCCCATGCACCGGTAACCAAGCGCTCGCGCTCTTCCTTGAGTGACTCTCCAGTCTCCAGCGAGAGGCGCGCATCGGCGTACCACTCCTCGTCAAGCCAGCCCTCGATCTCGATAGTGTTGCCGCTTTTGGCCTCGATCTCCTCCACATGGGTGAACCCGAAGTTACTGGCATGTTCCAGCACCTCATCGACACGATCCAGCGACAAGCTATTGGCCTGGGCGACGCCAGCGACCATCATCATCGCGGTGGCGGGGATCAGCAGCCGGGTCTTGAAGGTCATCATGGGTATTGCTCCTGTTCATCGAATGGAAACGCCTGGTCGAAATACCGCTCCAGGAGCACCTCGTCATGGACGCGGTTGAGGTGTAGAAACGTTATAGCATGCGGTAGCTTTCCAGAATCTGACGAATGCGTTCATGTTGCACACATCCTTGCGATGGCATTCTGAAACGATGACGACTCCTTCCGCCAACTCGACGTGCGAGGCTTCGACGTGACCTTACCGGCACCCAGGCACCTTATGAGGCGCGAGAGCTCAGGCACCGGTAGCACCGCCAAGCGATCAAGCACGCCCGACAGACAATAAAAAAGGCGCCGTGCCTGGGCACGCCGCCAACAACGACTGTTACCAATCCAGAAAGTCAGTCGACTTTCAGCATTGCCTCAGATTTCGAAACCCAGGCCAAAGTCTTCGGCACTGATCGCCATCAATGGCTCGGCGCCTGCCTGGATCATCGCCACGTGGGCCTTGGTGCGCGGCAGCAGGCGCTGGAAGTAGAACCGTGCGGTGTTGAGCTTGGCGGTATAGAACGCCATGTCGTCGGTGCCTTCGGCCAGTGCCGCCTTGGCCGTGCTTGCCGCGCGGGCGAACAGGTAGGCGAGCGTCACGTAGCCCGAGTACATCAGATAGTCCACACTGGCCGCGCCGACTTCTTCACGATCACTCATGGCCTTCATGCCGATGCCCATGGTCAGCTCGCCCCATTCCTTGTTCAGCTTGGCGAGCGGCCGCACGAACTCGGCGATCTCGCTGTTGCCTTCCTCGGCCTGGCAGAACCGATGAATCTCCTTGGTGAACACCTTGAGCGATTCGCCCTGGCTCATCAGCACCTTGCGGCCCAGCAGATCAAGCGCCTGGATGCCGGTGGTACCCTCGTAGAGCCGGGTGATGCGCGCATCGCGAACCAGTTGTTCCATGCCCCACTCCTGGATGAAGCCATGGCCTCCGAACACCTGGACGCCTTCGTTGGTCGCCTCGAAGCCAACCTCGGTGAGGAACGCCTTGACGATGGGCGTCAGCAGGCCAAGCAGGCTTTCGGCGTGCTCGCGTTCGGCGCTGTCCTGCCCCTGCTCGACGATATCCAGCATCTGTGCGGTGTAGAGCACCAGCATCCGGCCACCCTCGGCGAAGGCCTTCTGGGTCAGCAGCATGCGGCGCACATCGGGGTGCACGATGATCGGGTCAGCAGGCTTCTCCGGCGCCTTGGGGCCATCGAGAGCGCGCATCTGCAGGCGGTCGCGGGCATAGGCCAGGGAGTTCTGGAAACTCGCCTCGGTCAGGCCGAGCCCCTGGATACCCACCCCGAGACGTGCCGCATTCATCATGGTGAACATGCAGGCCAGGCCCTTGTTCGGCGCACCCACCAGAAAGCCCTTGGCGCCATCGAAGTTCATCACACAGGTGGCGTTTCCGTGGATGCCCATCTTGTGCTCGAGAGATCCACACACCACGCCGTTGCGCTCGCCCGGATTGCCTTGCTCATCGGGCAAGAACTTGGGCACCACGAACAGCGAGATACCCTTGGAGCCTTCCGGCGCATCCGGCAGCTTGGCCAACACCAGGTGAACGATATTATCGGCCAGGTCGTGCTCCCCGGCGGAGATGAATATCTTGGTGCCGGTGATCGAATAGGCGCCGTCATCAGCCGGCACGGCGCGGGTCTTGATCAGGCCGAGGTCGGTGCCGCAGTGGGGTTCGGTGAGGCACATGGTGCCGGTCCACACGCCTTCCACCAGCTTGGTCAGGTAGGTGGCGCGTTGCTCGTCGGTGCCGTGATGGCGAAGCGCATCGGCGGCGCCATGCGAGAGCCCCGGATACATGCCCCACGCCAGGTTGGTGGCGCAGACCATCTCGTTGAGCACCATGGCAAGCGAGTGCGGCAAACCCTGGCCACCATGTTCGGGGTCGGCGGCAAGGCTTGGCCAGCCGCCCTCCACGTACTGCTGGTAGGCCGCCTTGAAACCTTTCGGCGCCTTCACGTCGCCCCCTTCCAGCAGGCACCCCTCGCGATCACCGCTCTGGTTCAACGGCAGCAACACTTCGCGGGCGAAACGCGCGCCCTCCTCCAGGATTGCCGCCACCACATCAGGGGTAGCCTCGTCAGCGCCCGGCAGCCGGGCGTAGTGAGCCGGGTAGTCCAGCAACTCGTCCATGACGAAGCGAAGGTCACGCAGGGGGGCCTGATAGTCGGGCATCTTGTCTCTCCACTGAAGGGCGCCTAAACGCTTTGCGCATGAAAGCGACGAAAGACGATTTCAAACATGTGTTTGAAATTAGCCCTCGACGCACGGAGAGTCAAGCGTTCGTTTGATATCGATCATAAACTTTTGGGCCCCTTAGCCCTCGCGGCTCGTCGGCGACAGGGCTCCGAAGCGTCGGACCGTCGCGGACACGCTGTGAACCCGTCCCTGGGCGCTAACTTTTTCGTCCCTGAAAAAGATGTCCGCGACACCCTGTCCCCTGCGCCGCTCACTCCTCACTCCTCACTCCTCACCCGAAGCCAGAAGTTCACTGCATGCGAATGCCGCCATCCAGGCGAATCACCTCGCCATTGAGCATGGGGTTGGTGATGATCTGCTCGGCCAGGCGTGCGTACTCGTCGGGCTTGCCGAGGCGCTTGGGAAACGGTACGGCGGCGGAAAGTGCCGCCACGGCATCATCGGGAATACCCTGCATCATGGGTGTCTCGAAGATACCCGGCGCTATCGCCATGACGCGGATGCCATGGCGCGAAAGCTCGCGGGCCGCAGGCAGGCTCATGCCCACCACGCCAGCCTTGGAAGCACTATAGGCGCACTGCCCCACCTGGCCATCGAAGGCGGCGATGGAGGCCGTGTTGATGATCACTCCGCGTTCGCCATCCGCCCCCGGCGAATTACTGGCCATCGTCGCTGCCGCCAGGCGCATGACGTTGAACGACCCCACCAGGTTGATCTGGATGGTACGGGCGTAGGCGTCGAGGTCCGCCGGGTTGCCGTCGCGGTCGAGCAGCTTGGCCACACTGACGATACCCGCGCAGTGAATCACCCCGGCAAGGCCACGGCCATCGGCAAGCTCGATGGCGGTATTGATCGCCGCCTGGATATCGTCGCCCGAGGTTACATCGCCACGCACCGCACGGGCGGCATCACCGAGTGATCGTGCATGCGCCTCGACGGCGTCACTCAGATCGCACAGCACCACCTTGCCACCGCCTGAAACGATGCGCTCGGCGGTCGCCGCCCCCAGTCCGGAGGCGGCACCGGTGATCAGGAAGGTGTTGTCGTTCACTTGCATCAATGCATTCCTCGATTATTTAGCGTCGGCCTTGTCGGCGGCATCGGCGCGCAACTTGAAACGCTGAATCTTGCCGCTGGGCGTCTTGGGCAGCGTGTCGACGAACTCGATCACCCGCGGGAAGGCGTGCGTGGAAAGCCGCTCACGCACCTGCTGGCGAATCTCGTCGGCCAGTGCATCGCTTGGCTCGAAGCCCTCGCGAAGCACCACGTAGGACTTGATGATCTCGCCACGAATCTCGTCAGGCTGGCCCACCGCAGCGGATTCGGCCACCGCGGGATGGGTCATCACCGAGTTTTCCACATCAGTGGGGCCGACACGGTAGCCGGCGGTGGTGATGATATCGTCATCGCGGCCGGCGAACTGGAAGGTACCGTCTTCATTCCGAATCACCACGTCACCGGTCAGGTAGTAGCCCTCGGCGAAGGGATGCTTCTCCTGCCAGGTGTAGCCGGCGAAAAAGTGCGCGGGTGAGTTGTTGATATCCACCGCCAGCACACCCGGTTCGCCCGCAGGCAGCTCGTTGTACTCGGCATCGAGGATCGCCAGGCGGTAGCCGGGCATCGGCACGCCCATGGCGCCGACATGCTTGGAATGATCCAGCGCATGGTGGTTGTTGCAGGTCATGCCGGTCTCGGTCTGGCCGTAATGGTCCATGACCGGGCAGCCCAGCGAGCGCTCGACCCAGGTCACCACCTCGGTATTGAGGGGCTCGCCGGCGGAACTCGCCACACGAAGCTCAAGGGTCTCGTGGGCGTTGTCGAACAGCCCCGAGGCCTTCATCAGGCGATAAGCCGTCGGCGCGGCGGCGAAATTGGTGATGTGGTGGCGCTTCATGAAGGCCATGGCACCGTCGGCGGTGAAACCGGCCTCGCAGAAGTGGGTGGTGACACCCAGCAGCAACGGCCCTGCAATGGCGTAGTAGAGGCCATAGGCCCAGCCCGGATCGGCCATGTTCCAGAAGCGGTCGTCGTCGCGCAGGTCGACAGCCAGTTCCATGTACAGCGCAAAGGCCGGCATTCCGGCAAGCGGCACCGCCACGCCCTTGGGCTTGCCGACGGTGCCTGACGTGAACATCTGCAGGAACGGAGCATCGCTTGCTAGGCGCGGTGGCGTCGCCTCGATGGGGGCATGACCCAGCGCCTCTGTCCAGCTCAGGTCATCGGCATGCTCGGCATCCGGCCCGCCTACGGCGAGGACCGGCGGGCACTGGGTAAGGCCATCGAACTTGAAGCGATTGGCATGATCGGTGATCACCAGGCGGGTATCCGCCCGGCCAAGTCGATAATCGACCGCGTCCGGGCCGAAAGCGGTGAACAGCGGCTGGTAGACCGCGCCGATACGCCAGGTGGCCAGCACCGCCACCAGCAGTTGCGGCGACCGCGGCAGCATGCACGCGATGCGATCCCCCACTCCCAGGCCGCGCTCGGCGAACCAGCCGGCAAGCTTGGCGCTCTCGGCGTCAAGCTGGGCGTAGGTCAGCTTGTTGACATTGCCATGACTGTCTTCATGCACCAGCGCCAGGACCTCACCACGCCCGGCGCGCAGGTGGCGACCACAACAGGATTCGTAGGCATTGAACTTGCCATCCCGATGATCATCGAGCCTCGCGATCACCTCGTCGATGGAAAACCGCGCTGCAAAGCTCGCATAGTCGGGTTGAGTAGTGCTAGACGTATCGTTGGGGGTGGTGTCCGGATGGGGGGTAGCGTCCGGATGAGAAGTGGAAATGCTCATTGTCGCCCTCTTTCGCTGGGTGCTGTTGTGCTTGTTGTGAGGCTTCAGTTAACGTAAGCGTAAACCTAGCAAGCGCTAGGCACAACGTAGTCAGTCGGGCGTGACAGGGCAAGCCCCTTGAGGACTTGAAGCGACTAGACGTTGGTCGGGTAGCGAGGCGGGGCCAGGGGTACCTGGCTGTCAGAATCGGCCGCGAGAAAGCCTTCAGGTCGATTCATGAATGCAGAGAGGGTAAGGCTTGGACAGTGCGTCAGGCGGAACCATGACGAATCATCGCCAACAGTTCATCGGCCAGTTCGTCAGGCGTTCGCGGCCCCTGGGGGTCGTACCAGCGTACGGTCCAGTTCAGCGCCCCCATCACAAAGCGCGCCACCAGGAAGCGGTCGCCATGAATCAGTCCTGCCTCAAGCGCCTCATCGATGACCTGCTGCCACAACGCCTCGTAGGCATCGCGCAGGTGGCTCAGGTGGTCGCGCGCTTCGACATCGAGCCGACGCCACTCGTAAAGCGCGACGACATGGGCGTTGCGATCGGCATGCAGGGTCTCGAGGTGAGCGCGAGCCATGGCATGAAACCGTGCCCCCGGCGAGTTGTCGCATTTTTCAAGGGCCCGGTGTGCGATGACCAGGGCGTTCTGGGTGCCCTCCTCGATCACCGCCGCAAGGATCTCCTGCTTGTCTCGGAAATGGTGGAAAAGACTGCCGGACTTGATCCCCATTTCCTGGGCGAGCATGCGCACCGTGGTACGGTCGAACCCCTCCTGGACGAACAGCTGGGCGGCCTGGCGGGTCAGTTCCTTGCGACGCGGAGAGGCATTCATAACAGTCATCACGGTTACACTAGCGCTTGCTTGGTTAGTACTGAGAAAAACATAGCCCCGCCGACAGGTCAACGCCACATTTCACCTGACGACACACAACAAAACAATCACCTGCAGCATATCGAATACGCTACCCACGGAGATCATTACCATGAGCCACTCATCCGATATCGTCTTCCTCTCCGCCGCCCGCACCCCGATGGGCGGCATGCTTGGTAGCCTTGCAAGCCAAAGCGCTCCTCAGCTTGCCGCCGTTGCCATCCGCGCCGCCATTGAGCGAGCCGGCATCGCGGCCGCTGACATCGAAGAAGGCATCATGGGCTGCGTGCTGCCCGCCGGCGTCAAGCAAGGCCCGGCTCGCCAGGCCATGCGCCAGGCCGGCATTCCCGATGGCACAGGCGCCACCACCATCAACAAGCTTTGCGGCTCGGGCATGAAGGCCACCATGCTGTCCCACGACCTGATCCGCGCCGGCTCGGCCGAGGTGATGCTGGCCGGCGGCATGGAGTCGATGTCCAATGCCCCGCATGTGCTGACCCGCGCGCGCACCGGTTATCGCCTGGGACATGGCGAGCTCAAGGACCACATGTTCCTTGATGGACTGGAAGATGCCGAGACCGGCAAGCTGATGGGCGTGTTCGCCCAGGACGTCGCCAGCGCTCGCGACTATAGCCGCGAGCGTCTGGACGATTTCGCCATCGCCTCGCTCGAGCGCGCCATGGCCGCCACCAACGCCGGGCACCTGGACGCGGAAATGGCCCCGGTGACGGTGACCACCCGTCAGGGGGACAGTGTCGTCAATCATGACGAGCAACCCTTCCAGGCCAAGCTCGACAAGATCCGCGGTCTGCGCCCCGCTTTCGCCAAGGACGGGACGATCACGGCCGCCAACTCGAGCTCGATATCCGATGGCGCCTCGGCACTGATCCTTTCGAGCCAGGCGGCGGCTGAACGCCTTGGCGCCAAGCCGCTGGCGCGAATGCTCGGTCACAGCACCCACTCCCAGCATCCCAGCGAGTTCACCATCGCCCCGGTGGGCGCCATCGGCAAACTGATGAAGACCCTCGACTGGACGGTGAAGGATGTCGACCTGTTCGAGATCAACGAGGCCTTCGCCGTGGTCACCTTGCTTGCCATGGACGGACTCGACATTCCCCATGACAAGGTCAACGTGTTCGGCGGCGCCTGTGCCCAGGGTCACCCGATCGGCTCCACCGGCTCCCGGATCATCGCCACGCTGATTCATGCACTGCGCACCAAGGGCGGCAAGCGTGGCATCGCAAGCCTGTGCATCGGCGGCGGCGAGGCCACCGCCGTCGCGGTCGAACTGATCGACTGATGGCTGATGGCTGAAGAGTCTCTACCGACAGGTAGTGGCGATCCTGGGTCGTTTGTGGATATATGGAAAAACATATATTGTTGGATCGCCACCCGAGACCACAGCGCATCGCAGGAGGTCTGTAATGACCGCAAACCAGGAATCCCAGTCACCCACTGCCGCCGAGGGCATGGGGCTGTTCGGGCGTTTCCTTTCGCTATGGGTGGCACTGGCGATCGTCGCCGGGGTGCTGCTTGGCCAGTTCGCCCCGGCGATTCCCGAGGCCTTGTCGCGCTTCGAGTATGCCCAGGTGTCGATTCCCGTGGCGGTGCTGATCTGGGCGATGATCTTTCCCATGATGGTGCAGATCGACTTCACTTCGATTCTCGGGGTGCGCCGCCAGCCCAAGGGGCTTGCCATCACCACCACGGTCAATTGGCTGATCAAGCCATTCACCATGTTCGCCATCGCCTGGTTCTTCCTGATGGTGGTGTTTGCCCCGTTGATTCCGGAAGAGAAAGCCAGTGAATACCTGGCCGGCGCCATCCTGCTTGGCGCCGCGCCCTGCACGGCCATGGTCTTCGTCTGGAGTTACCTCACCCGGGGCGATGCCGCCTATACCTTGGTGCAGGTGGCGCTCAACGACCTGATCATGCTGTTCGCCTTCGCGCCCATCGTGGTCTTCCTGCTCGGCGTGTCGAACATCCAGGTGCCCTGGGACACGGTCGCCCTGTCGGTGGTCCTGTATATCGTGATCCCGCTGGGCGCCGGCTACCTGACCCGCCGGGCCGTCATTCATCGGCGCGGTATCGAATGGTTCGATAACGTCTTCATGAAACGCCTGGCACCGGTCACCCCGATTGGCCTGATCATCACCCTGGTGCTGCTGTTCGCCTTCCAGGGCGACGTAATCATCGCCAACCCCCTGCATATCGTGCTGATTGCCATCCCGCTGATTCTCCAGACCTTCCTGATCTTCTTCATCGCCTATGGCTGGGCCAAGGCCTGGAAGGTCCCACACTGCGTGGCCGCACCCGGCGCGATGATCGGCGCCAGCAACTTCTTCGAGTTGGCGGTGGCAGCGGCCATCGCCCTGTTCGGGCTGCACTCCGGTGCGGCCCTGGCCACGGTGGTGGGCGTGCTGGTGGAAGTACCGCTGATGCTGGCGCTGGTGCGCATTGCCAATAAAACCCGTCACCATTTTCCAGCGGCTGGCGGCCAAGCGGCCAGTGATCCGGGGCCTGCTGACGCCCCCTCATCCCCACGCTGATACGCCATGCACGGACCGTCCTCCCCGCGATGTTCGAAGGGCCGGATCCATAGGGACTGTCTCAGCACAACGCAGCTCGGCGTTGCGGGCGATTGCCCATGCCGGCGAGCCGTTGCTGCAGTGCGCCAAGTCGCTGCCGCTCACCGGTGTATGCGGCGTTCAGTATCTCGGTGCACCACGCCGGCAGCGCCTCTGCCAACCGGTAGTAGACCCACTGGCCATCGCGGCGGTCACTGAGCAGGCCACAGCCGCGCAGCTGCGCCAGATGGCGCGACACCTTGGGCTGGGACTGGTCGAGAGCATGAGTCATCTCGCACACGCAAAGCTCTCCTTCGCGCAGGATAAGCAGGACCAGCAACAGCCGAGTTTCATCACCCAGGCACTTGAAAAACCTGACCGGATCCTGTGACGTCAAGATGTTGTTCCCCTTGGGGTATGAGCGGCATCGCCTGGCGGTAGGCCATCCTGGCCAGCCGCGGCAAGGCAGATCATGCCATAGCGGACCCGTTGCCGGAACCTCAGCACTACCGTTGCATGTCGTCCCTTTCCTTGATCTGCAACCACAGTGACAGGCGCTTGCGTATCTCGCCAAGCGCCTGATCATAGGCGTTCTGGCGCTCGATCAATCGCGGGTCGCGAATGTCCCAATAGAGGTGCTCGTCGCTGCTGCCCTGCCAGTCACGACAGGCCTGCTGGGCCTTGTCGCACAGCACGATGACCGCGGCGAAGTGCTGGCCGGAAAACTCATCGAGCGACTTGCTGGCGAGCCCGTCGGTGGCGATGCCCTGCTTCTCAAGGGCAGCCAGTGTCAACGCATGAGGTTGGTCCGGCTCGCTTCCGGCACTGAACGCATCGAAGCTGTCACCAGCCATGTGCCGCAGCAAGGCCTCGCCCATCAGCGAGCGTGAGGAATTGGCATTGCACAGAAATAGCACGCGTTGTTTCGTCATGGTGGCAACTCCGGGGTATGAGGAATTTCATATGTGAAAAACCATATATTGAAGACCCAGGTATAGCGTGAACAGATGTCAGTTGCATGACACCCACCCACGCAAACGGGGCGCCATGGCGCCCCGCATCCGTTGACTGCCGGCCTTCGCGGCACGCCTAGCCGTAGCGGCCGGTAATGTAATCCTCGGCCTTCTTGGTGGCCGGGTTGGAGAACATCGTGCGGGTATCGTTGTACTCGATGATCTCGCCCAGGTGGAAAAACGCCGTGTAGTCCGCCACCCGCGCCGCCTGTTGCATGTTGTGAGTCACTGTGATGATGGTGAACTTCTGCTTCAAGCGGTCCATCAGGTCCTCGATGGTGGCCGTCGAGATCGGATCGAGAGCCGAGGTCGGCTCATCCATCAGGATCACATCCGGCTGCACGGCGATGGCGCGTGCGATGCACAGGCGCTGCTGCTGCCCCCCCGACAGCGAGGTGCCGGGCTGGTGCAACTTGTCCTTGACCTCTTCCCAAAGGCCGGCATCACGCAGCGCCTTTTCCACCAGTTCATCCTGCTCCGGCTTACGGCTCACCAGGTCGTGCATCCGCGGCGCATAGACAACATTGTCGTAAATCGACTTGGGGAAGGGATTGGGCTTCTGGAACACCATGCCCACCCGGCGGCGCAGCGCCACCTCATCCATCTTCGGCGCGTTGACGTCATGACCGTCCATTTCCACCAGGCCCTTGATCCGCACGCTGGGAATCAGGTCGTTCATGCGGTTCAGACAACGCAGGAAGGTCGACTTGCCGCAGCCGGATGGGCCGATCAGCGCCGTGACGTTCTTCTGATACAGATCGATATTCAGGTTTTTCAGCGCCTGGGAATCGCCGTACCACAAATTGAGATCGCGCACGCGGATACTCAGCTCGTGGTTGGCTTCCGTATTGCGCGTGACCGGCTGGCCGGATTCGGGTCGAGACATGGACGCGGTGCTCCGCTCGGCAACTTGAATGTTCATCGTAGTGTGTCCTGTGGCGATTCGGGCTTACCAGCGACGTTCGAATTTCTTGCGCAGGATGACCGCACTGGCGTTGAGGAAGATCAGGATCGACAGCAGCACCAGGATCCCGCCGGCGGTCTTCTCGACGAAAGCGCGTTCGGGTTCACCCGCCCAGGTGAAGACCTGCGCCGGCAGCACGGTGGCTGCCTGGGTGAAGGACGCCCCCACATCGGGAATGAACGCCACCATGCCGACGATGATCAGCGGTGCCGTTTCGCCCATGGCCTGGGCCAGGCCGATGATCGAACCGGTCATGATGCCCGGCATGGCCAGCGGCAGCACATGGTCACGCACTACCTGCCAGCGCGAGCAGCCGACACCGAAGGCGGCGTGGCGGATCGAGTCCGGCACGCTGCGCAGTGCCGTCCGGGTGGCGATGATGATCACCGGCAGGGTCATCAAGGCCAGGGTCATGCCGCCGACCAGCGGCGACGAACGCGGCACGCCGAAGAAGTTGATGAAGATCGCAAGCCCAAGCAGGCCGAACAGGATCGAGGGAATCGCCGCCAGGTTGTTGATGTTGATCTCGATGATCTGGGTCAGGCGATTGTCGGGAGCGAACTCCTCGAGGTAGACCGCCGTCATCACACCGATCGGAAAAGCGATGGCCAGGGTCACCAGCATGGTCATCACCGTGCCGACCGCGGCAGCCATGATGCCGGCGTTCTCGGCCATCTTGGAATCGCCGCGCGAGAAGAAGGTGGTATTGAATTTCAGCGCCACCTGGCCGCTATCCACCAGCTCATCGACCACCTCACGCTCGGCCTCTGACAGCTTGCTTCGGTGCCCCTTGAGGTACTGATCCACATCACCGTTGGTCAACACCCAGCGCTGCTCGGTGGTGCCGAGCAGGTCGGGGTTGTCGCGGATCATGCCGGGAATCAGGCGCTCGAAGCTGCGACTGACGACCCGCGACACTTCAGGGTCCATGGCCGCGCGCCCCATACTGGCGGCGTCCTCGTTGTACTCCAGCTCCACCTGCACATAGGCCTGTTGAAAGGCGGGGAGCCCCTTGTTCAGCATGTCGGCGAAGAACAGCACCAGGAACAACCCGGCAAGCCCCAGGGCGCCCATGGAGATCCATTTCAAGCGCGCTGACTTGCGATGGCGGCCGCGCAGTTGGGCGCTGATCTCGTCGAAGGAATGACTCATCTTGGCGTTCCTCGGCATTACAGGTTGTTGACGCGATACTTCTCGCGGAAGCGACGGATCATGAGCACCGACACGAGGTTCAGGCTCAGGGTCACGGCGAACAGCACAAGGCCGAGTGCGAAGGCGGAAAGCGTCTCCGCGCTCTCGAACTCCAGGTCGCCGGTTAGCGCGGCGACGATGCGCACCGTGACCGTTGTCATGTCTTCCAGCGGATTGGCGGTGAGGTTAGGCCGCATGCCGGCCGCCATCACCACGATCATGGTCTCGCCCATGGCACGCGACACCGCCAGCAAGGACGCGGAAATGATGCCCGGAAGCGCGGCCGGAATGACCACATCACGAATCGTTTCACCCTTGGTCATGCCCAGCGCCAGGGAGCCCTGGCGCATGCTGTCCGGCACCGCGTTGATCACATCGTCGGAAAGTGACGAGATAAACGGGATGATCATGATGCCCATCACCAGTCCAGGAGCGATGGCATTGTTGAAGGAGGCATCGAGCCCCAGGGCACCGGCGACATTGACGATGATCGGCGCCACGGTGATCGCGGCGAAGAACCCATACACCACCGTGGGAATGCCGGCCAGCACCTCAAGGGTCGGCTTGGCCAGGGTACGCACCCGCTGGGGTGCGAACTCTGCCATGTAGATGGCCGAGAGCAACCCTACGGGGATCGCCACCAGCATGGCGATGCCGGTAATCATGAAGGTACCGGCGAATAGCGGTACCGATCCGAACTGCGCGGCGCTGCCACCCTCTTCGGCACGACCGGCGGCCGCCAGGAAGCTGGCGCCCGGGTTCCACACGGTACCGGTGATGAAGTCCCAGAAGCTGTGCATCTGGAAGAAACGCAGCGCCTCGAAGATGATCGAGAACAGAATGCCAAAGGTGGTGAAGATCGAGATCATGGCTGCGGCGACCAGCACCCAGCGAATCACCCGCTCGATGGCTTGGCGGGCATGGAAGTCGGGCTTCACCTGACTCATCCCCACCAACAGGCCGATGGCGGCGATCACCAGGCTGCCGGCCAGCAGGTAGAGAGTGGGGATATTGGCGCCCAGCAGCAGCATCAGGAAGGCCCCAACAGCGCCCACAGTGATCGCCGGGCCGGCGGTGGCGACCACAGCGAACCAGGCGTACTGGTCAGGCTGCGCATACATGGCCGTGCCATTGGCGCGCACCCGCGCGGCCTTGGCACGGCCCAGGAAGAAGGCTATCAGACCCAGCAGCAGCAGAACGCCGCTGAACATGGCGAGGAGGTGGTTGGTCTGCATAGGACTCTCTCGGTGAATATCGGCGACAGCCGGGCTGTCGTAACGTACGACGGCCGGCAACCCTTCGGTTGCCGGCCGGCTCAGGCATCCTTGCCCGGCGTCATGCTCAGTTCAGGTCCGACACCTGGAGCTGGGCACGATCGGCGACCTTCTGGCGAGTCTGCTCGCGCTCGGCTTCCGGCAGCGGAATCAGGCCCAGATCACCCAGGTAACCACCCTCGCCGATCATGGTCTCGGAGACAAACATGTCGACATAGTCATACAGCGGCGGCACGTCCTCGGCATGCTGGTTCTTGACATAGAAGAACATCGAACGGGCCACCGGGTAGTCGCCTGAACTGATGGTCTCGGGCTCCGCCTCGACACCATTGATGGCGGTACCGATCAACGCATCCGGATTCTCCGCCAGGAACGAGTAACCAAAGATGCCGAAGGCACCGGTATCTTCGCTCAAGCGCTGAACGATCAGGTTGTCGTTCTCGCCGGCATCGATATAGACACCATCGGAGCGAACATCGGTGTAGCCTTCACCACCGTAGACATCGAACTCATCTGAGGCGGTTTCCATCACCAGCTCCTCGAAGGCGTCACGGGTGCCGGAGGTGCTGGGCGGGCCATAGATGGAGATGTCACGATCCGGCAGGGCCGAGTCGATTTCGCTCCAGTTGGTATAGGGGTTGTCGACCAGCTCGCCATCCACCGGCACCTGGGCGGCCACGGCCAGGAACAGCTGCTCGAGGGTCAGTTCGATGGCCTCGTTGGTGCTGGACTGTGCGAACACGATGCCATCGGAGCCGATCTTGACCTCGGTGACGTCGTCGACACCATTCTCGAGGCAGCGCTCGAGCTCGGAGACCTTGATGCGGCGCGATGCATTCGAAATATCCGGAGTGCCCTCACCCACACCATTGCAGAACAGGCGAATACCACCACCGGAACCAGTGGACTCGATGACCGGTGTCGGGTACTCGGTCACCGCACCAAACTCCTCGGTCACGTAGCTGGCAAACGGATACACCGTGCTGGAGCCAACGATACGGATTTGATCACGGGCCTGGGCAACGCCCACGACGCCGATTACGGCGGCGGCGATCACACT
Organism: Halomonas urumqiensis; assembly: GCF_003028575.1. Classification (GTDB taxonomy): domain Bacteria; phylum Pseudomonadota; class Gammaproteobacteria; order Pseudomonadales; family Halomonadaceae; genus Halomonas; species Halomonas urumqiensis. Next base: position 1,178,134 of record NZ_PYUD01000001.1, on the reverse strand, counting down.
GGTCTTGAAAGCACGGCTCTTGAGGATGCGATTCATGCGGGTCACTCCTGTCAATGAAAGGTGTCTGGCCTTCGCATGGCACACATTGCCGCAGACAGATGACACCTTCATGACAGGGTGAGAGAAAAAACGGTGAGTCGTGAGGGGTGAGTCGTGAGCGCTGGTGAGGCGTTAATCGTGAGCGGCGCAGGGCACAGGACGTCTCTAACTCGCAACGCCCCGTGATAGCCAGCGCATGCCGAGATTACCGATCAACGAGGCGCACAGCATGGTCGCCACCATCGGCCACAGGCTATCGACCTCGAATGCACCCACCAGTACCCCGGCAAGCGCCCCGCAGCTGAACTGTATGCTGCCCTGCAAGGCAGTCGCCGTGGCGCTCATGTGCTGGAAATTTTCCAGCAGCGAGGTAATCGCGTTGGGGGCCACCAGGCCGATGGTGCCGGTAAAGACCATGATCAGTGGCACCATGATCCACAAGGATTCGAGACCGCTGGCCACCATCAACACAAGCCCCACGGCCGCCGCCAGCTGAATGGCAAGCCCCAGCCGCAGGTTCTGCTGCGGAGTGCGATGGCGCAACAGGCGGATATTCAGGCGGTTCGAGGCCGCCATGGTGATCACGTTGGCGCCGAACAGCAAAGGATAGTAGGCCGGCGAAAGCGCGAAGTGCTCCAGATACACGAATGGCGAGGCGGTGATGAAGGCGAAAAGCCCGGCGAATGTCATCGCAGCGGCACAGATATACGCCATGCTCTCACGGTGGGTGAGGATGCCAAGGTAATTGACCAGCACCTGGCGTGGCGAGGCCGAAGGCCAGTCGCGGCTGCGCGTCTCGGGCAACTTGGTGCCCATCAACCACAACAGGAAGGCCGCATAGGCGGCAAGAAACACAAATATCAGCCACCAATCGGCAAGATACAGCAACCCACTGCCGACAACCGGCGCCACCAGTGGCGCCAACAGCATGATCATCACCATGGTCGACATCACCTTGGCGGCTTCTCGACCGCTGAAGCAGTCGCGCACGATCGCCGCCGAGTTGACCACCGTGGCTCCTCCCCCCAGTGCCTGCAAGAAACGCCAGATGAGAAGCTCCGTTAGACTGTCCACGGTGGTGATCGCAAGACTTGCTAACAGGAAAGCGACCAGGCCACCCAGCAACACGGGCTTGCGCCCTACCCGATCGGAAAGCGGTCCAAACAGCAACTGACCCAGAGCAAAGCCGGCAAGAAAGGCACTCAGTGACAATTCGGTATGGTGGATACTGGCCCCCACCGATTCCGCCAATGCCGCCATCGCAGGCAGGTAAGCATCAATGGCGAACGGCGCAAGTGCCGTATTGGCGGCAACCAGCAGGGCGAGGTGTCGACTATTGAGCGTCACGGAAACTCCTTTTCCATGGCCCGTTGAGCGTCATGGGGTCCAGGGATCTTCGCTAGGCCGCTAATTATAACCCAATAGCCGCTTAGGTGCCGACGCCTGTTCGCTTGGGGGCGTGATTGGTAAAGTGAGCATCCAGATGACCATCTCCAGACGACCCGTCTAGACGCTAGGAGCCCCGCCCCATGGCAGACGACCTGCTTTCACAACTCAAGCAAATGACCACCGTGGTGGCCGATACCGGCGATATCGAGGCGATTCGCCGCTTTGAACCGACCGATGCCACCACCAACCCCTCGCTGATCCTGCAGGCCGCGCAACAAGGCGAGCGCCGTGCGCGACTCGGCGAGATTGCCCGTCAAGCCATCGACATCGACGATGCGCTTGATGCCGTCGCCGTGGAAATCGGCAGCGAAATCAGCGGCCTTGTGCCTGGCTATGTATCTACTGAGGTCAGCGCCCGGCTCTCCTTCGACACCGAGGCGACGCTTGCCCGCGCTCACTCGCTGATCGAGCGGTATGGACGCCATGGCGTCGGCCCCGAGCGCATCCTGATCAAGGTCGCGTCCACATGGGAGGGCATTCGTGCCGCCCGCCAGTTGGAGCGCGAAGGCATCCATACCAACCTCACCCTGCTGTTCAGCTTCGCCCAGGCCCAAGCATGTGCCGATGCAGGCGTGACGCTGATTTCTCCCTTCGTCGGGCGCATTCTCGACTGGCACAAGGCACAGCAGCCGGAGGCCGACTTCAGCGGAGAAAACGATCCAGGCGTGCGGTCAGTCAGGCAGATCTATGAGCACTACAAGGGCCATGGCTACCATACCATCGTGATGGGGGCGAGCTTTCGCAACTCGGGAGAAATCGTGTCACTTGCCGGGTGCGACCGTCTGACCATTTCTCCCGCACTGCTTGGTGAACTGGCCGAGACACACGGCACCCTGACGCGTCGCCTGTCCGCACAGGACGCCGAGACACGGGCGCCTGAACCATTGGACGAAGCCGATTTCCGCTGGCACATGAACGAGGATGCCATGGCCACCGAAAAGCTAGCCGAGGGCATTCGCAAGTTCATGGCGGATCAGCGCAAACTGGAAACACTGCTCAAGGAGCTTCGTCAGGAGTGATAAGCATCCGGTGCGCGGACACGATGTCACCTGGGTGATAAGTGAAACGCGCGCTGGTTAGTGGTCATCAGCCCCGCTGCGAGGCGGCTTCCTGCGCTTCGAGCATTTCCACCAGCGGCTGGAACTCCTCGCGGTTGTGCTCGTTCATTCGCATCAGGATGCGGTGCGCCTCGAGGATGCGATGACGCGTCTCCTCGACATCTGACGGAACCTCGGGCAGATCGGCCAGCTCTTGCGTTTCGGTTATTGGTGCCTCTACCAACGTGAAGAAACTGGAAAACCCCATGACATCGAGCATGCGCTGGATGTCTGGGTTATCGGCAACGATCGTCGGCCGCTCGGCCAGCCTGCCCTGTACGGCCATGGCCACCTTGGCAAGAAAACCCAGCGCGGTGGAATCCACATTGGTAGCGTCGCGCAGATCGATGATCAGCGACGTGAGACCAGGGGTGCCTGCCAGCTGCTGGGCCTGACGGTCCAGCGTGGCACACAGGGTAAGGCGCACGTCTCCGTAGAGTTTCAGTACGAAGACACCGGCGTCATACGCTGCCTTGATGCGTCCTTCATGAATCAACATTGCCAAATCCGCTCAACATCATGATCGTCAGGTCGTCGGGCAGTTTTTCATGCCCCGGCCCATCCTCCACGACGGCTTCATCGTCGTCGGGCAGATCGCCCAGACACAGGCTCTCCCGCAGGTCATCCAGCGATTTGCTGTCATTAACCCGCTGCTCGAGTTCCTTGAGCCGCTTGTCGAGCGTATCGCCCGGCAGGCATTCCAGTATTCCATCCGAACACAGCCATAGGCGGAAGTTCTCGGGCAGCTCACAGCCGAACGACGGATATTCGGCCCCGGGAAACAATCCGACTGGCATGCCCACTCCCGGCAGGGTCATGACTTCACCATCAGCCACCAGAAGCGGCATCGGGAGCTGAGCGCCCAGCGAATAGTGCAGATAGCGGCGCTCGAGGTCAATCACCCCGACGAACAGTGTGGCGTGCTTGCCGATACCGGTCTCCATCAGTTCACGGTTCAGCTCGCCAAGCCAGCGTGGCCCAAGAGCTTCCGGGTGCTTGCCATCCCACTCGGCCTGCCAGCGGTTCGAGAGGTACTTGAGCAGCACGGTGACGAATGCCGACGAGGCACCGTGCCCCGAGACATCGGCGAAGTAGAACAGCAGATAGCGATCATCGAAGGGCTGAAAGTCGAGGAAATCACCGGACAGGTAGAGAGACGGCGCAAGCCAGTAATCACAACTCACCCCACCTACCGTCTGCGGGCGGGTCGGCAGCAACTTGCGCTGAATCTGGCCACCAGCCTGCTGATCCAGGCGCAGCAGAGCCAGGTGGGTTTCAAGGCTCTCGTTGAGCTCTTCGAGGTGCGTGTTGAGTTGCCCCAATCGCTCACGATCCGCCTTGCGCTCTTCCTCGAGCCGGCTCAGTTCAATCGCCTTGCCAATCATCCGCCGCAGCAGGTGGCCATGACGCAGAGGATCGATGATGTAGTCGACAAGCCCCACGTCCACTGCCCTGAGCAGGTCGTCATCTTCGCGAGTATCGCTTACCACCAGGGTCGGATGGCGTCGTTGCAAACCTTCCCAGTCATCCCTCGGCACCGCACGTACATGGGCGACCACCAGCGCAGTACCGGCAGGCAGATCATCGGCATGGCCAGTGGCATAGACCGCCAGGCCATCTCGAGCAATCGCCTCGGCCAGGTCATCACGCGCCTTGCCTGGTACATCGATCACACCGATCAGCTGATTGGGACGATCCATGGCATCAAGCCTCACTCGGAGAAGGCGTCATCGAAGTCATCGTCACTGAACTCGAAGTCGTCGCTGGCAAAGGGATCGTCTCCCATTTCACCGTCACTCACTTCGAAGCGGCGCTGTTGCAGCCAGGCATCGCGAATGAAGCTGTAGCGATCACCGCGGATCATATCCTCCTGGTCGAGCAGCCCCGCCCGGGCATCGATGATGCGCAATGCCGTCAGACTGTAGCGCACGGCATCATCCTCGATGTAGTAGGTCGGGTAGGTGACCATGTCCACCGGCATGCCCGCGGTGTCGCGCAGCGTACTGGGCCCGAGCAGTGGCAGCACCAGGTAAGGGCCTGAGTCGAGCCCCCAGGCACCGAGGGTCTGGCCGAAATCCTCATCGCGCCCGGTGATTTCCATATGCGTGGCGAAGTCCCACAGACCACCGATACCGACAGTTGAATTGATCAGAAAACGTGATGTCGCAATGCCGGCATTGCCCGGCTTGCCCTGCAGCACGCTGTTCAGCGCGGTGCGGATTTCACCGAGGTTGGAGAAGAAATTGCCGACCCCGGTCTGCACCGGCTGGGGGGTGATCGCGCGGTAACCGCGCGACACCGGCTTTAGCACGGCGCGATCGATGGCGTCATTGAAGGTGAAGACACTGCGGTTGAAGCCTTCCCATGGGTCATCCGGATTTCGTTCATCCACCTCTGAGGTACTGGCACAGCCGCTGGCAAGCGACATGGCCAGCGCCACCGCCAAAGCGCGGCCGGCGTGTGCGTATGTGCGCCCAGTGCTAACGTGTCGGGACTGCTTGTCGTGAATCGTCATGGGATCTCCTTGCCTGTATTGTGCGCCAGTCGCTGTCCTACAACGCAGGGGCATCACGCCTTGCTGACTGAATCTGCACACTTGACGATCACGCTGCCAGCACTGTAGCCCGCGCCGAACGAGCAGACTACCCCGAGCTCGCCATCCCGCAGGTCATGGCGGTGCAAGTGGAAGGCAATGATCGAGCCTGCCGAGCTGGTGTTGGCGTAGCGGTCGAGAATCACCGGTGCCTGGGTGTCACTGGGCGCATGCCCCAGCACCCGGCGGGCGATCAGGTCATTCATGTGACGGTTGGCCTGGTGCAACCACAATCGCGCGAGGTCACTGCCATCGAGTTCGAGGCTTTCCAGATGGCCGGTGATCAACGCCGCGACCATTGGGCAGACCTCCTTGAACACCCGCCTGCCCTCCTGAACGAATAGCTTGTCCAGCGCCCTTGGGTCGCTGTCGGTGATGCGGTTGAGAAATCCCGCATTGTTGCGAATGGCATTCGAGAAGCGCGTCACCAGGCGCGTACCCAGGACCTCGAAGCACTGCGAGGCGCTTGCCACCGCATCATCTTCAAGCACAATGGCGGTGCACGCATCGCCGAAGATGAAATGGCTGTCGCGATCCCGAAAATTGAGGTGAGCCGAGCAGATCTCGGGACTGACCACCAGGGCACGTCTGGCCGACCCGGCACGTATCGCATTGGCGGCCGTCTCGATGGCAAATGTCGCCGAGCTGCAGGCTACGTTCATGTCGAAGGCGTAGCCACCGGCATCGAGTGCCTGCTGAAGCTCCACCGCCACCGCCGGATAGGCACGCTCGAGATTCGAACATGCCACAATCACCAGATCGATGTCGGCCGCGCTGACGCCCGCCGCATCGAGCGCCTGGCGAGCCGCGATACCGCCCATCTCGCACTGGATCGATGGCTCGTCGTTGCCGCGCTCGCGCAGGCGCGGGCGCATGCGCTCGGGGTCGAGAATGCCATCGGCATCCAGCACGTAGCGGCTGTGAATACCCGACGCCTTGACGATGAACTCGGTACTCGAATGCGCCAGCGCCTCGCGCTCGCCGGCCTCGATGGCCGCGGCGTTGCGGCTATTTTCGGCATCCACCCAGGCATTGAAGGATGCCACCAGGGCATCGTTGTCGATGGCATGGTCCGGCGTAAAGAGACCGGTTCCGCTGATTACCACCTTGGTCATACGTTTCTCCCTGAGATATCTGCCCACCGCTTCTCCAGGCGCTTGGCGGAAACAGGCATTCGCGTACCCAGTTGCTGGGCAAAGAGCGAGACGCGTAATTCTTCGATCCACCAACCAAACTCCAGCAGCTCCGGGGCATCTATTCCTCCCCGCCGCTGCGTTTCACGGCGCGCAGCCAGGCGAGCTTCGAAGGCTTGGACTTCCTGCATGTGCATTTGATCACGCATTCGCTCACGTGGCGCCTTTTCGAGACGAATCAATGCCCCTTCCATATAACGCGGGTACTCCTCGAGCCATTCGCCGGCCTCGTTGACAAAACCAGGGTGCACCAAGCGTGTCATCTGTGCCTTCAAGTCACTGTATACCAGCGCCAGCGCCAGGTTCAGGTTCCCCTTCAACGCCTTGGTCACCGCCAGGTGCCCCTTGAGCGCCTGCTCGAGAGTGACCACCAGCGCTTCGGCATGCGTAACCAATCGCTCGCGGGTATGCGCAAGGCGCGCTTCAAGCTCACGGTTCGAACGTGGCAGGGGGTCACTTGCCACCACCTGGCGAAATACCGCCGAGACCACGTCATCACTGAGCTGACGCTTGCTGCCCACCTTGGCGAACAGCAACGCGCAGGTGGCCAGGCCAGGCAGTTTCTCGATCGCCCGAACCTGATCAGGCAGGCGACGCATGGCCAGACGCACCACGCCTTCCGCATGGGCCGCTGCCGCCTTGTCGGGATGATCGAACAGCTCCACCCGGAACTCCTCACCCGCGGGCACCAGGGCGGGGAAGGCCTCGACACGAATTCCGGCCTGGGTGGTGACGCGCGACTCCGGAAGCGGCGTCTCGGGCAATTCGTTCACCGGTGCCGCCTGACGGGCCTCGTCGGCCAGCGCCCGAGCGCCCTGCCCGGCCGCCTCTTCGAAGCGCCGCTCAAGCGCCCGGGCATCCCGCCCTTGCCCGAGCGGCTTGCCGTCATGGTCGACGACACGCAGGTTCATGACCAGGTGCGGCTCCAGCGCATCCAGTTGCCAATCATCGATGTGTACCCGCGCCCCGGTGCGTTTACGCAGGAATTCGCCGAGCGCCTCGGTCAGTGGCACGTCATCCGGCACCAGAGTCTCGAGTGCGGCATCGACCCAGTCGGGAATCGGCACCACCTGTCGCCGTATGCTCTTGGGAAGCGACTTCATCAGCGCAATGCACTTCTCGCGCAGCAGCCCCGGCACCAGCCACTCGAGCTGCGCCAGCGGAAGCTGCGACAGCATCGCCGCCGGTACCGTCAGGGTCACGCCATCATCCTCGGCGCCGGGCTCGAAGTGGTAGCTGAGTGGGTAGCGTACGCCGCCAAGCACCAGTTCATCGGGATACTGGGCCTGGGTGACCTCGGCCGCCTCACGTGCCAGCAACGCCTGGCGGTCGAACTTGAGAATGCTTGGGTCGTCTCTTTCGGCCTGCTTGCGCCAGGCTTCGAAGCCCTTGCCGTTGTGGATGTGCTCGGGGATCCGCTCGTCATAGAAGGCAAACAGCGTCTCCTCGTCGACCAGAATATCGCGCTTGCGCACCCGGTCCTCGAGGTCCTCGACCTCTTCGATCAACTCGCGGTTGTGGCCGAAGAACTCGCCACGGGTCTTGAACTCGCCTTCCACCAGCGCGCGCCGGATGAACAATTCGCGCGCTTCTCGAGGTGCGATAGGGCCGTAATGCACACGTCGCCCGGCGACGACCGGCAGGCCAAACAGTGTCACCTGCTCTCTTGCCACCACCTGGGCCCGCTTCATTTCCCAGTGCGGTTCCGAATAGCTGCGCTTGACCAGATGCCCGGCAACAGGCTCGATCCACTGCGGGTCGATCCTGGCCACGGTTCGCGCAAACAGCTTGCTGGTTTCGATCAACTCGAAGGCCATCAGCCACTTGGGGGATTTCTTCGCCAGCCCCGATCCCGGATGGATGAAGAACTTGCGGTTCCTGGCACCCAGGTATTCACGGTTCTCGGTGGCAAGCCCCAGGTGAGAAAGCAGCCCCGGTAGCAGCGCCTTGTGCAATTGCACGGCATTCTCGCGACGCTTCTCGGCCAACGCCTTGTCACCCTCCTGGGCATCGTCCGCCGTGAGTGGTGCTCTCGGGGCAGGCGCCGGGACTTCGATCTGCATGTCGCGCAACAGCTGGCGCAGTTGGCGGAACGTATCGTGCCACTCGCGCAGGCGCAGGTAATTGAGGTAGTGCTCCTTGCACCAGCGGCGCAGCCGATTGCCCGAGAGCTCCTCACGGGCAGCGTCGAACCCATACCACAGGTTCACCAGCGACACGAAATCCGACTCGCTGTCCTGCCAGCGGCGATGGGCCTGGTCGGCAGCCTGGCGCTTGTCGGCTGGGCGGTCACGCGGGTCCTGCACCGCCAGCGCCGACACCACGATCAGCACATCACGCAAACCGCCCTGCTCGGCGCCCGCCAGCACCATGCGCGCCAGCCGAGGGTCGATGGGTAACCTCGCAAGCTTGCGACCGGTGGCGGTGAGCTGATTGCGCTCGTCCACGGCACCGAGTTCGAACAGCAGCCGAAAGCCGTCACTGATGAAGCGTGAGTCGGGTGGGTCGACAAAGGGGAAGCGTTCGATGTCATCGGGTTTCAACGACAGCAGCGACAGCATCGAGAGAATCACCGACGCAAGATTGGTGCGCCGTATCTCGGGGTCGGTGAACGCTGGCCTGGCCAGGAAATCGTCCTCATCGAAGAGGCGAATGCACACCCCCTCGGCGACCCGGCCACAGCGACCCATGCGCTGGTTGGCACTGGCCTGGCTGATCGGCTCCACCGGCAGGCGCTGAATCTTGGCACGGTAGCTGTAGCGGCTGATTCGCACCAGCCCCGGGTCGATGACGTAGCGGATGCCAGGGACGGTCAGCGAGGTTTCGGCGACATTGGTGGAAAGCACGATACGTCGCCCGGTATGCGAAGCGAACACTCTGTTCTGTTCAGCATTGGAGAGCCGGGCATAGAGCGGCAGAATCTCGGTGCCCCTGAGGTCGGCACGGCGAAGCGTATCGGCGGTTTCACGGATCTCGCGCTCACCGGGCAGAAAAACCAGCACATCACGTGGCCCATGCAGCCAACCCTTTTCGCGCTCGATGCGCTCGATCTCCTCCACCGCCTGCAGGATACCTTCCTGCAGGGTGCGATCCTCCTCGTCTTCGGCATCGCGCACCAGGGGGCGATAGTGCACCTCCACCGGGTAGGTGCGCCCGGACACTTCGACCACCGGTGCGGGCTGGTGTTGGCCCTGGTCATCGGCTTGTCCGAAATGCTCAGCGAAACGCTCGACGTCGATGGTCGCCGAGGTGATCAGTACCTTGAGATCGGGCCGACGGGCGGTCAACCGCTTCAGGTAACCGAGCAGGAAGTCGATATTGAGGCTGCGTTCATGTGCCTCGTCGATGATGATCGCCTCGTAGCGCGTGAGGTCGGGGTCGTGGCGGGTCTCGGCCAGCAGGATGCCATCGGTCATCAGCTTGACCAGGGTGTCGTCGCCGGTCTGGTCGGTGAAGCGAACCTGATAGCCGACCTGATCACCCAGCGGCACACGCATTTCCTCGGCCAGGCGAGCCGCCACCGAGCGTGCCGCCAGGCGTCTCGGCTGGGTGTGGCCGATGAGCCCCCGGCGGCCGAGCCCGAGCTCCAGGCACAGCTTGGGCAACTGGGTGGTCTTGCCGGAGCCGGTTTCCCCCGCCACCACCACGATCTGGTGGTCGCGCAGCGCGGCCAGGATGTCCTCGCGGCGCTCGACCACCGGCAGGCTTGCCGGGTAGTCGAGGGTCACCGGGCGATGTCGGCGATTGGCGACCTGCTCGCATGACGCCGCGATGGCACGTTCGACATCGGCAAGCCCACGGTCCACCGGCTTGCCCTCCTTGAGCCGCCGGTTCAGCCCACGCAGACGCTTCTCGAGCACGCCACGGTCACGCAGCATGACGCCATCGAGCTCACGACGAAGCGCCGCAAGCACGTCGGCCGGCGGACGAGAGGCCAATACACTCGGCGAGGCGTCATGGGAGGCAGTAGCAGGGGACACGTCGGGCACATCGACTCCGGTGGCTGACATAAGAAAAGCTGCCCGCATCGGCCATGCCGGTGCGGGCAGTCATTGTAACGCTGCGCTCGTGTCGACGCCTAATCGGCAGCCTTTTGTGGCTCGTCGCGCAACTGGCGGCGCAGCACCTTGCCGACATTGGTCTTGGGCAGCTCATCACGGAACTCGATGAAGCGCGGCACCTTGTAGCCGGCAAGATCCTTCTTGCACCACGCACGCAAGGTCTCGGCATCCAGGCTCTCGTCACGCGCCACAACGAACAGCTTGATCGCCTCGCCACTCTCCTCGTCGGGCACTCCGACCGCCGCGGACTCGAGCACACCGGGATGGGCAGCCACCACTTCCTCGACCTCATTGGGATAGACATTGAATCCCGAGACCAGAATCATGTCCTTCTTGCGGTCGACGATGCGGATATAACCATCATCCTGCAGCACCGCAATGTCGCCGGTGTGGAACCAGCCGCCTGCGTCGATGGCCTTGGCGGTCTCGTCATCGCGTTGCCAGTAGCCTTTCATCACCTGTGGTCCGCGCACGCACAGCTCACCCGGCTCGCCAAATGGCTGATCGTTGCCGTCGGCATCGACCACCTTGACCTCGGTGCCCGCCACTGGCTTGCCGATGGAACCCAGCTGGGGCGCATCCATCGGGTTGAACGTCACGATTGGCGAGGTCTCGGTGAGCCCGTAACCCTCGGCGATATCGCAGCCGGTAACTTCCTTCCAGCGCTCCGCGGCCGCCCGGGTCAACGCCATGCCACCTGAGATGGTCAAGTGCAGCCTGGAGAAATCAAGCGCACGGAAATCTTCACGGTTGCACAACGCATTGAACAGCGTATTGAGACCGATGAAGGCAGTGAATTGCAGCCCCTTGAGCTCCTTGACGAAGGCCGGCAGATCCCGGGGGTTGGTGATCAGGATGGAATGGTTGCCCGTCTCCATCAAGAACAGGCAATTCACCGTGAACGTATAGATGTGGTAGACCGGCAGCGGCGCGATCACCACCTCCCTGCCCTCGTTGAGCCCTGTGCCGATCGCCAGGCGCGCCTGAAGCATATTGGCCACCAGATTACGGTGAGTCAGCATGGTGCCCTTGGCAAGGCCGGTGGTACCGCCGGTGTACTGCAACGCGGCGATGTCATCGAGTTCGCGCTGCACATCCTGATGTTGCTTCCCGGCTCCCGACTTGAGTGCCTGGCGAAATGGCACAGCACCCGGCAACGAGTATGCGGGCACCAGCTTCTTGACATGCTTGACCACGGCATTGATCAGCAGGCGCTTGGGCAAGCCATGCAGGTCGGCAAGCTCGGTGACCACCACATGCTCGATGTCGGTCTTGCCGAGCACACGTTCTAGCTTGTCGGCCATGTTGGCCAGAATCACGATGGCGCGAGCCCCGGAATCCTTGAACTGGTGGGCCATCTCGCGCTCGGTGTAAAGCGGATTGGTATTGACGACCACCAGGCCCGCACGCATCGCGCCGAACACCGCGACCGGGAACTGCAGCACGTTGGGGAGTTGAATGGCGATGCGATCCCCTGGCTTCAGCGGGGTTTCGTGCTGCAGCCAGGCGGCAAAATTCGCCGACAGTCGATCGAGATCAGCAAAGGTGAGCGTCTGTCCCATGCAGGAAAAGGCGGGGCGATCGGCATGTCGCTTGACAGCGGCATGAAACACATCGGTGACGGCGTGGTACTCGGAAAGCCCGCTCAGTTCCGGGCCAGTCAGGATCGGGGTATTGGCATGCTCACTCATAGGCGTAATCTCCGCGATGTCGAAAGGGGATCATCGACGATTGTTGTTTTCCCGAAACACTACCTTATACCGGGCGGCCAACGCTGTAAAACGACCGATTGAAACACATGTTTACATTCGCCAGCATCAGCCTGCTTAAGCCCTCCCTCAAGTAGAACGACAAATACCAAGAACAGCTCACTCAAAGAGCGATTCAATCCAAGAACGACTCACACGTCGAGGGTCGCCGTATCGCGGCAACCGAAGCGTGCCTCGATCCGCCCATTCCTCCATACCAGCAATTCGCCTGGCAGCATACGCACCCACTCTTCATTGTCGGTGAGCGGCTCGGTGGCCAGCACCGAGACGATGTCATCGGGCGTGGTGTGCTCGGCGAAATTCACCGCGAGCTCGGCATCCGAGAGGTTGGCCTTGCCGAACGGGGCACGGCGGGTGATGTGCGCCAACTTGGTGGAACAGAACGTGTAGAGATACTCGCCGTCGGCCAGCAGCAGGTTGAACACACCAAGCCCACGCAGCCGCTCACACAGCTGATGCAGCAGGCGCCACATGCCTACGCGCTCGGCATCGCCTCCCGGCGGGTCGGGAAAGCGCGAGCGCAATTCACCCATCAACCAGCAGAAGGCATGCTCGCTGTCGGTATCCCCCACCGGACGATAGAACGTCAAGGGCAGCGACTGCCAACCGCTGAGCTGGCCGTTATGCGCATAACACCACGGACTCCCCCACATTTCTCGAACGAACGGATGGGTGTTGGCCAGGCGTATCTTGCCGACGTTGGCCTGGCGAATATGGCTGATGACGATATGCGACTTGATGGGGTAGTCACGGATGAGACTGGCAATCGGCGAGTTCACAGAAGGGTGTGGATCACGAAAATCCCGATACCCGCCCTCCTCGTAAAAGGCGATGCCCCAGCCATCACGGTGTGGCCCGGTACCACCTCCACGGTGCAGAAAGCCGGTGAAGCTGAAGCAGATATCGGTGGGCACATTGGCACTCATGCCAAGCAATTCACACATGTGGCTCCTCCCGATGGACAACCCGGCGACGCGAACGACGTATCCTTTCCGTGATGACCAACAATAACAATATCCCGCAGACCAGTGCCGCCGCCGCCCAGTAGCGGGGTTCGCTACCGATGGTCCTGGCCGCCCTCAACACACCTGGCGCGCCTGCTTCCCAGGCCTCGACGGCATGGCGACCCATGGCGTTGATAGACGATACGAATCGGTCGGCGATGTTGGCGCCAGGCCCTTGGTACCCAGTGGCGAGATCCTCGTGGAAACGCTCGGATTGCGGCCCCCCCGAACGTGACCCGGCGACACCAAGCCCGGTCTCGGCCTCGGGGTTGAGCACCAGGCGGGGCAGTCGAATCTCGCGAGTCTCGCCATCAAGCGTCACGGTGGCCGTCAGCATCAGCGGCTGGCTGACACTATCATCGAGAGGCGGCAGCGCCATCAGCCACTCGCCGTTCTCGCTCGGCTCCGCTGTCAGGGTCTCACCGGCCAGCTCGCCGACCAGCTCAGTGTTGTCATGATCGAGTTCGGGGTGCTCGGCGGTGAGCCTCACCCGCTCAGCGGCAGGTTGGTGAGTGGCGCTGATCACCGGCAATACGTTGACCGCCTGCACACGCTGGCGCGTGAAGCCTTCGGCCTCGGCACGGATCAACAGCCGCGCGCCTCCCGTCAGCGCCGGCGCCGGAAGCTCCCCGAAAAAACGCTGGCCCTGGCGTTCCAGCCGCAAGGCCGACTGCACGTCATCGTGCTGGTCGCGCAACTCGACGCGCATCTCAAGTCCTTCGAGGTCGTCGCCGAACGGCTCCCCTTCTCGCTCTAGCCAAGCGTCCACAGGCACAGGGACGCCCAGGTAGAGCGTCGCCGGAAGTGGTGAGGTCACAAGGTTCAGCTTGGACACCACGCTGATGCGGCTGCCTTCGCCAAGTTCGCCTTGCAGGCGCCATTCTCCAGCCAGGGGCTCCTCGACACGGATTAGGTCGAAAAGCGGCTCTACCTGCCAGCTGATGCCATCCGGGAGGTCATCGGAGCGGTAGACCGTGCCGTCAGGACCCACCAATACCAAGGGGTCGGCCTCGGGGGAATGGAACAGCAGGGCCGAGAAGGCATCGACCCCCGGCTCGATGGCAAAGCGCCCTACGTCGCCTTCTGCCTCGATAGGCACCTGGTCGGCGGGAAAGATGCGTTCGACAATGTCCAGAAAGGCGCCCAGCAGGCTCTCAGGGGTTTCGACAAGCGCCGGCAACCCGCCAGTGGCCTGTGCGAGTTGCTCGACGAGCGCGAGGTCGGCGTCATCGGAAAAGGCAATGGCATGCACCACGATGCCACGATCGGCCAAGCGCGGGCCAAGCACCTCAAGCAACTCACGCCGCGACGCGACATCCACCGCCGGTTTGGCGCCACGTGAGGGAGACAGGTCGATCACACCATCGGTGAGCAGGATAATATGGCGCCAGCCATTGGCCTCGGGGGAAGCCGCCTCGCGTACCGCCGCTTCGATATCAGTGTACGGCTGGTACTCCACCAACGCTGGACGAAGGGCCGTCGCCCGCTCTCGCCAGGCCTCGTCGACCCTATCGAGGGGTAACGGATTGTCGACGCGTTCACCGAAGGTCCAAACCCCCGCGGACGTATCGTCAGGCAACAGAGATACCAGCAGCTCGAGCGCACTGGCGCTGAACTGGTTGGGATCGTTTACGCGCATGCTGCCGGAGATATCGATGATGACCCGAACGTCCGGGTTTTCCTGCACACGCTGAGCCAACACGGGCGTCACCACCAGCAAGACCACCAGCGCCACCATGCCTTGTGAAAGCGACAGGCGCGAAAGTGCGGCATGCCCTGCCTGAGTGAACCTCTGCCACCAGGTCATCCCCGGCTCCTTAGCCGATCACCGGCTCCTCGCGCTCGTCGTTACCACCGCGCTTGCGCACTGGTCGTGAATCACGCTCTTCCCTGTCGGCATGGGGCTTCTGGTTTCTACCGCGGCCGCGCCACCATAGCAACATCCCCACACCACCGCCGAGTAAAGCGCCCACCGCTACCAGCAGGGCCGCCGGCAGGAACACCGACCCATTGCCCTCGAGCACCGCGATGGCGGCCACCATGATGGCCGGGGCAAGCCCAGTGTAAAACTCCCCCTCCTCGATCAGCGGCAAACGAAAACGCGACGGGATCCACATCACGCCGGCCACCAGCCAGGTAATCACCAGCCGCGGCAGGCGCGGCAGGAACGCCAGACCAAGATAGCCGGTCAACAGCACCATCAGCGACAAAAACCCGTAGCTCAGCCATAGTAGGGGGATTGAATCGGACATCAACGTCGATACCTCGTGAAGGATCATTTCGAGTATGGTACATCTCGCGACATGAAAGCACAGCCGCCGCATGCCACAGACCCACTTGCCAGTCACAGCCCGGTCGCTCGGTTCCGTCGCGACGACGACCCCGCCTGGCACTGGCTGGAAGCGCGTGACGACCCGCGGGTCACACAATTCCTCGAGGCCGCAAACGGCGAATTCGACCGCTGGTTCTCGCCACTCGACGACCTGGTGGAGCGACTCTACCACGGCCACCTGGCACGCCGGGAACTGGCGGTCCATGGCCTGCGCACGCCTCTCGATCACTACACCTACTGGAGCGAGACGGCCGTGGATGCCGACTACCCGGTGTGGTGGAGACACCCCAATGGCAAACCCGACCGCGCCATGGCCTTTCTCGACCTCGAGGCGCGTGCGGCAACCCACGACTTCCTCGAACTCGGCGACATGGCGTTGTCACCCGACGAACGCTGGCTGGCGTGGACAGAGGACACACGAGGCGATGAAACCTTCGAACTGTTCATCAAGGCGCTGCCCGACGGCACGCCGGCCAAGCTTCTCGAGGAGATCGGCCCGGAACTGACCTGGGCGGAAGACAACGCAACCCTGCTGTTCACACGCTATGACGCCACCCAGCGCCCCGAAAGCGTTTGGCGCCTGCCACTGCTGGAAGGCAGCGCCGGCGAGCCGAGCTTGATCCTGCATGAACAGGACCCCGAGTTCTGGCTTGGCCTGGGCAAGACCCGTTCCAGGGCTTGGCTGGTGCTGGAAAGTGCCTCCAAGGACACCAGTGAGTGTCACCTGATCCCGGCTCACGCTCCCGACACACCACCCCACTGCTTCCGGCCGCGCGAGAACGGGGTCGAGCTGTCACTGGATCACCGGCCCGGGCACTTCTATGTGTTGCATAACCGCAGCGCGGCGCATTTCCGGCTCGACGTGGTCGAGGATTCGCGGCTAGACACCACCGCGAACGAAGACACTTGGCAGCCACTGATCGAACACCGTGACGACGATACCCTCGAGGGGCTGGATGCCTTCGACTGGGGGCTTGTGATAACCGAGCGGGATCATCACGGGGCCCAGGTTCACCTGCGTGTGCTCGAACTCGCCCGCGACCACAGGATCACTCGCGACGAGCGGTTGCCATTGCCGGAGACCCCTTGCAGCCTGGCGCTGGGCGATGCGCCACATTTCGATTGCCGTCGTCTGCGGCTGCGCGAGGAGTCCTTCGTGCTGCCGGTGAGCTGGATCGAACACGACCTGGACAGCGGCGAGCGCACGCTGCTCAAGCAGCAACCGATACATGGCGACCTCAAACCGGAACAATTGACCTGTGAGCGGCTCTGGGCCCGCTCGCACGATGGCGAGCGCATCCCGGTCTCGGTGGTGATGCGCGCCGATCTCACTGGTCACCCTCGCCCCACCCTGCTCTACGGCTATGGCGCCTATGGCGAAGTCCTCGACCCCTGGTTCTCGGTGGCAAGGCTCGAACTGCTATCGCGTGGCGTGGCCTTTGCCGTGGCCCACGTCCGTGGTGGTGGCGACCGCGGCGAACCCTGGTACCTGGCTGGCAAGCTCGAGCACAAGGAAAATAGCTTCCGCGATTTCCTCGCCGCCCGTGACGCCCTGGTGGAACACGGTATCAGTGATGGCGAACGCATCGCCGCCTATGGGGCAAGCGCCGGCGGCCTGCTGGTCGGCGCCAGCCTCAACCTGGCCCCGCAGGCCTTCTGCGCAGCCGTACTCGACGTACCCTTCGTCGACGTGTTGCGTACCATGGAGAATCCCGACCTGCCGCTGACCACCGCGGAATACACCGAGTGGGGCAATCCCGACGAGCCAGACGCACGCAAGCGAATCCGCGCCTATTCGCCGCTGGACAATCTCTCGACCCAGGCATGGCCCACGGTATTCCTGCAAGGCAGCTGGCACGACACGCGCGTGCCCTACTGGGAGCCCGCCAAGCTGTATGCACGGCTAACCGAACTCAACGACGCGCGGAGCGCCGAGCGGCGCAACCCGGTACTGTTGCGTACCGATATGTCGGCGGGTCATGGCGGCGCCTCGGGGCGCTTCAAGGCGTGGCACGACAATGCCCGTCAGGACGCTTTCATCCTGTGGGCGCTAGGCCTGGCAACACGCTAGGCCTGACAACACCCCTCAATCGTCGATGGGAATCACCGCGATGATGTGGTCCTCGTAGTGCGCAGGGTCCACCTCGCGGCTCGACACCGCGAAACTGCGCACGCTGACCCCCTTGCGATGTACCCGCTCAGGGTCACCCGAGAGCAATGGGTGCCAGCGTGCCAGCTTGCGCCCCTCCGCCACCCGGCGATAGGCGCAGGAATGGGGTAACCAACGAAACTCGTCGATCAGTGCCGGTGTCAGGCGCGTGCAATCCGGCACTTTCTCGAAGCGGTGCTCGTAGTCGCTGCAGCGGCAACTGTGGGTATCCAGCAATTCACAGGCCACGTTGAGTACCGCCAGGTCGCCCGTGTCCGCATCCTGGAACTTGAGCAGGCAGCACTGGCCACAGCCATCACACAGCGCCTCCCACTCCTCACCGCTCAACTCCTCGAGCGGGAAACGCTCCCAGAACCGCTCTCGCATGCTCGCTCCTTCACGCCGCGTGGCGACTGCCGACTACTATTCCTACTACTCACTATTCCTACTACGAACTATTCTTACTACTAATTATTCCTGCTACTTAATAGCGAGCTTCGGTCGGCGTCTTGTACAGATCCAACAGATACTCATCCTTGGCCGGTGGCATCTGCAGATAGAAGCCCTTGTCGCGAATCGCCGCCATCACAGCGTCGGCGCTGGCACGCCCCATTTTCCGCTCGGGCGTCAAGATAAGCGTCATGGTCGAACGTGGTTTGCCAAACCGCTCGACGAGCGCCTCGGGCACGCGCGAAAGCCCATCGCGCTTGTCCACATACAGATACATTTCATCATGCCGAGGGCTCTTGAACACCTCGCACAACAGCTTGTCGCCGCGCATCCTGTCATCGCGAGAGGTTGTCTCTTCACTCATGTCGCAAGCTCCTCAAGCGCCTGGCCGAGGGCAGTGTTCAGTCGTTCCCCTCGCCATCCAACGGGCAAGGGAAGTGGCTGCCCGTCCAGGTCGGCGGTCACCAACGCTTCCAGCTCACGGCGGCGCAACAGTACCTCAGGCGCCACCCCCTGGGTCTCGGCTTCGGCGTTGACCACTTTCTTGAGTGCCTTTATGCGCTTCTTGAAGTCAGGCGCCACGGGCGAATGCATGGGATTGGGCAGTTCGCCATCATCCAGGTGCCGCGCTTCGGCCACCAACCCAAGCAGTTGGTCACCATCGCGCTTGATCAGCCCTGGCTTGACGCCCTCGATGTGAGAAAGCTCATAGCGGTTTTCCGGGAGTTGCTCGGCGATGGCATAGAGCACGCGATCATGAACCAGCCATCCTCGCGGCAGGTTGCGGGCACGGGCCTCGCCTTCCCGCCAGATGGTCAAGCGCCGATAGGCCTCGATCTGACGTGGGCTCAAGCGCCACAGCTGGCGCTGGCGCAGGTACCATTGGCCATCGGCATGGACGCTACGCGTTGCCTGTTCGACCAGTTCAGCGCAGTCGGCTTCGGCCCACGCCATGCGGCCGTGGCGTTCCAAGGCTTCGCGCTGCAGCTCCCACACCTTGACCAGATAGACCACATCGAGGGCTGCATACTGTTTCTGGGTCTGCGTGAGCGGGCGCTTCAGCCAGTCCGAGCGGGTCTCGTCCTTGGGCAGGGTCTCGCCGACCCATGTCTCGACCAATTTCTGATAGCCCATGGAAGGCACGTCGCCAAGCAGTGACTGCACCACCTGAGTATCGATCAGCGGTGCCGGTGGCACACCGGCCCAGTGCGCGAAGACCTCGAGGTCTTCGCTCGCGGCATGCAACAGCTTCAAGGGACCGGTAGCGAGCAACTGGCGAAAGGCCTCGGTGCACTCGACCTCCAGCGGGTCGATCAACCAGGCCGGGCCACCCGCCGAGAACTGGATAAGAGCCGGCACCGGATGAAAGGTATTCTCGCGAAAGAACTCGGTGTCCAGCGCGATCACATGGGCATCAACCACTTCAGCACAGGCGGCGTCCAGGGCGGCGGGGGTATCGATCCAGCGTATGTCGGGGCTCAGGGGCATGCGGGGTTCCGGCTGGTTGGAAACGTCATCGAAGAGCGGAGAACGGCAGGCGGCCGTTGAAGGCACGGCTAAGCGTACCACCATCGACGTATTCGAGTTCACCACCCATCGGCACGCCATAGGCGAGCCGCGACAGGGTAACACCCTGCCCGGCGACCTGGGCGGCGATATAGTGCGCAGTGGCTTCGCCTTCGACGGTGGGGTTGGTGGCAAGGATCAACTCCTGAACCTGACCCTCGGCAATACGCTCCTCGAGAAGCGCAAGGCCGATGTCCTCGGGGCCGATGCCATCCAGCGGGGAAAGGTGGCCATGCAGCACGAAGTAGCGACCGGTGAAACCACCTGCCTCTTCGATGGCCAACTGGTCAGCGGGGGATTCCACCACGCATAGCACGCCGTCATCGCGCCGCGGGCTCTCGCACAGCCGGCATACCGTCTCCTCGGTCAGAGTTCGGCAACGTTGGCAATGGCCAACCTGCTCGAGCGCCGTGTCGAGTACCTCGGCAAGGCGCCGACCACCATCGCGGTCACGCTCGAGCAAGTGCATCGCCATGCGCTGGGCTGTCTTGGGTCCGACACCCGGCAACACCCGCAGCGTCTCCATCAAACGCTCGACAAGCGGCGAAAAGCTCATCGGCCACCCTGCGCAAGTGGCCGTTGAAGCGCCAGGCGAGGGTCTTGCACGCAGTGATCAGTCAAGGGAGGCTCCTCGTCGTCATGGCTTGCAGGGGCACTGAGGAAACCATCAGAACGGCATCTTGAAACCGGGCGGCAGATTCAGGCCAGCGGTGGCCTCTTCCATCTTGGCGCGTGAGTTGGCCTCGACCTTGCGCACGGCGTCATTGACGGCGGCGGCCAGCAAGTCCTCGAGGAGCTCCTTGTCCTCCTCCATGACACTCGGGTCGATATCGACCTTGCTGACGTCGTGACGCCCGTTCATGGTCACCTTGACCATGCCGGCACCCGCCTCGCCCAGCACTTCAGCCTGCGCCACTTCCTCCTGCACACGCTGCATCTTTTCCTGCATTTCCTGGGCCTGCTTCATGATATTGCCCATTCCGCCCTTCATCATGGGAAAATCCTCTATCAAATAGGCTCACTGGGATGTGAACGCTTCACTGAATTCAGTGCCTGATCTCGGCACTGGCGGGCTTGACCGTGGATTCGATCAGTCGGGCACCGAATGCACTCTGCAGATTCTGTACATGGGGGTCATCCTTGAGCGCTTCAACCGCCTTGGCGTGACGTTTGGCCGCCAATCGCTCGGCCTGCTGCCTGGGTGTTTCGATACCTTCCGGCAACACGCCCTCCTCCACCACCAG
The DNA here is from genome assembly GCF_003028575.1 of Halomonas urumqiensis. GTDB lineage: Bacteria > Pseudomonadota > Gammaproteobacteria > Pseudomonadales > Halomonadaceae > Halomonas > Halomonas urumqiensis. Next base: position 1,157,188 of record NZ_PYUD01000001.1, on the reverse strand, counting down.
CCGACGTGCCACTCCATGATCGGCCAGTGCCGCCTGGATACGCTCGATATGCACCTCGGCGCGCATGGCCGACAGCGCCGGATCCAGACGCAGCTGCAGACGTGCCCCGTCGTCGGCTTCGACAATGCAACTGGCCGCCAGGTTGCGGGTCAGGCCTCCAAGCCCCAGCGACTCGAAACAGGCAAGCCAGTCGGCATGGTTGAAACCGTCCTGGGCAGCCGAGGCCGATTGCACCGGATCGGGCGATGCGGCGGCGGGTGCTAGCGAAGGCCCGCCGGGGGGAGGTGGCAGTGTCTCCTCCGAGGCAACCACTTCCGGCACGACCACTTCCGGCTCAAACGTTGCCGGCGCGTCATGGGTCTCGGCCTCCGCCTCGATCCACGGCGGTGGCTCATCGACCGGTTCCTGCTCCGCTGGTGGTGGCGCCTCTGGCGTGGCAGCGGGAGATTCAGTCCTCGCAGCCGCCCCCGCGGCAGGCTCATGGTAACGCAAGCGCTCCTGGTCGGATGGCGTCGCCGTAGCGTCTGAAGCCGAGGGAGCCGGCGCTTCATCACTCGTCAAGGCGCGGGCCATCGGTTCACGATGATCGGCTGAGGGGCTTTGCGGCTCATCGGCAGCATCGGGCTTGCGGCCTGCCGAGGCGTTCGAGACACCGGGGCTCTCACCCCGCAGCGGCAGCGGCGTCTTCGCCGGGCGGGGAACACCCTGCGGACGAAAGGCCAGCATGCGTAGCAGCGTCATTTCGAGGGCGGTGCGCAGGTCAGGGGCATGCTCCATATCACCGCGCCCCTGAATGCCAATCTGATAATAGAGCTGAATATCCTCGGCGGTGAATCGGCTTGCCAGGGCCAGCAGCGCGTCAAGATCGCCGTGACCGTTATCCAGCGCATCGGGCACCATCTGGGCAATCGCCAAGCGATGCAGCAAGGCGGTGACCTCATCGAGCACCCCAGCGAAATCCGGGGCACGCTCGGCGAGAGCCGCCACCTCAGCCAGCAACCGAGCGGCATCCACATCAGCCAGCGCCTCCACCAACGCCAGCACGTGGCGCTGATCCAGGGTGCCCAACATCGCGGCTACATCGGCATGCTCGACCCGCCCCTGGCCGAAGGCGATGGCCTGGTCAGTGAGGCTCATGGCGTCGCGCATGGAGCCCTGGGCGGCACGGCCCAGCAGCCACAGCGCACTCTCCTCGAAGGGCACCGATTCGGCACCGAGCACCTTGGTGAGATGCCCCACGATGCGCTCGGGCGACATCTGCTTGAGAGTGAACTGCAGGCAACGCGACAGCACGGTGGCGGGCAGTTTCTGCGGGTCGGTGGTGGCCAGCAGGAACTTCACATGGGGCGGCGGCTCTTCGAGTGTCTTGAGCAGCGCATTGAAGCTGCTCGTGGAGAGCATGTGCACCTCGTCGATCAGGTACACCTTGAAGCGTCCCTGAGTCGGCGCGTACTGCACGTTATCGAGCAGTTCGCGGGTATCTTCCACTTTGGTGCGCGAGGCCGCATCCACCTCGATGAGATCGACGAAACGTCCCTCGTCGATGGCGCGGCAACTGTCGCACTCGCCACATGGTGTGGAAGTCACCGCCTCGTCCCCACGGCCCTTGGCGGTGCAGTTCAAGCACTTGGCCAGGATTCGCGCCAGCGTCGTCTTGCCCACGCCACGAGTACCGGTGAACAGGTAGGCATGGTGCAGGCGACCCTGGTCAAGGGCATTGACCAGCGCGCGTTGAACATGCTCCTGACCAACCAGTTCATGGAAGGTGCGCGGTCGCCACTTGCGGGCCAGAACCTGATAGCTCATTGAGCGCGGAATCCTTGCGGTGAGGCGAACGTCATCGGCCAGGGAGACAGCATTGCCATTACACCCCAGAAGGCCGAGCGGAAAGCTCCATTCTAGCGACTGGGAGGGGCCGCGCAAAGCCACCATCCCAAGCGAGGTTTGGCGGCCATCGAGCCTGGCCTTATGCTAGGCTTGTGCCGCGCTAGGCGCGCCGAACCGGTGCGTCATCGAAGGGCAATTCATCGCGACATGGAAGACGACATGAGCCAGCAAGCAAAAGACGCCGAGCCCGCCAATACAGTGACCTATGAACTGGTTGCCGCCGCCGCCGAGAACCTTGCCGCCAAAGGTACGGCACCAACGCTCAAGCGCGTTCGAGAGTACCTCGGCAGTGGCTCTCCCAACATCATCCAGCGCCACCTGGGTGCCTGGCGCGCCGCACAGCCCGACCCGGAACCCTCAGCGCCTGAGCTACCGGCGCACCTGATCGAGTCCATGGAAACCGAAATCGCGCGCCAGGTCGATGCTGCCCGTGTCGCGGCTGAGCGCGAGGCCGACGAGGCGCGCAACGATGCAACGACGCTTGCCGAGGCGGGCGAGGCGATGGAGCGCCGTTGCGCCGAACAGGCACACGCACTGGCGATGCTGGGTGACGAACGCGATGCCGCCGTCAAGCGCCACGACGAGCTCGAGGCACGTGCCGAAGCCCTTGCCGAGCAGCTCGAGGGTGAACACAAGCGCAACCAGGAGAGCCGGGAACAGCTGGCCAAGTTGCGCCAGGAAGTCGATATGCTGACCCGCCAGCTCGAGGAACAACGCCAGGCGAGGGTCGAGTCCGAACGGCAGACACGCGCCATGGAGGCTGACGTCGCACAGGCAGAACGCAACCAGTCGGTGGCCGAGGCCCAGCGCGAGTCGGCCCTCGAACAGGTCAGGGAAAAGAGCGAGCAGCTCAGCCAGGCACAGAAGGAACTTCAGGCCGAGCGCACCCGCCACCGCCAGGAGGTCAGTGACCTGCGGGCTGGCCAGAAGCAGCGCCTTGACGCCATCGAACGCTCTCGCCAGGAGTCACTGAAACAGGCCCAGGAAGCCATTCAGCGCGCAACCAAGGCAGAAATTCGCGCCGAGGCACTGAATGCCACCCAAGCGGCTCTCAAGGCCCGCATGGATGCCATGCAGGTCAAGCAGCGCCAGCGCCCGCAGGGCTCCAGCAAGTCATGACCGAGCTCGCTGCACTCGACCTCTCGGCCCTTGGGCTAACGAGCATTCAGGCGGTGGGCATCGTCGCCGTGATCGCCTTCGTGGCGGCCTATGGCCTGGCATCGCTTGTGGCCGCGCGGCGCATCAATGCCATCCGGCGCCAACACCAGGGCGAACTCAACGCACACGGCGAGACACGCCAGGCCGAGGAGCTTCAGTACGAGCAGCAGCGACGATCCCTCCAGGAAAGCCTGCAGGAAAGCCAGGTGCGTGTAGCGACTCTCGACAGCGAGCTCGCTGGAGCAACGCGAGATGCCACGCGCTACCAGCAGTGGTGGCAGGAGGAGCGACAAGCTCGCGACGCAAGCCAAACGGCGCTTGCCGAGTGGCAGGCGCGCCACGCCGAGCTTGCCACCATGCTCGAACAGAAACAGCAACACTTCGCCGAGCAACTCGCGCTGCTCAAGGAGAACCGCGACCAGCTCAAGCAGGAGTTCGAAAACCTCGCCAACGAGATTCTCGAACGCAAGGGCCAGGCCTTCTCGGCCCTCTCCGAGAAAAATATCAGCGGCTTGCTGCAGCCCATCCAAGCCGAGATGAAGGGCTTTCGCGAGAAGGTCGAGAACATCCACCGCTTCGATACCGAACAGCGCGCCAGCCTGCGCACCGAGCTCAAGCACCTGCAGGACCTGAACCGCGAGATCACCGACCAGGCGAGCCGGCTCACCGAGGCGCTACAGGGCCAGAAGAAGGTGCAGGGCAACTGGGGCGAGCTGATGCTCGAGAATGTTCTCGAAGGCTCCGGCTTGCGCGCCGGACACGATTACCGTCGCGAGCCGAGCTTTACCACCGAGCAAGGCCGCCGACGGCCCGATGCGCTGGTCTATCTCCCCCAGGGCAAGCACCTGGTGATCGATGCCAAGACCTCGCTTGCCGCCTATGTGCGTTACGTCAATGCCGAGGACGAGGCCATCCGCCGGCAGGCGCTCGCCGAACATGCCAAGGCAGTAGCCGAGCGCATCAATGAGCTTGCCGACAAGCACTACTACGCGCTGCCAGGGCTCAATTCGCCTGAAGTCGTGGTGATGTTCATCCCGGTGGAGTCGGCCTACGTGGAGGCCTTGCGCTTCGACGAGACGCTGTTCCAGCGCGCCATCGAGAACAATGTACTGGTGGCCACACCGACTACCCTGCTCACCAGTCTCAACATTGTCCGCCAGCTGTGGCGCTTCGAAGACCAGAGCCGTCATAGCGCCGAGCTGGCCAACCGTGCCGAGGCCTTCTATAACAAGCTCCGGCTGTTTCTCGAAAGCATGCAGGATGTCGGCCGCAAGATCGACGGCGCCCGGGAAAGCTACGACCAGGCAATGGGCCGCCTGGTCAGCGGCCGCGGCAACCTGATCAAGCAGACCGCCGAGTTCAAGGAGCTGGGGGTGGCCGTGAAGCGGGAACTGCCGTCCGAGCTGATCGAACGTGCTGCACTGGAACTCGAGCAGTCACGTGACCAGCAGAGCTCGATGCCAAGGCGCGACTGAACGCGGTTGATGTGATACCCGCCCCCCCAGCGACAACTTGCAACTTGCGCTCCGTGAGCCATCTTGATTAGCACGCCCGCCATGCGGCTGGTGAATTCAAGCTTGCCCTAGCGGGCCGACAAGGAGACAAGGAGACAAGGATGAGCAAGATGTCATGGCAACCTCTAGTACTGACTGCCGCCACGCTGGCAATCGCTGTCACGGCCCAGGCCGCAGGCGTCAACGGCACCTTGGATGGCGACGCGCGCGAATGGCATGTGGTCACGCACAGTGAAGGTTCGACGGCGAACTTCAGCGAAATCGCCCCGGGCATGTTCTCGATCACCATCCAGGCCCACCGGGAACCGCGCTATGCACTGGAGGGCACCTTGAGCATCGACTTCATGGTCATGAACGGCCAGCCGATGGATGCAAGCGTCATGTACCTTCCGGAATCGAGCATGATGCCGCACTACGGCACCGAAGGTGAGACCGCCAACATTCAGTTCGAAACACTGGAAATCGAAGGTGACACGGCCCGTCTCAAGGGCAATGTCGAAACGACACTGCTCTATCTGGCTTCCATCAGCGAGGGCCATGACCCCGACGACACCCTCGATGTCGCCGTGGAATTCGATGTCGAGGCCATTCGAGCAGACTGAACACAGTGCTCTGAAAAAACGATGATGACGCACTGGGGGATGACGTGCTTGAAAGAGAATCGATGGGCATCCGAAATGGAGGCGGCCCCGACAGCCACATCCCGGCACACGCGTCCACCACTACCGTTGCTCCCTTCCGGGCCTGGCGGGGTTTGCGGTTTAGCGTTGCGGGAGGACCGACGGGGCCACCACTGCACAGCGTGGGCGATATGCTCGAAACCCATACTGAACTCAGCGTTTTCAATGCGTTGCATAACAATGCATTGCCGAGTGCGAAGGCACTATACCAGCGCCACCGTTGGTCAGCAAGGCCGCTGTAGCACGGTACCCGGATGAAGCCGCAAGCGATGTCGTGTATGGTAGGTGAATACCCACTTCCTTTCGTAACGCTCTCTCGCGTCAGGGAGTTTCACTCATTGCCTACATCTGGAGGCGTACCATGAAGAAGGATCCGAACAAGGGCTATATCGCTCTGCTGGGCTGGAGCCTGAATGCCATCGAAGCTGCCGAGAACTTCGATCGACGCTACGTAGTGGTCGCCCCGGAATGGGCGGAAGAGTATTGCCAGAAGCACGATATCCCCTACGTGCCGTGGAACTTCGAGCGCCTCAATGACCGCTCCATGGAGATCGCCGAGACCCTGCGTGACATGGGAGTGGACGTGTCGATTCCATTGTTCGAGGAAACCGTGGAGTGGGCTGGTGCCATCAACTCGGTGCTGCTCGACAACCCGCGACTCTACGGGCAATCACTGCTGCTGCGTGACAAGGCGCTGATGAAGCGGCGTGCGCAGCTTGGCGGGATCCGCGTGGGTATCTTCGAGGAAGCCCATGACAAGGAAGATGTGGTGCGCTTCCTCAAGCGGGTCAACCAGACCCTGCTCAAGCTCGACGGCGACCCCAACGACCCGATCCACCTCAAGGCCTTCGACAAGGCTGGCTGCCTTGGCCACCGGGTGATCCGCACCCCCGACGAGGTCGATACCATTCCCGACGAGGAATTCCCGGTGCTGATGGAATCGCACCTGGATGGGTGGGAGTTCGCCGTGGAGGCCTGGATCCACAACGGCAAGATCGCCTTCCTGAATATCTCCGAATACGTGACCCTCGGCTACTCGGTATTCGTGCCTGCCTCTCCGGAGCTCGAGCACTACAGGAAGCAGATCACCGCGCAGATCGAGAAACTGATCAAGACATTCGATATCGAATTCGGCCTGATTCACCCGGAATACTTCGTCACCAGTGATGGCGAAATGTACTTCGGCGAGGTGGCCTATCGTCCACCGGGCTTCAAGGTCTTCGAACTGCTCGAGCGCGTCTATGGCTTCAACGCCTACCAGGCGTCCATTCTGGTATTCGATCCCAAGACGACTTCTGAGGAAGTCAGCGCCTTCTTCCCCAAGGAAGTGGTCGATGCCGATGGTTTCGCCGGTTGTTTCGGCGTCTATCCCCGCCGCCGCGTGGTCAGCAAGCTGGAGATCCCGGAAGAGGTCGAGGACGACCCGTACTTCGAGTCCCACGAACTGACGCCGCCGCTCGAGGAAACCGTGACCAAACGCACCGCCTTCGGCACCCACTGGGGGCTGATCTACTTCAAGGGCGATGAGGCGGCGCGCATGAAGGAACTGCTCAAGCATATGGAAGAGCTTGATTTCTATGTCTAATACAGGCGTCATAAAGAACGTGACAGCTTGAAGACAAGGAGTCTGCGTGACGACGCCACGTGACACGACAAGCAGTAATGATGCGCCGGCAGCCAGCGACAAGCTCGCTGGCCTGCTCAAGAAACTCGATGACGCCATCAACCTGCTCTACGACGCACGCGACTTCGCCAAGCCGGGCAAGCTGCCGAGGGTGCTGGATACTGCCCGGCGAGTGTTGATGCAGGAAGGTGGTTGTGCCGCGCTAGACGAGCGCAGCCAACGCCTTGAGGATGCGGGTGTGTTTCTCGGTTCCGACTGGGCCACACCGCAATACCTGGTTCCCTCCCTGACCACCCATGCGCTGAAGAGCGCCGACCCCAACACCGTGGTCATTGAAGCGCTCAGCGAGCTTAGGCTCGTCGCCGTGGCCAAGGGTGATTACCCGCACGCCTTGATCTCGGCGGAGCAGGCCCATCACTACCTGACCCAGGTGATGGCTCTGAACCTGTGGTTGCTGTTTGGCGCACCAAGCGAAGCCGAGCGCGAAACCCAAGGCCGCCTGGCGCAGGTGCCCCGCCACCTGTTCCGCCATCTGGCCGAACGTATCGGGTATGAACACATCATCGACCGCCTCATCGACGAGATCTGGCGGATTCTGCAGCAGCGGCCCATCCAGGTGGAGCCGGTGAAACAGATGATCACTCAGATCGCCATCTGCCAGGCCAACCCCGAGATCGACCTGGGCGCCAGCGGCCAGGGAGCCGACCGCCTGGTCAGCTCGCTGTTCGGGCCTACCCGAGCTTGCCGAGAAGATCCTGGCATCGTGGTATACCGGGAACGACTCTCGAGCATGGATTCGGCCGCACTGCAGGGTGAGGCCACAGGCTTTGCCCGCGCCATGCACGATACCGGGCTGGTATCGGCCTACCATCCGGTACTGCTGCGTCATCTGCTCGATCACAGTGATCACCTGCTGGCCGAGGCCCTGGGACTCTCTTCCACAGGGCGTGATTGCCTGCTGTGCTATCGCGAACTGGTGTCCGCGCTGATTCGCGGCGGTGTCCATCCGGCGACCCCCCAGGCCGTCTATGGCCTGTCGCTGATGCTCGAGCGTGGCATCCTCTACCAGCCGCCTGTCGCACCAGCCATGTGGCGCCAACTGGGGCTGACGCTATCGGAATGGTCAGAGGCACGACTCAACCTGGCCTTCGGGGAAGCCATATCTCCGCGCGCGCGCCTGCTGGAAGGGGTGATGTGCATGCTCGGCCAACCACTGGGCGTCGGCCAGGGCAACAACCCCACCTGCCAATCGGCAAGGGCGCTGTCGATGTGGGCCTACAACGACCCCGACTATCTTCTACAGATGGTTGCCTGGGCGGCACGCGATGACGAAATCATCATGCATTTCGAGGGTCAGCCGATCTCTTCCATGGAGAGCATCGGCGGCGTGGCACAAAGCCTACCCATGGATCTCGACCCGGTCTCACTGATCGTGGTGCCCCACCTCGACCGCATCTACGCCGAGATGGGGCGGCGCTGTGTCGATCGTGAAGGCGACCCGCACCGCTGGGTCAATCCAGAGTTTCATGGCTGGTGGTCGGGACGCGGATTTCGCATCAATGTCGATGTGGCCAGCGGCCAGCTCGATGATCTGGATGATTTCCTGCGCCACTTCTATGCCAGTTATCATCCGTACTACAACGGCAACCAGCCGCTGATTCACCCGCAGCCGGCGGGCATCGCCGTCACCGACAGCGCGGCGCGCTTCATTGGCTGGCATGCCATCACCGTGCTACGGGTCTCTCTTGACCCCTCGGATGTCATGCGGGTGTACTTCTACAACCCCAACAACGACAGCGGCCAGGATTGGGGCGAGGAGGTAAAGGTGAGTACCGCCGGCAACGGTGAACGCTCGGGCGAGGCCTCCCTGCCCTTCGAGCAGTTCGCGTCACGACTCTATATCTTCCATTACGATCCGCTGGAGCGTGGGGAGCTTGCCGAGATCACCCAGGAAGAGCTCGACCGTGTCACCGGCTATATCCATCGCAGCTGGGGGGCAGACCGCGTTCCCCCCACCGACCTGCAAGCCGATCAAGGACTTTAGCGCTTCATTCAGCCCCCCTGACCACACCTTTGCGTTTCGACCTGCGCCCGCATCCACTGACGTGGAGTGGGCGCTTCCCGTTTCGGCAACGCGTCTGCATGACTCACGCTCACCCGCCGCCATGACGGCGGATCAACCAGCCTGCCCAGAACGGCGCGAACACCATCAGCGTGACCATCCGCAACAGATGATGAAATGCCACGAACACCGGATCGAGATCCAGCGCCACGGCCAGGATCGCCATCTCGCCGATGCCCCCTGGCGCCAGCGCAAGCAGCGCGACATCGCGCGGCACCCCGAGTAGCTGATGAATCAGTTCGGCGAATACGCCGAGCACCACGAGCGCCAGCAACGTCGCCACCGCCGCCTCGAAGACATAACGTCCAAAGCGCGCACGGGAAAGTCCCTTGAAGCGTGAACCGATGGCGCTACCCAGCACCCACAACATCAGGTTCAGCCCCCAGTCCGGCAGTTGAAAGGTGGCAACGCCACTCGCGGATAGCAGGGCCGCAAAAGCCAGCGGTGCCAGAAGCGAGGGACTCGGCAGGCGCATCCAGCGCCCCACGGGCAATAACAGTGGGATGGCCAACAACATCCACAAGTGGGCCGGCGGCACTTGCAGGGAATCGAGACCGGAGTCGGCACCTCCTTCCCATAGCCAGAACAGTGGTGGCAACCACAACACCACCAGAATGATGCGCAGCGACTGGGCAATGGCAATGCGCTGGGGGTCGCCACCGCCCTTCTCGCCCATCAGGATCATCGCGGTCATGGCACCTGGGGCCGATGCGAACCAGGCACTGATCGAGTCGAAACCACAACGCCGATACCACGCGGCGGCGGCAGCGGTGGACAACGCCACGCCAATCAGCAGCAAGGCGGCGGACACCGGCCAGTCAAGCATCCGCTCGGCCAATTGTGGTGTCACTTGGCTGCCAAGCACCAATCCCAGCACCCCGAGAAACAGCTCACGCAGTGGCTCTGGCACGCGTACATCCACGCCTCGCGCCGAGACAATCAGGTTGGCGACCAGCGGGCCGAGCATCCAGGCAAGCGGCAAGCCAGTCAGCTGAAAGATCAGCCCCCCCAGTGCGCCTATACCGAGCGACCTGGCAAGCGCCTTGCCTTGAATCCGCTTCACTCCCCTGCCCCTTGATTAACCCGCTAACAATGTTCCCATTATCCCACACCCGGTGAGGATGGAAAGCGAGATACGCCCGGCACCGGTATACTGGCACCCGATAAAGCAGTCGCCATCCTCGTTCTCCACGTTACCGGAAGCCCGATGCCTCGCCTCGACCAGTTGCTCGTCACCCAAGGTCTGGCCCGTTCGCGCACTCGCGCGCAGCGCCTGATTCGCCATCAACGCGTGCGGCTGGCCGAGGATGGCCGGGTTCTGACCAAGCCGGGGGAGAAGTGGCCCGAGGAGGCGCATTTCCGCGTGGAGGAAGACCCTGAGGAGCGCTATGTCTCACGTGCCGGACTCAAGCTGGAAGCGCTGCTCCAGGCACTCTCGTTGACCCTCGATCGATCGTTGGTGCTGGATGTCGGGCAATCCACTGGCGGATTCACCGACTGCGCCCTGTGTTTCGGCGCCCGTCACGTGATCGGCGTGGAAGTCGGCCATGGCCAACTCGACCAGACCCTGCGCGAGGACCCTCGAGTGACGTGCCTGGAAGGGCTGAATGCCCGGGCACTGGCAAACGATCCAAGGCTTCATGCGGCGCTTGCCGAGCAGGGAGCCACGGGGCCGGATGTCGCGGTGATGGATGTCTCGTTCATTTCCCAGACCCTGATCCTGCCACAGTTGGCCTCGCTGCTGGCCGCCGGTGGGCAACTTGCCAGCCTCGTCAAACCGCAGTTCGAAGTCGGCCCTGACGGCGTCAATTCACGCGGGCTGGTGACTGACCCCAGCCGCCATGCCGACGTGGAAGCGCGTATTCGCGACTGCTGCGCGTCACATGGACTGAGAATCCTGCACTGGCAGGAGAGCCCGCTGCTTGGCGGTGACGGCAACCGGGAGTTCCTGCTGCATGCGGTGCGCGGGTGAAGCCTTGAGATTGAATGGCTGTCATTGATAGAAAGACCGGTCTTCATCGTCGGTCAGCGTGGAGTCCGACAGGCGCCTAGCGCCCGTCGCCATCGGCTGAGCCGCCAGCGTCGACATCACCGGGATCTCCGCGACTACCCGGTGGCGGGTAGTGCGGAGCGGTCACCTGGTCGCCATGGGCAAGCGCGTTGGGCGCCACGCTCTGCACCTTGCGATCCGCGCTCCCTGGGCGATGTAGCCAGACATCCAACTGGTTGAAGGCGATATCGAGGCCATGTTGCTCGAACAACTCGCCGACCCGGCAGTTGATCTCGTCGGTGGCAAACAGCCGATCCCCAAGCGAATTGACGAAGATGCGCAGTTCGAAATCCAGCGTGCTGTCAGCATAGTTCATGAAGAACACCTGAGGTTCCGGGTCGGCCAGCACCCTGGGATTCTCGTCAGCAGCCTGGCGAAGCAGGCGATGCACCATCCGGTGATCCGACCCATACGCCACGCCAAAGGTCAGCACGACTCGCGTCACCGTATCCGACAGCGACCAGTTGATCAGTTGGTCGGTGACGAAGGTCTTGTTGGGAATGATGATCTCCTTGCGGTCGAAATCGGTGACCGTGGTGGCACGAATACGGATCTTGCTGACAGTACCGGTGAGGTTGCCGAGGGTGACGGTATCGCCGATGCGCACCGGGCGTTCGAACAGGATGATCAGTCCTGAAACGAAGTTCGCGAATATCTCCTGCAAGCCGAAGCCAAGCCCGACGCCCAATGCCGCCACCAGCCACTGCAGCTTGTCCCAGGACACGCCAAGAGTGCCAAGGGACGCCACCAGGCCAGTGCCGATGATGGTGTAGGAAAGCAGCGAGGTAATGGCGTAAGCACTGCCTTGCTTGAGCTCCAGGCGGGACAGCACCATCACCTCGAGCAGCCCAGGCAGGTTGCGCGCCATTATCAGGGTGAGCACGAAGATCAGCAGGCCCATGAAGATATCGGCCACCGACAGGGTGTCGGCAACCAGGTCGCCCTCTGCTCCCTCGGGAGCCTCCCAGATGGCCACCTGGTCGAGATAGCCAAGCAGTGCAAGCAGGTCCGCCCATACAAGATACAAAAGCACCACGAAGCCGATCATCAGAATCAGCTTGGAGAGCCTTAGTGACTGCTGGTTGATCTGATCCATCTCGAGCGGCGGCTCCTCGACCACCTCGGGACCCCCTTCGGCGCCGTCTTGCACGTGGGCACGACGCCTTGCCAGCGCCCGCTTGAAGGCCAGTCGCCGAGCCGCCACGGCAAGTCCTCGCACCACCGCCGCCTCGACCAGTATCCAGCCCCCCAGCAGGTAGAGCGTGATGACGAAACGCGCCACCAGACTGAGTGCCGTGTATTCGTAGCCGGCAACGATCAGGCCAATCAGCCCCAGCGGCACCATCGCCATCGCCAGGCCAAATATCAGCCGAAACAACTTCACCCCAAAATACGGGGTATGCGCAAGGATAAGGCGTACCAGCACCACACTCAGGCTGATCAGGCCGCACACCAACAACGCGAGTGCCACTGGGCGTTGGCTGAGACCAAGCTCGGCATCTCGAGCAAGGGTGGCAATCAACAGTACCGGTACAAGCGCCACACCGAGCCACAGCAACAGCCAGCGCAGTCTGGCCACGTACCCCGCTGGCCAATAGAAGTGCTGGGCGGCCACACCATCGGCAACCAGCAGCCGACGCGCCAGGGCAATCACCGCCCATGCCAGGGCGAGTTGCATCAGGGCAAGTCCCAAGGCATGTGCAACGCCTGTCCCTCCCGCCACCAACACGCCCCCCAGGGCGACCAGAGCCAACGGCCCGGGTAGCGCCAGCAAGGCATTGAGGGCAACCGCAAGGGGCGTGTGCTTCTGGCTGTCACTGTGCAAACGGCCAATTTGTTCATGCAGGCTGGCGAGCCGTGCCTTGATGCGCGAGCGACACCACACCAACCCGGCCACGACAAGAAGGATGGGCACCCCGACCAAGGCGCCGGCATCCGGCACCCGCCAGTGAACCGGCAGAACGTCCCGCCACTCCCCTTCGCGCCATTCCAGCAACAGGTTGGCTGGCAACTGGCGAACCCAGGCCAGATCGAGAGGGCGAGTGTTGGCAATCCAGAACAGCTGTTCATCGATGGTCGCACGCAATTCGCCTGCCGTAGCAAGCAGTTGCTGCTGATTCAGCTGTAGTTCAATGGCAGTTGACAACAGCGTGCCATAGGCTTGCTCGAGCTGGTCGACCAGCTCGCGCCGTGACTGAAAGAGACGCAACAGGGAATCAACGAGTTGCTCGCTACTGTCGATGCCGGCTTCTTCGAGCCGCTGGTCGGCCAGCCGCTCGCTCTCGCGCAGCTGGTCACGCTGACGCACCAGGTCAAACTGACGCAAGCGCAGGTCGGCGATCTCGTCCTTGAGATCGCGCCGGGACACCACCTGTGGCAACGAACGTCGCTGCTCTCGGAGAATTCGTGACAGCAGCAGGCTGCCACGGATGGCATTGATCTGCTCGTTGAGACTGCGCTGCAACTGGCGCACCTGATCAAGCTGGCTTCTGACCTGCAAGCCCTCGCGCACCAGCACATTGCTGCGATCATTGATCTGCAAGAGCTCGAGGCTGAGCTCCTGATTCCTCTCCTGAGCACGCTGCACCACCGGGTGTCCCGCCTGGATCATCGGGTCGTCGCGGGCCGCATCGGCAATCGCCTGCTCCGAAGCGATTCGCCGCTTGCGCTCGATCACGCTCTGCAGCATCCCAAGCTCATTTTCCTGGCGCTCGATCTGCTGGGTCAGCAGGTCTCGGCGCTGCTGGTTGAGCTCTCGCATCCGCGTGTTGGTGGCAAGTTCGCGTTGATGATACAGCAGAGTCTGATCGGCAAGGCGCCGCTCTACCTGTAACTGCCACACTCGAGGGTTGTCACTATCGTCCTCACCACCGCTCTCGTTGAGATCACGCCGCAGGCGCTCCGCTTCCTGCATGGCATTGGCGATCTCTTGCTGGGCCCGCTCTGGTAGAGTCTGGGCCGAGAGTAATTGCGCATTGACCTCCGCCAGACGATCCTGCAGACGCTGCAGCTCCTGTACCGCTTGCTGTTGGCGTTCCTCGAGTTCTTCGAGTGGCAGGTCATCGAGCCCCGTCGAGGAGAGGTCGGCGGTCTGGGACGCTTCCTCGCTAAGTTCCCGCTTGAGGCGAAGTAACTCCGCGGGTGCACTGTCGACCCGTTCATTCAACGCGGTGAGTCGCTCCTCCATCTCGGACAGCTGCTCAAGCCCCTCACGTGTCGCCTCCAGTGTTTCGATCTGACGCGTCTGTTCGCGGCTGGGAGTCTCGCCCTCTTCCGGCTGCAACTCCGCCAGGCGCTGTTCCACACGATCAGCGTCAGGCAACGACTCCTGTCCCCTTGACTCCTGCCCTTCGGCGATTCCCCCAGCGACAATCAGCAGCACGGCCAGACAAGCCAATAGCCACTTCACGCCCTGACCGGGCAAGCCGCCATCGCAACAGGAAGTCTCGCTGCCTTTCATCAAAGATTACACTCGCTTTTTAGGGTTGATCGCGGGCTGGGTGAAACACCGAAACCTTGGCGAGGCCCGTCAATGTGCCAATTCTCGACGCATGACCGTAACAAGGCAACGACTCTCATAACGAAGTCGCCGGCACATGCCCCGACTGGACAGTTGACTTGCCCAACCGGCATGGTAGAACGGCGTCTTCCTTTCGTTGACTTCCCCAGGATAGCGACATGACCTCGTTGATTCGATCCGCTTCACTCGTCGCCACTGGCATGCTCCTTCTGGGTAGCGTCAGCACAAGCATGGCAGCCGACGATACCGCCACCGTTCGCGCCAATATCGAGTCGCGGATGCAGGATCTGAACCAGGAGCTCTCCGTGCTGCGCGAGCAGCTCGAGCGCCTTCCAGACGACAATGACGAACCCCTGGAACCCGAGGATGTCGCCGCCATCGAGGCCGTGGAGCGTCGCCAGCTCGAACTCGAGTCACGCCGAAACCCCTTTGCCATCACCACCTTCAGGCGCAACTATCTGTTGCCGGTGAGCTACAACACAAGCCCCAACCGAGAGGCGTTCGGTGACATCTCGTCATCGAATGGACCCGATGACGTCGAATTGAAGTTCCAGTTCAGCGCCAAGGTGAACCTGGCCGAAGGCCTGTTCGGTGATTATGGCGATCTCTATTTCGCCTATACCCAGCGTAGCTGGTGGCAGGCCTACAATACCGAGAGCTCCTCGCCCTTTCGCGAGACCAATTACGAACCCGAGCTGTTCATGAATTTCGACAATGGCTGGCGGGGCCTCGGCTGGACCAACGTTCGCAACCGTGTGGCGCTCAATCATCAGTCCAATGGGCGCTCCGACCCGCTGTCGCGTAGCTGGAATCGCGTCTACCTGGAAAGCATGTTCCAGCGCGGTGACTGGGGCTTCAGCCTGGCGCCCCACTGGCGGATACCCGAGTCACAAAGCGAGGACGACAACCCGGATATCGAGCGCTACATGGGCTATGGCGACGTGACTTTGGCGCGCCGCTTCGGTGATCAGGAAGTCAGCCTGCTATGGCGTGGCAACCCAAGCGCCGGCAACATGGGGACCCAGATCGACTATTCCTGGCCGTTGTTCGACAGCGCAGTGCGTGCTCACGTACAGTATTACTACGGTTACGGCGAGAGTCTCATCGACTATGACCACCGCAGCCACCGGCTCAGTTTCGGTTTCAGCCTGAACCCGCTGTTCTCGGGCGGCAACATCGCCCGTTGATTCGAGCAATTGATACCCAGACTGCTATGCTGATCCTGTCATTCACCGTCAGAGGAAGACCCGATGGCAAATCGTGCCCCCCATACCCAGCAGTCCACCGAGCAACTCAAGCAGGATCTCAACCACCTGACCCAGACCATCGAAGAACTGGTCAACGCCACCGCTGATGACTCGCGCAGCAACATCAAGGAGATGCGTGAGCGCGCCGAGAAACGGCTCAAGGAAACCCGCGAGCGTCTCGAGTCCCGTGGTGAACGCCTCTACAGCGATGCGCGCGATTCGATCGGTCAACAGGCTGACGCCTGCGATCAGTACGTTCACGACAATCCCTGGAGCAGCATCGGCATCGCCGCTGGCGTCGGAATGGTCATCGGCATGTTGATCGGGCGGCGCTGATGTCGGCAAGCCAAGGACCGGCGGAACGCTTGTTCACGGCTGCCCGGAGATTGCTGGGCAGCCTGCTTGCCACCAGCGAGACGCGCTTGCGTCTCGCTGTTCTCGAACTCGAAGAGGAACGCGCGCGACTGGTCGGCATACTCATGCTGGCGGGTCTCTCGCTGATATTGCTGCTGCTCGGTATCGGCGTGTTGACCACCCTGGTCATCGTCACCTTCTGGGAGACACATCGCCTCACCGCCATCGCCATCAGTGCCGCTGTGCTGCTTTTCTCAGGCATCGCACTCGCCATTCTGGTGCTGCGCATGGCGCGAAAGCCGACGCTGCTGGCAAGTACCCTGAAGCACTTGGCGACCGACCGCGATCTGGTGGAACTGGAGCGCCGCCATGAGCACTGATCGACGCGTTCCCGCTGTCGCCGCAAGGGCGCAGCCCAGCCGTGCGCAACGCAAGCGGATGCTGGAAGAGCGCATCGAGCAGCAACGTGTCGATATACTGGTCGAAGCCAGCCACTGGCATGACGCCAGCCGCCCCATCGAAGATGGCTGGAAGACACTGATGCGCTTCAAGGGGCCGCTATATGCCATTGGCGGTTTCGTACTGCTGCGCAAGGCCCGCGGTGCTGGTTCGCTGATGCAGATCGCACGACGTCTCACCAGTGGCGTACTGCTGTTTCGCAACGTGCACCGTCTGCTACGTTGAGCCCGACGTTAAAACCGACGTTGAGCCCGACACCAGCCTGAACAATCACGCCAATACCTGATGCCCCGGGAACGGTTCGATGGTCGAGAGCCATGTCGGCACGCGTCCATCCTGATGAACGATGATCACGTAAAGCGTTCGCTCATGGGCCGACCAGTGCGCGCAGGCATCGCCCATCACCTCCAGGAAGGCCGCCATGGGAGCGGGTAACACCTCATTATCCAGGCCACTATCAGCACTCTCATCCACCAGCGGACAGAGGATGATACGCGGTTTATCATCGTTCCACGTCAGTTCCGTCATGCAGTCCCAGGCCGCGTCCCAGTTGTGTCCGAAGTGGTCAGGAAAGGCGAGCCCACTCGCCAGGGCATCGAGCAAGGCATCACGGCTGCCGCAAGATGCAGCGGGCAGTCGCTGGCAATGCACCTCCGGGGACAGCTCCAGGCCGCGAGCCAAGTTGGCTGGCGCTCGATAGACACCGCCGCCCTGCATCATCGCTCCTCCAGTATCACGAAAGACGCATAGTGATCATCGGTGTAATAGAAGATCTCCGGGGGGTTGCCGCCGGTGACGATACGCCGTGCTCCGCGGTGCGAAAGCCCGGGCGTCTCGACGGTGTATTCACGATAGTAACCCCGTGAGCGACTGGGCAACCGCCCTTCACGGTTGAAGAAGGTCGTATCATCCTGGGCGTGGGGATAGGGTCCACCACGCTCGATGAGCCGCAAGGTCTTCTCGATCTGCGCTCGTCCAGGCAAATCCTGTTGTTCGACGCTCTGCGGGCCGGTCCCAAGCAAACCCATGGGGTCATCGAAAAGCGTGACACCGCCCAGTGCCAGCAATGCAACCAGCAACAGTTTCTTCATTGGAATCACCGTCCGTCAGTCGTGGATAGCCACAGCGGCCTAGAGCGCGTTGCCACAGGCGACACCACTGGCCCATGCCCACTGAAAGTTGTATCCACCAAGCTCGCCGGTGACATCCAGTACTTCGCCAATGAAACGCAGCGCCGGCAGCCCCTCCACCGCAAAGCTCCTGGAGGAAATCGCGCGGGTATCGATGCCACCCATGGTCACCTCGGCAGTTCGCCAACCCTCGGTTCCGGCCGGCTTCACTCGCCACTCGCCCAGGCGTTGTGCCCAGGCCGAGAGTTCGGCATTGCTGCGCTCGGCGAGCACCCCATCGCCACCATGCCACTCGATCAGCGCCTGGGCGAGTCGCCTGGGCAAGCGCTCGCCAAGCCAAGTGGAGAGCTGTCGCTTGGGGGTGTCGCGGCGTGCGGCGCAAAGTGTCTCGTAAGTGTCCCGGCCTGGCAGCAGATCGATGGCCAGCTCATCACCCGGTTCCCAGACGCTCGAGATCTGCAGCATGGCCGGCCCCGAAAGCCCTCGATGGGTAAACAACATCGGCTCCCGGTACTCGCCACGCGGCTTGCCGGTGGCTCCCGAAAGCGATCGCACGGCCACGTCGCAAGCGACACCCGACAGCGCCTCGGCCCTGGCCTTCCATTGAGATGTCAGCGTGAACGGCACCAACGCCGGGCGCGTGTCGGTCACTGCAAGGCCGAACTGACGAGCGACATCATAACCAAAACCCGTAGCGCCCATGGTCGGGATCGACAGCCCTCCCGTGGCCACCACCACCGCTCCGGCATCGATCACGCCCATCGATGTCGACAACCGCATGCCCTCCCCCACGCGTTCGATGCGCGAGACGGACGTCTTCAGGCGTGTGGTGACACCTGCCCATTCGCATTCGGTAAGCAATAGGGCCAGCAGGTCCTTCGCTGAGTCGGCACAGAACAGCTGCCCCGGGGATTTCTCTACATATTCGAGTGCGTGACGTTCGACGAGGTCGACGAAATGTTCAGGGCGGTAGCGCTTTAGCGCCGAAATGCAGAAATGCGGGTTGGCCGAATAGAAATTGGCGGGACTGGTAGCCAGGTTGGTGAAATTGCAGCGCCCCCCGCCTGACATCAGAATCTTCTTGCCGGCCTTGTTGGCATGCTCGATCACCAGCACGCGCCTGCCGGCATAGCCAGCGGTTGATGCACACATCAGGCCCGCCGCCCCGGCACCGATGATCACCACGTCATAGGTCATGGGTGTGTCCCTCGCCGGATCGTCAAAGCGTGACCAAAGCCGCGCATTCTATCAGCCCGGCCGATGCGCGCCGAGCGTTGCCGGAACATTTCAAGCAATCACACCGACACAAGAAGCTTGCTGGTGTATAATTATTGTACATGGTTGCAGTTACCCGGAAATCGGGTGAGAGGTGTCAACAGGTTGTGAAATGTTGTCACACTCTTGGAGGGCGAAAATGGCTAGTGTTGGATAGCCGACGCTCATCGCACCGCCACACACCGCAGCAGGATCAACAAGTCCCCATGACACCATCGCGATTTACACTCTTCACACTGGCGCTGATCTTGATGATTCTGGCCGGGCCGGTTCTTGCTCAGGAGAGAGCCCAGGACAAAACCGCCGTGATCGGCGCGCGGGCGGCAATTGAATCCTGGTCCGATTCCCTGGAAGCACTTGGCACCCTGCACGCAGACGAGAGCATCACGCTGTCGGCCACCGTTACCGAGCTTGTGGCACAGATCAATTTTTCCGATGGCGAGGAAGTCGAAGCGGGTCAACTGCTGATTCGCCTCGAAGATGGCGAGGAGCAGGCCAACCTGCGTGTCGCCGAGGCCATGCGCGATGAACGCCGCGCGGTGGTCGCCCGGCTCGATCAGCTACAGAGCCGTAACCTGGCGCCGCGAGCCGACGTCGAGGACGCCAGGGCACAACTTCGTCAGGTCGAGGCCGAGATCCAGGCCCTCGAGGCTCGCCTGACCAATTACCGACTGCGAGCGCCTTTCGATGGCATGACAGGCTTTCGCACTGTCAGTGTCGGTAGCCTCGTCTCTCCCGGCACTGAGCTTGTCACGCTCGACAAGCTCGATGTCATGAAACTTGATTTTACCATCCCCGAGTCGGCGCTCGGCCAGGTCGCGCCTGGGCTGACACTGACAGCCACCAGCAAGGCCTTTCCCGACGAGCCCTTCCGCGGCGAAATCGCCACCATCGGGGCACGCGTCGATCCGGTCAGTCGCAGCGTGACCGTGCGCGCCCGGCTCGACAACCAGGACCTGCGTCTGCGCCCCGGCATGCTGTTGGAAGTCGTGGTCGACCGTGCGCCCCGCGAGACACTGGTGATTCCCGAGTCGGCGCTGATTCCCGAGGGCCAACGCCAATACGTGCTGGTGCTTGACGAGGGAGATGACTACCGGGTTGAGCGACGCCAGATCACTACCGGCGCCAGACGACAGGGTGAGGTCGAAGTCACGGAAGGTCTGGAGGTGGACGATCTTGTGGTGGCTCACGGAACCGAACGGGTACGAGAAGGCCAGTCGTCACGGTTGATAGGCATCGTCGATGACCAGACGAGCATCGCCGAACTGCTGAGGCAAGGCCGCGACGACGCGGAGACCGAAAGCTGATGCGTCTCTCCGATATCTCCGTACAGCGCCCGGTACTTGCTACGGTGTTGGCGGCACTGATCGTCGCCTTTGGCCTGCTGGCCTTGGAGCGTCTGCCATTGCAGGAATACCCATCCATCGATCCACCGGTAGTGAGTATCGACACCCGCTATCCCGGGGCGTCGGCCAGTGTGGTGGAAACCCGTATCACCCAGGTACTCGAGGACCGCATTTCCGGGGTCGCGGGCATCGAGGTGATATCGTCATCCAGCGAGGATGGGCGCTCCAGTATCAACGTCGAGTTCGGGCTTGAAATGGATATCGACGCCGCCGCCAACGACATCCGCGACCGCATTTCAGGCTCGCTCGATAACTTGCCTGAGGAAGCCGACCCGCCCGAGGTACAGAAGGCCGATTCCAGCTCCGACGTGATCCTGTGGCTGAGCCTCTCCGGCGACGATTACGACATGGCCGAGCTGACCGACTATGCCAACCGCTTCCTGGTGGATCGCTTCTCCGTGTTGCCGGGGGTATCGCAGGTGCGCATCGGGGGTGGGCGCGATTACGCCATGCGCGTTTGGCTGGATGCCAACGCACTGGCCGCTCGCAGCCTGACCGCGGGTGACGTGGAGGACACGCTGCGTGCCGAGAACGTCGAGCTTCCGGGCGGTGCGATCGAATCCCGGGAACGCCAGTTCATCGTCCGCCTGCCCCGCAGCTTCTCGACCCCGGAGGACTTTCGAAGGCTGGTGCTCGATGAAGGCAGCGATGGCTATCTGGTGCGCCTGGATGACGTGGCACGGGTGGAAATCGGTGCCGTCGAAGAGCGCACGATCTTCCGCGGCAACGGCGTGCCAATGGTCGGCCTTGGCATGATGAAGCAGTCCACCGCCAATGTGCTGGAGATTTCCGAGGGCGTGCAGGCCGAAATGGAGCAGCTCCAAGGCACCCTGCCGGAAGGCATGTCGCTCACCCTGAACTTCGATTCATCGGTGTTCGTCTCGGGTGCCATCTCCCAGGTGGTGCAGACGCTGTTCATCGCCATGGGCCTGGTGGTGGTAGCGATCTTCCTGTTCCTCGGCAACCTGCGTACCACGCTTATCCCAGCGGTCACGGTACCCATCGCGCTGATCGGCTCATTCGCGGCACTGGCGGTCATGGGCTTCAGCATCAACCTGCTGACCCTGCTGGCCCTGGTACTGGCCATTGGCTTGATCGTCGATGACGCCATCGTGGTGCTGGAGAACATTCATCGACGTATGCACGACCATGGCGAGACGCCGCTGGTGGCCGCCTTCAATGGCACGCGCCAGATCGCTTTCGCGGTCATTGCCACCACCCTGGTGCTCATCGCGGTGTTCGTGCCACTGAGCCTTCTGCAGGGCGACATTGGCCGGCTATTCTCGGAATTCGCGCTGACACTGGCCGCCGCGGTCGCCATCTCCAGTGTGCTGGCCTTGACGTTGACGCCGATGATGGCGTCCAAGATCTTGAAGAAGGACATGCACGATGGCCGCTTGGCGCAAGCCGTGCAGTGGGCACTGGAGCGTTCGCGGGCAGGTTATCGACGCGCTCTTGAAAAGGTCCTGCGCATGCGCCTGGTCGTCATTGCAGTGTTCCTTGCGATCATCGGCGGCATGGTCTGGCTCAACGGGGAAATTCCCAACGAGTACACTCCCCAGGAGGATCGTGGCAACTTCTTCGTGCTGGTCAACGGCCCTCCTGGTGCTACCTACAACTACATGCTCGACTATATGGATGAGATCGAGGCACGGCTCCTGCCGATGGTCGAGCAAGGCGAGGTCGAGCGTGTGGTGGTCAGGGCACCGCGTGGCTGGGGCAATATCGAGAACTTCAATGGCGGTTTCGTGATCGTCAATCTGGCCGACTGGGGGTCGCGCCGCGACGCCTGGACGATCATGGATGAGATTCGCCAAGAGGTCAGCGACCTGCCGGGAGTGCGGGCTTTCCCGGTGATGCGCCAGGGCTTCGGCCAACGCGTCGAAAAGCCGGTGCAGTTCGTGCTCGGCGGGGGGACGTATGAACAACTCGCCGAATGGCGCGATACGCTGATCGAGCACATTCGTGAGGATAATCCGCGCCTGACCGCCATCGAAAGCGACTACGAGGAGAATCAGCCACAGTTGCGCGTGGATATCGACTACACCCGCGCTGCCGCGCTTGGCGTCACCGTCACCGAAATCGGCCGAACCCTGGAGACCCTGCTGGGTGGACGCAGCGTGACGCGCTATGTGGACGACGGCGAAGAGTATGACGTGATTCTGGAAGGTGAATCCGGCGCGCGGCCAAGCCCCAGTTCGCTCGAGAGCCTCAGGGTGCGCTCCGAACGCAGCGGCGAACTGGTACCGCTGGGCGCGTTGGTGTCGATCAGCGACTTCGCCGGCCCCAGCACGCTCAATCGCTTCAACCGCATTCGCGCGATCACCCTGCAGGCTGACCTGGCCAGCGGCTATCCGCTGGGCGAGGCGCTCGAGTACCTGGAAGCCACGGTCGACGAGATCCTCCCGCCCGAGGCGCAGACCGACGTCAAGGGTGCCTCGCGGGATTACCAGGAAGCCAGTGGCGCCACGGTGTTCCTGCTCGGCCTGGGCATCCTGGTGGTGTTCCTGGTACTCGCTGGGCAGTTCGAGAGCTTCATTCACCCCTTCGTGATCATGCTGACCGTGCCATTGGCGATCTGTGGGGCGCTGCTCGGGCTCTATCTCACCGGCCAGTCGTTGAACATCTATAGCCAGGTGGGCCTGGTGATGCTGGTGGGGCTTGCCGCCAAGAACGGTATCCTGATCGTCGAATTCGCCAACCAGCTGCGTGATCAGGGCATGGCCTTCCATGATGCGCTGGTGGAAGCCTCGACCACGCGTCTGCGCCCGATCGTGATGACCGCCGTCACCACCATGGCAGGCGCGGTGCCGCTGATCGTCTCTAGTGGCGCCGGTGCCGAGACGCGCCTGGTAATCGGCACGGTGATCCTCTGTGGGCTGGCGGCCGCGACCCTGTTCACGCTGTTCGTGGTGCCGGTGGCCTACGACCTGCTGGCGCGCCACACCGGCTCACCGGGCGATGTAGCCAGGCGGCTCGAGAACGAAATGAACAGCCAGCCTTCCAGCTCATGACCCTGACAGCAGAAAGCCGCCAACTGGCGGCTTTCTGAACTTTCACGAGGGCTGAATCGATCAGCACTCGCCGATCCGCTGCCCATCAACCTCGGTGTGCATTTCCATGGCACCCATGGGCGAATCGACCAGAATCTGCACGGTGCCTTCGGTACGCTCGCCGAGGAAATCCATGCGACCGTCGATGTTTGCCTCGCCACCTTCGGCGCGACATACCATCTGATAGTCGACCCCATCGGCGGTCACGTTGTGTTCCAGCAACTCGCAGTCCTCTTCCACTTCAAGGAACTGGAAGTCGGCATCATCCAGGTCACCCTGGGCAATGCATTCCTGATGGGTATCGGTCTGATCCGGGATTGGCATCTCGCCCTGCACGGACGTCGTGCTGGTAAACTCCCACATCCCCGGTTCGATGTTGGGGGTCTCGGCGACAGCGACAAGCGGCAGCGCCAGCAGGGCGGCGGCCAGCAAGGAACGAAGCGGCATGGGTATTCTCCAGTGAATCAATGGGGCGCCTTCCTTCAGCGTAAGTCGCAGCTTACCCCAGTTGACGCCCGCTCCCAATGGCCTGGCGACTCTCATGATGGGTCGTGGCCACCGATCGTCATGTGTCACATCGCGAGAAGCTTGCCCAGGCAGCGCCTTTGCAAACGACTTTGCGTAAGGGTGTAATGATGCCTGCCCCTCACCGACTCACTACCACCCCATGCTGATGGAGCCTTAATGACGGATACGCCGCCCCCAGGACACGGGGATGGGAAACCCGACGCCAGCCACCGAATGGAACGCCTGGCCGCCGTACGCCCGAGATTGCTCTCCTTCGCCCGGATGCAGCTGCGCGACAACGCAATGGCCGAGGATGCGGTACAGGAGGCGCTGATGGCCGCCATCGAGAAGGATGACAGTTTTGCCGGGCGCTCGGGCTACGAGACCTGGGTGTTCGGCATCCTCAAGTACAAGATTCTGGACGGCTTGCGAGCCCAGAAACGCCAGGGGCGCTGGCAACCTCTTGAAGCGGAGCCGGACGATGACACGCTCGATCGTCTGTTCCAGCAGAGTGGCCACTGGCATCGCCACGAGCGCCCGGTGTCTTGGGGACAACCCGACGCCATCCTCGAAAGCGACCATTTCTGGCAGGTCTTCGACGCCTGCATGATCGCGCTGCCCGACAACGTGGCCAGGGTCTTCTCGCTGCGCGAGCTGATGGGGCTTTCCACCGAAGATATCTGCCGGGAGGTTGGCATCAAGGAGAACAACTGCTGGGTGATTCTCCATCGTGCCCGACTGCGCCTACGCACCTGCCTCGAGAAAGGCTGGCTGAAGGAGGAATAGGCATGAACAAGTGTCGTGAAGCAACGAAATTGATGTCGCTCAAACAGGACCGCTCGCTGACCTTTCAGGAACGCGTGTCCCTCAAACTGCATCTGATGATGTGCCACGCCTGCCGCCAATGCGACAAGCAGTTCACTCTGCTCCATGAGGTCGGTTCACGCTTCGAGGCTGATATCGAAAAAAGCACAGAAACCGACCATACACGCTAATCAAGATGGCGATACCCGCCGCCGATCAGTCCCCGGCGGCTTCGGCGGCATGATCGACTACCTTGACCAATGTCATCTCGCGGCTCTCCTGTTCCGGCTATTCATCCATTACCATTTTCAACAGTGAGGCACCGTGCCGAACTCTTCTCACCTTGTGGTTACAGGCCTGCTACTGGGAGCCTGGAGTCTGTACAGCCTGGCGAGCGAGCCCTACTTCTCCGCCGAGCAGATCATCGACTGGCCGACACGCTCCTTTTCGGGCGAGACTCAGTACCAGCTGGTGACACGTGACGGGCAACAGGTGCTTCAGGCCAGGTCTCGCGGACAGGCATCGGCCAAATACCTTGAACGCGAGGTCGACCTCGAACGCACGCCCTACCTGCACTGGTGCTGGCGAGTTTCCGGCACGCATGCCGGCCTCGACGAAACCACCAAAGCGGGGGATGACTATCCAGCACGCGTCTATGTGGCGCGCAAGACCGGCCTGCTGCCCTGGCAGGTACAGTCGGTGAACTACGGATGGGCATCCAACCAACCTCAAGGGGCGGATTGGCCCAACGCGTTCACCTCGCGGGCACACCTGCTGGCGCTGCGAAGCGGTAATTCTCAGGTGGATGAGTGGGTAGCGGAAGTGCGCGATGTCCGCGAAGATTTCACGACCTTGTTTGGCGAAGGTGTCACCCACATCGATGGTCTGGCGTTGATGAGCGATGGCGACAATGCCGGTGTGGACGCCACCGCCTGGTTCAGCCATCTCGGCTTTTCGGCCAGCGCCGAGCCTCCCGACTGCCCCTGATGGGTTCATCTGTGACGGGCTTCATCTGTGACGAATCCCTGCGTCTCGCCTCCCTCGGCTACCCGATAACCACAGCGGTCACATATAACCCGATGGCGAACACCACGTGCCCGGCCACGTTCAACACCCTGGCAAGCCAGGGCCTGGCGGCCCCCGAACAGGCCACGCCGACGCCCATGCCGGGTTGCAGGATGAACCACCCTGCCCCGACGGTGACAAGCCCGACGATCAGTGCCGGAAGAAAGGTCGGTGCCGCCGCCCACTCGACACCCCAGATGACAAGCACGATAGCCGCGAACAGCGCGCCCACCAGGTAGTGGCCCAGCCACCCGATGGCCAGCTCCCCCGGAACCTCTGGCGATTCGGCGATGCCCTGCCGATGTTTTAACTGCCCCCTCCCCAGTCCCGCGAACCAGCGCCCGACAAGATGCCAGGGTGGCAAAGGCAAGCGAAACAGGCGATTTAACAACAGGTTCCACAAATCGAGAAACGCAGTGGCGCCAGCACCAATCAACACGGAGAGGATGAGGAAATCGAGCATGGATGCCTTGAAGTCAAGGGGTTGGAACGAAACGCTGAGGGGCTCAGCCCAGGCGCAAATTCATGGACATAGATGTAACCGATTTCCATCGCCCAGAAAAGCCTGGCCATCCGTCCGTATCAAGTGCCAAGCCCGCCGAACACCACCACACCAAGCACGAAGCCCAGCAGTAACAGAGTTTCCAGCACCATCAGGATCACCGGCTTCCACCCCACCACGGCGAGCTTCTGAAAGGAGGTCTTGATGCCCAGCGCGGCAATGGCCGTGACCAGGCACCAGCGTGACAGCGTGGTCATCGCCTCGTTCACCGGGTTCGGAATGAGGCCGAGGCTGTTGATCACCACCAGCAACACGAAGCCCACCAGAAAGCTTGGCAACAAGGGCATCCGCGATGTCTCGCCCGCGTCCTTGCGCGAGGCGCGAAACAGCCACATGAATACCATGACCACCGGTACCAGCATGGCCACGCGCACCAGCTTGACCAGCGTGGACACGTCACCTGTTTCCTCAGAGATCATGTAACCGGCGCCCACGACCTGTGCGACATCATGGATGGTACCGCCCAGAAAAATGCCGGCCTGGGTATCGGCCAGGGACAAGGCGCCGGCAATCAGCGGGTAGAGCACCATGGCCATGGTCGAGAGCGTGGTCACGCCCACTACGGTAAGGATGGTATTGCGCTCGGTGGTGTCATTGCGTGGCATCACCGCCGACAGGGCCAACGCCGCCGAGGCACCACAAATCCCCACTGCACCGCCGGTCAACAACCCGAACTCGCGTGGCAGGCCAAGCACCCTCGCAAGCACCGCCCCCAGCGCGATAATCAGTGTGACAGAGACGATCACTGTCAGCACCGGTGCAACGCCAAGGTCACCCACCTGCTCCAGGGTCATTCGTGCCCCCAACAATGCCACGCCTAGGCGAAGCACCGTGCGCGCGGCAAATTCTATACCCTCCCGACAGCGTCCCTCTTCACTGAGAAAGTGCAGCGACATGCCGAACAACAAGGCATAGAGCAGGGTCGGGCCGCCGTAGTGATCGGCGATGAAGGTGGTCGCCAAGGCGATGGTCACGCATACCAGCAGCCCGCGACCGACATTGCGATAGTGGCCGAAGGAGCCGTGATAGAACGACCGCAGGCTGGCAAGTGGCGTGGCAAAAGCACGTGATTTCATCGGTATGTCTCCGGTCGCATCCCGTGAATCGCGTAAGCAATGCCATGGCTCGGCAGTGGCCGAACCATGCGAACATTCACGCAAGGAGAATGAGATAATACAACTAAAGAGGATCCATCAATGTTCTTAACAAAACCCTAAACTCGAGAAAAAAACACCACACTCGTAGAACATCAATATAAATATTTCTAATCTATCCTGGTGGAAATAATCGGCGACATTGCATTCGCTAGCGATAACAACCTGATCTCTTCGTTTGCGGAGCATGTAATCTGAATACCAACGGGCATACCCCCTACTGGTTCTGAAACAGGTATCGTGATTGCGCACATGTCATAGACGTTCGCTGCACGCGTATAGCTCAAACTTCTCGCGACAAATTCAGATGCAATCGACACACTCTCGCTGACGTCTTTCACCGGTTTTGGTGTAAGGGGAACAGTCGGTCCGACTATTCCATCCAGCCCCTGCATTCGTTCGTGGGCGAGCGTAGCTAGCTTGTCCTGCAGGCGCGTTAAACGTATGTATTCCGTTGCCTGAAGATCCCACCCTCCTTCCAGTCGTTTGACCGCGACCGGATCAATGTCTTGGCGATGGTTTTGAAAACGATCGCGGCCAAGGGTGGTGAGAAGGTCCGCGGGCACCATGCCGGCATAGATCGCTTTGATCTCCTGCTGCTCCTTCTGAGTTGGCCAGGAAACAGGAACGAGACTGACGCCCGCCGCTTCGAGTAGCTGAAGAGATGCTTCATACCTGTCGGCGACATCAGCATCCATGGACTCCATACAACCCGGCCCAGGGACCCCAAGCCGAACACCCGCCAGTACAGCGTCAGGCGCCACGGTGTTGCCAGTCAGCGCTGCATACGCCACCGAGGCATCAGAGGCGCTGGCGGTCAACAGGCCAACGGTGTCCATGGATGGGCACAACGGGAAGATACCATCGGATGGCCAGATACCGTAGGTGGTCTTGAGACCTACTATGCCGCACAACGCTGCCGGCTGCCTGACAGATCCCCCCGTATCCGATCCAATGGCGAATCCACACAGTCCCGCGGCAACCGCCACCGCAGAGCCATTGCTGGAACCACCAGGCGTGCGGTGCGTATCCATATCACAGGGGTTCCAGGGCGTCGGGTGAATGATGTTCTGTGCACCCGCTGCAAACTCGATGGTCCGCGTCTTGCCGAGAATCACGCAACCCGCTTTCCTGAGCGAGTCGATGAAGGCTCCTTCAGCGCCAATACAATCTGATAAATCTAGATTTGATCCTGCACCTGTCGGCATTCCCGATACCGAGAAAAGGTCCTTCACTGCTACTGGAACGCCCATCAAAGGTCCAAGGTCAATCCCTACGGACAACAGCCGGTCCAATGCGTCCGCTGTTCTCAGGGCTTGCTCCTCAGCCACATAAGTATAGGCATCCAGTTTAGGGTTCAGATCAGCAATTCGGGCAAGGTAGGCTTCGGTCACTGCCCGTGCCGAAATATGACCCGAGCGCAATCGTCTTGCGAAATCCACAAGACCGCCATTCAAAGGATCACTCGGAAAAGCTGACATCCCATACCCCTGTTCAGGTTGAAACACATCAAATTCATCTATCGACCGAGCAGCACAAGGCTCAACTGCGGTACAAACGCAAGTACGAGCAGAGCGAAAATCAATGCAGCTAAGAAAGGAAGTATAGCAACACTGAGCCGCTCGATGCTGATATTGGCGATATTGCAACCAACAAAGAGATTCACGCCAACCGGAGGGGTTAAGAATCCGATAGCCACACTAACAATCATGATGACACCAAAATGAATCGGATCGAAACCCGCCTGCTTTGCCACCGGAAGAAGCAATGGAGTCAATATCAAAATATTGGCCAAGGCATCCATGAACGTTCCAAGCACCAACATCATGAGGATAATAAGAAGCATAAGAATATATTTGTTTTCTGACACACCTGTCAGTAATTCGACGACTTGGCTAGGCACATTGTTGAAAAGAAATATCTGACCCAAGGCCGATGCTGTAGCGATGAGAAGAAAAATAGTCGCCGTGGTCAGCGCGGTACCACGCATGACTTGCCACAGCTTACTTAGGCTCAAGGAACGTAGAAAGATACTTTCAGCCAATAAAGCATAGACTACCGCGACGACACCAGCTTCAGTTGGCGTCATGATACCACCGTATATTCCACCGAGGACTATTACAGGCACCATGAGTGCGTGGAATGCTTTCTTGAAGGCGCGAGCCGTTTCAATGATTGGAGGGCGCTTACCCTTGACACCATGCCCCTGATAACGCGCCAGGATATAAGACGTAAGCATAAGCATGCTGGCGACAAAGAGCCCGGGAATGATGCCGGCGATAAAAAGATCGCCGACAGATACACCTGCCGTCGTGCCATAAATAATAAGCGGGATGCTGGGAGGAATCATCACACCAAGACATCCCGCGGAGGTGTTAACAGCCGCGGCGTAGGAGCCGCTGTAACCCTCCTTTTTCATCGTGGGGATCATCACTCCACCCACGGCCGCAACCGTCGCCGGAGAGGATCCGCTGAGAGCACCAAAGAATAGACTAGTCAGAACAGAAACTTGGGCAAGGCCACCGGTGATATGGCCGACCAGACATCGAGACAATTCCAGCAGACGCTGCGCCATACTGCCTTTCTGCATGATTTCACCTGCCATGATGAAGAAAGGGACCGCAAGCAGCGGGAAGGAATCCAGGGACGTAATCAGACGCTGTGCAAGAAACGTTACCGGCATATTGCTGGCGAACATGCCGACGACGACGGTCAACCCTATGGCTACGCCGATTGGCACGCTCAGTACAAGCAGGACAAACAGCGTTGTCGCAATCATGATGATCGTGGAGTCCATACAATTCCCTTAAGGCGTTTTTTCGATGGAAGTCGTGTCAGGCAACTGCCCTTTAACGCCGACGATCCACAGCCGCTGCAACATACGAAGCGCCATGAGCGTCATTCCCACAGGCAAGGCTAGATAGACCCAGTACACACTCACCCCAAGAGACTGGGTCCGCTGGCCCGTTCGTCCAAGGAATTGCAGCATTTCGATTCCCCACACGACGCAAAATCCACAAAATACAATCGTGACAATGTAGGAAAATGATATGATCCAACGATTGGCGCGAGGACCCAAAAGCGATCGGATGAAGGTAACCTCCAGGTGTCGATCTTCTCTTGCCGCAAAGCTACAGCCAATGTATACCGCCCAGATAAGTAAGTAACGACTTAACTCCTCGGACCACACCAGTGAATCACCAAGCACATAACGAAAAAAAACCTGCATGCTGATAAGGATCACCATGACAGCAAGGCTCAGCGATGCCAGTATCTCTTCAAGCCGATCTAAAGTGCGCAATATTTTCATGCTCACATTCCATGAAGCCTAGTGCCATGAGAGTGCGGCGGCCTGTATTCGTCGGCCGCCGCGCTTCAGCCTTTCTTACTGCGCGATTGTAGCGCGGGCACGCTCAATCAGGTCACTTCCGACTTCGTCTTCGAATTCACCGTAGACGCCTTCGGTGGCAGCTTCCCAGTTAGCACGCTCCTCTTCGCTTAGTTCCACGATGTTGACGCCTGCTTTCTCCATTTCCTCGAGTATCATTTCCTCGTTTTGACGAATCAGGTCGCGTTGATAAAGCTTCATTTCAGCAAATGCTTCTGTGACCATGATCTGATCGCTAGGGCTCAGCGAATCATAGAAACTTTGACTAATCATGACCAAGTGAGGGCTATAAAGACTCCTGACCAGCGTCAAATTCTGGTTAACTTCGTGGAAATTATTAAACCAAGCAAGATTGAGATCGATATCAATGCCATCAACCGTTTTCTGTTGTAGCGCGGTATAGACTTCGTTCCAGGAGATGGGGGTGGGGTTCATGCCCAATGATTCCAGGGTCGCAATATGCGCGCTGCTGGGAGTTGAGCGAATCTTGAGACCTTCAGCATCCGAGAGTGTTTGAACCGGACGCTGGTTGTTGAAGATGTGCCTGAAGCCGATATCAATATAGCCCAGCCCAATGATTCCGGTTTCCACGAGCGCCTGCGCGGCGGTGCGGCCAATGGGCCCATCCGTGATGCGATCCGCAGCCTCATAGCTCGGGAAGAGGAAAGGCATATCGAAGATCAGAAAATCATCGGAAAAAGGGGCGAGGTTTGGGGTGGATGCTGAGCCCATCTGGAGCATTCCGGTCTGAAGGCCCTGCACCACGCTATCAAAATTGCCAAATTGGCTGCTGTGATAGACATCAACCGAAAACTCACCATTACTGCGGCTTTCGATGAGCTCCTCAAAATAGCTGAAACCCTTACCCATAGGGTGATCAGGCACATTCGGGTGTGCGATCTTGATCACGGTTTCCGCACTGGCGGGCACGGCAGCAAAACTCAGCATGCCAACAACCGCGACTCCCGCAAAACCATGTTTCTTCACTCGTGAATTCATCATCTTGACACCTTATTCCTAGTTGATTTTGTTCAAAATACTATTATACAACTATCCATTTATTATTATACTACCATCCATAGAACGAATACTAAGCGCTCCGATGCCGAAAAGTAATCTTGCAATTCCACCAGATTC
This sequence comes from Halomonas urumqiensis, assembly GCF_003028575.1. GTDB lineage: Bacteria > Pseudomonadota > Gammaproteobacteria > Pseudomonadales > Halomonadaceae > Halomonas > Halomonas urumqiensis. Next base: position 1,125,092 of record NZ_PYUD01000001.1, on the reverse strand, counting down.
ACGTTGTCGCCGTGTAATCAGGGAAATCGAAGGCGCCGGGGTAACCGAACAGTGCCACGCTGCCGCCGGTGTGCAGAAAGACAACGTTCTCGCCTTCCTTGAAGTGGCCCTGGCGAATCAGGTCGATCAGCCCCGCCATGCCCTTACCGGAGTAGACCGGGTCCAGCAGGATGCCTTCATGTCTCGCCAGCAGCGTGACGGCCTCGACCATGCTCTCGGTGGGAATGCCATAGCCGTCGCCGACATAGTCGCAATTGGCGACAACATCCTGGCGGCTCACCACACCCGATAGCCCCAGCTTGGCTTCGGTCTTCTGGGCCAGTGCGAAGACGTTGGCTTCCTGCTTGTCCTGGGGGGCGCGTACACCGATGCCGAGTACCGGAATACCCGCATGGCAGGCGGCAAGCCCGGTGACCAGCCCCGCCTGGGTGCCGGCGCTACCGGTGGCATGCACCAGGTGATCGATCTGCAGCCCCATGTCATTGGCCTGGGCCAGCAGTTCCAGGGCCGCATTGACGTAACCCAGCGCCCCGATCTCGTTGGAGCCACCGCCGGGGATGATGTAGGGCGTCTTGCCGGCTTCCTTGAGTTGCTCGGCCAGTTTCTCCATCTCGGTCGGCATGTCGGCGCCACCAGGGCGCTTGCTGACCGTTGCACCATGCAACTGGTCGAGGAACACGTTGCCGTTGTGGACGTAGGCAGGGTCATCACTGCCGGTGCGGTCCTCGAGCAGGATGTGGCATTTGAGCCCCAGCTTGCAGGCCGCCGCAACGGTCTGGCGCGCGTGATTCGACTGGGTGGCCCCCTGGGTAATGATCGTATCGGCACCTTTTTCCTGGGCATCGGCCATCAGGAACTCGAGTTTGCGGGTCTTGTTGCCACCACTGGAAAGGCCGGTGCAATCGTCACGCTTGACCCACAGGCGCGGCCCTCCCAGCAAACGGCTGAGGTTATCCATCGGCTCGAGCGGTGTCGGCAGGTGTCCAAGACGGATGCGGGGGAAACGGGACAGGTGCATGCGGGCCTCCAGGCGAGTAATTTTTTGCATGGGCGTGCTCTTTTTTATGACCAGCGACCAGGGTGTGGCGAATCATGGTTCGCTTTTTTATCGTCTTATGAAGCTAGTGCCTGGAGGTTCATTTCGACTAATGCCAAGATACTGTCAGGCAATTAAATTTCTGCATACTTAGGTAGTATTATTGTTTTTATAGAGCTTTTCAGGGAATCATCATGAAAATAGAGTGGATTGAGGATTTCCTTGCGCTTATCGAGGCAGGCACCTTTTCGCAGGCGGCGGCGCGGCGTCACGTTACACAGCCCGCGTTCTCGCGGCGTATACGGCAATTGGAGGATTGGTTGGGTGTCGAACTGATCGACCGACACTCACCACGCCTGACGCTGCTACCCCATGCGCAAGCCTATGAGGCCTCGCTTCGTGACTGGCTGGCCCACCTCTATGCACTACGTGGTCGTATCCGCGCGGATGCCAGGCAAGGCCCGCGCGCCATCCTGACCACCCAGCACACCTTGACCGTCAGTTACCTGCCACGCCTGCTGCGACACTTTCGCCAGCGCGCCCCACAAGCCAGAGTGCAGGTCAGATCATCGGATCGCAGCGACTGCATCCGCGAATTCCAACGCGGCGATGCGGACCTGTTGCTGTGCAGCGAGCTCGAGGGGACACCGCTTCGAGTGGAACGCGAGGGCGTGGAGCGTGTACCGCTGGGAACCGAGCAACTCGTGCCAGTCTGCGCAGCCGACCGCTTCGGTCAGCCGATATTCGATCTGGAGCACCAGACCCGGCTGCCCTTGATCGGCTATGACCCCAGCAGTTTTCTGGGCAGCGTGTTGTCGTCTCCTTACCTACTGGATCTACAACGCCATTACGATGTCGAGCTGGTCTGCGAAACCGCCTTCACGATCGGCATTCGCGAACTCGCCCTGGCCGGCCTGGGGATCGGCTGGCTACCACATGGCCTGATCGAGTCGGAACTGGAGGCGGGAAATCTCGTCTCGCTGCTGGAGCAACTGGGCGGGCCGATGCTGGTGGTCGCCTGCTACCGGCAACCTGGAGATGGTGCCAGCGCTGCCGATCAGCTGTGGGAATTGATCAATGCTCGCCCACCGGAAGTGTGACTTCCCTGGTGGGTCTGCATGACAAAGGATGGGGCCCACACTCAACGCATTAACAGCTTGGGCCGCCCGCCTCGCTGAACCGGCGGACATCCACCACATGTCTCGATCCCACATCATTGCCTTCAGCCTGCTGGCGGGCCTGATCTTGCTCGGCCTGCTCTGGCAGTGGCTGCCGCTGGCGCCACCAGGAACTGCATCGAACGTATGCTGACTCGGTTCCCGCTATGTCCGCTAACGTACCGACGCCGGGTAACTGGCCACCTAGTATGCGTTATCTAACGGACATACCGCCCCAGGCCTGGTGGTGATCGTGCTATCAGGCCTGGGCTTACGCCAGGCGCCCACCTTGACACTCCTCACTAGCTACCGAAAGAGCCGCTCTCGCCTTGGGCAATGGCTGAACGCCAGACGTCCGACAGTGCCCGATAGCGACGTCGCCCCCCCTCCTCGTGCCGAGTTGTTCAGCGCCGCCCAGATGGAGGCGCATGGCGAATGGCTCGCCAACAGCCATCAGCTCGCCAGGGGATACGCACCCGACCTGCTGCTTCCTCGACTGCGCAGCAATGAGCACGCACTGGTCGATAGCTGCAACCGGTTGACCGAGGCGGTGGCCGAACAGCAACGCATTGCCCCCGCAGGCGAAGGACTGCTGGACAACTTCCACCTGCTCGAGGAGCAAATGCTGACCGCCAAGCGGCATCTGCCACCTGGCTACAGCAAGGCGCTGCCGAGGCTTTCGACCGGCCCCTCCGCGGGAAGGCCACGCGTCTACGACATTGCCATGGAAGCCATCGCCCATAGCGACGGTCATCTGGCGTTTGATAGCCTGAGCCGCTTCGTGACCGCCTACCAGCACCACACTACCTTGACGCTGGGCGAGCTATGGGCGATCCCCATCATGCTCCGTCTGGCGCTGATCGAGAACCTGCGCCAGGTTTCCGACCGCCTCGAGGCGGTACTCGACGAGCGCCAACTGGCCGAAGGCTGGGCCGAGCGCATGGTGGATATCGCCGAGAGCGACCCCAAGAACCTGATACTTCAGGTCGCCGACATGGCTCGCTCGAAACCGCTGATGAGCAGTGAGTTCGTTGCCGTGCTGTCGAGACGGCTGCAGGGCCGCGGTCCGGCGCTGGCACTACCGCTCTCCTGGATGGAGCAGAGACTCTCCGACTCGGGCACCAGTATCGAGCAGCACATCCTGATCGCCAATCAGCAGCAAGCATCCGATCAGGTGTCGGTGAGCAACAGCATCGGCAGTCTCAGGGTCATTGGCGCCATCGACTGGCAGGACTTCGTGGAGTCGCAAAGTGCCGTCGAGCAGATCCTGCGAGAAGACCCCAGCGGCATCTATCCGCGTATGGATTTCGCCACCCGTGACCGCTATCGGCATGTGGTGGAAGCCACGGCCAGCCAGTCGCCACTTGACGAAAGCGGGGTGGCGGGCCTTGCCGTGAGGCTCGCCGCCTTGCCTGATCAGGCGCACGACGACCTCGAACGCACCCGACACGTCGGCTACTATCTGATCGGTGCCGGCCTTCCCAAACTGGCCCAGCAAGCCAAAGCGCGACGCTCACTACGCCAACGCCTCGGCATCCGCCTGCGGCGGCGTGCTCTCTCCTTCTATCTGGCCGGTATCGCCGGTTTCACCTTGCTGATCAGCGCCGCCCTGTTGTTTGCCGCCTTGTCGCAACTCCCTACCCAGGCGCCACTGGCCTGGGTCGTGAGTGTCACGGTGTTGTCACTGCTGACCAGCAGTCAGACGGCGGTATCGTTGGTCAACCGGCTGACGGCAATGATGGTGACGCCGCGCACGCTGCCGCGCATGGAGGTCAAAGGCGGCATCCCCGCTACGTGTCGCACCCTGGTCGTGACGCCCACGCTGCTCACGGACGCGGCCTCCATCGAATCCCTGCTGGAATCCCTCGAGGTGCGTTTTCTGGCCAACCAGGATGCACATCTGCATCTTGCTCTGCTGACCGACTTCAGCGATGCCCAGCAGGCCAGCCTGCCGGGTGACGCTACCCTGCTGACTCAGGCACACGACGGCATCCAGCGATTGAATGCTAACTATGCGGAAGATTGGCGCTCACTCGGTGGTGACGCGACACCGTTCTATCTTTTCCACCGCCCGCGTTGCTGGAACGCGCGGGAACGCTGCTGGATGGGCCACGAACGCAAGCGCGGCAAGCTCGCGGACCTCAACGCTCTGCTGCGCGGCAATCCGGAGACCGACGGTCGTCAGCGCTTCGCACTGGTTGTCGGTGACATCTCGCCGCTGTCGGACATCAAATACGTGATCACCCTCGACAGCGATACCGAGCTGCCGCGTGATGCCGCTCGACAGCTGGTCAGCGCCATGTCCCACCCCCTCAATCACCCTCGTCATGATCCACGGACGGGCATGGTCATCGATGGCCACGGCATCCTGCAGCCCAGCATCGCGGCAAGCCTTGAAGGCGCCAACCGTTCGCGCTATGCGCGGCTGTTCGGTGGTGAAGCGGGCATCGACCCCTATACCATGGCCATTTCCGACCTCTATCAGGACCTGTTCGACGAAGGCTCCTACATCGGCAAGGGCATTTACGATATCGATGCCTTCGAACGGGCGGTGGGCACGCGCTTTCCCGATAACCTCGTCCTCAGTCATGATCTACTGGAAGGATGCCATGCCCGCTCGGGGCTGGTGAGCGATATTCTTCTGTATGAGGATCATCCAAGCCACTACCTCGACGACGTCAAACGCCGAAAGCGTTGGATACGTGGCGACTGGCAGCTCACCGGCTGGTTGAGCCGGCAGCCTCCGGCGGGTAATACCGAGACCGGAGGCCAAACCGGCAGCGCCCTCACCCCGCTGTCTCGCTGGAAGCTTGCCGACAACTTGCGGCGCAGCCTCTTTCCCATCGCTCTGGCGGGGCTGCTGCTGGTGGGATGGACGCAGCCAGCCACCGCCTGGGTATGGACCCTCGGCGCCGCGGCGCTACTGTTGATACCTGTCCTTGGTGACGTCATACGCGCGCTTTTCAACAAGCCAGACGAGCGCCGGCTTGGGCAGCATCTGGCGTGCACCTCTCGCGATCTGATCGGACGCACTGGTCAGGCCGGCTTTCAGCTTGCCTGCCTGCCGTTTGAGGCCTACATCCATCTGGATGCCATCCTGCGAACCCTGTGGCGATGCCATGTCAGTCACCGTCGTCTGCTCGAGTGGGTGCCTTCGAGCAGTAGCCGGGCTGCCACGCCACACCCCGGCGCCGATGGCCTGGGTGGCCTGCTCAGGCAAATGTGGCTGGCCCCCGTACTGGCCGTCGGCGTGGCCCTGGTGCTTGCCATCGCTGAGCCGATGACGCTGCTCGCGGCAGCTCCATTGCTGGTGCTGTGGGCGGTTGCCCCGGGCCTGGCCTGGTGGCTGAGCCATCCGCAGATCCCGCGCCCATCGCAACTGGATGCCGTGCAGACCCGATTTCTGCAACGCCTGGCCAGACGCACCTGGGCATTCTTCGAACAGACCCACAACCCCGAGGACCATTGGCTACCACCCGACAACCTCCAGGCCTTTCGCGAGATATCACTGGCGCATCGCACCTCTCCGACCAATATCGGGATGGGGTTACTGGCCAACCTGGCCGCTCATGATTTTGGCTACCTCAGTGGCAAGGGACTGATGACACGTAGTGAACAGACCCTGGGCACGCTGGGAATCCTGCCCCGTTACCGTGGTCATTTCTACAACTGGTACGACACGCAATCACTCGCGCCGTTACCACCCCACTATGTCTCGAGTGTCGATAGTGGCAACTTGTCGGGCTGCCTACTCACGCTGCGCCGAGGTCTGCTCGACGCAATACATGCGCCCATTCTGCCAATGCGCTGCTGGCAAGGCCTGAGCGATACCCTGGCACTGATCGAGGAGTGTGGCGATGGCGCCGTGCAAGGGCCACTGGATGTCTATCGGCAGGTACTGGAGAGCACCTGCCCGGCCGCCCAGGACAGCCTGGTGACCTGGTATCAGGCGCTGACCCGTCTGGGTGACGCCAGCGCTGTGCTGGTCCATGCGATGCGTCCATTCGCCAAGGCGGCGCAGCCTGAGGCCAGCGTTTCGCATCAGGCGCCGTTGCTTGAAGAAAACGCCCACCAATGGGCACTCGGCCTGCAACGTCAAACCCAGTCCATGCTCGAGGAACTCGACGAGCTGGCCCCTTGGCTCACGCAATCGGCACGGCTTGGCGACTCCCCGCTCGGCAAGGCACTTCAGACGTTTGCCGTGCCTACGCTTAGCGATATCGCCTCGCTGGATAGCGTGCTCGGCAGTGTTTCAACAGCGCCAGCACAGTCCGCCAACGATGACGCCCAGGCAGCCTCGCTGCGCGACGCCATTCAGCATGCCAAGCGGCGAGCCCAGCAGCGCATCGCGACCCTCGAACAGCTCGCCACCCGCTGCTTCGAATTCGCACAGGTCGAGTATGGCTTCTTGTTCGATCGCACCAAGCACCTGCTCTCCATCGGCTATAACGTCACCGAGGAGCGCCTCGATAGTGGCTATTACGATCTACTCGCATCGGAATCGCGGCTGAGCAGCTTCGTGGGAATCGCCCTTGGGCAATTGCCGAAAGAGAGCTGGTTCAGCCTTGGCAGACTGCTGACCCGCGCCGGGGGCAAACCGGTGCTGCTGTCGTGGAGTGGCTCGATGTTCGAGTACCTGATGCCAATGCTGGTGATGCCGACCTACCCCAATACGCTGCTCGACCAGACCTGTCGCGCCGCCGTGGCCCGCCAGATCGACTATGGCAGACAACGCGGCGTGCCTTGGGGAAATTCCGAGTCTGCCTACAACACTGTCGACGCCAAGCTCAACTACCAGTATCGCGCCTTTGGTGCCCCGGGCCTGGGGCTGAAGCGCGGACTGGCAGAGGATCTGGTCGTCGCCCCCTACGCGTCGGTGATGGCCCTGATGGTGGCGCCGGTGGCGGCGTGCCTCAACCTGCAGCGCCTGGCGCAAGAAGGCGTCATGGGAAAATTCGGGCTGTACGAGGCGGTCGACTACAGCCCGTCGCGCCAGCGACGCGGTTCCCACAAGACGCTGGTGCACTCGTTCATGGCACACCATCAGGGGATGAGCCTGCTGTCCCTGGCCTACCTGCTGCTGGATCAGCCGATGCAGCGCCGTTTCAGTGCCGACCGCCACGTGCAGGCGGTGCTGCTACTGCTGCAGGAGCGGATCCCCCGCGCCAGCGCCCTGTTCACCCACATCACGCGATTGGCGGAAGTGCATACCGCCACCATTCGCAGCGACCCACCAATACGGGTATTGGATAGCGCCGATACCGCGTCCCCGGCGGTGCAATTGCTGTCGAACGGGCGCTACCACGTGATGGTCACCAATGCCGGCGGTGGCTACAGCCGCTGGCGCAACCTCGCCGTGACGCGCTGGCGTGAGGACCCGACGCGCGACCACCATGGCATCTTCTGCTATCTGCGTGACCTCGAAAGCGGCCATTGCTGGTCGAACGCCTACCAACCGACATGTTCTTCCAGCACCCACTATCAGGCGATCTTTGCCGAGGGGCGCGCCGAGTACCGCCGGCGTGACAGCGTCGGTGGCGGCGAGATGGAGACCTATACCGAGATTGCCGTCTCACCCGAGGATGACATCGAACTGCGTCGGGTACGTCTGACCAACTATACCTCGCAACGCCGCGAACTCGAGGTCACAAGCTACGCGGAGGTGGTCATCGCCCCCGCCGACACGGATGCTCTGCATCCCGCCTTCAGCAACCTGTTCGTGCAGACCGAGATCATCGCTGCTCACAGTGCGGTCCTCTGCCACCGTCGCACGCGAGCCCCGGAGGAAAGTACCGCATGGATGTTCCAGCTGCTGATCGTGCGTGACGCGCCAAGCCAGGCAGCCTCCTTCGAAACGGATCGCCTGCGATTCATTGGTCGCTGCCGGGACACCGCCGCACCGTTGGCCATGGAACAGCCCGGTGAACTGTCCGGCCATGCCGGCGCGGTGCTCGATCCGATCGCCGCCATTCGCCGCCGCTTCTGCGTCGAACCCCACCACGCCGTGACGCTGGATCTGGTGACGGGGATCGCGAGCACGCGCGCCGATGCGGAGTGCCTGATCGCCAAGTACCAGGATCGCCACCTGGCCGACCGCGTCTTCGAGCTCACCTGGACCCATCGCCAGGTGGTCCTCGAGCAACTCGATGCCAGCGAAGCCGACGCCCAGCTACATGCGCGACTGGCCAGTGCCGTGATCTATTCGCACCCCGCCCTGCGCGCCGACCCGGCGATCATCGCCGCGAACCGCCGTGGCCAATCGGCGCTGTGGAGCTATGCCATCTCCGGCGATCTGCCCATCGTGTTGCTACGGATCGGCAGCAGCAGCAGTCTCGCGCTGGTGCGCCAACTCATCCAAGCGCATGCGCACTGGCGACTGCAGGGACTCGCCGTCGACCTGGTGATCTGGAACGAAGAGTACGCCGTCTACCGCCAACAGTTGCAGGAACAGATTATGGGGCTGATCGCCTCGGGCGGAGTCGCCAGCCACCTCGACCGTCCCGGGGGCATCTTCGTACGCCCATTGGAGCAGATCGCGGGCGAAGACCGTCTGCTGTTCCAGGCAGTGGCCCGTGCCATCATCCTCGACACCCACGGCAGCCTGGAAGAACAGCTCGACCAGCGCCAGCGTCAGGTGGCAAGGCCACCGCTTCTGAGCATGACGGATCCCCGCGCTCCCATGCCGAGCACCGCCCCGTCCGCGCCGGAAGGCCTGATCCTCAACAACCCATTGGGAGGATTCACTGCCGACGGGCGAGAGTACGTGGTACACCTTGGGCCCGACCAGCGCACGCCCGCTCCCTGGGTCAACGTGATCGCCAATCCCGACTTCGGCTGCGTGATATCGGAAAGCGGTGGCAGCTACACCTGGCGCATCAATGCCCACGAAAACAGGTTGACGACCTGGCACAACGATCCGGTCAGTGACCCCAGTGGCGAAGCGCTCTACCTGCGCGACGAAGAGAGCGGCCATGTCTGGTCTCCCACGCCTCTGCCGGTGCACAGCGACGCTCACTACCTGGTGCGCCACGGTTTCGGCTACAGCGTGTTCGAGACTGTTCAGGACGGTATCAGCACGCAGCTGTCGGTCTACGTCGCGCTTGATGACAGCATCAAGTTTTCGGTGCTCAAGGTGCGCAACCTATCACCGCGGGTTCGCAACCTGTCGGTCACCGGTTATGTGGAGTGGGTACTCGGTGACCTGCCTGCCAAGACAGCCATGCATGTGGCCACCGAAGTCGCCGCGGACAGTGGTGCCCTGCTTGCACGCAACGTGTTTCATCACGAATTGAGCGAGCAAGTGGCCTTCTTCGATGTCGACGACCCCACACGCACCCTGAGTGGAGACCGCCAGGAGTTTATCGGCCGCAACGGCAGCCTGAAACAACCTGCCGCCCTGCAACGCACCCATCTCTCCGGCGCGGTCGGTGCCGGCCTCGACCCGTGTGCAGCGCTACAGGTCAAGCTTTCCCTGGCACCAGACGAAAGCCGGGAGGTGATATTCCGGCTCGGGGCGGGGAGCGACCGAGAACATGCCAATGCCCTGATCCAGCGCTACCGCGTCGTGGGTTCGGCACGTCAGTCACTCGCCGACGTGAAGGCCCACTGGCGGCATGCTCTGGGAGCGCTGCAGATCGAGACACCCGACCCAGCGTTGGATGTCATGACCAACGGCTGGTTGCTCTACCAGACCCTGGCCTGTCGAATGTGGGCACGCAGTGGCTACTATCAATCCGGCGGCGCCTTCGGCTTTCGCGACCAACTGCAGGACAGCATGGCCCTGGCGCACGCCATGCCCGAGCGACTGCGGGACCAGTTGCTGCTGTGTGCCAGTCGCCAGTTCCACGAAGGGGACGTACAGCACTGGTGGCACCCTCCACAGGGCCGTGGCGTCCGGACTCGCTGCTCCGACGACTTCTTGTGGCTACCCCTGGCGCTATGTCGCTATGTGCGATTCACCGAAGACTTCGACATTCTCGATGTGCCGGCCCCATTCCTCGACGGGCGTGCCGTCGGCGAAGACGACGAGGCGTACTATGATCTACCGAGCCTGGCCCCAGGTGAGGCCAGTCTGTACCAGCACGCCCTGCTGGCACTGCGCCACGGCCTGCGGTTCGGTGAACACGGCCTGCCGCTGATGGGCTCCGGGGACTGGAACGACGGGATGAACCTGGTCGGCATCAAGGGCCGCGGGGAAAGCGTCTGGCTGGGGTTTTTCCTGTGCCAGATACTCGAGGAGTTCAGCCAGTTGGCACAGCGTTACGGCGACGACGACACAGCAAACAGTTGCCGGGCCTCTCTCGATACCCTGCGCGACAACCTGAATCAGCACGGCTGGGACGGCGGCTGGTATCGCCGAGCGTACTTCGATGATGGCACACCGCTTGGCACGTCATCGGGTAGCGAATGCCGTATCGACTCGATCTCGCAAAGCTGGTCGGTGCTCTCGGGTGCGGGCGACCCACTTCGCGCCGAGCAGGCAATGGAGGCGGTCTTCACCCACCTGGTACACCCGGAGCAGCAACTGATCCAATTGCTCACCCCACCCTTCGACAAGGCCACCCCAACCCCCGGATATATTCGCGGCTATGTGCCAGGCGTGCGGGAAAACGGTGGGCAGTACACCCATGCGGCGATATGGGCGGCGATGGCCTATGCCCGACTCGGCCAGCGCGAGCGCGCCTGGATGCTGATGGATATCCTCAATCCGATCCATCACTCGCAATCCCCATCCGGTATGGCCCGATACCGGCTGGAACCCTACGTGGTGGCTGCCGATATCTACGCCATGCCGCCCCACGCGGGGCGCGGCGGTTGGAGCTGGTATACCGGCTCGGCGGGCTGGATGTATCGACTCATCAGCGAATCGCTGCTCGGGCTGCAACAGGCCGGCAACATCCTGACGATAACGCCCTGCCTACCCGCAGCCTGGCCGCATGCCACGTTGCGTTACCGCTTTCATTCCACCACCTACACCATCACGATCCGACAGAGCGCGGATACCGGTCATCGCTCATCGATCACCCACCTCGACGGGCAAAGCCTGCCCGAACCAGTCATCACGCTGCGCGATGATGGCAAGCCACACCAAGTCGAGATTATGCTCGGCAGTGAATAAACCCCACAGGCGCCTTCGGCCGATCCATCAGCGGGCAACCGAACGGCGCCGCTTCATCCGGTACATATCGTCATCCGCGTGGCTCATCAGGGTATCGGCATCCATTCCATCCCCAGGGTAACAGGCGACACCGATACTGCAGGACAGCCTCACCCCGCAGAATTCGTCACCCAGGGGCTCGGCCAGGCGCTCGAGAATCTGCTCCACTTTCGCGTAAACGGCATGCGCCGACTGGATGTCCGTCAACAGGACAGTGAATTCGTCGCCCCCCATCCGGGCCACGGTGTCCGTTTCGCGTACGCAGCCTTCCAGCCGTCGCGCCATCGCGCAGAGCACGCGATCGCCCATCGCATGGCCATGGACATCATTGATGCGCTTGAAGTCATCGATATCCAGAAACAGCAAGGCAAACCCGCTCTGGTAGCGGTGGGCCGCACGCAGGCTCGACTGCAGCCGATCATAGAACAGCGAGCGGTTGGGCAGCTGTGTGAGCGGATCATGGTGGGCGAGGAACGTCAATTCCGCCTCTACTTGCATGAGAGCCGTCACATCCCGCGCCACCCCGATTCGCACCTTCTCCTCCTCCGACCAGCGAGCCGACCACAGAATGTGCACGATACCGCCATCCTTGCGCACATAGCGGTTGCGGAAATCCAGGTGTGGCTGACCGTTCATGACCCGGATGATGGAGGCCTTGGTGGCCGGTAGATCATCGGGATGCATATAGTCGGTGATCAAGGTGCCGATCATTTCGTCACTGCGATAACCCAGCAGGGTATGACAGGCCTCGCTCACGAAAAGGATCTGATTGTCCACATCGACCACGAAGACCGTGTCCAGCATCAGCGAGATCAGCTTGGGGTAGAGCGTTTGCAGATCAGCGGGCATAGTCCAAGAGGGTCCAGGTGACGTCACACGAGTGTAGCCCGACCGCGACACGAGGTGGTAAGCAAACCTGTCAACGTCAATGAAGCACTGCCCGGGCCGAGCCATGCATCGCCCCGCGGTCTGTCGGGGTGCTATGCTCATCGCCAATTTTTCGAGACGCGTTTCTAGGAGTCGACATGCTGGTCATGGTGCTGATAGGTGGATTGCTGGGATATCTGGTCGGTGGCCCCTTGGGCCTGTTGGTCGGAGGTGGTCTCGGCTATTGGCTCGCAAGGCGCATCCGGCGCGGTATCGTCGGCCGGCTGGCCGCCGTTCAGACGCAATTCCTCGAGTCCACCTTCGCGGTCATGGGCTGCATGTGCAAGGCCGATGGACAGGTGTCCGAGGATGAGCTCGAGGCGTCTCGCCAGCTGTGGGATCGCCTGCGTTTGAGCGAGCCGCAGCGCGCCAAGGCACGTGCCGATTTCACACGCGGCAAGAGCGCGGATTTCGATCTCGATGCCGAGCTTGCCAAGCTGCGCCCGATCGTTGGCAGTCAGCCGGCGTTGCGCCAGGTATTCCTCCAGGTGCAGCTCGCCGCCATTGCCGCCGATGGTGAGCTGCACTCCGCCGAACATGAGATGTTGATGCGGGTCGTGCGTGGCCTGGGCTGTTCGGAGGCCGAAGTCGCCCAGATCGAAGCCATGCTGCGCGGCGCCACCGAGGGCGGCGGCGCCACCACACACGAAGTCTCGTTGGAAGATGCCTACCAGGTGTTGGGAGTAGAGTCCGACGCCAGCGATGCCGAGATCAAGCGTCAGTATCGTCGCTTGATGAGCGAAAACCACCCCGACAAGCTGGCCGCCAAAGGGCTTCCGGACAACATGCGGGAAGTGGCCAAGGAACGTACCAGCGAAATCGGCAACGCCTATGACCGCATTCGCAAGGCGCGCGCCGCAGAGACGGCGTAACTGGCTCCAATCACATTAAAGGTGGCCCGAGGCACCTGTCGCAGCGTCATCGCGAGGCAGCCGATATCTATCGCGACAAATCGGCGCATTGGGCGTCGAACGGTTCCACCCGAGATGCCGGCTGGACCTATTTTCAGGCCCGGCGGGTCGAGACACAGGCGCAGCCGCCCGACAACATGATGCGACGCCGGCATCACGCTGTTGGGACTATTGGGCTTCTGCCTGGGTAAGCGTTATCCAGGATAAGCACTAACCCCTCGTGGTACTGGCTGATTAGCGATAGTCTGGATCAGGGTGGATAAGTGGAAAAGTGGCATACCGCCTGCCAAACGGACTTCCCGAACAATATGCTGACCGGCCAGGGCATGGTGAGTCAGCCATCACTTGAGGATGGACCCGGCCATGCACAAGGTGGACGTCGCTATCATCGGCGCGGGTACGGCAGGCATGGTGGCCTATCGTGCGGCGCGCAAGCACACCGGCAAGCTCGTCCTGATCGAGGGCGGCCCCTATGGCACCACCTGCGCGCGGGTAGGCTGCATGCCCTCGAAGCTGCTGATCGCCGCGGCGGAGGCGGCAGCTGCCATGCGCGCGGCACCCGGTTTCGGTATTCACCCAGCTGCGCCACACATCGACGGAACCAAGGTCATGGGCCGTGTGCGTCGCGAGCGTGACCGCTTTGTCGGTTTCGTGAACGAAGCGATAGAAGACATTGATTCCTCCCATCGTCTCAAGGGATCTGCGAAGTTCGAAGGTCCGAATACCCTGAGGCTCGACACCGGTGCAGTGATGCACGCGGAGCGCATCGTCATCGCGACCGGGTCGGTCCCGGTCCTCCCGGACTTTTTCGACGCTGTGGGCGACCGGCTGATCGTCAACGACGACGTCTTCGGCTGGCCCGATCTGCCGGCGGCCGTGGCAGTCTTCGGCGGGGGCCCCATCGGGCTTGAACTGGCACAGGCACTACACCGGCTGGGGGTTCGCGTGCGGCTGTTCGGCAAGGGTGGCGGTGTCGGGCCGCTGAGCGACCCCGCGGTGCGCGATGCCGCCGCTGCTGCCATCGGCGCCGATCTGCCCTTCGACCCCGATGCCGATGTGCAGGAAGTCAAACGCGAGGGTGACAGCGTGGTGGTGCGCTTCACCGAGGGTGGCCGTGCGCGCGAAGAGCGGTTCGAGTGGCTCCTGGCAGCGACGGGGCGGGCACCGGCACTCGATGGGCTCGATCTAGCGGCCTCGGGGCTGACGCTGGACCAGCGCGGTGCGCCCGAGATCGATCCGCGGACGATGCAGGCACAGGGCAGCCATATCTTCTTCGCCGGCGATGTCGCCGCGCACATCCCGCTGCTACATGAAGCCGCCGATGAGGGCCGCATCGCAGGGGACAATGCCGGGCGCTTTCCGCACGTTGAGTCGCACTCCCGCCGAACGCCGTTGGGCATCGTCTTTACCGATCCCAACATCGCCACGGTGGGGGCGTCCTTTGCCGAGTTGACCGACGCCGCCCACGACTTCGCCACGGGAAAGGTGGATTTCGCCGATCAGGGACGCGCGCGGGTATTGCGGCTCAATCACGGTCTGCTGCACGTCTATGGCGAGCGCGGCACTGGCCGTCTGCTTGGTGCGGAGATGGTCGCGCCACGCGGCGAGCATCTGGCCCATCTGCTGGCCTGGGCGGTGCAGGCCGGCATGGACGTGGAGACAGCGCTGGCGATGCCCTTCTACCACCCGGTGATCGAGGAGGGCCTGCGCACGGCCCTGCGCGACCTGAGCGTGAACCTCGGTGACCGCATCGACAATCCGCCGCGCTGCATCGACTGTGGCCCCGGTGCCTGACGCAGATAAAGCAAACAAATGGTGGTGGTACACTGCTGCTGGTCGCCAACATGGTCGATCGGGACCCACAGGGGGCCGTCGAACACGACCAAGCGCTGGCTGACAGCAGATAAAAAAAGAAAAAGCCGCAGATTTCAGAGGCTTTTTCGATATTCGTGGCGGAGGGGTTTTAGTTGATCACCGGGGTCGGGATAAAGAAGCTTTTCGGCAGCTTGGCATAGACGACCACTTCCTTGCCGGTGTCGAGCTCTTCGACAAAGTCCCGCTCGATCTTGGAATCGGTCACCACATAGTCGAAGACATGGCGCTTGGCCTTGTAGGCTTGATCCAGCTGGTTCTCCGGCTTCTCGGTGACATCGACGGTGACCTCTCCAGCGGTGAGCTCGACGCCGTTGGTGAAGCTTCTTCCAGCTCCTCAAGCGGGAGCGGGTCAAGCGGAAGATCTATTCGACGCGGGAAGCCACCAAGCGCGATGTGTTCGATTACATTGAGATGTTCTACAACCTAAGGCGCCGTCAAAGTACGAGTGATGACCTGTCACCCGTCGAGTACAAACGGCGCCATTTTCAGAGCCTGACGGGTGACTAGAATATCTAGAATATCCGTGGCGATTCAAAAATTCGTATCCCTCAACCAAAGATACAAGAAGTCGAAGATATCTCGACTCTGCCGCCGTACATTCTTCGGCATGGCACCCTCCCCCTAACCTCGGCTCCACTTTTGAAATATGTTGACCCAAGCAAGCCATCGCCGCATGCCGACAGCATAAACTAAGCGGTCATATGACCATTGTGGTAATGAATGAATCGATTAGGAACCAATGGCAGGAAAAGTCATTGACAACCCATCTCAAGGTGAGAAGCTATACTGCCATCATCATTTCTAAGCATGCTAACCGGCTGAAAGCTGGCTCAAAACCGCAGCCGATCGCATGCTAATGTGAATGCACCATCGGCTCGAGCTAGGGAGGGCGCTATCATCCTCTACGGCTGCGGCAACAGCATCACCAACCACTTGCTGGCTCCGGCATTTCAGCAGTACCTGGAGATCGGGTGCCTGTTCGATCCTGACATCGGTGGCGTGCGCATGTGCGACACCCTCTACCAGCGAGGCGACCTCCCGCCGCTGCACTTCCTCGCGCCAGCTGATCTACCGGCATGTCTCGAAGCCTCCCTTCGCACCATCGACTCGGCCAGCGTCTACCCCCGTGTGGTGGTCAAGCAGGCGCTGGCCTGTTAACGCCACGGCTGTGATCCTGGTCCACAATCACCCAAGTGGTGATCCCGAGCCCAGCGACGCCGACCGACGCATCACTCAACGGCTAAAGGAAGCGCTGGGGTTGGTGGAGGGGCGGGCATCGATCATATCGTGGTCGGGAGCGACCGCTGTGTGTCGTTGGCGGAGCGTGGAGACCTGTAGGGCCCAATGGGTGATCACGACATAGCGCCGGTGCTGCCCTGCGGGGTGGCACCGGCATACCAGGCTTCTTCTTTATTGGTTCTTGGGTGCAATCCCTGAGCCGTGTCACCAGGCTCGGCACATCAAAGCGCCAAGGAAAGGAGAATGCCAAGCAGCGCGCAGCCGCCCAGCACTTTGAGAATAGGCGCCCAGTCGCCCCACTGCTCCTGTATGTCTTGCCAACGGCTCACCATGGTCATGTTCACCTGTCACGACGCGCTTGAGGACGCTCAATGGACCTCATGGCACCACAGGCAAAGCTAAAAAATCCGTAAAAAACGCCATCAGCGCTGGAAGGACAAGGCCGGCGCCCTGGATGGAACAGTTCTGTCAATATCCAGGTTAAAGCACCGGCGCCAGTAGATACGCCCCCCGCGCCGCCACCCGATGCCACAGGGGCTGCTCCTCGACCTCCCCTGCCTGCATGAGCCGCGACCGGGCGAAGTCGTTCTCGAACATTGTTTCTACTGCGGCTGCAAACGCTGAGTCCATCACCATCGCCGTCACCTCGAAGTTAAGGCGAAAAGAGCGATTGTCGAGGTTCACGGTGCCCACTGCCGCGCCGATGTCGTCCACCAGAAAGGCCTTGCCGTGCAGGAACCCCTCTTCGTAGCGATAGACCTCGACCCCTGCCTCCAGCAGAGAGTCGAGGAAGGCGTAGGCGGCGAAGTAGGTCAGAGGGTTGTCCGGGCGCTCCGGGATCAGCACCCGCACATCCACGCCGCTCAGGGCGGCCAGCTTGAGCATCGACAGCACCCCCTCGTCGGGCACGAAGTAGGGGCTAGAGATCCAGATACGCTCATGGGCAGCGTGGATCGCCTGCTGGATCATCAGGCTGGCGGTCTCGAAACGGTCCGCAGGCCCGGTCGGCAGAATCAGCACCGGTACGCCATGGTGGCTTGGCACCACAGGCAACCAGGGCAACTCGGGGAGCTCCTCGGTGGCCCAGTGCCAATCCTCGAGAAACACCAGCTGAAGCGCCAGAGCCGCCGGCCCCTCGACCATCAGGTGGGTATCACGCCATGGGCCGATAAGCGGGTGGCCCTGAAGATACTCATTGCCGACGTTGAAGCCTCCGACCCAGGCTCGGGCACCGTCGGCCACCACGATCTTCCGATGGTTGCGGAAATTGAGCTGGAAACGATTGCCAGGGCCACGAGTGGAGTGGAAGCGGTGCACACGGACTCCGGCCTCTTCCAGCCCCTGGAGATAACTTCCCGGAAGCGCATAGCTGCCGATCTCGTCGTAGAGGAAATAGACCTCCACCCCCTCCCGGGCTTTCTGGATGAGTCGATTCTGGAGAGCAAGGCCCACCGCGTCGGCCCGCACGATATAGAACTGCACCAGCAGGTAGCGCTCGGCGGATTCGATGCCGGCAAAAAGGCTCTCGAAGGTCGCCTCGCCGTCGATCAGCAACTCGACGTGATTCCCGCCCAAAAACGGCAGCTTGGCCAACTGCTCGACGCCCACCAGGTGCTTGTCCGAGTGTGCCGCCGAAGCACCATGTGAGCGCAACTCCGCCAACTTGTCGGCGAGCGATTGCCCCAGGGCCGAATCCTCGTCGCGTCGGGCAGACACATAGCCTTGAAACTTCGTCCGCCCGAAGACCCAGTAGGCCGGCACCGCTACGTAAGGCACCGTATTCAGGGAAACGATCCAGGCCACGGCGCCCTGAGAGGTGCGACTAGACATCATCGCATCGAGAGACGAGGCCAGGCCCACCAGGTGCGCGATGCCCATCACCAGCAGCCACCGGCGCCAGGGTCGACTCCGCTCGGCCGGCAGTGGCAGTGCTCCCGCTGCCCCCTCCTTCCGGCTCATGAAGTGCGCTCCTTCTGACACGACTCATTCATGGGCTTGCTCTCCTCAGCGATTCACTCGTCATCCCGCCGGGTCCCGATGCACGGCCTGCGCTGTTCCGCAAGCACGCCTCACCGACGATCTGGCGGCGTGCCAGCCAAGCCACCAGCGGCGGCAGCAGCAGCCACTGCAGCAGCGGCATGAGCCCGGTCCCCAGCAGCGCAGGGTAGGCATCCCTTCAGCATACTGTCAGCGCTGCTGGAACGCCGTAGCATGCCACTCCAGGCCGATCGTGATCGCGATGCCCACGGCGACGAAGCCGACCACCTACATCAGGCCATACCAGTGAATAGCGAAAGGACCCAGGCTGATGGCCACCAGGTCGATATTGGGATATTGCAACATGCGGTATCTCCCGGTTCACTCGAGACGCGACCAGTCGCGTCCGCCGTTGTCGCTGATCAGCAGCTGATTGAGGTCGTCGGCGGCTATCAGGCGCTGTGGGTCGCTCGGATCCACTGCCAGATGCAACAGGTAGCGATCCCCCCAGCCTCGCTTGAGCATCTCCCAGTCACGACTGCCCTCCTCGGCGTGCAGAAGGCCAACATCGAGCATGAAGGCATAGAGCTGTCCGTCATGGATTACCACCAGGCTGACCGGTCTGCGCTCGGGATGGATTTGACGCCAGCGCTCGCCACCGTCCGGGCTCATCAAGAGCCCACTCTGGGTGGCCGCATAGAGCTGCTCTGGATCGCGGCTCGAGGCTGCCAGGGCAAGCAGTCCGGCCGGGGCCCTGGCTCGAATCTGCCAGCTGGCACCGCCATCCTGACTGACCTGGAGCTGGCCGGCATAGGCTCCGTAGAGCGTGTCGGGGCTGGCCGCGCTGATGGTCAGCTGATGGAAATCCACCGGGCCATCAACGCCGGAAGCATGCCGGGACCAGCTGCGACCTCCATCGGTGGACATCACTACCCCGAGGTTGCCTCCCCTGGCAGGGTGGCCGCTCGCAAAGAAGGTCTCAGCCTCTTCGGGGTGGAGCGCGAATCCCATGAAATCATGGGCCTCATCGGAGACCCGCCGGACCATTCCATCGCGACCAATGGCATAGAAACCATGGTGGGTGGCCAGCCACACCCGTTCACTATCGGACCGGTCGAAGGCCAGACCGTGAATGTGGGTCTGCTGTCTCATCTGCTCGAGACTGATGCCACTCGGCTCACGAGAACAGCCCACCAGCAGCGCCACCAGAACGGCCACCACGAGCAGCCATCGGTAATGGATCACGTCATCACTTCCTCATCATTAAACAAGGGAGCCGGCACCAGGCGATGTGACCGCATGGTGCCGGCACTCGGGAAAGCGGTCAGGAGTGGATACGCACGGTCGCCATCATCCCCAGCTCTTCGTGCTCGATAATGTGGCAGTGGAACAGCCAGTCGCCGGGCTCGCGGAACACCATGCGAAGTGCCAGACGCTGGTAGGGGGCCAGATTGACGGTGTCCTTCCAGGCCAGCCAGGGAGTCTCTCGCCACGCACCCTCAGCATCGCGGGTGGCAATCACCTGGAAATGGGTGCCATGCACATGGAAGGGGTGGTCCATATGCGAGTTGTTGAATACCTCCCACTCCTCCACCTCATCGACCCGCCCCTCGAACAGGATCTCGTCCATGGCGAAGGCCCGGCCATTGATCAGGAACTCCACCTCGGGGCGTGACGCTTGCCCTGCCGATGCTCCATGACCAGCGTGTTCCGCCATCTGGGCAGCGTGACCGCCATGGCCTCCATGGCCATCGTGTTCACCCTGATTTCCATGACCACCGCCGTGCGCAGCATGTTCACCCTGATTTCCATGACCACCGCCGTGCGCAGCGTGGTCGCCATGGCCGTTGCCATGCCCCGCCTCATGCGCATCATGGCCAGGCATCACCTCGGTGAACTCCACCTTGCGACGCACCGCCGGTTCTCCCAAGGGCTCGACGCGACCTAGGCGTTCGGGAAGCCTGACGGCGGGCTGCACGCCGGCATGGAGGGTGTTGATCACCAGTAATGGCGCCACTTCGTCGAGGTGCGGCGGCCTCTCGCCCATCCAGCCCCGCTCGTAGGGGTGGCTGGCCAGCAGGAAACGTCCACCAGCCTGCCCGCTCACTCGTACCAGCAGGTCAGCACGCTCGCCCGGGGTCAGCAACAGTTCCTCGAGCGGCTGGGGGTGCTCGATCAGCCCGCCGTCGGTTCCGATCAGGGTGAGTTCGTGCTCGTCCAGACGCAGGCGCAGATAGCGTCCGGCACAGGCATTGATCAACCGCAGGCGCAGGGTGCTGCCCGGTGCGACATCGAGACGCGGCTCGCGTTGGCCGTTGACCAGCAGCAGCTCGCCCTCGCGGCCGTTCATCCAGTCCTCGTCGGTATGCGGCGCCACCTCACCGTTCGCCGTCAGGCGCAGGTCGCTGACCACCAGCAGGTGCTCCTCCATCTCCACGGGCAATACATCCTGGGGCGGGCGTACCAGTAGGGCGCCTGCCAGGCCGTGGGCCACCTGCCGGGCGGTGCCTTCATGGGGATGCGGGTGGAACCAGTGAAGCCCGGCGCTGCCCTCGGGAAAGGTATAGCGATACTGACGTGAATCGCCCGGTGCCACGGCATCCCAGGGGGCACCATCCTCAGTCTGGAGAACCGGCACGCCATGCCAGTGCAGGGTGGTCTCCTGCTCCAGCTGGTTGATCAGGGTGATGTCCAGCTCGTCGCCCTCGCGCACCTCGATCAGCGGCGCCACCTTGCCGTTGTAGAGCCATAGCCTGGCCTCGAGCTCATCGCTCAAGGGCACCGTATGGGTGGCCGGGGTAAGTGCACTGCGAAAACGTCCGGCTGATTCACTCAGGTTGACGATGCGCGGCAGCGGGCGTAGCGGCGCTCCGCGCTCAGGCAGCGGCGCCAGGCCACCGGCCGAGGTGTGGGGATGCTTGCGAGAGGCGGCAAAGATATAGCCGCCCGATGACAGCGCCAGGCCGCCAAGGGCCGAGTAGCGCAGGAAGTCGCGACGTTGCATTGGATTGTCCTCGAGACATGAACACTCTCACTGCGGGACGATCACCCACAGTGCCATCAGGGGGAGCAGAGGTTCAGCTACGAGGAGGACGTTCGAAGGGAGCATGAGAGCCCACCGGGCTGCCGTGATCGTGCTCGTCCCGCGATACGGTCAACCCGATGAAACCCTCGGGCGCCGAGGCCATGGCCGCCGCGCATTGAGCGCAGGGCAGGCAGCAGGGAGGGGCCTGCGAAGTGTCCGCTTCATCCGCGTCGGTAACGCCTGCCTGGTACCAGGAGGAGTCCTGTTCGGGCCCGACCAGGCCATCGAGGCAGGCGGTATCCCCATGGTGCCCGGTCGCCGCCACGGGCGAAGCAATGGCCATCACCAGGGCCATTGTCAGGCAGAGCCACCAGGAACTGAAGGAGCGGTGCATGGGGTACATGACAGCCATTGCAGCAGTAGTGGGGGAAGTATTCCACGACCTCCGGGTCGCCAGCAACCTAAGCCCTGCACACAGGTTTACTGTCCATTATTTCATGACATGCATCAATGGACAGCCGATGCCACTGGACTAAGGTAAGGACTACACCCGACCACTCGCGAGCCCTATGCCATGTGTCTTCCCACGCCCGACAACAGTGCGCGATCAGGCCCATGTGGCCTGCCGCTGTGGCTGGGCATGGCACTCATGCTGGTTCTGCTGATGGTCGTGTCTGCGTCCCAGGCGCATGCCCATCCCTGGGCACTCTCTGGCTCAGCCGAGCACCAGACCCAGACCGACTGGGCGCTCGCCCTCGACGCCATGCCGTCCGCACGCCAGCTCGCGGCGCCGACCGAGCATCCCCACTGTCACCACGGCCAGGGCTTCCGCCACGCCTCGGCTGCGCTGCCCCGAAGCGAGACAGCAGATCCCGCTCCTGACCTGCTCATTCTGATGCTTCTGGCCTTCGGGCCCTCTCCGCATGTCATCAACGCGCTTGGCGCTCCCCGTGCAAGGCCGCGTGATCGAGCCTCACCGCCGCTTTATCTGCTGACCCAGCGCTTCCGCTCCTGAGCGACCTCCCCTTCTCCCCCGTCGAGTTGAGTTTCGATGGAGCACCTCTGCCTGGGCGCCAGCGTCTCGGGCCTGCAGTTTCCCGTATCACGGAGCCCATGGCTCCCCTCAGTAGTGGGCGATTCCGTCCACAGGAGAACCGAGATGAACGTTCGCAAGCAGACCACCGCCCTTGGCATGACCCTAGCCCTCGCCCTCGCCGGTACGGGTGTCGCGACGGCACAGGGCATGGGCTCCGGCATGATGGGCGGCGGCGGCCAGGGCGGCATGGGCCCCGGCATGATGGGCGGCGGCGGCCAGGGCGGCATGGGCCCCGGCATGATGGGCGGCGGCGGCCAGGGCGGCATGGGGCCCGGCATGATGATGGGAGGCGGCCAGGGTGGCATGGGGCCCGGCATGATGGGCGGAATGATGCCATGCCCGATGATGGCCGAGGGTATGGGCATGATGCAGATGCTCGACGCCGAGCAGCGCAGCGAGATGCGCGAGCTGATGCAGGGTCACCGCCCCGCCCAGTTCGAGCGCATGGGGCGCCTGATGAACCTGCGCGACGACCTGATGACGGCGATGCACGGCGAGCGCCCCGACCCGGAAGCCGTACAGGAACTCCACGGCCGGATGGCCGAGTTGCACGGCGAGATGATGGCCGAGATGGTGCGCATGCGTAACGCCATGCATGACCTCATGACCGATGAGCAGCGCGAGCAGCTCCGCCAGGCGACACCCGCCAACGTGGACCCCGAGGACCATGATGCCCATCACTGATCGGTACAGTCACTGAGCACGCAACATCCAGGACGACCAACCCTGGCCGTCCACTCGGCGACAGCTGCAGGAGGCACGTGATGAGCGACACCAGGTTCAGAACGATCACCCTGACGGTACCCAGCATGGGCAGCGACCACTGCGCCGGGATCGTTCGCAAGACGCTTGAGCGCCTCAATGGCGTGAGCGAGATCCAGACCAATATCGCCAACCACCATGTCAGCGTGACCCTCGATGATAGCGGGCCCGATGGCGATACCCTCAAGGCCACCGTCGAGGGCGCCGGCTACGATGTGGCCGCCGTCAGCGGCGGTACCGGCAAGCCACAGATTCGCCTGACGGTGCCCGGCATGGGCTCGGACCACTGCGCCGGAATCATCCGTAGCACCCTGGAGCGGCTGGAAGGTGTCAATTCGATCGACACCAACATCGCCAGCCACCGTGTATCGGTGACCGTCGCCGCCGATGGCCCCGATGGCGATGCACTCAAGCGCGCCGTGGAAGGCGCTGGCTACGACGTGGCGGCAGTGCAGACGGAGGAGCAGGAAACAAGCGAGGGTGATGCCGAGATCGAGGAGGCCTATCTCTCCCAGGCCCGCAACCGCCTGATCATTGCTGCCTTGCCCACCACCCTGATCATGCTGCTGATGATGCCACACATGTTCTGGCAGCCGATCCCGGGCTACCTGGCCATCGTCGCCCTGCTCGCCTTTCCGGTGGTGTTCCTCTACGGCGGCTTCGCCACTCACAGGTCGACCTGGCGCTCGCTGAGGAATGGCACCTTCAACATGGACGTATTGATCTCCATGGGCAGCCTGCCGCCCTACCTGATCGGCCTGGTCGGCTTCGTCTACCCCATGACCTCGTTCATCGAGATGGCCGCCACCATCATGACCTTCCACCTGCTGGGGCGTTACCTGGAGGCCCTGGCCAAGGGGCGCGCCTCCCAGGCCATCCGCCGCCTGTTGACCCTGGGGGCCAAGACGGCCCGGGTGGAGCGCGACGGCGAGGAGGTCGAGGTGCCGGTAAAGGAGCTGGCCCCCGGCGACATCATGATCGTGCGTCCCGGTGACAAGATCCCCACCGATGGTGAAGTGGTCGAGGGCGAGAGCCATCTCGACGAGTCCATCGCCACCGGCGAGTCAATCCCGGTCTACAAGAGCCTCGGCGACAGCGTAATCGGCGCGACCATCAACAAGGAGGGACGGCTGCGGGTCAAGGCGACTCGGGTCGGCGGCGACACCTTCCTCGCCCAGGTCGTCCGCCTGATCGACCAGGCCCAGGGCTCCCGGGTGCCGATCCAGGAGTTCGCCGATCGCATGACCGGGCGGTTCGTACCGGGAGTGCTGCTGATCGCCCTGGCCAGCCTGATCGTGTGGCTGCTGGTTCCCGACATAATGCGACCGATCCTCGACTGGGGCGCGACCTTCCTGCCCTGGGTGAATCCCGAGGCCACCACGCCGGTACTGGCAATACTGGCCGCCGTCGCGGTGCTGGTCATCGCCTGCCCCTGCGCACTCGGCCTGGCTACCCCCACGGCGCTGATGGTGGGCTCCGGCATCGGCGCCGAACGAGGCATCCTGATCCGCTCCGGCGAGGCGATCCAGACCTTCAAGGACGTCAAGGTGATGGTGCTCGACAAGACCGGCACCATTACCCGCGGGGAGCCAACGCTCACCGAGGCGGTGACCGCCGAGGGTATCGAAGAGACGCGCCTGCTGACCCTCGCCGCGAGCGTCGAGAACGCCTCGGAGCATCCCATCGCCCGGGCCATCGTCGACGGAGCCCGAGAACGCGATATCCAAGCCAAGGACGTCACTGAGTTTCGCTCCACCGGTGCCCGCGGCGTCTCGGGCAGGGTCGACGACGCGACCGTCCTGATCGGCAATCGCCGCCTGCTGGAAGAGGAAGGTGTGCAGGGCCTCGACGCCCTGGATGGCGCCATCGGTAAGCTCGAGGGCAAGGGGCGCACCGTGGTGATCGTCGCCGCCGACGGCCAGGCCCTGGGGCTGGTTGCCGTGGCCGACACCCTCAAGGAGGAATCGAAGGAGGCCATTCGCGGCATGCACGCGCTGGGGTTGCACGTGGTGATGATCACCGGCGACAACGAGCGTGCGGCGCGGGCCGTAGCCGACGAGGTCGGCATCGACGAGGTCCAGGCCGGCGTGCTGCCGGAGGGAAAGGTCGAGGCCATCCGCGCGCTGCAGAAAAAGCACGGCAACCACGTGGCCATGGTCGGCGACGGCATCAACGACGCCGCGGCGCTGAAGCAGGCCAACGTGGGTATCGCCATCGGCGCCGGGGCCGACGTGGCCATCGAGGCAGCGGACGTGACCCTGGTACGTGGCGAGCTGACCGCTGTAGTGGACGCCATGCACCTCTCCCGCGCTACCTACGGCAAGATCGTGCAGAACCTGATCTGGGCCAGCGCCTATAACGTGGCGGCCATTCCCATCGCCGCCGTGGGCCTGCTGCATCCCATGATCGGCGTCATTGCCATGACGGCGAGCTCCCTATCGGTGATCGGCAACTCGCTGCTGCTCAAGCGGGGCTTCACCCGAGAGAACTCACAAGGAGAATCGACATGAACCGTCACCACTGGTTGATGACCGCTTGCCTGGTGCTGATGGGCGTGGCCATGCTCATCGTGCTGTGGCGCGGCAACCCCTTCGGCGCTGGCACCTGGCTACTGCTGCTGCCGATGGGACTCTGCCTGGGGCTGCACCTGTTCATCCATCGCCACAGCCACAGACATGACGACTGATGGGTACCCGGCCGCTGCGGCGGAAGTTGCTCAGGATCAATGCAGCGTCGCACAAACTCGCGCAACCTGAAGGCCACATTAGGGGGAGTCCAGAATGGCACGACTCGAACGCACATCGCTGACGCAACGCACAGGAGGCCGCTGGCTTGCCCTCCTGCTCGCGCTGCTGTTGGCGGTGGTCACGCTATCGAGTCACGGCGCCACCATGGCGTCATCCCCTGACTGCAGCGTCGTCACCGGATGGATGTCGGATGACGCCCATTCGAGTGGCGGTCTTAGTGCCGAGCATGACCATGACGCTTCATCCTGCGTCACCTGTTCCACCGCCATGGGCCAGGCGCAGCTGTATTGCCCGAGAGGCTCCAGGTCGATTCAGGGAAAGCCAACACAAGGGTGTGGGTTAAAGTGTGGGTCAAAAACTTTCTGACAAAGAAAAAGCCGCTTAAATCAGCGGCTTATCTATATTCTGTGGCGGAGGGGGAGGCCGCCGCTTCCACACTTCTCCCGGTGTCATCAAGTATCACCGCCCTCCTCTATCCCTCACCACTGCCGCATTCCTTGTGTTATCCCGTTTCATCGCCTATCATCCAATTCATTCCCTAATGTTGGGTAGGAAGTTGGAGGAAGAACGATGCCCAAGAAAGCCCGCGAATTGTCTGCCGCCGAGGTAAGGCGCCTCACAGACCCCGGCCTGTATGCCGTGGGTGGCGTGGCTGGCCTGCAACTGCAGGTGACTAAGACCGGCGGGCGTTCGTGGGTGTTGCGCGTCAAGATTGGTGAGCGTCGACGCGACATTGGTCTGGGCGGCTTCCCTGATGTTCCCCTGGCTGATGCTAGAGCGAAGGCCCGCGCATTACGTGAGCAGGTTATCTCCGGCATCGACCCGGTAGAAACCAAGCGTGCCGCCCGCCTCGCCTTGAGAGCACAAACCAAACGCCTCACCTTCGATGAGGCGACCGAGAAGTTTTTGGCCCTCAAGCGCCATGAGTTCAAGAACGTGAAGCACGCCGCCCAGTGGGAGAGCACGCTGGCTACGTACGCCTCGCCTGTCATCGGCAAGAAGCGCGTTGACGAGATCGCCTTGGCAGACATCGAGGAGTTGCTGACCCGCGACAACCTATGGCTTGCCAAAACCGAGACGGCCAAGCGTTTACGGGGTCGCGTCGAGAAGGTTCTGGATTGGGCCACTGCCGGCGGACACCGCACCGGCGACAACCCAGCCCGCTGGCGCGGCAACCTCGATGCTCGCCTGCCGAACCCCAACAAGGTGGCCACCAAGGGTCACCACTCTGCCCTGCCGATCGACGAAATGCCTCGATTCATGCACCACCTGGCAGCAATGGACGGCAGCGGCGCGAGGTGTCTGGAGTTCACGATCCTGACCGCTACTCGCACCAGCGAAGCCAAGGGCGCCAAGTGGGGCGAGATCGACCTCGAGGCACGCTTGTGGACCATCCCCGCCGACCGCATGAAGGCAGGCAAGGAGCATCGCATACCCCTCTCACGGCCTGCTGTGGCACTGTTGAAGGCCCTGCCAAGACATGAGGGCACCGACTTGGTATTTCCGTCCACCCGCGGCAAGGCGCTGTCAGAGAACACCCTGACCGCTGTCATCAAGCGGATGGATGGCGCACTGCCCGAGGGTCAAGGCTACCGAGATCCAAACACCGGCGGCGTCGTCACCACTCACGGCTTCCGCTCGACGTTCAGGGATTGGGGTGGTGAGCGCACCGCCTACCCTGGTGACATACTCGAGATGGCGCTGGCCCACACGATCAAGAACAAGGCTGAGGCCGCCTACCGGCGCGGTGACCTGCTGGAGAAGCGGCGTCGGCTGATGAAGGACTGGGCGCAATTCTGCGCCGAGGGCGCCACACAAGCGAACGTGACGCCAATTCGAGCCCAAGAGGGCTGACAAGGTGGCCCCAGGGTGCTGTCACACCCCAGGGCCAACACATCGGCAACTGAACAGGAGAAGCCGACATGCAAAACCATGATACCACTGCACCGAATACCCGCACCCACCTCGACAAAATCGACAAAATCGACGCTCACGCTCGCCAGGCATGGGCATTGTCTGAGCTGCTGATCGATCACTTCGGCGGCCAAGAGGATCACAACGTCCTGAATGACGACATCATGTGCAGCTTGATGGAGAACATGTCTTATCACCTCGAAGCAATTCGGCGCGTCACCGGCGCAGCACCGCCCGACCCTAGCAAGACTTGATTCGCCAACCTGCTTATGTGGGCCTAGATGTTGGGTAAAGGGGTCAAATCATTTTTGACCCCTGTTTTTAAAGGGATTGCGGCGGACTATGGTTCCGCCTTTTCACCCCATAAAGGATGCGTGAGGAGTAGCGCATGACACCAATGAACATATGGCGCTCTCAGAGCCATATCCGCATAGACAACGCTTGTTTGTTGCTTGCTGGAATTGACCCTTGGGAGGTGGACCCGGAGTGCCCCGCGCTAGCGATGGATGATGCGCTATGGGGACCGTTCGCCGCTATCGAATGGGCATATGAACACAAGGTTCGAGATGCGGAGCAGCTTGTTCGAGCGAGCGCCTGGTTAGGCCGGGCTAAGCGCGCAGTGATAGCTGGTGAGCTTGAGCCTTCAGATGAAGAAGATAGGGGCCTGGTCCGAGTGTGGAGGCGCCTACCTGATATGAAGGAGGAGATGGTAGCCAAGGAGATAGATGAAGCTGGCCAGCAAATCGGCGCCAAATACCGTCCTGTCAAGTACGAGATCGTGGCATATGAGCTGGCCGACATTATCGACTTTGAGCAGGTCGGCATCAGCGAAACGCACCTTGATTTCGATTTTGATGTAAGCCGCGCCGATCTCGCGCGCTGGTTGATGTCACTTGGATGGGCAGAAAGTGAGTTGCCCGACTTCTTGGCTGGTATTTGCAAGGCACCAGCACCCAACGAATCCGCCGAAGTTGTAGAGCTAAGAACCCTTGAAGTGTTCGGCCTGCTGGCGGAGCTGTACGCGGGACAGCGTGGCCCTGATTACCGCCATGGAGAACGACCAAAGGTGGCGCGCATAGTCACAGATATGCTGGAAGCGATGCCGGCTGACATAACCAAGATGGGCGACCGCAAGCTAAAAGAACATATCAGCGCAGCAATCAAGGCATGGGAGAACAAGAAACGCCGATAGTCTGCAATCTGCATTTTGCACCTGCACCATAGCTAACAATCAACCCGCCATGATTCTTCCTGTACTCACAGAGAACGGGAAGACCCTCGATGACCTATCTGACAGTCAAGCAAATCTCCTCCCGGCTATCCGTGTCCGTGCCGACAATATGGCGATGGGCCAGAGATTCCGGAAGCAACTTCCCCCGCCCTATCAAACTGGGACAGAACTGCACCCGCTGGCGCCTGGCCGACATAGAAGCGTGGGAAGCCTCCCGCCAGGAGGTGGCCCAATGAGTATGGACATGAAAAAGCCCGACCTTGGGGGAGGCCGGGCCACGTCAAAAGCTGTTTCCAAAATCAAGCCTAACACCCACCAAGCCCTGGTGCTACAAGCCCTTCATGAACGGCCTATGAGCGCCGCTGAGCTGCAGTGGGCCCTTCCTATTGCTGATGCCCGGGCAGTGGTTCGCGACCTTATCGCCAAAGGCTGCCGCATCGAGAAGCATAAGCATCCTCGAGCAGAGGGCCGGCCGATCCAGCGCTACCACCTCATCACCGAAGGGTGACTGTATGGCGAAGCACGGCGTCGCCAAAACCAAGTGGCAGGGCGGCTATCTCGCCCTGCCCAAGGTGGTCACTGATCACGACGACTTCCGCGCCCTGTCGCCTTCCGCTCACAAGGTGCTGATGGCCTTGTCGACCCAGTACAACGGGAAGAACAACGGCGACCTATCGGCCACCCACACGACAATGAAAGGCTGGGGCGGCATGGCACACACAACGCTCGGCAAGGCACTCAAGGAGCTGCAGCAGCGCCAGCTTATCGTGAAGACCCGCGACGCCGTCATAGGGCGCGCGGGGGCACGCTGCGCCCTGTACGCGATCACCTGGCAACCTATCGACCCCTGTGACGGCAAGCTCGACATTGCCGACACGAACGTGCCCCCCAGGAGGTGGAGCAAGTGAATTCGATTTTTACCGTCTCCAGAAAATGGAGTGCATCACTCCAGAAAATGGAGCAGTTGGGTGGCGAGGCGCCTTCTTGGCCTTCAAACGCTCCAGAAAATGGAGCAGTCAGGCCGATTTTTAACGCTTACCGACTCCAGAAAATGGAGACCTTACTAAGTTACCAAGGGGGTTAGGGGTTATGGGTCAGGTTATTTATGGGGGAAAGGGGCAATCGAGGTCAAAAATCGTCGCGCGCCGCAATGCGTCCGAGTGCTGGGCGTGGATCAAATCCCTACAATCTGAGGTATTTAAATGCCCGGCAGGTGGCGCCGCAATGAGGTATGGGCAAGGGGGCCTCAGATTGGGGCCGCCCTTGGGTATCAAGACCCGGATACCGTCACAGCCCCTTACCCCGAGTAACCCCCTCCCCCGCATCGTTGAGTGCCTGCGTACAGGCCGCCATCTGGGAGTGGCGGACACATCATCCTACGCAAACCCCCAAATCACCTAAGTTATGGGGATTCATTTCATATCACCCAACATTAGACCCAACATAAACCATAGATATACCCCGGCCATTCTGCTAATACTGTGTGCGTATCCATACTGGATTTACGGCCATGAAACAGCAGCCAGGGCGCCCCAAGGGCCGCCGAAACTTCAACCCAAGCCAGGAAGCCGTCCGCAGCTATACGCGCCTGCTGCAGGACCGTGCCGACCAAGGTGACGTGCAAGCCGCCGGCTGGCTCGTCTTCATTGCTGAACAACGCAAGGAAACCGCTCAATGACCATCCGCCAACTCGAAACCGTCACCGCTGGAGTTCACAGCGTCCATTACACCGCGTGGGATTGGGCAGAGCTTGCCGCCTTCCCTGTCCGTGGGATGCGTGACGGCATGAATACCTGGTATCCCGGCCGTTCGCTTACCAGCGCCCGGGATCTACAGCTCGACGCCATCCGCTGGTTCCGCGAGTACAGTGCCCAGCTCGACACCATCCGCCAAAACAGCGACCTGACCAGCGCAGCCAAGGAGCGCCAGGCCCGCGAGATCCTCGATACCGTCATGAGCAGTTCACGCGCCGCCATCACTCAGATGACCGGCGACATACAGAGCATCTATGACACGGCAACAACCGGCCTTCGCCCCTTCACGCCGCTGGCTGACAACGATGTGGCTGGCCATTTGCGTGACCAAGAGCTGCGCGCCTTCCTACGCGAGACAGGCGGCAAGAATGAACTGGTGGGGCAGATGGTGAACGGCGAGCATCCCGAGATGGTGGCCGCTGTCCTGCGCTCAACCTCGCACCTGCTGACCGGCCTGGACGTTAATCAGGTAAACCGCATCGAGCGTGCCGGTATCGGTGCAGAGCACAGCGAGGCCGTCGAGATGCTGAAACTCATGGTATCTGCACACCATGACGCCCGCATCACTGGCCGCCGTGTGGCCTTGCAGCTTGCCACCATTGGCGACCTGACCAAAAGCGCCGAGCTTGGCCGCGAGATCGACCGGGTATTCGCCACCATCGAAGTCGCTGATCAGCTCAATGACTGGCTGGCGCCGATTCCGACCACGCCGCTGAAACTGACGGATGCCGACCCAGCGATGACGCAGCCTGTTCCATCATCCGCCACAAGCCGCGATGTGCTCATGGAGGCGTAAGAGATGAGGTATCGAGGCAGGCGCCCCCTGGAATCACTCAACTGCTGGATAGCCCGCGTTGGTGGCATCGAGTTTCGCGGCATGAATGAGACAAGCGCCCGCGTCAGGGCAGAAACCTACCTGCGCGACACCGGCAAGGATGAGCCGATCATCATGGAGCCGCCCAAATGAGCGAAGAATCCAGGCTGGCTATCGCCATAGATAGCAAGGGTGCCGAGAGGAACCTACGCAGTGTCAGGAACGAGCTTAATGGCGTAGAAAAGCAAGGCGTCGTCTCGGCTGCTGCGCTCAAGAAAATGGCTCTCGGATTGGCTGCCGGTGCAACCGCTGCCAGCGCCGCTTTCACCCTACTGGCAAAGGATGGGCTGGCCTATGTCGATGCACAGGCGAAGATGGCCGACCAGCTAGGTTCCACCATCGACGGCCTCCGAGGGCTGCAAATCGCCGCCAATGATGCCGGGATCGACACCAGCACCCTGAACAGCGCCGTTGACCGTCTCAACAGCCGACTAGGGGAAGCACGGCTAGGCAGTGGGCAAGCTGCCGAGGCACTAGGCAGGATGGGGCTATCAGCCGATGCCCTGGCGAACATGGACGCCGACGAGCGTATAGCCACCCTGGCCGACCGCGTGCAGGGCTTGGGGCTCGACTCTGCCGACACCGCTAATCTGTTGCGTGACCTCGGCATCAGGAACAGGGAGATGGTGAACCTGTTACGCGCCGGGGGTGATGGTATCCGCCAGGCTCGCCAGGAGGTGGACGACTACGGCCTAAGCCTGTCCCGTGTCGATGCTGCCAGGGTAGAGCAGGCCAATGATGCCCTATCGCGTATCCCGCGCATCATGGAGCCGATCAAGAATCAGATAGCCATCAACCTTGCTCAACCGCTGAACGATGTTGCCGACCTGTTCAACGATGCCGCCAGGGAGTCACAAGGCTTTGCCGGAACCGTGGTGGATAGCATGGAGTGGGCCGCCCGTGGCGTGGCTG
The DNA here is from genome assembly GCF_003028575.1 of Halomonas urumqiensis. Taxonomy (GTDB): domain Bacteria; phylum Pseudomonadota; class Gammaproteobacteria; order Pseudomonadales; family Halomonadaceae; genus Halomonas; species Halomonas urumqiensis. Next base: position 1,092,498 of record NZ_PYUD01000001.1, on the reverse strand, counting down.
AGCTACTCGATACCGTGGATGCGGTTCGTATCGGACTGATGCAAGCGCAGCGGGTACAGCTCCAGGCCGAGGCTCTCGGGGCGAATATCCGAGCCACCGTGCTAGGCACTGAAGGCCCGACGCCACAGCAACAGGCATTAGAGGCGTTCGACGCTGAACTGTCCCAACTGACCGACGGCAATTCAAACGTGGCCCGAGTAGCGGACTACTTCGAGGAGCTGGCACCCACGTTCCGCCGGAACTTCGAGGCCCGCCAACGTGAACTCAATGGACTGGTGGACACTAGCGGCGCTCTGGCGCTTTTCGGTGACTCTGCTAGGGCATCGGCCCAGGTAGTCGAGGAAGCCGCTCAGACGCACCGAGCCGCCCTGGAAGGGGTAGTCCCGACTACCTCACAGACCGCCGTCCCTGAACGCGCATCGACACCCTCTGCCGGCCTTAACTTGAGCAGCATCACACCGATGAGCGCCGACCAGTTCCCGACCGGGGGAGTGGCAAGCGACGCACCTAGCGCGATACCTACACCGAAGTCGAGAGGCTCCGTGCACGTCACCGTGACCGACAAGAACGGCACTGACACCTCAGGGGTGGTTGAAGGTGACGACGCCTTTGTCACCCGGCTAGCGGACGCGCTATCCGATGCCGCGTCAGCAGTAAGCGGGAGATAAGCATGGCAGAGCGTGACAGCAAAGGACGCTTCACCAAGGGGGCCAGCGGCAACCCAAGTGGACGGCCACGGAAGGCCGACGAGCTGCGCCAGTTGCTCGAGGGTGACGCCGAGGAGGTGGCCCGGAAGGTGCTCGAGGTGGCCCGCGGCGGCGACATGAACGCCTGCCGCCTGGTGCTCGAGCGCCTGGTGCCCGCCGTCCGCCCTGCTCATGCCTGCGTGACCTTCGAGCTGGACGAGGAGAAGCCGCTGGCTGATCAGGGCCGGCAGATCCTCGCCGCCGTGGCCACCGGTGCTCTACCACCCGACCAGGGGAAAGCATTGCTGGACGCCCTGGCCGCCTTGGCCCGGGTAACCGAAATTGACGAGATCGACCGCCGACTGAAAGCCATCGAGGAGGCATCCAATGTCCACTGAACGACCATACGGCGACAATCAGCGCCGCCTGGCCAACGCCGACCCGCTGGAAAGCTACCGGGTCGCCATCGTCGTCAAAGGCCAGCGACGCGCCACACTGGCTGGTCGCGACATTGATCAGCTCAAGGGCCGCGCCTTCAACTTCGCCGCCGCCCAGGGCTGGCACAGGCCCATCGTGGAGGTGCTGACATGAGGCGTGACTTACAACGGCGACTCGACGCCCTGGCCCATACCGCCCAGGTGAGCGAATTTCAGCGGGACGTCGCCAAGGTGAGCAACCTCATGGACGAGCTGTCAGACCTGGCTTCCGGCGGCGATGGCGATGTCCGAAAATCGGGCTTCGGCCTGGCCGAACAGATGGAGAACAGCCATGGCACGAAGTAGCCTTACCGAAATCGAGCGCCGCCTGGCTTCCCTGGAGTCCGCGGGCAAGGATCTGCCAGAAATATGGATTGGCCCGCCTGAGCGTGGTTTGGCCGGCTGGGAGTGTATGGGCCAGAACACCATTGGCTCACAGAAGGTTCATCGCCTGCCCGGCGAGTCTGACGAGGAGCTTGCTGACCGCGCCCGTGAGTGCATGAAGGCGATGCACCGCGAGGTGCCCAGCACCGCGAGAGCTGCCGTCTACTTCGCGATCGACCATGAGGGGATGAGCCGATGAGCCGGGAGAAGCTGAGGCAGCGCCTTGAGCGCCTGGAGAACGACCGATTCATCACCGCTGATGGCGTTGAGGCGGTATTCATCACCGTCGCGGACAACAGCAAGGAGGGCGCCGGCAAGCCCCTGCCGACGAGGGGCTGGATGTTCCAGCGCCATGGCGGCGCCGATGATGTGGTGACGATGCGGGAGCCTGGAGAGGATGACGACAGCCTGCGTGAGCGTCACCTGGCCGCAGTCCGCCCGCTGCTGCCCCAGGGCAGCGTGCCGATGTTCCTGCCGATCAACCCGGAGTGATCCATGGCTCGCGACCCATTCGCCCACGCCCTGCGCAACAGCGCCGCTTATCGTGCCGACCGGCTGGAGGAGGAGCGCGAGCGCCTATACCGGCGCCTGAAATGGGCTCTGCATCGCGGCGACGAACGCGCGGTGGCCTGGCTTGAGAGGCGAATCGAGGAGCTGGATACAGACCTGGCCGACAAGATTGCCCCAGGGAAAGCGCGTGGCAGGCATGACAGGTACCGAAGCAACCGCTGATGCCCGGCACACAAAAAACCCGCCCGGTACCGTTTTTGGCATGTTGGGCGGGTTGTTGGGCAGCCTAAGAAATCGTCTATAAGCTGCTGATTTACATAGAATACTGGCGGAGGGGGAGGGATTCGAACCCTCGAAGCCTTTCGACTTACACACTTTCCAGGCGTGCTCCTTCGACCACTCGGACACCCCTCCGCATTGTCATCCTCGAATGTGGGGCCATGTGTTGCATGCGCCTTTCCCTCGAGAACGGCGCGTATGTTATCGACTTAAGTGCGCGTTTGCAAGCCGTTTTCGGGTCAATCAGCGGCCAGTACCGCGTAGTCACCGTGGGCTTCGAGGCATAGTGTGTCGCCGCACCAGAGTTGCTGAATCAGGGCGATGCGCCCTCTTCCGCGGGCCGCCAGGCTGTCGGCGAGCTCTACCGGGCCGGTGTCGTGTTCAGGGAAGCAGGTGATGCGGTAGTCGTCGGTTACCGGAGCCAGGAAGCGCTGGCTGGCCTCTGCTACCACCACGTCACGGGCCAGGCTGTGGCGGCGCAGCCACAGGGTTACCCAGCACCAGCCCAGCAAGGTGGTCTGCGCGGTGAGCGAACCACCGAAGCCGGTTCCCTTGTCGTTGAGGCTGGGGGGCAGGGCCAGCTCCCAGGCAAGCGTCAGGTCATCTCGTACCATGCGCTGGATACCAAGATGCTCGACCATGGGAATCGCCTCGCGCAACCAGGCCAGAAAGACGGCAGGGTCATCCTCCTGACCAGGTGCCGGCAATGGCAGCCTGGGGTGGGGATTGCCTATCTCGCGCATGATGTTGCCTCCCATGATGGTGCTGGAGATCATCGGCTCCGATTGTCAGTTCGTGTCAGGTCCAGCGTTCCACGAAGTCGTCGATCCTGTGGTCCGGCAACGGCTTGTGGCGACCGGCGAGCTGGCCGATATAGAGAAACGCCACGACTTCATCATCATCGTCGAGGGTCAGGCCCTTGCGAACGGTGGTGTCGAAGGCGTACTTGCCGCTGCGCCACATGGCACCCAGGCCAAGCGCATGAGCGGCAAGTAAGATGCCATGCGCCGCACAGCCTGCCGAGATCACCTGCTCGATCCTCGGCACCTTGGGCACGTCGGGGGTGACCTTGGCGATCACCGCGATCACCATGGGGGCACGCAGGGGTTTCTTGCGCGCTGAAACCAGCAACGCGTCGTCCGCATGCGGGTCTTCACGGAACTCTGCTTCGGCGAACAATTCGCCGAGCCTTGCCAATCCCTCTCCCGAGAATTCGATGAACCGCCAGGGGCGCATTTCCTTGTGATCCGGCGCGCGCAGCGCGGCCTTGTACAGCGCCTCGAGTTGCTCGGGTGTGGGCGGTGGCCCCATCAGCTTGCCCATGGAACTGCGTTCATGCAGCAGCGTCAGCGCATCCATCAAGAGCCTCCCTTGGCTTGGCTTGGGTTGGACGAGAACGTTTCTCGTCACTCTATCAGCTAACCCACCTGGGATCAGCTTCGGGGCCGCCCCAGATGAAGGTGACGGTTGAGGTCATTGCCGGGCCAACCGCATCGGCTGCGGTGGACGCTCGCCAGGCGTGGCACGCCATGGGCTGATGTCGAGCCCACCGCGGCGCACGTAGCGGGCCAGCACCAGCAGGCGCTCGGGGCGGGCCTGGGCCATCAGGTCGGTGAAGATGTGTTCCACGCAGTGCTCGTGGAAATCCTGGTGCTGGCGATAGCCGATCAGGTAGCGCAGCAGGCCCTCCCGGTCGAGCTTCGGGCCACGATAGCGGATCATCACACTGCCCCAGTCCGGCTGGCCGGTGACCGGGCAGTTGGACTTGAGCAGATGCGAGTGCAGGGTCTCCTCGACGATCTCCTCCCCCGCCGCCAGGTGCCCGGCGCTTGGTGTATAGTCATCGACGGCGATATCCAGCTCGTCGATGCAGTCACCAGGCAGGCCATGCGGCATCAATACGGGGTCCTCGACTCCGTACAGCGCCACATCCACGGCAACGCCAGCCGCCGCTTCCAGGTCACGCCTGAGTGTGTCGATCACCGCGTCACGATCCTGGAAGCGGGTCTGGTTGAAACTGTTGAGATAGAGCTTCCACGACTTGGATTCGATCAGCCTCGGCGAATCCGCGGGCACCCGAAAGCGCGCCACGGCCACCAGCGGCTTGCCACGCGCATTCAGCCAGGAGACTTCGAAGGCGAACCACTCATCTTCTCCAACGAACGGCAGCGCGTCCTCTTCGATACCCAGTGGTGCACGGTTGGCGGCACGCGCAATCGGGTATAGCAAGCCGGCATCATAATGCTCGGGATAGGCGGATTCGCGGCCCAGCGGGGCGTTGCTGAGGGTAGCGGGTCGAGGGTGTGTCATCAGCTGCGAATCCCCTTGCCGCGATCGAGCATCCACAGGGCCAGGCCAAACAGCACCACGATGAAGCCGAGGATGGCGGCCAGCGCCCAGCCCACCGGAATGTCGGAGACGCCGAGAAAGCCGTAGCGGAACACGTTGACCATATAGAGGATCGGGTTGAGCATCGACACGCCCTGCCAGAACCCCGGCAACAGCGAGATCGAATAGAACACCCCGCCAAGATAGGTCAACGGTGTGAGAATGAAGGTCGGCACGATCGAAATATCATCGAACTTGTTGGCCAGCAGCGCGTTGATGAAGCCACCGATCGAGAACAGCGCCGCGGTAAGCACCACCACTCCGATGGTCAACATAGGGTGCGCGACACTGATGCGCGTGAAGAACAGCGATACGATGGTGACGATCACCCCGACCCCCAGGCCACGGGCCATGCCGCCCAGCACGAAGCCGCTGAGGATCACCCAGTTGGGCATCGGCGAGACCATCATCTCCTCGATGGAGCGCTGGAACTTGTTGGAGAAGAAGCTCGAGGCGACGTTGGAGTAGCTGTTGGTGATCACCGACATCATGATCAGCCCGGGCACGATGAAATCCATGTAGGTGAAGCCATCCATCTCGCCGATGCGCGAGCCGATCAGGCTGCCGAAGATGATGAAGTACATGGTCATGGTGATCGACGGTGGCAGCAGTGTCTGCGGCCAGATGCGCGTGAAGCGCTTGATCTCCTTGAGCACCAGGGTCCACAACGCGATGGCGATCTGCATCGGGCTCATGCGCGCACCTCCTTGTCGGCGGCGGCCTTGTCGAGGGCCTCATTGCCCTGCTCCACCATCGAGACGAACATCTCCTCGAGCCGGTTGGCGCGGTTGCGCATCGACACGACCTCGATGCCCTGCTCGCCCAATGCGGTAAAGATATCGTTGAGGCGCTGGCCACGGTGCACCAGCACCGCCAGTTGCGACGAATCGACTTGGTTGACCTCGAAACCGGCGATGTCCGGTAGCGAATCCACCGGGCGCGCGAGGTCGAACAGAAAGGTCTCGGTATCCAGCTCGGTAAGCAACTCGCGAACGCTGGTGTTACGGATGATGTCGCCGTGGTTGATGATCGCCACATTACGACACAGGCTTTCGGCCTCTTCGAGGTAGTGGGTGGTGAGGATGATGGTGGTGCCCTCATCACGATTGATGCGCCGCATGTACTCCCACATGCTGCGCCGCAACTCGATATCCACGCCTGCCGTCGGCTCATCCAGGATCAGGATCCGCGGGCGGTGCATCAGCGCGCGGGCGATCATCAAGCGTCGCTTCATGCCACCGGAAAGCATCCGCGCGCTGCCGTTGCGCTTGTCCCACAGGCCCAGGTCACGCAGCAGCTCTTCAGCGCGCGGCAATGCCTCACGGCGTGGCATGCCATAGTAGCCGGCCTGGGCCAGCACGATGTCGATGACCTTCTCGAACTGGTTGAAGTTGAACTCCTGGGGCACGACGCCGAGGTGGTACTTGGCCCGTGCAAAGTCGCGGTCGACATCGATACCGAAGATCGACACCTTGCCGGCGCTTTTCTGTACCAGCGAGCAGACCACCCCCAGGGTGGTCGACTTGCCCGCGCCGTTGGGGCCAAGCAAGGCGAAAAAATCCCCCTCGGCGACGTCGAGATCGATGCCCTTCAGGGCCTGGAAGCCATTGCCGTAGACCTTGGTAAGGCCGCGGATGGACAGAGCCGGTTCGGCCATGCGCAATCCTTGATGATGATCAGGGTGGGCGGCGGATATGCCGTAAAGACAAATAGATATGGGGACGCGCGATCACCGCTTCAAGTCAGAGCCGGCGGCGACCCGAAACGCGGACACGGACAATCGCCTCTACGGCGTTCATCGGCGCGAGACGCAGAAAATCGCGAAAGGTTAGGCTTAGGAGCGGGAAAGGTGATTCGACCGGGCTGGCGCTCCAGATCGCGACCCAAGGATGTGCAGTCGGAGTGTTCGACGATGGAGCGGGAAACGAGATTCGAACTCGCGACCCCAACCTTGGCAAGGTTGTGCTCTACCACTGAGCTATTCCCGCTTGTCGAGTACTGCTGCTTATGCGGAGTGGCGTCCCATAGGGGGTTCGAACCCCTGTTACCGCCGTGAAAGGGCGGTGTCCTGGACCACTAGACGAATGGGACGCTGCGCCATACGGAGGATTGGAGCGGGAAAGGAGATTCGAACTCCCGACCCTCGCCTTGGCAAGGCGATGCTCTACCGCTGAGCTATTCCCGCACTCACACCGTACCGGCACCTGATGAGTCGAGTGGCGTCCCATAGGGGGTTCGAACCCCTGTTACCGCCGTGAAAGGGCGGTGTCCTGGACCACTAGACGAATGGGACGTTGTCTCGGCTCGTCGAGGTGGCGCGTATGTTACTGAGCGACCATAACGCTGTCAAGCGCCTGACATGCGCGCGTTGATCCCGCGTGACGAAGCCCTGGAAACTCGCATCAACAGAATCTGTCAGTCATGTCAGAATGTGCATTGAGAGACTGATATGAAGAGCCTGATGAGACGTGTCCGACCACACTGAGTCAGTCGATACGCCAGCAAGGAGAAACGCCATGCGCAGCAAGATCGAGAAGAGCGACGCCGAATGGCGTGAACAGCTGTCCCCCGAGCAGTTTCGGGTGACCCGCGAGAAAGGCACGGAGCCCCCCTTCAGCGGCAATTACCGCGTCAGTGACGAGCATGGCATCTATCACTGCGTGTGCTGCAATGCGCCACTGTTCGAAAATGAGCACAAGTTCGATGCCGGCTGCGGTTGGCCAAGCTTCGACCGCCCCCTGGGCCAGCACTGCATCGAAGAACATGCAGACGGCTCCCATGGCATGCGGCGCACCGAAGTCACTTGCTCACACTGTGATGCCCATCTCGGCCATGTCTTCCCCGACGGCCCCCCCGATACCACCGGGCTGCGCTACTGCATCAACTCCGTGGCCATCTCCTTTCACGCCGGAGAGTAACCCCGATTCGTCCATCCGAGCGCTGCCAAGGCCGCCCTTCTGCTATCATGGGCGGCCGTTTGATTGAGGCTGGAGAGGCACATGCTCGGTTGGTTCCCGGGACACATGAACAAGGCACGTCGGCAGATTCTCGAGGCGCTGCCGGAGATCGATGTGGTGATCGAGGTGCTCGACGCCCGCCTCCCCTATTCCAGCGCCAACCCGATGCTCGCCCAACTGACGCGTCACAAGCCGGTGTTGAAGATTCTCTCCCGCGCCGACCTTGCCGACCCTGAGCGCACCCGCGAATGGGCCGCTTTTTTTGACGCCATCCCCGACACGCGCGCGCTGGCGGTAACCACCACTCAGGCCCGCGAGCTCAAGCGCATACCCCAGCTGTGCCATGAACTGGCCGGGGCTGTGCGCCCCGACCGCGACGTGCGGGTGATGGTGATGGGCATTCCCAATGTCGGCAAGTCGACACTGATCAATGGCCTGGCCGGGCGCAGCATCGCCAGGACAGGTAACGAGCCGGCGGTCACCAAGCGCCAGCAGAAGGTGCGCATCGGTGGCCGTGTCGCGCTGACCGACACCCCGGGCGTGCTGTGGCCGAAGATCGAGGATCAGGCCAGTGCCTATCGGCTGGCCGCCAGTGGCGCGATTCGCGACACCGCCATCGACTATGTCGATGTCGCCGTGGTCACGGCCGCGGAGCTCGCCAAGCGCTACCCCGATGCATTGAAGGCACGCTTCAAGCTTGCCGAACTGCCCGCCTACGTGGCCAACCCCGACGCCGAGCGCGTCGAGGCTGATGGCCCGGCACGCACCGACCTGCTGGCACTCGCCGGCTTCGATGGTCATGCCATTCTCACCGAGATCGCCGCACGCCGCGGTGGCCTGCGCGCCGGAGGAGCAGTCGACCTGCACCGCGGCGCCGAAGTGCTGCTGCACGAGCTACGCGATGGCAAGCTCGGCCGGCTCACCCTGGAAACACCGTCGGACATTCCCGCCGAGCCGGCACCACAGGATGATGGCCCCGATTCCTCTCAACCCGCATAATCCGCCAAGTGCCGGCGCGATAGCCGCGCATCCGACAACATGACAGCCCAGGGCGCCCACGCTTCTGAATGACACTGGACACCAAACGACATGGACAACACCCCGATCCGGAAATCGCACAAGCTGCACAACGTCTGCTATGACATTCGTGGCCCGGTGCTCGACCACGCCAAGCGCCTGGAAGAAGAAGGTCAGCGCATTCTCAAGCTGAATATCGGCAACCCCGCGCCGTTTGGTTTCGAGGCACCGGAGGAGATCCTTCAGGACGTGATGCGCAACCTGCCCACCGCCCAGGGCTACTGCGATTCCAAGGGGCTCTATTCGGCACGCAAGGCGATCATGCAGGAGTGCCAGCGCAAGGAGATACCGGGAGTTGGTATCGAGGACATCTACATCGGCAACGGGGTGTCCGAGCTGATCGTGATGGCCATGCAGGCGTTGCTCAACGACGGCGACGAAGTGCTGATTCCGGCCCCCGACTACCCGTTGTGGACCGCCGCCGCCAATCTCTCGGGCGGCCATGCCGTGCACTACCTGTGCGACGAACAGGCCGATTGGGCGCCCGACATGGCTGATATCCGCGCCAAGGTCACCGCTCACACCCGGGCCATCGTGATCATCAACCCCAACAACCCCACCGGGGCCGTCTACCCGCCCGAGGTGGTTCGCGAACTGCTCGACATCGCCCGCGAGCACGACCTGGTGGTGTTCTCCGACGAAATCTACGACAAGATCCTCTACGATGACGTGACCCATGTCTCGACCGGGGCGCTGGCCAGCGACGACCAGTTGGTGGTCACCATGAACGGCTTGTCCAAGAGTTATCGCTGCGCGGGATTTCGCTCCGGCTGGATGATTCTTTCTGGCACTCTCGCCAAGCAGCGCGCCGACGACTACATCCAGGGCCTGACCATGCTGGCCTCGATGCGCCTGTGCGCCAATGTGCCGGCCCAGCACGCTATCCAGACCGCACTTGGCGGCTACCAGTCGATCAACGACCTGATCCTGCCCGGCGGCCGACTGCTCGCCCAGCGCGATATCACCATCGACAAGCTCAATGCCATCCCCGGGGTATCATGCGTCAAGCCCAAGGGCGCCCTCTACGCCTTCCCGAAGCTCGACCCCAAGGTCTACCCCATCCACGACGACCAGCAATTGGTACTCGACCTGCTGTTGCAGGAGAAGATCCTGCTGGTGCAGGGCACCGCCTTCAACTGGCCGGAACCCGACCACGTGCGCATCGTCACTCTGCCGTGGGCCGACCAACTGGGAGACGCGCTGGATCGCTTCGCGCGCTTCCTGTCGCGTTATCGCCAGTAATTCACCCAATAAATTCAGCAACGCTTGATAAACACTTGAAACCTCCGCCGGGAGGCCGTATCTAAGCAACAGCTTTTACAGGTCGCCTGCGACCTGCCAGCGCGATAACGGATGGAGACCTTCCGCAATGATGAGAATACTGCTGTTCCTGGCCACCAACCTCGGCGTGGTCCTGGTTGCCAGCATCACCCTCAGGCTGCTCGGTGTTGAACCCTACCTCAATGCCAACGGCCTCAACATGAACTCGCTGTTGATCTTCTGCTTCTTGTTCGGCATGGGGGGATCGCTGGTCTCGCTGTTCATCTCCAAGTGGATGGCCAAGCGCAGTACCGGCACGGTGATCATCGAGACGCCCTCCAACGCCACCGAAAAGTGGCTGGTGGAGACGGTGGCCGAGCTGTCACGCGAGGCCGGCATCAAGACGCCCGAGGTCGGCATATTCCCCGCCCAGCAGTCCAACGCCTTCGCCACCGGGTGGAAGAAGGATGATGCACTGGTGGCGGTGTCCGCCGGCCTGCTCAATCGCATGCGCCCGGAAGAGGTGCGCGCGGTGCTGGCCCACGAGATCGGCCACGTGGCCAATGGCGACATGGTCACGCTGGCCTTGATCCAGGGCGTGGTCAACACCTTCGTGATGTTCTTTGCGCGCGTGGTTGCCCATCTCGTGGACCAGTTCCTGAAGAGCCGCAGCGATGGGGCGGGTCTTGGCTTCATGGGCTACTTCGCCGTCGTTATCGTCGCCGAGATCGTATTCGGCGTGATCGCATCGGCGATCGTCGCCTGGTTCTCACGCTTCCGTGAGTACCGTGCCGACTCGGCTGGTGCAAGGCTTGCCGGCTCCGGCGCCATGATCAACGCCCTGGCACGCCTCAAGGCCGAAACCGAAATGCCTGACCAGATGCCGGATACGATGCGCGCCATGGCCATTACCAAGGGCCAGACCCGCTCACTGATGGAGCGACTCTTCGCCAGCCACCCGCCGCTGGACGACCGAATCCGCGCGCTCAAGGAAGCAGCCTACCGGGAATGAGGGGCGGCGGGCGGGCTTGCCGTCAACCGTTCGCGACCCGAAAGCCAGCCCCAGTCAGCAGCGGCGCCAAGGACTTGGCGCCGCTTTTCAGGTCGATCTCAAGGGTGGCGAACTCACGGCGCAGCGGATAGTTGGCACGGCAGTGATCGAAGCCCTTGGCCACCCCCTGGCGGCGGATTTCACGCTGCAGGCTGTCGTGGTCACGGCGCACGTCGTGAACCGCACGCAGGCTTAGCCGCAACGCCTCCTCCGCTGTCAGTCCGCCATCCAGTTCGAGCCTTGCCACCGGCGGTGCGGGCAATAGCTCGCCAAGTGTGACCCTCTCCGGCAAGCCGACATGGCGGACCAAGGCCTGGTAGACCTGATGGGTACCACGCAGCTTGCCATCCAGGCTATGGCCGGCGACATGCGGAGTGGCGATGGCGGTGAGGTCGCGCAGCGCCGCATCGATACCCGGCTCATGCGCCCAGACATCCAGCACCGTGGTGATATCGCCTCGCCCCGCCAGGCGCACTCGGAGCGCGTTGCCGTCCACGCAATCCCCGCGCCCCGCATTAAGCACCACACTGCCTGGCGCAAGCGCGGCGACGCGTTCGGCATTCAGCAACTGCCGGGTGGCATGCTCACCGTGCTCGATGAGCGGGGTGTGCAGGCAGATGACATCACAACTGTCGATCAAGGTGTCGAGGTCGACGAAGTCCGCACCACTCTCGGTGTCGGCACGGGGTGGATCGCAGGCCAGGCACGGGATGCCCATGGCATCAAGCCGCCGCCACAGCCGCCCTCCGACGTTACCCACCCCCACGATGCCGACTCTGCGCTCACTGAGCCACCAGCCCTGGCGCTCGGCCAGGGTGGCAAGGCTTCCCACCACATAATCCACTACCGCCTCGGCGTTACAGCCCGGGGCGCTGGCAAAGCCGATGTCACGCGCCTCAAGCGCCGCGAGATCGACATGGTCGGTGCCAATGGTGCAGGTACCCACGAAGCGCAGCTTGTTCGCCTGGGCAAGCAGGGCCTCGTCGACCCGAGTGATGGAGCGCACCACCAGCGCATCGATGTCACGCAGCGCGTCAGCCGCCATGTCACGGCCAGGCAAGCGCACCACCTCACCTAGTGGTCCAAAGCACGTCTCGGCGGCCGGCACATTGGCATCGACGAGAATCCTCATTCGTTCACTCCCAGTAGAGTTCCTCCAGCACCAGTGCCGGTATCGGTGAATTGCCCCAGGCGCCCTTGAGACCAGTCTTGCGGATCGACTGGTGCGGTTTCATGAACAGGAAGACATTGACAGCCTCATCTGCCAAGAGACGTTGTGCCCTGGCCATCAACCGGTGTCGTTTGGCCTCGTCCGCCGTCGACTCGATGGCCTGCCATAGTGCTCGAAACTCGGCGCTATGGTAATTGAAGTAGTAGTCATCCCGGGCATAAATATCGATGTCCAGTGGCTCGACATGAGACACCAGGGTCATCTGATAGTCGTGGCGCGTGAAGACTTGCGACAGCCACTCGCCCCAGGTCAGGCGTTCCAGTTCGACCTTGATGCCCACGGCCTCGAGATCCGAGGCCACGTAGAGCCCACCAAGCTCTGCGTAAATCGTCGGCGGAAGGCTAAGGGTCAGCGCGAGGGAATCGGCCACCCCGGCTTCCTCGAGGAGCGCCCTGGCTCGCTCACGGTCATGGGGGTAGCGATCGGCGAGATCCACATAAGCCGGATGCAGGGGTGAAAAGTGGCTGCCGATCAGTGGTGGCTTGTTGCCTGGATAGATGTCGAGCATCGCCTGACGGTCGATCGCATGGGCCAGCGCACGACGTACTCGCCGGTCGGCGAACGGCGCATGGGCGTGGTTCAAGGCCAGGATGACTTCGCCCTCGCTGATGCCATCCTCGATCACATAGTCATGGCGCTGCGCCAGTTGCAGGTAGGAGCCCAAGCTACTGCCATCGGGGTAGATATCGATCAGCCCTTCGTTGAGGCCATTCTCCAGCTCCAGCCGGTTGGCCGTGAAATGGAACACCGCTTCGCTGATCGGCGGGCGCTGCCCCCAGTAGCCATCAAAGACCTCAAGGTGCAGCGTATCGTCTCGCCAGCCCACGAAACGATAAGGCCCAGTGCCCACGGGTTGCTGGCGATTGTCTCCAGCGGATGCGGGATGCACCATCACTGCCGCCGAGAGCCCCAGGCGAAATGGCAGCAGCGCATCGGCACGTGAGAGGATGAGCTCAATCTCATCTTCGTCGATCACCTCTACTGCCTGGATCGCCTGGAACAGATGGTGCTGGGGATTATCGCTCGTCTCGTTCACCAAACGCTCGAGGCTGAAGGCGGCCGAATGAGCATCGAACACCTCACCATCATGAAACAGCACCCCGCGTCGCAGTTCGAAGCGAATCGACCGGCCATCATCGGCGACCGCCCAGTGGCGTGCCAACGCCGGCTGTACCCGCCCTTCCCGGTCGATGCGTGTCAGCCCCTGGAAAACATTGAGGTGCATGGCCTCGGCGGTGGTGGCCGAGGCCGTCTGGGTAGGGTCAAGATGCGGCGGCTGCAGTTGCAGCTCCACTTGCACGGCATCGCTGGCGGCAGCGTGGTCCACCAACATCACCAGGCACAGGCTTGCCAGTGCCATCTTGAGCGTCGACAGTCGAATCATCGCGGACCTCCCTCATCATCTTGACGCCGGCGGCGTACCACCAGACGGTTACGGCCCTGTCGCTTGGCTTGATAGAGCGACTCGTCCGCGGCCTTGAGGGTGAGGGCATAGTCACCACCCGGCAGACGAGAGGCAAGACCGATACTGACCGACACCGTGATGGGCTGATCGCCGATCACAAAAGGTGCCGCGGAGATCCGCTCTCTTGTCCGTTCCAGAGCATCCTGGGCAAGTGGCGCCGCCTCGCCCGGGAACAGCGCAACGAACTCCTCGCCGCCGTATCGAGCAAGCAAGCTTCCTTCCGGCATGTTCGCCTGCAGCAGATCGGCGACCCAGCGGATAACCTCGTCACCGACATCATGTCCATGTCGATCGTTGACCAGCTTGAAGTTGTCGATATCGATCATCGCAACGCAGTAAGGCTGGTCTTCCAAGGACTCGCGGTAGGTATTGAGAGTGCGTTCGAAGTAATGACGATTCTTGAGCTGGGTCAGCGCATCGTGGGTGGCCAGGAAATCGAGCTCATCGTTCATGGCCATGATGCGTTGCTCGTTGTGATTGATGCGCGCGACATAGTGACGAATCGTCTGCGCCATGCGCGCGATCTCGTCGCGGCCCATCACGGCAATGTCATCGGCCACCGGGCGCTCACGCGCGATGGCGCGCTGCAGCGTAACCAACCGCCCCACCACCGAACGCTGGATGAACACTACCGTGGCCAGCACGACCAGTATCACGCCGACTACCGACGACTTGAGGATCGTTTCGCGCCGGGCAATATCCTTCTCGAGCACATCGACGGTTTGCTGGATGTCATGGCGGATATCGCCGACATGAAAGCTCACCGCCACGCCAAGATCTCTCGACAGCATACGGTTGGCGCGAATCAGCTCCGCGATCCGAGCTTCCACATCAGCCAGTTGCACGAGATCAGCCTGGTCGGGCTCACCAGGACTTCCAACACCACTTCGCAGGTCAGCCCTCAAGTCGATGCGCTGCTGAACCCAGCGGTCGAGTTGGGCAAGGTTCTCGACCAGCCGCTCGCGAGCCTGAAATATCTCCTCGAAATGCGCATCGCTGCCGCGCAGTTCGATCAGCTCGCTGGCTAATCGGTCGATCCATTCGCGCCGGTCGCCGATCTCGAACATCGCCTGGCGACGGTGAAAGTGGTTCTCGGCAAGTAACAACATGGCGCTGCTGGCTACCATGCTCTCGCTCTGCTGGAGCAAGCGACTGGCGGTGAGCAAGCCACGCGTCTGATCTTCGGCAAGTGAGGTGACGGTGCTGCGATACTGGGAAAACGAGGCGAGAGCCAGCACAATCACGCCAAGCGTGACCAGTGTCATCAATGCCGTGAGTGCCACCGACCTGGTTGTCAGCCCCATGCTTGCCCCGTGCGTTGCGTCATGCCGCTACTTTTTTCAGGCAAGACGGGCAACACATTAACAAATTATGAATAGCGCGACGATTGACCAGCTTGTCAACGTAGATAAACGGTTTGTCCGCCACGTCCAAGCCCTTACAATGAGCTCCCCACGAGGGCTGCATCGAGCGATGCGGCCACTGCCTTTTTCGAACCGTGACCTACCCTGGGAGCCACCGTGATCGTCCGCTGGGAAACCGACCATGACTATGTGCTGGTGCATGTCCATCAGGACATGTTCGGCGACTGGATCTTCAGCCGCGCCTGGGGGCAAATCGGTACGCAGTTCGGGGGGCTCAAGCATCAGTTGGCCGACGACCACGACCAGGCCATGATGTGGTTGGGTGACGAGGCCACCATCCAGTCCTCACGCGGTTTTCGCAAGGTGCTCGAGGTCGACGAACGAACGCCGGAGGGTCGTCAGGCGGTTCGTCAGCTCTCGCTGCTCGACTCGTGAGTCGTGAGCCAAATCGCCTGCCAACCTATAGCTCAGGGCGCAGCCCGGCCGGTCATCCCAGGTAACGCCGGCCATTGCGCATCTCCGCTGGCCTGGCATGTCCGGGTTCCGGGCCCTCGAGTGATCGTTGCAGCTTCCGCCATTCCGCATCATTGAGCCAGCCTCGCGCTTCGAGCCAACCGACCAGACGCTCCACCTCGAAACCGCGGTCAAGCTCAGCGCCATCGTCGGCCACCAGTACGGGGATTCGCACCCCGTAGCGCTCGACCAGTGCATCATCCTCGCTGATCTCGACCCGTTCGAGGCGATAGTCCTCGGCGCACAGCGTGCGTAGTATTGCCTCTAGCTGGCTGCACAGGTGGCAGCCAAGCGTGGTGTAGAGCGTAAGCGTGATCATGCCGCCTCCCGGTGGCGAATCAGGAACACATGGTGCAGGTCGGGGCGCCGGTTGAAGTCCGGGTCGAAGGTCTTCGCTGAAATGTCCTCCACCGCGTAGTGCGCCGCCAGATCGGCATCCAGCTTGAAGCGGCGCTGGTTGTTGGAAAACACCAGCGTACCACCCGGCGCCAGCCGGGCCATGGCCAGACGCACCAGGCGCCCGTGGTCGCGCTGTATGTCGAGGGTATCGTCCATCTTCTTGGAATTCGAAAACGTCGGTGGGTCCATGAAGATCAGGTCGAACTGGCCATTGGCGGTCTCGAGCCAGCGCAAACAGTCATCACGCACGACGCGGTGGCGGCCAGGATCCAGGCGGTTCAGGGCGAAGTTGTCGCGCGCCCATTCGAGATAGGTGTTGGAAAGATCCACACTCACGCTGTCGCTCGCACCGCCCTCCTTTTCCGACCCCAGGGCCGCCTGCACCGTCGCCGTAGCCGTATAGCAGAACAGGTTCAGGAAGCGCCTGCCCGCAGCCATTTCGCCGAGCAGGCGACGCACCGGGCGGTGGTCCAGAAACAGGCCGGTATCGAGATAGTCGCGCAGGTTGACCCACAAGCGCGCCCTTCCCTCGCGAACCTCGAAGCGCTCACCACTGGTGGCCTGCTTCTGATACTGGGCGCGGCCACCCTGGCGCTCACGCCGCTTGATCACCACCTTCCCCGGGTCAATCTCGAGCACCTCGGGGATCACCGCAAGCGCATCGAACAGGCGCTTTTGCGCCTGGGCGGCATCAATGGTCTTGGGCGGTGCATATTCCTGAACATGGGCCCGATCACCATAGACATCGATGGCCAGCGCATACTCCGGCATGTCGGCATCGTAGAGCCGATAGCACGGCTCGCCGGAGCGCTTCAGCCACTTCTTGAGGCGGCGGCGGTTCTTCTCGAGACGATTGGCGAACATCTGCGCGCCTTCCGAGCGAGCCGGGCCCCTGGCCTGCTCGGATCGTTCATCAACACCTCCATCAGGGCTTGCATCAGGGCTTGTCGCCGAGCGCGCATCCGCGGCTTGGTCATCGTGGCGTTTGACACCCTCTGGCACCGCCATCAACAACAGCTTGGCCTCGAGTGGCCCATTGCGCAGCGCATACTGCTTGTGGGCGCGCAGGCCGATGCGATGCCCGAGATCAGGGTTGGCGGTAAATACCGCCAACGTCCAGCCGGGAAATGCTTGCCTGACACGCTCGCCAAGCAGCCCGTAGAGCGCCACCAGTTCAGGCAATTCGCCAAGACGTTCGCCGTAGGGAGGGTTGGTGATCACCAGTCCCGCCAGTGCATCATCGAGCCCTGTGGGTCGCGTGAGCTTGCCAAGCCCCGCACCCTTGAACTCGATCAGCGCCGGGATACCCGCGCGCATGGCGTTGGCCCTGGCTGCCGAAAGCGCCGGCGGGCTCTGATCGAACCCCAGCAACCGCGCACGACAGCGCTTGCGACCTATGCTTGCCCGCGCCTCGGCTTCACGCACGAGCTCACGCCATACGCCTGCATCGTGCCCTGCCCAACCGTGCAAGCCGAAGCGCTCACGATTCAGATTCGGCGCCATGTCGGCGGCGATCATGGCCGCTTCGATCAGCAGCGTACCTGCCCCGCACAGTGGGTCGACCAGTGGCGCTCCCTGTTTCGCCAGGGACGGCCAACCGGCGCGAATCAACAGGGCCGCGGCGAGGTTTTCCTTGAGCGGCGCGTGGCCGACGTCGCGACGGTACCCCCGCCGGTGCAGGCTATCGCCGGAGAGATCGACCCCTACGGTCAAACGCCCACGATGAAGATGCGCGTAGAGCCGCAGGTCGGGCTTTACAAGGTCGATGTCGGGGCGCGCCAGCCCTTCCGCTTGCAGCCGATCGACTACGCCATCCTTGACGGTCTGAGCGCCGAAGCGAGTATGCCGAATCGCCTCGGAGCGTCCATGAAAATCCACCGCCAGGCTCGCGCCGGGCGCCAGGTGCTCCCGCCAATCGATGCCTGCCACCACCGCGCGCAGCAGCTCGGGGGTTTCGATGCCCTCCTCCCGCGCCAGGCACAGAACGATACGATTGGCCAGCCGAGACCACAGACACGCGCGATACCCCGCAGCCAGATCCCCGCGAAAATGCACTCCTCCCACGGTGGTCTTGCCGGGTTGAGCACCCAGCTCAACCAGCTCATCCGCCAGCAGCAGCTCGATACCACGCGGGCAAGTGGCAATGAAATCAATTGCTTTGGTAGTCAAAGGTTCACTCATGAGGGTTCCAGGGAAGTTCTTGGCAGCGGGCCGGCCGGTATGACAATCCGCTGAACGGGATGTTACAAATCAAGAGTCGACAATGCCTGCCGTGATGAGCTATCAATAACTGAGTAGCTACTGAAGTACGCATGCGTTTTTTGTCACGGGGCTTCGCTCACCGGACTGAGCAACCTTTGTTGACATGTTGCGGGCAGGTTGGCTGTCCAGGCACCTGATGTCCAGTCGCTTCACCTTAGTATCGTGAGCGCTGGGGGACATGATATCCCCAGGTGGCCTTCTCAAGCTTAAGCGCCTGTCCTGATTGATACCTTTTCAAGAGGTAGTCCAATGAAACGACAGAAACGTGATCGCTTCCAGCGTGCCTATATCCATGGGTACAAGGCAGGTGTCTCAGGTCGCTCCCGCGATGATTGTCCCAGTCAGGAAATCAATCTTCGTGAATACTGGATGAGCGGTTGGCGTGAAGGTCGTGGGGATCAATGGTCGGGAATGACGGGTGTCTCCGGTATCCACAAGAACCCCATGGTAATGTAAACATTTCCTTGTTCATGATTCCCATCGAGCCCGTGGCGATTGCCACGGGCTTTCTAGTTTCCATGCCTTAAGACCCACGCCTCAAGACCCACGCCTCAAGACCCACGAATCACGCCCTTGCACTTAAGCGCTCTGGCACACTCGCCAATCAGCGCCGGGCCACGATAGATGAAGCCGGAATAGAGTTGCACCAGATCGGCGCCGGCCTCGATCTTGCCGGCTGCGGCCTCACCACTGTCGATACCGCCTACCCCGATGATCGGCATCTCGGGCAGATGAACCCGCAGCTCACGGATCACCGCGTTGGAGGATTCGAATACCGGCCTGCCTGAAAGCCCGCCCTGTTCATCGCCATGCGGCAGACCCGCCACTGCGTCACGAGACACCGTCGTGTTAGTGGCAATCACCGCATCGATGGCATTGGCTGACAATGCTCGGGCCACCAGGGCCACCTCCTCGGTCGTCATGTCCGGGGCGATCTTCACCGCCAATGGAACCCTGCGACCAAGTTCACGATCCAGCCGCAGGCCTTCGTCACGCAACGCCCCGAGCAATTGGTCGAGGTGGTCGCCGAACTGCAGGTTACGAAGCCCGGGAGTATTGGGCGAGGAAATATTGACCGTGACATAGTGAGCATGGGCATGCACCTTGCGCAGGCACAACAGGTAATCATCCACGGCTTTCTCGACCGGTGTGGTGAGGTTCTTGCCGATGTTGATACCGATCACACCGTCGTAACGACTTGCCTTTACCCTGGCCACCAGGTGGTCGACACCCGCGTTGTTGAAGCCCATGCGATTGATGATGGCGCCCTGCTCGGGCAGTCGGAACAGCCGTGGCTTCGGGTTACCCTCCTGCGGCTTGGGGGTCACCGTGCCCACCTCGACGAATCCAAACCCCAGAGCCCCCAAGGCATCGAGGTGGTCGGCATTCTTGTCCAGCCCGGCGGCAAGGCCCACCCGGTTGGAAAACCGCAGCCCCATGAGCGTCACCGAGTCATCCACCCGCTCGCCCGCAAGGATGCCGGACAATTTTAGCTTCGCGGCCAGGTCCAGCCCCGCCAATGCCCAGTGGTGGGCAGACTCGGCGTCGAGATGAAACAGCAGCGAACGAATGAGCGGATACATGGTATCTCCATGGCGGCGGCAAGGGCGGCGCGATTATAGCAGCGCAATCCCGCCACGACGATGGATGCACGAAGGCTCGCGGTAACGGCTCGTTGAGCACCTCGCCATGCGGCTGTGTTCTACTATACCCGAGCCGCCAGGGAGGCCATGACTCACCCACCAGGACGCCAAGGAGGCAAGATGAGCGAGACAACCCTGACACTGGAACATCATCTGTCCAGCATCCATGCCGCCTTGCGAGTGGATGAACTGACCCAGGTCGATGAAGCCATCGCAAGCCTCGAGCCCGCGGAAATTGCGCTGCTGCTGGAGTCGCTGCCCCTCGGCGACCGTATCCGTCTGTGGGAACGGGTGCCGGCGGAAGTCGACGGTGAAGTCCTGCTGCATGTCCACGATGAAGTGCGCTCGACACTGCTCGACGAAATGGACCCCGCCGAAATCAAGGCCGCCGCAGCGGATCTCGACACCACAGACCTTGCTGAACTCTTCGAGGATCTGCCACGCCAGGTGGCCGAGGACATGCTGCGCTCGATGGACGCGTTGCAGCGCCAGCGCCTGGAGGAGACGCTGGCCTTCGAGGAGGATAGCGCCGGGCGCATCATGCGCACCGACACCATTGCGGTGCGCGCCGATGTCAGCCTGGAGACGGCCCAACGCTTCCTGCGCTGGAAGGAGACGATCCCGGACAACACCGATGCGCTGATGGTCGTCGACCGAGATGGCTATGTGGTCGGCAAGCTGCCGCTTGCGCGATTGGTCTCTCACGACCAGGAGATCGCGGTGGCCGAGGTCATGGATGACGATATCGACACGATCAGCATGGACATGAAAACCCGTGAAGTCGCAAAGCTCTTCGAGACCCACGATCTGGTGTCGGCGCCAGTGGTGGATGTCGAAGGCAAGCTGCTCGGTCGCATCCTGATCGACGATATCGTCGACGTAATCCGCGAGAACTCCGACCAGGCGCTGATGAACATGGCCGGTCTGGACGAGGAAGAAGATCTGTTTGCGCCGGTGCTTCCCAGTGCCAAGCGTCGCGCCGTGTGGCTTGGCATCAACCTGGTGACCGCCTTTCTGGCCGCCTGGGTCATTGGTCGCTTCGAGGATGCGCTGGACCAGATCGTCGCGCTTGCCGTGCTGATGCCGATCGTCGCCAGCATGGGCGGCATCGCTGGCAGCCAGACACTGACCCTGGCCATACGCGGCCTGGCATTGGGCCAGATCAGCCGCACCAACAGCCAGTGGCTGATGCGCAAGGAAATCGGCATTTCCGCCCTTAACGGCGTGCTCTGGGCGCTGGTGGTCGCGGTGCTTGCTGTGCTGTGGTTTGGCAGCATCGGCATCGGAGTGATCATCGCCGCGGCCCTGGTGATCAACATGCTTGCCGCCGGTATCGCCGGCATCGCGATTCCGTTGATCCTCAAGCGGCTGGGCATCGACCCGGCGCTTTCCGGATCGGTGGTGCTGACCACGGTCACCGATGTGGTCGGCTTCATGGCCTTCCTTGGGCTTGCCACCCTGTTCCTGCTATAGCCGAGAGGCCAGAGGTCACTCGAGGGTTCACTGAAACCCAACAACGAACCCCGCCATTCGGCGGGGTTCAGCACTTCAGCAGCAGGGGCCTGCCACAGACCTGATCAGGTCTCGCGGCTGCTCTCGGCCAGGTCGACCAGCTCACGTACCGCCACCGCGAACAGCGGGAAGCCACCCTGGGCACCGCTGCCCACCTGTTCGAGCAGTCGACGCCAGCGCTGGTGCATGGCGTCGTGCAGCAACAACCACTGGTCGACCCGCTCGGCGGCATCTCGCGGCCCACCTTCCATCTGCAAGACGCTGACGGTCAGCGACAGTTGCTGGCGGTCGACGTCATCGCGGAAGGTATCGCGTGCCTGGGCCTGCCAGCTGTCGCGAACCTGCAGGTCGGTAATCTGCTGGATCATCCATGGCAGCTCGAGGCGGTCGCCGATCTCGTAGAACACCTCAGCGACCTTCTGCGGCTTCTCGTTGGCTTGACGTGCCGCCTGAATGATCCCGAGTGCCGCGTAGAGACTATTGGCGGCAGCGGCGGTCGAGGCCAACGCATCCGGCACGCCGGCGGCGATCAGCTCGTCGCGACGTGCCTCCCAAGCTTCACGTTCCTCGCCACGCAACCGCTTGGCAAGGCTCTCCTGCACCTGGGCCACACGCGGCGTGAAATAGTCGATTGCCTCGCGTGGACTCATGCCGGTACGGCTGCGCAGGAACCAGCGTGTAGCACGCCGAATCAGGCGCATGAGGCCCAGCATCATGTCGTACTGAACGCGGCTCTGGACCTGGTTATCTAGCGCTTCGATCTTTTCCCACAATGCGCCAAGCTGGAACACCTCGCGAGCTATCACGTAGGCCCGGGCGATCTCGGCGCGATTGGCACCGGTGGAATCCATCAAGCGTCGCACGAACACGACCCCCATATGGTCGACCAGGTCGTTGGATACCTGGGTGGCGACGATCTCGCGCTTGAGTCGGTGCTCGTACATCTCATTGTGGTAACGCTCGACCAGCACCTTGGGAAACACACGTTCCACATAGTGGGATATCGTCGGGTCATCCGGCACGTCGGAGGCGATGAGGTCGCCCTTGAGCACGCTCTTGGCATAGGAGATCAACACGGCAAGCTCAGGCAGCAACATCCCCTGCTGATTGACGCTGCGCTCCTGAAGAATCTCGTCGGTGGGCAGGAACTCGAGCTCACGATCGAGCTGGCCAGCCGCTTCCAGTTCGCTGATGAAGCGACGGAAAGGTCCGATGCCCTGGCCAGAGAGGATTTCGGAGAGATCAAGCGCCTGGGTCTGGCGGTAATTGTCGAGCAACACCAGTTCCGAGACGTCCTCGGTCATGTCGGCAAGCAGCTGGTTGCGCTGCTTGTCGGTCATGTCACCGCGCTTGACCACCTCATCGACGAGAATCTTGATATTGACCTCGTGGTCGGAGCAGTTCACGCCACCGGCGTTGTCGATGGCATCGGTATTGAGGCGTACGCCATGGGCGGAAGCCTCCATGCGGCCACGCTGGGTCATGCCAAGGTTGCCGCCCTCACCGATCACTCGACAGTTCAACTCACGGCCATTGATTCGCAAGGCGTCGTTGGCCTTGTCACCCACCTGGGCATCGGTCTCTTCGCTGCTCTTCACATAGGTCCCGATACCGCCGTTCCAGAGCAGATCGACGTGGGACTTGAGCATTGCCTGGATCAGCTCGTTGGGCGAGAGCTTGTCCTCCTTGATAGCGAAGACCTCTTTCATCTGCGCCGTGACGGCGATCGACTTGGCAGACCGCTTGAAGATGCCACCGCCCTGCGAGATCAAGGTCGTGTCGTAGTCTTCCCAGCTCGAGCGCGGCAGGTCGAACAGGCGCTTTCGCTCGGCGAAGGTGATCGCGGCATCGGGGGCCGGGTCGACGAAGATATGCAGATGGTTGAAGGCACCCACCAGGCGAATCTTGTCGGAGAGCAACATGCCATTACCGAACACATCGCCGGCCATGTCGCCGACACCCACCACGCTGAACTCGTCCTGCTGGGTGTTGATACCCAGGCCACGGAAGTGACGCTTGACCGACTCCCAGGCGCCCTTGGCGGTAATGCCCATCTTCTTGTGGTCGTAGCCGTTGGCGCCACCGGAAGCGAAGGCATCGCCCAGCCAATGACCATATTCGTTGGAAATCTCGTTGGCGATGTCGGAAAAGGTCGCGGTCCCCTTGTCGGCCGCGACTACCAGGTAGGGGTCATCATCGTCATGACGCACCACGCTCTCGGGTGGCACCACCTCGCCGCCCACCAGATTGTCGGTAACATCGAGCAAGGCGCGGATGAAGGTCTTATAACAGGCGATGCCCTCCTTCTGGAACGCTTCGCGATCCCCTTCCGGCAACCGCTTGCAGACGAAGCCACCCTTGGCGCCCACCGGCACGATCACCGCATTCTTGACTTGCTGCGCCTTGACCAGGCCAAGTACCTCGGTGCGGAAATCCTCCTGGCGATCGGACCAGCGCAGGCCACCACGCGCCACCTTGCCACCGCGCAGGTGCACACCCTCGACGCGCGGCGAGCAGACGAAAATCTCGAACATCGGGCGTGGCTTGGGAATGCCGGTGATCTTCGACGGCTGGAGCTTGATCGACAGATAGTCCTTGTGGCTTCCGTCAGCATGCGTCTGGTAGTAGTTGGTGCGCAGGCTGGCCTGGATCAGCTCGGCGAATCGGCGAAGCAACTGGTCATCGTTGAGGCTTGCCACATCATCGAGCAGGCCCTGGATGCGCGCCAGGCAGTCGTCGAGTTCGCTTTCCTGCGGGCGGTCCTCGGGGTCGAAGCGAAGTTCGAACAGCGTCACAAGCTCACGGGTGATCTCCGGATGGCTGGCCAGCGTCGAGGCGATGTAATCCTGCGACATGCCAAAGCGGATCTGTTTCAGGTAGCGGGCATAGGCGCGCAACATGGCGACTTCGCGCCAGTCCAGGTTGGCGCCGATGATCAAGCGGTTGAAGGCATCGTTGTCCGCCTCGCCGGCCCAGATGCGCTTGAATGCCTCGATGAAGGGGCCACGCATCTCCTGCAGGTTGACCTCGGTACTGGTGTGGTGCTCGAGGTCGAAGTCATGAATCCAGTAGGTGTGGTCGCTGGCCTCGATTTCGTAGGGGCGCTCACCGATCACCCGCAGGCCCAGGTTCTCCATCATAGGCAGTACATCGGAGAGCGGAATCGGCTTACCGGCATGAAACAGCTTGAGGTTGACCCCGCTGCCCTCCTCCTCGACCAGTCGATACAGCGACAGTGACAGTGGCGCGCCTTCCTCGAGCTCGATGATGTGCTGCAGGTCAAATACCGCCGTGCGCGCGCTGAAGTCGTCCCGGTAGCTGGCCGGAAAGGCGTCGCGGAAGCGGTCCATCAGAAGGTTGGCCTGCTCTTCGCCGAAGCCCTCGATGCTGGCGGTCTGAAGGTCATCACGCCAGTTGCGAGCCAGCCGCATGACCTTGGCCTCGAGGCGCTTGAGGTCATAATCCACCGGCGTTTCACCCGAGAAGCGCAGGATGAACTGGATGCGCGCCAGTACCGACTCGGACAGGTAGGTGTTGAAATCGCCGAAACTGGCGTTGAGCTCCTCGCAGAGCAGGTTCTGGATGCGCAGACGCAGTTCGGTGGAGAACACATCACGAGGCACGAATACCATGCACGAATAGAAGCGCCCGGAGCGATCCTCGCGGATGAACAGCCTGACACGGCGACGCTCGCGGATGCTGAGAATGCCAAGCGCGGTGTCGGCAAGCTCCTGGGTATCGATCTGAAACAGGTCGTCTCGTGGGTAGACCTCAAGGATCTGCAACAACTGCTTGCCGTTGTGCCCCTTGGGATTGAACCCGGCGATCTCCATCACTGACTTGAGCTTGCGCCGAAGCAGCGGGATGTTACGCGGCGAATCATTGTAGGCAGTGGCGGCAAACAGCCCCAGGAAGCGGTGTTCGCCGATAACGTTACCCTTTTCATCGTAGCGGTCGAGCGAGATGTAATCGGGGTAAGTCGGTCGATGCACACGGGCATGGTGAGCACTCTTGGCGAACGACAGTAGCTGAGGCACCAGCACGAAGTGATCGTCCTCGACACCGGTTTCAGTACGAATCCGCTCCTGATAACGCGGCTGGTCGAGGCGAAAGACACCCAGCTCGCTCCGCTTGACCTTGTGAATCTCCTGCTTGCCGCCCTTGCTCACGACATCGAATGCGTCATAGCCAAGGAAGGTAAAGTTTTCTTCCAGGAGCCACTCCAGAAACGCGATGGCCTCCTGGTGATCCACTTCGCTTACCTGAGGCGGACGGCAGGCGCGGACCTCCTCGATGGCCTCCTTCACCCGCTCGCGCATGGCATCGAAATCCGCTACGGCGGTACGCACATCGATCAATATTTCGTCGAGACTTGCCTGGATATCCTCCAGCACGGCCGGGTCCGAGTGGCGATCGACCTCGATCACGATCAGCGACTCACGCGCCTGCGAGGCAGCCTTCCCACCCGGCTCGACAACGCACTTGAGGTGATGCTTGCCATCGCGTTGGGTCTCGAGCACCGCGTTGTGGATGGCATGCACTGTCATGCCGCGTCGGTTGAGCTCTATGCGTACCGAATCGACAAGAAACGGCATATCCTCATGCAGCACGGCGACGAACGAGTGGGCGGACTGCCAGCCATGCTGCTCGAAATCAGGGTTGAAGACCCGCACCTTGGGGTCTGCCGGATTGAACTCCTGAAGGAAGTGCCAGATGGAGAGTGTCGCGCCGTAGAGGTCGTCCAGCCGACGATCCATGAGGTCATCGAAGGACACGCTTGAATAGAAGTAGCGGGCGAAGGCCTCGACTTCATCGGCCTTGTCCTTGTCCAATCGACTCCTCAAGCGTTCGGCAAGCTGCTGGAGAACATCCTGTCGGGTTTCATCTTGCGCAACGTTATACATCCATCACCTCGGCTGCCAACGGCCGCATGCCACGGCCGGGAGTATTCAACACGGCGGCCAGCTTGGCCGACTTGCCGGCAAGCTTACTCCACTCCCTGGGCAGACCCCACCAACGTGACGTTTTGCTCATGGAGCATGTCGGTTAGGCATCGCCACTTGACAGCCCCCCAGGATGCAGAGTTATCGCCGCTTCTCGAGCAACACGCCACACTCGCAGTGGTGCGTCCAGGGAAACTGGTCGAACAGCGCCAGGCGACGAATCTCATGGGTTTCGGCCAGCGTCTCGAGATTATCCGCCAGTGTCTGCGGATTGCATGAAATATAGACGATACGTGGGTAATCGCTGAGCTGTCGGCAACTCGCTTCATCCAGGCCGGCGCGCGGCGGGTCGACCAGCACGGTGCTGAAATCGTAGTCGTCTAGCGCCCATTCAGCCACTCGTCGCCCGCCCTTGTCACCCTTGAGAGCCGCAGCGAAATCCTCGGCGGACATACGGCCGATCACCGCATTCTCGATGCCATTGGCGGCCAGGTTCTCGCGTGCACTAGCCACCGAGGTACGCGAAATCTCGGTCGCAAGCACGCGTCGAAAGTTCTCGGCAAGCGCCACTGTAAAATTGCCGTTGCCGCAATAAAGCTCAACCAGGTCCGCGTCCTGCGAATCGCGCGTCACATCCCGCGCCCAGCTCAACATCGTGCGGCAGATCTCGGCATTTGGCTGGGTGAAGCTGTTCTCTACCTGCTGGTAGACGAATTCATGGCCATCCACCTCCAGGCGCTCCCAGACATGATCGCGCGCCAGCACCAGCCGCTGCTTGCGCGCGCGGCCGATGATCATCACCCCAAGCTGCTCCTGCAGTTGCCGCGCCCGGGATTCCCAGGCGTCGTCCAGTGGGCGGTGGTAGATCAGCGTGACCAGCGCTTCGCCGGCAAGCGTGGTCAGAAACTCGACCTGGAACAACTTGCGACGCATCAGCGAGTCATCACGAATGGCATCCAGCAGCGCCGGCATCAAGGCATTGATGCGCCGGCTGGCCACTGGAAAGTCATCCAGGCGGATCACCTGCTTCTTCCCGGGGTCCTCGCGGTCAACCTCGAACATCGCGTAGAAGAGGTCTTCGCCCTCATGCCAGATCCGAAACTCGCAGCGCTGTCGATAGTGGTCCGGCGGCGACGCATAGACCTCAAGCGCGGGTGGCGAGAAGCGTGCGAACCGCTCGGTAATACGCTCGCGCTTCGCATCGAGCTGTTGGTCATATCGGGCGCGGTCGACGACGGGAATGGACAAGGAAACTCCTCACTATGCAGGCGGATAATCAGGTTTGGAGAGTATCGTTCAAGGCAGCGACAGCACCTGGGCCGGCGCAAAGCCGAAAGAGGCAAACCCTGCCGTAAGGCGCGGGGCCGGGGCAGTGACAAAGCACTCACCGAGACCATCGGCAGCGGCGATGGCGGATACCACCTCGGCGACGCGGCGGGCGATGGCATCGCTTGAATCGACCCACGCCACCTCGCGGTGCGCATCAGGCGTGAGCCAATCACGCAACAGTGGAAAATGCGTGCACCCAAGCACCACGACGTCGAGCTCGGGGTCTTCCCAGAGCGGTGCGAGTGATCGACGGATGACGTCGATGTCCGGCACCTCGCCGGCAAGCCAGCGTTCGGCCTGCTGGACCAAGGGGTCGGCGGCCACTCGGGTCACCCGGCACTCGGACGCGAACGCCTCGATCAATTTCAGGGTGTAGGGCCTGGCGACCGTGGCGCTGGTGGCCAACAGGCCAATATGGCCGGTTCGGCTCAGTCCCGCCGCCGGCTTGATGGCGGGCACGGTGCCAATCACCGGAATATCGAGATGTTCACGCAATTCGGCCAACGCCAGGGTGCTGGCGGTATTGCAGGCCACGACCAGGGCGCTGCAACGACTGGCGGCCACAGCGGCGCTGCAGACCTCGAGAATTCGGCCCGCAAGCCAAGCGTCTTCTCGCATGCCGTAGGGCAGCATGGCGTTATCACAGACGTAGGCCAGTGCCGCTCCTGGCAAGCGCTGTCGCAATGCCGATACCACCGACAACCCGCCCACGCCTGAATCGAATACCAGCACAGGCCCGGCCATCAGCATGGTTTCCGCAGGCGGCGGCAGGGTGCATTGAGCGGCTGGGGGTACATGCGAGGGCGCAGGGGGTCGGTAGGCATGACGAACACTCGGCTGAACATGCCGGACATTCTACCTTACCCAGACGATAGCCCCCAGCCATGCTGACAGCGGGGGGGCGACAGCAAATCACCTCATTCGAACCGCGGTTAGATGACTTCCGGGGCGTCACGCAATTCGGCGTACAGTTCCGGGTAGGCCTGCTGCAGGCGTTCGAGTTTGGCGGCCGCTCCTTCCGGCAAGGCCTTGGCGAGCCGGTCGAGGTCTTCTTCGCCGAAGTGGTCGCGAATCAACGGGAACAGCTCCTCGCGCTCGTCACGTAAATAGGCACGGTGGGCATCCAGGTAGGCCTTGAGATCTTCCGCGAAGCGATCCATGGGCACCACGGCATCCATCAGGATCATGTCGAGATCGTTGGAGAGCCTGGCCAGCCGTGATTTCAACGCTCGATAATCCGTGGATAGCCGCTCGGTAAGCTCGACACTCTCCGGCGCCACATCATGAAGCTGCTCGCCCAGGAGCCGCTCCAGCGGCATGGTAAAGCCATCCATGTAGTCGAGAATGTAGTCCACCACCTCACGTACCAGCTGGAAGTTGGGGCGCTCACCCTTGGCAAGCGCCTTTTGCTTGAGCTGCAGGACGTGCAACATGCGCGCCATATTGGCATGATCCAGACGCAGTTGGGTCAGCATGGGCATGTCGGGCCCTCCTGTAGGTAACACGGGGAGATGGCACTCTCCCTTGGATGCGCCATCGCGGACAGGGTTCATTGCGCTTCGACGGCCCTGCCTCGGATGACAGCGCGACGCATGGCGTCAAGGATACGTTCCATCACAGGACAGGTTCCATCGCCGGAGCCAGAATTACTCTAGCAGCCGGTCGGGAACGATGCCGCCGCCACGCATCAACGTAAGGAGTCGATATGGATCTGTTCGCCCAGGAAAGCGCTGGGGCCGCCCCTCTCGCCTGGCGAATGCGACCGCGCCTGCTGGCCGAGTATGTCGGCCAGCAGGCGCTGGTGGGCCCGGGCAAGCCTCTCGCACGTATGGTCGAGACCGGCGTGGTGCGTTCGATGATCCTGTGGGGGCCGCCGGGTACCGGCAAGACCACGCTTGCGGAGATCCTGGCGGCCGAGTCGGGCGCCAGCCTCGAACATCTCTCGGCGGTGATGGCAGGCGTCAAGGAAATCCGCGCGGTGGTGGAGCGCGCCCAGGCCCGTGACGCCCATGGCCAAACCACCCTGCTGTTTCTCGACGAGATCCACCGCCTCAACAAGAGCCAGCAGGACGCCCTGCTTCCCCACGTGGAATCCGGCCTGTTGACACTGATCGGTGCCACCACCGAGAACCCCAGCTTCGAGGTCAACTCGGCACTGTTGTCACGTGCCCGGGTGCATGTGCTCAAGTCGCTTGACGAAACGGAGCTTATCGACGTATTGCGGCGGGCACTTGCCGACACTGAGCGTGGCCTCGGCGAGCGCCATATACGCGCCACCGACGAGGTTCTGGCCATGCTGGCCAGGGCCGCCGCCGGTGATGCACGGCGCGCCCTGGGGTTGCTCGAGACCGCCTGTGACTTCGCCCGGGCCGATGATGATGGTGAAGTGCTGCCTCGCGAGGCCATCGAGGATGTGCTTGGCCACCAGGCCAGCGCCTTCGACAAGCAGGGCGACCACTACTACGACCTGCTCTCGGCGATTCACAAGTCGATCCGCTCGTCGCGACCAGACGCCGCCCTGCTCTACATCGCCCGCTTCCTGCAGGGTGGTGGCGACCCACTCGATGTGGTTCGCCGGCTGGCCGCTATCGCCTCGGAAGATGTCGGCAATGCCGACCCACGTGCCCTGCCGCTGGTGATGTCCGCCTGGGATGCCTACCTGCGCCTTGGTGACTACGAGGGCCAGCGCGCCATTGCCCACGCGGCGATCCACCTGGCCGTGGCGCCCAAGAGCAATGCGGTCGAGAAGGCCTGGAAGCAGGCCAAGGCGTTCGTTGCCGGCCAGCCCCACGTGGACGTACCGACCTACCTGCGCAACGCCCCCACCAAGCTGATGGAGTCATTGGGCCACGGCCAGGGCTATCGCTACGCCCACAACGAACCACATGGCTACCCAGCCGGAAGCGATCATGATTGCTGGCCGGAAGACCTGCCAAAAGCACGCTTCTACCAACCCAGCGAGTTCGGTCAGGAGAAGCGTTATGGACAGTTGATGGCGTGGCGGGCTGAGCTGGACGCGAAGGCGGATGGCGGAGACGCGTAAGCAGGAGCCAAGCGCGTCTCGTTTCAAGCTTACTGGGAATCGCGAATCACGTCGGTGCCTTCGGGAATCTCGAAGGAGAAACGTTCATCGTCGATGTCGCCATTCTGGCGAATCTCTCGAAACTCGATAGCAGTGCGCTGCCCGGTGCTGTCAGTCATCTGAAGCGTGGTGAGCTGTTCACCACGGAACGTCAGTTTCAGTTCCTCGAACAGCGTATCGGCGTCAGTCGGCATGAGCGTGAAGGTTTCGGCGCTGCCCTGCTGCTGGCGGCTGACCTGATAGCTCTCGGTGAGATCGTTGGCGCTGCCGGAGATCAACAAGGCCGGGGTATGGGTGACTCGCTGATCGAGTGCCTGGACCGTGACCTGCTCAAGATCAGGATCGTACAGGATCACCTCCTCGCCATCGGAGACCACCTCCTGCTGGTAGGGCGCATCCACTTCCCAGCGAAACTTGCCGGGACGCGACAGCCACATGCGGCCTTCGGCCTCCTGCAGGCGCTCTCCATCAGCGTCGAGGATCTGTTGCTCGAAGCTCGCCTCATAGGTCTCGAGAGGTTCGAGCAGGTGCGTTAGCCGCTCAGCCCCTTCATTGGCCAACGCCGAAAGCGGCATGGCAAGGCTCATGGCGAATGCGGCAAGGGTCTTCTTCACTAACATCGTCGCTGTCTCCCTGGACGGGTCCATCGTGAATTCCTGTCAGTCGGACACGCGATCCCCCGGCAGGTTTCAATGGGGGGCCGCGCTTCCATGGTGAATGCAAGGTTGAGATCGAGCGTCGCCAACAGGCGACGCTCTACGGGCTGAACGCTCAATCGCGCATGGGGGGTGGGGCAAGCACTTCTCGCGAGCCGTTGGTGCCCATGGACGAGACGACGCCTGCCATTTCCATGGACTCGACCAGCCGGGCGGCTCGGTTATAACCAATCTTGAAGCGTCGTTGAACCGCCGAAATGGACGCCCGCCGTGTATCGGTCACGAACTGTACCGCCTCGTCATACAGCGCATCCTGCTCTGCATCGTCACCATCGCCACTGCCATCGGCCTCGAGCCCGGTGAGCGCCTCGGCGGATACGCCACCGGACAGGATCTCATCGATGTACTCAGGCTCGCCTCGGCGCTTCCAGTCCTCGACCACCCGGTGGACTTCATCGTCATCGACGAAGGCCCCATGTACGCGAGTCGGCAGGCCCGAGCCCGCCGGCAGATAGAGCATGTCACCGTGGCCAAGCAGGTTCTCGGCGCCGCCCTGGTCGAGAATGGTGCGCGAATCGACACGGGACGAGACCTGGAAGGCCATGCGGGTTGGGATGTTGGCCTTGATCAGGCCGGTCACCACGTCCACCGAAGGGCGCTGGGTAGCCAGAATCAAGTGGATACCCGCCGCACGCGCCTTCTGGGCCAGGCGCGCGATCAACTCCTCGACCTTCTTGCCGACGATCATGAACATGTCGGCGAACTCATCGATCACCACCACGATGTAGGGAAGCTTTTCCAGCACCGGTGGCGACTGATGCATCTCCCACGGCTGCGGCTCCCACAGCGGGTCGGCCACCTGGGCGCCGGCCCGCTCGGCCTCGTCGAGCTTGGCATTGAAGCCGGCAATGTTGCGCACGCCCATCGCCGCCATCAGCTTGTAGCGGCGTTCCATTTCCGCCACACACCAGCGCAGCGCGTTGGCCGCCTCCTTCATGTCGGTGACCACCGGCGCAAGCAGGTGCGGAATGCCATCGTAGACGGAAAGCTCCAGCATCTTGGGGTCGACCATGATCAGCCTGAGCTCATCCGGCGTGGCCTTGAGCAGCATGGAGATCAGCATGGCATTGACCCCCACCGATTTGCCCGAGCCCGTGGTACCGGCCACCAGCAGGTGCGGCATCTTGCCGAGGTTGGCCACCACCGGGCCACCACCAATGTCCTGGCCGAGCGCCATGGTCAACGCCGAGGCCTCCTGCTGGTAACGATCGGAATCGATCACTTCACGCAGCCGAATCATCGCGCGGTGTGGATTGGGAATCTCGATGCCCACCGTCGGCCGGCCCGGAATCACTTCAACGACCCGCACACTCTTGACCATCAGCGAGCGCGCCAGGTCCTTGGCCAGGTTGCTGATCTTGGAGACCTTCACCCCGGCCGCCGGCTTGATTTCGAAGCGCGTGATGACAGGCCCCGGCCAGGTATCGACCACCTCAGCCTTGACCCCATACTCACGAAGCCGCACCTCGAGCAGTTCGGCCATGTCCTGAAGCTGCTCCGGGGTATAGTTGCGCTGCTGGGGCTCGGCCGGGGTCAGCAGACGCAGGCTCGGGACATCGCCATCGGGTTCGGGAAGGTCATCGAACTGCGGGCGCTGGCTCTGCAGGTGCTCCACCGTCCACAACCGCATGCCCTCGTCATCAGCGGCCTCACGGGCCTGCTCGGCGGTGGCGACATGGGGCACGGTGCTTGTCTCTGGCAGAGTCGCACGCTCAGTCTCGGGGAAGTCTTCATCCTCGCCCTGCAAAGGCTCGGGCGGCTGAAGTGGCGGTGGTGTCTCGCGCCGCGTGCCCGGCGCATCAGGCGCTGGAGAGTCAGCACTGCGCTGGGTGTCATCCTGCACCTGCGCAGGGGTCGCCGGCTCCCAGCCAAGGCGTGGCTCGTCGTCATCGGCGGCGTCATCCCAGTCGGCCTCCTGCCAGTCCACCAGACTCGGTTCGCGCCGCCCGGTATCGCGTACCGGAGAGTGCGGCGAGGAGCCGGATGACGCTTGTGCCCGAGGCGCCTCATCGTTGTGTACCCGCTGATCCTGCGATGGCTCCTCCCCGCCCTTGGCAGCCGACATCAACGCCGATTCCTGCGCCGTGGCGGACTCACCATCGTCGTGGCGGCTGGCACGTAGCGACGGACCACTCCAGGCGGACGGCACCTCATCGTCGTCGGGCAGCATGGGTTCCGGCACGCGGTGTTCGTCGGCAGGTGGCAACGACTGGTTGGCGCTAGATGCCGGTGGCGTCACGCCCCTCGACACACCCACTGTCG
This sequence comes from Halomonas urumqiensis, assembly GCF_003028575.1. Classification (GTDB taxonomy): domain Bacteria; phylum Pseudomonadota; class Gammaproteobacteria; order Pseudomonadales; family Halomonadaceae; genus Halomonas; species Halomonas urumqiensis. Next base: position 1,058,709 of record NZ_PYUD01000001.1, on the reverse strand, counting down.
GGGCCTGCTTGGCTTGAGCGGTATACGCCGCAGCGGGCTGCTTGGCCGAGGGGGTATGCTCCGGCACTTCCCAGGGAATCTCGGTGCTGCCGTCGTTGCCGAAGCCTGGTTCTTGGCGGGCATCTGCGGCGGCATCCAGGTCAGGCACGCGGCGAGACCCCGGCACAAGACGCTGCCACCAGCGACGGCGTGGCGCGGTCGTCTGTTCGTCAGAACCGTCCGTCTCAGGTGGCTTGGGAGCGTGCTGTGATTCAGGGGCTTGCTGCTTCGCTGAGGGCTCGGGCGCCGAGGCGTCGTCCTCCTCACGCTCGCGGGTGAAGGCAAACCGCTCGGCGCTCCAGCGCCACAGCATCAGGGCTCGATGACCAAGCTCGTCCATCACCGTGAACCAGGACATGCCGGTGAACAATGGAAAACCGCACAACATGGCGGCTACGGACAGCAGCCCGGCACCACCGATGCCAACCATCGGTATCAGCGCACCGGCCAGCCCCTCACCGAGAATTCCGCCTGTCGAATAAGGCAGCGGGGTTTCACCGGGGGGAATGTAGAAATGCAGGGCACCCAGGCTAGTGGTGCCGAGCAGCAGCAGCACAAGCCCCCCACCCCTTACCGCCAGGGCAGTGGCATCCCATTCAAGATGTACTTGGCGGGCGCGCAGCAACCGCCAGGAGGCGAAGCCGAGCATGCCGGGCCACCATAGCGCACTGACACCGAACAGCGAGTAGAGAACATCGGCCAACCAGGCACCGATTGGCCCCATCCAGTTTTCGACATTGGTCTCAGGCCCGCTTTGCGACCAACCGGGGTCGGCGGGCTGGAAGCTGAACAGCGCCAGCAGCAGGAAGACACAGGTCGCGAGCAGCACGATCGCAACGCCCTCGCGGGCCGAGCCTTGCAGCTTCAGGCCGAAACGCCTTGCCGTTTCCTTGGCATTCGCCGCGCTTACCTTGCGTGGCGAGGACTTCTTGTTGACACTCAAGCGTTGATCCCCCTTGCGCCATTGATGTGGCGTACCGTCATGGCGTCCATCTGTTCCGTCGCGCCAATCATACCGAGCTCGAGCCCACCATCACAGCGTGTCTTGAGCCAATGCACCTCGGGCGTCACACTGTAGAGTCCATACCGCATGGATGCACGCTCGATGTTGCCCTGGCTAGCCCCTCGCCCGATCCACTTCCCGCCAGTGGACGAGGCATTGACCGACCCCGATGGCTTGCTTGCGGTCGGCGGCGAACTCAATGCCGACTGGTTGCTTGCCGCCTACCAGCGAGGCATCTTCCCGTGGTTCAGCGACGACCAGCCCATCCTGTGGTGGAGCCCGGATCCACGCATGGTGTTGTTCCCGGATCAACTGATCGTGCGCAGAAGCCTGGCCAAGCGCATGCGCAACGCGGGCTTCACGGTCAGCGCCAACACGGCTTTTAATGCCGTTGTCGATGGCTGCGCGGCACCCCGCGATGACCAGCCCGGCACCTGGATCACCGACGACATGCGCCACGCCTATGCCGAACTTCACCGCCTGGGTGCAGCCCAGTCAGTCGAAGTGTGGCGAGAAAAGCGCCTGGTAGGCGGGCTCTACGGCGTAACACTTGGCCCGGTATTCTTCGGTGAATCGATGTTCTCACGTGAGGCCGACGCCTCGAAGGTCGCATTGGTGACCCTGGCACGCGCCATGCAGGCCGGTGGTGGCCGACTTATCGATTGCCAGATGCACACCCGCCATCTGCAAAGCCTGGGCGCCCGGGATATCGCCCGGCACGAGTTCATCGGCTATCTTGAGAAGTGGCTGGGTCGCCCAAAGCACCACGCATCGGCTGATCTCGGCTTTGTGCCGACCAGTTGGTCATTCGAGACATCAGACACCTCGTCTGGCTTGTCGACACACCCCACGCGGGAGGGAAGCACGCGGTGAGCAGCAATGCACCCCGGCAGCCGGTACGTGACCTGCGGTTTTTCCTCACCGTACCGCATGCTTGCAGTTACCTTGAACAGCGCGAGGCCACGACGCTGTTCCTCGACCCCCAGGAGTCACCGGGCCGGGGTGTCTACGATGCCTTGGCCCTGCTTGGATTCCGGCGCAGCGGTCGTCATCTCTATCGCCCCCACTGCGAGGGGTGCAGCGCGTGTATCTCGGTGCGAATCCCGGTGGCGGAGTTCACCCCCAGCCGCAAGCAACGCCAGCTGACACGGCGCAACGCCGACCTCACTTCGCATATCCGCCCTGCGATATTCGATCCCGAGCACTATGCCCTGTATGCCCACTACATTCGCAACCGGCATGCCGATGGCGACATGTACCCGCCAAGCCATGAGCAGTACCGTACCTTCCTGACCCTCGACCAGGAATATGCCCGCTTGCTCGAATTTCGTCTCGAGGGTCGGCTGGTGGCGGTCGCCGCGTTCGACCAGCTCGAACATGGCTTGTCCGCGATCTATACCTTCTTCGACCCCGCCGAATCCCTTGTTCGGCGCTCGCTCGGCACCTACGCGGTACTGTCGCTGGTCAACCAGGCGCAACAACAATCACTGCCGCATGTCTACCTGGGGTACTGGATACGTGATTGCCGAAAGATGAACTACAAGCAGTCCTTTCGGCCACTCGAGATGCTTGATGGACGTCACTGGCGCCGCATGATCACCATGTGAGCATTACGGCACGGCGTTTTTTTGCCTTGCTGGCGGGCATGCGGCACAATATCGCGCTATTCTTCTGGCACAGCTCATCTGGCACCTTGCCCGACAGAGTCGTGTCGTACCGCACCACCATCAGCGAGGAACCGCCTATATGGCACGTGAAGACCATATCGAAATGGAAGGCGTCATCGTCGACACTCTTCCCAATACCACTTTCCGCGTCGAGCTCGAGAACGGTCACGTGGTGACCGCCCATATCTCCGGAAAGATGCGCAAGAACTACATCCGTATCCTCACCGGTGACAAGGTCAAGGTCGAACTGACCCCGTATGACCTCACCAAAGGCCGCATCGTCTACCGCTCCCGCTGACGCCGCAGACACGACAACGCCCCGTCAATGACAGGGCGCTGTGGTCATGCCGTGGATCGACGATTCAGGGCGCGTCGGCAAGCTCGGCTTCGGTCGACAGGTGCAGTTCTCCCTCTTCCACGCTGACGTGAACGATCCCGCCGTGTTCGGATAACTCGCCGAACAGGATCATTTCCGCCAGTGGCTTCTTGAGCTTCTCCTGGATCAATCGGGCCATGGGGCGCGCGCCCATGTCGGGGTCGTACCCCTTCACGGCAAGCCAATCGCGTGCCTCCAGGTCCACATCCAGTTGAACCCGCTTCTCGTCGAGCTGCGCCTGCAGTTCCACCAGGAACTTGTCCACCACGCTGCGCACCACCGCGGCGGGTAGAGCGTGGAACTGGATAATGCCATCCAGGCGGTTACGGAATTCCGGCGAGAAGGTCTTGCGGATCACCTCCATGGCATCCGTGGAATGATCCTGGTGCTGGAAGCCGATGGAGCGGCGCGTGGCCTGCTCGACCCCGGCGTTGGAGGTCATGATCAGGATCACATGGCGGAAATCCGCCTCGCGGCCATTGTTGTCGGTGAGACGACCATGATCCATGACCTGCAACAACAGGTTGAAGACCTCCGGGTGCGCCTTCTCGATCTCGTCGAGCAACAGCACACAATGGGGGTTCTTGGTGATCGCCTCGGTCAACAGCCCACCCTGGTCATAACCGACATAGCCGGGAGGCGCACCGATCAAGCGAGACACGGTGTGACGCTCCATGTACTCGGACATGTCGAAACGCACAAGCTCGATGCCCATGATATGCGACAGCTGGCGAGCCACCTCGGTCTTGCCGACCCCCGTGGGCCCGGCGAACAGGAAGCTGCCCACCGGCTTGTCGGGTGACTTGAGACCGGCCCGCGAGAGTTTGATGGCGGCAGACAGGCTATCGATCGCCTCATCCTGGCCGAACACCAGCATCTTGAGATCGCGGTCGAGCTTTTCGAGCAGCTTGCGATCGGAGCTGGAAACACTCTTCGGCGGAATCCGTGCGATGGACGCTACCACCGCTTCGACCTGGTCGACATCGATGGTATCGACACGCACTTCGGGCGGCAGCAAGCGCTGATGCGCGCCTGCCTCGTCGATCACATCGATGGCCTTGTCGGGCAGGTAGCGGTCGTTGATGTAGCGATCCGCCAGACGCGCCGCCGTTTCGAGTGCCGAATCGGTGTACTTGAGCTGGTGGTGCTCCTCGAAGCGGGAGCGCAACCCCTTGAGAATACGGATGGTGTCATCGACCGAAGGCGCTGGCACATCGACCTTCTGGAAACGCCGCGCCAAGGCACGATCCTTCTCGAAGATACCACGGTATTCCTGGAAGGTGGTCGAGCCAATACAACGCAGCTCGCCGGAAGAGAGCAGTGGCTTGAGAAGGTTCGAGGCATCCATCACACCGCCAGACGCGGCACCCGCACCAATGACGGTATGGATCTCGTCAATGAACAGGATGGCATTCGGCTGCTTGCGCAGCTCGGCCAGCAAGCTCTTGAGACGCTTCTCGAAATCACCCCGATACTTGGTGCCGGCAAGCAGTGCGCCCATGTCGAGCGAGTAGACCACCGCATCGCTGATCACGTCGGGCACATCTTCCTCGACGACACGCTTGGCAAGCCCTTCGGCGATGGCCGTCTTGCCGACGCCGGCCTCCCCTACCAGCAAGGGATTGTTCTTGCGACGCCGCGCCAGAATCTGAACGACGCGTTCCAGCTCATGCTCGCGACCGATCAATGGATCGATCTTGCCGAGTCGAGCCTGCTCGTTGAGGTTGGTGGAATAGCCGGTCAGCGGGTTGGAGCCATTTTCGCTGCTGCCTTCCTCGGCATCCTCCGCATCGCTCGAGGGCGAAGACGACGGCGCCTGGTCATGGCCGGACACCTTGGAGATGCCGTGGGCGATGTAGTTGACGGCATCTACCCTTGCCACATTCTGCTGCTTGAGAAAATAGACCGCCTGGCTCTCCTGCTCGGAGAAGATTGCCACCAGCACGTTGGCGCCGGTGACCTCACTCTTGCCCGAGGACTGTACGTGGAAGACCGCACGCTGCAGCACGCGCTGGAAACCAAGCGTAGGCTGGGTCTCGCGATCCCCCTGATCCTCGGGAATCAGCGGCGTGGTGGAATTGATGAAGTCCTGAAGGTCGGACCGCAGCTTGTCGAGGTTGGCCCCGCAAGCTCTAAGAACATCGGCCGCGGAGGCGTTGTCCAGCAGAGCCAGCAACAGGTGCTCCACGGTCATGAACTCGTGCCGCTTGGAGCGCGCCACGGTAAAGGCCGTGTTCAGGGTCAGTTCAAGTTCTTTGCTCAGCATGGCAGTCCCCTTCTTGCCGCCCAGGGCATTGCGTCGGATCGTTCATGGTCCGGCATCATCAACATCGGGCACAATTGCCGCCGTTGCAAGCACACTCGCCAACGGCCGACCACTCAAACCCTACGTACGACCATGTCCGGGGGTCATCAGTCCGTTGCTTCGATGTCCGATAGCAGCGGATGCTGACACTCTCTAGCGTATTGATTGACCTGATGGCTTTTGGTTTCAGCTATGTCACGCGTAAATATGCCGCAGGTCGCCTTGCCCTGGGTATGAACGGTCAGCATGACCTGCACTGCAGTCTCGCTATCCAGGTGAAAGAATGTCTGCAACACCTCGACCACGAACTCCATTGGCGTGAAATCATCGTTGTGCAACACCACCTTGTACATCGGCGGGCGAGCAAGCTCTGGCTCTGCGGTCTGTACCGACAGGTCATCGTCGCTCTCCTCGCCCGGTTGGTCACCGGCGCCGGGCGGGCGTGTCATGCCAGCGCTTGCGCCGGACCACACGTCGCGCCACGTCACCTTGTCTTCATTGAACATAAGAGCCACATTCCATCTCGACAAGCCGGTCACCTTCGATCGTCTCAACTTTGATTGGACGCCGTGGCGCCGACAGGGTTCATGTCGCTGTGTCTCAAAGCAAAGACCCCCGCCCACCTGCTGGCGGACGGGGACCCCGGGCTCAGCTCACGACTTACATGTTGTCTGCGACAGCCTTACCGAACTCGGAACACTTGAGAAGTTTTGCATCGTCCATCAGGCGATGGAAGTCGTAGGTGACCTCGCCCTTGGAGATGGCCTTCTCCATACCCTTGAGCACCAGGTCAGCGGCCTCGACCCAGCCCATGTGACGCAGCATCATCTCGGCAGAGAGGATCAGCGACCCCGGATTGACCTTGTCCTGGCCAGCGTACTTCGGCGCGGTGCCATGCGTCGCCTCGAACATCGCCACGGCATCGGCCAGGTTGGCCCCCGGCGCGATGCCGATCCCGCCCACTTCTGCCGCCAGGGCATCGGAGAGGTAGTCGCCGTTCAGGTTCAGGGTGGCAATGACATCGTATTCGGCCGGACGCAGCAGAATCTGCTGCAGCATGGCATCGGCGATCACGTCCTTGACCACGATGGTCTTGCCGGTCTTGGGATTCTTGAACTGCATCCACGGGCCGCCATCGAGAAGTTCCGCACCGAATTCCTGCTTGGCGAGCTCGTAGCCCCAATCCTTGAAGGAGCCTTCGGTGAACTTCATGATGTTGCCCTTGTGCACCAGGGTCAGCGACTCGCGGTCGTTGTCAACGGTGTACTGCAGGGCCTGGCGCACCAGACGCTTGGTGCCTTCCTCGGACACCGGCTTGACGCCGATGCCGCAATTCTCGGGGAAACGGATGTTGGTGACCCCCATCTCCTCACGCAGAAACTTGATTACCTTGTCGGCTTCCGGCGTACCGGCCTTCCATTCGATACCCGCGTAGATATCTTCGGAGTTCTCGCGGAAGATGACCATGTCCACGTCACCGGGCTTCTTGACCGGGCTCGGCACGCCTTCGAACCAGCGAACCGGACGCTGGCAGACGTACAGGTCGAGCTTCTGGCGCAGCGCCACGTTCAATGAGCGTATGCCACCACCTACCGGCGTGGTCAACGGCCCCTTGATGGAAACAACGAAGTCCTTGACGGCTTCCAGGGTCTCTTCAGGCAGCCAAGTGTCGGCATCGTAGACCTGGGTGGCCTTCTCACCGGCATAGACTTCCATCCAGTGGATCTTGCGCTCGCCGTTGTAGGCTTTCTGAATGGCCGCATCGATGGCGATCTTCATGGCCGGTGTCACATCGATGCCGATGCCGTCACCTTCGATGAAGGGAATGATCGGCTCGTTCGGCACGTTCAGGGTGTTATCGGCGTTGACGGTGATCTTCTGGCCGCCTTCAGGGACGACGATTTTCTGGAATCCCATTGAGAACTCCCCTGTGTGGTGTGTGCAGTGGAGCGCGGAGTATAGCATCATCCCCCCATCCGACCCATCACCCACCCCTTCGACATAAAGATGAAGCCCCCGTCCGCCAAGCGGCGGACGGGGGCTTCAGGGTCTGCCCCGCGCGGGGGCACGATGCGCCAGGAACGATAGGAGCCTGTCGGATTTGACCGATCGTAGCGAGAGATTCGGATTTCGAGACAAGTTTATCGATCTGATGAGGCGAATAGCCCGCTATTTAACGAATCAGATCGAATGAAATTGGCCGAAAGACCGGATCTCGCAGTAGATCAGCGTTAAGTCCGACAGGCTCCTGGCCTCAGGCCTTGGCGACCAGCGCCAGGGCGTCGTTCAGGGTCTTGCTGGGGCGCATGACCGAGCGGGCGAGCTCGTGGTCGGCATGGTAGTACCCCTTGAGGTCCATCGGCTGCCCCTGGACGCCGTTGAGCTCCTCCATGATGGTCGCCTCCTCGGCCACCAAGGTCTCGGCCAGCCGGGCGAAGCGCTCCTTGAGGCCGGCGTCCCTGTCCTGAGCCGCCAGCGCTTCTGCCCAGTAGAGCGCCAGGTAGAAGTGGCTACCGCGGTTGTCGATCTCGCCGACCTTGCGCGACGGCGACTTGTTCTCCTCGAGGAACCGGCCGGTGGCCTTGTCCAGCGCGTCGGCCATCAGAGCGGCACGCTCGTTGTCGAAGGTCTTGGCGAGGTGCTCCAGGGAGGCGCACAGCGCCAGGAACTCGCCCAGGCTGTCCCAACGCAGGTGGTTCTCCTCGAGCAGCTGCTGGACGTGCTTGGGCGCGGAACCGCCGGCGCCGGTCTCGAACAGACCGCCACCCTCCATCAAGGGCACGATGGAGAGCATCTTGGCGCTGGTGCCCAGCTCCAGGATCGGGAAGAGGTCGGTGAGGTAGTCACGCAGGATGTTGCCGGTCACCGAGATGGTATCGAGGCCACGGATCACGCGCTCCAGGGTGTAGCGCATGGCGCGTACCTGGGACATGATCTGGATGACGAGCCCTTCGGTGTCGTGGTCCTTGAGGTAAGTGCGGACCTTCTTGATCAGCTCGCTCTCGTGGGGGCGGTAGGGGTCGAGCCAGAAGACCGCCGGCATGCCGGAGTCGCGGCAGCGGTTCACGGCGAGCTTGACCCAGTCGCGGATCGGCGCGTCCTTGACCTGACACATCCGCCAGATGTCACCCTCTTCGACGTTCTGGGTGAGCAGCACCTCGCCGGTGTCCAGGTCGGTGATGTTGGCAACGCCGGCCTCGGGCACCTCGAAGGTCTTGTCGTGGGAGCCGTACTCCTCGGCCTTCTGGGCCATCAGGCCGACGTTGGGCACGGTGCCCATGGTGGCGGGGTCGAAGGCGCCGTGCCACTTGCAGAAGTTGATCATCTCCTGGTAGATACGGGCGAAAGTAGACTCCGGCATCACCGCCTTGACGTCCTTCATGCGGCCATCGGCGCCATACATCTTGCCGCCGGAGCGGATCATGGCGGGCATCGAGGCGTCGACGATCACGTCGCTGGGCGAGTGGAAGTTGGTGATGCCGCGTGCCGAGTCCACCATCGCCAGCTCCGGGCGCTCGTCGTGGCAGGCATGCAGGTCACGGACAATCTCGTCACGCTGGCTCTCGGGCAGGGTGTCGATCTTCTCGTAGAGGTTGGCCATGCCGTTGTTGACGTCGACCCCCAGCTCATCGAACAGCTTGCCGTGCTTGGCGAAGGCCTCCTTGTAGAAGATCCGCACGCAGTGGCCAAACACGATGGGGTGCGAGACCTTCATCATGGTGGCCTTGACGTGCAGCGAGAACATCACGCCGGTCTTGCGGGCATCCTCGATCTCGCGCTCGTAGAAGTCGAGCAGCGCCTTCTTGCTCATGAACATGCTGTCGATGATCTCGCCTTCCTGCAGCTCGACCCGTGGCTTGAGCACCCGGGTCTCGCCGCTGGCGGTGATCAGCTCCATCTTCACGTTGCGGGCGCGATCCAGGGTCATCGACTTCTCGCCGTGGTAGAAGTCGCCGCCATGCATGTGCGAAACGTGGGTGCGCGAGGCCTGGCTCCACTCGCCCATATGGTGCGGGTACTTGCGGGCGTATTCCTTGACCGCCTTGGGCGCGCGGCGATCGGAATTGCCCTCGCGCAGCACCGGGTTGACGGCGCTGCCCTTGGTCCTGTCGTAGCGCGCCTTGATGTCACGCTCTTCGTCGCTTGCCGGCTCGTCCGGGTAATCCGGCAAGGGGTAGCCCTGGCCCTGCAGCTCCTTGATCGCCGCGCGCAGCTGCGGTACGGAGGCGCTGATGTTGGGCAGCTTGATGATATTGGCCTCCGGCGTCTTGGCCAGGGCGCCAAGCTCCGCCAGATGATCTTCGACGCGCTTGTCCTCGCCCAGGTAGTCGGGGAACTGGCAGAGGATCCGCGCCGCAAGGGAGATGTCGCGGGTCTCCACCTCGATGCCGGCGGCATCGGTGAAGGCGTCGATGATCGGCAGCAGCGAGTGGGTCGCCAGCGCAGGCGCTTCGTCGGTGAACGTGTAGATAATCTTCGGCGTTTTGGACATGGTTGCGTTGATCTCTCTGGTCGCTGCGACAGCAGGAACGGTACCGCTGGCGCGCGCTGACGATGACTGGAATGGGGGACCCCGTGTTGCTCTCCCCATGTTGTGATCCGGCAGGGATGCGCGCGACATCGCACCGGTGGCGGAGTCTCGGCAGGCCTCGTCAGAACGAAGCTCTCCCGGAGAGCGGGAACATTATACCAGCCACCCCGACCCGGCGTATGCGCAATATGGCTGACACGCTAGAAGGCTCCCCCCTGCCATCCTGTCCGGCTTACCGGTAAGCTTGGCCCATGAGCATCCTCTACCTGCTGAACAAGCCCTACCGCATGCTGTCCCAGTTCACTGACAAGGATGGACGAGCGACGCTTGCCGATGTCATTGGCGTGCCCGGTGTGTATGCCGCGGGGCGGCTCGACTACGATTCAGAAGGACTGCTGCTGCTCAGCGACGATGGCGAGTTGATACACCGCATCAGCCACCCGCGACACAAGCAGCCCAAGACCTACCGGGTACAGGTGGAAGGAATTCCGGGTGAGCACGCCCTGGCGGCGTTGCGGCGAGGTGTCGAGCTGAAGGATGGTCCGACCCTTCCCGCCAAGGTACGTCGGCTCGAGGCCAGTGGACTGCCCGAACGCACACCACCACTGGACCCGAAGCGTCACCCGGTCACCACCTGGCTGGAGATGACGGTCAGCGAAGGGCGCAATCGCCAGGTTCGCCGCATGACGGCCCATGTCGGCCATCCAACGCTGCGCCTGGTGCGAGTCGCCATCGGCGCGTGGCGGCTCGCTGACCTGGCGCCCGGAGAATGGCGCCGGGAAACACTGCATGCCCCGGCTCCGCCCGCCGGACGCCAACCGCCAGGCTCGCAGAAACGCAAGCCCCGGACCGGCAAGGCCACTGCAAATAATGGACGAGGACGCAGATGAACCGCTGGCACCCCAATGTCACTGTCGCAAGCGTGGTGGAGCGCGCCGGAGCCTTCCTGATGGTCGAGGAAGACCGCGGAGGCCCACATACCCTGTTCAACCAACCCGCTGGGCACCTGGAGCCTGGCGAGCGCATCAAGGAGGCCGCCCTGCGCGAAGTGCGTGAAGAGACAGCCTGGCAGGTTGGCCTCACCGACTATCTCGGCCTCTACGTTTACCATGCCCCCGATGGCCAGACCTTTCATAGCCACGGCTTCTCGGGGATGGCGCTCGCTCATCTCGGCAGCGAGCTCGACCGGGCCATACACGCCGTGCACTGGTTGACCCTCGACGAGCTGGAAGTGCTGGACCGCCAGGGCCGCATGCGCAGCCCGCTGGTGATGCGCCGTGTTCGCGACACCCTAGCCGGACGCTTCTTTCCCATGAATGTGTTGCACGAACGCTAGCCGTGCTTCGCGCCGAGCTGGAAAGCGAATGGGGCCCTCCATCCCCTGGAGGGATGTTCGTCGAGTTTCCAGGCGCGAGGCACCGCTCTTCGAGCTTCCCGCTCGAGTGATGTATAATCACCGCCCATTTGTGATTCACCGATTCCGAGAGCACCCATGACCGCCACCACAGGCAAGGTGATCGTCGGCATGTCCGGCGGCGTCGATTCTTCCGTGTCCGCCCTGTTGCTGCTGGAACAGGGCTATCAGGTCGAAGGCCTGTTCATGAAGAACTGGGACGAGGACGATGGCACCGAGTACTGCACCGCCAAGGCCGACCTGGCGGATGCCGAGGCGGTGTGCGAGAAGCTCGGTATCCAGCTGCACACCGCCAACTTCGCCGCCGAATACTGGGACAACGTCTTCGAACACTTCCTGGCCGAGTACCGCGCCGGCAGGACGCCCAATCCCGATATCCTGTGCAACCGCGAAATCAAGTTCAAGGTGTTCCTCGAGTACGCCGAGATGCTGGGTGCCGAGAAGATCGCCACGGGGCACTATGTGCGCGGCGGGATCCGCGAGGGCCGCGCGCGCCTGCTCAAGGGCCTGGACGCCAACAAGGATCAGAGCTACTTCCTGCACGCGGTACCCGAGGCGGCCATCGCGCGCACCCTGTTTCCCGTAGGTGAACTGGAAAAGCCTGAGGTTCGCGAAATTGCCGAACGCCACGGCCTTGCCACCGCCCGCAAGAAGGATTCCACCGGCATATGCTTTATCGGCGAGCGTCGCTTCAGCGATTTCCTCAAGCAGTACCTGCCGGCGCAGCCAGGCGTGATCGAGACCCCTGAGGGCGAGGTGATCGGTGAACACATGGGGCTGATGTACTACACCCTTGGCCAGCGCCAGGGATTGGGTATCGGTGGGCTGGCACATCATCCTGAAGACCCCTGGTACGTGGCCGCCAAGGATCTATCGCGCAACGTGCTGATTGCCGTGCAAGGCAAGCACCACCCGCTGCTCTACACCGACGCCCTGGCCACCGAGACAATGGACTGGGTGGCTGGCGAACCACCGGCGGCGCAAGGTCACTTCACCGCCAAGACCCGCTACCGCCAGGGCGATGTGCCCTGCTGGATGCACACTCGCGATGATGGCGGTGTCGAGATACTTTTCAGCGACCCCCAACGTGCCGTGACCCCCGGCCAGTCGCTGGTCCTCTATGACGGTGACATCTGCCTGGGCGGCGGTGTGATCCGTGACACCTGGAATGCCGCGGAGCGAAGCGCATGACTGCCTCCACCCCGATTCACCGGGTTCCCGATGACCCGACCAGCCGCCAGGCGCTGGCTCTCGCCGGTGTTTTCCAGGCCGCAAGCCTGGTCGATGAACTGGCTCGCACTGGCCAGGTCGACCAGCGTGCCTGGGATACCCTGATCCGCGCCACGCTAGACACCAACCCGGAAAGTTTCGAGGCGATCTACGGCGGACATCCCAACAATCTTCGCCGTGGCATCGAGGTCCTCGACGCGGTAATCGGCCGCAAGCAGGCCAACCCGGTGGTGCTTCGTTATGGCTTTTCACTGTTGCTGCTGATGAACAAGCTGCGCACCAATGACGCGATGATGAGCGACCTCGGCACTCGGCTGACACGTATCCAAGGCCAGGCCGAGCATTTCGGTGAGACCCACGAAAATGTCATTGCAAGCCTGGGCGAGGCCTATCAAGAGACGCTTTCCACGCTCAAGACGCGCATCGTGGTTCAGGGCGACCCATCGCTTCTGCAAAGCCGCATGATGCCCGAACGGGTGCGCGCCATCCTGCTGGCCGGCATTCGCTTCGCGCTGCTGTGGCACCAGCAAGGCGGGCGGCGCTGGAAACTGGTCTTCCAGCGCGGCGCCCTGAAGAAAGCGGTCGACCAACTGGGCTGAGCCACGCAAGCACCGACTCGCCGGCCCATTATTCTGCGCTACCACGGCTTTCCACCACGACTTCCACCACGACTCTCTACTGCTTCGGAACCCGACCCATGCAAGCCGCTCCCCTCCCCCTTTCCGCCCTGACCGCCCTGTCACCCGTCGATGGCCGCTACGCCGCCAAGGCCGCCGCGCTGCGCGAGCATTTCAGCGAATTCGGCCTGATCCGCGCCCGGGTGATCGTCGAAATCCGCTGGCTGCAGCGTCTCGCCGAGCTGCCCGGCATCACCGAGGTGCCACCGCTTTCCGCCGAGGCAACGGCCTTCCTCGAGACCATGATCCGGGAGTTCTCGGTCGACGACGCCCAGCGCATCAAGGAGATCGAGCGCACCACCAACCACGACGTCAAGGCGGTGGAGTACTTCATCAAGGAGCGCATCGAAGCACTGCCGGAACTGCATGCGATCACCGAATTCGTGCATTTCGCCTGCACCAGCGAAGACATCAACAATCTCTCGCATGGCGTGATGCTCACCGATGGCCTGGGAAGCCTGCTGCAGGTGATGCGCCAGGTTGCCGACCAGATCGCAAGGCTCGCCGCCGAACATGCCGATCTGCCGATGCTCTCACGCACCCACGGCCAGACGGCAAGCCCCACCACCCTTGGCAAGGAGATGGCCAACGTCGCCTATCGCCTGCGCCGTCAGCTCAAGCAGATCGAGAACGCCGAGATACTGGGCAAGATCAACGGTGCGGTTGGCAACTACAACGCCCACCTGGCCACCTACCCGGATATCGACTGGGAAGCCAATGCCCACACCTTCGTCGAGGGCCTGGGGCTTGCCTTCAACCCCTACACCACCCAGATCGAGCCCCATGACTACATCGCCGAACTATTCGATGCCGTGTGTCGCTTCAATACCATCCTGATCGACTTCGACCGCGATGTATGGGGCTATATTTCGCTTGGCTACTTCAAGCAACGCACCGTGGCGGGCGAGATCGGCTCCTCCACCATGCCGCACAAGGTCAATCCGATCGACTTCGAGAATTCCGAGGGCAACCTGGGCCTTGCCAACGCGATCCTCGGCCATCTGGCGCAAAAGCTGCCGATTTCTCGCTGGCAGCGCGACCTCACCGACTCCACGGTGTTGCGCAACCTCGGCGTGGGCCTGGCCTATGGCCTGATTGCCTACGAGGCAGCGCTGAAAGGCATTGGCAAGCTTGAGGCCAACCCGGGCCGCATCGCCGAGGACCTCGATGCCAGCTGGGAAGTGCTCGCCGAGCCGATCCAGACCGTGATGCGCCGCTATGGCATCGAAAAGCCCTACGAGAAGCTCAAGGAGCTGACCCGCGGCAAGCGCATCGACCAGGCGGGCTTTGCCGCCTTCATCGACTCTCTCGCGCTGCCCGAGGAGGTCAAGGTCGAACTCAAGACCCTGACCCCAGCCACCTACATCGGCAATGCCAGCCAGCAGGCCAAAGCACTATGAGCTCACCTGATACCCCCCTGCCGATGCTCGGTGGGCTGAGCGCCGCCGAGTTCCTGCGCGACTACTGGCAGCAGAAGCCAGTGCTGATCCGTGGCGCCTTCGACGAATTCGAGAGCCCGCTTACGCCCGACGAACTGGCGGGCCTGGCCTGCGAGGAAGGCATCGAGTCGCGGCTGGTGGAAGAGCACGGCAAGCAGGGCCCCTGGCAGGTCAGCCACGGCCCGTTCGATGAGGCGACCTTCGCACGCCTGCCGGAGCGCGACTGGACACTGCTGGTCCAAGCCGTGGACCATTACGTACCTGAAGTGGCGGAGCTGCTCGAGGTCTTCGATTTTCTGCCCCGCTGGCGGCTCGATGACATCATGATCAGCTACGCTCCGCCTGGCGGCAGTGTCGGTCCGCATGTCGATCAATACGATGTATTCCTGCTCCAGGCCAGTGGCCAGCGCCGCTGGCAACTGGGCGGCAAGGTGGACGAGGATGCGCCGATCATCGCCGGCATCGACCTGCGTATTCTGGAGGGTTTCGCGGTAGAACCCGGCGATGACTGGGTGCTGGAACCCGGCGACATGCTCTATCTTCCTCCAGGCTGGGCGCACCACGGGGTCAGTCAGTCCACTGATTGCCTGACCTACTCGGTGGGCTTCCGCGCCCCCTCTGCCGACGAGGCGATCACCTCCTATGCCGATTTCGTCGGCGAGGGCATGCCGGCTTCAAGGCGCTACTCCGACGCCGGCATGGCGCCACCCGCCGATCCGGCCGAGGTCGACGACGCGTCACTGGAGAGGATGCGCGCCTTGATCCTCGACACCCTGGATGATCCCGTCAGGCTCGCACAGTGGTTCGGCCGGGTGATGACCCAGCCCAAGTACGTCGACCAGCTGGTACCCAACGACACACCCACCGACCCTGAGGCGCTTGTTGCCGCACTACACAGCGGCGAAGAACTGCTGAAAAGCCCGGGCTCGCGCTTCGCCTGGCGCGCCGCACACGACGATCAAGCCACGCTGTTCGCCGATGGCGACGCGGTGACCTGCGCCCTACCGCTGGCGCGTGCGCTGGCGTCCAGCCAGGCCATTTCCGACGACCTGCTCGAGTGGCCTGGTGCGCCGGCACTGCTTGCCGCCCTGCTCGATGCCGGCAGCCTCGGCTGGGCCGACGAGGAGGAGTGATCAGATGCCTGCGCTTCGTGAAGACCTAGTGATCCAGGAGGGCGACTGGGCAACGCTTGGAGAAGCGGCCTCCGAGCTACGTCGGCGGGTGTTCATCGAAGAACAGCAGGTGCCAAGGGATGAGGAATGGGACGGCCGCGACGCGGACTGTCGCCATTTCCTCGCCCTGCACCTTGGCGAGCCCGTCGGCACGGCACGTCTTCTACCGGATGCCCATATTGGCCGGGTCGCCGTGCTCAGCGGACTTCGCGGCCAGGGTATCGGCGTGCTGCTCATGCGAGCGGCCATCGCCGCGGCGCATCGCGAAGGCCACCCCGCCGTCGAGTTGGCGGCTCAGACACATGCACTGCCCTTTTACCAGCGGCTCGGCTTCCAGGCCTTCGGAAATGAGT
This sequence comes from Halomonas urumqiensis, assembly GCF_003028575.1. GTDB lineage: Bacteria > Pseudomonadota > Gammaproteobacteria > Pseudomonadales > Halomonadaceae > Halomonas > Halomonas urumqiensis. Next base: position 1,042,503 of record NZ_PYUD01000001.1, on the reverse strand, counting down.
TCATGGACGCTGGAATTGCGCATCGCAACATGCGCCTTATTTTCACCGATTGACTCGCCGACTCCCTTCTCTCCCACGGAAAGTTGACTACACGACAATGGGCAAATCACGTTGTCGTGTAGTCGAGTTACAACGCCATCTTCCCCCAAGTATCAATTGTTGAAGCCCGCCATGCTGCGCCATAGTGTCAACCACGGCGAGCATAAAACGGGTGTTTTTCACCACGGCTGATAAATCGGCACAGTATTGTGAAACACCACCCGACATGCCACCAACGGGTTCGACCAAGGCCGTAGAGACAGGCATCGGTTTGTGGCGGAACCTGACAAGACTTCGCACTTGCAGCATAGATGTTACGATGCAGTTGTAACGATGCACCTTGCAGCAGGCGAGCGCCCCGACGACTTCACCCAATCAGTGGAAGGATGGTCACATGTCATACCAAGACGATATCAAGGCTCTGACACAACTGCGCGAGGCTCAGCGTGGCAAGTGGGCCAGCATCAGCCCCGAGAACGTTGCCCGCATGCGCGCCCAGAACCGTTTCAAGACCGGCCTGGACATCGCCCGGTATACCGCAAAGATCATGCGTGACGACATGGCCGCCTACGACGCCGACTCGGCCAAGTACACCCAGTCCCTGGGCTGCTGGCATGGCTTCATCGGTCAACAGAAGATGATCTCCATCAAGAAGCACTTCGGCACCACCGAGCGTCGCTACCTCTATCTCTCGGGCTGGATGGTCGCCGCGCTGCGCTCCGAGTTCGGCCCGCTGCCCGACCAGTCGATGCACGAGAAGACCACCGTGCCGAGCCTGATCGAGGAGCTCTACACCTTCCTGCGCCAGGCCGATGCCTGGGAGCTCAACCACTTGTTCCGCGATCTGGAAGAGGCCCAGAAGGCCGGCGACAACGCCCGCGCCGAAGAACTCATTGCCAGCATCGACAACCACGAAACCCATGTGGTGCCGATCATCGCCGATATCGACGCCGGTTTCGGCAACGCCGAGGCGACCTACCTGCTGGCCAGGAAGATGATCGAAGCCGGCGCCTGCTGCATCCAGCTCGAGAATCAAGTGTCCGACGAGAAGCAGTGTGGCCATCAGGACGGCAAGGTCACCGTGCCCCATGAGGACTTCTTGGCCAAGATCAACGCCGTGCGTTACGCCTTCCTGGAGCTCGGTATCGAAGATGGTGTGATCGTCGCGCGCACCGACTCACTGGGTGCCGGCCTTACCCAGAAGATCGCCGTGACCAAGGAGCCGGGTGATCTGGGTGACCAGTACAACAGCTTCCTGGATGGCGAGGAGATCACCGCGGCCACCGATATCGACAACGGCGATGTGGTGATCAAGCAAAATGGCAAGCTGGTCAAGGTGAAGCGTCTGGCCTCCGGGCTCTACCAGTTCAAGCCGGGTACCGGCGAGGATCGCGTGGTACTGGACTGCATCACCAGCCTGCAGAACGGCGCCGACCTGCTGTGGATCGAGACCGAAAAGCCCCATGTCGGCCAGATCGCCAGCATGGTCAACCGCATTCGTGACGTGGTGCCGGATGCCAAGCTGGTCTACAACAACTCGCCTTCGTTCAACTGGACCCTGAACTTCCGCCAGCAGGTGTTCGATGCCTGGCAGGCCGAAGGCAAGGATGTCTCGGCGTATGACCGCGCCGGCCTGATGAGCGCCGAGTACGACGCCACCGAGCTTGGCCAATTGGCCGACCAGTGGACCCGTGACTTCCAGCGCGATGCCGCTCGCGAAGCCGGCATCTTCCACCACCTGATCACGTTGCCGACCTACCACACCGCGGCCCTGTCCACCGATAACCTGGCCAAGGGTTACTTCGGTGAAGAAGGCATGCTGGCCTACGTCGAGGGCGTGCAGCGCCGTGAGCTGCGCGAAGGCATCGCCACCGTCAAGCACCAGGACATGGCCGGTTCCAATATCGGTGACGACCACAAGGAGTTCTTCCACGGCGAGGCGGCACTCAAGGCCGGCGGCAAGGACAACACCATGAACCAGTTTGGCTGAGCCGAGCGGGTGACGCGAACCTGGCCATCACGGCAGACTGACTGGAACCTTCGGGGGAGGCCTTGGCCTCCCCTTTTTCGTGGATTCGCAGTCTACTGGTGCGTATTTTTATAGTTTCACATTTCTTGATCTATTTCGGCCTTAGAATGACGGGCACTAGCTCGACTACGGCTGGTCTTAACAGTGTTCCCCAACTTCCCTTGACTCACCACGCCATGACAGGATGTCGGCGGACAGCGTTCACGGCTCGATAGCCAGGATGATTCTCTAGCGTTTTTCGCTGGAACTCGAACACCGCTTCGCCATTACCCCTCAGGAGGTTCTCATGAAATATCTTCTTCCCATTATCGTGATCGGTACCTTGACCCTTGCCGGTTGCGCTAACACATCCACCATGGGTGGCAATGTCTACCGAGGCAATCAGGCGCAGACGTCACAGACCGTGACCTTTGGCACCATCACCGCGCTGCGCCAGGTACAGATCCAGGCCGACAGTCGCGCGGGCGGTGCGCTGGGCACGGGGGGTGGTGCGGTGATCGGCGGCCTGCTGGGCAACCAGGTGGGTGGTGGCTCCGGCCGTCAGTTGGCAACCGTCGCCGGCGCACTCGGGGGTGCCGTGGCCGGTTCGAGGATCGAGGAATCCGCCAACCGTACTCGCGCCTGGGAAATGGAGATCCGCCGCGACGACGGCATGAACGTGGTGGTCGTGCAGAAGGCCGACCAGGCCTTCCAGGTGGGCCAGCGCGTGCGCCTGATTGGCAGCGGCGGCAACCTGAGTGTCGCGCCGTACTGAGCACCGGCTAAAGGCCTGCCATCAATGCTCTGAAACACAGAGGCCCGCGGATCGCTCCGCGGGCCTCTGTCGTTGCGCTTCAAGCCAAGCCGATTCTCAGCGGGAATCCAGCTTTCCGGAAGCCATGCCGGCCAGCTTCGCGACCACCAGGCCGATGATGGCGATCACGATCACGGTGAGCAAGACATCCACGGGCCGCACCAGCGTAGTGGCGCCAAGCACCGCCAAGGCCAGGCTCCACACCACGGCGTTGTCGCCATGGGTCTTCATCACGGCCGGCAGCATCCGGTCGAGGCCCGGGCTCACAGCCGCCCAGCGCCGCATGGTCACTGCGATAATCGCGGCGAATGCGATCAGCCAGATCACGATTTCTGTCATGGGTCGGTCTCCAGTAGGAAGAGATTTCGAAAGGGGTGCAGAAGGAGGTATTCAACGTTGAAAAGTCGCTGGACAGGTTAGCTCCGGCAGTGGGGGCGACGCAACCGTCACGACGTTCTCTCACCCGCGCCGTGCGCGTTCGTGAAGCGTCTTCAGCCGATATCAAGATATCCTGAAAATCATCCATGCCCCTGACAGCCCCCCTTCTGTCGCGTTACCATTGTCTGGACATGCACTCACCGAAAGGTTCATCAATGCAGATTGCGCAGAATTCCGTTGTTGCGTTCCACTATACCCTGACCAACGATGCAGGTGAGGTGCTGGACAGTTCGGAAGGCCGCGAGCCACTGACGTACCTCCACGGCGCCGGCAACATCATTCCGGGCCTCGAGAAGGAGCTTGAAGGTCGCGCCGCCGGCGACAAGCTTACCGCCACCGTCGAGCCTGCCGAAGGCTATGGCGAGAAGCAGGACCAGTTGGTTCAGGAAGTACCGCGCGACGCCTTCCAGGGTGTCGAAGGCATCGAGCCTGGCATGCAGTTCCAGGCCCAGACCCAGGGCGGCCCGCTGATGGTCACCGTGACCCAGGTCGAAGGTGACACCGTTACCGTCGATGGTAACCACCCGCTGGCAGGCCAGACCCTGAACTTCGCCGTCGAGATCGACTCGGTGCGCGAAGCCAGCGAAGAAGAAGTCGAGCACGGCCACGTGCATGGCGAAGGCGGACACGAACACTGATCCCCTGATGGATCGAACGCCTGAATGCGAAAGGGGCAGCCACTGGGCTGCCCCTTTCTTGTGCTCAAACCTGCTTGTGCTCAAACCTGCTTGTGCTGAAACCTGCTTGTGCTGAAACCTGCTTGTGCAAGACCCGCTTGTGTCGAAACCTTAAGGTACACCTAGGCGGCTGTCGTGAATCTTCCCGCGGGCCTTCACGCCCTTCTTTCGCTGTCATTCAAACGCTGTCATTCAAACTGACTCCATCCCCCGCCTTCCGAGACGCCGCTTCAATGCGCACCAGGGTCCCATACCCGCCCCACAAACGGGTCGCAGTGGTGATCAGGCACGCTGCAGCGAATACGCCAGCGAGCCACACGAAGTGCGCAGGCCACAGGCAGAACGCCACGAAGGCAAGGATCGTCTCGGTGCCTTCGGTGAGCCCATGCAGGTAATAGAAGGCCTTGCGCTGGAATGCAGGCCGGGTAAGCCCGTGGCGGGTGGCCATGATGGCAAAGGCCAGGAAAGAGGTCCCGGTGCCGATAAAGGCAAACAGCAGCCAGGCCGCCGCCAGGGCGTTGGCCTCGGGGTCGGCCAGGGCGAACCCCAGCACCACGGCGGCATAGAAGACGAAATCCAGACCGATATCGAGAAACCCTCCCGCATCACTCTGGGTGCCCGTGTGCCTGGCCAGGTTGCCATCCAGGCCGTCGCCGAGCCGATTGAGCAGAATGACCACAAGGGCGGCGAGATACCACTCCATGGCCAACAGCGGCAGTGCCAGCATGCCGACCACAAAGGCGCCAACCGTGACCTGATTGGGCGTTACCCGTCGCGACGCCAACCCAGCAGCCATTCGCGAGAGAGGCATCTGGGTCAGCGGCATGGTCCAGCGATCGAGCATTTCACCTCCTGCGGGCATCGACTGATGAAGGAGCGCTCCGCCGGCCTGCCGAACCACCCCGTCGCCAGGCGAAATAGCGTTCGAGCAGGCCCAACACACGCTCGGGCTTGTGAGCATTCTTCCACACTCCGGCGCTAGCCTTGGCCGCCTCGGACCAGGTCGGATACGGATGCACGGTACCCAGTAGCTTGTTGAGGCCGATGCCATGGGTCATCGCCAGGGTGAATTCGGCAAGCATCTCACCCGCCCCATGGCCGGCGATACTGACACCGAGAATGCGATCCTTGCCGGGTACCGTCAGCACCTTGACGAAGCCTTCGGTGAGCCCATCGGCGATCGCCCGATCGAGCTCGGCCAGTGCATAGCGGGTGACCTCGAACGCTACACCCTGCTCGCCCGCTTCCCGCTCATTGAGGCCGACCCTGGCGATCTCGGGGTCGCAATAGGTCACCGCCGGCAGCGCCCGATAACTGACCCGGAAGCGCTTGAACTCACCGAACAGCGCATTGACCGTGGCATGCCAGGCTTGGTGGGCACTGGCATGCGTCAGCTGATAGGGACCCGCCACATCGCCGCAGGCCCAGACATTGGGCAGCACGCTCTGCAGGAAACCGTCGACATCAAGGGTGCCGTTATCACGTGTCTCGACACCCAGCGCCTCAAGGCCCATGCCCGCTACGTTCGCCTGGCGCCCCACTGACACCAGCAGGCGATCGAAGGGCAGTGTCTCGATGCGCGATTCCCCGTCAGGCTCGTGGCGCTCCACCACCAGCCGGTGCATGGCACCCTCGCCGGGCCTGGCGGCCTCGACCCGCAGTGCACGGGTGGCAAGCCACAGGCCAAGCCCCTCCCCCTGCAGGCGCGACTCGAGTTCATGGGCGACATCGGCATCCTCGCGAGGCAGCAACTGATCGCCCATTTCCACCAGACTGACCTGGCTGCCGAGCCGCGCAAAGCTCTGGCCGAGCTCGCAACCGATCGGACCGCCCCCCAACACCACCAGGCGCCCCGGCAGCTCATCGAGTTGCCACAGGTTATCGGAGGTCAGCACCTCGATGTCCTCAATCCCGGGAAGGGCCGGCAGCCTTGGCCGCGCACCGCTGGCGATGATCACATGCCGCGTGGTCAGCACATGCTCGCCACCGGCGCCTGAGACACGCACCCGCCACGGGTCTTCCAGACGGGCGCTACCCTCCAATACGTCCACCCCCAGTCCCTCGTAGCGCTCGCGGCTGTCGTGGGGTTCGACGTCGCGAATCGCCCGATGAACATGCGCCATTACCTCCGGGAAATCGACCCGCGGCTCGCCAGCATGGATGCCGTAGCGCTCGGCCCCGCGCACCTCCTGCGCCAGCCGCGCGGCACGGATCAATGCCTTGGAGGGCACACAGCCGGTATTCAGGCAGTCGCCACCCAGGCGGTCGCGCTCGACCAGTACCACCCTGGCCTTCACGGCGGCGGCGATGTAGCTGGCCACAAGACCCGCCGAACCACCGCCGATCACCACGATGTCATGATCGAAGTGCGCCGGCCGGTCATACTGCCGCGCCAGGCGGCGACGTTCGACGAGGGCGACCAGGCCACGCGCCAGCCACGGGAACAAACCGATCAATACAAAGGAGCCGATCAGTCCCGTTGACAGGATGCCTCCCAGGGATTCCAGGCTGCCCAACTCACGCCCGGCATTCACGAATACCGCCGTGCCCGGCAACATGCCGAGCTGGCTTACCCAGTAGAAGGTCGCAAGGCGCATCCGCGTAAGGCCCATCACCAGGTTGATGACGAAGAACGGAAACAGCGGTATCAAGCGCAGGGTGAACAAGTAGAAGGCGCCTTCCCGTTGAATGCCTGCATTGATGCGTTCGAGCTGAGGAGCGAAACGCGTTTCCAGTGGGCCACGCGCCAGGGTTCGCGCGATAAGCGCCGCAACCGTGGCGCCCACGGCACTGGCGAAGGAGATGATGAGAAGCCCCCAGCCCAGGCCAAACAGCGCACCACCAAGCACGGTGAGAAGCGTAGCCCCCGGCAGTGAAAGCCCGGCCATCACCACGTAGATGACGAAGAAGCCGCCGGCCACCGTCAACGGCTCCTCGGCGAACCACACCTGGAAGCGCGACTGCTCAGCCTTGAGGTTCTCGAGGGTCAGCAGCTCATTGGCGCCACTCACAAAAAACATCGCCACCGCCGCGGCAATCACTGCAATCAGAAATAATCGACGTCTTGTCACGTAAGGCTCCAGGAGAGTTGGACGACTGACTGGTGAAGGATGAACATGCCCTTAGAGTCGTCCGGTTCTGCGTTACCTTACAATCAGGGACCGCCGACAGACATGATATTTTTACAAATCTTGTACGGAACCCTTGTTACGCGACAACCTCAAAGGGTCCAGACCCAATCGATGGAGCCAATCCCATGCCCTTTTCAATTATCAAGCGCTTATCTGATCGCCGTTGGACGGCGGCACTCGCACTGCCCTGCGCATTGGGTCTCGGCAGCATTGCCTTGGCCGATGACCATGACACGGCCGAGGCGGTGTTCGGCGGCGGCTGCTTCTGGTGCGTCGAGGAAGCTTTCGACCCAGTGGAAGGCGTGATATCCACCACATCGGGCTTCAGCGGCGGCGAGGTGGAAAATCCCAGTTACAACCAGGTAGTGGCGGGCGGCACCGGTCATATCGAGGTGGTCAAGGTAGAGTATGATCCCGAAGTCGTCGATTACGAGACTCTGCTGCATGTGTTCTGGCGCAACATCGACCCGTTCGCGGAAAACCGACAGTTCTGCGACGTCGGCGCACCCTACCGCAGTGCACTATTCCCGATGAATGAAGATGAACGAGCCATGGCCAACGCCAGTCTTGACGAGGTCGCCGAGCGTTTCGACCGCGAGATCGCCACCGAGATCAATGACTTCGAGGCGTTCTATGCGGCCGAAGATTACCACCAGGATTACTACCGCAAGAACCCGGTGCGCTACAAGTTCTACAAGTCATCATGCCGTCGCACCGAACGCCTCGAGGAAGTCTGGGGCGAAGAAGCCGGTGGCCTCGGCGGTGAAGTGAGCGTGGCACGCTGAACCACCCATGCAACTCAACGGGCGTCGAGGTGGCGCTCCTGGCGCCATAGCCAGGCAGCGATTCCCAGGGTAACGATCAGCACCAACCAGGAGCCGATCGTCACCCCGGGCCATCCCGCCAGGTGCCAGAAGGGTTCCAGCCACAGCCCACCGAGGCTCGCCCCGCAATAGTAGAACACCAGGTAGAGCGCGGAGGCGCTGCCGCGGGCCATGTGGGCGTGGCGACTCACCCAGCTGGATGCCATTGAGTGAGCGAGAAAGAAGCCGAAGGCATTGATGGTGAGACCGGTAATGATCCAGCCGAGCGAACCTGCCAGGGTCACCAGCGTGCCTCCCATCAGGATCATGACGCCGATCATCATGCACAGCGGCTGTGGCAGGAACCTGGCCAGACGTCCCGAGAGCATCGAGCCCAGGGTGCCACCCAGGTAGGTCACGAAGATCAATCCCAGAAACCTCGACCCCAGCCCGAATGGCGCTTCGGCCAGGCGAAAGGTGAGGTAACTGTACTGGTTGATGAAGATCAGGAAATTCAACCCGCCAAGCAGATAGGCCGCCAGCAGCATGGGATTACGCAGATGCGCCAGCAAATCGCCCAGTGCACCACGCAATTCGAAGGGCCGCGGCGTGAAGGCTTGCGCACGGGGAAGCAAGCGCCAGAACACGGCCACACCGACCAGCGTCATTAGCCCCACCACCAGAAAGCTCGCCGAGGCACTGCTGATTTCCGCCACCGCACCGCCTATCACGCGCCCACCGATGCCGCCCAGGGTATTGCCGCCGATGTAGAGCCCTACGGCAGTGAGTAGTGCCGGGCGATCGAACTCGTCGCCCATCCAGGCAATCGCCACCGCCGGCAGCCCACCCAGCATGAATCCCTGCAGGGTACGGAGCACCAGCAACGTCTCGAAGTTGGGCGCCATCGAGATAGCAAGCGACAGCAAACCGGCCACCAGCAACGTGATGCGCATGATCGCTCCGCGACCAATCGCGTCCGACAGCGGGCCGAACACCAGAAGCGACACGGCAAGCGCCAGGGTCGAAACGGACATGACCAGACCCGCGACCAGCGTGGACACGCCGTAGGCCTCACGCAACGCCGGTAGCAGCGGTTGAGGCGCGTAGAGGTTGATGAATACCAGAAACGACCCTAGACACAGGGCCAGGGTGGCGCGCCACCAGGCGCGGCTATGGGACTCGATCATAGGACATCCACCACGAGTGAGCCGACCAGCCGACCTCAGCCTTCGCGGGATGCCAGCAAGCGCTGCGCCAGGGTGGTGGGCTCGAGAGTACGACGGGCCTGCCAGTAATAACGCTGCCAATAGCTGTTGTCGAGCTCTGAAATCATCACACCACGTGAGGTGGACGCGTGGAAGAAGCGCCCGTCACCGACATAGATACCTACATGCCGATAGACGCCGGGAGGACGGAAGAACACCAGGTCGCCAGGCTTGAGTTCTTCGCGCGCGACCTGGTCACCCGCCAGCACCTGGTCGCCGGTGGTGCGTGGAAGGTCCACCAGGAAGGTATCACTGAATATCTGCTGCACCAGTGCCGAGCAGTCGATCCCGCGTCGCGTCGTTCCGCCCAGCCGGTAGGGTGTGCCGGCCCATTGGTCGTGCTGAGCCAGCAACGCCTCACGCACCAGCCCCGGGGGAGGATCGCCGAGGCGGCGGGCCTCGAGAATCGGGTTGTCGACATGCGACATCATCGGGTCCCACTCACCTGGCAGCCCAGGGAGCTTACGGGAGAAATAATCATCCTGGGTTGTGTTTGCACCGTGATCTTGCGGCGTAGCCGCACAGCCGGAAAGCACTGTCAAAGCGACAACAACAGAAAGCACACGACACGTTGAAGTGACGATCATGCACAGCGACCTCGTTCCCTGAGCCGCCCCGTGCTCGTGACGCGCGATGTCACGATGCCCAGGTTTGTCGCTGTGGTAGTGGTGCCGGGATCGGTATCACTGCCAGAGCGGCCTGTCGGCGGCTCGCTAAATGTCAGTGGCTCCAGACAGGCGGAGCCCTATATAAACAGATTGACTATAAACCAGATTTCAACAGCTTGGCGAGTCCTGTATATCACACCCACCAAATCTGCATAGTATTAGTGCCTGGTTAGTATGAGTGACCGGTTAGTCTTAGTGCCAAGTGCGCGTGTCTCCCGGCAGGGTGTCGATATGCATCGGCGCCCAGTGCCGCGGTCGCGCGCCGGGGAAATCCAGGCTCGCCCAGGGGCCTGCCAGCGCGGGCGTGGCGCTCAGCCAAGCCACCAGCGCCTGGCGGAAACTGGCCAGAAATACTTCGCGCTCCGGGGTCTCGCCCATGAAAAAGGAAAAGCCCGCGTAAAGTCCCCGCGCATATTCCTCCCAGCCGGCATAGTGAGCAGCCGCCAGTGCGTGAGCGCGCTCGAGGACGGCGAGAAAGGCCGACTCATCCAGCCAGCCCAGCTGCCTGGCGGCGATGGCCAGGTCGACACTTTGGGCGACATCCCATGCCGCCATGTCGATGTCGTTGCAACTATCCTCGTTGTCGCGCACGCGCTGCAGGCGCAACAAATGTGTGCGCTCTTCCTCGTTGCAGTCACCGCTCAGCATCGTGGCGATCTCGGAGCCCAGCCGCGCCTCGTTGAGGGTATAGGGCGCATAGTTGATCTGGTACTCCTGCCGGTCCCCCGCCTCGAGCAGGAAATCCAGGAAGTCGGCCAGTTCCTCGGCGCCATGCAGGCCATAGTGGCCATCCACCCATTCAAGGATCGACACGCACTCGCGCTCGCTCTCGCGATGCGGCAGGCTCCACGCCGGGCTGTTCAACGGCCCCACCAGCGACATCGCGGTGAAGTGGGCAAGGCTCGGGCGCAGGCCCGGCTCCTGCCAGCCATCCGTGCGCCAGTCCAGCCAGTGGAACAGGCTGCCCGGGTCCTCTAGATGCCAACGGATTTCGTTGACCAGCACGGGCTGGCCCTCCTCGGGCAACAATGTCTCCCAGCCGACCCATGCCTCGAGCAGGCTTCGCGCATCGCGGTAGAAGTGGCACAACGAACCGCGCAATGCATCGGCAAGCGCCGCCAAGCCCGCCGCATCGAACCCCTCGCAATCCATGGCCATCTGCAAATAGAACGCATACTTTTCGGCCATGTGTATGGTCGCCGCATGACGGCTGCCGCGTGACAGTGCATCGCGCGCCGCCACCAGGTCGGCATCGGCGCGACCGAATGGCGTCTCGGCGGGCGGCAACGCCGCGTGCCGCGCATCCGCTGCCAGTTGGTTGAGATGATGGGCCTGCGCCGGTAGCCAGTAACGCGTGAGTGCCTCGATACCCTCGTCGGGATGCAGCTCCAGGGTCTCGGCCAGGTACTGGCGGGCATCCTCGCGTCGCGCGGTCGCCACCGGCGTGCTGACGCCTTGCCGCCCGGCCAGTTCCGGTTCCCGCACGGCCGAGAGCGCCAGCACCCAGTGACGTGGGTCGGCTCGCCAGCGGCGCATCGCCTGGCGCGAACGCTCCAGTGGAAGGGGCTCGATCAGCCCCTGAAGGCTGCGATGCCAGGGGCTGACCGGTGACTGCAGCAGCAACCTCCAGTCGGTGTCGAACGCTGGCAGCAGGTTGCGCCCCTCGAACAGGCTTCGGCCACGCTGGCAAGCCCGCGCCATCGCCGCCCAATCGCTGTAGCGGTGCAACAGCAGATCGGCACCATGTAGCGCGAAATCATGCGCCTCGGTGTCATCGAGCCAGCCCAGGCATGCCCCCGCCCACGCCAGGTCGACCAGCCTTGACCAATCCCAGGCGGCCCATTCAAGGGGCTCGCCATGCTCGATGAAATCCAGCATCACGCGTCCAAACGACCGCTCATCACCTGCCAATTGTTCTAGCCACGCCTGACGGCCAGCGGCATCCACCTCCAGCAGCCGCGTGGCATCGAGATCCCAGCCCTGGCGGTCGCCCTGGGCGCCAAGCCACAACAGTGCTCGCAACAAGTCATCACGGTCATGGATCTGCCAAGCATCGCCAAGCCATTTGGCAAGTCCCGCCCAATCACTGGCCTGAGCCGGCAGCTCGACCACCGGAGCAAACCCTGCGCGCAGCCGCCAGACCTGGGACTCGCCTTCACCTGGCCACAAAGCCAGGGGGCGGTCGTGAATCGCCAGCCACTCACCCAGGTGATCCCAGGTGATGCCGTCGCCATCACGCTCGAGGGTCGACAACGCCTCACACGCCTCCATGAAGCCATCATCACCACGCACCCAGCCTTCCGCGCTGCGCGCACGTCGCAATGCCACCAGCCAGGCATCGAGATCGTCATGGCGGGCACTGACCTCACCGGCCAGGCAATGCGCCCAATCACGGGCGCGTGCAATCGAAAGCCAGCCTGCCGAACCTGCCAGCGCCACGAGTTCGAGAGTGGCCAGCAAACGCGAAGGGTCGGAAGTGGTGCCACCGACGCCCAACGACTCCACCAGGTGCCAGCCCAGTTCTCCGCGATCGGCCACGCCGAGGGCGGCAAGACGCGTGACGGCGGACGCCGGCGCCACGGACAACGGGTCGGGCGTGAAGGCCCAACCGCACAGCACCAGTTGCTGGGCCCACCAGGCGTTCAGGGGATCGACCAAGGCTCACCTCGACTTGCGGAATATGGCAGTCGGCACGCGGTCTGGGGCGCTTTAACGAAAACACCAGTGCCGACGGTTACCGGGGAACATTTTTTTGGCGCACCAGTGTAGCCCAAAGCGCGCCTCGCGCCGATGGGTTGAAGCGGGAAATCCGCCTCGAAGTGATTGGCGTCGGCAAGCGATGGGAAGGACTTGGCGAGGCGTTTTAAATAATGCACACTGCGTCAAGAATGACATCATTACTGTTGGAGGCCTGTATGGTCACCCTGCCCGATATCCTGATTCCCAAGGCCTTCATCGCCGGTAAGTGGCGTGATGGCGAGCACCGCTTCGCGGTGACCAACCCCGCCAACGGCGAGACGCTGGTCGAGGTACCCGACCTCAACGCCGATGATGCCCGTGATGCTGTCGCCGCCGCCGATGCCGCCTGGCCCACATGGCGCCGCGTGCCCGCCAAGGAGCGCGCCGCCCTGCTGCGTCGCTGGTTCGACCTGCTGATGGCGCATCAGGAAGACCTCGCCCGGCTGATGACCCTGGAACAGGGCAAGCCGCTGACCGAGTCGCGCGGCGAAGTGGCCTACGGCGCATCATTCGTCGAGTACTACGCCGAGGAAGCCAAGCGCATGGCTGGCGAGACGTTGCCAAGCCATGGCGTCGACAAGCGTATCCTGGTGATGCGCGAGCCGATCGGCGTGGTGGCTGCCATCACCCCGTGGAACTTCCCGCTGGCGATGATCACCCGCAAGTGCGCGCCTGCCCTGGCCGCTGGCTGCCCGGTGGTGATCAAGCCCGCCGAGGCCACCCCGCTGACCGCCCTGGCGGCGGCACGCCTGGCCGAGCAGGCCGGCTTCCCCGCCGGGGTGATCAATGTGGTCACCGCCAGCCGCCCCGCCGAGATCGGCGAGGTGCTGACCACCGACCCGCGCGTGCGCAAGGTCTCCTTCACCGGCTCCACCCCCGTTGGCAAGCGGTTGCTGGCCCAGTGCGCCGGCACCGTGAAGAAAGCCTCCATGGAACTGGGTGGCAATGCCCCGTTCATCGTCTTCGACGATGCTGATCTGGATGCCGCCGTGGAAGGTGCTATCGCCTCCAAGTACCGAAATTCCGGCCAGACCTGTGTGTGCACCAACCGCTTGCTGGTGCAGGCCTCGGTGTACGACGCCTTCGTCGAGAAGCTGGCCGCCCGGGTTGCCGAGCTGAAGGTCGGCAATGGCCTGGAAGATGGCGTGCAGCAGGGGCCGCTGATCAACCAGGCAGCGGTGGAAAAGGTCCAGTCGCACATCACCGATGCCCTTGAAAAGGGCGGGCGTCTGGTCTGCGGCGGCGAGCCCCACGCACTGGGCGGCACCTTCTTCCAGCCCACGGTGATCGCCGATGTCACCGATGCCATGCGCGTCGCCCGCGAGGAGACCTTCGGACCGCTGGCCCCGGTGTTCCGCTTCGACACCGACGAGCAGGCGATTGCCATGGCCAACGCCACCGAGTTCGGCCTGGCCGCCTATTTCTATGCCCGCGACTACCGGCGCATCTGGCATGTCATGGAAGGCCTGGAGTATGGCATGGTAGCGGTAAATGAAGGCATTCTTTCCACCGAACTCGCGCCGTTCGGTGGCGTCAAGGAATCGGGGCTGGGTCGCGAAGGGTCGCGCCACGGCCTGGATGAGTACACTGAACTAAAATACGTGTGTGTCGGCGGCCTGTGATCGCACGCCATCCATCAACTGGAGTCAGCTAATGAACAATGCAGAACTCAACGAACTCAAGACACGCTATGTGGCCAAAGGCGCGGCAAGCCCCGCCACCGCCTTTGCCGATCGTGCCGAAAACTCCTTGATCTGGGATGCCGATGGCAACCGGATCATCGATTTCGCCGGCGGCATCGGCGTGCTCAACATCGGGCACCGCCATCCGAAGGTCGTGCAGGCGGTCAAGGACCAGCTTGACCGTGTGATGCACACCTGCCAGACCGTGATGCCCTACGAAGGTTACGTGAAGGTGGCCGAGAAACTGAGCCAGGTGACGCCGGTGCGCGGCCATGCCAAGGTGATGCTGGCCAACTCAGGTGCCGAGGCGCTGGAAAACGCCGTGAAGATCGCGCGTGCCGCCACTGGCAAGAACAACGTGATCTGCTTCGACGGCGGCTACCACGGCCGTACCTTCATGACCATGGCCATGAACGGCAAGGTCGCCCCCTACGCCGGCGATTTCGGCAGCATGCCGGGCAACGTGTTCCGCGCCCCCTACCCGGTGCCCTACCACGGCGTCAGCGAAGATGAAGCGCTGCGTGGCCTGAAGATGACACTCAAGACAGACGCCAACCCGCGTGACACCGCGGCCATCGTGCTCGAGCCGGTACTCGGCGAAGGTGGCTTCTACCCGGCGCCGACAAGCTTCCTCAAGGCGATCCGCGAGATCTGCGACGAGCATGGCATGCTGATGATCATCGACGAAGTGCAGTCCGGCTTCGGGCGCACCGGCAAGATGTTCGCCATCGAGCACAGCGGCGTCGAGCCAGACATCATCACCATGGCCAAGAGCATGGCCGATGGCATGCCGATCTCCGCCGTGGTGGGCACCGATAAGCACATGGACGCCTCGGGCCCCAACTCGCTGGGTGGCACCTACACCGGCAGCCCGGTGTCTTGCGCCGCCACACTCGCGGTACTCGAGGTCTTCGAGCAGGAAGGCATTCTCGAGAAGAGCCAGGCCCTCGGCGACAAGCTGGCCAAGCGCTTCGCCCAATGGCAGCAGGACTTCGACTGCGTCGACAACGGTCGCAACATGGGCGCCATGGCGGCCATCGACCTCGTGTCCGACAAGGCCAAGCACACGCCGGATGCCGACCTGGCGGCAGCGCTGTGCAAGAAGGCCCGCGCGAAGGGGCTGATCCTGCTGTCGTGCGGCCTGTACGGCAACACCATCCGCTTTTTGATGCCCGTGACCATCGAGGACGACATCCTCGAAGAGGGTCTTGGCATCATTGAGGAATCGCTCAAGGAGCTGGTGGGGCAGCCCGCCACCGCCTGATCGCGAAGCGTGTTACCCGCGTGACCACCGCCCGGCCCCAGGCCGGGCGGTGTGCGTTGTGAAGGGTCAGTATCAAACTCTGGTGTGAGAGGCGCCGGGGATAACTCGTAGAGGAGGTCCTACGCCAGGGATGGCGTCGGTAGCGTACAGGGAGGTATTTACAGCGCCTCCTCGTAGAGTTGTCGTCGGGAAGCCTCGAGCGGCTCTTCTTGCTTGCATGGATAACAGCCAGCCGGGAAGATGACGGCGTCCACCACGAGGCGACACCGTGATACTGCGCACCCTCTCTCTGCTGCGCTCCCTGCAGGGCGCCAACGACACCTTCCAGGATGTTCAGGGCCGCGTGCAGCGCGCCTGCGACTACCGCTGGCTGCGCGGCGAGCTCGCGAGCGGCTGCGTTACCGCTTGGCACAGTGTGCTGGCGGACGGCACGCCAGCGCTGGGCATCACCCTGCCCTTCGCCGCCACCCGGCAACGCCTGCGTGGTGGCAACTGGCCCACCGACGCCGCAGCCCGCGAGCGCTGCTTCGTCACAGGCGCCGATGCCTGCCGTGCCGCCGGTGCGCCGGGCTTTCGCACCCTGGAAAGCCTGTCCCAGGGAGTGGTGCACGGTGGCATCAACGTGATGCGTGATGCCGCTCGCTTCGCCTACCTGCAGGAGCACCAGGCGCTGCGGCTGACCTGGCGGTCGACCCCCTCGCTGCCCGCCGAGCTGACTCGGCGCCTGCCCGGTGCGCCAGGCGACGGCGACGGCTGGTTGCTGCTCGAGGTGCGGGTACCGGCCCCCTCTCGCGCCCAAACGCAGTCAGATCACCTCGATGGTGAGTGGCTCGATGCACGCCTCGACCATTACCGGCGCATCCTGCCCCCGTCAGCCACGCGTTGAAACGGCTGAAACGAACGACAGCGCCCGGCGATTGCCGGGCGCTGTCGTTTTTCGTTTGCCACCACGAACTCAGGCCTTGCGCACCTTGGCGATCACCCACAACAGCACCACCGCCCCGACGATGGCGGTCACCAGAGAACCAATGAAGCCACCGGCCTCGAGCCCGAGCAGGCTGAACAGAAAACCGCCGATCACGGCCCCCACCACGCCTACCCCGATATTGCCGAGGATGCCGAAGCCACCGCCACGCATGATGTGGCCGGCAATCCAGCCCGCCAGGCCACCGATGATCAACCAGGCAATCACACCCATCGTCACTCTCCTTACGTTGCTTGTCGAATGTTGCTTGTCCCCGATCAGAACGAGGACCCCGGCTGTTCGAGGAAGGCCAGCTCGTCGGCACTGGATTCACGGCCAAGGATCGCATTGCGATGTGGATAGCGGCCGAAGCGCTCGATCACCTCACGATGACGATGCTCGAAGCGCAGGTTCTCCTCCAGCCCCGGCTGGTCGAAAAACCGCAACGCCTCGTCGTGAATGGCCAATGACTCGCTATGCATGAAGGGCATATAGAGAAAGGCACGCCACGGGACTTCGAGGTGGCGGTCGGCGCCGTGGCTCACCGCTTCCTGGGCCAACACCAGCGCCATGGGGTCGTAGGCAAAGGCCTTGGGTGTATCGCGATGAATGTTCCGCGAGAACTGGTCGAGCACGATCACCTCGGCAAGCCGGCCCTTCGCCGACAACCGCCAGCGCCATAGTTCGCCCTGGGCGGCGCTCGCGAGCAACGCCGAGAAGCGACGCGCGATCTCGGCATCAAGCTCGGGATCCTTGCGAAACCACTGGGCGCTTTCCAGCTCGCTGAACCAGAAACCGATTACTTCGTCTACACCGGGCAGCCGGTCCATGTCGTCTCTCCTCCTCGGGTCGCTGGGGCGACGCCATGACACCTGATACCATTCCTGCCACGACACCACAAGCGAGGCACTCGATGAACCCGGATCCTGTCTGGTCGATGCTCAACTATGCCCTGCACCTCATCGGCCTGCTGATCTGCCTGGGCGGCCTGACGCTCGCCCGCAAGCCGCGTCATCGACTTCTCGGACGGATGCTGGCTGGCGGTGGCTTCCTGGTGGCCGCCTCGCCGACCCTCTACGCCCTGGTGGTCGGCACCTGACGCCTGCTTGTACTTCGATACAGGCCGCGACAGTCGCCACTTGTCATGCCCGACCCGCACCCCCACATTGGTCGCTGAATCTACAGGAAGAAACGTACGGATGCGCACGCCCCTTGCCCAAGAATTCCACGACCTGCTAGAGCGCGGACGCGACCGTCAGTTGCGTCTGGCGGTCACCGGGCTTTCCCGTTCGGGCAAGACCGCCTTTCTCACTTCGCTTGTCAACCAGCTCCGGCATGCCGGGCTGGAGGCACGCCTGGACCTGCTCCCCGCAGCGCGCGAGGGACGCCTTCTCGGCGCGCGGCGCATCAATCAGCAGGATCTCGGCGTGCCGCGCTTTCCCTATGATCAGGCGATGCTGGCGCTGGACGCCGAGCCACCACGCTGGCCGGAGCCGACACGCGGCATCAGCGAACTGCGTCTGGTGATCCGCTACCGGCCAGCCAAGCGTGGCCTGATGGGCGCCGACACGCGCCAATTGACCCTCGACCTGTTCGACTACCCGGGTGAATGGCTGCTCGACCTGCCGCTGCTCGCCCATGACTACCCGAGCTGGTGCGAGACCCAGCAGCATGAAGGTACGCAGCGCGCGGCGATGTTTGCCGACTGGCGTGCCGCGGTCGCCTCACTGGACCCGGCCGCCGACGCCGATGAAGCACAGCTCGCCGAGATCGCCGAGCGCTACGCCCAGGGGTTGCGCGCGGCTCGCGAGGCAGGGTTTTCGGACCTGCAGCCCGGGCGTTTCCTGCTGCCTGGCGAGCTGTCCGGCGCCCCGGTGCTGCAGTTCTTCCCGCTGCCAGGCATCGGCGCCATCGATGCCACCGAACGCGACGCCTACGGTACCGAGAGTAACTACGCCACCCTGGCCCGACGTTTTCGCCATTATCAGCAGCATATCGTCAAGCCGTTCTATCGTGAGCATTTCCGCCGCTTCGACCGCCAGATCGTACTGGTCGACCTGCTGGGGGCGCTGAATGCCGGTCCGGAACGCTTCGAGGACCTCTCCCGGGCGCTCTCGCGGTTGATGAAGAGTTTCGACTATGGCCAGCGCAGCCTGTTGTCGCGGCTTTTTTCCCCTCGCATCGACCGCCTGGCCATCGCCGCCACCAAGGCCGACCACGTCACCCCGGAACAACACCCGCGGCTGGTCGCGCTGCTCGAGGCGCTGCTAGCCGAACCGCTCAAGGACCTGCGCTTCGCCGACGTGCCGGTGCGCGCGCTGTCGCTGGCGTCGATCCGTGCAAGCGAGGCGCGGGAAGTCGAGCACCAGGGGCAACGCACCCCCGCCCTGCGTGGCGAAAGCCTCACAGGGGAAGCCCTGCTGCTCTACCCCGGGGAGTTGCCCGACCGCTTGCCGGGCCGCGAATTCTGGAGCCGCCAGGGGTTCGACTTCCCGGCCTTTCGCCCGCTGCCTCGCGACGCTGGCGCACTGCCGCATATTCGCATGGATGCCGCGCTGGACTGGCTGATTGGAGACAAGCTGCAATGAACGATACGCAAGATCCAAGACCCGGCCAGCGCTTCGCGCCAGACCCCGCCACGCCACCCCTCGAACCCGACCCGCGCCCGGCACGCCCCTTCGCCCATGACCTGCCGAACGTCGCGCTGCCGGAAAGGCAAACGTCGGCTGAGCAGGCCCTCGACAGCCGCCTTGCGCGCCCCGGCAAACGCCGTTGGGGACTCTTGACCCTACTGGGCGGCACCCTCGGGCTCGGTGCCGTCGAGGCGGGCACCACGCTGTATGCCGCATCGCTAGGCGGCGACTGGCTGCCCGGCGCCTGGAGTGCGCTGCTGCTTGTCGCGCTGGGCCTCGGGGGCTCGGCATTGACCCGCGAACTTTGGCGACTCCGACGTTTGCGGCGTCATGAGCGGCTGCGTGAACGCCTGGCGCAACTGCCCGATAGCGATCACCGGCAGGCCATGGCGGACGCCGATACCTTGCGCAAAGGCCTTGACCTGGATGACGACCACCCCCACTGGCAGGGTTTCCTGGCGGCGAGCCAGCCACACCATGACGGCCGTGACATCCAGCAGTTGCTCGATCACCACCTGCTGGCCCCTCGCGACCGCGAAGCCCGGCGCCTGATCTCGCGGATGTCCGGCGAAACCGCGGTGATGGTGGCGGTGAGTCCGCTGACCCTGGTGGACATGGCCCTGGTGGCCTGGCGCAGCCTGGCGATGATCGACCGCCTGTGCCGGCTGTATGGGCTGGAACTCGGCTATGCCGGTCGCCTGCGCCTGTTGCGCAGCGTGCTCTACCAGATGGCCTTCGCCGGTGCCTCCGAGCTCGCCAGCCATGCCGGTGCCGACCTGCTCTCCCTCGACCTGGCCGGCCGGCTCTCAGCCCGGGCGGGCCAGGGGCTCGGGGTCGGCCTGCTCAACGCCCGGCTCGGGCTGCGCGCCCAACGCCTGACGCGACCCCAGGCCTTCCCGGTCGATCAGGCACCACGCATCGGTGACCTGCGCCGGGAGCTCTGGCAGCAATTGCGGCGTCTCGAAGCCAGCGCCGACGCCAAGCCGACGGATCAGGACCGAAGCAACCGCAGCTAGGCGCCAGCCAGCTGCTAGGCAAGGCGTGTTTCGTTGGCCTGCTCGAAGAGTACTGCACGCGCCATGTCGACACGCAGCGCCAGCCGCTCGCCGGGCGCCACTCGGCAGGTCGGCCCCACCCGAGCGGTGACTTCCCGCTCACCGAGTGGCAGGCGCAGCAGGATATCGGCACCGGTGGGTTCGGAGACCGATACCCTGGCCGAGAGCGGCGTGCCTTCGGCCTGCCCCGCCAGGCGCTCGTCCTCTTCGCTGAAATGCTCGGGCCGAAGGCCAAGCACCACGTCGCGTCCGACCTGCTCGGTCATTGCGGGCGTCTCACGCTGACGCGGCCAGGGCAGCACCAGGTCATCCTCTTCCGGGGTCACGATGCGTAACTGAAAGCGGCCAGGCGCGCCTTCCAGGGTCGCGGCGATGAAATTCATCGAAGGCGATCCCATAAAGCCGGCGACGAACATGTCGACGGGGTCGTTGTAGACCTCGTCCGGGGTACCCAACTGCAGGATGTGGCCATCGCGCATCACGGCGATCCGGTCGGCCAGGGTCATCGCCTCGATCTGGTCGTGGGTGACATAGACGATGGTGGTGCCGAGCCGCTGATGCAGCTTCTTGATCTCGGTACGCATGTCGACGCGCAACTTGGCATCCAGGTTGGAGAGCGGTTCGTCGAACAGATAGACCTTCGGCTCGCGGGCCAGGGCGCGCCCCATGGCCACCCGCTGGCGCTGCCCACCGGAGAGCTGCGACGGCTTGCGGTCGAGCAGATGAGACATCTGCAGCAGGTCGGCGACGCGCTCCACGGCCGCCTCGCGCTCGGCCTTGGGCATCTTACGCATCTCCAGGCCGAAGCTGATGTTGCCGCGCACCGTCATGCTCGGGTAGAGCGCGTAAGACTGGAACACCATGGCGATGTCGCGCTCCGCCGGGGTGCGCCAGGTGACGTCCTCACCGGCGATATGGATCTCGCCGCTGGTGACCGGCTCGAGTCCGGCGATGGCGTTCATCAGTGTCGACTTGCCGCACCCCGAAGGGCCGACGAGGATCAGGAACTCGCCGGAATCGATGGCGAGGCTGACTTCCTTGAGCACGCGTTCACTGCCGAAGTCCTTGCGGACCTTGCGAATTTCGAGAGCTGACATGGGTTATCCCCTGATGTTCTTGTGTCGCGCCCCGCCCCGGGGCGCGATGGATCCTGGGAAGCGCTGAACAAATGGTCTCACCCCTTCACCGACCCTGCGGTCAGGCCGCGCACGAAATACTTGCCGGCCAGCACATAGACCAGCAAGGTCGGCAGTGCGGCGATCATCGCCGCCGCCATGTCGACGTTGTATTCGCGTACACCGGTCGAGGTGTTGACCAGGTTGTTGAGGGCCACCGTGACCGGTTGGGTATCGTGGGCGGAAAAGGCCACGCCGAACAGAAAGTCGTTCCATATCTGGGTGAACTGCCAGATCACCGAGACCACGATGATCGGCGCCGACACCGGCAGCAGGATGCGCCAGAAGATGCGGAAGAACCCCGCACCATCGAGCTTGGCCGCCGACACGAGCTCAGTGGGAATGGCCACGTAGAAGTTGCGGAAGAACAGCGTGGTGAAGGCGATGCCGAACACCACATGCACCAGGATCAACCCAGCCCGCGAGCTCGATATTCCCAGCCAGCCGAGCGTCTGCGCCATCGGCAGCAGCACCACCTGGAAGGGAATGAAGCAGCCGAACAACATCAAGGCGAACAGCAGCTCCGAGCCCTTGAAGCGCCACTTGGTCAGCGCATAGCCGTTGAGTGCGCCGATCAATGTCGAGATCAGTACCGCCGGCACCACGATGGCGATGGAGTTGATGAAGTACCCCCCGACCCCTTCGCAGCGCATGCCGGTGCAGGCCTCGCCCCAGGCCTTGGTCCACGGTGCCAGGGTGGGGTTCATCGGCAAGGACAACAGGCTGCCGGCGCTGATCTCGTCGAGCGGTTTCACCGAGGTGATCACCATCACCACCAGCGGCAGCAGATAGAACAGCGCGGCCACCACCAGCACCGCATACAGGGCCACCCGCCACAGCCTGGCAGCGGGTGTGCGTCGACGAATCACGTTATCCATGCTTGCGCCCCCGCAGTTCCGAATAGAGGTAGGGAATCAGGATCGCCAGCACGCCTCCCAGCATCAGCATTGCACTGGCCGAGCCGAGCCCGATCTGTGCGCGAGTGAAGGCGTGGGCATACATGAAGGTAGCCGGTAGGTCGGAGGCATAGCCGGGCCCGCCACCGGTGAGAGCCACTACCAGGTCGAAGCTCTTGATGGCGATATGCGCAAGGATCATCACCGCGCTGAACACCACCGGCCGCAGGCATGGCACCACCACGCGCAGGTAGATGCGTGGCAGGCTGGCGCCATCGAGCTGGGCGGCCTTGATGATGCTGTCGTCGATGCCGCGAAGCCCGGCGAGAAACAGCGCCATGACGAAGCCCGAGGCCTGCCACACCGCGGCGATGACCAAGGTGTAGACCGCCATGTCGGGGTTCACGAGCCAATCGAAAGTGAATGACTCGAAGCCCCACGAGCGCACCATTGCCT
The DNA here is from genome assembly GCF_003028575.1 of Halomonas urumqiensis. Taxonomy (GTDB): domain Bacteria; phylum Pseudomonadota; class Gammaproteobacteria; order Pseudomonadales; family Halomonadaceae; genus Halomonas; species Halomonas urumqiensis. The sequence goes on along the minus strand of NZ_PYUD01000001.1, from coordinate 1,019,796 downwards.
GGATACCGAGCCCAGGATTGAGCAGCCATTTCCACACCACCCCGGTGACGATGAACGACAGTGCCATGGGGTAGAGGTAGATGGTGCGTAGCGCGCCTTCCTGGCGAATGCGCTGGTCCAGCAGGATGGCCAGGAAAGCCCCCAGCGCCAGGCAGATCAGCACGAACAACCCGCCGAAGATCATCAGGTTGGTGGAGGCGACCCACCAGCGTTCATTGGCCATCAAGCGGGCGTACTGGCCGAAGCCTACGAACTCGTAGCTTGGCAGCAGCCGGGAATTCGTCAGTGAGAGGATGAAGGTCCACAGCATGAAGCCGTAGACGAAGAACAACGAGATCGCCACCGAAGGCGCCAGCACCAGGCGCGGCAGCCAGGCCTGCAGCCGTCCGGCGGACGAGGGGCGGGAGGCCGCGCGAGCCACGCGCGGCCGGGAAGAGGTCAGTGACATGGTGCGTGTCCTCGAAAGAAAGGCGGCGTCGCTCGGTGGGGCGACGCCATATTACTCAGAGTGCCTACTCAGAGTGCCGCCTGGGCGGCATTCACCATGCGCTGGGCGGCATCGCTTGCGGCCATGTCGCGATCGTTGAAGAAGTTGGTCACCACATCGAACATCGCGCCCTGGATATCGGCACGAACCGCCATGCCATGGGCCATGCTGGGCACCAGGCCGCCCTCTTCCGCGGTGCGCTGGAAGTCTTTCATCGACTGCTGGGCACAGCTGTCGAACTCGCTCATGTCGAGGTCCGGGCGCGCTGGGATCGAGCCCTTGGCGAGGTTGAAGGCCTCCTGGAAGGTCGGCTCCAGCACCAGGCGGGCCAGGGTCCGCTGGGCTTCGAGTTCGGCCTCGTCGGTGACCCGGAACATCGCCAGGCTGTCGATGTTGAAAGTGAAGGCATCGGCGGTGCCCGGGGCGGCGGCGCACAGGTAGTCTTCACCGGCGGTCAGGCCCGCGGCGGTGAACTCGCCCTTGGCCCAGTCGCCCATCAGCTGCATGCCGGCCTCGCCCTCGATCACCATCGAGGTGGCGATGTTCCAGTCACGCCCCGACATGCCATCGTCCATGATCTCGCGCAGGCGCTTGAAGGTCTCGAGCGCCTCGATCATCTGCTCGCTGCCCAGTGCCTCGGTGTCCAGGTCGACCAGCGCACGCTGGTAGAAGTCGCTGCCGGCGCTTGCCAGCAGCACGGTTTCGAACACCGTGGCGTCCTGCCAGGCCTGGCCACCGTGAGCCAGCGGAACGTAGCCCGCTTCGCGAATCGCCTCGGCGGCGCTGAACAGCTCATCCAGGGTGGTGGGCATCTCGACCCCGGCGTCCTCGAGCACATCGGGATTGGCCCACAGCCAGTTGACCCGGTGCACGTTGGCCGGCACGGCCACGTAGTGACCATCGTGGCGCATCACCTCGGCGACGGTCTCGGGCAACAGGTCGTCCCAACCGCCCTCCTCGGCCACCGCATCGAGATCGCCGAGCAGACCCAGTTCGCCCCACTCCTGGATTTCCGGGCCCTTGATCTGGGCCGCCGACGGCGGATTGCCGGACATCGCACGGGACTTGAGCACGGTCATGGCGGTTTCGCCCCCACCGCCGGCGACGGCGAAATCCTCCCAACCGTGGCCTTCGGCCTCCAGCAGTTCCTTGAGCACGTTGGCCGCGCGCGCCTCTCCGCCGGAGGTCCACCAGTGCAGCACCTCGACGTCACCGGCGCTGGCGCTGCCAGCACCCATGGCCAGCGCCACGGCGGAGGCCAGGCAGGTGGAAGTCCGGCGAGCCTTGCCTGACCGGCGACCGGAAGTCTTGAACGAAGGGAAAAACGTCATGGCGAGCTCCTGATTATTATATTGGGAGCTTCACCATAGCGCAGTGGACGAGCCGACAGGCGTTACCTAGTACTGCAAAGTGTTGACGCCAGATGACAACGTCTTGCCGGTTTATTGCAAGGTCGTAACACTTTCTTGGCGCGCCAGCGTCACGCGCACCACCAGGCCACCCGATGGGTGGTTGGACAGGCTGATCTCGCCACCCATGGCGTGTGCGATATGCCGGGCAATGCCCAGCCCCAGACCACTGCCGCCGGTATGGCGGCTGCGCGACGGCTCAAGCCGCACGAAGGGTGCAAAGACACGCTCGAGTTCGTCTTGCGGAATGCCGGGGCCATGGTCACGAATCACCACCGTCAGGCTATCGTGGTCATCTTGCAGCACTACCTCGGCACGCTGGCCATAGAAGATGGCATTTTCCAACAGGTTGCCAAGGCAGCGCTTCAACGCCAGCGGCTTGACGACAATCGGCTCGGCGCTTCCAGTGATCTGGATATCGCCACCATGCGGGCGCAACGCCTCGGCCAGTTGTTCGAGCATGCCGCGGGGAGCGATGAGCTCCACTTCCTCGTGCAGATCGAGCCCCTTGACCGATGCCAGCGCCCCCTTGACCAACAAGTCGAGCTCATCGAGAGAGGCGCAGAAGCGCTCTCGGTGAATGGGGTCATCAAGCATTTCTGCACGCAGCCTCAACCGGGTGATGGGGGTCTTGAGGTCGTGGGATATCGCCGAGAACAATCGCTCGCGCTCCTCGACCTGCTCACGGATGCGTCGTTGCATGCGGTTGAAGGCCACCGCGGTGGCTGCAACCTCCCTCGGGCCGGTTTCCTTCAGCGGCGGCACATCGAGGTCGTCTCCCAACTGACGCGCGGCCCGCGAGAGCCTCGCCAATGGCCGAGTCACGCTGCGGATGCCGGCAAGCGACAGCGCCAGCACCGTGAGCATCACCAGCAGTGCCACCAATAGCCGCTCGCCCGACAGCCAGCGGGTGTCGCTGAACACCTCCGGCAGCGGCAGCAGCGTTGCCACATACAACCAGGTATCGGGAGACAGCTCGAGCTGCACAACCAGGATCGGCGGGGATAGCGGCTCCATCAACAGGCTGTGCTGACCCCAGCGCGGCGGCAGGTCAAGCAGGCGCACTTCGTTGTTGAACACGCGAAGGGTGTCCGGCCGCGAGAACTCCACCACCACGTCGTCGATATTGAGCTCATCGGTCAGGATCTCGCGGAAGTTGCCCACCACCAGATCCTTGCCGGGCCCCGAGCCGATGTCCTCCACCGCCAGCCGCCGCTCGTTGACGCTGACGAAGAAGCGCGTGCCCCCCATGTTGCGCAGTTGATCGAGCACGATATGGCGGTACTCGACCGGCAATGAGCGGAAGAACCCCATGGTGGAGGCCACGCTGTAGGCGACATTGCGAGAGAGCTCATCGAGCTGTGCGAGCTGACTGGCGCGTACCTGGGAGGTCCAGATCGCGTAGCTGGTCAACTGCGCGCCCAGCACCCCAACGATCATGATCAGCACGAAGCGGCCACGCAGCGTGCGCGGCAGCCACCTGGCAAGCCGTCGTCGCAGGCGACGCCAGTGGGCGAGCTGGTTCACGGAAGGCGTTCGACGCGGGCGGTGAGCACGTAGCCCACCCCACGCACGGTACGAATCAACTGCGAATGCTGGGCATCCTCGCCAAGTCGTTGGCGAAGCCGGCAGACGTGCACGTCGATGGAGCGGTCCAGGTCCGGTGCCGGCCGGCCACGGGTCCTGGTGAACAAGTCCTCGCGGGAGAGCACCTGCTCAGGGTGCTCGAGAAACACCTGCAACAACTGAAAATCGGCACCGGACAACCCGCTGCGCTGACCATGGCGATCGATCAGTTCGCGGGTCATGCGATCCAGTTGCCAGTCGCCGAAGGCCACGCGACGCGGTTGGTCGGTGGCCGTGGGCTGCGCGGCCACACGCGTGCGGCGCAGCACCGCCTTGATGCGCGCCAGCAGCTCACGCGGATTGAACGGCTTGCCGAGGTAGTCATCGGCACCCAGTTCCAGGCCGAGGATGCGGTCGGTCTCGTCGGCGCTGGCGGTGAGCATGATGATCGGCACCTCGCTTGCGCGACGCAGTTCGCGACAGATGGTTAAGCCATCGTCGCCGGGCATCATGATGTCGACGATCAACAGCGCCGGCGACTCGCTCTCCAATAGCCGATAGAGCGCCTGGGCGTCCTCGGCCATCAGTGCGCGGTAGCCATGGCGACCCAGGTAGTCGGCCAACAGCTCGCGAATCTCCGGGTCGTCGTCGACCACGATCAGCGTTGCGGGAGTGCTCGTCATGCCGATACGTCCACCTCGAAGCGCTCCCTCAACCACGCCGCCACCGCGCCTTCGGCATGGTGCCCGATGCGTCGCCCACCGGGAACTCGCTCGCCAAGCGCCGGGTGGGCATTGGCCATCACATGGGCTTCTCCAGCGAGATTGAGCATCTCGGTATCGTTGAGGTTGTCGCCGAACGCCAGGCAGTGCTCGGGCGCGACCCCGAGCGACTCGAGCAGGGCCGCCAGGGCAGCACCCTTGTTGACGCCGCCGGCCATGATCTCCAGGGAGGTGGTCATCGAGTAGGTCAAATGCAGCTGCTCGCCGTACTCGGCGTTAATCGCCCGTTCGAGAGCGTTCACCTCGCTGGGCTCGCCGATGTACAGCACCTTGCCGACGCCGATGCCATCGAGTTCTTCGGCGCAGGCGACACGGTAGCCGAAGCCTGTGTGACCATGCAGCGCCAGCAGTTCCGGCGCCTCGGCATCGATCAACCAGTCGTCATCGCGGTAGAGGTTGAGGCGCACGTCGGGATGTCGCGGACGCGCGATGAGCTCGCGGGCCAGTTCGACCTCGAGGTGCCGCGCAGTCACCAGTTGTCCCTCGGGGTCGTGCAAGTAAGCACCGTTGGTGCTGATCACATGGACAGGCACGCCGATTCGCTCGCGAAAGGCCTGCATGTCGAGAAAGTGGCGACCCGAGGCGAAGGCCAGATGGTGCCCCTGGGCGGACAGCGCACGTAGTGTCTCGACGGTGTCCGGGGCGAGATCATGATCGGCATCGAGCAGCGTGCCATCGAGGTCCGAGACGATCAGGCGTGGGGTCATGGGGCTCTCCAGTAACGTGATGCCGTGGTCATGGTCTATGCGGTCAATGGTAATGGATTCGGCTGACGAGGTCGCGTGACGGTGCCGGTGATGCGCCGCCGGGAACAGGGCTTCCTGAAACGACGAGGGGCACCTGTGGCAAGGTGCCCCTCGCATTTCCAACCGACGGCTCAGCGAACCCGCAGGCCACTGGCCACCGCCTCGGCCTTGTGGCCCAGCAGCACATGCACCACACCGCTCTCGAGCTGGTGTATTCCCTGGGCCCCGAGGCGCTCGAGCGCCGAGACATCCAGGCCCGAGGCATCATGCAGCTCGAGGCGCAGGCGAGTCACGGCCACCGCCATGGCGCCGCGCAGGTTGCCCGCCCCGCCCAACGCCTGCTGCCACGCGGCACGCTCGGCATCTTCCAGCGGCTCGCCGTGTTCCACCCCCGTGGTTTGGTTCGCTGCCGTGTACCGGGGTTCGCTGGCCTCGCCTACCACCTGCCCTGCCTGGGCCATGGCCACGCGAATCTCGTCGGCCACGCCGTCGGCGATGGGGCCAAGAATGACTTGCACGCCGCCACCGTTGAGTCGCATCAAGCCGCGCGAGCCAAGTGCCTTCAAGGCCGGCTCGTCGATGCGCGCGGGTTCATCGAGCACCAGGCGCAGCCGCGTGGTGCAGGCACCCACGCTCACCAGGTTAGCCGCGCCACCCAGCGCCGCCACGAAGGCCGGGCCGCGCTCGCCACAGGTCACGTCAGCCGCCGCAGCGTCAGCAGTCTCTGGCTCACGACCTGGCGTCGGCAGGTCGAACTTAACGATCGCCCAGCGAAACACACCGTAATACAGAGCGAAGTACGCCACTCCCACCGGCAGCATCAACCAGCCGTTGGTCGACAACCCATAGGAGAGCACGAAGTCGAAGGCTCCCGCCGAGAAGGTGAACCCGAGCTTGACGTCGAGCCAGTGCAGCAGCGCCATGGAGATGCCGGTCAACAGCGCATGCAGGCCGTAAAGTACCGGCGCCAGGAACATGAAGGTGAATTCGATCGGCTCGGTGACACCGGTAAGAAAGGCGGTCAGGGCAAGCGACAGCAGCAGGCCACCGACCTGAGCACGACGGCCCCGAGGCGCGGCGTGATACATGGCAAGCGCCGCGGCCGGCAGGCCGAACATCATCACCGGGAAGAAGCCTGCCATGAAGCGCCCGGCGCCCGGGTCACCGGCGAAGAAACGGTTGAGATCACCGGTGGCCACCACGCCCGAGGCCGCTTCGAAGCTACCGAACACGAACCACACCAGGCTATTGAGCACATGGTGCAGGCCAGTGACGATCAGCAGGCGATTGACCACGCCATAGACGAACAACCCCAGTTCACCGGCATCGATCAACCATTGGCCAAGACTGTCGATGGCGTGTTGGACCGGCGGCCAGGCGTATCCAAACAATACGCCCAGGGCCACGGCGGCCAGGCCGGTGGCGATTGGCACGAAACGCCGCCCGCCAAAGAACGCCAGGTACTCTGGCATCTGGATGGCCTTGTAGCGGTTGTAGAGCAGCCCGGCCACGCTACCGATCAGGATACCCGCCAGCACGCCCATATCGATCTCGGGATTGATCGATGTGAGCACTGCATCGAGCACCAGGTAGCCGATCACCCCGGCGAGCCCGGCGGCGCCGTTGTTGTCACTGGCGAACCCTACCGCCAGGCCGATGGCGAAGATCAATGGCAAGTTGGCGAAGATCGCCTCACCGGCGCTGGCAATGAAGGCGATGTCAAGCAGGTCGGGCTGGCCGAGGCGCAGCAGCAGGCCGGCGATGGGTAGCACCGCAATGGGCAGCATCAAGGAGCGCCCCAACTGCTGCAGGCCCGCCATCAGACGGGAGCCGAAGGACGTAGTCATGAGGCAATCCTCTGTTGGCTGTGTTGTTGGGAGGAATTCGCTTGAGCCAGGATGTCAGCGACTCGTTCGCGAACCGCCATGGCGTCATCCATGGCGAGAAGTTCAGGCATGTGGTGGGCCAATGCCGCGGCATCCAAGCGGCGCAATGCCGCCTTGATCGCCGGTATCCGGGCAGGTTCCGTGGAGAGTTCATTCACCCCAAGCGCCACCAGCACGGGAGCGGCCAGGGGGTCGCCTGCGGAGGTCCCGCACACCCCCACCGGGCAGTGCCCCGCAGCGCCCTCGACAGTGGCGTGGATCAAGCGCAGTACCGCCGGATGCAAGACATCGGCGCGTGCCGCGAGACTTGGGTCCTCGCGATCCATGGCCAGGGTGTACTGGGTCAGGTCATTGGTGCCGATGGAGAAGAAATCCGCCTCCTGTGCGAGGCTCGCCGCACACAGTGCCGCCGCGGGCACTTCAATCATCACACCCAATTGCGGGCGTTGCGCCAGGCCAAGCTCACCGGCGATCGCCTCGATACGCTGGCGTACCTGGCGCAGCTCGGCGACCTCGGTGACCATCGGCAGCATGATGCGCAGCGCCTCGAGCGGCGTGACTCCGAGTAGCGCGCGTAGCTGTGTGTCGAGCAGCTGTGGTTCGGTCTGCCACAGGCGCACACCGCGCACGCCAAGGGCCGGGTTGGGCACCTGCATCATGCGCAGGTAAGTCAGTTGCTTGTCGGCGCCGATATCCAGGGTGCGAATGATCACCGGCTTGCCACCCATGCCATCCAGCGCCATCTGGTACTGTTCGCGCTGGCTGGTCTCATCCGGGGCCTCCTGGCGCTCCAGGAACAGGAATTCGCTGCGCATCAGACCGACGCCATCGGCGCCCTCGTCAACCGCATGGCTTGCCTCCTGGCCATTGCCGATGTTGGCGCACACCTCGATATGGCGACCATCGCGGGTCTTCGCCGGAGAATGGGCGGCCGACCGTTCGCTCTCGGCACGCTGCCGGTTGGCCTCGAGCGTGGCGGCGACCTCAACGAGACGCGTCTCATCGGGCGCCACCTCGAGCCGACCGATATCGCCATCCAGCACCGCGCGTCGCGACGTGTCGCTTGTACATTCGCGCGCCAGTGCTTCGAGTGGCGCGCCCATCGCCACCAGGCAGGGAATACCGCGTGCCCGGGCCAGGATCGCCACATGCGAGGTGGTGCCACCACCCACCAGGCACAGGCCAGCCGGGCGGCTGGCCACCAGCGCGACAAGCTCCGAAGGTGTCAGGTCCTCGGCGAGCAGGATGGCATCAGTGGGTAACTCTGGGGCATCCATCGACGCATTGCCGGGCGCAAGCTCGATCATCACTCGGCGCTGCAGGTCGCGCAGGTCGGCGACACGACCGGCCAATACCGTGATACCGCTGGCCAGCAACCGCTCAGCCTCGGCATCGAGAGCCTCCCGCCAGGCCTGGCCGGCACTGCGTCCCTGGTGAATATGCTGGCGCGCGGCAGCGGCAAGATCGGGGTCCTCGAGCCAGGCGCGATGCGCCGAGAAGATCTCCGCCTCGGCGGCCTGGTCGTGGCGCAAGGCGTCTTCCTCGTCACGGGCCAGCGCCTCCGCCACCCGCACCAGTGCGGAGTTGAGCCTTGGCCACTCGACGGGCTCGCCTTCACCCTCTTTGGCCACCTCGGGCAGGGGGGCGCGATACGCGACCAATGGCCCCATGGCCAGGCCCGGGCTTGCCACCAGGCCGGCGAGATCGCCCTCGGCCAGCTGTTCCGCCGACGCCATGCGCGCAGGGCCGGCGGCAGACTGGGCATGGTCGCCCCCCTCCGGTGTGGTCAGCAGCGACTCGGCGGCATCCAGTGCCTGCTCGGCTCCCTCGCCTCGTACCACGAGAATGAACGCACTGCCAGCCGTCAGCCCCAGGTTCATCAGCGCGCTGAGGCTTTCTGAGGAGGCCTCGCCAGCCGCGGTATGCAGATGCATGGCCACGCCATGCTCACGCGCGATGGCCCGCAGGCGAGACGCCGGCCGTGCATGCAGCCCGGCTTCCAGCGCCAGCACCAGATGGCGCTCATGCTGGGGGCCAGTTGGCTCGTTGCTGGTCACTGGGTTGCTGGTCAATGTCTCTGTGGCGTCGCGCTCCAGCACCATCAGTGCCTCACCACGTGACACCAGCGTCCCCGCCGCCATCGCCAGGGGACGCAGCCGCCAGCCGGCACTCTCGGTAACGATCAAGGGAGTGATCAGGGCGCTGGCGCCACGCGCCACGCGGTCGGCATCGAAACGGCACAGCGGCGCGCCGGCACTGACTCGATCCCCCACCGCCACCAAGGGCTCTATGCCCTCGCCTTCCAGGTTGACGGTGTCGATGCCCAGGTGCAGCAGCAATTCGATACCGTCCGGGGTACGCAGGGTGATGGCGTGATGGGTGCGGGCACACTGCACCACTTCGCCATCGCAAGGGGCATGCAGGCATTCACCCAGTGGGTCCAGGGCGACGCCCTCGCCCAGGCTGAGCCCAGCGAATACCGGATCGGGCACCTGGGTGAGCGGCATCACCACGCCATCGAACGGCGCCTTGAAGGTCTGGGTTGAAGATGACATGTCAGTCTCCAGTCTTGTGATTGTTGGCAAGAATTGTTGGCACGAACGGGCTACATGAGCGGGCTAAATGACGGACTAAAGTGTGCAGGTCACCTTGCGCAGGTGTCGGGGGCTATCCGGGTCACTGCCACGGGCCTTCGCTAGTTGTGCCACCATCGGATAGAAGCTCTGGATGACCGAGAGGGGCTCGAGGGCATCATGACCGGTATCCACCAGGGTCAATTGGCGAGCGGTGACTGATTCGTCGGCGGCCAGGAGCACATGGGCGCCGACACTTCTAAGCCAACCGGCCAGTTCCAGCAGGCTGGCCTGCTCGGCGCCACGCGGTGCAAACACCAGCACCGGGTACCCCGGGCCGATCAGCGCCATGGGGCCATGGCGCACTTCGGCGCCACTGAACGGTTCCGCCTGGATGGCGCAGGTCTCCTTGAACTTGAGCGCGGCTTCCTGAGCCACCGCGAGCCCGGCACCGCGGCCGATCACCATCAGCTTGTCAGCGTCGACCAGTGCCTCGACCGCCGGGCTCCAATCCTGCTCGCAAGCCATGGCAAGGCGCGAAGGTAGCGAGTCCAGCGCATTGAGCAGATAGGCATCTTGATGCCAGTGGGCGATCAGCTGCGCCATGGCCGCAAGCGTCGCCAGGTAGCTCTTGGTGGCGGCCACGCTGCGCTCTTCACCGGCATACAGCGGTATTTCGAAGTCGCTGGCCTCGCCAAGCGGCGACTCGGGGGTGTTGACCCATGCCAGGGTCCTGGCACCGGCGGCACCAAGTGCACGCTGGGTGGCGACCAGGTCAGGGCTCTGCCCCGACTGGGAGACCGCCAAGGCCAACTGGCCGGAGAGTTGCCAGGGGGCATCGAGCAGCGTGGTCAGCGAGGGTGGCAAGGACGCCACGGGAATCCCGCGATAGCGCATACACAGGTAGCCAAAGTAACTCGCGGCATGATCGGAACTGCCTCGCGCCACGGTCAATGCGCCTTGCGGCGGTGATTCGCGCAGCCGTTCGGCGAGTTCAGCGACCAAGGACTCGTTGCGGTGCAGTTGGCCACGAATCCGCTCAGGGGCGTTTCGGGCTTCTTCGAGCATCAGGGACATGGGGATTCTCCTAGGATCTCGCGGCCCTCGATCACGACCGCCTTGAGGTTGAGTTGGGTATCGAGGACCACCAGATCGGCCAGCGCCCCCGCGCACAGTTGCCCCTGCTCGGTAAGGCCGAGGAAAGCTGCGGGATAACGGGATAGCCGGTCCGAGGCGTCGGCCAGGGTCATGCCGATGGCCACCAGGTTGCGTAGCGCCTGGTCCATGGTCAGGGTGCTCCCGGCCAGCGTGCCATCGGCAAGCCTCACGCCGCCCAGGCACTTGGACACGGTCTGCTCACCCAGGCGGTACTCACCATCCGGCATGCCGGCGGCAGCGGTGGAATCGGTCACCGCGAAGAGGTTCGGAATGCAGCGCAGCGCCGCACGAATGGCACCCGGATGGACATGCAGCAGATCGGGAATCAGCTCGGCATAGTCGGCATGGGCCAGCGCCGCCCCCACCATGCCGGGCTCACGGTGGTGCAATCCGCTCATGGCATTAAACAAATGCGTGAAGCCACAGGCGCCGTTGCCAAGCGCAGCCACGCCCTCCTCATAGCTGCCCAGGGTGTGGCCAAGCTGCACGCGGATGCCGCGCTGTGCCAGATGGCGGATCAGTTCATGGTGGCCGGTCAATTCCGGCGCCAGCGTCACCAGGCGAATGGGGGCCAGTGCACAGAGCGCATCCAGCTCGGCGATGGTGCCGGCCCTGGCATGCGCGGGTTGGGCGCCAAGCTTGCCCGGATTGATGAAAGGCCCCTCGAGGTGAACACCCAGTACGCGCGCGGCATCCGCAGGAGGCGCCTCCATGTAAGTGGCAATCGCCTGCAGCACATCACGCACCTCGGCATCCGGTGCGGTCATGGTGGTGGCCAACAGGCTGGTGGTGCCGAAACGAGCATGGGTCCGGGCCAGCGTTGTAAGAGCCTCGGCGCCTTGCATGGCGTCGGCGCCTCCGCCGCCATGTACGTGCAGGTCGATGAAACCGGGCAGGATGCGTGGATGGTCGTTGGTTGCGGGATTCACCGGCTCGCCGACCAGGCCTGTAATGCGCCCGTCCCGCCAGTGGATCTCGCCCAGGCACCATCCGTCCGGGGTGAGGATATTGCCGAAGCAGGTGTTGCCGATGAACAGGCTTTCAGGGATCACGGGAGCCTCCTAGCGCGTCAGTTCGACCGTGAAGTCGTAGTAGTTGGTACGACACCAGGTAACGGTGAGCTCAGCCGGTGTGCCATCGGCCAGGTATCCCACCCGGGTCACCTTGAGCAGCGCCTGCCCCTCGGGCACCTGGGCCAGTCCCGCCAATTCGGCGTCGGCATTGATCGCGGTGATCTGCTGCAAGGCCCTGGCTACGGGCGTGCCGGCAGCATCGAGCACCGCGTAGAGCGAGCTCTCCACGGCCCTGGGCTCAGGCAGCAGCTCGGCCAGCAGGCAGCTCTCCTCCACCGCCATCACCACGTCATCGGCCAAACGCAGGCGCTTGAGCCGTGCCACGCGAGCCCCGGGTGGCAGGGACAGGCGCATCGCCTCATCGATACTCGGATTGGCCAGGCTTCGTTGCAGCCAGTGCGAACTGGTCGTGAATCCGCGCTGGGTCAGCATTTCGGTGAAGCTCGAAAGCCGCGTCAGCGGTTGATGAAACCGCGGTGTGATGAACGTTCCGGAGCCACGGATTCGACGAATCAGCCCCAACTCCTCCAGTCGGTCGAGCGCCTTGCGCGCGGTGATTCGCGAGATGTCCAGGGCCTCGGCCAGGTTGCGCTCGGATGGCAAGGCCTCGCCGGCCTGCCAGGCGCCATCTTCGATCGCCTGCTCAAGCTGGCGAGCCAACTGTTGGTAGAGAGGATTGCCTCCCTTGGCATCAAGACGAAGCTGTGCGTAGCGACTGTCCATGGAATCTCCGGTCGGGAGTGGCTGTGGCTTCTTGCCGACCACTATAGAACCACAATAGTACCAATTAAATACCAATTGATGAGACATTGGTCTAATAGGGTTGAAATTGCACAGCCTTTGGGTTGATGCCAAGCCACCTCGATTGGCATCAAGACGGGCCTGGCTGCGCTGTTCATTGGCGCCATGACCGTGGTGGCATCTGGATGGTGATCGCGTGGTATCGCGGGACGCCGTGAGAAGCGGTGAACCACCTGGCAAGGGGTTTGGCGGGAGCGACGGGAATCCGTATAGTGGCAGCCTTATCCCGCCACACGTTCGTGACCATGCTGCAGAACAACTCGGTGCTTGCTCAGCTCAAGCAACAGATTCGTGAGACCACGCCCAGGGCCGAAGGCGTGATCAAGGCCACCGACAAGGGTTTCGGTTTTCTCGAAACCGACGACGGCCAGTCCTATTTCGTGCCGCCACCCGCCATGAAGCAGGTACTGCATGGCGACCGCGTGCAGGCGGTGATCCATGAGAATGGTGACAAGACCTCGGTGGAACCCGATGCGCTGCTCGAGCCTGGCCTCGATCGCTTCATCGCCCGCGTGCAAAAGCGCGAGGGGCGGCTTGCCGTGGTGCCTGATCATCCGTTGATCAAGAACGTGCTCAAGGCGCGCATCAAGCGCAGCCTCGACGAAGACAGCATCGGCGACGGTGACTGGGTAGTGGCGCGCCTGGTGCGTCATCCGCTCAAGCCCGATGACCGCGCCTTCTTCGCCCAGATCGATGAGCTGGTGGCCAAGAGCGACGACCCGGCCGTGCCCTGGCGCGTGACCCTGGCGCGACACGCCCTGGAGCAGGAGTGCCCGGATGCCGGCGACGACTGGCCACTCCTGAACGAGGGGCTGACCCGCGAGGACTTGACCGCCGAGCCGTTCTTTACCATCGACGGCGAGAAGACCCGCGACATGGACGATGCGCTGCGTATCGAGCCACGCGCAGAAGGCGGCTGGGATCTCAGCGTGGCCATTGCCGACCCCACTGCCTATGTCGAGGAAGGCCACGCCGCCGACCTCGAGGCGCGTACCCGCGCCTTTACCGTGTACCTGCCCGGCCAGAACGTCACCATGCTGCCCGAGCAGCTGGCCGACGACCTGTGCTCGTTGTGGGAGCATCAGGATCGCCCGGTACTGGCCTGTACACTGACCGTCAATGCCGATGGCAGCCTTGGCGATTACCGTTTCTTCGCCGCCACCGCCCGCTCCCAGGCCAAACTCGCCTACGAGCGGGTTTCCGACTGGCTGGAAGGTCAGGGTGACTGGTCACCCGAACCGGCCATCGGCAGCCAGCTCGAAGCGCTTCGCGACCTCACCGAGGCGCGCAGCGCCTGGCGCGCCGAGCATGCCCTGGTGTTCAAGGATCGGCCCGACTACGTGTTCGATCTCGATCCGGCTGGCAACGTGCTGGAGGTTCGCACCGAAGACCGACGCATCGCCAACCGCATGATCGAAGAGTCGATGATTGCAGCCAACGCCTGCTGCGCCGACTTGCTCGCCGAACATGTCGGCCACGGTATCTTCAATGTTCACCGCGCCTTCGAACCGGAAAAGGCAGAGGCGGCCCAGGAATTCCTGGCTGGCCAATCCATCGAGGTGGAGCGTGAGCAGCTCACCGAGCTCAGTCGCTACAAGGAGCTCAAGCGCCAACTCGAAGGGCGTGATGATGCCTGGCTGGATGCCCGGCTGAGACGTTTCCAGGGCTTCACCAGCATGTCGGCCAAGCCAGGCCCACACTTCGGTCTGGGTCTTGCCGCCTACGCCACCTGGACCTCGCCGATTCGCAAGTATGGCGATATGGTCAACCACCGCTTGATCAAGCGGGTGCTCAAGGGTGAGCAGGCGCCGGCGGAAGCCAGCCAGACACTCACCGAGCAGCTCACCGAACGCCGCCGCCTGAATCGCATGGCCGAACGTGACGTCAAGGACTGGCTGTATGTGCGCTATCTGACCCCGGCCGCCGAGGCCCAGCAGGCGTTCGAGGCCGAGATCATCGCCATCAACCGCGGCGGTATGCGGGTGCGCCTGACCGCCAATGGTGCCACTGCCTTCGTGCCTGCCCCGCTGATGCACAGCGACCGCTCCAAGGTGGCCATTGATGACAAGGAAGGACGCATCCAGCTTGATGGTACCGAGCGCTACAAGCTCGGTGATGTGATCCAGGTAACCCTGACCGAGGCCCGCGAGGAAACACGCTCGCTGGTGGCCCGCCCCACCCTGTGAGGCCGGCCCTTCTTGAACTGCCGTTGATCGACAGACCCGCTGGACCAAGAAACGCCAAGCCAGGTAACGGCTTACCAGAATGACGCAACGGCGGCCCTCGGGCCGCCGTTGTCGTTGGTGGCTGGTGAAACACAAAGCGCCTACAGCGCGTTGGCAGGCGACCTCGCAGTGCGCTTCGCCCTGTGGCATTGTTAAAAAACGCCACAACATAAGACCGGATTAACCGGCTGGGTGATTGGACGCCATCTGAGTAACCGCAGGGGATGCAAGCGTATGGCCGAACGCCTGGGACTTCGCGGCAAGTCCACCCTTTCGCTATTGCTGGCTTGCCTGCTCGCCCTGGTCCCGGCGCTGATCATCGGTTGGCTTGCCATCGACGAGGTGCGGCGTCACTTTGCCAGCGCCTATGCCGAGCAATACACCTTGCTGCAGATGCAGCGCATCGTCGCCCCGGTTTCCAGGGAGCTCGCCTTGTCGCGGCGTTTTTCCAACTCGGTGGTCACGCGTGAGTGGCTGCGGGAGCCCGATGACCCGCAACGGCAACGGCGCTTCGTCGAGGAGGCCGAGGGCTTTCGCCAGCAGTTCGGCAGCAATGCGTTCTTCCTGATCGATGCCGCCACTCACGATTACTACTTCAGCGATGCCCCGCTGAACGACCTCACGCCCCGCTACCGACTCGCTGATGACGAGCCGGACGATGCCTGGTACTTCGACACCCTTGCAAGTACCTCGACCTACAATATCAACGTCAATCTCGATCAGACCCTTGAACGGGCGATGATCTGGGTCAACGTCAAGATCCGTGAGGGCGGCGAGGTATTGGGACTGGCGGGTGGCGGCATCGACCTTGGCCAGTTTCTCGATCGCTTCATTCGTGCCAGTGCCCCGGGGATGACGCCAATGATCGTCGACTCGCGCGGCGCGCTCCAGGCCCATCCGGATCAGACACGCATCGCGCTGGGCTCGGGCAGTAGTCCATTCGATACCGATAGTGATCGGCGCATTCAATCGCTGGTAGCCGAAGCCGACCGCCCTATGGTGCGTCAGGCGTTACAGGATGCCATGCGCCGCCCAGGGGCTACCGTGGCATTCGATGTGACCCTGGAAGGCGAACCTCGGCTGATGACAGTGGGCTTCATTCCTGAGCTGCAGTGGCTACTGGTCACGGCGCTGGACATGCAGGCCGCTCCGATCATCGACAGCCGCTGGTTCTGGCCCTTGATCGTTGCCCTGGGGCTGATACTTGCCTTGCTGATGGCGGGGTTCGCGTTCGCCACACATCGCCTGATCCTGGCGCCGCTTCACCGCCTCAGGCTTTCCGCCCAGGCGATTGCCGACGGCCACTACACCACGCGACTGCCCACTGAGCGGCAGGACGAGATAGGCGAACTCTCCCAGGCCTTCTCCCACATGGCGCATCAGGTCGAGCAGCACACCCAGCAGCTCGAGAGCCAGGTCGCCACGCGCACCCGGGATCTGGAAGAAGCCAATCACGAGATGACCCAGGCGCGACGCCAGATCGATGCGTCCCTTGAATACGCCAGCATCATCCAGCGCGCCATCCTGCCCTCTCGCCAGCTTCACCAACACCTGCCCGGCCACCATGCGGTGCTGTGGCGGCCCCGGGACATGGTCGGTGGCGATTTCTACCTGTTCAGGGCCAACGAGCATGGCTACCTGCTGGGCGTGATCGATTGCGCCGGCCACGGCGTACCCGGCTCGCTGATGACCATGCTGGCCCGCGCCATCGTCGACCATGCCATCCTTCAGGTCGGCCCCGACGACCCGGCCGCTATACTCGACGAGATGGACCGGCAAAATCGCGCTACCCTGCACAAGGACACCCTGCCCCGCTCCATCGCCACCAATATGGATGTCGGCCTTGTGTGGATAGAACCCGAGTACGAGCAGTTGACCTTCGCGGGGGCCAAGATGTCGTTGTATGCAAGTGACGGCAACCAGATCGACATCCATCCTGGAGATAAACGCGCCCTTGGCCACAAGCGTCCCATTCGCTATACCAACCGCCGTTTCGCGCTCAACCGTGGCTGGACCTACACACTGTGCACGGACGGTTTCCTCGATCAGGCCGGTGGCGAGCTTGGCTTCGGGTTTGGCAACCGACGCTTCGAGGACATGCTGGTTCGCCATGCACGTAAACCCCTTGCCGACCAGGTAGCAGCGTTTGAGGAAGAACTCGATCACTACCGCGCTGAACACGGCCAGCGTGACGATGTCACCTTGCTATGTTTTCGCCTTGATGAACCCCAAGACCACGAACCACACCGAGCCGCCGAGCGGCCATTCGACGCGCAAGGCGATCCCCGTTCGTCCGCGTCGTGAACAGCACAGGAGACACCATGGACCTGTTGACCCTGCGTGAGAGCTACCAGCGACAGCGCATCATGCTCTGCTTCAACGGCCCTATCTCGCGTAGCCTGATCGAAGAGATCGGCAATGCCTTGCGCAACTATCTGAACGGCCAGCCCACGCCGCCTTCCTCCGCCATGGACGTATTCGCCGTGTACATCGAGATGACGCAGAACATCCGCCATTACGCACGCACCAGGCAGTACAGCGAGGAACAGGCCACGGCCACCATTGCCGTGGCACGTGACGACGCGGACCACTACCTGATCTCGGCGGGTAATCTCGTCGAGATCGAGGATGGTCAACGACTCGTCGAGGTGGTCAACTCGCTAGCCGTGCTCGACGCCTCTGAGCTAAAGAAGGCCTATAAACAACAGCTGCGCCGTCCCCGTGACGAGGCAGCCACCAGTGGTGCTGGACTGGGGCTGCTCGACATGGCTCGCAAGTCGAGCCGCCCTCTCGTGCCGGCGCTGCAGCCATTGCCTTCCGGGCAAGGCTTCTTTAGCCTGACAGCCACTATCTAAATCAACTTCGATGCCCATGACCCACGACCTCAATATCCCGGGCAGCCAGTCAACGCCGGCCATTCAGGCCGACTGGCAAGCCGGCAGTCTATGCATGCAGGGAGACTCCTACCCGGAGAACTCCTATGAACTCTTCAATCAGGTGATCGGTTGGACGGAACGCTTCCTGGCCGACGCGACGCACCCGCTGACGCTGCAACTCGAACTCGTCTATCTCAATACCAGTTCGGTGAAGGCGATGATGGACATCTTCGACCTGCTCGAGGAGGCGCATCTGGATGGCCGTGAAGTGCGGGTAATCTGGCGCTTCGATGATCGCAACGAGCGTATCGGAGAACTGGCCGAGGAGTTCCGCGAAGACTGTACCTTCGACTTCGCCATCACTCCCATGCGGGTATCAGTGTGATGACTGGATCAGGCGGCGACGCCCCCCTGCTCGCGGATATTGCCGAGCTGCTCGAGCATCCGGACTATCAGGATCACCCGCTGCACGCGGCGCTCGCGGAGCTCTACCGGCGCCATCTCGAGCAGGAGATGCGGGTCGAGCGACTGGTGGCCATCGCCGATGGTTTCCAGCGTACGGCCCAGGAAGATCTCCACGCCACGCGCCACGAGCTTCAACGCCAGCTAAGGCGCCAGCGCAAGATCACGCACATCGCCGACCGCTACCAGGCCTTGCTTGGCGAACGCAACGAGGCACTGCTCGGGGAATCCCACCATGATGCCCTAACCGGGCTTGCCAACCGCCGCCTGATGCACGAGTACCTGGAGCAGCTCCTGGCCGCCAAGCAACGCCACCATCGCCCCTTCACCGTGGCGATGATCGATATCGATCACTTCAAGCGCATCAATGATCAACATGGCCACGCTGTCGGCGATCAGGCCCTGGTCCTGCTGACCGAAGCACTGCAGGATGCACTACGCACCAACGACCTCTGCGGACGTTGGGGGGGTGAAGAGTTCCTCGTCATTCTGCCGGAAACCACACTCGAGCAGGCAGAGCCGCTGATGTCCCGGCTATGCCAATGCATGCGCCAACTCGATATTCACTACCAGGGCATCCATCTGAACCTGACTGCCAGCATGGGGGTGGCCGAACACCGCACCCGGGAAAGCATCGAGCAGACCCTCCAACGTGCCGACAAGGCGCTGCTGCAAGCCAAACGCGAGGGCCGGGATCGCTGGTTGGCAGCTAGCTGAGGCACGGCAACCGACCTTCAACGCAAACAACCTCCCTCACGCGAAACAGGCATCAATGCAAAAGGGCATCAACGCAAAAAGGGCACCCGAAGGTGCCCTTTTTGCGTTGATGCCTTGGCTCAGTTGCTGCCTTGGATCAGTCGTTGGCTTACCAGCCAGTCACTTCCTTGAGCGCATCACCGATTTCGGCCAGCGAACGCACTGTCTTGACGCCAGCATCTTCCAGGGCGGCGAACTTCTCGTCCGCCGTGCCCTTGCCACCGGAAATGATCGCCCCGGCGTGGCCCATGCGCTTGCCGGGAGGTGCTGTTACACCCGCGATGTAGGATACCACCGGCTTGGAGACGTTGGCCTTGATGAAGGCAGCGGCCTCTTCCTCGGCGGTGCCGCCGATCTCGCCAATCATCACGATCGCCTCGGTCTGCGGATCCTTCTCGAACATCGCCAGGATGTCGATGAAGTTGGAGCCCGGAATCGGGTCGCCACCGATGCCGACACAGGTGGACTGGCCAAAGCCATGGTCGGTGGTCTGCTTGACGGCTTCATAGGTCAGGGTGCCGGAGCGCGACACGATACCGACCTTGCCCGGCTTGTGGATATGGCCCGGCATGATGCCGATCTTGCACTCGCCCGGCGTGATGACACCCGGGCAGTTCGGGCCGATCAGGCGCACGCCCAGTTCGTCGCACTTGACCTTGGCATCGAGCATATCGAGCGTCGGGATGCCTTCGGTGATGCACACGATCAGCTTGATGCCGGCATTGGCGGCCTCGAGGATCGAATCCTTGCAGAACGGCGCTGGCACGTAGATCACGCTGGCCTCGGCACCGGTCTGGGCTACCGCCTCCTTGACGGTGTTGAACACCGGCAGGCCCAGATGCTCCTGTCCGCCCTTGCCCGGGGTCACGCCGCCCACCATCTGGGTTCCGTAGGCAATCGCCTGCTCGGAGTGGAAGGTCCCCTGGCCACCCGTGAAACCCTGGCAGATGACCTTGGTGTTCTTGTCGATCAGGATACTCATTACTTGCCCTCCGCTGCCTTGACGACCTGCTGAGCCGCATCGGTCAGGCTGGTAGCAGCGATGATGTTCAGACCGCTGGAGGCCAGTTTCTCGGCACCCAGCTCGGCGTTGTTACCTTCCAGACGCACGACGACCGGGACATTGACCCCGACCTGCTCGACGGCACCGATGATGCCCTCGGCGATCATGTCGCAGCGCACGATCCCGCCGAAGATGTTGACCAGCACGGCCTTGACGTTGTCGTCGGAGAGGATGAGCTTGAACGCCTCGGCGACACGCTCCTTGGTGGCACCACCGCCCACATCGAGGAAGTTGGCTGGGCTGCCGCCGTTGAGGTTGACGATGTCCATGGTGCCCATGGCCAGGCCAGCGCCGTTGACCATGCAGCCGATGTTACCGTCAAGTGCCACGTAGTTGAGTTCCCAGGCAGCGGCTTCCGCCTCGCGCTCGTCTTCCTGGGACGGGTCGCGCATCGCCTGCAGGTCTGGATGACGGTAGAGTGCGTTGCTGTCCAGGTTGATCTTGGCGTCGAGGCAGTGCAGGTTACCTTCGTCGGTGATCACCAGCGGGTTGATCTCGAGCAGCGCCAGGTCCTTGTCGTGGAACAACTTGGAAAGACCCAGGAAGATCTTGGTGAACTGCTTCACCTGATCCCCGGACAGCCCCAGAGCGAAGGCCAGTTCACGGGCCTGGTAAGGCTGAGCGCCCACCAGTGGGTCGATTTCAGCCTTGAGGATCTTCTCGGGCGTTTCCTCGGCGACCTTCTCGATCTCGACACCGCCTTCGGTGGAGGCCATGAACACCACGCGACGCGTGGTGCGGTCCACCACGGCGCCCAGATACAGCTCGGAGGCGATGTCGGTGCAGTTCTCGACCAGGATCTTGGCAACCGGCTGGCCGTTTTCATCCGTCTGGTAGGTCACCAGGTTCTTGCCAAGCCACTGCTCGGAGAAGGCATGCGCCTCCTCCGGGCTCTTGATCAGCTTGACACCGCCGGCCTTGCCGCGGCCACCAGCGTGAACCTGGGCCTTGACGACCCACATGTCGCCACCGATTTTCTTGCAGGCTTCGGCCGCGTCCTCGGGAGTGTCGACGGCAAAGCCCTTGGAAACAGGCAGACCATAGTCGGCAAACAGTTGCTTGCCCTGATATTCGTGAAGGTTCATCGATTCATGCCATTGGTTGCATGTGACTCGAACGGCAGCCGGGCCAACACCATTAGGGTGCGGCATTGAAGCTGCCACCGACCTCTTCCGATACTTGGTCGGAAGGGATGCGCCGCCCGCGGGCGGCGCTAGTTGTCCTATTTACGCTTCTTGCGATTGGCCATGTGGATCGCATGGCCTTCCACCGCCAGCGCGGCCTCGTGCACGGCCTCCGACATGGTCGGGTGCGCGTAGCAGGTCAATGCCAGATCCTCGGCGCTGGAACCGAACTCCAGCGCGATCACGCCTTGAGCGATCATCTCGCCAGCATGTTGACCGACGATGTGCATGCCCAGTACGCGATCCGTCTCGGCGTCGGCAATGATCTTTGCCTGACCTTCGGTCGCATTGTTGGCCATGGCACGGCCGCTGGCGGCAAACGGGAAGGACCCCGTCTTGACCTCGATGCCCTTGGCCTTGGCATCTTCCTCGGTCAGGCCAACCCAGGCGACTTCCGGGAAGGTATAGATCACACTGGGGATGGCATCGTAGTTCATCTCGGCCTTATGGCCGGCGATGATATCAGCCACCATGATACCCTCTTCGGACGCCTTGTGAGCCAGCATCGGGCCACGTACACAGTCACCGATGGCGAAGACGCTCGGCACGCTGGTGCGGCACTGGTCATCGACATGGATGAAGCCACGCTCGTCCAGTTCGACACTGACGCCATCGGCGACCACGCCCTTGGTGTAGGGCTTTCTGCCCACGCAGACGATCAGCCTGTCGAAGGTCAGTTCCTGCTCGCCCTTGGCATCGGTGTACTTGACCACGACTTCCTTGCCCTTGACCTCGGAACCGGTCACGCGAGCGCCCAACTGGATATCCAGCCCCTGCTTCTTGAGCAGCTTCTGAGTCTCCTTGGCGATGGCGCCATCGACCATCGGCAGGAAGCTGTCCATGGCCTCGAGCACGGTGACATCGGACCCCAGACGGCTCCACACGCTGCCCAGTTCCAGGCCAATCACGCCGGCACCAATCACCCCCAGACGCTTGGGCACATCCTCGAACTCGAGTGCCCCGGTGGAGTCGACGATCAGTCCTTCGGTCATCGGCGTCGGCGGGATTTCCACCGGCACGGAACCCGCCGCGATCACGATGTTGTCGGCTTCATAGGTGGTGGCCTTGCCGTCGAGGTCGGTGACCTCGACCTGCTTCGCCCCGGTCACCTTGCCAGTGCCATCGATGGCGGTCACGCCGTTGGCCTTGAACAGGCCGGAGATGCCCCCGGTCAGGTTCTTCACGATCTTGTCCTTGCGGGCCATCATCTTCTTGACGTCCATGGTGACGTCACCGGCCTGGATCCCCATGTCATCGAAATCATGCTTGGCTTCGACGAACTTGTGGGACGCCTCGAGCAGCGCCTTGGACGGAATACAACCCACGTTCAGGCAGGTGCCGCCATGAACGACCTTTTTTTCCTCCTTGCCGATCCACTTCTCGACACAGGCGGTCTTGAGGCCCAGTTGGGCGGCGCGGATGGCAGCAACGTAGCCGCCAGGGCCCGCACCGATCACGATCACATCGAATTTATCGGCCATGTGGTTTTCCTGTTGATCGGTTCGCGTTTGAGTCCGTTGTGGGTGGCGCTCAGATGTCCAGCAGCAAACGTGCCGGGTCTTCGAGCAGTGCCTTGATGGTGACCAGGAACTGCACAGCATCCTTGCCATCAATCATGCGGTGATCGTATGACAGCGCCAGGTACATCATCGGCCGGATCTCGACCTTGCCATTCACCGCCATCGGGCGTTCCTGGATCTTGTGCATGCCCAGGATCGCCGTCTGCGGCGGATTGATGATCGGTGTAGACAACAGCGAGCCGAAGATGCCGCCATTGGTAATGGTGAAGGTGCCCCCGGTCATCTCGTCGATACCCAGCTTGCCGTCACGGGCACGCTTGCCGAAGTCGACGATGCCCTTCTCGACATCGGCGATCTTCATGCTGTCGGTATCGCGCAGCACCGGCACCACCAGCCCACGGTCGGTGGAGACGGCCACGCCGATGTCCTGATAGCCGTGGTAGACGATGTCGGTACCGTCGATGGAGGCATTCACGTCCGGGAAGCGCTTGAGCGCCTCGGAAGCCGCCTTGACGAAGAAACCCATGAAACCGAGCTTGGTGTCGTGCGCCTTGAGGAAGGTGTCCTTGTACTGGGCACGCAGGTCCATCACCGCCCCCATGTCCACCTCGTTATAGGTGGTCAGCATGGCGGCGGTCTGCTGAGCCTGAACCAGGCGCTTGGCAATGGTCTGGCGCAGGCGGCTCATCGGCACGCGCTTCTCGGGGCGCTCGCCCTCCACCGCCGGCGCAGCGGCCGCCTGCTTGGGCGAAGCGGCTGGCTTGGCCGCTTTCTTGGCGCTGCCATCCTTGACCGCCTTCTGAACGTCCTCCTTGAGGATACGGCCACCCTTGCCGGTGCCTTCAATGGCACTGACGTCGAGGTCATGCTCGGCAACCAGCTTGCGCGCGGCAGGCGCAAGAATCTTGTCCCCCAGTTTCTCGTCGCTGGCACCATCGTCAGCGGATGCTGGCGGTGTTTCCTTGCTCGGTGCGGCATCGCCGCCAGCGCCTTCACTGAAGATCGCAAGAACGGCCTCGGACTCGACCTGGCTGCCCTCTTCCACCTTGATCTCGGCAAGCGCGCCATCGGCCGGCGCCACCACTTCCAGCACCACCTTGTCGGTTTCGATATCGGCAAGCACCTCGTCACGCGTTACCGCCTCGCCAACCTGCTTGTGCCAGGTGGAGACCGTGCCTTCCTGAATCGACTCAGGGAAGGTCGGCGCCTTCACTTCATGCTTCTTGCCACCACCGGCAGGCTTGCCACCTTCCTGCTTGTCACTCTTGGCGTCATCCTGCTTGTCAGCCTTGGTGTCTTTCTTCTCGTCTTGCTTGTCGCCACCCTTGGCAGCGCCTTCACCGATCTTGCCCAGCACCTGCTCGGACTGGACGGTGTCGCCCTCCTCGGCCAGCACCTCGCTGAGGGTACCCGCCTCGGGTGCCAGCACCTCGAGCACCACCTTGTCGGTCTCGATCTCGACGATCAACTCGTCACGCTCGACGCTGTCGCCGGCTTTCTTGTGCCAGGCGGCCACGCTGCCTTCAGCAACGGATTCCGGAAAGGTAGGAGCCTTGATCTCGGTAGCCATGTCGTTTCCCTTGTGTGTTCTCTCGTCCCGGTGGGCCGCCTCAAAGATTGAAGGCGTCTTCCACCAACTGGCGCTGCTGTTCGGTATGCACGGACATGTAGCCCGCCGCGGGTGCTGCCGATGCCGGGCGGCCGGCAAACTTGAGCTTGCCACCCAGGCCATCCTTGAGCATGTCGGCCACGGCCCTCATGTGATGCTGGCTCGAGTACCATGCGCCCTGATTGAGCGGCTCTTCCTGACACCACACGATGTCAGTGACATTGGTGTAGTCCTTGATCGCCTCAAGCAGCTCTTCCTTGGGGAAGGGATAGAGCTGCTCGATGCGCAGGATCGCCACGTCATCGCGCCCGTTCTCGGCACGCCAGTTGGCCAGGTCGTAGTAGACCTTGCCGGCGCACAACACGACGCGCTCGACCTTCGTGGCCTCGAGGTTACCCTTGTCGGCGAGCACCATCTCGAACGAACCCTCGGAAAGGTCGTCGAGAGTCGACGTCGCATCCTTGTGGCGAAGCAGGCTCTTCGGCGACATCACCACCAACGGCTTTCTCAGCTTGCGGATCACCTGGCGACGCAGCAGGTGGAAGATCTGCGCCGGAGTGGTCGGGACACAGACCTGCATGTTGTGCTCGGCACACATCTGCAGGAAACGCTCGAGGCGGGCCGAGGAGTGCTCGGGACCCTGCCCTTCATAGCCATGGGGCAACAGCATGGTCAAACCGCACAGCCGCTCCCACTTGGTCTCGCCGGAGGAGATGAACTGATCGACAACCACCTGGGCGCCGTTGAAAAAGTCACCGAACTGCGCCTCCCAGATCACCAGGTCATTGGGCGCCGTGGTGGAGTAGCCGTACTCGAACGCCAGCACCGCCTCCTCGGAGAGGAAGGAGTCGTGGATGGTGAATCGTGGCTGCCCGTCGGCCATGTGCTGAAGTGGTACGTAGGCGCTGCCGTCCTTCTGGTTGTGCACCACCGCGTGACGGTGGGAGAAGGTGCCGCGCCCCACGTCCTGCCCGGTAAGGCGCACCGGATGCCCTTCATCGAGCAAGGTGGCGTAGGCCAGGGTTTCGGCAAAGCCCCAGTTGAGGCCCAGCCCACCGGCCTGCATCTTGCGCCGGTCTTCGTAAATCTTGACGACTTGGCGCTGCACCTCGATTCGATCGGGGATCTCGCACATCTTGGCGGCCAGGCGCTGCAGCCGCTTCATCGCCACACCAGTGTCGGCGGCACCGGTCCATTCGTGCCCCAGGTACGGCCTCCAGTCGACGAACAACGAGGTGTTGGGTTGCTGCACCAGGGCATTGGCAACATGGTTGCCGGCCATCAGGTCGTCGCGATAGGTCTCGACCATTGCCTTGACGTCATCTTCCGAGAGCACGCCCTGCTCGACCAGGCGCTGTGCGTACAGGGTACGCGCCGACGGATGCTCCTTGATCTTGCTGTACATCATCGGCTGGGTGCCGGACGGCTCGTCAGCCTCGTTGTGGCCACGGCGGCGGTAGCAGACCAGATCGATCACCACGTCACGCTTGAACTGCTGGCGATAGTCCAGGGCCACCTGGGTGACATGCAATACGGCATCTGCATCATCGCCATTGACGTGGAAAATCGGTGCCTGAACCATCTTGGCGATGTCGGTGCAGTACTCGGTGGAACGCGCGTCCAGAGGATGTGACGTCGTGAAGCCCACCTGGTTGTTGATGACGATATGGACCGTGCCGCCAGTCTTGTAGGCACGGGTTTGCGACATCTGGAAGGTTTCCATGACCACGCCCTGGCCGGCGAAGGCCGCATCACCATGGATGTTGATCGGCAACACCTTGATGCCTTCATGATCGTCGCGACGGTCCTGTCGAGCCCGCACGGAACCTTCCACCACTGGAGAAACGATCTCCAGGTGGGAGGGGTTGAAGGCCAGCGCCAGGTGGACTTCGCCGCCCGGGGTCATGACGTTGGAGCTGAAGCCTTGGTGGTACTTGACGTCGCCGGAACCGCGCTCGATGACCTTTTTGCCATCGAATTCATCAATCAATTCAGAGGGGTTCTTGCCAAGGATATTGACCAGCAGGTTGAGGCGTCCGCGGTGAGCCATGCCAATGACCATTTCCTTGACCCCATAGCCTCCCCCGCGCTGAATCAGCTCATCCATCATCGGGATGAAAGCTTCCCCGCCCTCAAGGCCGAAACGCTTGGTACCCGGGTATTTTGAAGCCAGGTAGTTCTCGAGGCCTTCGGCAGCCGTAAGGCGCTCGAGCACGTGCTTGCGTACGTCATGGCTGAAGGTTGGCGCACTGCGCACCGACTCGAAACGCTGCTGCAGCCAGCGCTTCTCCTCGGTATCGACGATGTGCATGATCTCGCAGCCGACCGAGCGACAATAGGTCTGGTCCAGTGCCTCGACAATATCCTTCAGTGGAGCCTTGTCCAGGCCCAGGAAGAACGAACCGGTCTGAAATTCGGTGTCCAGGTCAGCCTTGGAAAGCTGATGGAAGGAGAGGTCTAGATCTGGAACGGGGGTTGGACTGCGCAGTCCAAGAGGGTCGATGTTGGCCTTCTGATGCCCGCGGAAGCGATAGGCGTTGATCAGCTGAAGGACCTTGACCTGCTTCTTGCTCTCGTCACTGTCGGTAGCCGATGCCACCTGGGTAGTGCGGCGCTGACGGCCCAACTCGTAGAACTGATCGCGGATAGGGCTAAGCGGAACATCATGAGAGGCGCTGCCTTCGGGACGTGGCAGCTGATCGAAATACTTGCGCCATTCGTCGGGGACAGCATCGGGATTATCGAGGTACTGCTCATAGAGCGCTTCCACGTAGTGAACATTCGCGCCACTGACGTGGGAGGAGCGCCACATCAACTCCATTATGCCTTGTTGCATCTCTCGGTCACCCTGCACTGATGGGGTGGTATCGGCGTCACCACGCAACCTACGCGGTAACATCGGTGAAGCCCTGCCGGAGGGGCGTCTGTCTTCCGGCACTTCCGACATAAGGCCGAAAGCCTTGAAATCCATGCTCATGAGCCGGTACCCAAGGCACCGGCTCATGACGAACATTTACCGTGATCGGTCTGCGACACCCTGTCGCAGCCAGGACCATGGCTCATGATAACAAGCCAGGGGCCACGATTTAAGTGGCATGAGCTTAACTGGCATAGCTTTGACTGACATCGCCTTAGGTGGCGTTGGCCAGCAGCATTTCTCGGATCTTGCCGATCGCACGGGTCGGGTTGAGCCCCTTGGGACAGACCGCGACACAGTTCATGATGCCGCGGCAGCGAAACACACTGAACGGATCCTCGAGCTCGGCGAGGCGTTCGTCGGTCGCCGTGTCACGGGAATCGGCCAGGAAGCGATAGGACTGCAGCAAGCCAGCGGGGCCAACGAACTTCTCCGGGTTCCACCAGAACGATGGGCAGGAGGTAGAGCAGCAGGCGCACAGGATGCACTCGTACAAGCCGTCGAGCTTGTCGCGGTCTTCCGGTGACTGCAGCCGCTCGATGGCGGGCGCCGGGGTGTCGTTCTGCAGGTAGGGCTGGATGCGCTCGTACTGCTTGTAGAACAACCCCATGTCGACCACCAGGTCACGAATGACCGGCAGGCCAGGCAACGGCCGCAGCACCAGCTTTCCGTTCTTCACCACGTCGGAGAGCGGGGTGATGCAGGCCAGACCGTTCTTGCCGTTCATGTTCATGCCATCGGAGCCGCACACACCCTCGCGGCAGCTGCGACGAAAGGCCAAGCCGTTGTCCTGCTCCTTCATCAGGTGCAGTACGTCCAGCACCATAATGTCGCGTCCCTGGGTGTCGACCTGGAACTCCTGCATATAAGGTGCGGAGTCAGTTTCCGGATTGTAGCGGTAAATGGATACCTGAAGCGTGGACATCGTGACTCCCCTCTTAATAGGTACGGACTTTCGGCTCGAAGGTATCGACGGTCTTGGGCGCGAAGTTGACGTCGCGCTTGCCGACCTTCTTCTCGGTCGGGAAGTACAGCGAGTGCTTCAGCCAGTTGACGTCGTCGCGATCCGGGTAGTCGTAGCGGGAATGCGCGCCACGACTCTCCTTGCGCTCCAGCGCCGCGATGGCGGTGGCTTCGGCCACTTCCATCAGGTTGTCCAGTTCCAGAGCCTCGACACGCGCGGTATTGAAGGCATTGGTCTTGTCAGGCAAGTAGGCATTGGCGATCCGCTCGCGCAGCTCAGCCAATTGCCCAACGCCTTTCTGCATGTTCTCTTCCTCGCGGAACACGCCGAAGGAATTCTGCATGATGCTTTGCAAGGCACGCTTGAGTTCCGGTACGGTCTCGCCGCCTTCGGACTCGTTCCAGCGCGTCATGCGCTTCATGGCCGACTCGATGTCCGATTCGCTGGCGTCGAGGTACTCGATGCCTTCGTTGAGGGCACCCTCGATGAACATGCCGGCCGCGCGACCGAACACCACGAGATCGAGCAGTGAGTTGCCACCCAAGCGATTGGCGCCATGCACCGACACGCACGCCGCTTCGCCACAGGCGAACAGGCCATTGACAATCTGGTCGTTGCCGTCGGCGTCCATCATGATCGCCTGGCCATGCACGTTGGTCGGAATACCCCCCATCATGTAGTGGCAGGTCGGCACCACTGGAATCGGCTCCTGGGCCGGATCGACGTGGGCGAAGGTCTTGGACAGCTCGACGATACCCGGCAGGCGCTTGCCGAGCACGTCATCACCCAGGTGGTCGAGCTTGAGGAACACGTGGTCGCCATGTTCACCACAGCCGCGCCCCTCGAGGATCTCCATGACCATGGAGCGCGCCACCACGTCACGCCCGGCGAGATCCTTGGCGTTCGGCGCGTAACGCTCCATGAAGCGCTCGCCATCCTTGTTGACCAGATAACCGCCCTCACCTCGGCAACCTTCAGTCACCAGGGTGCCGGCGCCGTAGATGCCGGTCGGGTGGAACTGCCACATCTCCATGTCCTGCATCGGGAAGCCGGCGCGCAGCGCCATGCCGATGCCGTCACCGGTGTTGATAAGCGCGTTGGTGGTGGAGGCGTAGATGCGACCCGCGCCGCCGGTGGCAAGCACCGTGGCCTTGGACTTCACATGCACCACTTCACCGGTTTCGATGTCCATGGCGATGCAGCCGACCACGTCACCATTGGCATTCTTGACCAGATCGACCGCATACCACTCATTGAGGAAGGTGGTATTGTTCTTCAGGTTATTCTGATAAAGGGTGTGCAGCAACGCATGACCGGTACGGTCGGCGGCGGCGCAGGTACGGGCTGCCTGGCCACCCTCCCCGAAGTTCTTTGACTGCCCACCGAACGGGCGCTGGTAAATGCGACCGTTATCGAAGCGCGAGAAAGGCAGCCCCATGTGCTCGAGTTCGAACACCGCCTTGGGGCCTTCGGAACACATGTACTCGGCCGCGTCCTGGTCGGCGATATAGTCGCCCCCCTTGACGGTGTCGTACATATGCCAGCGCCAATCGTCTTGCGGGTCGGAAGAGGCTATCGCACAAGTGATCCCCCCCTGGGCCGAGACGGTATGCGAGCGGGTCGGGAAGACCTTGGACAGCACGGCGGTCTTCTTGCCCGATTTGGCGAGCTCGAGAGCGGCTCGCAGACCAGCGCCACCACCGCCGATGATGATGGCGTCGAAAGACAGGCTACGCATGTTGGACATGGATCAGGCTCCCCACAGAATCTGAATGCCCCAGACCAGGAACACGAAAATGGCCAGGATGATGACGGTCTGGACGCCGATGCGGATACCGGTCGGCTTGAGGTAGTCGGTGGTCACGGTCCACAGGCCTACCCATGCGTGGGCAGCCAGTGACACGAAGGCCAGCAACGAAAAGATTCGCATCCAGGTCTGGGCGAACAGGCCACTCCAGGTGGCGTAATCGAGACCTGGGTTGAACAGCAGGTAGGCCACGATAAAGAGGGTGTAGAGCGCCAGAACCACCGCCGAGAAGCGCTGGATCAGCCAGTCGGAAAGGCCGCTGCGACCGAAATTGGTGATATTGGTTACCATACCCAGACTCCTGCCAGAATGATCAGAACGGCACTCAACACCACAGTGATCTGCGCCTTCTTGACGCCGCCTTCGAGGGTCACGCCGATGTTCATGTCCATCAGCAGGTGCTTGATGCCGGCCACGAAGTGGAACGCCAGCGCCGACAGCAGGCCCCAGGCGATCAACTTGGCAAGAAAGTTGTGAGCCAGGGCATCACTCACGGCATAAAAACCCGCCGGGGACGACAGCGACGTGCTGAGTGCCCAGAAGGCAAAGATCAACCCGACGAACAAGATGACGCCGGTGATGCGGTGAGTGATCGAGGTCAAGGCGGGGAGTGGAAACTGTATCGTGGACAGATCCAGATTTACGGGTCGTTTGCTATTCACGGCTCTCTACACACTCTATATGGCCCGCTCTACTGCTGGTCGGGCTTGGCCCGAGCGGGCGGTGGTTTCGGGAAGGGACTCGGCCTTTGCCGATGTCGGCAAGACCGCCTTTTCCTGCCAGTCACGCGGTGAGGATTATAGGGACATGGCCAGCTCATGACAAATGAGCCAATGGCCCACTAGACCTTGGTGGAGCAACCAGCGAGGGCCATTCAGGTCATATCGGTGATCCTCTTGAAACTCGTCACACCTGCCATGTACACCGGCCTTGCAAACCGGCCTTGCAAACCGGCCTTGCAAACCTTCATGGCGCACTCGCATGGTGCAAAGCACCATTTCTTATACAATATCTATACTATAACTCATATTCCGCACAATGCGAGGGTCGCCATGGGCTAATTGACAATCGCTGGAACGCTTCTATAGTGGGCGAACCTTTTCGCCGACAAGCTTAGCGAAATAACGACTTATTGCCACGACACGAACTCGAGAGGAGGCCTCCCATGGCTGACAGGAAAGCGACACTGACGGTAGACGGCCTGGACAAGGCGATCGAGTTGCCTGTCTACTCGGGCACATTGGGGCCGGACGTCGTCGACGTGCGTGGGCTGGGTGCGGAAGGTCTGTTCACCTATGACCCTGGCTTCATGGCCACCTCCTCGTGCCAGTCGGCCATCACCTATATCGATGGCGGCAAGGGTGTCCTGCTGCACCGCGGCTATCCCATCGATCACCTGGCCAAGGAATCGAACTTCGTCGAGACCGCCTATCTCCTGCTGTTCGGGGAGCTGCCGGACGACCAGCAGTATGCTGACTTTGAGTCCCGTGTGCGCAACCACACCATGGTTCACGACCAGATCAACAACTTCTTCAAGGGCTTCCGTCGCGATGCCCACCCGATGTCGATTCTGTGCGGCGTGGTCGGTGGCCTGGCCGCCTTCTATCACGACCACATGGACATCACCGTTCAGGAAGACCGCGAAATCAGCGCCATCCGCCTGATCGCAAAGATGCCGACCATCGCGGCGATGTCCTACAAGTACAACATCGGCCAGCCGTTCAACTATCCCCGCAACGATCTGAGCTATGCAGAGAACTTCCTCTACATGATGTTCAGCAACCCGTGCGAGCAGTACAAGATCAACCCGGTCTACGCCAAGGCCATGGACCGCATCTTCATGCTGCATGCCGACCATGAGCAGAACGCTTCCACCTCCACGGTGCGCCTGGCCGGCTCCACAGGCGCCAACCCCTTCGCCTGCATCAGCGCTGGCATCGCCGCGTTGTGGGGCCCTGCCCACGGCGGTGCCAACGAAGCCGTGCTGAAGATGCTCGACGAGATCGGCGACGACTCCGAGGAAAACATCCAGCGCTTCGTCGACAAGGCAAAGGACAAGGATGACCCGTTCAAGCTGATGGGCTTTGGCCACCGCGTATACCGCAACTTCGATCCACGCGCCAAGGTCATGAAAGAGACCTGCGACGAAGTGCTTGCCGAACTCGGCATGGCCGACGATCCGCAGCTCAAGATCGCCAAGCGCCTGGAACAGATCGCCCTGGAAGACGACTACTTCATCGAGCGCAAGCTCTACCCGAACGTCGACTTCTACTCCGGCATCATCCTCAAGGCCATGGGCATTCCGACCAACATGTTCACCGTGATCTTCGCGGTATCGCGCACCATCGGCTGGATCTCCCACTGGAACGAGATGATCAGCGAAAGCTACAAGATCGGCCGGCCACGTCAGCTTTACATTGGCCACACCCAGCGCGACTATCCTGCCAAGTAACCCGGCAGTACGTTACGCTGAACGACAGCGCCAGAAAGCCGCCCTAGGGCGGCTTTTTGCTTAATGGCCCCGGCGCACCATGCGACTCGGCACTCACAACTCACGACTCACCACTCACGACTCTCAGCAGGAGCATCACCATGAGCAAGAGTATCTCTACCGTTGCCTTCATTGGCCTGGGCGTCATGGGCTACCCCATGGCCGGACACCTTGCCCACGCGGGCCTGACAGTGCGCGTCTACAACCGGACCGCGGCCAAGGCAGAGGCCTGGGTCGAGGCGTTCGGCGGCAGCCACCACGCCTCCCCACGCGAGGCTGCACAGGATGCCGACCTGGTGCTGGTTTGCGTGGGCAATGATGACGATGTCCGCCAGGTCACCATTGGCGAGGACGGAGCGCTTTTCGGCATGCCCGAAGGAAGCCTGCTGGTCGACCACACCACGGCATCAGCGGAACTGGCCGAGCAGCTTGACGGTGAATGCCGCGCCAGGCGCATTGGCTTTCTCGATGCACCGGTATCTGGTGGACAGCAAGGCGCCGAAAACGGCGCCCTGACCATCATGTGCGGTGGTGAAGCGGAAGATTTCGCGCGCGTGAAGCCACTACTGGATCACTATGCCCGCGCCGTGACCCTGATGGGCCAGGCCGGCAGCGGCCAACTGACCAAGATGGTCAACCAGATTTGTATCGCCGGGCTTGTCCAGGGCCTTGCCGAGGGCCTGCACTTCGCCGAACGAGCCGGTCTCGACCGGCAGCAGGTGGTCGATGTGATCTCCAAGGGCGCCGCCGGCTCCTGGCAGATGGAAAATCGTCACGAGACCATGATCGCCGACGAGTACGAACATGGCTTCGCCGTCGACTGGATGCGCAAGGATCTTGATATCTGCCTGGAGCAGGCGCGCCGACTTCAGGCACGCCTGCCGGTCACCGCCCTGGTCGACCAGTTCTATGCCGATGTCCAGGTGCTGGGGGGTGGCCGCTGGGATACGTCGTCGTTGCTTCGGCGTTTGCGTAGCGTGGGAAACAGCGTGGGAAAGAATGCCTCCTGAGGGCTTGACCAGAGACCCCTAATGCGCACTGAAAAGCCGCGGGACAAGACTCGCGGCGTTTTCCACACATTCTGTGGATAAACCTGTTCACAACCACTCGAAAAGGTCTCCGGATCGCCATGAAATGGGGCTTTGACTCAAATTGATCAAAAAATGATCTTTTCTAACCCTTTGATTAATATAAATAATATTGAAAACCCCACAGTCATGGGGAGTTACGCCCGCCTTGTGCACAAGAAGAGGCCCCAGCCTCGCGAAAGTGGACAAGTCAAGCGTGATGTCAAGCCAAAATAGGCTTAAAAGCGCATGCGCACGTCGCTGATTCGACGGCGAAACGAGGCAAAGAGCAGACGGCAGCAGCCGAGGAAAACCCACCGGGTGACTGATTGACAGCGCAAAAAAAGACGCCGCTAGGCGTCTTTTTCATCTTCTTCACGGACTATGCGTGAAGAAGCAGAAGATGTGGCGTCCCATAGGGGGTTCGAACCCCTGTTACCGCCGTGAAAGGGCGGTGTCCTAGGCCACTAGACGAATGGGACGCTAAGGACATTCACGATGTAATGGTGGAGCCTAGCGGGATCGAACCGCTGACCTCCTGCGTGCAAAGCAGGCGCTCTCCCAGCTGAGCTAAGGCCCCACATGTCGTGAAGACGAGGCGTATAGTACTGATTCGCCCGGGGTTCGTCAACAGAAAATTCAGCTTCCGCCGGGCTGCCGTCAGTACTGCCAGTGGATCGTCGCTTACAGCTCTCGATACTCCTTCTCGAAACGCTTGGCCTGCTTCTTCGAGACCCCGCCAAGTACCGCAATGGCGTGCCGTAGTCGCGCGCGTGTCATGTCGGAGCCGAGAATGGCCATGGCATCCATTACCGAGGTACTCGCACTAGAGCCAGTCACCGCAATGAAAACCGGTGCCAGGAAATCCTTCATCTTCAAGTCGAAGTGACCCGACAACGTCTTGACCTCATCCAGCAGCGCTGGCTTGTTCCATGCCGGCAGGGTCTCGAGGCGCCAGACCAGGAACTGCAGCAGCTTGACCAGATCCTCGCGCCCCAGCTTCACGGCATCGAAGCTCTGCTCTTCGATGGCTGGCAAGCCCGAGAAAAAATGCCCGGCCAGCGGCATGACGTCCGACAGCGTCTCCACCCGCGGGCGAACCTGCGGCAGGATCTGTTTCACGTACTCCTCGTTGAAGGCCCACTCCATCAAGGCCTTGAGGAAAGCCTGCTCATCGAGATCCTCGCGAATGTAGAGACCGTTGAGCCAGGTCAGCTTGTCGAGATCGAATACCGGGCCACCCAGCGAGACACGCTGAACATCGAAGTGCGCCATCATTTCATCGAGACTGAATTTCTCGCGTTCATCGGGCATTGACCAGCCCATGCGGCCGAGATAGTTGGTCACCGCCTGCGGCAGGTAGCCCATGCGCCGATAATAGTTGATGGATGTGGGGTTCTTGCGCTTGGAGAGCTTTGACTTGTCGGGGTTGCGCAGCAGGGGCATGTGGCAAAGCTCAGGCATCTGCCAGCCAAAGTAGTCGTAAAGCAGTTGGTGCTTGGGTGCCGAGTTGATCCACTCTTCCCCACGCAGCACATGAGTGATCCCCATGAGGTGATCATCCACCACATTGGCCAGGTGGTAAGTCGGCATGCCGTCGGACTTCAGCAGCACCTGGGCATCGACCTGCGCCCAGTCCACTTCGATGCTACCGCGCAGCATGTCGCTGACCACACAGGTACCACTTGCCGGCACCTGCATGCGCACCACATAAGGCCACTCCTCACGCTCCCGGCGTGCCTGTTCCTCGGCGGGCAGCGCCAGGTCGGCGGGCTTGAGCGCCAGGTGCATTCCGGCCGCCTTGCGCGACTCTCGCAACTCATCGAGTTCCTCGCTGGTGCGAAAGCACTTGAAGGCATGCCCCGCGTCGATCAGCTGTCGGGCATATTGCGCATAGATATCGCCCCGCTCGCTCTGGCGATAGGGTCCATGCGGGCCACCCACATCCGGGCCCTCGTCCCAGTCCAGGCCAAGCCAGCGTAGTGAATCGAGAATCATCTGCTCGGATTCCGGCGTGGAACGAACGCGGTCGGTATCCTCGATACGCAGGATGAACTGCCCACCATGCTGGCGTGCAAAACACAGGTTGAACAGCGCAATGTAGGCGGTGCCGACGTGGGGGTCGCCGGTGGGTGACGGGGCGATTCGAGTGCGTACGGTCATGTCGTCCTTATCCATTGAGGCATGAGCTTGGCGGCATTATACGCACCTGGCCGTGCCCAAGCAGCCGTGGCGGGGAATCATCTACTTCGACTGTGGTCAATGTCTGACGAATCGATCTGGAGAGTGCCGGATGCTGCCCCATCTGCCCGATGGCTTTACCACGGTGGTCACCGGTGCGTCGGGCGGAATCGGCGGCGCCATCATCGACGCGCTGATTGCCAGCGGCCGCCCCGCACGCATCGTCGCCGTCAGCCGTGAGCTTGTCAGCCGTGATGACCCACGTGTCGAGTCGGTGGTTGCCGATATCACCAGTGCCGAGGGTCTCGAAGCGCTGTCAGTCCAACTCGCCGGCGCACCCGTGCATCTGCTGTTCAATGCCATCGGCCTGCTGCATGACCAGACACATGGCATCGCCCCGGAGAAGCGCCTCGATGATCTCGATGGCGATTCCATGTCAGCGCTGCTGCAGGTCAACGCGGTGACTCCCGTATTGCTACTCAAGGCGCTGCAACCCAATCTCAAGGGGCGTCACCCGGTGCTGGTCGCCAGCCTATCGGCACGAGTTGGCTCGATCGGCGACAACCACCTGGGTGGCTGGTATGGCTATCGCGCCAGCAAGGCCGCTCACAACATGCTCATGAAAACCGCCGCCATCGAGCTCAAACGACTCAATCCTCAGCTGATCGTGACCTGTCTGCATCCCGGCACGACAGACACGCGACTTTCACAGCCATTTCAGTCACGCGTGCCGACCGGCAAGCTGTTCACCCCGGCGTTCGTCGCCGAGCGGCTATTGGCTGTACTTGGCGAGCGTGAGATATCACACAGCGGGCGTTTCTATGACTGGGCAGGCGACGAGATCCCCTGGTGAGAGCGGTTTCTTGGCATACACAACCGTTGATGAGACTCGTTGCCAACATGCATTCATTCACAGATGATCGCCAATCTTCTTAAACGTCGACAAAGGACAAGAAAATGGACTCACTAGGTTCCCGTATCAAGACGCTGAGGCTGGAGGCAAAGCTCAACAAGGCGGCTCTTGCCCGCAAGGTGGGTGTTTCCGACGTCACCATCTCTTACTGGGAATCCGGAGCCATCAAGCAGATTGGCCATGAACGCCTGGTAGCGCTAGCCCAGGCGCTAGGTTGCCCACTCTCCAGGCTCATAGAAGGCAGTGCCAGCCGACGACCTGCACCGTTGTATCTGCGCAGCGCCCCACCAAGCCCGTGGCAGCAACCCTCGGCCGGCAGCATAGAAGTTCCCTTCGAACTGGTCCCGGATCAACAATGGGAAGGTGACTGCTACCTGCTGACTCCCGCTCCCGGCGAGAAATTCGATTTCATTGCCGCGGGCGACCTGGTAGCGGTCGCGCCCACCGAGGTGTTCCGTCAGCCCGGTACTTATCTGATCGAAATGGAAGGACAGCACTTCGTTCGCCGAGTCAGCCAGAATGACGCTGGGGAATTGCGCTTCGAAGGTGAAGGCAGCACGGAAGCGACCGCCTATACCGCAAGCACCCGCCTGCTGGGCAAGCTGGTTGCCCGCTGGCAGGTGAGCATGATCTAACTCTCGCTGGAGACGGCTGGAGGCGCTCGGTACGGCGCTCCCTGTTTGACAAGAACCTTGTTCGACAAGACTCCTAGTCAACAATTATCACGTCTACCTGATCCGAGGTGCGACGAGTTTCGTTGCCGACAAGGAAGCGTCGCGTGGCACTGGCGACACGCCCCAGGCCATGGCGTGACGTGCCAACCAACGGGCCACTCAAGTGCTCGCCCTCTTGGCCAATACGTTGTTGCACATCCTCGGGCTGAACCGTGGCTTCAGGCAGGTTTACGGTAATTCGATACCCGCCATCCGGTAAACCACTTCCTGACCCGAATGGTCCGGCAACGAAGCGCCCTTCTTCCAGGAAGGTACGAGACTGCATGCGTACGCCACTCGCCTCGCGCTCTACGACTACCTGGAATTGCGCACCATCGGGAAGGTTGCTTCTCCCCTCGACCATCAACCGACGATCACTGCGAAGATTGGCCTCGAACTCGATCTCCACCGGTTCATCGAAGGGGTCGGCCGCTGGTATATTCCGCCGCTCCTGCTCGCCAGTCTCGTCGACTTCCGAGGTTTGCGCCGACTGCTGATCGGCCTCCGGATCATTCTCGCTCCCACTGCACCCCACCAGCACCAACACCAGCACCAGTACCAGCAGCTCCAGCCGTGCCGTGTACACACGCCCAATGCCGGATCGACGACACCATCCTTTCATGCACGCTCTCCAGCTGAGAAGTTTCACCTCTCAGACTACCATCGCGACGAGAAGTGCGTCCCACTGCAGGTCAACGTGAGCAACCGAATGGCTCGACCTGGCCCAACGCCACCCAGGACCATGGGCACACAACAGCAATATGCCGATTCGATAATGGTTTCCGCTACACTAGCCCGCAATGCAAAACCCCACCCTAACATCCGTCCACGGCAACGCGCCGCCAATGGCGGGGGCCCAACTTCAGGAGACGCACACTTGGATATTCTTTGGTGGCTCAGCTACCTGGCCCTGGGTGGTTTCGTCGGCCTGATGGCTGGTCTGCTCGGCGTCGGCGGAGGTGGCATCCTGGTGCCGATCCTGACGTTCCTGTTCGTGCTTCAGGGAGTGGCGATCGAACATCTCGCCCATCTGGCCCTGGGCACGGCCATGGCCGCCATCGTGCCCTCGGCCTCGGCCAGCCTGTGGTCTCACCATCGACACGGCGCCGTGCGCTGGCAGGTGGTTCGCTTCATCACCCCCGGCATCCTGGTGGGCACCTTTCTCGCCACGTTCATCGCCGCCAAGCTGCCGACCCGGGGCCTGGCCATCTTCTTCGCCTGCTTCATGGTGTTGATGTCGCTGCAGATGCTTGCCAACCTCAAGCCCAAGCCGACCAGAGGGCTACCCGGGCCGATCGGCATCACCGGCGCGGGGCTTGGCATCGGCGGCATCTCCGCACTGGTGGCCATCGGTGGTGGGTCCCTTACCGTGCCCTTCCTTACCTGGTGCAACGTGAAGTTGCAGCACGCCATCGGCACCTCAGCGGCGGTCGGGCTACCCATCGCCCTGGCAGGGGCGCTGGGCTATATCATCAATGGCTTGGGAACCGACAACCTTCCCGCCCAGGCGTGGGGCTATGTCTACCTGCCAGCGTTACTGCTCATGGCACCCTGCAGCATTCTCACCGCGCCGATTGGCGCAAGGCTTGCCCACCGCCTGCCGGTCGGCATTCTGAAACGCGTGTTCGCCTTCATGCTGATGGGGCTAGCCATGCAGATGCTGTACACCGTCTTTACCGCCTGAATGATGTGACCACGCTGCACAATTCGACAGAATCGACGCTTGCTTGCGGAATTATCCGCTTATCAGTCAGGTCCAGCACGAGGATCATGGTGACATTCCAACATCCACTGTGAGGCCAACATGATCGAACTTCGCCCCTACTCCACCCTCGGCGGTGGCCACCATGGCTGGCTGGATTCCCGCCACCACTTCTCCTTCGCCGACTACTTCGACCCCGACCGCATGCACTGGGGCCAGTTGCGTGTATGGAACGATGACATCATCGCGCCACATTCCGGATTTCCGCGCCACCCGCACCGCG
This sequence comes from Halomonas urumqiensis, assembly GCF_003028575.1. Taxonomy (GTDB): domain Bacteria; phylum Pseudomonadota; class Gammaproteobacteria; order Pseudomonadales; family Halomonadaceae; genus Halomonas; species Halomonas urumqiensis. Next base: position 980,582 of record NZ_PYUD01000001.1, on the reverse strand, counting down.
ATATGGAAATCATTACCTATGTCCGCGAAGGCGCCATCACGCATCAGGATACGCTAGGCAATCAAGGCCGCACCGAGGCCGGCGACGTCCAGGTGATGAGCGCCGGCACCGGCATCGCCCACAGCGAGATGAACCTCGAGGACGAGGAAACCCGAATCTTCCAGATCTGGATCATGCCGGAATCCGCCGGGCTGCCGCCTACCTGGGGCAGCAAGCCATTCCCCCGGGGAGCGCGCAGCGGCACCTTCGTCACCCTGGCCAGCGGCATGGGCGACGAAGAGGCCCTGCCGATCCGTGCCGATGCACGGCTGGTGGCCGCAACGCTGAACGCCGACCAACAGCTGGATTATTCAGTCGCCAAAGGTCGCAACGTCTACCTGGTACCGGCGACCGGCCGCATCGAGGTCAACGGCGTCGTGGCCAGTGCCCGCGACGGTGTGGCAATCGCCGATGAAACACACATATCGCTCAAGGCACTGGAGGAGAGTGAAGTCATTCTGGTGGAAGTCAGCGCCTGAGCAAGCCCTGGCCATCCCTGGCGGGGCGTTGGCATGCCGTGACGCGGCAGATGTTCCTGGACGGCCCAAGAGGGCCGTTTACTTCAAGCGTCACACAGGCAGAATGCGCCAATCAGCACAATTTGGATGCAAGAGAATTGTGACAACCAACGTACGACATTCACCACGATGATGTGTCCCGAATAGGCCCAGCAACCCGTCCCGCCAGTGCATGCGCCCTTCTGCTCTCCTGGCTACGTCGGGACCATTGGAAGGAAGATCCGCTTGGGTATCGAGCTGCCGGATGGCACTCACTATGGGGGTTCGGGCGACCGACGACCTCGAATACCCGGGCGGTCTACTCGGTCATCAAGAATGGCCAGCCATTGCCCCATCTTGCTAGAATATCGCCCCTTATCGTCCAACCCCGTGATGCCAATGCCAGAGCTCAACCGCACCTTTTCCGTGGCCCCCATGATGGATTGGACCTGAGCCCCGTCATTACCGGGTTTATCCGCATCTCCTACCAAACTTCTACCAACAATTGGCCTCTTTTCCCTCGCCAGCCCTTTCGGTTGTTGCGTGATCGCGTGTGCACGTGCGTGACGCGTGCACACATGTCGTGTGCGAGGGGAATCCTAGAATCCGTGGGGGGCTCGGAAAAAGGTAACAAAGGTAATGGTCTGCCAAAATCCATCATAACCATTTGATAATTAATGATTTAAAACGACTGTCCAAAAGGTAACAAAAAGGTGATGAAAAGGTGATGCGTTACCTTTTTGAAGGGTCACATGAGAGAAAATCTATTCCTTTTAATTTCAAAGGCTTACATTTGCATTACCTTTTGCAGTACCTCTTGTTACCTTTTAAAGGTAACAAGATAATCCAATATAATCAGATAGATGCGATGAAAAAATGGCATAGTTACCTCCGTTACCTTTTTCCGAGCCCCCCTCACCTTCTCAGAATGGCCTGCTAGCCCTGCCGAGTCGTCTATAACCACCTTTCCGCATAAAAACGCATGTATTCACAAGCACTTAGGTCATCATGGCGCGCCGGTGCTGCCGGGCTATGGCCCTTAGTGCCAACGTGCATAAAAACCAGAATATTTAGAGCGCAGGCGGGGCGGGGTGTCGACGGCGCGCCAACGCTCCGCGCTTCAAGCTACGACTACCTAAAAAAAAGCGCCCAGTGCTTCCTGGACGCTTTCGACACAGCAAGGACAAGATCACTCTTTGATCAGCTTGCCCCAATCGTCGTCATCCTCCTCGACAACGATATTGATAGCGCACCCATTCTGCTCTGGTCTCTCACCAACAAAGTAGGTGAACAAACGGCTTCTAACTTTACCGGTGAAATTATCTCCATTGCCTGTCATGTAGGTGAGCTGAACGTAATCCCCTACTGACGGAAGAGTTGGAGGGATCGTGCATTGATCTTCACTAACCTCGATAGCCTCTCCAGCATCGATCGGCCGCTCGGCACCACGCGGAAGGTATTGGTAGTTGAAATAGTATTTCATGCGAACTCCTGCTGCTGTGTGGCTCACACAGCATGGCCTAATCTAAGTGATCACAAAAGGCCGCCCGGTTGGGCGGCCTCTTGTGAGCGGGGTTAGCGCGCCGGCGGACGTTACCGAGTCGGGTCGAGCCCTGAGCCGGTGTCGCCATCCAGCGAGTAGGGCCGGAAGCGGACGATCTCTTCGCCTATCCGCTCGTTGATCTCGCGCATGGTGGCCTGCAGCGGCTCGAGCTCATTGGCCACGAACACCCTGGCCGCCTTCTCGACGTCGCCAAACCCGCCGGCGTTCTCGGGGATGATGCCCATCAGCTGCGGGGGGATGCGGTGGCCGGCCAACTGGTCGTCGCGGGTGATGTTCTTGATGTTCCAGAAATCGTCTTTCGACGCGACCTCACTGACCGGGATCACCTGCACCCCGTCCTTCTTGCCGCCTGGCGAGTAAAGGAACAGGTTGCGGAAGTTGCCGGGGCCTTTCGAGTCCTTGAGCGCCTGGCGCATGGCGTCGATGTCCTGCTTGTTATGGGCGGCGTCGTTGACGTACATGATGAACCCGGCATGGCTGCCATTGAGGTAGTAGCGCCGGCGGAACAGCGTGGCGCTCTCGTTGAGCCACGCCGACTGCAGGCTGCCGATGTAGTCGGGCACGCCGTAGATGCACTGGTCGATATCGGGCTCGAGCAGGTGGATCACCCGCCCTGCCGGCAGTTCCTGACGATCCTGGTAATTGGGTACCCACCAATAGCGGTCGGCATTTAGGCCGCCACGACGCACGTAGCGGGCGAGCAGGTGGCGGAACGGTAGCCGCTTACCCAGCCGGCCCCTGACCTCTTCCAGGTAGGCGTTGCCGAACACCAGGTAGTCGAGGGCCAGGCCGCTGAACGCCTGGCGTCCCAGTAGCGGGTGAGGCAGGAATGTGCGAAGCAGGATATTGCGTTTCACCTGCAAAGCACTGCCGTGGTGAGCCGTCGCCCGGTAGCTCTTGGCCAGCACGTCCAACGGGATCGGCGGCTCGTACCACTCGTCGGCAGACAGCCACAGCCCCTCGTAGAAGAAATCCCGCATCGATGTGACCGGCTCGGGATCGCCGAAGCTGAACGCCTCGGCACGCCCCGTCTCGGTGGGCGCCTTTGCGGCCGCCCCCTCGCTGACCTGGTAGGCGGGCACGCGGATGCGGGGCTTGGCGGTGTCATTCATTCGAACATCTCCATCATGGATCGCCCGGCGTCCTCCGCCGGGCCGTCGATTGGCTCGTGGTGCAGGGCATGCATGGTGGCCCAGGCCAGGTCGGCATGGCCGGTCGCCTGGCTGCGCCCGCTGGTGTAGGTGAACTGGCGGCCCGAGGCGGTCAGCTCGCGCTTGATGGCCATGAACGACTGGGCGAGATCCGTCCAACCGGCGTCGAACTCGAGGCGGCCCTTGCGCATGATCTGCTGCGCCTGCATGACCATGCGGCTCTTCACGTCGACGCTGTACTGGTAGCGCGCCACGGTGGGGAACCACTTCTCGACGTGCTCGGCCACCGCCTCGCCCAGCCCGCTGACATCGATACCGATGTGGTCGATCTGGTAGCGCGTCTCGAAGCTGCGGATGAACGCCGCCTGGGCCTCGTAGTCCTCGCCCTTGAGACGGTGGCGCTCCAGCACCCGGTGCGGCTCGTCGGCACTACGCGAGGGCAGCACCACCACCAGGCCGGCGCCGTCGCCATCCGCGCCGGTACCGGTCGGGTCGTAGCCGATCCACACCCCGCGCTCGCCCACCGGGCGCGGCGCGAAGGGCCGGTAGTCGTCCCACACCTCCCAGCTGTCGACCATGCACGGGTGCACCATCGCCAGCGGAAAGGCGCTCTGGCTGTCATCGACGAACTGGCACATCAGCAGGTTGGCGAACTCGTCCTCGCTGTACTCGAGGCGCAGCTGCTCGAGGTCGAAGAGATCGCAGCCGCCGGCGATGGCGTCTTCCACCGTGACGATCTGGCGCCACTGGCCATCGGGGCAGACCTCACCGCTCGCCAGCGCCGCATGGGAGACGTCGAACACAGCGCGGTCTTTCTTCGCCCGGCGCTTGTTGAACATCTCGCCGTTCCAGAACGGGTAAGCCTCGTGCCCGATGCTCGAGGGTGTTGAGAAGTAGGTCTGGCGCCACTTCTTGTGCATCGCCATGCCGCTGGTGACCTTGCGGAACTCGGCGAAGCGCCCGATCCAGAAATACTCATCGAGATAGACGTCGCCGTGGTAGCCCTGGGCGGTCTTGGAATTGGTGCCAAGGAAGTGCAGTTCGGCGCCGTTATCGAGCACCAGGGGATCGCCCTTGAGCTCGACGTCGGTCACCTCCTTCACGAACTGGATGATGTAGTTCTTGAAGATGTGCGCCTGCGCCTTCGAGGCCGAGAGGAATATCTTGTTACGGCCCGTCTTGACGGCATCGACGATCGCCTCGCGGGCGAAATACCAGGTCGCGCCGATCTGCCGGCTCTTGAGGATGTTGCGGATGCGGTGCTTCAGGCCGGCGTCATGCCACTCGGCCTGGTAGTCGAACAGCGACTCCAGGAAGGCCGTTTCCAGTGCCTCGACTTGCTCCTCGTCGAGGTGGTTGCGGCGCTGCTTGCGCTTCCTCGGCGCCGCGTTGCGCGCCTCGATGTTGGGATTGAGATCCGCCTCGCGACCTGTGTCCTGGTACTTGTGCACCCGCGCCAGGCGCTCGATCTGCCGGCCCAGCAGGTCGATCTCCTTGAAGTCGCGCCCTTCCTTCGCCTCCTTGCCGATCAGCTGCACCAGGCGTGCCTCGAGCGCGCCCTCCACCCGTTGGCTTGGCGAGGCGTCTGCCCAGCCATCGCGCTGTTTCCAGCTGTGCACGGTGGCTGGCTTCTCGCCCAGGTGCTCGGCGATACGCGCCACGCGCCACCCTTGCCAGTACAGGTGGCGGGCGGTCACGCGCGGGGAATCGAGGGTATCGGGAGGCATCGTCGTCATGCCGCCAGCCTAACCGCGCACGCGAAGCGCTCCCGGTCGGCGGCGTTGTGGATGCCCCGCTTACAACGGCAAAGCGTTGAGGCGTCAGGCATGCACGCGGAACCTGACGGCATTCGATGAATGACCACCGCCCCTATCGCCAACGTATTGCCGAGCAACCAGCAGAGGCCCCCGCCATGTTCCGGATCGCCACCGAAGGCGCCACCACCGACGGCCGCAAGATCTCACGCGAGTGGATCGAGCAGATGGCCAAGAACTTCGACCCCGCCAAGTACGGTGCCCGCGTGTGGATGGAGCACATGCGCGGCATGTTCGCCGATGGCCCCTTCCCGGCGCTCGGCGACGTGACCAAGCTCGAGGCGCGCGAGGTCGACGGCAAGTTGGCCCTGTTCGCCGAGATCGACCCCACCGACCGGCTCAAGCAGATCAACGCCGAGCGTCAGAAGGTTTACACCTCCATCGAAGTCGACCCCGAGTTTGCCGACAGCGGCGAAGCCTACCTGGTGGGCCTGGCGGTCACCGACAGCCCGGCGAGCCTGGGTACCGAGATGCTGCAGTTCAGCGCCCAGCAGGGCCACGCCTCCCCGCTGGCCGCACGCAAGCAGACGGCGCACAACGTGTTCACCGCCGCCATCGAGACCGAGCTCGACTTCTCCGAAGCAAGCGACACCCCGCCGGCCGACAAAGGCCCCTCCCTCTCGGAGCGGGTCAAGGCGCTGTTCAAGAAGCACGACGCCAAGACGGATGCCGGATTCGCCGCCTTTCGCACCGAGCTCGAGCAGACCCTCGAGCTGTTCGTGCAGAAGCACCAGGCCCTGGCCGCCCAGCTCGAAGCGCTGCCCAGTTCCACCGTCTTCAACGAGCTCCGAGACGCCCACGCCGCCACCCAGGCCCGGCTCGACGAGCTCTACACCCGGCTCGACAACGAACCGACCACCCCACCCCGTGCCCCCGCGCTTGGCGGCGGTGACACCGTAATCTCCGACTGCTGACAGGACCGCCGCCCATGCGTAACGATACCCGCAAGAACTTCAACGCCCTGCGCGACCGCATCGCCCAGCTCTCCGGCGTCGACAGCGCCGCCGAGCAATTCAACGTCGAACCTTCGGTGCAACAGACCCTGGAATCGCGCATCCAGGAATCGAGCGAGTTCCTCGGCCGCATCAACGTGGTCGGTGTCGACGAGCTCAAGGGCCAGAAAGTCGGCCTGGGCGTCACCGGCCCGATTGCCGGTCGTACAGATGTCACCCAGAACGACCGCGCGCCCCGCGACGTCTCCAGCCTCACCGACCAGAGCTATGAGTGCGTTTCGACCGAGTACGACACCTACATCAGCTGGGCCAAGCTCGATGCCTGGGCACGCTTTCGCGATTTCCAGATTCGCGTGCGTAATGCCGTGGTTCGCCAGCAGGCGCTTGACCGCATCATGATCGGCTTCAACGGCACCTCGGCGGCTGTCGAGACCGACCGGGTCGCCAACCCGTTGCTGCAGGACGTCAACATCGGCTGGTTGCAGAAATACCGCGACCATGCCCCGGCGCGCGTGCTGAGCGACGGGGCGGCGGCCGGCACCATCACCATCGGCGAAACGGGCGATTACAAGAACCTCGACGCCCTGGTGTTCGACGCCGTCAACGAGCTGATCGACCCCTGGCACCGCGAGGACACCACGCTGGTCGCGATCATGGGCCGCAAGATGCTGGCGGATAAGTATTTCCCGTTGATCCAGCAGCACGGCGAGACCCCCACCGAGGCACGCGCCCTCGACATGATCATCAGCCAGAAGCGGGTGGGCGGCCTCGGCGCCGTGCGCGTGCCCTTCGTGCCGGATGGCAGCATGCTGATCACCAGCCTGGAGAACCTCTCCATGTACTGGCAGCGCGGAAGCCGGCGCCGCTACCTGATCGACAACCCCAAGCGCAACCGAATCGAGAACTACGAGTCCTCCAACGACGCCTATGTCGTCGAGGACTACGGGTTCGGCTGTCTGGTCGAAAACATCGCCTTCCAGGAGTAAGCCATGAGCCTTGCCCGCAAGCACTACCAGCGCGCCACCGCCGCCCAGGCGGCGGGGCTCGCCGGCCCCCGTTCGCCGCAGACCGGCGAGCAGTACGAGCTGCACGCCGCCGCGCTCTGGGAAGCCCGCCGCACGCTCAAGAACATCAAGTCGCTGGAGGCCAAGGTCGCCAGGAAGCGCGAGCTGCTGCCCGAGTTCGCGGCCTACGTGGCCGGTGTGCTCGAGGGCGGCCAGGGTGCCCAGGATGACGTACTGATGACCGTGATGCTGTGGCGCCTGGATGTCGGTGACCTCGAAGGCGGCATCGAAGTCGCCGAGTACGCCCTGCGCCACGGCCTGGACACCCCCGACCGCTTCGAGCGCGACACCGCCTCGATCGTTGCCGAGCAAACCGCCGAGGAGGCACTGGCCCGCCTCGAGGCCACCGACGCCGAGGCGCTGGCCAAGGTCGCCGCCGAGCTGGTCATGCACCTGAGCCGTGCCGAGGCCCTGACCGCCGACGCCGACATGCACGACCAGATCCGCGCCAAGCTGCACAAGGCACTGGGCTACGCCCATCGTGAATCCGGCAGCCGGGAGGATGCCCTGGAGCACCTGCGCCGCGCCCTGCAGCTGAACGATCGCGTTGGCGTCAAGAAGGACATCGAGAAGCTCGAGCGCGAGCTCAAGCAGCAACCCCAGAACGCCGCCCAGGGCCAACCGGCCCAGGGCTGATACCGAGTCGCACGCCGACGCCAAGGGGGCGCCGAGGGAGAGCGGACCACGGTCCCATCTCGTCGATCTCGGCCCACCCCCTTCCTCCACCCAATCGTTCCACCCGCTTCTTCCAACTTGAGGCCCGGCCATGTCGTCACTGATCGCCTACGGCACCGGCGAGACCACCCAAGCGCCGGCCATTATCCAGAACAACGGCTTCTGGCCCGAGATCGACCCGGCCGCCTTCCGAGATGCCGAGCGAATCGATGGCAGCGTTACCGCCTCACGCGTCGAGCATGCCCTGCGCGTGGCGCTGGCCGACGTCAACCGCCAGCTCGCCGGCTGGCAGGCCACCCGCCAGGACGAAGGTGCCACCAGTGTCGAGGATGTCGCCGCGCCCAGCTGGCAACTGCCCGACGCCTACCCCCTGCTCTACCGTCGCGCCGTCTACGCCACCGCCATGGCCAGCCTGCTCGAGCGCTACCGCGACTACAGCGCCACCGGTGAAGGCGACGAGCGCGGCGAAGCCAAGGATCTCGCCGCCGACGACTTCCGCCGCGACGCCCGCTGGGCGGTCAGCGAGATCACCGGCCACAACCACACCACCGTCGAGCTGATTTGAGGAGCGCCGAACGATGCCACACGCCCGCGCCCACCAGGGCGACACCCTGGACGCCCTCTGTTATCGCGTGCTCGGTCGCACCGACGGCGTGACCGAACAGGCCCTCGACATGAATCCGGGGCTCGCCGAGCTAGGCCCCATCCTGCCCCACGGCACCCTGGTCACACTGCCCGAAGAGCAGCGCACGCCCGCCGTGGTCGACACCGTCCAACTCTGGACCTGACAAGAGGACCGCATGGCGGAGACCACCGTGAAACCCAATGTATTCGAACGTCACCTGCAGACCGGCATCCAGCTCACCCTGGTCGCCCTGCTCGCCTGGGCGGGGCTCAAGCTCGTCACACTCGGCGAGCACACCGCCGTACTGCGCGAACGCCTCGTCTACCAAGGCGAGCAGATCGAAAGCCTGCGCCGCGATCTACGCGACTGGAGCGACCTCTACTATCGCAAGAGCGATGCCAACCGAGAGATCGGCAGCCTGCAACGCAGCGTCGACCAGCTCGACGAGCGCGTCAGCGAACTGGAGAGCAACCGATGAAAACCGCCGTCCACGTCTCCCCACACTTCCAGCGCCATGAATTCGCCTGCAGTTGCGGGTGCGGTTTCGACACCGTCGACAGCGACACCCTCGCGGTGCTCGAACGCCTGCGCAAGCACTTCGGCAAGCCCGTGACCATCACCAGCGGCTGCCGCTGCCCACGCCACAACGCGCGGGTCGGCGGCGCCCCGAACAGCCAGCATTTGCGGGGCCGCGCCGCCGATATCCAGGTGCGTGACATCAACCCCGCCGAGGTTCAATTGTGGCTCATCGCCAACGAACCGCATGCAAGCGTTGGCCGCTACTCAACCTTTACCCACCTCGACACGCGCAGCGGCACGCCAGCCCGCTGGTGATGCCCCACAACAGCGCCCTGGAGCACGTGTATGAACCTGATCGGCAACATCCTCGGTACCGTGGCCGGCCCGGTGTTCGAGGTGATCGACAAGGCCGTCGAGGACAAGGACCAGGCCGCCCGGCTCAAGGCAGAACTCAAGCGCCGCCTGATCGACCAGCAGGATGCCGGCCTCAAGGCGCGGATGCAGGTGGTGCTGGCCGAAGCCACCGGCGAGAGTTGGCCGCAGCGCAACTGGCGGCCGATCCTGATGCTTACGATCGTCGCCATCGTCGCCAACAACTACCTGATCGCGCCCTACCTGGGTGCCATGTTCGGCGTCGGCCTGCACCTGGAGCTTCCCGAGGCGCTGTGGAATCTGATGACCCTCGGCGTGGGCGGCTACATCGCCGGGCGTAGCGGCGAGAAGATCGCTGGTACCCTCACGGGCAGGCGCACGGGCTTTCTCGATGAGGCCGATACCCGATGAACAAGCTCGCCTCTCTTCGCGCCTACCTGATCGAGCGTATCCCCGATCTCAAGCGCAATCCCGACCGGCTGCTCACCTTCATCGAGGATGGCCGGGTCGAATTCCATCGCGGCGCCCACCTCTCCCACGAGTACCAGGTACCGGTGCGCGTGGTGCTCACCGACCACATCGGCGAGCTCGATACCGTGATGATCCCGCTGCTGCAGTGGCTCTCCCGCTACCAGCCCAATCTCGACCCCAGCGAGGCCGTGACGTTTCAGGCCGAGCTGCTGCATAACCGCGCCTGGGATCTCGCCATCGACGTCACCCTAACCGAGCGTGTCGTCGCCCTGGTGGACTGCGACGCCGGCACCATCCACGTCGACCACCGTATGCCGGAGTTTCCCATCGACCCCTGCGCCGCCGGGCACTGGCAGCTGTATATCCGCGATGCCGAGGCCGACGATACCTACACCCTCGCCGCCGAATGGGGCGAGTGAGTGGGGCGCATAAGGGAGGCGAAGCATGAACGACGATCTCGACGCTCTGGAGAACTGGGCCGCACCGCTGCTCGAGCGGATGCAGCCAGCCGAGCGCCGCAAACTGGGCCGCGACATCGCCCGCGAACTGCGCAAGCGTCAGGCCGGTCGCATCAAGGCCCAGCAAAACCCCGACGGCAAGCCCTTCGCCCCGCGCAAGCCCCAGGCCCGTGCACAGGCCGGGGCCATTCGCCGCGGGGCCATGTTCACCAAGATCCGCCAGGCCAAGTACCTGAAGGCCAGCGGCCAGGGCGATGCCGCCCGGATCGGCTTCTTCGGGCGCGTCTCGCGCATCGCTCGAGTGCACCAGGAAGGCCTGCGCGCCAAGGTCGACCGCAACGGCCCCTGGTATGACTACCCCGAGCGCCGCCTGCTGGGCTACAGCGATGCTGACCGCGCCGTGGTGCGCGACATGATCCTCGACCGCTTGGGTTCGGCAACATAGGTTCGGGATCGTGGTGCGGCGTTGTAGGTGATGCGTTGTAGCCCTCGCATTCACAACGCCCCCCGCTAGAGCCATCCTCGCCCACGGGCAAGGATGGCCGCATGAATCAACGCCCCCTGCATAGCGCCGCCGAGCTGCTGCGCCTGATCCACAACCTGGTCCGCCTGGGCACCATCGCCGAGGTGGACCACAACAGCGCGCGCGTGCGCGTGGCCATGGGCGAACTCGCCACCGGCTGGCTTGCTTGGATCGATGGCCGAGCCGGCACCACCCGCACCTGGAACCCGCCCACCGTCGGCGAGCAGGTCGTGGTGTTCTCGCCTGGCGGCGACCTCTCGGCTGCCGTGGTGCTGACCGGCCTGTATCGCGCCCAGTACCCGGCCCCCTCGGCATCCGCCGATGTCTTCCGTGCGGTGATGCCCGACGGCGCGGTGCTCGAGTACGACCACGCCGCCAACCACCTGCGAGCCAGCCTGCCCGGCAGCGCCGAGATCTCCGCCGCCGCCGGCGTGACGCTGAACGCCGATGCCGTGATCAACGGCAACGTCGCGATCAACGGCGACAGCCTCACGCATAACGGGAAAAACGTCGGTGACACCCACCGGCACAGCGGCATCACCAGCGGCCCGAGCAACACAGGGGAACCCGTATGACCGGCATGAACGCCACCACCGGTCGCCAACTCGCCGGCATCGAGCACATCCAGCAGAGCGTGCGCGACATTCTCACCACGCCGCTGGGCACGCGCGTGATGCGCCGCGAGTACGGCAGCCTGCTGCCCGAACTGATCGACCAGCCACTCAACGACGCCACCCTGCTGCAAGCCTACTCGGCCAGCATCATGGCGCTGATTCGTTGGGAACCGCGCATTCGCGTGACCGCCATTCGGCGCAACGTCAGCACCACCCAGCCAGGCGCCGCCGTGCTCGAGATCGACGCCCAGACGCTGGGCGGTGAGCCGCTCACCCTCCAGGTACCCGTATGAAACTCGTCGGCCCCATCGACCTTTCCCAGTTGCCGGCCCCGGACATCGTCGAGCCGCTCGAGTACGAGGCGATCCTCGCCGAGCGCAAGGCCGCACTGCTCGAACTCATCGACCCCGAGCAGCGCGACGACGTCGCCGCCACCCTGGCGCTGGAATCCGAGCCACTCACCAAGTTGCTGCAGGAAAACGCCTATCGCGAGTTGGTGTGGCGTCAGCGTGTCAACGAAGCCGCCCTCGCGCTGATGCTGGCCCACAGCCGAGGGGCCGATCTCGACCAGTTGGTCGCCAACTACAACGTCGCGCGCCTGGAGATCGAGCCCGGCGACCCGTCGGCGATTCCCCCGGTGCCACCGGTGATGGAGAGCGACACCCAGCTGCGCATCCGAGCTCAACAGGCCTGGGAAGGGCTCAGCGTTGCCGGCCCCCGCGCGGCCTACGTGTTCCACGCACTCTCCGCCGATGGCCAGGTCGCCGACGCCACCGCGATCAGCCCGTCGCCGGCGGTAGCGGTGGTCACCGTGCTTTCGGTGGACGGCGACGGCAGCGCAAGCCCCGCGCTGCTGAACCGAGTGGATGCCACGCTTTCCGCCGAGGACGTGCGCCCGGTGGCCGACCGGCTCACCGTGCAGTCCGCCCACATCATCCCCTACCGGATCAAGGCCACCCTGTTCGTTCCCCCCGGCCCCGAGCAGGAACCGATTCTGGCCGCCGCCGATGCCTCCATCCGACGCTATATCACCGAACAGCGCCGCCTGGGCCGCGACATCCGCCGCTCCGCCATCTATGCCGCGCTGCACGTCGAAGGCGTGCACCATGTCGGCATCGCGCAACCGGCGGAGGATCTGCCGTTGGACCCGACCCAGTCGGGCCACTGCACGGGCATCACGCTCGGCATCGAGGTCTACGATGGCTGATCGGCCGCGCGATCTGCTGCCCCCCAATCGCACCCCGCTGGAGCGCCACACCGCTCGAGCCCTGGCCGGCATCCAACGCGTGCCGATTCCCCTGCGCACGCTATGGAACCCCCATACCTGCCCGGCCCACCTGCTGCCCTACCTGGCCTGGGCGTTTTCCGTCGAGCACTGGGACCCGGCGTGGCCCGCCGCGCGCAAACGCCAGGCCATTGCCGACAGCTGGTACGTCCATCGCAAGAAAGGCACCCACGCCGCCGTGCGCCGGGTGATCGAGCTGCTCGGCCACCAGATCGAACAGGTCACCGAGTGGTGGCAGGTCACCCCACCCGAGACCCCCGGTACCTGGTGGCTGCGCGTGCTCACCGGCAACGGCATCAGCGAATCCGGCTACGACGATCTGGTGCGGCTGATCGATGACGCGCGCCCGGTGACCCGGCACCTGACCGGGCTCGACATCATCACCGAGGTATACGGCACCGCCTGGGCAGCCGCCAACACCCAGGACGGCGACGCCACCCTCGTTTATCCACACATGCCCGAGTACCAGGTCGCCGGCAGCGTGTTCACCGCCAGCGGCATGGATGTCGTCGACATCACCACCGTTTACCCCCGTTAGCAGGAGCCCCCATGGCCGAGTTCTACACCCTGATCACCGATACCGGGCAAGCCAAGCTCGCCGCTGCCCTTGCCAACAATGAAAGCATCGAGCTTGGAAGCGTCGCGGTGGGCGATGGCGGCGGCAGCCTGCCGACCCCGGAAGCCTCGCGCACTGCGCTGATCGACGAAGTGCATCGCGCGCCGATCAACCACATCGCGGTCGACGCCGACAACCCTAACTGGCTGATCGTCGAGACCGTGCTGCCGCCCGAGATCGGCGGCTGGACGATCCGCGAGGTCGGTGTCTACGACACCGAGGGCGAGCTGATCGTCTACGGCAACTACCCGGAAAGCTACAAGCCACTGCTTGCCGAGGGCAGCGGCCGCACCCAGACAGTGCGCATCATCATGCAGGTCAGCGACACCGCCGCCGTGACCCTCACCGTCGACCCTTCCATCGTGCTGGCCACGCGGCAGCTGCTCGAGGAGCGCATCGCCGCCCACGCCGCCAGCCGCGACCACCCCGGCGCCACGGAAGCCGCCCAGGGCATGATCCAGCGCGCCACGAAAGCCCAGGCCGAAGCCGGCAGCGACAACACCCGGGCCATGACGCCGCTGCGCGTGCGCCAAGCCATCGACCTGTTCCGCCTGGGCGCGCCCGCCACGCTGAGTGGCGGTAGCACCAATCAGTCCACGTCCGAATCGCACACCCACCAACTGGCGATGGCAACGAAGGGGCAAGCCGAAGCCGGCAGCGATGCCACGCGGTTGATGAGCGCCCTGCGCGTGCACCAGGCGTTCAACCAGTTCGGGATCGGCGGCGTCACCCAAGGCGTGCCGGGCAACGACCTTTCCACCGTGGATGGCACGGTGCCCAGTGGCCTGTACAAGGTCTACACCAACACCAGCGGCACCCCGGTCCACCTGGGCACCGAGATGAGCACCAACGGCCATGTGGTATGGCTGCGGCGTGGCGCGAGCGGTGGTGAGGCGCAGTTGCTGTTCGCCGAATTGACGGGGCAGCTCTACTACCGAACCCGCACCACCGGTGCCTGGCCCGACTGGCGCATGCCCGCCGACCCGGCCAACTCGGTGCCGCCGCAGCGCGCCATCGTCGCCGGCGACGGACTCAGCGGTGGCGGCGATTTCACCACCAATCGCAGCTTGAAGGTCGATAGCAGCGTGGCGCGCACTAACACCCAGATCATCGCCGGTAACGGCCTCACCGGTGGCGGCACGCTCGGTGCCAACCGCACCCTCAATCTCGGCACGCCGCGCACCATCTATGCCGGCAGCAACAATGGTTTCAGCGGGTCCGGGCATTCCCATGAGCTGCGCGTCGCCACTCCCGCCGAGGTCCGCGCCGGCACCAATACCACCGGGGTGATCACGCCCCGGCTGCTCACCGAAGTATTCATGGGGAGTCGCCGTTCACTGGCCACCAATGGCTACCAGATGCTCCCCGGTGTATTCGTCAGCGGCGCCGCCACCATTCCACGGCCGCTGATCCTGCAATGGGGACGGACCAGCGCCGCAGATCCCTCCCGCGTCGATGAGTGGACGAGCTTCCCGATTCCCTTTCCCAACCGGGTGCTAGTGATCACCGCCAATCACAGCGGTACGTATCGGGCGAACATTTCCCACCGGGGGGAAACAGACAACGGTTGCTACTTCCTGGCGAACGGTTACAGCGGCCCCAGCCTCATTAGCGTTCAATGGTTCGCCATCGGCTATTGAGCCATCGGCGATAGGACCCACCCACAGGAGCGCCATGTTCATGCAAGACGATTCCCTGCAAGACGTGTCGATGTACTTCAGTGCCAGCCGCACCCACTTCTACCCGGCGGCACTGCGCGAGCAGTACCAGGCCAACGGGCGTTGGCCGGACGATGCCGTCGAAGTCAGTGACGAGGATTGGCAGACCTACGGCCAGAGCGAGCCCCCCGAGGGCATGCAGCGCGGTGCCGATGAGAATGGCATGCCCACCTGGGTACCCATTCCACCCCCAGCCCTGCCGGAGCTGGCCAAGCGCAAGCGCGGCGAGATCGATGACGCGCGCGACAGCGCCTTCGCCGCCGGCCTCGAGTACGACTTCGACGGCGAGAAGGACGTGATCCAGACCCGCCCCCAGGACCAGATCAACCTGCTAGGGCTTTCCGCGAAGGCGCAACGGCTGATCACCGCCGGCCAACCCGAGGCCACACTCAGTTTCCGTGGTGCCTCCAACATCAACCGCGAACTCACCGCCGAACAGATGGACACCCTGACGATGGCCGCCCTGGGGCACCTCGAGGAGATCTTTCAGCGCAGCTGGGCACGCAAGGACGCCATCGACGCCGCGCTCGCAGCCGAGGATCGGGAAGGGATCGAAGCGGTGGTGTGGTAGGAGCACCCATCCAGGGAGAAAAGCGCCCGCCAAATGGCGGGCGTTTTATTTGTCAAAAAACTAGCGCAACCTAGTGACGTACTGCGTCAACTCAGGAATCTGCACAATTATAGGCTCAGGCTTCCAATTTATTGGAAAAAAAATAGCCCGAGACTCTTGCTGGTGGGAGAAGCAACTCTCCTTCAGCATAACAGGATGAACCCTATTCTCATACTCTACTTTTCTTCCAATATATTGGCACTGCCACCACCCCATGCAAAAGGTCAAAGGTTGAAGAGGTTGAGTAAAAAACCTTCCTAAAGCCAACATGAATAAATATGGATCATCAATTCTTACACATGCATCATAGTCATCTGAAAGATTGGCCCCTACCACCTCGTCATCGGAAGTAGATACACAGTACAACCAACAATCTGGTGAGTTATGAGTTTTATGGAAACTCACATCTTGCAAGACGACTGAGCTCCCTTCTCCAACCCCTATAAACTCTCTAACGAATGGGTGATCATTCTCACCATTAAGGCTCATATAATCGACGTCTAAAAAGGTCTCTCGCTTACCCTCTAGCCGATCAAGCACACCCTCACCATGCTTTTCATCGTCTCGATATTCGTAAAGTGTGCCAACTCTCACTTCACCTCTGGCTATTAACCCATCTGCAAAACGACTCGGCAAGTGCTTGTACAGAACTCGATGCATACAACCTCCCTGTTCGCAATTCCCCCAGCCTACCGCGTTCGGTTGTCTCTTGCCCATCCACAACGTCCACCGCTAGAGCCCCACGTCTGCGCGCGCAAGCATGGCAGCACGTCATGCATCGACATCCGATCACCCTGCGCAGGAGCTCCCCATGGCCCAGGACTACCACCACGGCGTGCGCGTCGTCGAAATCAACGAGGGCACCCGGCCGATTCGCACCGTCTCGACGGCGGTGATCGGCCTGGTGGCCACCGCGCCCGACGCCGACACCGAGGCTTTCCCGCTCGACACCCCGGTGCTGGTCACCGATCTCTACGCCGCTATTGGCAACGCCGGAGCCGGTGGCACCCTGGCCCGCGCGCTCTCCGCCATCGTCGCCGAGGCACGCACCCTGGTCGTGGTGGTTCGCGTGGAGGAAGGTGCCGACGAAGCCGCCACCACCGCCAACCTGATTGGCGGCGTGGACGCCGGCAGCGGCCAGAAGACCGGCATCGAGGCGCTGCTGGCGGCCGAGCAGCGCTTTGGCGTCAAGCCACGCATTCTCGGCGTGCCGGAGCTGGACACCGCAGACGTCGCCGCCGCGCTGATCGGTGCCGCCCAAAAGTTGCGTGCCTTCGCCTATGTGTCCGCCCATGGCTGCGAGACGCTCGACGAGGTGGTGATATACCGCGAGAACTTCGGCGCCCGCGAAGCGATGGTCATCTGGCCCGAGTTCCAAGGTTTCGACGTGGATGCCGGCGAGACCCGCCCGATCTCCGCCGTGGCCAAGGCGCTGGGCCACCGCGCGCGGCTCGACCAGCAGATCGGCTGGCACAAGACGCTTTCCAACATGCCGGTCAACAACGTCAGCGGCATCTCGAAAGACGTGTTCTGGGATCTCCAGGACCCCGCTACCGATGCCGGCCTGCTCAATGCCGCCGACGTGACCACGTTGATCCGCCGCGATGGCTTCCGCTTCTGGGGGAGCCGAACCACCAGCGCCGACCCATTGTTCGCCTTCGAGAGCTACACCCGCAGCGCCCAGGTGATCGCCGACACCATGGCCGAGGCGCACTTGTGGGCCGTGGACAAGCCCATGCACCCCAGCCTGGTGAAGGACATCATCGAGGGCATCAACGCCAAGTTCCGCGAGTGGGTACGCCTGGGCTACTTGCTGGGCGGCAACGCCTGGTTCGATCCCGAGCTCAACAGCCCCGAAGTGCTCAAGAGCGGCAAGCTCTACATCGACTACGACTACACCCCGGTACCGCCGCTGGAAAACCTGATGCTGCAGCAACGCATCACCGACCGTTACCTGGTCGAATTCGCCGAGCGCGTCGCCGCCGCCTGACGCGACGGGAACCCAACGATTAGGAGCAAGCCAACATGGCACTTCCCCACAAGCTGAAGGACTTCAACCTGTTCGGCGATGGCAACAATTGGCAGGGTCAGATTCCCAGCCTCACCCTGCCGGAGCTGGCCCGCGCCGTGGAGGAATACAGAGGCGGCGGCATGGACGGCAGCGTCGAGCTCGACATGGGCCAGGAGGTCATCGAGTTCGCCTGGCAGGCCGCCGGCATCATCGCCGAGATCTTCACCGAGTACGGCACCCCCCTCCACGATGCCAACCTGCTGCGCTTCGCGGGCTCGTATGAATCCGACGAGACCGGCGGGACCATCCCCGTCGAGGTCACCGTGCGCGGCCGCCACAAGACCATCGGCATGGGCGAGGTGACCGCCGGCGACAACAACAGCATCGAGGTCACCACCACCTGCAGCTATTACAAGCTGGTCGTGGACGGCGAAACGCTGATCGAGATCGACGTGCCCGGCAATGTGTTCATCGTGCGCGGCGTCGATCGCCGCGCCGAGCGCCGCCGCAATCTGGGGCTATAAACGACGAACGCCCCGCCGGTGGGGGCCGGCGAGGCGTTCTGGATTCTCACCCTATCTAGGGGCTAGGGGGAACCTGTGGAACAGCTTAGCAAGTTCATCAGGGAGCTGCGAGCCATGCACGAAGGGCTTTCACGCTGGCGATTCCTGGCCATCTGGGCCGTCGCTTTCACCATCGCCGTTGGTTACCTCATCGGCAATATCCCGTGGCACATGCTGATCACTAAATAACGCACCACTAGGAGCGCAACCCCATGGACGAAAACGCCACCGAAACCCAAGCCACCGAGCAGGTACGCACCGCCACTGAGACCGTCGAGCTGGATACCCCGCTGCAACGCGGCAAGCAGACCGTCACCGAGATCCACGTGCGCAAGCCCAAGGCGGGCTCGCTTCGCGGCGTGGCACTCGCCGACCTGCTGCAGATGGATGTGCAGGCACTGACCAAGGTGCTGCCGCGCATCACCGAGCCCGCCCTTACCGAGCCCGAACTGCGCGCAATGGACCCGGCCGATCTCGTCCAGTTGGGTAACGCGGTGAGCAATTTTTTGCTGCCCAGGCGGATGCGGGCGGACGCCGAGAGCTGAGCCTGCCCAACCAGGTCGAGGACGCCATGGCGGATCTGGCCATGGCGTTTCACTGGGGGCCGGCCGACATGGACCCGATGCCCCTCGAGGAGCTCGCCGACTGGCGAGAACGCGCCCGCCAACGCCTCGAGCCCCCTGCCCGTCACCACGGGCAGCGGGGCCGCTAACCAGGAGCCGGCATGGCCAAGGATCTGAATCTTTCCGTCACCCTCAAGGCCATCAACAAGGCCACCGGCCCGCTGAAGAAGATCCTGCAGGGCAGCCGTGGCGTGGGCCGCGCCATGCGCGAGACGCGCGGCGAGCTCAAGGACTTCAACGACCAGCAGAAGCGCATCCAGGCCTTCCGCGACATCACGCGCCAGAGCCACGCCACCCGCGATGCCCTTCGCGAGAAGCGCGCCGAGCTCGACCGCGTCAGCCAGGAAATCGACGCCACCACCGGCCCCACCAAACGGCTGACCAACCAGCAGGCCAAGACCCAGGCCGCCGTCGACAAGCTCAACCGCGAATACCGCGACCAGCGCGAACGGGTGCGCGAGCTCGCCAAGGGGCTGCCCCGCGCCACCGACGGTACCCGTGGCCTCTCCCAGCAGCAGGCAGCCCTGGAGCGCAAGATCCGCGCCACCACCGAGCGCCTCAACGCCCAGCGCAACGCCCTGCAACGCTTAAGCGACGCCGACGTCTCCGGTCGCTTCAACAGAATGACCGGTGAGATCGGTCGGCTGGGTCGCCGCGCCGTGGTCGCCGGAGGTGCGGCCGCGGCCGGCATCTTCGGCATCGCCAACTCCACCGCCGGGCTGGGCGATAACGTCGCCAAGAGCGCTGACAAGATGGGCATCGGCATCGGAGCCCTGCAGGAACTGCGCTACGCCGCCGAGCGCTCCGGCGTCAGCTCACAAAAGCTCGACAGCTCCACCGAACGCTTCGTCAAGCGCTTGGGAGAGGCTCGCCAGGGCAGTGGCGCCGCCGCCAAGGCGTATGAACAGCTCGGGCTCGACGCCAACCAGCTCGCCGAGCTGACCCCCGATGCGGCCCTCGGTGTCGTCGCCGACCGTCTCGCCCAGGTGGAAAGCCACACCGACAAGGTCGCCCTGGCCGCGCAGTTCTTTGGCCGCGAGGGCGTGGCCATGGTCAACATGCTGAAGGACGGCTCCAGCGGCCTCGAGGCGCTGCGCAAGGATGCCCGCGCCACCGGCTATGTACTCAGCGACGAGGCCGCGCGCGACGCCGAGGTGTTCAAGGATGCCATGCTCGACGCCGAGCTCGGCATGGCCGGCATGAAGAACACCATCGGCGCTGAACTCATGCCTGCCATCACCGAGCTGATGGGCGACCTCTCCGGCTGGATGCGTGAGAACCGTGACCAGGTGAAGCAGTTCGCCAAGAGCTTCGGCAACAACCTCAAGGCCGCCGTCCCCATCATCACCGACCTGGCCAAGGGCACCGCGCGGTTGGCCACCGGCATCGGCGAGGTGGTCTCGAAGCTGGCGGGCATGGTGGGTGGCTACGAGAACCTGGCGATGATTGCCGGCGGGCTGTTCGCCAGTAAGGCGCTGCTCTCGGTCGTCAGTTTCGGTGTGGGTATCGTCAAGGCCGGTGGCGCCCTGCTCGCCTTCGCCAAGACCCTGCCCGCCGTGGCCACCGGGGTGAAGGCGCTGTCCGTTGCCTTTGCCGCCACCCCGATCGGCTGGATCGTCGCCGGCATTGCAGCGGTTGCCGCCGGCGCGCTCTACCTGTGGAAGCACTGGGAAACCATCGGCCCCAGGTTCGCCGCCCTTTGGGAGAGCCTGAAGGCCGATGCCGGCGCGGCATGGGAGTGGTTCAAGGCCGCCCCGCGTGCGGCCCTGGAGGCGGTGAAAGCCATGCTCGCCGACTGGGATCTCAAGGGCATGCTGAAGGAAAAGTGGGACCAGGCCATCGACTACCTGAAGAATCTGCCCGGGCGGATGAAGGATGCCGGCATCGACCTGGCAAAGGGCCTGGGCGACGGCATCAAGAATGGCGCCGGTAATGCCTGGGGCGCCGTCAAGGAGCTGGCCACCGGTACCGAACATCGCGCCCGCTACGAACTGGACACCCACTCACCGTCTCGCGTGTTCCGCAACATCGGCCACGATGTCACCGATGGCCTGAGTCTTGGCATCCGCCGCCACCGGGATGACCCGGCCAGCGAAACCCGCCACATGGTCAAGCGCCTGCGCGATGCCGGCGGCGGCCTGGTGCTCGGGGCGGCGGCCATGGCCGGTGCCGCCAGCGCCGATGCCGACCCGCTGGGCGGGCCACGCTTCGACACCCGCCCGGCCCTCTCCTCACCAAGCGGGGGCGGGCTGACGCTGAATGGCGGAATCCACATCAGCGTTCAGGCAACGCCCGGCATGGACGAGCAAGCCCTGGCGCGCTACGTGGCCGCGGAGGTACAGCGGGCACTGGCCACGGCCGAGCGCGACGCCACTGCTCGGCAAAGGAGTGCATTTTATGATGTCGACTGATTACTGGTCGTTGGATGAACCATCCGCTTTCTCGTGTCTGACCCGAGCTCGCAACGCTCGCAACAGGAAGATCACAGTTCCCAACATGCAGGTAAAGAACGCCGTAGCCAGCACAAAGCCCACGGGTGCGCTTCCTGCTCCAGTTGTTTCCACCCCCCCAACTAAAAGTGCAAAAAGCGCCATCCCGATGGCACAGATAAGTGCGCTGATCGAGTCTTCGTCAGACTTGGTCCGCATCGTAAAGCCCAGCACCAAGCCAAGAAGGATAAAAAGGGGTTCGTGGTTGCCACTCTGAACCACCCGCACGGGATACATCCAGTCGTCAATCAATGCACCAATGCCTGTCACCAGAGCCACAAACATCAAGGCAGCTAGCAGGAACTTAACTTCGTTCATAAGGAGGTCGTCCATGATGATGGCTTATGGCATGTTCGTGTTCGCCCTGGGCACTGCCCCGTACCAGGAGCTGCAGCGCCAGAGCGCCTGGCGCCATGAGGGACAAGGCCGGGTAGGCCGCCGCCCCACCCGACAATACCTTGGCCCCGGTGATGACACCATCACGCTCACCGGCACCCTGCTGCCCCACTTCACCGGTGGCCAACAGAATCTCGACCAGCTACGCGCCATGGCCGACGAAGCCGCCGCCTGGCCGCTGATTGAAGGTAACGGCACTTTCTACGGGCTGTACGTGATCGAATCGCTCAACGAAAAAAAGAGCCACCAGATGCATGACGGCAGCGCCCAGCGCATTGGCTTCACGTTGACCCTGCAGCGCGTCGATGATGGCCGCGCCGACCTGCTGGGCCGCCTTACCGGGGCGCTGGCCCGTTCGGCCACGGGGCTGCTGGCATGATTCCCACCGCCCACCAGGCCCGCCCGGCCAACGCCCCCAGGTACCGCATCACACTCGCCGGCCAAGTGATCAGCCCCGAGCTCGAGGCACGGCTGATGCGCCTGCGCCTGACCGACCGACGTGGCCTCGAGGCCGACCAGCTCGATATCACCCTCTCCGACCACGATGGCCGGCTGGCATTGCCGCGCCACGGCGCCGAGCTGACCCTGGCGCTGGGCTGGCAGCACCAGGGTCTGGTCGAACGCGGCACCTTCATCGTCGACGAGGTCGAGCATTCGGGCGCGCCCGACGTGGTGGTGATCCGCGCGCGCAGCGCCGACATGCGCCGCGAGCTGCCCGGCAAACGCAGCCAGAGCTGGCACGCACACACCCTCGGTGAGATCGTCACGACCATCGCCCGACGCCACGACCTTGAGCCCGCCATTGGCGCCACGCTCCGGGGTGTCATACTCGAGCACATCGACCAAACCGACGAAAGCGACCTGCACTTCCTCACCCGCCTGGCCGAACAGTTCGATGCCATCGCCACCATCAAGGCCGGGCGCCTGCTGTTCATGGCCGCAGGCCAAGGCAGCACCGCCAGCGACCAGGCCATCGCCCCGATCACCCTGCGCCGCCACCATGGCGACAGCCACCGCTACGTGGAATCCGACCGCGACGCCTTCACCGGCGTACTCGCTTACTGGCACGACCCGGACGCCGCCGAACGCGCCGAGGTCATCGCCGGAAGTGATGAGAACGTCAAGCGGCTGCGCCACACCTACGCCACCCGCGACGACGCGGTGAGCGCCGCCAACAGCGAGTGGCAACGCCTGCAGCGCGGCGGCGCCGAGTGCTCGTTGACGCTGGCCCAAGGCTGCCCCAATCTCTACCCCGAGACGCCAGTGCGTCTTTCCGGCTTCAAGGCCGAGATCGACGCTGTGGCGTGGCTGGTCACGGAGGCCGTTCATGAGCTGAACGACAGTGGCTTCAGCTCGAATGTGCATTGTGAGGTCATGACCTGACCTCACTTCGAAAATGCTAACTTGCTAAGATGGAACCCCCACAAACGGTAGGCCATGGCTCATGACACTTGCCCAGCGTGCCCGGCTTTGCTGAGGGTGATACTATCGCCCTGATATGGCCCAACCAGTGGCCAAGCATAGCTGCGGTCGCGGCGCCCAGCCACGACAGGAGAAGAGACAATGGATCGGTGGCGAGCTTCATGAGCACGACGATTGAGCGGAAAATTGAACGCCTGCGGGCAGGTGAAGAGCCCAGGGTGCTTGACCTCTTTGCGGGTTGCGGTGGCATTTCACTGGGGTTCCAGGCAGCAGGCTTCAGAAATGTCGGTGCCGTCGAGCTGGATCCTGCAGCAGCACGTTCACATGCACTGAACTTCCATCGTGACGCTCCCGAAGAGCTGCGTGAAATCCATGCTCAATCCCGCGACGTCGTCAGCACAGAGCCTGAGGACCTACTCAAGGAATTCAGGCTGGGAGGGGATCCCGAGTCACATGTGGACGTGGTCGTTGGCGGTCCACCCTGCCAGTCTTTCGCACGAGTCGGACGTGCCAAGCTACGTGAAGTGGCCGAGCACCCTGAAGCCTACCTCAACGACCCTCGCGGCAACCTGTATCTCCGCTACCTCCACTACGTCCGCAAGCTGAAGCCTGTTGCGATTCTGATGGAGAACGTACCGGATGTGCTGAACTACGGCGGACACAACATTGCAGAAGAAGTCTGCGAGGCTCTCCGCGACCTGGGATACGATGCCCGATACACCATGCTGAATGCGGTGTTCTATGGCGTCCCCGAAATGCGAGAGCGTATGTTCCTTGTGGCTTACCGCACAGAGTTGAATGCAACGCGATGGTTCCCAGCCCCCACTCACTGGATCAACCTGCCGCGTGGATATCACGGTTCCCGTCAGGTGGCGATGAAGACCGTCAAGACGGACCTGCTCGACGGAGAGACCCGTTTCTTCGTGGATCCGCCCGAACCGGAAAAAGAAGGTCTGAAACCCGCTGTCACGGCAGTGCAAGCGCTTTCCGATCTTCCTTTCATCAATGAAGACTCGGAACAAAAGCTGCGTAAAGGCCCCAGAAGGTTTGAGAGGCTGGTCCATTATCCCGACGGGGCGCGGCTCAATGACTTTCAGAAGAAGATGCGTTCATGGCCCGAGTTCGAAGCCTCGGAAGGCATCTACGATCATGTCATTCGCTATCTACCACGCGATTACAAGATATTCGCCAGAATGCAGCCGGGTGATCAGTATCCTGAAGCCTACCAGCTGGCATCCGAGATGTTCGAGGAGCGGTTATCGCAGATCGAGATGAATGAAGGCTTCCGCCCTCTGGTGGGCACCGATCGCTACGAGGCAGAAAAGAAGGCCTATATTCCGCCCTATGACCCGAGCAAGTTCCCTAACAAATGGCGCAAGATGGAGGCAGACCAGCCTGCCAGAACTCTGATGGCCCACCTTGGCAAAGACAGCTACTCCCACATCCACTATGACAGCAGGCAGTCCCGCACGATCTCGGTACGGGAAGCGGCAAGGCTTCAATCGTTCCCGGATGGATTCGTGTTTCAGGGGCCCATGAACCCTGCGTTCCGCCAGATCGGCAACGCGGTACCGCCGCTGATGGCAAAGGCACTAGCGGATAAAATAAAGCAGCAACTGACAGGGAAACGAGAGAATGTCACGAAAAATCGCGCTGAAGAGACTGACGCGGTCTGATCTCACAATATTCGAATACCATTTTCGCAATGGTAATGCCGGAAATCAGAAATCAATAAATATTAACCGCAATATTATTGAGGGTGAATTTTACCCCAACCTTACTGAAGTTGCGGAGGAAAGGGAGTGGGAGCCCTTTATTCTCAACCTTACGATTCTAGGGCCAGGCCCTTCTACACCTCAAGTTTTGCCCCAGAAGATAATTAAAGGAGGAACATACAAGAACTGGCGACTCAATGGGAAACTGATTCCATCACCGGAAAACGAAGAGAGGTATGCAAGCCTCCAGGCAGGTGATTATGCAATCCTCGAGTTTATAGGAGCTGCCTGGCCAACATCCATGCGGATGACGCTGGTGGCTCAGGGGCACGATGAAGACAGGGCGCTACACGAGTCTTTATCTGAATCGTACAGCGAAGCCAGTATGGTGAGTTTGGACCTGGCAGAACTCGAAATGATTGTGGAATTACTTCAGGGTGTTATTCCAGCAACCCACCCGATCAAAGATCTACTCGACTCCTTTGATCTTGAGGATGCAGCACAAGGCGGGATTCACGGTATCGAAAGCCTCCTTGATCGCCGGAGGGCTCGTGGTGTTTCGCATGAGGAGCTTCGTAAAGCAAAAAAGGCAGCTGAAAGCATCGGACGTCAGGGCGAAGAAATACTGGATCAGTATTTCGCAAACCAGCAGAAAACTGGAGAAATTGAAGATTACCGCTGGGTTGCCAATGAAAATGCCATCTCACCATTTGACTTCGACCGCTGGCAGAAAGGAACACGTCAGCTAATCGACGCCAAGTCCACCGCCGGACCATTCCACAATCAGCTACACATTTCACTTGCTGAGCTCAAGGAAATGGCGACCTCGAAGGATGAGTATTTCCTTTATCGTCTATACGAGGTCAAGAATGGCTTTGCCAGATTACGCCAATCCGGTCCCATGAGGTATGTCGCCCGTTCTCTGCTTAAGCATTTTGATAGTCCACCTTACTGCGTACAGATTGACAGCATATCCATCAACCCAGAAGAACTACACTTTAGTGATGAAACAATAATTGACCTCTATCACCATTTAGACCAGGCGTGAATACAAACACAAAGAGCCATGACGTCCTGACCAGCACTCAACGCTCATACTGCATGAGCCGCATCCGTGGTCAGGACACAAATCCTGAAATGGCTGTAAGGCGCTATCTTCATGCCTGTGGTTTTCGCTTCAGGCTTCACCGGAAGGACCTGCCCGGTAAGCCGGATCTCGTTCTTACGAAGCATCGCTTGGTTATCTTCGTCCATGGCTGCTTCTGGCACCGGCACGAAGGCTGCTTCTATGCTACCTCTCCGGCCACCCGCAAGGATTTCTGGCGAAGGAAGCTCATCGGAAACGTTGAACGAGACAGACGTCAGCAGGCCGAGCTGATCGAAGCCGGCTGGCGGGTTCTGGTGATATGGGAATGTGGCCTGAAGCACCAGCTATCCGAAATTGATGCTATTGGAACATTGACCAAGAACACAGACACCTTCGGGGAGTGGCCTGCCACACCACCAAGAGTTAGATCAACAAAAGGAAAATAACGTCAGAAGATGATTTCCACAAAATATCAGGAAGACAAAGGAATTGGGATAGTCCAGGAAGTAGTCACTGACTGGAGGTGTGACTGGCAGGAATTCGATCAAAGAAACGATGACGGCATAGACGGGATACTGATAATGCGTCGTGGGCATGACAGGCCCACCACTACCGGAGCCGTCATTTACGTTCAGATCAAATGTGGAAAGAGCTACCTCGACAAAAAGAAAGATCCTGAGAAGGTAGGCGTAAAACTTGGGAAAGATTATATAGAGACACACCGTCCACGCTGGAACAGGATGCCGGGAAAGGTCATCCTGATATACCGAAAATCCCCGATTTCTCATAAGGCCTGGTGGATCGACCTCAAGGATGAAAACTCATACTCAAATACAAACAAAGCAGTCGTACACGCCCCAAAATCACAGATTTTCAACAAAGGGCAAAAAGGGGTGTTTCTTCGACTTCCGGGAGACCAATCAAGATATCAGGGGCTCGATTCCATCCATCTCAATAGGCAGGAAGACTTGATCCCTAAAATTGGACACGTACATGGCGCCTTCAAGCAACAGGTGTGGGAGTATTACAAGCAGTGGAAGTCAGAGTGCAATGGAAGTGAAAAAAGTCCGATAAATGAAATAGGAACGGTTCTGATAACCAGGACTGGCTGGAAGCATATTACAAGAAAGGAAAGGCTTCCGGAAAGGGTCTTTCAATCATGGCTACTACTCGCCACCGCCAGAAAAATGATAAAGACCTGCGTTCGGTATTTTCGTCTGGGAGGAGCTCATAATGTCGTGGACAGGGAAAAAAACATCAGTGGTGTCATTGACTACATCGCCCTTCGCGCAAATGTAAGCTATACGCACAAGGACAGCAGTGTTGTCCAGGTGGTTCTGAAGCGCTACATTCCAACCAGCGAAGGCCAGTCAGGTGAAAGCAAGGTGTGGTTTTATTCTGTCCACGAGTTGCGTAGAGGGAAAAGAGCCTCGCTGGGTGTGTGATGCCTGTACACCGCCAGCTGTGCTGGACACTGATACAGTGATAGCCCTGAGAGACTAAGCGTTGTCAGGCTGCTGGAGCCCTTGCCGCCACCCCAAGGGGCTCTCATAGAGCTCCGGGACAGACACCACGAAAGTATTTAATCAATCTCAGGTATCGACTGCAATACCTTACAGCCCATACCGCCTCGCCTGTCTAACCACCACGCCACGAATATCGCTCTGGCGAGCCGGGAACGAGCCGCTTCGATCCATCGGCGGGATCAACCGGATCTGCCCGCCGATGCGGTGACTGTTGAACAGCCGCAGGCCTTCGCGCTCCACCACCACGAGATCCGCGTGTTGGGCAACACGTGACTCGTCCACCACCAGAACATCGCCCTCGATCACTGGTCCCTCGACCCCTGCTTCGTCGCTGACCTCCACCAGGTAGCAGCTTGGGGTGAAGTACGTCAGGTCGTAGCCTTCCAGTGCAGGATGAGAAATGCCCCCACACAGCGGCCCCAGGTAGTTCACACGCATATCGTCACATCCTTGTTGCTTTGCCATTGACCAGCCCTGCCATGCCGGGCTCTTGCCACCGGCACCCCGCGAACACCTTCCATTAGCGTTTGCCTTACAGAGCACGGATGCAGAATACTGTACAAGCATCCAGTTTTTGACAAGAGGCTTTCCGATGCGCGATACCGATATTCACTTTCCGCTGCCGGCACCGCCGCTGCGGCCACTACCTTTCCCCCTCACCACCATACGCGCCGGTATCTCCGGCTTCCCCTCGCCTGCCGAGGACTACGTCGGCCGCACCCTGGATCTCAACGAGCGGCTGGTGAAGCGCCCGTCATCCACCTTCTTCATGAGCGTGAAGGGCGACAGCATGGTCGGCTTCGGCATCCAGGATGGTGACACCTTGGTGGTCGATCGCTCCATTGATCCGCGTCCCGGCCACATCCTCGTCGCCCTGGTCGACGGTGAAGTGATCGTGAAGCGCTACGAGAAACGCCATGGACGGCCACTGCTGTGCTCCGGCAATCCCGGCTATGCACCAATCTCCCTCAATGACCTGGATTGCCAGGTGTGGGGCGTGGTGCGCTCGGTCATACACGAGTACGCCGTATGATCGGGCTAGTGGACTGCAACAACTTCTACGTCAGCTGCGAGCGGGTGTTTCAACCTCGGCTGGTCGGCGTGCCGGTGGGCGTGATGTCCAACAACGACGGCTGCGTGATCGCCCGCTCAAATGAGCTCAAGGCCTTGGGCGTGGAGATGGGTACCCCCGCTTTTGAACTGCAGCACCTGGTGCGTCAGGGGCAGGTCCACCTGCTCTCGTCCAACTACGAACTGTACGGCGACATGTCGGCCAGGGTGCGAGAGGTCCTCGAGGAGTTCTCCGCCGGGGTAGAGCCCTACTCCATCGACGAGATGTTCGTGAGCTTCGATGGCTTTGACGCAGCCACCACGCTCGCCCTCAGCCGTACCCTGCACCACAAGGTGCGCCAGTTCACCGGTATCCCCGTGTGCGTGGGCGTGGCTCCCACCCGCACACTGGCCAAGCTGGCCAACCGCGCAGCAAAGAAGATCCCCGCCTACGGTGGCACCTGCGTACTGCACGCCGATAGCACCGAGAGCCGCGAACTATTGCAACGCATCGAGCTCGGCGATGTATGGGGTGTCGGGCGTCGGCTTGTCGAGCGGTTAGCCGTGCAGGGCATCGAGACGGCCTGGGATCTGCGGCAAGCCGACCCCAAGGCCATCCGTCGGCGTTTCTCCGTCACCCTCGAGCGCACCGTGCGCGAGCTGCAGGGCACGCCCTGC
Organism: Halomonas urumqiensis; assembly: GCF_003028575.1. Taxonomy (GTDB): domain Bacteria; phylum Pseudomonadota; class Gammaproteobacteria; order Pseudomonadales; family Halomonadaceae; genus Halomonas; species Halomonas urumqiensis. The sequence goes on along the minus strand of NZ_PYUD01000001.1, from coordinate 951,454 downwards.
ATCGAGCTCAACGACGCCGACCGTCCACGTGACCGCATCATGACCTCGCGTTCCTTCGGTCGCCTCACCGGCGAACCGGGCGAAATACAGGCCGCCATCCGCCAGCATGCCCAACGCAGCGCCGAGAAACTCCGCGCCCAGGACAGCCATGCCCGCGCCGTCTACGTGTTCCTCAAGACCAATCGGCACCGGCTGGACTTACCGCAATACTCCCCCAGCGCCATCGTCGAACTGCCCGAGCCCACCAACGACAGCCGGCAGATCCTCCACGCCGCGAGCCAGGCCCTATACGCCATCTACCGGCCCGGGTACCGATTCATGAAGGCCGGTGTGATGCTGCTCGACCTGGTCGACGCCAACCGGCAGCAGCTCTCACTGCTCGACACGCCCGAGCGAGCGTCCCAACGCGACAAGAGCCACCAATTGATGGCAGCCCTGGACGAAATCAATCAGAAGATGGGGCGTGGTACCGTCACCCTTGGCCGTCCCACGCCCGGCGCCGCCTGGCACTTGCGTTGCGCCCACCGCACACCGCGATGGACGACGAGGTGGAACGAGCTGCCCGCCGTGCCAATGGGTTAATGATCTGCCCCGACCAGGGCGGTTCTGCACTATGCTCGACAGCAAGTGACCCTAATGGAGGGCGAGATGGACAAAGCCGTAATTGATGCAATCCGGGAAAAAGAGCAGCTACCTGACAGCATGACTGATAGCGAAATCGCTAAGGAATACAAAGGGACATATACCGCAGCGAGAGCCGCTGTGAGCCTGAATCATAAACCGCTTGACCAAGTTCTCGCTGATGCAATGGGTAAAGTCTTTCCTTTCATGAAGAAAAAGAAGTAACACTTTCAGGCGGGATTTATCAGCTCGCTACCTTGGCCTTCCGCAGGCTTGTTCACAGCCCGACTGACCGGCCAGTGAGTGATCAACTCGGCATCCAGGTGATGAACCACCTGGCGTATCGTCTCGCGGTCGGTCAGGTGTGGATCAAGCCACGGCTCGAGGCTATCGGCATCCAGTGCCAACGGCATGCGTGAGTGGATCTCCTTGGCGACACCACGCGCCGGCTCGGTCAGGATCGCGCAGCCGGGTTTCCCGTCGGCACGCTCGGCCCAGATCCCGGCAAACCATAACGGCTCGCCATCGGCACGTGTCAGGTAGTGTGGCTGTTTGTGCCCATCCACCGGCAACCACTCGTACCATCCATCCGCCGGCACCAGGCAGCGGTGATGGGCAAACGCCCCTTTGAAATAGCGCGACGTGGCCACCTTCTCCACGGTGGCATTGATCGGCTGCGGTGCCTTCCCCCCCGCCCAGTGTGGCCGGTAGCCCCACCACACCTCATCCATCACCAGCGGCGCCTCATCGTTGGGATGACGAACCGCAGTGATCCAGGTGCCCGGCGCCACGTTGTAGCGTGTCGCCAGCTCTCCTGTCTCATCCAGCGGCAAGCGCAGAGACTCGGAGAGCTTGGGGTATGGACTATAGAGGGCGAAGCGTCCGCACATAGGTGTAGGATCAATGCGTTAAAAGTGCATGAAACCTTTTAATTACCATAAGCATGGTAATTACAATATTTGAAAACATAAAAACCACCAAAAAAGAAGACACAAAAAAAACAAGGTTAAAAAAAACATTAACGCAATTTCCAAGCACTGACATGCCGATCACTGAAAACATAACAAGCAATATTGAAACCACTATCGTGTAGCAAATATTTTGATAAAGCTCTCGAAGGACAGAGAGCCTGGCTCGATAGCCATCATACCTTTCTGGATAAACCTCTATATTGTATTTTATTTTTGCCTCTTGGTCATACACCAACACCAGAACACTCATCAAGAGCGCGGTAGAAATAGCCCCAAAGTTAACAGCCAAGGAAAACATTTCCTTAGACAAACCATCTCCAAAAAAAACAAGAGAAGAAAGGAGTAATGGCAAAATCAAAAAAACAAAAACATCCTTGAAAGACACCTTGTTATTGGAGGCATCCCGCAAGGTATTAAAATGCTGCTTTATTATATAAGTAACATTTATCTTGCTGGACATAGCTCAACCTTTTGACCGGGATAAACTTTCTGACAAAGCTCATTTACAACTTCGACAACCCAATCATACATTTCCTCAAAGTCCGGAACTCCGTCACTGACCGTAACACAGTCATCCAAGTCTAGCTTGAATACTGGATTTTCTCTAGTGCCGCCAATCCTAAAAACGCGTTTCTTTCCTTCGAGCTCAACGACAGCCTTAAGGTCCTGGCAGTGTGACTCTAGGAATTCCACAGCGTCAGTCCTACTGCCTTTTTTAAATCTTTCCAAGAGTCCAAAGGATTCTTTCCTCTTAGGCTTCAATACAAGGACAGCCTGCTTGTGCCCCATACCTTTTAACTCGTCAGCCCTGTCAGAAAACGGCGAAAAACCAACAGCTCTTACTTCCTTAACCTCAGCCTGCATCCATTGCTGCACAGCCTTTTCATAAGTAACAGGATTAAACTGGAGGGTCAGGGAAGTCTCTTTTTTAAAAAACTCACCCAACGCCTTGTGGAGAAGAGTTTTAATACCATCTCCATTTATACCGTGAAGGACCACAATAGCTTCGTTTTTACCAGAGGGCGAAAAAAGAAGAAAGAACCGCTCCTTAATATCGGCATCATTCGGACTTTTGCTGTACTTCAAATCCCCTGTGCTCGCATCTCTAATATAGCCTTTGACACCATAATTCCCAGTATTAACCACGCCCCAAATACAGCGCCCATGAGAGCTTACATTGTACGGCTTAAATGAAAGCACGGATTTATCACTTTCAAACTTTTCAAAGCTCTGTCTCACAAGAGGGTCAACATATCTTCTAAATATATCAATAAGATCTTTTCCATTAATATCGTCTAACGGAGCATAATGCGAATCATCGCTATATTTTTTATGCGGATATCGCTATATTTTTTATGCGGATTAAACGCTCTAAGGTGATAAAGTGAAACTGAATGCATACTGTTCCCTTGCAAATATTTATTTTAACTAACCCGCCCAATCCGAATTTCACACCGCCCCAGGATCTCCACGTCCTTCAGCTCTTCGGGCTTGATCATCTCGGGCTGGTAATGCTCGTTGTCACTGATCAGCAGCCAGGCGCCGCCGGCCACCCGCTGTACACGCTTGATGCGCCGCTCGCCGTGCACCAACAGCAGAAACACCCCTTCCGGTTTCGGTTCGCGCCGGCTGCGGTCCACCAGCACCCAGTCGCCATCGGCGAGGGTGCCGTCCATCGAGTCGCCCCGCACCTTGATGCCGACCACCTGGGCCGGATCGAGGCCCTGGGCGGCGAGCTGGTCAGTGGGGAAATAGAGCGTGCTCTCGACGTTTTCCTGCTCCAGCGATCGGCCATCGCCGGCGGCGGCCTCGATGTCGTAGAGCTTCACCTCTGCCATAGCAGCAGCGGGCACGCCAAAAGATGTCAACGTTTGTGAACCGCAAGCCTGCTCACCGTGGTGGGCACCTTCAACTGGGAGCGATGTTCGTCCTGTGAGGACGTACTGGACGTCCACACCCACACCATCCAGCGCTGAAAGGTAGGCAGAATCAGGGTTCCTAGCATCTTTCTCGTAGTTGATTTGCGTAGTTTTGCCGACTCCACCTACTTGGGCTAACGCTGTCTGACTCAAGCCCAAGCGCTCCCGCTCTGCCTTGAGCCTCTCGCCTGTGGTTTTCAAATTTGCACCACTCCACTTGACAAGGTTCACATACGTGAACCATTATCGAATCGCAGTCTTAGACAACCTTTAGGAAGCCTACCCCATGGAAACCGCCGAGACCATGCAAGCCGACGTTGCGGCCCGCTCCCCGCGAGGGTGTAACCGCCCGGTGATGACTCAGGTCACCGATACCGAGCGTTCCAAGCTCGAGGGCATCGCCCAGCTGGAGATGCGCTCGCTTTCCGCCACCATCCGCATGCTGATCCTGCTTGGCATCCAGCACTACGAAGCCGACACCGAAGCGGCCAGCCAATCCTGATCGTTCGGTCACCCTGACCTGCTGCATAAGCCTCACAAGGACACCCGCCATGTACCAGGACTCCAAACGTGTTCGCACCAAGGCAACCGTCTACCTCGACCAGTACGAGAGCGACGTGATTACCGCGCTGGCCAATTACCTGGGCGTACCCAAGGCCGAGGTGATGCGTCAGATGCTGATGAAGGAAGCGCGGGACGTGCTGGGCGTCGACCCCGCCGGTCTCACCGATAGCCTCGCTGAACGGGCCGGCTGAACGGACCCCTACATCCACCGTGCATCCGAGGTAGCCATGCCCGAACAACCGATGGAGCTCGACCAGCAGGCGAAAGCGGTACTTGACGCCGTGTGCGAACAGCAGGGCCTGGAAACCCGCGAGCAGGCGGCCGAATGGCTGCTGCGCCGCCGTATCCGGCGCGGCGCCCAGGGCCTCACCGGCCGCGGCCGCGCGCTTTATGACGTAAAAGGAGATCGCCGGTGAGGATTACCTGCCCCCACTGCGACGAACGCGCCATCACGCGCACAAGCAAGCGCCCTACCCCCGTGTTCTACGAGGTTTACGCCCAGTGCACCAACCCCGCCTGCGGCTGGGGCGGCAAGTTGCTGGTCGAGTTCGCTACCACTACCTCGCCAAGCCGAATCCCCGCTACCGATGTGCGCATTCCTGTCGATCGGGTCTCGCGCCGGGTGCTGCTCGAGCAGCTCAATGAATGCTGAAGGATAACGACACAATGACCAACGTGACGCCAATCAATGCCACCCATCGTGCCCGCCCACATGTCCATCAGTTGGACCCGCAGAACGTCGCCATCGGCTGGATGTTCCGCCATGGCCACGCACTGGATCGCGTTACCGCCATCGAGCAGCTGACCGTGTTTCTGATGAGTGAGTTGGACTTGCCCGAGCGCGCGGCCGAAATTGCCGCAATCCAGGCTTATGCCGAGACCTCGAGTGTCAGCCAGGTGGCGCATATCGATGCCGATGCCACCACCGCCCACGTGGTGGTGCTGCGCACCATGGGCGGCCGCGCGGTGGCCTTCACCGCCGACGACCTCGTTCATGTGCTGGAACGCGCTCGTGATGAGGGACGCGCCCGCGTCGTCAACAGCACCACCCGCACGCCTGTGCTGATCGAGCCGGAACGCTCGCGCTAACCCGTTCTTCCACTCCACGGAATAAGGAGGCACAGCGTGAACCCATCGCTGCGCCAGGACATCCTCGCGCGTTTATTGCGCGACTACGACGCCCAGGAGCGTGGCACGTACCTGCAGAAGGTGCGCTGCCCGGACTGCGGCAAGCGTGAGGCGTACATCGCCACCGAGGCGCCGTGGATGCTGAAGTGCGGCCGCGAGAACAACTGCGGTAGCCAGATCCACGTGAAGGAGCTATTCCCTGAATGCTTCTCTAGCTGGTCGGAGCGCTACGCACCGAGCGCCGATCGACAGCCGCACGAGACGCCCACCAGTGCCACCCCGGTGGCGGATGGCTACCTGCGTGACGGTCGCGGCTTCGAGCTTTCGCGCATACAGGGCTGGTACACCCAGGAGAGCTACTGGCGGCAGGATGTGGGCGGCACGGCCACCGTGCGTTTCGCCCTGCCGGGAGGCGGGTACTGGGAGCGTCTACTCGATAAGCCGGAACGCTTCGGCAAGCAGAAGGCCAACTTCGTGGGCCGCTACAAGGGTCAATGGTGGTGCCCGCCGGTGTTCTCGCTGGCCGACCTGGTCGAGGCGGGCGAGGTGTGGATCGTCGAGGGCATCTTCGATGCCATCGCCCTCTACCACCACGGTATCGCGGCCGTGTCGGCAATGAGCTGCGGCAACTACCCCGAGAATGCGCTCGAAGCGTTGGCCGATGCCGCGCATCAGGCCGGTACCAGCCGCCCCGCTCTGGTATGGGCGCTGGATGGCAACCGCGCCGGCCAGAGCGCTACCGAGAAGCACACGAAACGGGCACGCGCCGCCGGCTGGGAGTGCCGCGCCGCGCAGATTCCCGGCGGCGGCAAGCACGATTGGAACGATTGCCACCAGCGTGGCGAGCTCACTGAGAAGCACCTCGAGCACTATCGCTACCACGGCGATCTGCTGCTCGCACCCAGTGCCATGGCCAAGGCGCTGATCATCTACAAGCGCAGTGAGCGCCGCGAGTTCTGGTACGAGCACAAGCGCCAGGTGTGGTGGTGGAAACTCGATGTGGATGCTTTCGACCGTGCCATGCGCGCCGAGGGTGCGGATGGCATCGATCAACAGCAGCTCGACCCCGCCATGCGCGATGCCGCCCTGGAACAGGCCGGCAGCGTCAAACGGATCTGCACCTGCTACCCCACCGCACTTTACTACCAAGCCAATACGGTCACAGACGAGAGTTGGTACTACTACCGGATCGAGTTTCCGGATGGCCGCGCGCCGGTGAAGAACACCTTCAGCGGCGGCCAGTTGGCCAGTGCCAGCGAGTACAAGAAGCGCTTGCTGGGCGTGGCCCCCGGCGCGGTATGGACGGGTACAAGCCAGCAGTTGGACACCCTGCTGCAGGATCAAATCGGCAACATCAAGACGGTCGAGACCATCGATTTCATCGGCTACAGCAAGGAGCACGCCGCCTATGTGTTCGGGGATCTGGCGGTGGCCGGCGGCAAGCTGCACACGATCAATAGCGAGGATTTCTTCGAGCTTGGCCACCGCAAGCAGCTCAAGACCCTGAGCCAATCGGTCACTCTGCACTTGAACCCTGACCGCAAGGCCTACCACACCGACTGGACGAGCCAGCTGCTCGGCGCCTTTGGCACCAAGGGAGTCGTGGCCCTGGCCTACTGGATGGGCAGCCTGCTGGCGGAACAGATCCGCGAGGCAATGGGCAGCTTTCCATTCCTGGAGATCGTCGGCGAGGCCGGTGCGGGGAAGTCCACATTGATCGAGTTCCTGTGGAAGCTGGTGGGCCGGCGTGACTATGAAGGCTTCGACCCTTCCAAGGCCACCATGCCGGCACGCTCGCGGAACTTCGCCCAGGTCTCGAACCTGCCTGTGGTGCTGATCGAATCCGACCGCGAGCAGGAAGGTGGCGCCAAGCAGAAGCAGTTCGACTGGGACGAGTTGAAGACCGCCTTCAACGGCCGTTCGATCCGCGCGCGAGGCGTGAAGAACAGCGGCAACGACACCTACGAACCGCCCTTTCGCGGCAGCATCGTGATCAGCCAGAACGCCGCCGTTCAGGCAGGCGAGGCGATCCAGACCCGTATCTGCCACCTGATGTTCACCCGCGAGGGCCAAAGCCGGCAGACCAAGGAGCTGGCCGAGGCACTGGAAAAAGCCGACCTCGAGCACGTCAGCCAGTTCGCCCTGGAAGTCGCAAGCCGCGAGGCGGCATTGCTCGAGCTGATCACTCCCCGTGCCCGTGAGTATGCCAACCACCTGGCCGAAGACCCGGACGTGAAGGTGCTGCGGATCGCCAAGTGCCACGGCCAACTGATGGCACTGCTGGATTGCCTGGGGCCGGAGGGCCTTGGCCTCTACTCCGCCCAGGTGATCGATCAGGCTGCCGGGCTGGTGTGGCAGATGGCCCGCGAACGCCAGCAAACCATCAATGCCGACCACCCGCTGGTCGCTGAGTTCTGGGAGGCGTTCGAGTACATCGAAGGGCTTCGAAGCGAAGCCGTGCTCAACCACTACGGCGACGATGCCAAGGAAATCGCCATCAACCTGAAGGACTTCGAGCGCGCCTGCGCCGAGTACAAGTTGCGCGTGCCTGAGATCCGCGAACTGAAGCGCTACTTGAAAGGAAGCAAGACCCGCAAGTTCATCGACGCCAACCGTACCGTGCGCTCGCGCGTGCGTCTGAACAATTCGAGCGTGAAGTGCTGGATCTTCGCCACATGAGCCAGCCAAGAGACCAGGAGGCCACCATGCACGCCACCTATACCCTCGACCAGGCCGCTGCCCTGCTGAACCTGGGCCGCAACTCCCTGGCCCGCCGCCTGCGCGAGGCGGGTGTGCTCGGCACCGACAACCTGCCCGCCGGCCGATACCGGGGCCGGGTGAACCTGGTGATCGTGGCCACCGGTACCTATTGGCACCCGATCTGCGGCTGGACCCACTACGGCCGCTCCGAATTCACCGATGCGGGGCTCGATCACATCGCGTCCAAGCTCGGCATCGAACTCGCTCGCCTGCCCTGCGCATCCGCACAGCAGGTACCTCACACCCACAACGCAAGGAACGCACAACATGGCTGATAATGCCGATATCGCAACCGAACTGATGGAGCAACGCCTCGAGGGCGCCCTGGCCAACCGGCCTCGCTGGCCCGAGGGCGATCTGGCCACGCACCCGGATTCAGATTGCGAGGAGTGTGGCGACGAGATACCTGCCGCTCGCCGTCAGGTCGCGCCCTGGGCCACCACCTGCGTGGCATGCCAGAGCCTTCGTGAACGTAGGGGGAAGCATGTGCGCTGACGCAATCAAGGGGGGCCAGTTGGCGCGCTCAGCGGCAATGCTCTGCCGGAACCCCGCCTTTCGGCTTTATCTCGACAGGCGCAAGCGCCACAAACTCGGGTTGGCTGCCAGCCAGCTGCCCGACGGCACCCACAGCGAACAGGACGCCCGCGAATGGCTATGCGCCGCTTGCCGGGTCGAAAGCCGCGCCGAACTGGATCACAACCCCCAAGCTGCCGCCATGTTTCGAACTATCCGCCAGCGCTTTACCCACTGGAAAACTCGCCAAGGAGCCCAGCCATGAACACCTACTTCGGACTACTTGCTGAATTCGACGGCCGCGCCGAGATCCCCCTCGAGGAAGTCGCCCCGCGCTACTTCGGCCTGAACGCCCGCACCGCCAGTATTCGCGCCGGCGCCCAGGCACTGCCGGTACCGGTGTACCGGGCCGGCGACTCGCAGAAATCCCCGTGGCTGGTCAGCGCCGTGGATCTGGCACAGTACATCGATGAGAAGCGGGCCGAGGCGCGTGATCTCTGGCAACGAGTGAATGAGTGAAGCCTCAAGCGCCCGGTGCCTGGCGTAGAGCCAGCTTCTCCGGGCGCAAATGCGTGTACCGCTTCAGTACATCCCAGCTTTCATGCAGCGTGAACTGCTGCACCTCCACAATCTCGTACCCCGCCTCGAACAGTTGCGACGTCGCCTCATGGCGAAGGTCGTGAAAGCGAAGATCCTCAATTCCGCAGGCGGCACAAGCGGCTCGCCAGCGGGTACCGATCGACTTGCCATGGTAGGGAAATATCCGCTCCTCGCCCTGGGCGCGCGGCTGCCGGCGGATGATGGCCATGGCCTCGTGGCTAAGCTTGAATCGCTTGTGATTGCCCCACTTCTGCCGGGGGTGCTTGGCATCACGTACCCAGCAGGTCATCGACTTCTCGTCCAGGTCCGACCACAGCAGCCGCGTGATCTCCTCCTGTCGCCTCGATGTCGCGATGGCGAAGCCCATGATGTCTTCCATGGGAATGATCGCACTTGGCCGGATCCGCTGGGAGCGCTGGAAGTAGGCGCGGATCCGTTCGATCTCCTCTGCACTCGGCCGGCGATCGCGCGACTTGGATTTGCCGATCAGGCCCTTCGATTTCAACAGCAGCTTTGCCGCCTCGAACTCGGCCAGATCGACAGGTGTCTTCCAGGCAGCCACGGCTGTCTTGAGGATGATGCCCAGCCACACTATGTCCTGGTTGATGGTCGCCGGCAGAATGCCACTGTTCCGCCGCATCACGGCGTGCTCGATGATCTGCTGGCTGGTCAGTGCCGTGATTTGTACCCTGGCAATTGGGAAACGCTGAAGCTGCTCGATCGTCGCCCGTTTGGAACGCCCGGCATCCTGGGCGAACTCATGCAGGTAGCGATCCATGGCGTTTTGCAGTGTGATGCCCCTCCACTGAGCCGAGAGGATCCCACCTGGGGTATTGAGCTCGAGCTCGCGGCGCTTGGACCATTCCTCGGCCATCGCCTTCCTCGGGAACGTCCGCGACTCGGAGTAGTCTGGTTGCCCACGGCGAGCGATGCGAATCTGCGCCATGTATGAGAAACTGCCGTCCTTTTTTCGACGCTTCCTGATCGTCGCCACGCGTATCCCTCCGATGTACCAAATCGCCGTCGTACCAAGTGCCAAAAATGTACCACCAGATGGCTAATAACTGGGATCAACCACTGTAAACAAGTACAGTCATGACAGATAAGGCAACAGACACAACCCGCATGGATACTGACACTGCACGCCCCGAGCTGGATAGGACGTTCTCAGTAGCGCCTATGATGGACTGGACGACCCGCGATTTCCGCGCGTTCGCCCGTACCCTCAGCCACCAGGCGTTGCTGTATACCGAGATGGTGACGACCGGGGCGATTCTGCACGGCACGCCGCGTGAACGCTTCCTGGGCTTTGATGAAGTGGAGCACCCGTTGGCGCTGCAGCTTGGGGGTAGCGACCCGGTCGAGCTGGCCGAGTGCGCGGTGATTGCCGAGGCGTGGGGCTTTGATGAGGTGAATCTGAATGTCGGCTGCCCAAGCGACCGGGTGCAGAACAACCTGATCGGCGCGTGCCTGATGGCTCACCCGGAGAAGGTGGCGGCGGGCGTGCGCGCCATGCGCGATGCGGTGTCGATTCCGGTAACGGTGAAATGTCGCATCGGTATCGACGACCAGGATGAGGACGCCGACCTTACGCGCTTTATCGCGCAGGTCGCCGACGCCGGCTGCGAGGTGTTCATCGTGCATGCCCGCAAGGCATGGCTGCAGGGCCTCTCCCCCAAGGAGAACCGCGATATCCCCCCGCTGAACTATCCTCGCGTACATCGCTTGAAGCAGAGCCGACCGGAACTGCATATCGGTATCAACGGCGGGATCAAGAGCCTGGAGGCGTGTCGCTCGCAGCTTCAGCACGTCGACAGCGTCATGGTGGGCCGCGAAGCCTATCAGAACCCGTGGCTGCTGGCTGGCGTGGATGAAGCGCTGTTTGGGACGCCTGGCCCGGCCAGTAGCCGCCACGCGGCAGCACGAGCTTTCCGCCCCTATATCGCCCGGCGGCTGGAGGAAGGCGCCAAGCTCAACCACATTACCCGTCATCTGCTCGGCCTGTTCCAGGGCCAGCCGGGCGGACGCCGATTCCGCCGTCACCTCTCCGAGAATGGCCACCTGGACGGCGCCTGCCTGCGGGTGTTCGATGATGCGCTCAGTCTAGTGCCGGAGCGCGAACCAGAAAGCGTCGCCTGACGTCCTGGCGCTTTCGGTAGCCCGACATTCTCAGTACAGCGCATCCGCGGGCGGTGGTTCCAGGCTGGAGTGGAAGTCCTCGATAGCGCTTTCCGCCTCTTCGATGGCATCGAAGCGGGCAATATGAAACAGCGCCTCACCTTCATTGGCTAGCGGCAAGCGACTCATGCCGATCACGATACCGTCGGCCATCGACGTTACTTCCCCTTCGTCGTTGCCGAACGGGTCCGCCACCTTGCCAAGCAGCTCTCCCTTGGCGACCCGCGCGCCAAGGCGCACCTGGGGACGCAGGATGCCGTCGATAGGAGCACGTGCCCAACTGGAACCGTTGGCAAGCTCGGCCGCCGGGGGTTGGCGACGGCGATGTTCGCCGGTCAGCATGCCTAGCCGGCGCATCACCCGCAGCACGCCGCGCACCCCAGGGGTGATCGCCCATTCATCGAAGCGCAACGCCTCCCCCGCCTCGTAGGTGAGCACGGGAATGCCTCGATTCTGGGCATAGTGGCGCAGGCTACCCTCGCGCAGCTCGGCATTGAGGATCACCGGCGCCCCGAAGGCATTGGCCATGCGCTCGGTCTCGCTGCCGGGGCTCAGCTGGGCGCGGATCTGTGGCAGGTTGGTACGATGAATCGCGCCGGTGTGCAGGTCGATGATGTGAGTGGCATGATCGACGATCTGTTCGCGAAACAGCGCAGCGACACGCCCACCCAGCGAGCCCATCTCACTTCCCGGGAAGCAGCGATTGAGATCGCGACGATCCGGCAGGTAACGGGTGTGCTGAACGAAGCCAAAGACATTGACGATCGGCGCGGCGATCAGCGTACCGCGCACACCCTGCAATTGCCGGGAGCGCAGCAGCCGCCGAACGATCTCGACGCCATTGATCTCGTCGCCATGGATGCCACCACACACCAGCAGCACCGGGCCGGACTGGCGACCGTGCACGACCTCCACGGGAATATAGAGTGGCGCATGGGTATACAGCTTGGCTACCGGCACATCGATCTGGGTGCGGGAACCGGGTGCGACGCGCACGCCGGCAAGTTCGAAGGGAGCTCTCGCCATGAGCGGTGTTGTCCTTTTGATGAAATACCCAAGCCATGTTTATACCCCGAGTCGCCCCTGCTTGCGAGCCAACCGCGAGCCACCCGCGAGTCAGCACGTATCGGGGCACTTTCCATACACTCGTGTATGTATTCTTTTGATTGCCTGGGGTAGAATGTCCTGAACACGCATTCGATGGGAATCACCGCTGAATGGCCAGAAAGACCAAAGCCGAGGCGGCTGCCACGCGGGAAGCGCTGCTCGATGCCGCGGAGGACATCTTCCTCGAAAAGGGCGTAGCACGCACGTCGCTGGAGCAGATCGCGCGTCACGCCGGCATGACACGTGGTGCGGTCTACTGGCACTTCAAGAACAAGTGCGATCTCTTCCAGGCCATGCTGCTAAGGGTTCGCATGCCCTTTGAGGAACTCGCCGAGGAAGCCAATAACAGCGGTCTTGCCAACGACCCGCTATCCGCCATCCGCGAGGCCTGTCGACAAGGATTTTCACGCCTCGAGCAGCCTCGCTATCAGCGCGTTCACGCAATCCTCATTCATCATTGCGAAGTGTTCGGTGATATCGACCCATTGGCCATGCAGAACGAGATAGCGGAGGAAACCCTGGTAGCACTGACCGGTTACTTCGCCCATGCCGCTGACATGGGCCTGCTGCGACAGGGGCTCTCATCTGAAATCGCCGCAGGGCTGTTCCAGTCGATGCTGGGCGGCCTTTTTCACGACTGGCTGCGCAATCATCAGCGCTTCTCGCTGATCGAGCGCGGCACCGCGCTGGTCGACGCCCAGCTATCGCTCATGCGGGCCTGAGTCTTCGGCCAGCCCCGCGTTTATCGGTAAGCCTTCGACCTGTCAGTGGGTCGTTGCCACGCTTGATCGACCACTCCGCTCAGTCGCCTCTCGCTTGGCCTGCAGACGCAAGCGAGAGAGCCTGCTTCTGGCATCTTCGTAGTCCTGTGCCGCCACACTCCGATAGGCGTCTTCATCCGCCAGGTACTTGACCAGCACGCGCGTGTCTCCCTCGGCGGGCATGGTTCCCGCCTTGCCATGCAGGCGCACCAGGCAATCCGGATCATCGACCAGTACTGCACAGACCAGCTCGTCCTCCGATGCTCCTTCAGTAACCAGCACTCTCTCTCCCAGCAGGCAACGACGGCTGGTGGCCGGGTGGCGATGAAACCAGCCATGCAGGCGATGACACAACGCCGCCGCCAGCGGTTGCGCCAGTACGAACGCCAGCCACAACACGGCCACCCCGACAGGTATTCGGAACAGGCCCAGCGGCAGCCAGCGCAACACCAGCATTTCAATGGCTAGAGTCACCGCTCCCGCCAACACCAGCAACATGCTCAGCGCTACGGATACCGGAACACCGGCAAAGCCCAGCGATACCATGGTGCTGGATAGATGGTCACCCTTGAGGCTGTCGTGTTCGAAGAGTTCGAGCGGCGCCAGACGAAGCGCCACCAGCAGCCAATACAACAGCATGAGTGGCAGCAACAAGCTGAAGAGAACCACCGGAAAGCTTAGCGCGATAGAGCTGATGGCAGGCATGGCGTGCTCCTTTCCCCGCTTGCGGCCATGGGGCCAGGCGGATGTTCAGGAAGTGTACCTTAAGCGTAGACCACGCCTACGCCCCGCTCCTAACGCCCTGCCCCAACCCCACCTACCCAATCGATGGGTCATTCACCCAACAGTCGCCTTCCTCCTGCCTCCCTGTGTCCGTTTTCTATTCCCACCAAAACAAAAACGGGCACCACCCTTGGGGTGATGCCCGTCTGGCAGGTCATGCCGGGACGCTTACTCAGCGTCGTGGGAGAGCGCCGGCTTTCCTTCCCCCGCGTGTTCCTCCTGGCCCCGTGTCTTGCGCCGCAACCAGTCGGAGACTGTCGCAATCATCGCGTAGAAGGTCGGGATGAAGAAGCTTCCAAGCACCGCAACCGAGCCCATGCCCACCGCCACGGTGGTGCCGATGTGGTGACTGCTGGTGTCACTGGCGCCAGTGGCCAACGCCAACGGCAGGGTGCCGAAGATGAACGCCAGCGAGGTCATCACGATAGGCCGGAAACGCAATTCCGCAGCACTGATCGCCGCCTCGCGAATCGACTTGCCCAGTTCCTTGCGCTGCAATTCGGCGAACTCGACGATCAGGATGGCGTTCTTGGCGGCAAGCCCCACCACCACCAGCATACCGATCTGCACGTAGACACTGGTATCGAGCCCGCGCATGACGATACCGCCAATACCGCCCAGGAAGGCGAATGGCGTGGCCGTCAGCACCGCCAATGGCAACGACCAGCTCTCGTACTGCGCCGCCAGGATCAGGAACACCATCAGCAGGCCAAAGATGATCGCCAGTGCCGCGGTGCTGCCCATGTTGCTCTCCTGGTACGCGGTACCGGTCCAGCCCATGCCCCAGTTGCCACCCAGGGTCTCAGCGACAATCTCTTCCATGGTCTCGATGGCCTGCACCGAGCTGTAGCCAGGTGCCGGGCCGCCCTGGAACTGTGCACCCAGATAGACGCCGAACCGCGACACCACCGCCGGCTTGGCCTGGCGCTCCAGGGTCACGAACTCCGAGAGCGGAATTCGCTCGCCATTGCCGCCGCGCACATAAACGCTGCTGATATCGTCCGGCGTCTTGCGGAACTCGTCCTCGTTCTGCAGATAGACCTGGAAATTGCGATTCTGGTAGCTGAAGAAGTTGACGAAGCCAGTACCGAAGGTATTCGACAGGGTCGCGTTGAGATCCTGCAGCGCCACCCCATAACTCAACGCCTTCTGCTGATCGATCTCGGCTCGATAGCCCGGCACATTGACGTTGAAGGTGGTGAATACCTGATTTAGCACAGGATGCTCATTGGCCGCCTGCATCACCTTCAAGGAGGCCTGATAGAGCTCCTGGGGCGATGCGCCCTCAAACGACTGCAGATAACCGGTGAAGCCGCCGGTGGTCGAAAGCCCCATGATCGGCGGCACGTTGAAGGCCATCGCCGAGCCACCCTCGGTCTGCGCGCCAAGCTGCATGATGCGACCCACCAAACCATCGGCGGTCAGCTCGCGCTCATCCCACGGGTCCATGTTGATGAACATGATGCCGCGTGCCGAGTTCACCGCGCCCGACAAGATATCGTAGCCCGCCACGGCCGAGGAGTAGCGCACGCCATCAATCGCCTCGATCTTCTCGCTGAGCTTGCCCATATAGTCACTGGTACGATCGAGCGACGCCGAATCAGGTAGCGAGATACTGGCAAGCACAACGCCCTGGTCGGTCTCGGGCACCAGGGTCGACGGCGTATTCTGGTAGAGCCACCAGGAGCCGGCGCCGACCGCCACGGTGAGCAGCAGCGCAAGCCCCCAGAAACGCACCAGCACCTTCACCACCCACATGTAGGCGGCGGTGATTCCCGCGAACAGCCGATCGAACAGCCTGAGCGGCGTGCTGAGCGCTCGTCCCAACGTCGACTGGCCCTGCTTCGGCTTGTGCTTGATGAAGATCGCCGAAAGCGCCGGCGTGAAGGTCAACGCCATGAGTGCCGAGAAGGCCACCGATATCGCCACGGTGAGTGCGAACTGCTGGTAGATCTGCCCGGTGAAACCGCCCAGAAACGCCACCGGCACGAACACCGCCGCCATGATCAACGAGGTGGCGATGACCGGTCCACCCACTTCCCGCATGGCACGAATGGTCGCCTGCAGGACGCTGATGTCCTCGTCTTCGCTGAGCACGCGCTCGACGTTCTCCACCACCAGTATCGCGTCATCCACCACGATGCCGATCGACAGCACCAGCGCGAACAGCGTCAGCAGGTTGATCGAAAAGCCAAACATGAAAAAACCGGCGAACGTGGCCAACACCGAGACCGGTACCACCGACATGGCGATCACCGTGAAGCGCCAGTTCTGCAGGAAGATGAACAGGATCACACCGACGATCAGGAAGGCCTCGATGAATACCTTGGTCACCGTGTTCACCGACGAATCGATGAACAGCGTGGTGTCATAGGGCACCACGTATTCAAGCCCCGGTGGGAAGCGGTCAGCCAGCCCCTGCATGGTGGAATGGACCGCATCGGCGGTTTCCAGGGCGTTGGCACCAGGCTGCTGATTGATGATGATCGGCGTCATCGTGGCGCCATTGAGGCGCGCCTCCACCCCGTAGAACGACGCCCCGAGCTCGATACGCGCCACATCATCGAGGCGTAGCGACGACCCATCGGGGTTGGTTCTCAGAAAGATGTCACGGAAGTCATCGACATCGTTGAGTCGACCGCCGGCGGTAATGGTATAGCTGAAGGCCCGCGGCTCGCTCTGCGGGGTAGCCGCGAGGTTACCCGCCGGTACTTCGGTATTCTGGGCGCGGATGGCCGAGGCGACCTCGGTCGGCGTCAGGTCGTACTGGGCAAGCTTGTCCGGGTCCATCCAGATCCGCATGGCGAACTCACCGCCACCCAGCACCTCGGCTTCGCCCACCCCCCGCACCTGGCGAAGTTCATCGAGAATGTTCAGCGTGGCGTAATTCTGCATGAACACATTGTTGTAGTCGCCCTCCGGCGAGATCAGCGCTACCAGCATCAGGATCGAGTCGGAGCGCAGCTCGACAGACACGCCCTGCGACTGTACCGCCTCGGGCAGTTGCGAAAGCGCTCCCTGCACCCGATTGTTGACGTTGATGGTGTTGATGTCGCCACTGGTGCCGATGTCGAAGGCCACGCTGAGACTCATGGAGCCGTTGTCGCCACTGGTCGAGCTCATGTAGAGCATGTTCTCGACCCCGTTGATCGCCTCGGCAAGCGGAGCGGCTACCGTCTGAGCCACGGTCTCGGCATCGGCACCGGGGAACTGGGCGCTCACCGACACCGTCGGGGGGACCACGCTGGGGTACTGCTCGATGGGCAGCGCACGCATGCTGACCACCCCCACCACCGTGAGGATGATCGCCAGCACCGTGGCGAAGATCGGACGCTTGATGAAGAAATTCGAAAAATTCATCGCGCGTCTTCCTCACCACCGGCGCCTTCCTCATCACCACCCTCAGCGCCTCCCGCTTCGGCTTGCATGGTGCTGGCAGCCTGCTCTTCGGCTTCCTCTTCGGCCTCACGCTCCTCGGCCTCGACTTCCTCGACAAGCTCGTCGGCATCACCGGCAAACGGCTGGGGGTCGATGGCGGTGCCCGGCTGTATGCCGGCGGGGTCACCGACGATCACTCGCTCGCCGGGCTCGATACCATCACGGATGATCTGCCAAGGGCCTGCCACTTCACCCAGGTCGATGGTGCGAGCACGCGCCTTGTTATCGTCATCGAGCACGAACACCTGTGGGCCCATCAGTCCTTGGGTGAGAGCAATCTCCGGTACCGCCAGCACATCGAAGCGCTTCAGGCCCTCGATGCTGACACGCACGAACTGCCCTGGCAGTACGCTCGCCCGGGGGTTCTCGAAGCGCGCGCTGGCCTGAACGGTACTGGTGGCAGCATCGACCCGCGAGCCGAGGAAGTTCAGGTGGCCCTCTAGGCGAGCATCATCACTGCCCTCGAGGGCCGGGATGCGCAGGGTGGCCACCAGTTCGCTCGGCGACTGACCATCGAGCTGCCGGCGGAGTTCGAAGGCATCACGCTGGGGAAGCTGGAAACGCACTTCCAGCGGATCGAGCGGGGTAATGGTAGCAAGCTCGGTACCAGAACCGACCAGGTTGCCGACATTGATCCGCGAAAGCCCGATCATGCCCGAAACGGGCGCCACGACTTCGGAATAGTCCAGGTCGATACGAGCGCTCGCCAGCGCCGCTTCGGCCTGTGCCACGCTCGCCTGGGCAACGGCCAGTTCGGCACGCGCCTGGTCATACTGCTGGCGGCTCACCGAGTTCTGGCTGAGCAACTGCTCGAAACGCTGCGCGTCTCGCTGGGCACGTGACAACTCGGCACGCGCACTTTGCAAGTCCGCTTCACGCTGGTTGACCGCCGACTGATAGAGGTCCGGCTCGATGGTATAGAGCTTCTGCCCCGCTTCCACCAGCTCGCCTGGCTCGAAATGCCGGGCCTCAAGGAACCCGGTCACCCGCGCCACCAGAGTCACCTCGTCGTCACTGCGCAGAAGCGATGGATAGGACTTTTCCAGATCGATGTCCTGCTTTGCCATCTCCATCACTTCCACCGCACGGGGGGGCGGAGCTTGTTCATCGGCGGCTTGCTGCGGGGTCTCTTCCTGGCCTTGGCCACAGGCCGCCACCAGCAAGCCGGAGGCCAGCGCCACAAGGATCATCCGGCCACTGCGGAACTTGCTTTTCATGGTTCTGTTGTTCCCATTAATAGTTCTGTCGTTCCCGTTGAATGCATCGAGGCCGGGAATTATACATTCACGTCTGTATATTTTAAAACCATTCCTGTCAGTGACCCGATGGGGTTGTTACCCGAGGATCATCGCCCCTTCCCCATTCATTCACGGCTGGGTGGTTGACCGATGTCCATCACTGCACTGTCGCCGTCGGCACTATCGGGCAGCGTGAACGAAACGCTATCCCCTTCGAGCCAGGCGTTGACCTCTTCGATCGCTGCCTCATCGAGGACACCGGATTGTTGCCGCAAGCTGAGCAGGTTGATCACATAGTCGTAGCGGGCGCTGGCATGGTCGGCGATTGCGTTGTACAGGTTCTGCTCGGCGTTGAGCACATCAACGATGTTACGCGTGCCAACCTCGTAACCGGCGCGAGTGGCATCCAGGGCGCTCTGGTTGGACACGATGGCCTGGGCGCGCGCCTCTACGGTTGCCACGTCATTGCTCACCTGGGTATAGAGAGAACGCACCTGCTGGATGGTGTCACGCCGCTGGGCCTCGAAATCATACTGGCTGGCTTCCAGCAGGTAGGTGTTCTGGCGAATGCTCGCCTGGGTGCTGCCACCGGTGTAGAGCGGCAGATCCACCCCGATCCCCACTTGAGCGGAAGAATCGTGTCCTGAAAGCCCGCTACGGTCACTGTCGGCGAACTGATAATTGGCAAACGCATTCACCGTGGGCAGGCGACCGGCACGTGAGATGTCCACCCCACTACGCGATACCTCGACACCCGCAAGGCTTGCCAGTATCAGCGGATTGTTCTCCATGGCCTGCTCGACCCAATGGTCGCGACTGGCGGGGCTCGGCGGTTGAATCGGCATGTCATCACCGAGTGCCTCGATCTGTGAATAGCGCTGTCCGGTCAGGCGCTCGAGAGCCTCGAAGCTGACTTGCAGGTTGCTCTCCGCGGCGATGCGCTCGGCGCGCGACTGGTCGACACTCGCCCGCGCTTCCTCCACTTCGGTGATCGCGATCAGCCCGACCTCGAACTGTTCGGTCGCCTGCTCGAGCTGGCGGCCGATGGCACGTTCCTGGGCACGCCTCGCTTCCAGTACCTCATAGGCACGCAGAATCTCGAAGTAGGCAGTGGCAACATCGATCAATACCTGCTGTTCGGTGGCTGCCAGGCGATACGTCTGCTGGTCGATCTCACGCTCGGCGCGCGTCACTTCACGGCGGTTGCGTTCATCATAGAGTGCCTGGGTGGCTTCAAGGCCAAGGCTCATGCTGGTGAAGCTATCATCATTACTGCCACCCGCGGCTTGCCCGCCCTGGCTGAAACTCCCGGTCTGGCCTTCGAACTGTTGGTTGTAGGCCAGGTTGCCGGTCGCGCCAACCTGCGGCAGCAAGTTGCCCTGCTCGATCTCCCGCCCGGCTTCTACGCTGCCCGATTGGGCGCGCGCCGAGGCGAGTTCAGCATTATTGCCCAGCGCATCCTGGGTGATGGTCATCAGATCAGCCGCATAAAGCGATGTGCTCAACGATGACGAGACCAGCGCCGTGGCAAGAGCGGCCCTGGCCAGGCGCCCAGCCTTGGCACCAGCCGGAGAAGTGTAAGGGGCGGGAACAGTCATCGGGTCATCCTCGATCTGGGTTACGATTCAGCTTTACATACATTCTCGCATGTTTTAAGTGCGATGCCACTTGCCATGTCGCTTAAAAAAAAAGCCCTCGATGACGAGGGCGACAATTCAGGGTTGGTACAGACGGGACTTGAAACGAGGGACAGTTCATTTCAAGCAGAAGCGACGCAGTGGGGGGATTGGCGCCGCTTCACAAGCACAACTTTAGACAGAAAATAATTTCTGTGCAATGTCTGTAAAGGTATTCGCCATCATGTCGCTCCCTGTCTGCCGCCATTATCGCCTCTCCCTCGTGAGTGACACTCATCCTAGTGACACTCATCTAGGCTATGCTGAACCCACATGCTGCTACGCAACATACGCATCTCGAGGAGGATCGGTCATGGACGCCCTGGAAATTGTCAGAGTGCGGGAGCTCGATATCGCCGTGCGGATATGGCACCCCGATGCGCCGAAGACACTGGTGGCATGGCACGGCCTGGCGCGGCATGGTGGCGATTTCGCCGACCTGGCCCGCGAACTCGGTCCCGAATGGCGAATACTGGCACCCGACACCCCCGGGAGGGGACTTTCCAGCTGGTCACTCTACCCCGCTCACGATTATCTCTACTCCCACTACATGAGCGTTGCGGTGGCACTGCTCGATCATTTCAAACTCGCAAGCGTTGCCTGGGTAGGCACGTCCATGGGGGGGCTGCTTGGCATGTTGCTGGCCGCGGAGCCGGAAACCGCTTCGCGCATCGAGCGCCTGGTGCTCAACGACGTGGGGCCTGAACTCGACCCTGATGGCCTGGCACAGCTGGCCACCTATTTCGCCGTGCCTCACCGTTTCTGCAGGCTGGGGGACCTCGAGGCCGAGTTGCGCCAGCACTATGTTGGCTTCGGCATCGACAGTGACGAGGCCTGGCGGCGCATGGCACTTGGCAGTGCCCGGCGGCTGCCCGACGGTAGCTGGACCTACCACTACGACCCGCGCATCGGCGAGCAATTCGTCCACGACACGCCCCGCGACACCTGGGCCGACTGGCAAGCGATCGACTGTCCGTTGATGGTGGTTCGTGGTGTCGAGTCGCCGCTGCTGCGGGCCGATAGCGTGGCGAAGATGGCCAAGGCCCAGCCAGGCCTGATCAGCCTCGAGGTGCCCGGCTGCGGCCATGCGCCGATGCTCGACCGACCGAGCCAGGTCGACCCTCTGCGCGATTTCCTGACCCGCCCGCGCGAGACGCTGCGGGCATCGAGCCCCGGGGCTAGCGAATACAACCTCTGGCGCCGCCTGCTTGCCTGGTTGAAGCGCTGATCCGTCGTGGCACCAGCGCCCCGGCGCGTGAAGATCGCCCCAGCGTAGCCGCCATCATGGAAGAACGTTCTGCAGCCGGGTCGTCAATACGTACTGCCCTTCTATCGCCATCAGCAGCATAAAGAACAGCAACGCACCAGGTGGTATCAACACCGCGCAGATGATCGCCAGACGCTCCCAGGCCATGTGCATGAAGAACGCCATGATCAAGCCGGCCTTGAGCAGCATGAGCAGCGTGATCAACCCCCACTTCGGGTAACCCTCGAGATTGGAGTAATCCACCAGGTATGACAGCACACTCAGCACGAACAGCGCGAACCACACCCACAGATAGGCACTAAGTGGATGGTGCTGGCTGTCCCGGTTTTGAACGTGCCCCTTGCGTTGGTGAACCTGTTGATGCGCCATATCGCCCTCCCCGACAAACGGCATCGCCTTACGTGCCTACCACAGGTAAAAGAATGCGAAGATGAAGACCCAGACCAGGTCCACGAAATGCCAGTAAAGCCCAAGTAGCTCGACCATCTCGTAGCGCCCGCGACGCCCGGTGAGGAAGCCGGGGCTGCCGGTTTCAAGCGAGCCGCGCGCCACCTTGACCGCCATGATGAATAGACACAGCACCCCGATGCTGACGTGGGTGCCATGAAACCCGGTAATCAGAAAGAACGTCGCGCCGAACTGGGCCGCTCCCCAGGGGTTGCCCCAGGGGCGCACCCCTTCCTCGATGAGCTTGGACCACTCGAACACCTGCATGCCGACGAAGGTGCCACCAAGCAGGGCGGTCGCAAGCAGCAACAACGCCGTGACGCGCCGGTTGCGCTCATAACCGTACTTGACCGCGAGCGCCATGGTGCCGCTACTGCTGATCAGCACGAAGGTCATGATCGCGATCAGCAGCAACGGAATATGCGCCCCAGCCACCTCCAGGGCGAACACCTCACTGCCAATCGGCCAGGGTGCGGTGGAGGTAATTCGCACTTGCATGTAGCCAATCAGGAAACACGCGAAAATGAAGATGTCGCTGAGGATGAAGGCCCACATCATCACCTTGCCCCAGGAGACATCCTTGAAGGCCCGCTGATCGGAGGAGAAGTCATCGACCATCCCTCTCAAGCCGGGTTCGAGCGGTGCCCCGCTGGGTGCCGAATACGCCATGCAAGCCTCCTCGTCAGGTCTTGAGCAACAGGGCAAACACCACCACCCACACCAGCAGCAGGAAATCCCAGTACACCGCGCACAGCTCGATGCCACTGCGCAACCGGGCAGGTTCGCCACCGCGCTGGAGTCGCCGGAATACCTTGGCCCAGGCAACCAGGCCCCCCAATAGATGCAGCCCATGCAGGGACGTCAGCAGGTAATAGAAGGCATTGGCCGGGTTGGTCGCCAGGTAATAGCCTTCGACCGCAAGCTGTCGCCAGACCAGCAGTTGGCCGACCACAAACAACGCGGAAAGCCCTCCCCCGGCGATCAGCAGATGGCGCACGCGCTCCACAGCATCCTGCCGTGCCGCCCGCCAGGCGCCATGTAGCGCCACGCTTGCCAGCACCAGCAGCGCACTGTTGAACCACAACAGTGCCGAGTCGGGCAGCGGATGCCAGTCAGCGCCCATCTCCATGCGCATCAGATAGGCGCTGATGATCAGGGTGAAAACTGAGGTCACTGTCGCGAGCAACACCATCAGCCCCATGCGTGGCGCAGTGACCCACTCGGGTACCTGAGTTCGACGGGCCGTCTCGCTTGAACCCGCGACCCATGGCCGCACATTGACCGAGTGGCTGAACAGCCATGCGACGAACCCCGCCATCAACAACGCCAGGAACGTCAGGGTTACCGTCATGTCGCCCCCTTGCCGGTGGCGTGGGCGCCATCCAGATATTCCACGGCTTCGGGTGGCACGTTCTGGGGAATGAAGTCGTCCTTGGCACCGGGCACACCATAGTCGTACGGCCAGCGATACACGACGGGCAGCGCATCACCGAAGTTGCCGTGACGGGGGGGCGTGTGGGGGGTCTGCCACTCCAGGGTGGTGGCTTGCCAGGGGTTGGGGCCGGATTCCCGGCCCCGGAAATAGCTCCATGCCAGGTTGAACAGGAACAACAGCTGAGTTGCGGCGACGATGATCGCGGCAATGGTGATACCGGCGTTGAGCGTCTGCACGGAGTCGGAAATGAACGTGGTCTCGCCGTAGGCGTAATAGCGCCTCGGTACGCCCTCGAGTCCGATGAAGTGCATGGGGTAGTAGATCAGGTAGGTGCCGAGGAAGGTCACCCAGAAGTGGATCTTGCCGAGGGTATCGTTGAGCATGCGCCCCGTCATCTTGGGGTACCAGTGGTAGATCGCTCCGAAGATCACCATGATCGGCGCCACCGCCATTACCATGTGGAAATGGCCGACCACGAAATAGGTATCCGAGAGTGGTACGTCCGCGGTGACATTGCCAAGGAACAGCCCGCTCAGCCCGCCATTGACGAAGGTGAACAAAAAACCGATGGCGAACAGCATCGGCACCGTGAAACGGATATTGCCTCGCCACAGGGTCAACACCCAGTTGTACACCTTGATGGCCGTGGGCACGGCGATGATCAGGGTGGTGGTGGCGAACAGGAAGCCGAAATAGGGGTTCATGCCACTGACGAACATGTGGTGCGCCCAGACCACGAAGCTCAGCACACCGATGATGATCAACGCCCAGACCATCATCCGATAGCCGAAGATGTTCTTGCGAGCATGCACGGCGAGCAGGTCCGACACGATGCCGAAGGCAGGCAGCGCCACGATGTAGACCTCGGGGTGGCCGAAGAACCAGAACAGGTGCTGGAACAGCAAGGGGCTTCCGCCCTCGCGTTCGGTGATCTCGCCCATCGCCAGCATCTCGGGCATGAAGAAACTGGTGCCCAACAGCAGATCCATCAATAGCATCAAGGCCGCCACCAGCAGTGCGGGGAACGCCAGCAGCGCCATCACCGTGGCCATGAAGATACCCCACACCGTCAGCGGTAAACGCATCAGCGTCATGCCCCGTGTGCGCGCCTGCAACACCGTGACCACATAGTTCAGGCCGCCCATGGTGAAGCCGATGATGAACACTGCAAGCGACACCAGCATCAACACGATCCCCCCATCCACCCCTGGCGTACCCGGACTGATCGACTGCGGGGGATACAGCGTCCATCCCGCCCCGCTACTGCCGCCAGGCACGAAGAAACCGGCAACCAGAATCAGCACGGAGAGCAGGTAGGTCCAGAAACTGAGCATGTTGAGGTAGGGAAAGGCCATGTCCCGTGCACCACACATCAGCGGAATCAAGTAATTACCGAAACCGCCGAGCAGGATGGCCGTGAGCAGATAGACCACCATGATCATGCCGTGCATGGTGACGTGCTGCAGGTAGCTTGCGGGATCAATCAACGACACGCTGTTGGGAAAACCGAGCTGCAACCGAATCAGGATCGACAGTACCAGGGCCACCAAGCCGATGGCGGTGGCTGTCAGGCCGTACTGGATGGCGATGACCTTGGCATCCTGGCTCCAGATATACTTGCCGATGAAGGTCCTGGGATGAACCAGCTCCATTTCGCCGACCTCGGCCGGTGGCGCATGGGAGCTGGCATCGTATTCTCGTTCGGCCATGAGTCACTCCTCGGTGCGCGTCGCATCGACATTCGATGCGGCCGTCTGCTGGGCAAGGGTGCCGATATAGGCGGTGACATCGGCAAGCGCCCTGTCATCGATCAGGATCTGGGCCATGTCGACCATCTGGTTACCGTAGCCATCCTGGGGGTGGCGACCGCGGATGCCATCCCGGAAATGCCGCAACTGCCGCACCAGGTACCAATCATTCATACCGGCCAGGCGTGGCGCCTTGAACGCCGCCATGCCCGCCCCCTGGGCACCATGGCAACTGGCACAGGTGCGATACAGCCGAGCCCCACGTTCGGCGTCGCCGATGATCGTGTCCCGGGTGGGCGTTACCGGCAGGGTCTCGACGTAGGCCGCGATATCGCGGATCGCCTGATCACTCAAGGACGTCGCGAAGGGACGCATCTGCTGGCCGAATCGGTCGGCCTCGTGGGTGCCGCGGGCGCCGCTTTGAAAAAGGTGCAGTTGTCGGGTGAAGTAGTCGCGATCAAGCCCGGCCAGGCGCGGCGCATTGATCGCCTGCTGCCCTTCTCCCTGGGGCCCATGACAGGCCACGCAAGCGGAAAACCGCTCAGCCCCCGCATCGGGGTCAGCCGGTTCAAGTGATTCAAGCTCGGCGTAGGTTGGCTGCTCGGCCAACCACGCATCGAAGCTTGGCTGCTCCACCACGGCCACCTTGGCGCGCATGGCAAAGTGGGCGATGCCGCAAAGCTCGGCACACACCGCCTCGAACTCGCCTGTCTGGGTCGGGGTCAGCCAGAAATAGGACGTCTGGCCAGGCACGACGTCCATCTTGGCGCGAAACGGCGCCACCTTGAAATTGTGGATGACATCCTTCGATCGCAGGATCAGCTTGACGGGGCGGTCGACGGGCAGCAGCAGCCGCGGATTCTCCACCAGCACATCATCCTGGCCATGGGGATCGTCGGGGTCGATGCCAAAGGGATTCCCCGCATCGATCAAGCTTGAGCGAGCCGCGCCAAGGGTGCCGTCCTCACCGGGAAACCTGAAGCCCCAATGCCACTGCTGGGCCACGACTTCGACCTCGTGGGCGTCCTCCGGCACACTGACGAATGATCCCCAAACGAACAGACCCGGCGCAAGCAGGGCTGCGATACCCAGGGTAGTGAGCCCGGTGAGCCAGGCTTCGAGTGGCTTGTTTTCAGGTTCGTAGCGCGAGCGCCTCTGCTTCTGGTAGCCAAAGCGGACTAGCGCCAAGGCCATGAAAAGCGTCACCGCCAGAAACACAAGGCCCGTGACCCAGAAGGAGATGCTGATGGTTCTGTCGATGGCTTCCCAGTTGGAAGCCAGGGGAGTGAGATGCCAGGGGCTGAACAGGAAGAACAGCACCGAGCCCACCGCCAGCACGATCAACGCAACCGCCATCGCCATGGGCACGCTCCCCCACGTTGGTCAGCGTATAGGCATCTGGAAACGTGATGTCTTGATTACGATAAATAAATATCGAATACTTAAATAAATCTTTCACTGAGCATAGCCCGTCGTTTGCCAGGCCGCCAAAACAGGCATTGAATGTTATAAACAAAATGGCGGCATCAAGGCCTGACAAAATAAATCATCAGAACGAATCTAGGAAACAAGCATGACAACAGTCAGCATATCAAGGTGTATTGATGTATCAGTAAATTATTACCTTGATTATGCACCCGTGCCGCTATGGTGCTTGAGCTCCTCCCGAGAGACCTTGTCGATGATCACCTCTGGATGGTGGCGGTGGATGACCGAATACACCTCGTCTTCGCGCTGGTTGGCGACATCCACCATCATCAGAAAGGCGCCCTCTTCGATCTCATCCTCGTACTTGTCGACTTTCACATCGTGCACCGACACCCCCACCATGGTGCTGGTCCAGACCCCGAACAAGCCACCAAACACTCCCATACCGATGATGACACCCGCGATACCCATGGAGCCCAGTCCCTCTCCGAGGACGTAATACACCACGACCCCAAGGAGCAGCCCCAGAGGTACGCCGAATTTGACGCCGCGCCAGGCGGCATGGACCACATCCGAGGTCTGGCGCAGCGTGGCGTTGTTGACCCCGCGCTCCTCAAGGTGCTGCCAGTCACGCCCCGTCACGTGAACTTCGCGCTTGGACAGGCCAAGGTCGTTCAGTTCATGGGCGATACTGACGGTGGTATCGAGGTCAGGCGTCAAAAAATAGAGACGTTGCATGTCACGTCCTCCGTTACGCATGCGGGCGTCGCACCGCCACGAGATGTCAGTTCCTCTTCATGCTCGACACTCACTGTGTGGGGCAATCTCGTTATTGTGCGAACGTTTATCTACCCGCCGATGTGTAGATCCCCCATAATTCGATTAAACATCCACAACCGCGCAATTAGAATATAATGATTAGAACATAATGACTGGAATGGCCCAGCCAGAAAATAACGTTTGAAACATCACAACTTGCCCATCATGGCTGTAGCAGCGCCGTTATCCCATGGCAACTAGTCAAGTACACGGGTACACCTACAAGGTTGACGATAAATGCCATGTGAGCAAGTTCTTCTGCTTATTCATGATGTGTTAATCAAGAAAAACCTGGTCCAGACGCGCCAAGGAACGCTCTATCGCAGCGCGATAGCCTCCACCGAACAACAGCAGATGGTTGAGCAGCGGATAGAGCTGGAACAGCGCTTCGCGCCTCGGCCAGTCGTCCGGCGCATCGGCGTTCCAGTAGGCCTCGAAGAACGCCTCGCCCGGGGATCCGAACAGGGTCAGCATGGCGAGATCCACGTCGGGGTAATGGCGATACACCGCCGGGTCGATGATCGCAGGACCCGACGCGGTAAACAGCAAGTTACCCGACCACAGGTCTCCATGAATCAGGCTTGGCGGGACATCCGGCAACCACGATTCCAACTCGTGGGCCAGTTTCTCGATACGCCCGCGCAGGCGAGCATCGAGCAGGCCGCGAGCGTGGCAGGCCCGCGCCAGCGGCAAAAGACGGCGTTCGCGCTGAAAGACGCGGCCATCATCCATGGGTGCGTTGGGTTGTGGCGTGTGGCCACAGGCATTGTCGGTCGGCCATCCGTGGGTCTCCCCGGTGACGGCATGCAACCGGCGCAATCCCTCACCAAGCGCGGCATCACTCGCGGCGGAGCGCGGTGCGCTGACCAGCGCTTCCATCACCAGCCATCCATCGCCCTCGGCCAGCACCGACGGCACCACCAGACCACTTCGCGCCGCACGCAGCGCGCGTAGCCCATCGGCTTCACCGGCCAGGCGTGTGGCATCGTCATGCTTGACCACCACTTCGCCCTGTTGGGTCGCCAACCGGTATACCGCCGCAATATCACCGCCGGATAACGGCTGAAGGTCACCACGCGGCGCTATCCCCGCCTCGTGCAGCCGTGCGTTCAATGTCTCGTCCATGGGGTCTCTCCTGCGCCATACCCGTGAATTGAAGCGTATCGGGGACGGTCGACTTACCCGGCCGTCCATGGCACAAGGGTAACCACACGCCATCCAGGAGACGAGTCATGTACAAGCTCGCGTTCTTCGTTCCCCGTGAAGAGGCGGAAGCGGTCAAGGAGTCCGTGTTCGCGACCGGCGCCGGGCGCATCGGCGATTACGAAGCCTGCTGCTTCCAAACGCTGGGCACCGGGCAATTCCGCCCGCTTCCGGGGGCCAACCCACACATCGGCGAGGTCGGCGACCTGGAACAGGTCGAGGAACTCAAGGTGGAGCTGGTCTGCGAGGACTCGCTGATCGGAACCGCCGTGGCCGCACTCAAGCTGGCCCACCCCTACGAGGAGCCGGCATACGACGTATGGAAGCTGGAAGAGTGGTGACCGCCGGCATCGATGTAGTGCCGGATCGCCGCGCGTGGTCCGTGCGAGTCGATCAGCGCCAGCCAGCGGGCGAAGGCGTCGCAAAGCTTAGGCGCCTCGGCCAGGTCGTGGAATATCTCCCTGATGCCCAGGAAGGCCCGTGGCTGCTTGGCAGCCTCAACGGCGCCGGTGCGCAGGCGTGACGACAGGGGATCGCTGACCGGAGGCATCCCCGGCGTGTCGTCGGCCACCCGGCAATAGTGGCACCACAGTGCAAGCTCCAGTGCCAGTCCAGCCACGGGCAGTCCCAGGCCGAGGGCGTCGCGAATGGCCGGCAAGATGAACTTGGGCTGTCGCGTCGACCCATTGGCGCACAGACGCGAGACGGTGTCGGCCACCTCGGCGTTGCGAAAGCGCTCCACGACCCTCGCCCGGTACGCGTGGTAATCCTTACCCTCGATCGACCGCAGGGCAGGAAGTATCTCGCGTTCCTGAAGTGCGCTCAGCCACTCGCGGATATCAAGGTCGCCCATGGCGGTGTGCACCTGCCTATACCCCAGCAGGGCCGCGACATAGGCGATACTGGCGTGACCGGCATTGAGAATTCGCAGCTTCATCGTCTCATGGTCGGAGACCTCGTCGACGAACTCGACACCGACGCGCTCCAGCGCTGGGCGTCCGGCGCAGAAGCGATCCTCGATCACCCACTGGCGAAAGGGTTCGCACACCACGGGAGCGGCATCCTCGATGCCGAAACGGCGGCTGACCAACTCGCGCTCGCGCGCCGTGGTACTCGGCGTGATGCAGTCGACCATGCTATTGGGAAACGTCACCTCGCGTCGGATCCAGTCAGCCAGGTCGCGGTCGACGAGCTCTGCCATGCCGACGACAGCGCTGCGGGTTACCTCGCCATTACCAGGAAGGTTGTCGCAGGAGAGCACCGTGAAGGGTGGATGCCCTTTCGCCCGACGCTCGGCCAGCGCCTTGACCAGCATGCCGAAGATGGTGCCGGGGCGTCGCGGGTCGGCCGCATCGGCTCGAATCCGGGGATGGCGGGCATCGAGCCGGCCCGTGCCGGCATCGAGGAAGTAGCCGCCCTCGGTGATGGTCATGGAGACGATACGTACATCCGGGTCCGCCAGCGCCCTGACAATGGCCGCCGGCACCACGGGCACGAAATCGACCATGGCCCCCACCACCCGCGCCGAGCACCCTTCGGGGTCGAGGTCGACCACCGTGGAGAGCCAATCCTGGGCGTGCAGCCGTCGACGCATGCGGGCATCGGCGGGCATCACCCCGGCGCCGATGACCGCCCAGTCCTGGTCCTCGCCACGCGCAAACAGGCGGTCAAGGTAGGTCGCCATGTGCGAGCGATGGAAGTTGCCAAGGCCAATATGCAGGACGCCAGGGCGCAATCGCCGGCGATCATACGCCGGCGTCCTGACATCATGGCCGAGACCAGCAAGCGTCTCGACGGTCTTCTGAGAGAGTGGCACCGCCATGGGGCGTTCTCCGGGACCTCGCCTCCCGTTGACCATTGTCGCACTCACTCCAGGCGTTCGGCGAGACGCGCCTCCAGGGTACGCTGATCCTCGTCGAAGCGACGGATGCCCTCGGCGAGTTTGTCATTGGCCATGGCATCGAGGTTGTGCGACCAGCGGAAGGCGGGCTCGTCGAGCGGGGCGGGACGCTCGCCGGCGGCGGGAATCTCCACGGCCCGGGCGACCTCGCCCTCCTCGGCCGCCAGTTCCTCGAGCAGCGCCGGCGAGATGGTCAGCCGCGGGCAGCCGGCCAGCGCCAGCACCTGGCCGGTGTTACGGAAACTCGCCCCCATCACCACGGTATCGTATCCGCCGCGGCCGACCCGCTCGCAGACGCTCTGCACGAAACGCACCCCCGGGTCCTCCGTGGGCGCAAAGTCGCGGCCACTCTGCTGCTTGTACCAGTCGGTGACCCGACCGACGAAGGGCGAGACCAGAAAGACGCCCGCGTCGAAGCAGGCCTGGGCCTGGGCATCGCTGAACAGCAGGGTCAGGTTGCACTGGATACCCTCACGCTCGAGGCGCTCGGCGGCACGAATGCCCTCCCAGGTGGACGCCAGCTTGATCAGCACCCGCTCCGGGCCGATACCGCGCTGTGCATAGAGCTCGATCAGTTCGAAGGCCTTGCGTACGCTTGCCTCCTCGTCGAAGGAGAGGCGTGCGGCCACCTCGGTGGATATCCGTCCGGGAATGTGCCGGGAGATCTCGGCGCCCTTGGCCACGGCGAGCCGATCCACGGCGTGCTCCACCCGGGCCTCATGGTCCCGGGTCTCTGCCTTGACGGCAGCAAGCTCGGTATCGATCAACGTCTTGTAGCCCGGCAGGTCGAATGCCTTGAGCAGCAGCGAGGGATTGGTGGTGGCGTCATGGGGCTGATAACGCTTGATGGCGTCCAGGTCACCGGTGTCGGCGACCACCAGTGAGTGGGTCTTGAGGCTGTCGAGTTGGCTGGTCATGGGTGGCTCCTCGTGCAGTGCTATTTTGTCATTGTTTCGTGTCGTGTCGTGGTGTCTTGCCGTCGTGTCTTGCGACCGAATACCTAGTCGATGGCATGGCGCTCGGCCAGTGAGCGGCGATAGCGCGCATAGACCTCGTCATAGGCGGCCACATGGCCGGGCTCGGGCTCGCTCCGCGTTGCCTCGTCGAGGTGGACCAGGCGGGTGCAAAGCTCGGAAAGCTCCCCGGCCCCATCACACCAGGCGGCTTGCAGCGCGGCCCCCAGTGCGGCCGCATCGGTGATCTCGGGACACACCACTCGGGTGGCGGTAGCGTCGGCCAGCATCTGGCGCCAGACCGGGCTTCGCGAGCCACCGCCAATCAAGCGGATCTCCCGCACCCCGTCGGCCAGATCGCCGAACTGGTCGAGACCATAGCGCAGCCCCAGGGTGGCACCCTCGACCACCGCCCGGCACAGGTTGGCCTGGGTGGTATTGACGCTGGTCAGGCCATCGAGGCTGGCGGTGGCCTCGGGCAGCATGGGAACCCGCTCGCCGTTGAAGAAGGGCAGCAGGGTGATCCCCTCGGCACCGATGGGCGCGGCGGCCACGCGTTCACCGAAGGACGCGAGGTCCAGACCGAACAACTCGCGGATTCGCGTAGTTGCAGAGGTGACGTTCATGGTGCAGACCAGCGGCAACCAGCCACCGGTGCTGGAGCAGAAGTTGGCCACCATGGCGCTGTCCGGCACCACCGGTTGCGGGGAGTAAGCGCAGATGGTGCCGGAGGTGCCGAGGCTCAGGGTCACCAGGCCCGGCCGGATGTTGCCGGTACCGATGGCACCGAGCATGTTGTCGCCTCCCCCACTGGCCACCAGCACACCCTCGGGCAGGCCCAGCTCGCGGGCCACCTCCGGGCGCAGGGTGCCGACCGGTTCCCGGGCCTCGATCAGCCGAGGCAGCACCCGTTCGGGGTCGAGCTCCGGGGCGATCTCGGCCAGGACATCATGGCGCCAACGCCGGGTGCGGGTATCGAAGTAGCCGGTGCCAGAGGCATCACCCGCCTCGGCGACGCGCTCCCCGGTGAGCCAGAAGTTGAGGTAGTCGTGGGGCAACAACAGGGTGGCGATACGTGCGTATGCCTCGGGGTGCTTATCGCGCAGCCAGGCGATCTTGGAGGCGGTGTAGCCGGTCTGCAGCACCAGGCCGAGCCTGTCGAGGCACCCCGCCTCTCCCCCCAGGCGCTGGATCAGCTCGGCATTCCAGGAGGCCGTCTCGGTGTCGCACCACAGCTTGGCCGGGTGCACCGGTTCGCCACTCGCGTCCAGCGCCACCAGGCCGTGCTGTTGGCCCGAGACACCGATGGCGCGGATGGCCTGTGGATCGATACCGGGCATGGCCAGCACCTCATCGAGTGCGCCACGCAGCGCCTCGATCCATTCGCCGGGATGCTGTTCGCGACGCCCGCCCTCCCCCTCGTCGAGGTGGTGCGGCCGGCTCGCCTCACCCAGAATGCGTTCGCCGTCGACATCGACCACCACGACCTTGGTGCTCTGGGTTCCACAGTCCACGCCGATGTACATCAGGCCTCTCCTCGTGTCGTTGCCAGTGCCTCCAGTGTGGCACGTGCACCCTGTTCATGGAGAGACGTCAGGGCCCAGAGATACGCCTCGCGAAAGTGCTCGTCCTTGGCCAGGTCGCCGAACAGCTCCTGATTCTCGATGAACGCCGTGGGCTGGGTACGGTTACGGGCGGCAAGCGCCATCAGCTCATCCTTGAGACGATCCACCACCTCGATGGGCTCACCGCGCTCATCAATACCCTCGGCGTAGCGTGCCCAACTGGCCACCACCGCAGCGCTGCGCTGGATATCGCCCCCGCGTGCCAGTTGCTCGCGGATCACCGGCACCAGCCACTTGGGAATGCGGTCGGAGCTTTCGGCGCAAAGCCGCGCCAGGGTATCCCTCACCTCTGGGTTGGCGAAGCGTTCGATCAGCGTCAGGCGGTACGCCTCCAGATCGATACCCGGTACCGGAGCCAGGGTCGGCGACCCTTCCTGGCGCATGTAGTCGAGCAGGAAGTCGACGAACAGCGGGTCCTGGCATACCTCATGGGCGTAGCGGTAACCGGCGAGATACCCGAAATAGGTCAGCGCCTGGTGGCTGGCATTGAGCAGGCGCAGCTTCATCAGCTCGTAGGGCACCACGTCGGCCACCATCTGCACGCCTACCGTCTCCAGCGGCGGACGACCGGCAACGAAGTGATCCTCCAGCACCCACTGGGTAAACGGCTCGCAGACCACCGGCCAGGCGTCCGCCAGTGCGAAGCGTTCGCCCAGCTCGGCGATGTCCGCTTCCGCGGTCACCGGGGTGATGCGGTCGACCATCGCGTTAGGGAAGGCCACCGACGCATCGATCCATGCGGCAAGCTCGGGATCCCGGGCTCGTGCGAAGGCGCAGAAGGTCTCCTTGGCCACGTCGCCGTTGCCCTGGATGTTGTCGCAGGACATCAGCGTAAAGGGCGCGATGCCACGTTCGCGACGCCGCGCCAGGCCCTCGACGATCAACCCGAAGGTCGTCCTAGGGGCGTCGGGATGGGCCAGGTCATGGCGGATATCGGGATGCTCGAGATCGAACTCGCCGGTGACGGGATGGAAATTGTAGCCCCCCTCGGTGACGGTCAACGAAACGATGCGAATCCGCGGGTCGGCCATGCATTCGATCACCGCCTCGGGGTCATCCGGTGCGAACAGGTAGTCGATAAGGCTGCCGATGACCCGCGCCTCACGCCGGCCATCGGGGTGCTTGACCACCAGGGTATAGAGATGGTCCTGGGCGACAAGGGCATCGCGCATGCGGCTATCGCCTGCCATGACGCCGACGCCGACGATTCCCCAGTCCAGTGCCTCGCCACGGTTCATCAGCTCATCGAGATACATGGCCTGGTGGGCACGGTGGAAACCGCCCACCCCGAAGTGGACGATGCCGGGAGTGACCGCACGGTGATCGTAGCGCGGCGTGGCCACCTCGGCGGGAAGCCGGGCGAGATTGTCGTTGTTGAGTCGGATCATGCGGGGCTCTCCTGCCGAGTCAGGTTCGGCGTCACCGCCCCCGGTACGGCGTCAACGCCATACCAGGTCGGGCTGGATGGATGTGGTCTTGATCAGTCGGGCGTTGGGCAGGGAATCGATATGGGAATCGGAATTCTCAAGCATGTGTCAGCTCATCCAGTTGCCGCCATCGACGTTGAGGGTCTGGGCGATGACATATCGGCTGTCGTCACTGGCCAGGAACACGGCGGCTCCGGCGTAGTCGTCCGGGCGCCCCATGCGACCGAAGGGCACCGCCTCGCCCACCAGGCGCTTCTTTTCACCCAGGGGACGGTTTTCATAGTGGGCGAACTGTGCATCCACCTCCTCCCACATTGGCGTGTCGACCACACCCGGTGCGATGCCATTGACCCGAATGCCATGCTTGATCAGATCCAGCGCGCAGGATTGGGTCAGGCTGATCACCGCTGCCTTGGTGGCGCAATACATGCTGACCAGCCCTTCGCCGCGCCGCCCGGCCTGGGAGGCCATGTTGATGATCGCCCCGCCCTGCCCGCGCTCGACCATCGAGCGGGCCACGGCCTGCAGCGTGAAGAACAGGCCCTTGACGTTGACAGCGAACTGCTTGTCGTAGCTCGCTTCGGAGACCTCGAGTACCGGCGCCATCTCGAAGATCGCGGCGTTGTTGACCAGGATGTCGATGCCGCCGAAGCGCTCCGTGACCGCGGCCACCATGGCCTCGATCGACTGCCCGTCGCAGACGTCCAGCCGCACACCCATCAGTCTATTGGCCGGATGGCCCTCACCGCGAAGTGTCTCTAGCGCCTCGTCAATCGCGGCCTGGTCGATGTCGGCGATGACTGCCGCCGCGCCCTGCTCGAGATAGCCCCGCGCGATGGCCAACCCAATGCCACGGGCCCCTCCGGTGATCACGCCGGTCTTGTTGGCGAGTTTCCTGCTGGTGTCGTTCATCGTTGAGCTCCCCGCTCGTAGCGGCGAACAGGGACTTGGCCCGCTCGCCTTTCCATCGTTAAAGGCCACGACGTCGCCCGGTTCAATGGCCGCGTTGCCACTCGCTGACCAGCGCCTCGAGCCCCTGCATGTGCGCAAGCACCCGCCAGGCACCGGCGGCCTCCAGGCGCTGGCGCTGCCCCGGTTGCACGTGGCTGGCCCCGGTGAAGCCGATCACCGTCATGCCGGCGCCATGGGCGGCGGTGACCCCGCTGACGCTGTCCTCCACCACCAGGCACTCGCCGGGGTCACAGCCGAGCGTGCTGGCCGCCAGCAAGTAGAGGGCCGGGTCCGGCTTGGGCCGGGCGACCTGCTCGGCGGTGAAGATCGGTACCTCACCGATCGCCCGGTCGATGCCGGTGGTGGCAAGCGATGCCAGCACGCGCTGACGACGGCTGTTGGAAACCACCGCCTTGGGCAGGTCCAGCGCGCGAATGGCCTCGCAAACCCCGGCAATCGCCTTCAGCTCGTTGGCCAGGCGTGCCTCGATGGTGTCGTCCACGGTATCGGCAGCCTTGGCTGGCAAGCGATGGGCACTCAGTCCTTCCAGGTGGCCGAGAATGTTGGCGGTGGTCATGCCCAGCGCCTGGCTGAGCACGGTGTCGGTATCCAGATCCGGCAACCATTCGCCAAGCAGCTCGACCAGCGTGGCCTCGGCGATGGCCTCGCTGTCGACCAGCACGCCATCGCAATCGAAGATAAGGGTTGGCATGGCTCATCTCCCTCAGCCGCGATGATCCTGGCGCTTCAGGCCCGCCAGGTGGTGACGCTCGAGGCTAGTCAGCGCCAGACCCTCGGCATCGAAGAGGTGCGCACGACCGGGCTCGAAACCGAAACGCACCTTGTCGTGTACCCGGTGGGAGACATCGCCGTCGGCCATTAGGGTGAGCAGCGTCTCGCCCATGGTGATATACAACGAGGTCTGTCCTCCCAGGCGCTCGATCACCTGGATCTCGCCCTCCAGAGGGCCCTCGTCATCCAGCATCAGATGCTCGGGGCGAATGCCGAGTTCCAGTGCCGCCCCGGGGCGCGTGTCACCGGCAGTGACCGGCACCCGGCAAGGCCTGCCGCCGGGCAATGTCACCTCCACCCCATCGGCGTCGGCATTCACCGTCTCGACAGGCAGGAAGTTCATCTTCGGCGAGCCGATGAAGCCGGCCACGAAGCGGTTGCATGGATGGTGGTAGAGCTCCATCGGCGAGCCCACCTGCTCCACTTCGCCGCCCTGCAGCACGACGATCTTGTCGGCCATGGTCATGGCTTCGATCTGATCGTGGGTGACGTAGATCATGGTGGCGTCGAGCTCTTCATGGAGCCTGGCGAGCTCGATGCGCATCTGCACGCGCAGCGCCGCATCGAGGTTGGAAAGCGGCTCGTCGAACAGGAAGATGCTGGGGTTGCGGACGATGGCCCGACCGATCGCCACGCGTTGACGCTGGCCACCGGAAAGAGCCTTGGGCTTGCGGTCGAGCAATGGCTCGAGTTGCAGAATCCGCGCGGCTTCCATGACCTTGGTACGCCGCGCCTCCTTCGACTCGCCGGCCAGGCGCAGGCTGAAGCCCATGTTGTCCTCGACCGTCATGTGCGGATACAGCGCATAGCTCTGGAAGACCATCGCCAGGCCCCGATCCGCCGGACCGACATCGTTGATGCGCTTGCCATCGATGACGAGATCGCCCGAGGAGGCACTCTCGAGACCGGCGATGATGCGCAACAGGGTCGATTTCCCGCAGCCGGACGGCCCGACGAAGACCACGAATTCGCGGTCGTTGACCTCGAGATCGACCCCCTTGATCACATGGGTGTCGTCGAAGCTCTTGGTGATCTGCTTGAGTTGCAAGGTGGACATGATGCGATTCCTTTACTTGACGGCACCGAAGGTGAGGCCACGAACCATCTGCTTCTGGGTCAGCCAGCCAAAGATGAGAATGGGCGCGATGGCCATGGTCGAGGCAGCGGACAACTTGGCCCAGAACAGGCCCTCCGGGCTCGAGAACGAGGCGATGTAGGCCGTCAGGGGCGCGGCACTGGATGAGGTCAGATTGAGGCTCCAGAACGCCTCGTTCCAGCTCAGGATCACCGACAGCAGGCCAGTGGAGGCGATACCCGGCAGGGTCAGCGGTATCAGCAGCAGGAGCACTTCCTGCAGGGTGCTGGCACCATCCATGCGGCTCGCTTCGAGGATGTCCTTGGGCAGATCCTTGAAGAAGGTGTAGAGCATCCAGACCACGATCGGCAGGTTCATCAGGGTGTAGACGAACGTCAGCCCGGTGCGGGTATCGAGCAGGCCCAGATCGCGAAAGATCAGGTAGATCGGCACCAGCACGCCCACCGGCGGCAGCATCTTGGTGGAGAGCATCCACAGCAGCGTGCCCTTGGTGCGCTTGGTGGGCAGAAACGCCATCGAATAGGCCGCCGGAATGCCGATCAACAGGGCCAGCAGCGTCGAGCCCACCGAGACATAGACGCTGTTCCAGGCGAACTTGAAGTAGTCGGCACGCCCCTGCACCTCCACGTAGCTTTCCAGGGTCGGGGTAAAGAACAGCGTGGGCGAGGCGACCGCCTGGGCCTCGGTCTTGAATCCGGTCAGGATCATCCAGAAGATCGGAAAGAAGATCAGACAGGTGATGGTCCAGGCCAGTATCGCCAACCCGACCCTGCGTTGTGTTGATGCGTTGTTCATGTTGACTCCTCGTGGCGCGTCATTCGCCGCTAGTCTTCCAGGTTCTTGGCAACCATCCGCACCAGGAAGATCGCCACGATATTGGCCAGGATGATGGCAATGACACCGCCCGCCGAAGCGCCACCCACGTCGAATTCCAGTAGCGCACGGATGTAGATCAGGTAGGCCAGATTGGTCGTGGCGAGCCCTGGGCCGCCCGAGGTGGTGACGAAGATTTCAGCGAAGATGGTCAACAGGAAGATCATCTGGATCATGATCACCACGCTGATCGCCCGCTTGAGGTGCGGCAGGGTGATGAAGAAGAAGATCGCCACGGGACCGGCGCCATCCATGCGTGCCGCCTCGACCTGGTCATCGTCCAGCGACTGCATGGCGGTCAGCAGGATCAGCAGCGCGAAGGGCAGCCACTGCCAGGAGACGATGATGATGATCGACAGCAGCGGATAGCTCGAGAACCAGTCGATGGCCGGCAGCCCGAACAGGCCATTGAACCAGGCCAGCACACCATTGGACGGGTGCATCATCATGTTCTTCCACACCAGCGCGCTGACGGTGGGCATGATGAAGAACGGCGAGATGGCCAGCACCCTGGCAACGCCACGGCCGAAGAAGTCCTGCTGGTAGAGCACCGCAAGCAAGGTGCCGCCGATCACCGAGATCGCCAGTACCGAACCCACCAGTATCAGCGTGGTACCCATGGAGGACCACAACGCCGGGTCGGTCAGCAGGTAGCGGTAGTTTTCGAGACCCGCGAAGCCGCCCATGCCGGGCATCAGCAGGTTGTAACGCTGGAAGGAGAACCACAGGGTCATGCCCAGCGGTACCAACATCCAGATCAGCAGTAGCGTGACCGCGGGCGCCTGCAACGAGAGTGAGCGCAGGCCTCCGACGGTACGCCCGGAAGCACGTGTAGCCATGATTATCACCTGACATCAACAGGGAGGGTCACCGGCCGGACTTTCCGGCCGGTGGGGTCGACACTCAGTCGTAGTAGCCCGCCTGACGCATGGTGCGCTCGGTACTGCGCTGCGCGGAATCCAGCGCCTGCTCGACACTCATCTGCTCGGTGAGGGCGGCGGCGATCATCTGACCCACCTGGGTACCGATGGCCTGGAACTCGGGAATGCCGGCGAACTGCACGCCCACGTAGGGGCTCGGCTTGAGGGTCGAGTCGGTGGGATCGGCGTTCTGCATGGCCGTGAGCACGAAGTTCGCGAACGGGGCGGCCTCGATGTAGCGCTCGTCTTCGTAGGTGGAGGTGCGGGTGCCGGGTGGCACGCTGGTCCAGCCCTCGGTCTCGCCGACCAGCTCGATGTACTCGCGGGATGTCGCCCAGGTCAGGAACTTGCGCGCGGCCTCCTGGTTCTCGGAAGAGCTGGGGATGGCCAGCGCCCATGACCACAGCCAATGCGAGCCCTTCGGCGTCTCGGCGACCGGGGCCTGAGAGAAGCCCAGGCGATCGGCGACTTCGGACTCGTCGGGGTTGTAGATCCGGCCCGCTGCTGACGTAGCATCGACCCACATGGCGCACTTGCCGCTGGAGAACAGTGCCTGGTTCTCGTTGAAGCCGTTGGAGCTGGCGCCGGGCGGTCCATAGTTGCCGAGCAGATCGACGTAGAACGAAATCGCTTCCTGCCACTCGGCGGAGTTGATCTCGGGCTGCCACTCCTCATCGAACCAGCGACCGCCGAAGGTATTGACCAGCGTCGAGACAAACGCCATGTTCTCGCCCCAGCCCGGCTTGCCGCGCAGGCAGATGCCAAACTGCTCGTTCTCGGGGTCATGTATCTGGCTGGCCCAATCGTGAACCTGCTCCCAGGTGGGCGCCTCGGGCATCTCGATGCCATGCTCCTCGAACAGGTCGGTGCGGAAGTAGAGCATCGAGCTCTCGCCGTAGAACGGCAGCGCATACAGCTCGCCATCCTGGCTCAGGCCGTCGCGAACCGTGTCCAGCAAGTCATCGACCTCATACTCCTCGGGCAGATCGGTCAGCGGCACCAGCCAGTCACGCTCGGCCCAGATCGGCACCTCATAGGTACCGATGGTCATCACGTCGAACTGGCCGCCCTGGGTGGCGATATCGGTGGTCAGGCGCTGGCGCAGCACGTTCTCCTCAAGCACTACCCAATCCAGCTCGATGTCCGGATGAGCCTGCTCGAACTCGTCGCTCAGGCTTTGCATGATCACCATGTCGTTGTTGTTGACGGTGGCGACGCGAAGCGTCTGGGTATCGGCCTGGACATGCGAGGCGACGGCGATCGCCGCGGCCAGGGTCGTCAGTGGCAAGGCGCGTGTGAGCGTCATGTCGGGCTCCTTGATGGGGCTTGTGATTGTTGTGTACCGGATATTTTGATCAAATTGATCAATCAACAATCAAATGATCGGACAGCGACCCAAAAAAAGCAAAGCCGAAAGCATTAGACTTTCGGCTATGGCGCAAGCAATCAGCGGTAATTGCCCTATGCAAGAGGCATAACCTGGAGAACGTGGAGAAGCCTTACATGGACTCGACGATATAGCGCGCTGCGCTCTCGTCGGTCACCAACCCCTTGAGCCACCCCCCCCTTAGCGAGGCGAGGATGGCGGGACCCTTGTCGTGGCCACCGGCAAGCGCCACCAGCGGCTGATCGATCAGCATGGCCAGCGGCAGACTGGTCACTCGGCGGGTGATCGAGCAGTCGATC
Organism: Halomonas urumqiensis; assembly: GCF_003028575.1. Classification (GTDB taxonomy): domain Bacteria; phylum Pseudomonadota; class Gammaproteobacteria; order Pseudomonadales; family Halomonadaceae; genus Halomonas; species Halomonas urumqiensis. The sequence continues at coordinate 910,627 of NZ_PYUD01000001.1, read as the reverse complement.
AACTGGCCATTGGCATCCATGGGCCAGCCCAGCAATTCACCGACGGCCTGGCGGTCGAGCAGTTCGTCGAGTTCGCCTTCGGTGATGAAGTGATCCTGAAACAGCGTGGCACGGCGGTTGATCTGGCCGACGCCGATGAAGGCCGCCTCGGCCTGCCTGGCCACTCCGGTGATGGCCTGGAACAGGTGCTGTGCATGCAGGGCATCCTTCTCCTTCACCGAGTTTGCCACCACCGGCGCCGGCAGAAGGAAGCGTTCTCCCCCGGTCTTGTCGGCCAGCACCATGACCCCGTCGTAGCGATTCGAAGAGCCATCACGGGCCACGTTGCCGACCAGCGAGACGAACCGATGCTGGGGCCGTTCGGTACGGCTGACCGCCTCCACCGAGGCGCGCACGGCCCGTCCGGTGCCGAGGGACAGCGTCAACGGTTCGGCGCGCTCGACCAGCCTGGCGATGCGCTCGGCGGCGGCAATGGCCAGGTAGTGTGCCGAACCATCGGCGGCGCCGGGCTCGGCTGGCACCACATCGCAGTAGTCCAGCCCAAAGCGGTCGCGTATCGCCTTGGACATCGCCATGCACGCGGAAATCGGGTGGTCGATATGCACCTTGACCAGCCCCTCCTGCCTGGCCAGAGCCAGCAGACGCTGCACACCGGGGCGCGAGATACCCAACTGCTGGGCGATCTCGTCCTGCGTCATGCCACCCACGAAGGACATCCAGGCCGCCCGCGCCGCCTGGTCCAGCTTGACTTCGAACTTGTCCACGTCAGTGTCCTTGATTCGTTCTGCGCGGAGGTATCTGGCTCCGCCGCCGAGAGTGAAGGCTCAAGCGGAGCCGAAATAGCGCTCGCGATCCTCGGCGGTGATATCGCTGATATGAAGCGGATAGTCATCGGCGACGCGGTCACTGTAGAAATGCCTGAGCGTGCGTTCGATGGTGGGGAACGCCAATTCCTCCCAGGGAATCTCGTGCTCCTCGAACAGCGCCACCTCGAGGCTTTCCGGGCCGATATCGAAGCCACCGACGAGATCGGCGCGAAAGATCATGTAGACCTGGTTGATGTGCGGCAGGTTGATCAAGGTGTAGAGGCCATGGATGTCGACCTCGGCGCAAGCCTCCTCGCGCGTTTCGCGGGCCGCCGCGTCGACGGTGGTCTCGGCGTTCTCCATGTAGCCGGCGGGCAGGGTCCAGAATCCTTTGCGCGGCGAGATGGCACGCCGGCAGAGTAGAATGCGCGAACCACTCACCGGCAGGGTGCCGGCGACAATGCGCGGATTCTGATAATGGATCGTGCCGCACTCGTCGCACAGGTAGCGTGGGCGGTCATCGCCCTCGGGAATGGCGAAGCGCACGGTGTTGCCGCAATGGCTGCAGAAGTTCATGTGGCTCCCTGACAGGTGGGTAGCGGCGTGCGCGCCGCCCGTGGCGAGCTTGACGGCGGCGGCAAGCGCCGGTTAGAAGAGGTCAAACCCGATGGAATCCCCATGTTAGAGAAACTTCGCGAACGCCTGCAAGCGCACCAGCCACGTCGCATGAGGAGCAACATGCCGCAAGCGGCGGTGTTGATGCCGATCGTCGAGCGCGCCGAGCCGACCCTGCTGTTCACCCGCCGGGCCAGCCACCTGACCACACACAGCGGCCAGGTGGCCTTTCCGGGCGGCAAGCGCGAGCGCCATGACCCCGACCTGCTGTTCACCGCGCTGCGCGAATCTCAAGAGGAGATCGCCCTGCCGCCGAACCGGGTGGAGCTGCTGGGACAGCTCTCCGATGTCATCTCTCTGCACGGCATTCTCGTCACACCCTATGTCGGGCTGATTCCCCCGGACCTGCCGCTGGTGCCTGACAAGCGCGAGCTCGACACCATCTTCGAGGTGCCGCTGCACCACTTCCTCGAGGACCGCCGCCATCACACCGATGTGATTCCGGTCGATGGATGCCCAATGTACGTGCCCAACTACCATGTCGATGGCCAGGTGATCTGGGGGCTATCGGCGATGATGCTGGTGGAACTGCTTGCCGAGGGGTTTGGCAGCGAGGTGACGCTGCATCGCGAGCCACCCCATGGTGCCATGTGCTATTTTCCCGAGCGGTTGACGCGAATCCAGCAGACCACCGGGACATGAGCCTCGTGGCCAGCCCCTGCATGCACGGAGACCCGACCTGAACCACGACCGACTGCCCCCGGCACTCGCCTCCGAGTCACTGCCCCATCTGGTCGACGCACTGGTCGAACAAGGCTGGTACGTCGGCGAAAGGATGATCGAGCCAGCGCTCTGCGCGGAGCTCGGCGCCGAACTCGCAAGGCTTGCCGAACTCGACGCGCTGGAAGCCGCGGGGATCGGTCGCGGCAATGCCCATACCCTGCGGCGCGATATTCGTGGCGACGTCATCCACTGGCTGGATCGGCAAAGCCTTGCCCAGCGCCGCTACCTGGACGCCATGACCGAGTTGCAACGCCAGCTCAACCAGGCGCTGTTTCTTGGCCTGTTCGAGTACGAGGCGCACTTCGCCCACTACCCTCCTGGCGCCTTCTACCGCAAGCACCTCGACAGCTTTCGCGGCCGCGCCAACCGGGTGATCTCCACTGTCGGCTATCTGAATTCCGGGTGGCCAGCCGACGGCGGTGGCGAAATGCTGTTGTTCGACCCCGCGTCTCCCGAACGCGAAGTGGCAAGGGTGCGCCCCGAAGCCGGTACCTTTGCCTGCTTTCTTTCCGATACGTTGCCCCATGAGGTACTGCCCACGCGCCTGCCACGCGCCAGTATCGCCGGCTGGTTTCGCCGCAATGCCTCACTTGGCGGCCTGGTGGACCCGGCACACTGATGAGCAATGAACGTCACGAGAGGCGCGACCATGCCGCACTCGAAGCCGAACTCGAGGCGCTTCGAGCGTACACGGCCAATCTCGAGGCCGAGAACCACGAGCTCGCGACACAAAAGCGCCACTACCAATGGCTCGCCGACAGCACTACCGACCTGATCTCGCGCCATGCTCGCGATGGCACCTTCCTGTACGCCTCGCATGCATCGAAGGCTCTGCTGGGCTACATGCCGGAAGAGTTGATCGGCGTGTCCGCCTACGACCTCTTCCACCCGGCGGATCTTGCCGACCTGCTCAACAAGTCGCCACGCATCTACTATCACGACGGCTTCTACCAGCAGACCTACCGCTTCCGTGCCAAGGATGGTCACTACGTGTGGTTCGAAACCACCAGCCGCACCCGGCGCGACCCCGACACCGGCGAGTTGATCGACGTGCTGTGCGTGTCACGCGACGTCGGCCGGCGCATCCAGGCCGAGGCCAACCGCGAGCGTCTGGCCCGGGTGGTGGAGTCAACCACCGACTATGTGCTGTTCGTGGACGGCGAGCAGCGCATCTTTACCTCCAACGAGGCGGCCCGGCGCCTGCTCACCCTTCCCCGCAATGGCGAGGGAACCGAGCTACCAACGCTTGCGCGTGCCTACACGGCGGAGTCGCTGGCGATCTTGCGCGACGTAGTGCTGCCTGCCGTAGCGCACTACGACTCCTGGAGCGGCGAACTGGACATGCGGGGCCCGGATGGACCGATACCGGTGCTGAGCGTGGTGCTCGCCCACCGTGGCCCCGGCGCCGAGCCCGATCACCTTTCACTGCTCAATCGCGACATCAGCCTGCGCAAGGCGGCCGAGACCCAGGCCCAGCAGCACCAGCAACAGATCGCCCATGCCAACCGACTGGCCACCATGGGCGAACTTGCTTCGAACATCGCCCATGAACTCAACCAGCCGCTCGGTGCCATCGCCAATTATGCACACGGCGCCTTGATGCAACTCGACGCCAGCCCGACACGCCCAGCCCGAGACCTGGCCCTGCCGCTTGAGCGCATCAGTGAGCAGGTCGAACGACTCGCCGAGCGGCTGCGCCATATCCGCACCTTCATCCGCAAGGGGCACATCTGCGCCCGTCCCCTCGAGCTTCACGAGGTGGTCGAGGCAGCCTGCCAGCTATGTGAATGGCAATATCAGCAGGCCGGCGTGGCGCTGGCACGCACGCTGCCCCATGACGTGCCACGCGTCATGGCCGACCCCGTTGCCCTCGAACAGGTGCTGGTCAACCTGCTGCTCAACGCACTCGATGCCAGCAGACAACACCCAGGTGCGGAGAGCGTTACGATCAGCGCTCATCGCAGCGGCAGCCGCGAGGTTACCTTCCACGTCAGCGACCAGGGACCGGGCATCGCTGCCGAGGTAGCCGATAGCATCTTCGCGCCTTTCCACTCCACTCGCCCCGATGGCCTGGGCATGGGCCTTGCTATCAGCCATTCACTGATGGAGGCGATGGGCGGCAATCTGGTGCTGGCGACCACGGGTGGTTACGACGGCGCCACCTTTGCCGGTACACTGCTGACCGAACCTGCGCCGCTCGCCACGGCCAGAACCGGCTGAACATCCCTGGAGGCCCCGGTGACCGAAAAGCCCGTTACCAACGAGATGCCCTTGCCCATCGCCGTGGTGGATGACGATCAGGCACTGCGCGACTCGCTGACCTGGCTGCTCGACTCGGTGGGCCTGACCACCCGCGCCTTCGCCGACGGCGAGAGCTTCCTGGCCGCGGACGCCAATGCGTTCGGTGCCGTGCTGCTCGACGTGCGCATGCCGGGCGCCAGCGGCTTGCAGGTACAGCAGCGCCTCATCGAAAGCAACGACACGCCGCCGGTGATCTTCATGACGGGTCACGGCGACGTGCCGATGGCCGTCACTGCGCTCAAGGCGGGCGCCTTCGATTTCATCGAGAAACCGTTCAATCAGCAGCAACTCATCGATACCGTGCAGCATGCGCTGGCGGAGCATCTGAAGGTCTTGCAGGCGCGAACTCGCCAGCAGAAATTGCAGGCACGCTACGGTGCGTTACGGCCGAAGGAGCGACAGATCCTGGTGCATGTGGCCGAGGGCATGACCAGCCGCGAGATCGCCGAGCACCTCGACATCAGCGCCAAGACCGTGGAGATCTATCGGTTACGCGCCATGAAGGCCTTGGAGGCGCGAAGCCTCGCTGAACTGGTACGTCTGTGCGTGGCACTGGAGCTGGTTGAGGCGCTACCGCCTCAACCATCCAGGGAAGGCGAGTGAGTCATTGAACAGCCGCTTCTCAGGCCGCCAGGTCCTCATAAAGCCCTGAGGCCTCATCGTCGTCCTTGTCTTGCTGATCGTCTTGCTGATCGTCGACCTGGTCATGCTTTTCAAGCGTCGGTGGCTCCAGGGCGACGACCCGGCCATCCGGACTTTCCAGCAGATCGCTCAGCTGCTCGTAGTTGACCATGACCGATGGGGCATCCAGCAACGCCAGGGTGTCCATCAGCGCGTCCATGCCGTGTTCCTGCTCTTCCAGCAGCTGATATACCTGTACGTGGGGCGTGCCACCGTCCCATCCCACCTTGATCGGCTGGTCGATGATATTGACCCGAGTACCGTCCGGCACATCGCTGAAGATCGATTCGACATCCTCGGGGAACATGCGGATGCACCCACGGCTGGCACGCATGCCGATGCCGTCTGGCTGGTTGGTGCCGTGGATCAGGTAGCCGGGAATATCCAGCAGGATGGCGTGGCTGCCAAGCGGATTGTCCGGCCCCGGTGGTACCACTTCCGGGGGTGGATCGCCTGCCTCGGCGGCTTCGCGACGTACCGACTCCGGCGGATACCAGGCCGGATCCTTCAGGCGCATGGTGGTCTTGGTCACCCCCAGCGGTGTGTCATAGCCATCGCGGCCAATGCCGATGGGATAGGTTTCTACACGCGGCGTTTCGCCCTCGGCGACTTCTGGGTAGTAGTAAAGGCGCAACTCGGCGATGTTGATGACGATGCCGCTACGCTTTGCATCAGGAAGGATGCGCCGGGCGGGAATCACCACCTCGGTGCCCTTGCCCGGCACCCACAGGCTGACGTCAGGGTTGGCGCGACGAATCTCCTCGTAGCCAATGTTGTGCTCGCGGGCCACATCAAGCAGCGTGTCCTCTTCATGCTCGACCGTGACCGTGTAGTTCTCGCCGATCAGATCGCCATCTTCGGGCAATGGGAAATGCCCCTTGGGCCATTCGCTCTGCCGCTCAGCCTCTGTCTGTGCGTCCTCGAGCCGTTCATCCTCAGTCTGTTCGGCCGACGCGGTGGGTGTCGGTTCAGCCAGAACTGGCAGCGCGCTGCTCATCACAAGCAACGCGACGAACATCGACGCCAGAAGCGCGTTCCTCGGTTGCCAGGGGTCGGTCGTCGGGGACATCGAAGTCTCCATTCGGGGATTTGGATTGTGCGATTTTGCACGGTGCCCCACAGGATACCTATTAACGCCCCGAAAGTTCGCATGCGCAGGACAAATCGACGCAACGTCCCGATCCTCGCGCCCCCCGTAACGTGGCGGTCGATGCCTAATGCCAGGGCGCGAACTCCAGGTAGAGCCTGGCCGCAAACCCCTTGGCGCTGCTCAGCGGCACGAAAGCCCCCTGTGCATCCCGCCCCAGCTCGCGTCCCCGGCTCTCGCCCCAGCGTTCATCGCTTGGCACATAGCGAAGTGTCCACTCATCACCGTTACGCGTGGCCTGGATGACCAGCCTTTCGCGGTAGAGGTTTTCGTCGGGAATCCGGCGGTCGAGAAACCAGTGGCCATCGACCTTGAACTCGGTACTGCGTACCGCCAGGTCGATAACGAACACCATGGTGCGCCCCGACTGGATCTTGGCGGTATCCAGAAACACCGAGAACAGCACCGGATGACGGGCATGCTCGAGACCTTCGCGCGCCGGATGGAACATGTCGTCGAAACGCCGGAAGATCGCCGACCCTTGCTCGGTGCGCCGGTCAGAGAGCGCGATCGGCGGGTGCATGCGCGGCGTCACCGTGCATTCGAACAGGTAGGACCCCTCGACGGTGTCGCCGGCACGGTAGGCCTTGTCGACCGACGGCGGCATCGGCAGCTCATCGAGAACCAGCTTGCCGGTCACCCGCGTATTGCCGAAAAGGAAGCGGGTCAGATTCTGGTAGCCCTCCTCCGAGTTGACCATGCCGAAGTGGCCACTGTGACTGAGGTGGCAATAGACCCGGGGGCCACCCTGGACATAGGCATTCTCGATCTTCACCAGGCCATCGCTCATGTCGCCCACGGCGAATCGAGCCAGGTTGTAATCCCGGTGGTTGGTACCGACCAGCGACATGAAGCGCTCGGCCGGAAAGCGGCCGTCGAGGTGGTCGACACGGCCGTTGCGCTGCGTGAGTGCGAGGGTTTTGGCAATGTTGTCGCGGTTGAAGTTGCTGATGTCCCACAGGCCGAGAAAGCGCGGCACGTTGAAACCGCCCATCTCGATGCCGTTGTGGGGCGTGCCGTAGGTGAACACCTTGTCGACGCAGCCACGCGCCTGGTCGGAAGCGACCTCGGGGTTCTGCAGCAGGCAACGGCAGACCAGCCCGCCCATGGAGTGAGCTACCAGGTAGACCTTGAAGTCCTGGCGGGCCTGCGCATCGTCGCCACAGATGCGATCTCGCAGCCACAGCACCCGGTTGCCAAGCTCACGGGCGGCATCGATGATCGAGGGCCGCACGCCTTCGCCGTTATCCTGTTCGTAGTAGCGATGAATGACGATACTGCGCCTGGGTAACGACCCTTCGCGTTCGGCACCCCCGGCGTAGACATCCTGGTAACCGTACTCCTTCATCAGGCGAATCAGCGGCGATTCGAAGATGAAGCGCACAAAGGAGCGGTCCGGCGCCTGGCGGATACGCGTCGAGCCGACGTTGAAACCCATGTAGGGCGTGTTGACGGTGTCTTCGATCTCGGCGTCGCGCATGGCGAAACCGCGTACGTAGATGATCGGATGCAGGGCCTGCTGTGACATGCTGCTCTCCTCTGCCGTCGCCCGGCAGTCTGGTCGGTTCCTGCGCCAATGTCAGGCGCGGGACTCCTGTTGGCGCGGATCGCCCGGAAGGTAGTGCCCGGTCACACGCCGATAGGCATCCGACGTGCGATCGCCTGGGGCGCCGTCGACCTTCAGGAATATCCCCGGAAAGGTGTTCAGCCAGCGCTGCAGTTGCTCGGCGCGTTCGGCCTCGGCCTGACGCGAGGCGCGACGCATGCTGTGCCTGGGTACCAGCGGCTCGGTCGAAGTCGGCTCGGCGCTGGCCGAATCGGTCGCCGGGCTTACCCGTGGCTGGTCGGCGAACTCGACCAGACCATGCTCGGCCATGCGCCTGAGCACCACGGCGGCACCGCACTGTTGCGACACAGCGGTATCCGACCAGCGTCCATCGGCCACGTAGCGGCCGCTGATGTAGTGCTCCGAGAAGCTCCACAGATAGGGGGACAGCACATGCGGGTGGTACATTCTGTAGCCCCAGCCGTTATAACGCTCGAGCTGGTAGAGCATGCCGGCAAGACTCCAGTCGGTGCTGGCGCCTAGCCGTTTCAGCGCCATGGCATCGGCCGCACTCTCTTCCCAGCTGTAGGGCGGCGAGCCATGCTTCGGACGGCCAGCGGGCACCTGGACGGTGCGCGCGGTGAGCGGGTCCCCGTTGTGGAGATGGCAGGAGAAGTTGCCGCTCGCTTCCATGTTGTGAACCAACGCCACGAACACCCAGGGCACCCCCTGGCGATTGACCACTTCCTCGTACCGAGGGCGCTGATCGACCAGCCGATTGATGGTCTGTTCGACATGGGGCAGCTTGGTGGGGCGAATACGACAGGTCTCGAACAGTTGCTCGTACTCGCGGCGCAGCGGAGCATTCAGTGAAATCGCCATGACAGCCTCCCGGTAAAGGCTCCCTGGCTGACCCATCACCCGGCGGAGCCCGATCAATGTCACTGATCAGCGTAGACCGAGTGGCGGGATCATGGCGCGCTAAAGGGCCTTATCGACAGCTCGCGCTCCCTCATGCACATCCAGGCATGGGAGAGCGCTGGGGGATCCAGGAATCGAGGGTCAGGCCTTCAAGACATAGCGCAGAATCTCGACGACCTGATCGGTGGTCGTCGCCCAGGCCATGGCGGCGGCATCGACTTCCTTGAGGGGGTGGATGATCTCCTCGCCATGCAGGGTCACGTAGGGCTTGCCGAGGGCGGCACAGTAACCGGCATCGAAGGCGGCATTCCACTGCTTGTACTTGTCGCCGAAACGCACGACCACCAGGTCGCTCTGTTCGATCAGGGTCTTGGTGCGAATCGCGTTGACCTTGGAGGACTTGTGGTCGCGCCAGAACGGCTGACTCTCCTCGCCCAGGTGGTCTCCGGCGGCATCGCTGGCGTCGTGGTCGGTCACCGCAGAGGTGAACACCACATCCAACCCTGCGGCTTCTGCACCGCGTTTGATCGCGTCACGCCAGTCGGTGTGGATCTCGCCGGAAAGGTAGACGTAAAAGCTCATCGAAGACTCCCGAATGTGGGTGAAAGAAGCGGGTGAAAATCGCCCCCTATCATAGCCCATGGAAGGCATCTACGGAAATTCATTCCACATATAAAGCAGGGCTATCGCAGTTAGCAATTTCACTCGGTGCTGAACCGGGGACAGGTCCCGAAATGTCGGACCATCGAGGAGGCGCTGTGAACCCATCCTTGGGCGCTACTTTTGCCATCCATGGCAAAAGACCTCCTCTTCGACCTGTCCACGGCGCCCCTCGTCATGTCCAACTGCGATTGCCCTAACATAATGGGTGATGTCAGGTGTGGCGCTGCGTGGCCGACACCTCGTCCCCGACACGTAGCCTCTGTCCCTTGCCATCGAGCAGTATGGCATTGTGGCCAAAAAAGGCGCCCTTCAGGCCCAGCCGGGGTTTGAGGGACATCAGCGTCTTGAGCGGCTCACCAGGATGATCGATCTTTCCACTATGCTGGTCGACGGTGGTGATCTTGCAGCGCTGGCATAGCTTGCGCAGGCCCATTCGCCAAGCACCATCGGCGCTTGCCAACGCCTCCCAGCCATCCTCGGCGAACGGCTCGATGTCCGACACCACAAGGTTAGGCCGAAAGCGATTCATCGGCAGCGCCGCCAGGCCCCGCGCCATGAGACCACGGTTGACCGCATCCAGCGAGCCCTGCGAGGCCACCAGGAACGGATAGCCATCGGAAAACGCCGTGTTGGCCTGCTCTCCGGGCTGGAGGAAATCGGGCTCGACCCGACGAGGCTGCGCTTCATCGAAACGCACCAGCCGTAGCCCGCTTCCTCGCCAGTCACCCAGCACGTCGCCTAGCCATCGCGCGGCTTCAACGCCCTCATCCAAGGCCTGGCACTGGTCGTGCCAGACGTATACCGGCAATCGTGGCTGGTTGCCTGGGGATAGCGGAACCGCCAGCGGCGCGGCCTGCGGGTGCTCGAGCACCAGGGCATCGGCGGTCAGGCGTACCGTCACCCGCGCCATCGCGGGTAGCTGGCGCTGAGTAACAAATCGGCCAATATCATCGACGACCATCCACTGGCGATCATTGGCCAACCCCTCGTCAAAAAGTGTTGCCTCGTCCAGCGCAATGCCACCCAAGGACTTGACGGGGTAGATGAACAATTGACTGATATGCATCCTCGACTCCCTGGATGACATTCCTGGCGGCACGCCCTGTTCCCTGGACCGAAAGACTGGCTCGGCAGTAGGGAGAGCTCAGCCGTTGTTCAGGGGTGTGGTCTCGATCAGATAACCGATGATCGGGTAACCAGCCTTGCGCGCGGCTTTCTCGGCTTCCAACTGGGCTTCGAGTTTGGAGATACTCGATGAGACGTGCTCGAAGACGATATCCATCGACAACGGCTTGGTACGTACCGCGAGCTTGACGAGATGCCCCGTGCGGTAGGCAGTGCCGGTATAAGCTTTCTTGGCGGCTTTCTTGCTGCGCGGCTTGGCGGGTTGGCTGGCAGGTGAATCACCCGCGGCAGCACCGTTCGACGTAACAGTCGATTCGTCGGCAGCCGTGACGGCGGCGTCATGGCCTTCGGTACCATGGCCATCGGCTTGCTTCCCGACGTTTTCCTGATAGGCAGCGAATTGCTCGGCAAACTGCTCGGGTGACTGTGTGGCGTTGTCACGCTCGCTTTGCTGAGCGGGCTGCATGTAAGCCTCGATCTCGCGGCGCATGTTCTCTTCGAAGTCACTCAACTCGCTTTCTACTTCAGCTTTCTCTGTCTTCATCTCGGCTCTGTCCATCTCTACTCTGTCCATCTCGGCTCTATCCATCTCACCTCTCTCCATCTCACCTCCGCGGGAACTCACATGCTTGCCCGATCATAGCAGATGGCGGTGGCTTGTTGCGCTTTCGGTCGCGCGACCCACAGCCGGTAGATCGCGGGGGTGAAGAAGAATGACACCAGAGTGGCCAGCAGCAGGCCGCCGCCCACGGTCTGGGCGAAGGGAGGCCACAGCCCCCCGCCGGCCAGCATCAGCGGAACCAGGCCGGCGAAGGTGGTCACGGTGGTGGAGGCGATATGTCGGCAGGTGGGGCCGCTGACCACCGCGACCATGGCCGCGATATCGCCCTGGCGGGCGGCGGGATCGTCGTCCAGCGCGGCAATCATGATGATGGTGGCATTGATCGCCACCCCGACCAGCCCCATCACGCCGACGATCACCACGAAGCCGAAGGCGTGACCGGTGAGGGCCAGCGCCAAAAGCCCCATGCCCATGGCCTGGGCCCCGGCCAGGAACACGATGGTCGCTCGGCGAAACGAGTTGAAGGCCAGCACCACGGTGGCCACCATCAGAATCACCAGCAGCGCCACCGAACCGAGCAACTGGGTGACCGCCTCATCGCGCTCGGCCGCCTCCCCGCCGGTCTCGATGCGGTAGCCTGCCGGCAGTGTCAGCTCACCGTTCTCGAGCGCCTCGTCGATCCGCGCCTGCAGCATGCTCATCGATACGGCGGCCAGCGCATCGGCGCGCAGATAACCGAGTACCCGTTGTACCCGCTCGGCGCCGCGTCGGGTGATAACGCTCCACGCCGGCGCAAGGGAGAGCTCGGCCACTGCGGCGAGCGGCAGATCCACACCTCCCTCGCCTACCAGCCGCGCCGACGCCAGTTGCTCAGGGGCCGTGCGCCACGCATCGGCGTAGCGCACGCGAATCGGCAACTGCTGGGTATCCTCGAGCAGATACCCCGCGGCCTGGCCCGACAGCGCCGCACCCAACTGCCGCGACACGGCTGCCGGCGAAAGGCCGGCATCGTTCAGGCTGGCATGATCGAGGGTCAGGTTGAGCTTGGGCAAGTCGCGCTGCATACCGGCGCGCACATGGGTGACATCGGGCAGTTCGTGCATCAGCCCGGCCAGTTCCAGGCCGATCGCGGCCAGGGTGTCGAGCTCGTCGCCCACCACGCGCAGTTCCAGAGGCGCCTTGAATGGCGGCCCCTGTTCATACTTGCGCACCAGGCTCTGGGCCTCGGGAAAGCGGCTGTCGAGTCGTTGCTGGAGCCTTGGCACCAGCCGGTTGGTAACGCCAAGGGAGCGGGTATCGACGATCAGATGCAGGAAGGCGGGGTTGCCATCCTCGGTGCTCATCACGTTGTAGTACATCATCGGCGCATTGCCGCCGATGAAGGTCGAGACCCTTGACACCCCCTCGCTCTCACCGACCAGTGAGGCCAGTTCCCGGCCCAACCGCTCGGTCTCCTCGATGCTGGTCGCGGGAGGCAGGCGCACCTCGACGTGAAACTGGTCGCGGTCGGCGGGCGGGAAGAAGGCGACATCGATGGTCGGCATCAAGGCGATGCCGGCTACCGGCACACACAGCGTGATCACCAAGGCGGCGACGGGATGCATGAGCGTCTTGCCGACCAAGCCACGAAAGCCACGCTTGATGGCGTTGTCCGATGCAACGGGGGCGGGCTTTCCGGAAACGGCCAGCAGCAATGGCGAGATCGCCGGTACCAGCAGCAGCGCCACCGCATAGGAGCTGAAAAGCGCCACAATCACCGCCAGCGCCAGCGGGCCGACAAACTCTCCCGCCGGCCCCGGCAGCAGCACGATGGGCATGAACGCCAGCATGGTCGTCACGGTGCTGGCCAGCAACGGCACGGCGAGGTGGCCAAGCACGTCCCGTGCCGCTTGCTGGAGGCGGTCGCCTGCCTGCAGCCGCTCACGCAGAGCGTTAGTCATGACGATGGCGTTGTCGACCATCAAGCCCAGCGCCACGATGATCCCGGTGATGCTCATCTGATGGATATCGATCCCCATCGGGCGAAACAGCCCCAGGGTCAGAAGCGCCGTGGCGGGAATCGCCAGCCCCACGGTGATCGCCGAACGCCAGCCCATGGTCATGAAGAGGATCGCCACCACCAGCCCCAGCCCGATCAGCAGGCTGCCGACCACGTCACTGAGCCGCTGCTGGGTGTAGCTTGCCTGCTCGAAGGTCACCTCCAGGTCGAGGCCGACCGGCAAGTCATCCCTGACGTCGTCGAGCAGCCCTTCGGCGCGCTCGACCCAGAGGTCGATGCGCTGACCGGGCGTCATGCGGACCCCGATGAACACTGCGCGCTCGCCATCTAGCAGCGCCAGGTTGGCGGGTGGCTCGGCCACGCCGCGACGCAGCTCGGCCAGTTCAGCGAGCCGGTAGACACGCCCATCGCGGGTGCTGACCTCCACCTCACGCAAGCGCTCCAGAGAGTCGAAGGCCCCGCTCAACCCCACCGACAGTCGGTGGCCGTCGGTCACGACCTCACCGGCGGTGCGCCGGCCATCGGCGGCCAGGATAGCATCGGCGAGCCGGCCCACATCGAGCCCCAGGGCACTCAGCGTCAGCGGGTCGACCACCACCTCGACCTGTTCACCCGCCATGCCGAAGGTATTGGTGTAGGCCGTGCCGGGCAGCCCACGCAGCCGGTCTTCGATGCGTTCGGCATGGCGCTCCATGACCAGCGCATTGGGCTGACCATCGAGCGTCCAGCGCAGCGCGGCCACCAGGGTAAAGGCCTCGCTCCTGTCGTCGAGCAATTCCGGCGTGCCCGCGCCCTCGGGAAGCGTCGGGGCGACATCGGCGAGCTTGTCGCGCACGCGGCTCCACACCGGCGCCACATCGGTGATCTCGTCACCCAGCTCAATGCTCACCGAGGCCATGCCCTGGCGTGAGGTCGACTCCAGCACCGAGATCTCGGCCACCGTGCGCAGCGCGTCCTCCAGTGGTCTTGCCACCAGCGCCTCGACGCGCTCGGGCTCGGCGCCGGGATAGGGCGCCAGCACCGTGGCCATGCGCACGATCATCCGAGGATCCTCGGAGCGCGGCAATGTCTGGATCGCGGACAGGCCAGCCACCAGTAACAAGCCGATGGACAAGGCCAGCAGGCGGCGATTGAACAGCCACTCAAGACGACTCATGAACGCTCATCCTCGACCAGCCGGACGCGCTGGCCAGGCGTGACCCGATGGGTGCCCGCGTCGATCACCGCCATGCCATCCTCCAGGGTGCCGCGCACGTAGGCACGACCCATGCGGGTGTGCAGCACCTCGACGCTGGCGCGGCTCACGCGGTGGTCGCTATCGCCAAGCGGCTCCGCCACCAGCAACGACCACAACCCACGATCCCCGGCCAGCAGCGCATCGAGCGGCACCCAGTAGCCCGGCGCAGGCTGCTCGATGGCGTGATGCAGTTCGACCAGATCGCCAGGCACCACCGGCGCGCCTGGCGCCAGATCGACCACCAGGGTAAGCGTGCGGCTGTCGGCCTCGACCTGAGGCAGGCTCGCGCGCACCGCCCCATCGAGCGTCACGCCGTTACGGGAGAGGGTGACGGTCTGCCCGGTGGTGAAGTGCGAGGCAAGCGACGCAGGCAGACCCAGATGGGCCTCCAGGTGTTGCACATCGACCAGCCTGAAGGCCGCGGCCCCCTCGCCCACCAGACTCCCGGTGTCGATGTGACGCTCGAGGATTCGCCCGGCGAACGGGGCCTTGAGCGTGCTGTCTTCGATGTCCGCCTCGAGCCTGGTGCGCTCGCCCTCGAGGCCGGAGAGCCTGGCCTGCTGGGTCAAGCGATCGGTGCGCGCTCGATCGAGCGCATCCTGGCTGGCATTGTTGCTCTGGGCCAGCCGCGAGGCCCGCGTTTCCTGGCGACTGGCCAGCGTCAGCGCGGCACGCGCCTCGTCGATGCGCGCCTGCACCTCGACCAGGCGGCTCTCCAGACGTCGCGTGTCGAGCGTCGCGAGCACGTCTCCCCGAGCCACGCTGTCGCCGCGGTCCACGTCCACACGAGTCACCCTGCCGGCCGGCTCGAAGGCCAGCTCGACGGCCTGGCGGGCCATGACACTACCGGTCAGGCGCATGTCACGCGTGAAACCGTCACTTGCCTCCAGCCGCAGCACCGAGACGTCGAGCGGGGTCGTATCCTCGCTCTGCAGGCGTATCGCCTGAGCCTCGCCATGACGCGTCTGCGTCACCACGACCACCACCAGGGTAGCAATGACGACAGCCACTCCGACGCTTGTGGCGAGCAGTCGGCGTCCCATTCCCTGAATGCCATGTCCATGGATGCCATGTCCATGGATGCCATGTTCATGATTGCCCTGTCGCTTGACCATGTGTGCCTCGAGATGCGTTATTCTTGAACGATGTCGTACAATCATAATATGTGTACGCCAACGTTCAATATAAACTTGCATGACGACCAGGATACGACCGTTTCATGACCAGACACCCGAGCACAGGTGCCGCCCGGGGAAGCGGCAAGCCCCAGGAAAGTGGAAAAATCCGGGGGAGCGGAGAACGCGGTGTCGGCCGCCCCAAGGACCCGACCAAGCGCGATGCCATGATGGACGCCGCGGCCTGCCTGTTCTTCCAGCACGGGCTGGATGGCGTGACCATGGAAGCCGTGGCACGCGAGGCCGGGGTATCGAAAGTGACTGTCTATGGTCACTTCAGCACCAAGGAGGCGCTGTTCGGTAGCGTGATACGCCGCGAGACCGAAAAGATGCGCCAGGGACTCGAGTGCCTGCCGGATACCACCGAGGGCCTGCGCCAGTCGCTGATCGATATCGGCATGGGTATCACCCGGTTCTTGATGCAGCCTCATGTGCTGGCCGTGGAGCGTGTGATTGCCATGCAGGGCGAACAGCACCCCAAGCTGGTTCGCGCCTTCTTCGAAGCGGGTCCATGGGCGACCTGCCAATGGCTGCAGGAACAACTCTGTGCCTTAGAGGATGCGGGCCTGATCCGTCTGCCCGATGCCGCACAGGCAGCCGATCAGCTGTGCAGCATGTGGCAAGGGATGCTGGTCAAGGAAATGCGCATGGCGGTTCGGCCACCGCCCAGTGACGAGGAACTTCACCGCCAGGTGAGTGCGGCGGTGGAGCTGTTCATCGAGGGCTATGGAAACGACACGAGTGAGGATTGAGCGAAAGGCACTAGGGTAAAGTAATGGGATGATTCCGGGAGGTCGCCAATGAAGCAGTTGTTCCTGATCCGTCATGCAAAGTCGAGCTGGCACGATACCAGCCTTGCGGACAAGGCGCGCCCGCTCAAGGCTACCGGGCGACGCCAGGTCGTGGCGATGGCGCCACCGCTTGGCCGTCTCGGCGCACTGCAAGACGCACTGTTTTCAAGTGACGCCCAGCGCGCCCGGGAAACCATCTATGGGCTGCTGGGCTGCCTGCCGGACACCTCCACCAGGGGCGCACTACGTTTCGACGACACGCTCTACACCTTCGAGCACAAGATGCTTCGGCGTTGGCTGAAAAACGTCGATCCGGCGCTCGACAGCCTGACCCTCATCGGCCACGAACCGGCACTCACCGAGCTTGCCGAGTGGTTGACCGGCGAGGCGCCTCGAACCCTGCCAACCGGCAGCCTGCTGCACATCGAGCTTCCCGTGGCGGCCTGGCAGTCGTTGCACAAGCGCTGCGGAAAGCTGGTGCATACGCTCTCTCCTGCCGAGGCCAGCCACGCGCTGTTCAAGCGCAAGGCCCCCGTAGCACCGAAGCTCGAGGGGCTCTCGCTCGCCGAACGCGTGCCCGCCCAGCTCACCTTCCTGTACCGCATGATTCGCGGGCTGGAACCTGGCGTTCGCAAGGGAGTCGACCCCGAGTTCCTTCATCAGTACCGCGTCAACCTGCGGCGCAGCCGCGCCATCGCCGAGTCGGTGCTGGTCGTGGCACCCGACCCGGTTCTCGCCAAGGCGCTCAAGCGGCTCAAGCGGCGCGCCCAGGCCACCAGCAGGCTACGCGACCTCGAGGTCTTTGCGATCACGGCTGAAGAGGTTCTTGCCTCTCCAGCCAGTGGCCCGCTACTCGCGTTCCTGGAACGCCTGGCAAGCCACGAGCATGGGATATTGCAGCAAGCGCTCGCCGGACGTCGTTATCGCAAGGAGATGAAAACCTGGCGGCGGCGGATATCCGCCAAGCACCTGCGGAGCATCCTCGACGGCATGGACTCCGCGGCGATCCACGACGTGCTCGCCGAGCGGATCGACCGTCATGATGCCAGCCTTGCGGCGCTGAATGATCAATCCCCCGATCGCGACCTGCATGAGCTTCGCAAGCAGGTGAAGCGTATTCGCTACCTGGCGGAACTGAACGCCGACGAGCAGGCGGACCTGCTGAAACAGCTCAAGACGCGTCAGACCGTGCTCGGTGACTTCCAGGACCTGACCACCCAGTTGCAACTGCTCGACGAGTTCGCTGACAGCGTGGAGGCCCATGACATGGACGACGACGTCGCCGCCAACCTGGCGAGCTGGCGACTGACACTGGAAATCCGCAAGGCAGAGCGTCGGCAGGACGTGCTGGCCCTGTCAGGCTTGCAGCAAGCACTCGGGCGTCACGCTCGCCTGGCGCGATAGCGCTCCTGAACCGTCAGCACGACAAGTGTCAGCACGGTGAGTGGCAATACGAAATAGAGCATGGCGGTCGAGAAACCGGCCAGGGCGTCATGGTGGGTCGCGGCCAGCACCAGGTAAAGCGTGTAAGCCACGTAGTAACCCAGCAATACGCCCCCTTCCCAACGGCTGATGGTGCCGCCGGTGAAACACACCGGCAGGCAGGCCAGTGCCACGGCGATCATCACCAGCAAATCGAACCCGAGCATTGCCTCGGATACCGCGATGCCCGAAGGCGCGAGCAACCCGGTCAGGCCAAGCACGCCAAGGATATTGAACACATTGCTGCCCACCACGTTGCCGACCGCGATATCACGCTCACCGCGCAGGGCGGCGATGATCGAGGTCACCACCTCGGGCAGCGATGTGCCGGCGGCGATGATGGTCAAGCCGATGACCTGATCGCTGACGCCAAGGTAGTTGGCGAAAGCCACCGCGCCCTCGACGAACCAACGCGAGCCCAGCACCAGCAGCACGAGGCCACCGACCACCATCGCCAGGTTGATGGCCCAGTGGCGATCATCCCCGGTGGCGGTGTTCGGCTCGGTGGGCGGCGGGTTGCGGCGATTCTGGAACAGCAGGAAGGTCAGATAGGCGGCCAAGCCCCCCACCAGCACAAGGCCATCCAGATGACCGATTCCGCCGTCCAGGGCGAGCAGCAATACCAGCACCGACAGGCCAATCATCAGCGGAATGTCGATACGCACCAATTGTTGGGCTACCGCCAGTGGCACGATCAACGCCGACACACCAAGGATGAACAGCACGTTGAAGATATTGCTGCCGACCACGTTACCCATGGCGATGCCAGCCTGATCATCCATGGCGGCCTTCAGGCTGACCGCCAGCTCCGGTGAGCTGGTGCCAAAGGCGACCACGGTCAGGCCGATGATCAACGGCGAGATCCCCGCTCGCGCCGCAAGACGCGAGGCGCCACGCACCAGCGCCTCGGCTCCCACGATCAACAACACCAGCCCAGCGATGAAGGCGGCAATGGTCATCTTTCTCGTCTCTCCCGATCATGATCGTCTGGCAAGGCACTTCCCGGCCGTTCGCGCAGCATGAGGCCAGCATGCGATGCGGTCCAAGCGACAAAAGCTATCGAATACCCCGAAACATGGCCGGCAAGCCAACTAGATGTCGATGCCAAACAGCAGCTGCGCAAGATGTCCTGTGGCAAAGGCAAGCCCCGCCGCTGCGCCTCCCATCAGCAGGGTGCGCAAGCCGGAGCGCAGTATGGGGCGATGGTAGACAAGGCTCTTGCCCATGCCGATCAGAAAGAACATCAGGGCAGCAATCGCAAGGCTTGCCGCGAACTGCCTGGTGGCACCCATCCCGTGAAATGCGTAGGGAATCAGCGGCATGGCGCCTACCGTCATGAATGCCAAGAAGGTCGCTAGTGCCGAGCGCCAAGGGCTCAGGCCAGCAGGCTGCAAGCCATGTTCCTCCTTGAGCATGGTTTCCACCCACACCTCGCGGTTCTGGGTCAACGTTTCGACGACACGTTCAAGCGTCTCGCCGGAAAAGCCCTTGCGCTGGAATATCTGACGAATTTCCTCACGCTCCCCCTCGGGCACCAGATCGATATGGCGCCGTTCACTGCGGGACACGTCTTCGATGTACTCGCGTTCGGCCTGAATCGCTTCAAAGTTGCTGATCGCCATGCTGAAGCCATCAGCCAACAGGTTGGCAACCCCCAACACCAGGGCAACCGTCGAGGAGAAGCCTGCGCCAAAGGCCCCCGAGACCACCGCAAAGGTCGTCACGCAGCCGTCAATACCACCAAGAATGGCATCCGGCAGCGTGCGTGGTGTCTCGGCAGTATTCAGCCGACGTCGTATCGCCTCGGGATGGTGCTCGTGAGCCAGGCTCTCGCGGGTTGGCTTGCTCATGCAAAGATATCCATGATCATCCTGTGCTGAAAGATGTGAGCTGAAGTGCCTGTGAGCTGAAGTACCTGTGAATGGCAAGCATTGGCTCAAGGACGCTACCAGGCCTCAGCATCAACAGGTGTTGCTGCCTGCTCATCCACCATTGTCGCGACTGTAGCGCCGACACAGCGGATCGCCTGGGACACGGCGTCGGTTAAAGGGGCGGCATGGTTGATGCGCAAGCAGTGGCGATACTTGCCGGAGGCCGAGAACAGGGTGCCGGGGGCAATGCGGATATGCTGTTCCGCGAGGCGCTGGTTCAGCGCATGGCAGTCGACGCCTCCCGGCAACTCCAGCCACAGCATGAACCCGCCCTGTGGATAGCTGACCCCCGTGCCCGCCGGGAAGCAGGCGTTGATCCAGCCGATCATACTGTCGCGATGGCGTTGATACTGGCGACTCACCTCGCGTAGATGGCGTTCATAGTGGCCATGGGCAATGAACTCGGCCACTGCCAGTTGCGGCACCTTCGCCGAGGCACCGGTGGAGACGTACTTCATGTGCATGGCGCGATCACGATAGCAACCGGGCGCCAACCAGCCGACTCTCAAACCTGGGCTCAGGGTCTTGGAGAACCCGCTGCACAACAGCACCCGCCCGTCCGTGTCGAAGGACTTGAGCGTGCGCGGGCGTGGATGGCCATAGGCCAAGTCACCATAGATATCATCCTCGATGATCGCCACATCGAAGCGCTTAGCCAACGCCACCAGCGCCGCCTTGCGGGCCTCAGGCATGGTATAGCCCAAGGGGTTGTTGCAGGTCGGCGTGACCTGAATGGCCTTCACCGGCCACTGTTCCAGCGCCAGTTCCAACGCCTCGAGACTGATCCCGGTCCGCGGGTCGGTGGGAATCTCCAGCGCCTTCAAGCCATTGGCCTTGAGAATCTGCAGGGTGCCGTAGAAACTCGGCGAGTCGACCACCACGACGTCTCCGGGCGACGTCGTGGCGCGAATGGCGATCGACAACGCTTCCTGGCAGCCGGTGGTGATCAACACATCATCGGGGTGCAGCAGGCATCCCGATGCGGCAGCCAGCCGCACCACCTGCTGGCGCAAGGCGAGGCTGCCGATCAACGAGTCGTAGTTGAGATCGGCCGGATCATGGCGGCGGTGCAGGGTTGCCAACTGGCGGGTCAAGGGTCGCAGCGTGGGTGCCTTCAGGTCGGGAATACCGGTGCCCAGCATCAACAGCGGATGACTGCCCGGCATGCCCACCAGATCCAGCACGTCATCCCACTGGGAGACATCAAGCGGGCACTGTGCGGGGCGCGACATGGCCGGTAACTGATCCGGGACATGACGCGGCAGCACGAAAAAGCCGGAGCGCGGGCGGGCCTCGATCAGCGCGGCATCTTCCAGGCGTCGAAATGCCTCCTGCGCCGTGGAGACACTGACCTGGAACTCCTCGCACACCCTGCGCAGCGAAGGCAAGCGGTCGCCGACCCGATAGAGATCGTGCTCGATACGCTGGCGCAAGGCCGCCGCCACTTCTTCATAGCGCGTCATTCCGGCTCTTTCCCCCCCTTTGCACTGCCACTAACACTAGCACTGACACTTGCAGAACGACCGGTACAGATCGTCACTCGGCGTCCAGTACAGGGTGTCGCCATTGGAAACTGTACCGCAAAAATTCCGCGACACTGAATCTATATCGGTTCCGGCCATCGCCTTAGCCTGTGAGGGTGCCCCACACAGGAGAACCGCCATGCACCTTCCCTCGCTTACCTCTAGGCTACGGGTCATCATGCAACGCCGTCGCACCCGGCGCGCCCTGCTCGGCCTCGACAAACGTCTGCTCGACGACATCGGTATCAACCCCGAGCAGGCCCGCCGGGAAGCCACCAAGCCTTTCTGGAAACCCTGAGCCAGTCTCAAGGCCCTAAGCCGGCCCTTCGCAACAGGCGATGTCGACAGCGCGATTGGCTATACTCGCACGGTGACAAATTCGGGCGAGGGAGACACAGGGATGCGCAAGTGGTTGATTGTCAACGACAAGGCCGGCGATGGACGGAGAGGAATGGCGTTCTGGCTGGCCCACCTCGAGCGTGCCGGGGTGCACGATCTGAACGAGGTGGGACTTGGCGATGACCACTGGGAAGATCACCTCCGGGCAGGTGACCTGGTGCTGGTGGCCGGTGGTGATGGCTCGGTGAACCGTATCGCCGGCGTATGCATCGAACACCATGCCATTCTCGGTGTGCTGCCCTCCGGCACCGCCAACGACTTCTCCCGCAACCTGGGCCTGCCCACCGACCCGGCCGCCATCTGCCGGGTGGTGGCAACGGGGCGCACCGCCAGAGCGGATGTCGGCTGGGTGAACGACCGGCTGTTCCTCAATGTCGTTCACGTGGGGCTCGGCGCCCTGCCGGCCACCGACGCCTCGGCAAGCCAGAAAAAGGCGCTGGGACGCTTCAGCTACCTGACGGTGCTGGCCCAGAAGGCCGGCTTGCAACGCGGCTTTCACGCCAGCATCGGACATGATGGTGAGTGTATCGAGGGCCAGTGGCTGTCGATCGCTATCGCCTCCGGCGCTTTCTTTGGTGGCGGCCAACGTTTTCCCGAGGTCACCCTCGACGATGGCAGGCTCGATATCGTCGCCGTGCGGCCAAGGCCTTGGCCGACACTGTTGCTGAGCTATCTATGCTCCCGTCTGACCGGACGCCAACCCCGCAAGGGCGATGCGGTGGTACATGTGGCAACGACCCGGGCGGAACTGCGACTGCGCCACGCACGGGCGTTGACCGCTGATGGCGAGGACATGGGGCGCATGGACAGCGTCAGCGTATGGACTCGCCCAGCGGCCCTGGAAGTCATCAGTCCCGGACTCGTCTCCAACGCCTGACAGCCGCATTGAGTGGCCCGTGCCGACGGGCCTTCGACTGGGAACCCACCAAGGAAGCCGAATGTCTCCGGCCGATACGCTTCGTCTGATCCTGCTCTCATCGCTGTGGGGGATGTCGTTCATCTTCATGCGCGTTGCCGCACCGGAGTTCGGGGCGATTCCCCTGGTGCTGGTGCGTATGGGCGTGGGCGCGCTGCTGCTGGTCCCGCTGCTGCTCAGCATGCGCTATCTCAAGCTGGTGTGGCGGCACAAGCGTCAACTGTTCATGCTCGGGTTCATCAATCACGTGGTGCCGTTCTCGCTGCTGGCGCTTGCCACCACGCGGCTGGAGGCAGGCTTTACCTCGTTGATCAACGCCACCACACCGATCTTTACCGCACTGATTGGCGCCTTGCTGTTCAGTGTCCCGGTGCAACGCCAGCAGTACCTGGGGCTTGCCATGGCGTTATTCGGGGTCTACGTGCTGTCGGCCGACCGCCTGGATTTCACGCTGGGTGGGGATGGCTGGTTCATTCTGGCGGTACTTGGCGCCACCTTCTGCTACGGCATTGCCGGCAACTATTCGCGCACCTATCTCTCTCATCTGCCCGCCCGGGTGCTGGCCGCCGGCAGCTCGGCCATGTCGGCCTTGATCCTGCTCGGGCCCGGGCTCTGGCTATGGCCAACCGAGCCGATCAGCGGCCTGGTCTGGGCCAATGCGCTGGCGCTGGCCATGCTCAGCACCACCGTGGCCTTCATGCTCTATTTCGCGCTACTGGCCAGTGCCGGCGCCACGGCGACATCGACCGTGACCTTTCTGGTGCCGGTCAGTGCCCTGTTGTGGGGATACCTGCTGCTCGGCGAAGGGCTGACAGTACAAATTCTCACCGGCATGGCGATCACCCTGGTCGGCACCGCCATCGCCACAGGCGTGCTGCGACTGCGCCGAAAGGCCGTGACGCCCCCGCCGAGTTGATCGCCACGCGGCAAACCGCATCGCACCACGTTCCACAACGCCAAGCGGCCGTGGTGTTCACCACGGCCGCTTGGTCTGTCAGTCGACAGCTCGAGACTCAGAAGTTCGGCTTGCGCTTCTCGAGGAAGGCATTCATGCCTTCCTTCTGTTCCGCACCGGCAAAGCCAAGCGCAAACAGACTGGTCTCCAGCGCCAAGGCGCTATCGAGATCCTGGTCCTGGCCATCATGCACCGCCTGCTTGGCGTTACGCACCGCCTCCGGGCCATTGCCACCCAGTTGCTTGGTCAACTCTTCGGCGTAAGCCTCGAGGTTGGCTTGTGGCATCACCTGGTTGACGAGGCCGATGCGCAGGGCTTCGGCGGCATCGATCTTGCGCCCGGTGGTAACCAGATCCAGCGCCATGGCGGGGCCGACACGGCGCGGCAGACGCTGGGTGCCACCGAAGCCCGGAATCACGCCAAGCAACACCTCGGGCTGCCCAAAGACGGCGTTATCACTGGCCACCGCCCAGTCACTGGCCAGGGCCAGCTCGCACCCACCGCCCAGGCAGAACCCGTTGACAAGTGCCACTACCGGCACCGGCAAGGTCTCCAGTCGCTTGAATGTCTTCAGCGCCTTCTGCGCGAAGGCGCGGGCCTGTTCAGGGGTCTTGTCGCGCATCTCGGCGATATCGGCGCCGGCGACGAAGGCCTTCTCGCCGGCACCGGTGATCAACACGGCACGCAGATCGTCACGGGCCTCGAGTTCGAGCAGCGTGGCTTCAAGCGCTTCCAGCACGGCACTGTTCAGCGCATTGAGCGCCTTGGGACGCGTTATGGTCAGGCGCACGATGCCGCCGTTGTCGACCACCTCGATCGGTTTCTCGCTCATGGGGAGGCTCCTTAGTGGGTAGAACACCAGTTGAACACAGTCGCGACATCCCCCAACCCTAGCGAACGCTTGGTTGGGCAGCAATCCCTCATTGGGTCAATACGCAGCCAAGACAATACGCCATGGTGTTATTCGTAGACGTGGAACCCACGGCCGGACTTGCGACCCAGGTAGCCCGCGGCGACCATGCGCTTGAGCAGCGGACAGGGGCGATACTTCGGGTCGCCGAAACCCTCCTGCAACACTTCCATGATCGCCAGGCAGACATCCAGGCCGATCAGATCACCCAGCGCCAGCGGACCCATGGGGTGCGCCGCGCCAAGCTTCATCGAGGCATCGATGTCGGCGGCGCTGGCCGCACCCTCCTGCAACAGGAAAGCCGCCTCGTTGATCATCGGCACCAGCAGGCGGTTCACCGCGAAACCGGGCGAGTCGGCGATGGCCACGGCGGTCTTGCCGAGATCGCCGGCGAGCCGCTCGATGCGTGCCACGGTGGCGTCACTGGTCTGCTCGGCGCGAATCACTTCGACCAGCTTGAGCACCGGCACCGGATTGAAGAAGTGCATGCCCACCACGCGTTCGGGCCGCTCGCATACCGCGGCCAGGCGGGTCAGCGACAGCGACGAGGTATTCGAGGCGAGGATCGCATCGTGGCTCAGGTGACTGAGGTCACGGAACAGTTTCTCCTTCAGCGCCGGCTGTTCAGGGGCGGCCTCGATAATGATCTCGCAGCCCCGCAGCGCATCCAGAGCCGTGGTGGTATCGAGCCGGGCAAGGGCGCTCGTCTTGTCCGACTCGGTCAGTTTTTCCTTGGCCACCAGCTTGCCAAGCCCCTTGTCGATGGCCTGCTGGGCACGCCCGAGCTGGTCATCCGCCACATCGTAGAGCTTGACGGAAAAGCTGCTGGTCACGAGTACCTGGGCGATACCCTGCCCCATGGTGCCCGCGCCGACCACGCCGACCGGTTGCTCACTCATTGCACTCTCCTGATGATGTTTCTTGATCCACTGTGGGCTGTTGTTCGCAGCGCTTTCCGGCGGCAAGCCTGCGGGGAGGCGCTGTAAACCCATCCCTGGGCGCTACCGACGCCCTGCGGCGTTCTCGCATCCTGCGCCACTTGCAGGGCCGGTGCTGACCATCCATGGTCAGCCCGTTCGGAGCTTCGCTCCTCACCCCTGGCGTAGGACCTCCCCTTCGGCTTGCCCCCGGACGCTCCTCGCTTGAATCACGGGTGATTAGCTTTTGCGATCTGCTACTACTGCTTACGAGCCTCTTCACGCAGCACGAATTTCTGGATCTTGCCGGTGGAGGTCTTGGGCAGCTCGGTGAAGATCACGGTCTTGGGGACCTTGAAGCCAGCCAGATGCTCACGGCAGTGGGCGATGATATCGGCCTCGCTGACTTCGCCATAGCCCACCTTGAGCTTAACGAATGCGCAGGGGGTCTCGCCCCACTTCTCATCCGGCTTGGCCACCACCGCGGCCTCTTCCACGGCAGGGAGAGAATAGAGCGCGTCTTCCACTTCGATGGTCGAAATGTTCTCGCCACCGGAGATGATGATGTCCTTGGAGCGATCCTTGATCTCGAGGTAGCCATTGGCATGCCACACAGCGAGGTCACCGGTATGGTACCAACCCTCAGCCAGCGCTTCCTGGGTGGCCTTGGGGTTCTTGAGATAGCCCTTCATGACGTTGTTGCCACGCATCAGGATCTCGCCGATGGTCTCGCCATCCTTGGGTACCGGCTCGTGTGTCACCGGGTCGGCCACGCAAAGCGCCTCGAGCATGTGATAGCGCACGCCCTGGCGCGCCTTGATCCTGGCCCGCTGTTCGATCGGCAGTTCATCCCATGCCTCGCGCCAGGCACACACGGTAACCGGGCCGTAGACTTCGGTGAGGCCATAGACATGGGTGACCTCGATGCCGAGTTTCTCGACCCCGGCGATCACCGAGGCGGGCGGCGCGGCGCCGGCGGTGGTGACCTTGACCGGATGATCGAAGACCCGCTTGCGGTCATCGGGCAGGTTGACCAGGCCATTGAGCACGATGGGCGCGCCGCTGAAGTGGGTCACCCCCTCCTCGACGATCAGGTCGGTGATGCGCTGGGGGTCGACACGCCGTAGGCAGACACTCACTCCGGCACGGGCGGCGATGGTCCACGGAAAGCACCAGCCGTTGCAGTGAAACATCGGCAGGGTCCAGAGGTAGATCGGGTGATGCGGCATGGCCCATTCGAGGATGTTGCTGACCGCATTGAGGTAGGCGCCGCGATGGTGGTACACCACACCCTTCGGCTTGCCGGTGGTACCGGAGGTGTAGTTGAGCGAGATCGCCTGCCATTCGTCTTCGGGTAACCGGTAGGCGTAGCTGGGATCACCCTCGTCCAGCAGCGCCTCGTACTCCACCTCGCCGATCGAACGCGCATCCCCCTCGAACAACGCATCCGCCACATCGATCAACAAGGGCTTTTTGGCAAGCCCAGCCACCGCCTGTTCGATCACCCCGGCGAACTCCGGGTCGACCAGCACCGCACTTGCCTCGCCATGCTCGAGCATGTAAGCGATCGCCTCGGCATCCAGGCGTATGTTCAGGGTATTGAGCACGCAACCGGCCAACGGCACACCGAAGTGCGCCTCGAACATCGCCGGCACGTTGGGCAGCATTGCCGCCACCGTCTGACCGGGCTTGACGCCACGCTGCTCGAGGGCGGAGGCCAGCCGCCGGCAACGCTCCCAGGTCTCGGCCCAGCTGCGACGGATATCGCCATGCACCACGGCGGGATAGTCGGGATAGACCGCTGCGCTGCGCTCGATGAAGGTCAATGGCGACAACGCGACGTGGTTGGCCTGTGTGGGGGGCAGGTCCTGTTCGAAGATCGACGTGGGCATGCGGCTCTCTCCCATGTGGTTGATTATTGTTAATAGTGGTGAGTCGGCGTTATCGAGCCCATCGGGTCATGGCGCAGGGTCAGGATGCAAGTAGCGCATCGCTGGACAGACTCATCATTCCGGCTTCGATTATCGCACGTTGGGCACGGCCAACCGGCAGCCATTGGCGAATAGCGTAGTCGGCACTGGCGAGCTTGGCGTGGTAGAAGGGCTCGTCGGATGTCTCGAGAGCTGCACTCGCCACCAGCGCGGCACGCCCCATTTGCCAGGCGCACAGCACGTGGCCTGCCAGGGTAAGCAGCGGCGTGGCATAGGCCTGAACGGCATCCGCACCGCGTTCCGGGTCGCCCCCCTGCTCGAGTACCAGAGCCATGGCGGCACGCAGGTCGGTAGCACCAAGCGCCAGCGCTTCACCGAGACCAGCAAGCTCGGGATGCGCGGCCAGTGCCTGGGCGGTGGTTTCCACATCATCGATCAGGTTCGCCAGGGCGGCACCGCCATCACGCTGCAGCTTGCGCCCAGCCAGGTCGAGGGCCTGAATGCCATTGGTGCCCTCGTAGATCGGCGCAATGCGAACGTCCCTGAACAGCTGAGCCGCCCCGGTCTCCTCGATGAAGCCCATGCCACCATGCACCTGCACGCCGAGCGAGGCGATCTCCACGGCCTGATCGGTGGAGAAGGCCTTGACCACCGGAATCAACACATCGACCCGCGCCTGGGCAGCCTCTCGCGCCGATGACTCGTCAGCACGGCGTGCCACGTCGAGTTCGCTGGCGCAGTAAAGCGCCAGTGCGCGCAAGGCATCGGTGCGCGCACGCATCGACAGCAGCATGCGCCGCACGTCGAGGTGGTCGCTGATGGTGCATTCGCTGCCGCCGCGCGAGCGCGGGCTCTTGCCCTGGACGCGGTCGAGCGCGTAGGCCAGAGCATGCTGGCAGGCACGCTCGGCCAGACCGATTCCCTGAATGCCGACCTTGTGGCGGGCCTCGTTCATCATGGTAAACATATGGTTCAGGCCGCGACCCTCTTCGCCCACCAGATAACCAATGGCACCCTCCCCCTCACCGAAGCTCAAGGTGCAGGTCGGGCTGCCGTGGATACCCAGCTTGTGCTCGATGGAGGCACACACCACATCGTTACGCTCACCCAGAGAGCCGTCGTCGTTGACCAGGTACTTGGGTACCAGGAACAGCGAGATGCCCTTGTTGCCCTCCGGGGCATCGGGCTTGCGCGCCAGCACCAGGTGGATGATGTTCTCGGCGGCCTCATGCTCACCCCAGGTGATGAATATCTTCTGGCCGAACAGCCGGTAATGGTCGCCTTCGGAGGCTTCGCAGGGCACGGCGCGGGTGCGAACCCTGGAAAGATCGGAGCCCGCCTGAGGTTCGGTGAGGTTCATGGTGCCCGTCCAACTCCCTTCCACCAGCTTCGGCAGGTAGGTGGCCTTGAGTGTGTCCGAGCCGTGATGAGCCAGCGCCTCGATCGCCCCAGCGGTGAGCATCGGGCACAGCCCCAGCGCCATGTTGGCGCCATGCAGCATCTCCTGGACGCTGCTTGCCACCACCTCGGGCAAACCCTGGCCACCCAGCGCGTCAGATACGCCTATGCCATTCCAGCCACCCTCGGCATAGGCCTGGTACGCCTCGATGAAACCATCCGGCAGGGTAACCTTGCCATCGGCGAGCCGGCACCCCTGTCGGTCGCCACTGGCATTCAGCGGGGCCCAGACATCACCGGCGAGCTTCCCGGCCTCCTCGAGTACCGCCTCTACGAGGTCGGGAGTCGCTTCTTCGAAACCGGGCAGGGTGAGTGAGGCGTGTTCAAGCAATTCTTCCAGCACGAAACGCAGGTCACGCAGGGGAGCGACGTAGGAGATCATGGCAGTATCCTGGAAAATGAGTCACGCGATAGTGAATTCACTACTTTCCGTTAACCATTATCCAAAGGTCGCATAAACCAAGACAGCATAGAAAATGCGCGTGGTGACTATCGCTCAGGAACGTGACGGGAGCGGATCGCTTGCGACCTGGCCAGCTTCCTCATCAGCGTAGTAAGCGATATGTGCTTCATCCGGGGGCGGCGGCCCGACCAGCGGCTCGGCCACATCGATCTCCGGCACCGCCGAGGAAAGATCTTCGATGTGTTCATGCTCGGCGGCCCCCTGCATCAACTCGTCGGTGACGGCGAGCTCGGCACCCGCCGACGACATCGGCGTGGAGGGCGAGAACGGCGCCACCGGCACCGGCGCCGGGCGTACACTTCGCCGCCAGACGAAGAAGGCTACCAGAATGCCGCCGAGTGCACCGAGTGCCCAGAACAACCCGGCATCGCCCAACACCGTCATCATCGGCGAGATCAATGGCGGACTCACGGTCGAACCAATGGCATTGATCAACAGCAGGCCCTGGCTCATGCGCACCAGGGCGCCGGCTGGCGCACGATCGGCGGCGTGGCCAACCGCCACCGGGTAAAGCGAGAACACCCCGCCCCCCAGCAGGAACAGCAGCGCCGCCAGCAGCCAGAGATTGAGCGGCAACCACAGGATCGCCGCCGAAACCAGCACACAGAACGCCCCGATGCCGATCAGCACGATCTGGCGGTCATGGCGATCGGACCACCTTCCCACCGGGTACTGCAGCAGCATGGCGCCAAGCACCACCACCGCCATCATCTGGCCGATGCGATCCACCGGCAGGCCGATACGCTGAAGATAGAGGGGCAACAAGGTGTAGATCGCCGCGACCAGCAATCCCGAACCGAAACTACCCATGACCCCGGTGGGGGTCAGGGTGATCAGGCGGAGAGGATTGAGGGGTTCGGCTTTCTCGATCAGCGGCGAAACCCGGGGAATCATCGCCATCGGCAACACCGACAGTGACGCCAGCATGCCGATCACCATGAACGAGGCGGCCCCGCCCATGGCCTCGGTCACGCCCAGCAGCAATTGACCGAGCACCCCGGCGGCGTACAAGGAAATCATGTACATCGCAAGCAACCGCCCACGCACTTTCTGGTCGCCGGCGGTGAGTAGCCAGCTTTCGATGACCAAATAGACCCCCACCGTCGCCCAGCCACCGATCAGGCGCAGCGCAAACCAGGCCCAGGGGTGATCGACCAGGCCCTGCAACAGCACGGTGACCGCCACCAGCGATGCGAAGCTGCCATAGGCACGGATATGGCCGATACGCAGCAGCAGCCGATCGTTGAGCATGGCGCCCAGCGCCAGGCCAATGAAGTAGGCCGAGGACACCCAGCCGATGACCACCGCCGACTCCCCCGCCGCATCCAGGCGCAGGGTGATCAGGGTCGCCAGGAACCCGTTACCGATACCCAGAATGAACAGCCCCAGCAGGGGCGCCAGCGCCATGGCCAGCAGTTGACGCGACATGCAGAGCCTCACGAATCAAGGGTCGACGGGATGAGCGTAGAGAATGGCTACGGCTGTGAAGGATAGCGTTGCCAGACGAGGCCTGAAACGTATACCGGGAGCACAAGCGGATAACAGGCGCGGGAATCATACTCTTGGCAAACAGGCAGTCAATTGCTTTCGATGTACACCCTGCCTAACACAGAACGAATCACCAGCAACGATGACATTCAAGGAAATTCAGACTGTTCAGTGATCTCGCCCTCCACACCGCGCGGCCTGGCAGTTCCGGCTAGCGCCCGCGCCGCTGCATCAGCACCACATCGGCAGCCGGAAACTCCACCAGCATGCCAAGTTCCCTCGCCACTTGGTGAAAGGTGGTCTCGCTGAAGAACGCCACATGGGTGGGGTCGAGAATATAGTGCCAGTGCGCGAATGCCTCGCGGCCCTGGACGCGCTTTGTCATCAGGCCCAACCAGCCACCGGGATGCAGCATCGACGCAAGCCGCCGCAGCTCCTGGCCCGGTTCGAACAGGTGCTCGACCACTTCGGTGGCGGTGATGAAGTCGTAGCGACAGCTAAGCACTTCCGGGTGGGGGGCATAGAACGGATCATAGATTGCCATCGGGTGCCCCGCCTCCTCGAACATCACCGACATCGTCGGCCCTGGGCCAGCGCCGAAATCGAGCCCCCGTGAGCCGGGTGCGAGCCGCTCGCGCAGCGGTTCGAAGAGCCGCCCGAGAAAGCGACGATAACCGGGGTCATCCGGAGAATTCTCGTGCTGGTCGTAGACGGCGCGCTCCTCCTCGGGCGACAACCGCTGGCCAGGGGGCACGAAGACGAGTTCACAACACCGGCACTGGTGATACTCACGCCGAGCATCGCGGTGGTAGATAACCGTCTGGCCAGATGCACATAGCGGGCAGGTCAGCATCGTCGTATCCTCTGTGCCAGATGATATTAAAAAGGAGTGTTGAATGCTGTCAGGTCTGGATCATCTGGTCATCACCGTGACCGACATTTCCCGCGCTGTGGACTTCTATTCCCGGGTGCTGGGCCTGGAGGTCCGCTATCGTGACCGCGAACGCGTCGACCTGATGCTCGGTGACGTCGCCCTGCGACTGCACTGGACCGCCACCGATGTCAGCCCCAAGGCGGCCACCCCGACCCCGGGCAGCCTGGATCTGTGCCTGCGCAGCCTGTTGCCGCTCGATGAGGTACAGCGCCACCTCGAGGCACTGGACATCGAAGTGGAACTCGGCCCGGTAGCGCGCCAGGGGGCCAACGGCATGCTCGACTCGCTCTACCTGCGCGACCCGGATGGCAACCTGATCGAGATCAGCCGTCCGCAGCGCCCGGAGCCCGCCGAACACGCCCCCACGGCATGATGTCACGACACGACACCGAGCCCGGCGGTGGCAATGTTGCCGGTGGCCGGTATCATATGGGCTTTATCGCACTGCTCAAGGATGACCCATGACCCAGCACAACATGTCCGACGACAACGTGATCATCGAACACGACCCTGCCCCGGACAACACCATGCCCATCGTGGTCTACGCCCTGCTGCTGGCCGGCATCGTGACCGGTGGCGTCACGTCGCTGGTCGGCGTGGTCATCGCCTATGTCTACCGCGGCAAGGGCCCCCAGTGGTTCGACGAGCACTATCGCTATCAGATCCGCACCTTCTGGATCGCCGTGCTCTACTTCGCGATCTCGGGAATCCTGACCCTGGTATTGATCGGCTTCGTCACTTGGCTGGTCAGCGTGGTGTGGCTGGTAGTTCGCTGCGTGAAGGGGCTCAAGTCGCTCAACGAAAAACGCGCCCCGGATAACGTGAATACCTGGCTGGTCTGAGGGTATGGCCGAGACGCGCTCCCGTTCGAATCCGCTCCAGGCGCGTGCCATTGCAACGCTCTGGCACCTGCTGGCCGGACGTCGGCTTTCCACGCTTTGGCGCATTGCACGGGTGGCAGGGCCCCTGGTGCACGGCCTGAGCCGTCGCGAGCGTCTCGTCACCGAGATCAACCTGGCCCAGTTCAAGCCCGATCTGCCAGCCGCCGAGCGTCGACGGTTGGCGCGCCGGAGTCTCACCCACTCCGCCGCCACCATGCTCGAGCTAGGCTTCGCCTGGCGCGGAGATGCCGAGCGGGTCGAGGCGTCGATTGTCGAGGTGCATGGCCGAGAGCTGCTTGACGAGGCGCGTGCCGACGGACGCGGGGTGATCGTGCTGGCACCGCATTTCGGCAATTGGGAAGTGCTCAATTTCTGGTTGTCGGGTCACTTCCCGTTCACCGCCATGTACGAGCCGCCGAAGATCGCTGAACTCGACAGTGTGACTCGCCAGGGCCGGGAGCGCATGGGGGCGAGCCTGGTGCCCACCAACCCGCGCGGGGTCGCCGCGCTGCTCAAGGCGCTCAAGCGCGGCGAGGCGATCGGCATTCTGCCCGACCAGGAACCCGACTGGGGCAGCGGCGTGTTCGCGCCCTTCCATGGCCGGCTTGCCTATACCGCCACACTGCTACCCAAGCTGGTTGCCCGTACCGAAGCCCGTGTGGTGACCGGGGTCGCCAGACGCCTGCCCGGGCGAGGTTTCGCCCTCCACTTCCTGGCCGCCGACGAGCATGTCTATTCGGCCGACGAAGCCACCTCCGCCACAGGCGTGAATACCTGCGTGGAAGCCGCCATCGCCCTCGACCCGGCCCAGTACCAATGGGAATACAAGCGCTATCGCAAGGTCATCGAGGAGCAGCAGGGGCACCCAGATCACCCTGCATTCAGGCTGTATTAACCCCTCCCCCCCCCCCGCCCGATGGGGCTGAAGGTCGATAGCTTCTCGCTCACCAAGGTCATTACCGGGCAAAGTCCTCATGCAACCAGCCACGTAGCTTGTCCATGCCCGGCGCCTTGTCGAGGTTACGGGGCACGCTGCCGGCAACGAAACCGCGTGCCAGGAAGGGTTCAAGCAGCTCGGGATCACCGGTGATGACATGCACCGGCACGCCGCCACTTGCCTCGTCACCGGTGATCAACGGTGCCGACTGGTGATCACCAAGCAGGATTACCAGGGTGCCGTCGTCGACGAAGTCTTCGGCCCAGCGAATGCTGGCGTGAAGGGCGTAGTCCACCGACATCGCGTAGTGATCACGAATACGCTCGATGTCCTGCCAGAGTTCGTCTGGCGGGTCCCCAGCCTCGGTCCAGCGCTCGAACACGCGGCCATCGCCGACCTCGTCCCAATCGTCCAGCACCGGCAGGATCGGGGTCCAGGGCGCATGGCTGCTGATCAGCGCTACCTGGGCGAAGGTCGGTGTGTCACCAGGCTCACGGTCCAGCAAGGTGTTCTGCAGGTAGTGCAGGGTAAACTGGTCCGGCATGGTCACCCAGTTAAGTGGCGGACCGGCGTAGTCGATATCGGCGGCGGCATGAATCTCGTCGAAGCCGTAGGCCTGTCCTTCCGGCCAGGACGTGGTGATGGCGGGCATCAGGCTGACGGTGCGGTGCCCGGTGGCGCGAAAATCGTCGACCAGCGTGGCGCGGTCGCTGGCCAGCATCAGGCGATACCATAGCGCGTTGTCGATCGTAAGACCGCTCAGCACGGAGGCGTGGGCAAGCCACGATTGCCCGCCCCGAATGGGCGACTCCAGCACCCCGGAGACCACCGAGAGCCCGGCGGCCTCGAACCGGGTCGCCATGTCATCGAGACGCGGCCTCAGAACACCGGAATAGCGCTCATCGAAGAGCGCCGACACGCCATAGGATTCGATGAATATCAGCAACACGTCGTGCCCGGCGAGCCCCGGCATGGCCGTGGCCCGGGACGGGCTGTCCGCCACGCGTACGGCAAACTCATGGTGCGCCCGACGGGTCTCGACGACCTGTTCGGCCTGGTGATGCAGAGTGTCGATCACAGGCGTGCGTGCTACCGGCAGCAGTCGCATACCGGCGAGCTCAGCGCTGACCAATCCACCGGCCACCAGCGCCAGGGCGCTGGCCAGCATGACCATTCGCCCGTGCCGGGCAATGCCCTGGAGCCTGGCAAGCCCCCGCGCCAGCCACCATGCGGCCAAAACCAGCACCAGCAGGCCGGCAAGCAGCACAGCCCGCCCCACCCAATCACCCAGGTTGCCCTCGAGCAGGTGCAGCACCGAGCGTGCCAGCGGCAGATCGAGATAGAGGTTGAGCGAGCGGCCGAATGCCTGGTGGGTGGCCGCATCGCCAAGTCCCAGGGCCACCGCCAGTGCGATGGTCAACACCACGAGCCAGCGCAGCCACACCACCCTTCCCTTGGGCAGGAGTGCCAGCACGGCGCAAATGAAGATGGCCTCGAGCGCCAGCCAGCGCGGTGAAATTTCGGCAAACCGAAGCCAGCTCGGTATCAACAGCACCAGATTGATCAGCAAGAAGGTGCCCAACAGTCGGGGCATGGTATCGAGGCTCCTGGACACACCACGTAATGCGCTGTCGGTCATCGCCACTGTCACCGTCAGGCGATGCTTGAAGCGTAGCGCATGGAAATATATGTACAATAAGTTCAATATGTACAATTATTGTCACACACAAGACCGCTACGCACCACTCACCACTGGACTATTCTCTGTCTGTGCAGAAGGAAGCATTCGGCGCGACAGTCACGCTGTTACCTCAGGGAAGACCGGGAGAAGACGATGATCACATTGATGCGACGTCACGGACGGCTGGCGCTGTTCGTCCTCCTCCTGCCCGCAGTCGCCGTGGGAGACACCGGCGAAGCATCCATTGCCACGCTTTTCGAACGCGTCGCAGCCGAGGCAGAGGCACTTGCCAATGCACCCTACGACAGCGGTAGCGACGCGTTGCCGGAGGCACTGAAGCAGGTCGATTACGATACCTACCGACAGATTCGCTTCAGACCCGACGCCGCACTCTGGAAGGATGATGGCCTGTTCAGCGTGCAACTCTTTCACACGGGCTTTCTGTTCGAGTCGCCCGTACAGTTGAATGTGGTCGAGAATGGCGAGTCCACGCCACTCGATTTCGACCCCGACCGTTTCCGCTACGACGACGACGCCGCGGCGCTACTCGAACAGGACCTCTCCGGCGCCGGCCACGCCGGCTTTCGGCTTCACTTCCCGCTCAACAACGCTTCCTACCACGATGAATTCGCGGTTTTCCTCGGTGCCAGTTATTTTCGCCTGGTAGGGCGAGACCAGGGCTATGGCCTATCGGCCAGGGGACTTGCCATCGATACGGCACGGCCCAAGGGCGAGGAGTTTCCGGCCTTTCGCGAGTTCTGGCTGGTACGTCCAGCCGCAAGCGCCACGCAGATGACGGTGCTGGCACTGCTCGACAGCCCTTCGATCACCGGCGCCTACCGCTTCCACATCGCGCCGGGGCGAAACATCGTGGTCGACGTGGAAGCAACGCTTTTCGCTCGCCGTAAGGTCGAGACACTCGGCATCGCCCCGCTGACCAGCATGTTCGCCCATGGAGATACCACCATCCGCGCGGTGGATGACCATCGCCCCTCGGTACATGACTCCGACGGCCTGCTGGTGCACACAGGCCAAAGCGAGTGGATATGGCGGCCACTGACCAACCCTCGCAGTCTGCGCGTTTCCTCA
Source organism: Halomonas urumqiensis (assembly GCF_003028575.1). Taxonomy (GTDB): domain Bacteria; phylum Pseudomonadota; class Gammaproteobacteria; order Pseudomonadales; family Halomonadaceae; genus Halomonas; species Halomonas urumqiensis. The sequence continues at coordinate 874,380 of NZ_PYUD01000001.1, read as the reverse complement.
CTTCGCGATGACAATCCCGAAGGCTTCGGACTGGTACAACGAGAACGCGATTTCGACCGCTACCTGGATCTCGAAGCCCGTTATGAACGGCGTCCCAGCATGTGGGTCCAACCACTGGAACCATGGAGCGCCGGCGGCATCGAGCTGGTGGAAATTCCCGCACCCGATGAGACACACGACAACATCGTGGCCTACTGGGTCAGTGATACACCGCTTGCCGCAGGCGATTCGCTCTATCTGCGGTACCGCACCCACACCTTCGGCGCCACGCTTCCGCAACAGACGCTTGGCCAGGTCAGCAGGACGCGTCAGGGCTGGGGTGGCGTGCCAGGTGAGGTCGATCCAGCCCCACGCAGTCGTCGACACTTCATGGTCGACTTCGAGGGCGGCGCCCTGGAGGGACTGGCACCCGACCAACCAGTCGAGGCCAGTCTCGAGGCAAGCCAGGGAGACACTCATCACCTCAGTGTCCGAGCGCTACCCGATGGCAAGGGCTGGCGAGCATCGTTCCGTCTCGACCCGGACGGCCAGCGACCCAGTGACATGCGCCTGCACTTGAGGCTGCATGGTGAGCCCATCAGCGAGACCTGGAATCATGTCTGGTACCCCAACGAGCAGTAGCGAACAACGGCTTGTGTCGAAGGCAACCCCCCACCTGCCGTGGCTTGCGGCACGCCGGGGCTTGATGGCCCTGCTGGTGGCGATTACCGTAATGCTTGGCGCAACCTTGATGTGGCGCATCCTGCTGCCAGGCGGCATCACCGTCCTGCAAGGGCTGATTCTTGCACTCTTCACGCTGACCTTCACCTGGATCGCCATCGGATTCTGGTCAGCGGTGGCGGGATTCCTGTTGATGCTCTTCGACCGTGACCCACTGACGCTGGCCCGGCGCCCCAGGGTCGAGGAAGAGCAGGACCTGTCGATCACCCGGCGTACCGTGCTGGCCATGCCGATCCACAATGAATCCCCCCGACACGTGATCGCGGCGCTTTCGGCCACCGCGCGCTCATTGATCGCGACCGGCGAGGCGCATCACTTCGAACTCTTCGTGCTCAGCGACAGCACCGACGATGACGTGGCAAGGCGCGAGGTTCGGGAGATGACCGCCTTACGTGAACAATTCAAGGATCAACTCACCGTTCACTATCGTCGGCGTCACGGCAACCAGGGCCGCAAGGCGGGTAATCTCGCTGAGTTCTGTCGCCGCTGGGGGAATCGTTACGACTATATGGTGGTGCTCGATGCCGACAGCCGCATGACCGGCGAGGCGCTGCTGACCCTGGTGCGCGCCATGCAGGCACGCCCTGCAGTAGGGCTGATCCAGACGGTACCTCTGCCTGTCCGCCAGGTCACCCTGTTCGGCCGGCTGGCACAGTTCGCCTCAAGCCTCTACTCGCCCATGCTGGCCGCCGGCCAGAGTGGCTGGCAGGGCGATGCGGCCAATTACTGGGGGCACAACGCCATCCTGCGTCTCGCTGCCTTCACCGCCCACGCCGGCTTGCCCACCCTGCCCGGCCGGCCACCGCTGGGAGGCGACATTCTCAGCCACGACTTTGTCGAGGCGGCGCTGCTGCGACGCGCCGGCTGGGAAGTGCAGCTCGAGACACGCATCCCCGGCAGCTTCGAGGAAATGCCGGGCAACCTGCTCGATTATGCGCGCCGCGATCGCCGCTGGACCCAGGGCAACCTGCAGCACCTGCGGCTGCTTGGAGCCTCCGGGCTGCACCCATTGAACCGGTTGCACTTCCTCATGGGAGCCTTGGCCTTCATATCGTCGCTGCTGTGGCTGTGCATACTGCTGGCCGGCAGCCTCGATGCGTTGCTGATTGCCAGAAGCGAGCCGGATTACTTCGGCAGCGGCGCGCAGCTATTCCCCTACTGGCCTAAGGCGCAGCCGGAGCTCATCGCCACCCTGCTCGCCATCACTGCCACCCTGCTGTTTGGACCAAAGCTGCTGGGTCTCATCCTGGCACTGGGTCGCCGGGCAAGCGGCTATGGCGGCCGCGTGAGGTTGGTGGCAAGCGTGGTGCTGGAAACCGCCGTTGCCATCCTCATGGCCCCCATCATGATGGCCTTCCACAGTGCCTTCGTACTCGGGGTGCTGACCGGCACCAATGTCGACTGGGGGGCCCAGGATCGCGACAGCCGCATGGTGTCGTGGTGGGAAGCATTACGCCATACCGCCCCCTTCGCCTTGCTGGCAACGCTGTGGATCGGCCTGATTCACTGGCAGGTACCGACCCTTACCTGGTGGTTGTCACCGGTGTGGGTCGGATTGGCGCTGGCACCACTGCTGGTTCGCGCGAGCGGTCTTCGCCTGCCGGGTGCTTCGCGAGGCGAGCCGCTGCTGCTGACCACTCCAGAGGCGGGACTGGCTCCCGATGTACTGGTGGATGCAAATTCCGGCGCCCTAGAAGCAGCAGAGACCACCACCCTATCGCCGTTTTCCACACTCGTTCCCCAGGAGGCTCCCACCGAGATGCCGACGCAATCCCTGGAACGCGCATCCCTCACCCGTGTGGGGATGCGCCGGCCATGACTCGCATGCGCGACACACTACGCCGCCAGGCTGGCATCGTCCGTTCGCTGCTGATCTACTGGCGGCCTGGCCGCCAACGTGGGTTGCGCGGGCTCTATGCCCCCTTCATCTCGCCCGGCGACCTGGTGTTCGATGTGGGCGCCCATGTCGGTGACCGCACCGCCGCCTTCCAAGGGCTTGGCGCCAGGGTCGTGGCACTCGAACCCCAGCCGGCGCTGTTGCGCTGCCTGACGCGGCTGGTGGGTGGGCGGGCCGGTGTGACGCTGCTGCCCTGCGCCGCGGGCGCCACCCAGGGCGAGGCCGAACTGGCGATCAGCGACGACAACCCCACGGTCTCCACCCTGGCCGATCACTGGCGAACCACCATCGGCGAGCACAACCCCGGGTTTCGCGATGTCCACTGGCAACGGCGGCTGCGCGTGCCCGTGACCACCCTGGATGCGCTGATTGCCGAACATGGAATACCACGCTTCTGCAAGATCGACGTGGAAGGGTACGAGGCCGATGTGCTGGCGGGACTCAGCCAGCCGATCCAAGGCCTGTCGGTGGAATTCGTCGCCGGCGCGCTTGGCATCGCAACCCGCTGCGTGACCCGACTGGAACAACTCGGCGACTACCGCTTCAATGCCATCGAGGGCGAAAAGCGCCGTTTCATGTGGCCGGCCTGGAAAACCGCCCGGCAGACCCACGAATGGCTCGAGGCAGGCGCCGATGCCCTGCCTTCAGGCGATCTCTACGCGCGTCTGGTGCACAGCGACGAGCTGACCTCACCGCCTAATGACCAAGGACGACAGTCATGACAGCCCCCCCCCCCTTCCCGCACTGGCAATCACTGACCAGCCACGAGCTCGCCGCGTTGCCTCGCGAGAGCGTGGCGGTGATGGTGCTGGGTGCCATCGAGCAACATGGCGCGCATCTACCACTTTCCACCGACCTCGATATTGGCCAGGGGCTGCTGGATGCCGCCCTGCTGGAGCTGCCCGAACGCTTCCCGCTGGTGATCCTGCCGCCCATGGCGGTGGGTGCAAGCGACGAGCATCTTAACTTTCCCGGCACCCTGAGCCTGGCACCCGAACTCGCCATCGCCACCCTCGAGGCCTACGGAGAGGCGGTAGCGCGCGCCGGGCTGTCGCGGCTGGTATTGCTCAACAGCCATGGCGGCAACAAGGCGGTAATGGACCTGGCCGCGCTGAAACTGCGCCGGCGCCTGGACCTGCTGGTGGTCAAGGTGCACTACATGCGCATGCCACTGCCCGACAACCTGCCCGGTGATGGCCTGCCAGCGGACGAGCTGCGCCATGGCCTTCACGGGGGAGCAATCGAGACGGCCATGATGCGCCACCTGGCACCCCGCAAGGTTCGCCTGGAGCAGCTGAGCCATGTCGTCTCGCGAGGCCAGACGATGGCGGACCAGGACATGCGGCTCGGCCCCGAGGGGGAAGCCGCCTTCGCCTGGCTCGCCGAGGACCTGCACCCCGGCGGGGTTGTCGGCGATGCACGGCTGGGCACGGCGGAAATAGGCAAGCGGCTGGTGGCGCACTACGGCCGACGTATCGCCGACCTGCTCATGGAGACCGCCGATACACGGCTGTAGGCACAGCCTGGAAAGGCGGCTCAGGAACGGCGCGAAGCCACCGCCTCGGCATTAAGCACCTCATCGAGAAGGTGCCCACCCCGCTCCGCCTTGGCACTCAAGTAGCGGTGATTGTGATCGTTGACGGTCCCGTAGAGCCCCTGGCGTTCCACCACCTCGATCCCCCCGTCGGCCAGGGCCGCCATCTTCAACGGATTGTTGGTGAGCAATTGCACACGCTGGATGCCCAGTGCCGAGAGCATGTCCACCGCGACCCCGTAGCGACGTTCATCCTCGCCGAAGCCGAGAATCTGGTCGGCATCCATGGTATCCAGGCCACTGTCCTGCAGGGTGTAGGCCCTGAGCTTGTTGGCCAGGCCGATGCCGCGCCCCTCCTGGGCAAGATAGAGCAGCACCCCACCGCCCAGCGCCTCGATCTCGGCCACCGCATTGCGCAACTGCTCGCCGCAATCGCAGCGCAGGCTGCCGAACAGGTCACCCGTCAGGCAGGCGGAGTGCAGCCGCAGTGGTACCGCCGCACCCGGCACCTCCATCGCGGGCTCACCGATCACCACCGCCAAGTGTTCGCGCAGGCCATCGGGTTCACGGAACAGAATAAAGCGACAGTCGAAGGCATCGGCCAGCGGGATATGCGCCTCGCTGATACGCTTGAGCATGCCGGTGGCCCCGTCGAGACAGCGTTCGGCCTGTTCGGCCGGCACCGTCAGTAGCCGTCCGTCGGCCACCTGGGCTTCGACATCAGCGCGGCTCGAATCGGCGACCCGTGCCACCAGGGCCGAGGGGATCAGCAGCGCGCGGCGCATCAGCGCCAGCGCCGCCAGGTCGGCCCGGTCGGCGGCTTCCAGCGCCAGGCGGCACTCGGCAAGCGACGCCTGACCGACACTGACGGCTGGCGAAGCGCCATAGGCCAATGCGGCGAGGCGCCGGGCGGCAAGCCCCTCCGGGAGTGGCAGGCGTGCGGCACCCGCACTTTCTACCGCATTCCCTACCGCACCCTCTACAGCACCCAGAACAGCCAGTCGATGACGGCTGAGCACCAGGGCCGGCGTGCCGCCGGTAAGCTCGGCAAGAGCGGCCAGGGTGGACTCGGCAGCGCCTTCGATGGCCTGGACCAGTACAAGGGAACCGCCGTATGTCACGACCACGGGCAAGCCACGACGTAAATCGAAAATCGCGCGTTCCACCTGATGCATAGCACTCTCCTTGATTGCCTGGCCGTTGAGTTGACTGCGTGTCGACCCCTGGCTTGCCGCTGATTCACATCGCATGATGACACCTGACGCCTGAAACGGAGCCAACATGCCCACCACCGAACCGTTGTTGACCCAGACCCTGGCCTGGCAGGCACTGGTTGCCGTCGCCCATGGAGACTCGCCCGGCGTGGACGGTCTTGCGCTTGCCAGCGCCGGCTGGCATACCCGGCGAGCGGTGAGTGATGACGCCCGAATGCTGCTGGATTGCCTGACGAACGTTGCGGCCCATTGCGGGCCACTGGCGATGGCCCAGCTCGGGCAGAGCCTGGATGGGCGAATCGCCACCGAGAGCGGTCACTCCCACTACATCAATGGGCTCGAGAGCCGGGTCCACCTGCACCGCTTGCGCGCACTGGTCGATGCCGTGGTGGTAGGTGCCGGTACCGCAAGTGAAGACGACCCCCAGTTGACCGTGCGTCATGTCACGGGGCCCAATCCGGTGCGGGTGATTCTCGACCCGCGTGGCCGTGTGCCGCCCGACATCACCCTGCTGCGGAACGACTCGGCCCCTACACTGCACCTGCACGGGGAAGGCATGACGCCTATCGGCAAGCCCGCCGCCCATGTGCAACGCATCGCCCTGCCCGTTACCCATCGGGGATTCGACCCGGCTGCGGTACTCGCGGTGCTGGCCGAGCGCGGCCTCCCCCGAGTGCTGATCGAAGGCGGCGGCATCACCGTGTCGCGCTTTCTGGACGCCAACGTTCTCGATCGCCTGCACCTGCTGGTGGCGCCGCTGCTGATCGGTTCCGGACGCCCTGGGCTGTGCCTGCCGCCCATTGCGACTCTCGACGACGCGCGTCGACCGTTGACGCGCACCTTCCCCTGCGGTGACGACACCCTGTTCGACCTGGACCTGTTCGACCTGGACCGCAGGCGCGCCGCCTCCTGAGCCACTTCCCGAGCCCCGGCGCGCGGGGTGCAGTGCCCGGTTCAGCAACAGCAACCCGCCGGGCAGGCTTGCCAGCAGCACCAGCACGCCATAGGCCATGGACACCGCCACGCCCTGGGCGGGTGGCAAGCCGGCCAGGCCCCAAATTAGCGCGGCGGCACCTTCTCGCACGCCCCAGCCCGCCACCGATAGCGGTATCAACATCGCCAGAAGCACCGGCGGGGTCAGTGCCAACAGCGTGCCAACACCCAGCTCGACGCCGATCGATCTCGCCGCGCAGGTGAATACCAGCGCATAACTGATCACCACCACCAGCGAGCCACCCAACTGTTTCGGCCAGACCGAGGTAGCCAGCAGGCTGCGCTTGAGGTCGGCGCCGAAGCCCCTCAGGGCCGCGGGTGGGTGGCGCCATACCCAACCGACCAGCAGTCCGGCAGTCACCATGCAGAGGCTCGAGACGAGAATGTGTCCTGCCGTCATGGCCTCGAGGAGATCGCCCAGCAGGCCATGCCAGAGTGGCGAGGCAACGAGCACCGCAACAGTCAGCACGGCCATGGCCAACTGCCCGGAGACACGCTCGATGATCACCGCGCGCCAGGCGCTGCCGCGCTGGCCACTGGCCCGGGAATGACGCCAGGCACGGGCGGCATCCCCGGCCACCCCACCCGGCAGCATCTGGTTGAGAAACAGCGCCAGGTAGTACTCGCGCAGCGCATCACGCCAGCCCAGCCCCAGACCCAGCAAGCGCGCGGTGAGCCGCCAGCGCCAGGCACTGAGCACCAGGGGTGGCAAGGTGAGCAACAGCGCAAGCCCCGCCCAGCCGGAGGACAGGCGACGCACCTCGGCCAGGATCCGCGACGGCTCGAACCACCACCACAGCGCACCCAACAACAGCGCGCCCATCAGCGGTCGCGAGTATCGCGAGATACGTTGCCAGCGGGCCGACATCTCAGCGACTCCCGTTCGGTGAGGTCGGCAATGCCAGCACGTCACGATGCCCCACCCAGACACCCAACTCGCCCGCCGCGATCGCCGCCAGACGCCGGTCGCGCCACTCGGACAACCGCTTGCCCTGCAGCGGGGCCTGTTGCAGTGCGGCGTCATGCCAACCGACCACCAGCTGTTCGGCGAATGGCAGCAGTTCACGCTCCCCCGCCAGCAACTGCCATGGCGTGGCGACACTCTCGACGCGATAACCAGCCGCCTTCATCACCTCGCCAAGTACCAAGGGCGCCATGCCGCCGAGTGCCGAACCAAACCCCTTGTCACGACACTGGTGGGCCTGAAACAACGCACGAACCTCCTCATCCTCGTCATTCTCCAGGCGCTCACCATTGGGGCCGGCAAAGGCCCAGTCGCCATCGACATTCAGGGTAACCAGCAGGGCCTGGTGATGAGCCGACGCCACAGCCACCAACGCCTCGACCCAGTCACGCGATACCAGGTCGAACAATGCCGAGGCGACGACCAGGTCGGCACCGGCAAGCAGCGCAGAATCCACCGGCGTCAGGTCCCGGCAATCGAGTGCAACGGCGGGTCGTGCGCCATTGGCGTCCTTCAGGGTGGCGGCATGACGCTCTGACAACGCCAGCAGTGCCGGGTCATGATCCACCAGACGCCAGCGCTGGGGTCCCGGCAGGCGTGGCGCGAGGAAACGCAGGTTACTGCCACTGCCGCTGCCCAGATCGACCACGCCATGGAGGCCTGGCCGTTCGGCCAGCCAGCGGGCGGCAAGAGCCGTCAGGTGGTGGCTACGCGAGCGGCCATCCAGAGGCTCACGACTGGCCAGCCAGTCGGCCTCGAAACGCTCGGCACGCGGCTCGGCACGCGGCTCTTCACGAACAGGCGCTGTCATCTTCCCTGGCACGCTCATCAGCGTGACTCCCCCGCACGGCGGCTGTCGAGAACGGCCAGGAAGCGGTCGCCCGCCTGCTGCCAATCAGCCAGCGCCTGGCGTGCCTCGCGAGCACCACGTCGCAGGCGGCGGCGCAGTGCGGCATCATCGAGCCATGCGGCCAGCGCTTCTCGCAGCGCCCCGGCATCGCCAGGTGGCACGGCGATGCCAGCCCCCGCTGGCAAGGTATCAGCCAACGCACCACCGGTGGTGGTAATCACCGGCAGACCACGCGCCAAGGCTTCAGTGACCACCATGCCGTAACCTTCGTAGCGCGATGGCAGCACGAACAGGTCGGCGCGATGGTAGGCCTCGGCAAGGCCAGCAGCGTCTCTCTCACCGACCCAGTGCAGGCGCGACTCCATGCCATGACGACGAGTCGACTCAAAAAGCATCGCGGCATGTTCGGCATCGCGCTCGTCACTGCCGATGGCCTCGAATACCCAGTCACGGTCACCAAGCCCCGCCAGCGCCTCGACCAACACGTCATACCCTTTGCGCGGGGTCAGGGTTGCCACGCACAACAGCCGCGCGGGTCGCTCTTTCTCGATGTCCAGGGCGCTGGCGGCGAGTGCCGCCGGTTCGACGCCCGGCTCCACCACCGCCAGACGCGACGGTTCCACGCCGAAGCGTGACAGCCCCCGCGCGGTGTAATGGCTGGTGACGATGATCTGGCGCGCCAACGCCAATGCCTGGGTCTCGCTGTCTAAAAGGCGCTGGCGAGTACCGTCATCGAGTCCCGTCTCGTCGGCCAGCGGATGATGCACCAGGCCAACGATCGAAAGCCGATCAGCGTGGGGCGCCACCACCTCCGGCATGCCGCCCATGGCCAGGCCATCGATCACCACCAGGGCGTTATCGGGTAATGCCGCCAGCGCCTCGGCCATGCTGCGCCGGGCCTGGTCATCGGGGTCGGGAAAGCGGCCGTCCAGCCCGACGACATCCACCCGCCGGCCACGGGCACGCATGGCACTGACGATGCGCGCGTCATACACGTAGCCGCCGGTCAGCTGATCCGGGGAGCCGGCAACGATCAGGGTCAGCGCGGTATCCGCCATCACAATGTCCCTTCGTAGCTTGCCCAGGCGATGTGCGACTCGTTGAGCGTCACGGTCATCGCATCCAGGCCATTGGCAGCCTCGCCCAGTTTGCCGAGCTGAATGGCGGTAACCAGCCGCTCGAAGATCACCCGGGCCATGAATTCGGTGGTGGTGTTACGGCCGTGGAACTCCTCCAGCTCGTCGAGATCGTGAAAATTGAATTCCCCGAGCACCGCCTTGACTGCCTCGCTGGCCAGGCCAATGTCGACCACCAGGTCATCGTTATCGAGCTCGCGGCGCTGGAAGGTGACGTCCACCACGTAGGTGGCGCCATGGGTGCGCTGGGCAGGCCCGAAGATCTCGCCGCGAAAACTGTGGGCGATCATGAAATGGTCACGGACATTGAGTCGATACATGCAAGGCTCCATTAGAAAAAGCGGCAATAAAGAAAGTGGAATTGGAAACAGAAACATTAGATAACACGGATCAGTCGTAACGCAGCCGGTGGCACAGTACCTGGCCCGCGGCATCGGCCAGTCTCGGCATCACTGCCGGTAATTCCCTGAAATGGCTCTCCCCACTGATCAGCACGTCCAGCACCGGGTCGCGCAACAGTTCCAGGGCAAGCAACAAGCGCCGACGATGATCCCAGCGCGGCATGCGCTGGGCCGGTAATCGACCCACCTGGCTCGAGATCAGCGTCAGGCGCCGGGAGTGAAAGGCCTCCCCGAGTGGCAAGCTCACATCGCGTTCGCCGTACCAGCTCATTTCCACGATGCGTGCCTCGTTAGCGGCTAGCGACAAGGCCTGGCGAAGGCCCTCCGGATTCCCGCTGGCGTGGATCACCAGGTCGTTGTCGGCGGGGGCCTGCTCGGGCAGGCAGAACGAAACGCCCAGGGCCTCGGCCAGCACGCGACGCTCGGCCACCGGGTCGACGAGGGTGACGCGGGTGCCGGGAATCCGCGAACACAGCCAGGCGACAAGCGCACCCACCACGCCGGCCCCCATCACCACGACATGATCACCCACCCCAGGGTCGGCATCCCATACCCCATTGATGGCAGTCTCCATGTTGGCGGCCAGCACCGCCCTTTCGGCCGGCAATCCATCCGGCAGAGGTGTAACGGCCACCGCTGGCACCACGTAGCAATCTTGATGGGGGTAGAGGCAGAACACTTCTCGGCCAAGCAGATCACCTGCCCCAGCCTCCACCTGTCCGACGCTCACATAGCCGTACTTTACCGGACCAGGAAAATCACCCACCTGGAAGGGCGCGCGCATTCGCTGCCACTCGCTTTGCGGTACGCGCCCCAGGAACACCAGCGCCTCGGTACCGCGGCTGATCCCGCTAAAGCGCGCGCGAACGCGCACTTCGTCCTCGCTGGGCTCAGGCAACGTTTCTTCACGCAACGCACCTTCGCCGGGAGACTCGGTCCAGAACGCCGTGGCACGCACATGCGTGTTGGCGGGGGCTGGTCGGTCAGGTTCGGACATGCAAGGATTCCTTATCTTCCACAAGATCTTCCACAAGATCTTCTACAAGGTCTTCCGCAAGAGTTTATTGGTAATAGTTTCTTCTACAAGAATGGTACATGATACGACAGTTGCATAATTATTTAATTCCCTGAGGTCCATGAATTCCTTCTCTCAGGGCGCCGGCTGCGGCGTCACACTACCTGAATCAGCATAGCGTCAACCCACGTGGAACTCCCATGCACAACCCGATCAAGAGAACGTCCGCTGTCCCACACGCTGCCCAACAGCCCGAAGGACGAGGCCACGCGAGCGGCCGCGCACGCTCGACCAGGCCCGGATGGCTGACCTTCGGTGAACTGCTGGCGGGCCTTGTGGGGCTGGGGCTTCTGTTGGCTCTGCTTGACTCGGCGTTGGCCTTCACATTCGACACCTGGCTGGTGGCCATTGGGGTCTATCTGGGCATGGCGAGCCTTCTATGGCGCGGTATGACCCTTCGACCGGCCCATTTTGCGGGGCTCGGTGCAGCCAACCGCGTGACGCTGGCACGGGGCGTGCTGGTGGCGCTACTGGCCGGCGCCCTGGTGGATCCCGCGCGGTTGGCGGTACACGGCTCATGGCTTGCCGGCCTTGCCCTGCTTTCCCTGGCCCTGGATGGCGTGGACGGCTGGGTGGCACGGCAAACCGACAGCGCCAGCGAGCTGGGTGCCCGCTTCGACATGGAGCTCGACGCCGCGTTCATCATGGTGCTGTGCCTGGCGCTGCTGGTCGCCGGCAAGGTCGGGGCATGGATATTGGCCATCGGGGCGATGCGCTACTTGTTCGTGCTGGCAGGCTTGTGGCTGGAGTGGATGAACGCGCCACTGCCGGACTCCTTCAGGCGCAAGGCGGTGTGCGTGTGGCAGGTCGCCGCCCTGTTGCTGGCCTTGTTGCCAATGGTCGAAAGCACGCTGGCGAGCGGCCTTGCGGCCACGGCGCTGGCGGGACTTGTCGCCTCGTTCGCCATCGACGTGCATTGGCTTTATCGGCAGCGGGATGTCGCAGGCGAATAATTTACGGGATATATTTCCATAGAATTTCGCCAGCAGGGGGTGGCAGCCTTGCCCAGGCCTGCTAGACTGGAATTTCGCTTGACGGGGTGCCGGTGGAACCGGCTGAGATCGCCATACGACAGCGCTTCACGCGCAACAACGTCGTCACGGCGGGGCCCGTTGAACCTGATCCGGCTAGTACCGGCGTAGGAATCAAGCGGTGGCCCGGCCTTGCATGCCAAGACCCTCCCCCGAGCCACTTCTCACCTGCCCAGTCTTGCGGATCGCTTCGAGCACCGGAGGCAACATGGGCTACCGCTTCACTGACCTGATCGACGCCTGCAAGCCCGAGTGGCGCGCTTATATCGAGCACGATTTCGTGCGTCAGCTTGGTGCCGCAACACTCGGCGATGCGTCATTTCGCCATTATCTCAAGCAGGACTACCTGTTTCTGATTCACTTCGCCCGTGCCTATGCACTGGCCGCCTACAAGAGCTCGACGCTTGCCGACCTGCGCCAGGCCCATGAGGGGCTCAAGGCCATTCTCGATGTGGAACTCGACCTGCACGTCGGCTTCTGCAGGGAGTGGGGCATCAACGAAGATGACCTTGCCGGCCTGCCTGAATCCCGCGCCACCCTGGCCTACACCCGCTTCGTACTGGACACCGGCAACCGCGGCGACTTGCTCGACCTGCATGTCGCGCTGGCTCCCTGCCTGATCGGCTATGGCGAGATCGCCAACTGGCTCAATGCCCACCCCGCGACGCTTCGCGGAGAGGCCAACCCCTATGACGCCTGGATCGCCATGTACGAGAGCGACGAGTTCCAGGGCGCCATGCATGCCGAAATGGAGTGGCACGATACGAGGCTTGCCGATGCCACACCGGCCCGCTTCGAGGCACTGACGCGCATCTTCCGCGATGCCACCCGACTCGAGATCGACTTCTGGCAGATGGGCCTCGACCAGGCCGACTGACACCCCCTGAAAACAACCACAAGGAACCGCATCATGAGCAAGACCGCCCACTTTCTCGCCGAAACCGCCAAGGTCGACGAGGCCGCCATCCAGCCGCTGCCCGGCTCGCGCAAGGTCTACATCGAGGGCTCGCGCCCCGATATCCGCGTACCCTTCCGCGAGATCACACTGTCGCCGACCACGACCTCCGGCATGGGCCCGGATGAGCAAAACCCGCCACTGCTGGTGTACGACACCTCTGGCCCCTACACCGATCCCGAGGCCCGGATCGATCTACGCCGTGGCTTGCCCGCGCTGCGCCAGACCTGGATCGAGGCGCGCGGCGACACCGAGTTCCTCGACGGGCCGACCAGCGAATACGGCCAGCGCCGCGCCAATGACCCCATGCTGGCCAAGCTGCGCTTCGATCTGACCCGTACGCCGCGGCGCGCGCGCCCAGCGCCAGACGGCCAGGCTGGCAACGTCACCCAGCTGCACTACGCTCGCCAGGGGATCATCACCCCGGAGATGGAGTTCATCGCGATCCGGGAGAATCAACGCCGGCAAGCACTCTCTGCGAAGTACTCAGGCACCGAAGAGGTCGAGCGCATTCTTGGCCACCAGCACCCCGGCCAGGGGTTCGGCGCCAGGCTTCCCGAGGAAATCACCCCGGAATTCGTGCGCGACGAGGTAGCGGCGGGCAGGGCCATCATCCCCAACAACATCAACCACCCGGAATCCGAGCCGATGATCATCGGCCGCAACTTCCTGGTGAAGATCAACGGCAACCTCGGCAACTCGGCGGTCACCTCGGCCATCGAGGAAGAGGTCGACAAGATGACCTGGGGGATCCGCTGGGGCTCGGACACCATCATGGACCTGTCTACCGGGCAGAACATCCACGAGACCCGCGAATGGATCATCCGCAACTCGCCGGTACCGATCGGCACCGTGCCGATCTACCAGGCGCTGGAGAAGGTCAAGGGCGTGGCCGAGGACCTCACCTGGGAGGTGTTTCGCGACACCCTGATCGAACAGGCCGAACAAGGGGTCGACTACTTCACCATCCATGCCGGCGTGCTCCTGCGCTATGTGCCACTGACCGCCAAGCGGGTCACCGGCATCGTCTCCCGGGGCGGCTCGATCATGGCCAAGTGGTGCCTTTACCATCACCGGGAGAGCTTCCTCTACACCCACTTCGAGGAGATCTGCGAGATCTGCAAGCAGTACGACGTGGCGTTCTCGCTGGGTGACGGCCTGCGCCCGGGCTCGGTGGCCGACGCCAACGACGAAGCCCAGTTCGCCGAACTCGAGACCCTCGGCGAACTCACCAAAATCGCCTGGAAACACGACGTCCAGGTGATGATCGAGGGGCCGGGCCATGTGCCCATGCACCTGATCAAGGAGAACATGGACAAGCAGCTCGAAGCGTGCCACGAAGCCCCCTTCTATACCCTCGGCCCGCTGACCACCGACATCGCCCCCGGCTACGACCACATCACCTCGGGAATCGGTGCGGCGATGATCGGCTGGTTCGGCTGCGCCATGCTGTGCTACGTGACCCCCAAGGAGCACCTGGGCCTGCCCAACAAGGATGACGTCAAGACCGGCATCATCACCTACAAGATCGCCGCCCACGCCGCCGACCTCGCCAAGGGGCACCCAGCCGCCCAGCGTCGCGACAATGCACTGTCCAAGGCGCGCTTCGAATTCCGCTGGGAAGACCAGTTCAACCTCGGCCTGGACCCCGACACCGCCCGCGAGTATCACGACGAGACCCTGCCCAAGGATTCCGCCAAGGTCGCCCACTTCTGCTCCATGTGCGGTCCGAAGTTCTGCTCGATGAAGATCAGCCAGGAGGTGCGCGACACTTACAAAGACCGTGCCGCCGAGCACGGCCTAGAGAGCGACGCCGAAGCGGTAAAGCGTGGCATGGAGGAGCAGGCGGAGAAGTTTCGCAACACGGGTAGCAAGCTTTACCAGGAGGTGTGATGGGAAAGGCTGAGGCCTTGGCACCAACCAGAGCGCCCCGACAGGGGCGCGTTTATGGACTAGCTTCCGATGCACTCGAGAAGGCCAGATACATCCTCGGGTTGGGTCTAGGCCTAGACTTGAGCCCCTTCTACCGTCGCTGAGCGGCACCACAGCATAAGGAACACACGATGGCCAAGACTCGCATGGTGACCCAATTCGGGATGGGAACGTCGATCCGCAGCCGAAATTACACGGAAGCCGCAGCACGCGCGATTCGCGATGCTCTGTGGCACAACGCCCTGAACGTCGCCGACGCCTTCGGCTTCGCCAAGGAAGCCATGTTGATTGATGTCGAAATCGGCGTGCAAGCGCCCGACGAGGTCGACCCGGCAGCCCTGCTGAGCATCTTTCCCTACGGCCAGCCATCGATCAGGCTGGTCAAGGGTGGACTGGACATCACCAAACCCGACGGAAGTGGCACCAGCGTAATCGCCAATGCCGCCATCATCGTGTCATTCGATATGGAGCCCACTCATGCCTGAACGTCGAATCATCCTGGAAATGGGTACCGGCAACGACCTCTACGGCGAGGACTACACCAAGGCAGCCTGTCGCGCCGTGCAGGACGCCCTGCACCACTCATCCATCGTGTTGTTCTCTTCGCTGGGGATTGACCACCGCGAGATGCAGGTTCAGGTGACCATCGGAGTACAGCAACCCGAGCGAGTCGATACCGATATCGTGGCGTCCGAACTGCCTCGCGGCCACGCCGTCGTCAACGTCGTGCATGGTGGGCTCAATGTCCATGACCCGGAAAATGGCACGACCCATGTGGTTGCCAACGCCGCAATAGCCGCCATGCTACCGATCACGCCAAGTGACTGGCGGCTCAGCAATTCCGCCAATTGATCACGCCAGATGGAGCCACTTGTTCATCTTCCACTTGTTCATCTTCACGGCGAGGCATTCAGATCAGCTCCGAAGCAATCAAGCCGCCCCCGATCAGTACCAGGGTCACGAAGGCCAGTCGACGCATGCCCGCGGGGGAGACAGGCAGTGGCCAGCGTCTGCCTGCATAGGTCGCCACCGCCACAGCCGGGATGGACCAGGCAGTCAGGGCAAGAATCTCGACATTCATCGTTCCCTGCAGGGTAACGAAGATAGTACGCATCCCCGACGTTACCGCAAACAACAGGATAAGCATGTTGCGAATCGCCACAGCAGGAAGCGGTTGGCGGTAGCATTGATATATCACCGGTGGTCCGGGGATACCGAACAGCCCACCACAAAGCCCCGACAACACACCACTGATGAAGAAACTGCCACGTGATGACAGTGTCTTGCGCTGGCGGGGGCACAAGACCAAGCTGAGCCCACCGATGCACACCAAAAGCCCCAGGGCGATACTCAGTACGCTGGCGGCTCTGGCGCTGAGGACATCGAGTAACAGCACGCCAACCGCGGCGGCAGGCACGATGCCAAGAACCGTGGCA
Organism: Halomonas urumqiensis; assembly: GCF_003028575.1. Lineage (GTDB taxonomy): Bacteria > Pseudomonadota > Gammaproteobacteria > Pseudomonadales > Halomonadaceae > Halomonas > Halomonas urumqiensis. The sequence goes on along the minus strand of NZ_PYUD01000001.1, from coordinate 858,242 downwards.
ACGATCACTGACATGTCGAGGTGCTTCAGCTTGCCAGGCAGCGCCACGGCACTGTTAGCCAGCATCATCAAGCTGACCACCGCCGCCACAGAGGCCACTGGCGCGACCTCGAGCCCACTGGTGGCGCCCATCACGATCATGCCCAAACCAAAGCCGGTGACTGTCTGGAAGTAACCGGCAATCGCGGCGATGACAACAAAGGGTAGAAGCACTTCTAGGGTCATCGTGTGCTTGATCCTTTGTCGGTCTCATTCATCGCTTCGCCCGTGCAAACGCGTCCGACTGACATCGACATCTTCATCCCAGGCGTCAACTCCGTGTCCAGTAAAGATCAACTAGCATGAGGCTAACTGCGCTGATCAGCCACCTGAACTTGTACCCAGGTAATCGCGATGACGTGATAGATATCGTTGACGGAGCAGCCTCGCGACAAGTCATTTGCTGGCTTATCAAGCCCTTGCAGTATAGGCCCGCTGGCCAGTTCGAAAGCCTGAAGAATTCCCGAATCAGTGCCTGAGTGGGTGCCACGGTAAATGCACACCGGGTCAATGATCACCAGCCTGGCACACCATCTGCATGAACAGGGAAGACCACACTCGAGGCACTCGCCATGGCTTCCGCGCTCCCCTTCATGCCTTCCGTTGCCACGCCGCTGGACGCGGTGACCTTCAAGCGCCGCGCTCACGAGCATCTGGCCTTCCTTTATGGGCCGCGTGCCGATGAGGTGATGCGCCGGCTCAATACGCTGCTGTCCCACCAGGCACCGATGCTGCACCCCGATGGTGAGCGCCAACCGGGCCAGGACTTGGACCCCGCGCCATTGTGGAGCGAGCGCGACCAGTGGTTGATCACCTACGGCGACACGCTGCTCGAAGATGGCAAGGCGCCGCTCGAGGTACTTGACGGTTTTCTCGGAGAGCGTCTGGCCAATACCTTCAGCGGCGTCCACCTGCTGCCGTTCTTTCCCTGGAGCAGCGACGACGGCTTCTCGGTGATCCACTACCGGGAGGTCAATCCTGCGTTGGGCGAGTGGGCGGATGTGAGGCGACTTTCCACCCATGGTGACCTGGCCGTGGATCTGGTGCTCAATCATGTCTCACGGGAATCGCTATGGTTCGTCGATTACCTGACGGGCAGTCAGCCGGGCCGGGATTTTTTCGTCGAGATGGATCCGCAGACCGATCTGTCAGCGGTGGTACGACCACGCAGCTCGCCCCTGCTGGTGCCGGTGGCCACTCGCCGAGGTACCCGTCACCTGTGGGCGACCTTCTCGGAAGACCAGATCGACCTCAACTTCGCCAACCCCGATGTGCTGCTGGAGTTCGTCGGCATCCTGCTGTTCTACATCAGCCAGGGCGCGCGAATCATCCGTCTGGATGCCATCGCCTATCTATGGAAGGAGGTCGGCACACCCTGCATCCACCTGCCCCAGACCCATGAGGTGGTGCGGCTTTTACGCGCCATCGTCGACCATGTGGCACCGGGCACGCTGCTGCTCACCGAAACCAACGTGCCGCATCAGGAGAACATCAGTTACTTCGGGCTGGAACGGTTCTCGGCTGCCGCCGGCGAGGATGCCTGCGCGTCTCCCGACGAGGCCCACCTGGTCTACCAGTTCCCGCTGCCGCCGCTGCTGCTGCATACCCTGACCAGCGGCGAAGCCGGCACCCTGGCGGCATGGCTCAACAGCCTGCCGACCCTGCCACCCGGCTGCGGCTTCCTGAACTTCACCGCCAGCCATGACGGCATCGGCGTGCGCCCCCTGGAAGGCTGGCTGCCCCCCCACGAGGTCGAGGCGCTGATGGAGTTGATGCACCGCTTCGGCGGCTTCGTCAGCATGCGCACCCGCGATGACGGCAGCGACAGTCCCTACGAGATCAACATCACCTGGTTCGATGCCATGAAGGGCACCCGGCGCGGCCCCGACCACTGGCAGGTACCGCGCTTTCTGTGCAGCCAGCAACTGATGCTGGGACTCAAGGGGATTCCGGCCATGTACCTGCATGTGCTGACCGGCACATTGAATGACCTGGAGGGGGTGGAACGCAGCGGGCGGCTGCGCTCGATCAACCGGCGACATTGGCAGCGCCACGAGCTCGAACTGCTGCTCGATAACCCGAGTACCACCACCCGCGACGTGTTCGGCGCCCTGACCACCCTGCTGGCGATTCGCCGCGAAGAGCCGTGTTTCCATCCAGATGCCGCCCAGCGCATCGTCGAGACGCCCCCCGCGCTGCTGATGCTGGAGCGCGGCCCGTTGCCGGATGGCCGGCGGCTGCTGGCGATTCACAACGTCACCGACCAGCCTCAACCACTCGACCTCGATGAGCTCCGAAATGGCCACTGGCATGACCTGGTCCAGGCCGAGCCATGGGCCCCCGGATCGAGCCTTGCTCCCTCTCTCGCTCCCTCTCTCGCTCCCTCTCTTCCTCCCTATGGCGCCCTATGGCTGGTCAACCAGCTGTGACAAGCCAGGTCTCTTGGCATTACAGGCTCAGACCTCGCCGCGGTTGTCGGCTTCCACCGCGGCATGCATGCGCTCAGGCAGGTCGGGAATCGCCGCACGTACCCGGTTCCAGCTGGGAATGAACGGGCGCTCGCCCGGGTTGTCGAGAAAGGCGCTGCCGGCCTCCAGCAGGTTGGCGGCGAACAGTTCCACGGCGCGCTCCTCGCTGTGGCGGTCCAGGCTCAGGCCGTTCATCACCGCGTCGTGATCGTAGGCTTCGATAAGGTCCAGGGCCATCCGGTAGTAGGTCGCCTTGAGGGTGCGAAAGCCCTCGGCGCTGAACGTCACGCCCTGGGTGGCCAACTTGCGGTACAGCGCCTTGGCGATATCCAGGCTCATGCGATTGAGCCCGGCGCTTGCGTCATCCGCCGAGACCGGCTGGTGCTTGTGGTCGTAGGCATCGGCGAGATCGACCTGGCACAGCCGCTTGGTGGAATAGTTGCGGTGTACTTCCGAGAGCACCCCGATCTCGAGCCCCCAGTCAGCCGGAATGCGAATGCCATCGAGCACTTCGCTGCGCATCGAGAACTCGCCGGAAAGCGCATAACGGTAGCTATCCAGGTATTCGAGATACGGCAGCGGGCCATGGATCGTCTTGAGTGCCCGCAGCAGCGGCGTGACCATCAGCCGGGAGACCCGGCCATTGAGCTTGCCTTCGGCGATGCGCGGGTAATAGCCCTTGCAGAACTCATAGTTGAAGTGAGGATGGGCGACCGGATAGAACAGCCTGGCCAGCATCCCCCGTTCGTAGGTGAGAATGTCGCAGTCATGCAGCGCCACCACCGAGCTGCGCGCCGAGGCCTGCACGAAACCCGCGCAGAACCACACGTTGCGCCCCTTGCCTGGCTGTTGAGGCGAGAGCCCTTGGGCGTCCAGTTCATCATCCAGCCCGCGCAGGCGCGGGCCGTCGTTCCACAAGATGCGATGGTGCTGGGGCAGCCGGGAGAAGAACTCACGGGCATGCAGAAACTGCTCGCGGTCGGCACGATCGAGCCCGATCACCACCTCGCCGAGATAAGGCACCCGGGCGATCTGATCGACGATGTTTGCCAGTGCCGGCCCCTCTAACTCGGAGTACAGCGATGGCAGAATCAGGCTCATCGGGCGGCGCTTGGCGAACTGCACCAGATCCGCCTCGAGCTCGTCGACCGGGCGGCGGGTCAGGTTGTGAAAGTCGGTAACGATGCCGTTCTGATGGAAGTCGCTCATGCGGCCACCTCGCGAACGGTCGTCACTGTGCGGGAGGTGGTCGGGAGACGATGCGCCGCCGGCGTCAACCGGCGGTCAGCTCGCCCCCACCAGTGGGACACCCCCTCGGCCCAGCCGGTGGGGCCCGTGGCCTCACTGCGATATAGCGCGGACTGATGCGGCGTCACATCGAGCCCATGACAACCGCGAATCACCACCGCCTGGTCCACTGCCTCGAGCATGGCGATATCGTTGGGGCCATCGCCCAGCGCCAGGGTCCGTGGTCGCTGGCCACGCAACGCCTGGAAGCGCTCGACCAGCCAGGCCACCGCGCTGCCCTTGTGCGACTCACCAGTGACATGCCAGAAGCGTCCGCCGCGCACCAGGCACAGGCCATCGCCGGCCAGCCCCTGGCGAAAGGCCGCGAGGCGCTCGTCATTGTCGTCCCAGATCAGCGGCTCGCTGCCCTCGCGCAGTCGCGCAAGCCTCGCCTCTGCCTCGCTAAGGCCGGTGAAGTCGCTGAGTTCGTCCAGTGACATCTCGCTCATGGTGGTGAACCGCGCATCCAGGCGGGTCCGCCACACCGAAATCCGCTTGCGAATGAAGCCGATATCCACACCGAGGGTCCTGATCACCAGGCCATCGGGACCCGGGCCGCGATCCAGTCGGGCATGGCACCAGGCGGGAGGCAGTCCCGCCACCGCGCCGTTTTCGGCGATGAAGGGGGTATCCGCAAGGCCCAGTGCCTGGCGCAACGGCAAGATTTCGCTGCGGGTCTTGCTGGTCACCGGAATCACCGGCACACCGAGCTGTTTGAGACGCGCAAGCCAAGGCGCGGCCGGCGACCAGTCATAGCTGTGGTGATCGAGCAACGACCCATCCAGGTCGGTGAACAGCAGGCGCGGTGTCAGCGCGCTATCGGGGCGATCCGTGGATGACATGGCAACACCTGAGGCTGACGTAGGTAAGGGTTGCCTTGCACAGGGTGTGCCAGCTCTCCAGGCAGTGGGGCTTGGTGAGACGGCGAGCCCTACCCTGGCACCAGTATCGGACATCGCATCGCCAGCTCACGGCGACCAGCGCACCGAAATGGTGCACAACTCGCCTATCGATGCCCACTTTACGCCAACACCAAGGCGCCCCCGGTGCCGTCGAGCAACGGGGGCGCCTTGAGGGTCATGCATTAGAAGCGGTAGCGCAGGCCAACGCTTGCCGCGTCGACATCGTAGTTCGACTTGTCGAGGTAGCGCATCAAGTCGGCACCCACCGACAGGTTGGGCGACATGTCGAACTCGGCGCCAGCCCCGTAGGAGACACCATTGTCACTGTCGCCACCGAGGTCCACTTCGGTCCCCCCCAGCAGCCCGTAGAGACGAAACTCCTGGGAGATGGGTACGATGCCCTTGGCATAGGCACCCACGAGTGAATCGAGCTCCGCCGGGCCGTCGGAGCCACCGCCGGCCACATGCCCTTCCACCGCGAAGTAGTCGTTGAACTTGAACCCGCCATTGAGTCGCAGACCGACACTATCACGGTCCGGGCCGTTGTCTCTGTTGAGCTCCCAGAACAGGGCGTCGCCACCGATATACGGCTGCGGATAATTGGTCTGCTGCGCCTGAGCTGTCGAGGCCAGTGCACCACCGACGAACAGGGCCAGCGTCATCGCGGAAATCGCCAGTTTCATGGTTCACCTCCTATTAATAAACAGTGTTTCCTAACACCTCCAAGTGTGGGTCCCGCCGCGCTTCCGATCAAGCGAAGGAATGTGAAAATATGCGCTACCGAGCGTCTCCGGACTGCGACGCCACGCGCCATTCATCACGTCGCTGAATCACCCGATCGCTCGCCCGATGCACCGGACTAAGGGCGCCTGGAAAGCCCCAACAACAAGATGCCACCCAGCACGATGGCACCTCCCACCAACTGGATGGGCGAGAGCGCCTGCCCGAGTATCAGGTAACCGAGCACCAGTGCCGCCACCGGCTCCATGTTCATGGCCGGCGCGTTGCGCGCCATGTCCAGTCGCGGCACACAGATGAACAGCGTCGAGAAGCCGATGCCATAGAGCATCGCCAGGGCCGCGAGTCCCCACCAGCCGCGCGCGGTATCCGGTGTTTCCATCCCACCAGGCACCAGCCCGAGCGTGCCGGCAATGATCATCACCGCAAGTACGGTGGTCATGGTCAGCAGCGTTCGCAGGGTACTGCCGACGCCAGCCAGGCGGTGCTCGGTCACCCACAGCGCACAGGAGAACGCCGCGGCCGCCCCGAGGCCAAAGCCGACCCCGGCCAGCCACCCCTCTCCGATACCATCCGAGGAGGCGAACCAGCTTGGCAGGTCGAGTACCACCACCAGGCCGATCAGGATGATGCCCATGATCACGCTCGCCCGGGCAGTGGGACGACGCCCACCCAGCACCCAGGTCAGCAAGGCCAACTGAATCGGGAAGGTGTTCATCAGAAGCAACGCGACCACTACCGGAATGCGTGCCACGGCGGAATAGAGGCAAAGGCTCTGCACGGCGATCAGGCACCCCACCAGCAGTTGCCAGCGACGCGTGCCCGGTGGCAACCACAGCCTTTTGCGCTGCACCAGCACCATGCCGGCGAGCGCCAGCATGGCCACCGCCGAACGCACGACAATGGCCAGCAGCAAGCCCGTACCCTCGTCGAAGGTGACGCGTGCCGCCACATGGTTGCCGGCAAACAGCGTCGCCATACCGAGCAGCAGCCCAATGGCCAGGGAACGTGGAAAGGGGCTAGCCGGTAGTGAGGGCGTCGACATCGAAGGGATCCGGTTGGAATGAACCTTTACAGGATACTAGATTGCAGGCTAATGATCAGTGCCGATCTGATCATGCCCCTTTACCGCTTCATGACGGGGAAAGGCATGACCAGGATCATGCCTGTGGGTCGGTCACGCCTTGCCATGACTGGCCCGAGGCCAAGAATACGAATATGCTCTGGTCATGATGAGGCCTTCGATGACGAAGGATAGGACACTCGACGGAGACTGAAATGCCCGGCTTGCTACCCAATGTCGATCCTGATGGGCTGCTGGAATACTCGGTGGTCTATACCGACCGCTCGCTCAACCACATGTCGGCACGCTTTCAGGAAGTGATGCGCGACGTCTCGGCCAGTCTCAAGCGCGTCTACCATGCGCACAGTGCGGTCATCGTGCCCGGCAGCGGTACCTTCGGCATGGAATCCGTGGCTCGCCAGTTTGCCGAGGAGCGGCGTTGCCTGGTGATCCGCAATGGCTGGTTCAGCTATCGCTGGAGCCAGATACTCGAAATGGGCAAGATCCCCGCAGAGATCAATGTGCGCAAGGCACGGCGCCTCGACGAGGATGATCCCACCTCGCCCTTTGCCCCGCCGCCCATCGAGACGGTGGTCGAGGCTATCCGCGACCAGCAACCCGACATCGTCTTCCTGCCCCATGTGGAGACCTCGGCTGGCATCATGCTCCCGGATGATTACCTGCGTCAGATCGCCGATGCCATCCACGAGGAAGGTGGGCTGTTGGTGCTCGACTGCATCGCTTCCGGCACGATCTGGGTGAACATGCAGGATGTCGGGGTCGATGTATTGATCAGCGCCCCCCAGAAGGGTTGGAGCGCATCCCCCTGCTGCGCCATGGTGATGCTCTCGAGGCTGGCCCGCGAAACCATCGATGAAACCACGAGCTCGAGCTTCGCCTGCGATCTCAAGAAATGGCTCTCGATCATGGAATCCTACGAGGCTGGTGGCCACGCCTATCACGCCACCCTGCCCACCGATGGCCTGGCGGTACTGCGTGATGTAATGCGCGAAATCGAGGCCTACGGGCTCGACAAGGTGCGCGAGGAACAGTTGGCGCTGGGAAACGGCGTACGTGCCCTGTTGGCCGAATTTGGCTTTCGAAGCGTGGCCGCCCCCGGCTTCGAGTCACCCGGTGTGGTGGTCTGCTACACCAGGGATTCCGGCATCGTCGGCGACTTTGCCGATGCCGGCCTGCAAGTCGCCGGTGGCGTGCCGCTGATGTGTGACGAAGGCGAGAATTTCAAGAGCTTTCGTATCGGCCTGTTCGGTCTCGAGAAGCTGCACGAGCGCGAGCGCACCCTGGCAAGCCTCAAGTCAGCGCTCCAGGCGATTTCCTCACGACATAGTGACCCGGTTCCCCCCGATGAGGAGTAGTTCCCCACGATGAGGAGTAACAGCTGACATAGCCAGGCCAAGCATCATCTCAACGGCTATCTCAACGACCAATCCCAGCGACTATCTCAACAGAATGTCAGAGGCGGCCAGTTGGCCGCCTCTGATGTCGTGTCGTCGGCTGAACGAGATGGCCACAAGGGGACTCAGGCGCCGCCATACCCGCGCGGCATGTAGCCGAGGTTATTCTCGACGGACTTCACCCCGGAGACGTTTTCCGCGGCGACCTGCACCGCCATCCTCTCGTCATGGCTCTCCACCAATCCCCAAAGCTGCACCTTGCCGTCAGAGACCATCACATTGATATGGTCGACCATCACGTTGGTGTTGGCCTCCAGCTCATCCAGAATCGCCCGGCGAATGTCCTTGTCATCCGTGGATACCCTGGCATCGAGCTCTGTGACCGAGAAACCACGAAGCAGGTTGGAGCGACTGACGATGCCGGTCAACTTACCGTTACTCACTACCGGCACCCGCTTGATGCGGTGCTTTTCAAGCAGTGCCGCAATGCGATGCAGCGGCATCGCTTCGTCGATGGTGATCGGCTCGGGCGTCATCACCTCATGGGCCAGGCGTCCGTGGGATTTCACATAGTCACCGGCATCATGCCCAGTGAAAAGCTTCAGCCACCACGATTTGTGGCGCTCTTCCTGTTGCTCGACACGACGCATCAGGTCTCCCTCACTGACGATACCCAGTACCTTGCCCGCCGCATTCACCACAGGTACCGCACTGATAGCGTGCTCGAGAAGCAGGCTTGCGATCTCGCGAACCTCGCTGTCGGGCGACACGGAAATGACATTTCTGGTCATGACATCGGAAGCTTGCATGATGAACCCTCAGGTAGATGGATCAATCACACTCCACTTGGGCCCAGGGGTGCGTAGACAAGTGAAGCCTTACCTGCAAGATAGCAACTGCGAAAATGTGCCGCCTTGACCTAGCTCGTGATTTAGTCGATCAAAACGACTGATAACACATCAGACCCACCAGGCTATCGAGGGGAATCGATCAGGAGACATCATGCCAGCAGGATTCGTATACGGGTCGCGGTGGCGTGTCGTTGCCAGCTAGACAGAGCCTGCCCCGCCTCGCCATCGCAGATCAGCACGTCGAACGCTTCGAGGCCGGCAAACCGGGCCGGTCGAATCACCCCGAGCTTGGTCTCGTCGACCACCAGGATGCACTGTGTAGCGGCGGCGATGGCGGCCCGCTTGGGCGCCACTTCGTGGAAGTGAAAGCAACTCACCCCACGCTCGGGGTCGACACCCGCTGCCGAAATGAAGGCCTTGTTGATGCCCAGGCGCTCGATGGCTTCATCCATATCGTCGCTACCGAACGATTGCGACGAGTCATGATAGAGGCCGCCGAGTAGAATCAACCTCACCCCGGGCAATGCCGCCACCGCACTGGCCACGTTGAGCGCGTAGGTCACTACCGTCAGCGCGTTGAAAGACGACAGAAGGCTCACCAACGGCATCAAGGTGGTGCCGCAGTCGATGAACAGGGTATCGCCCTCCTCGATGAATGCCGCCGCCTCATGACATAGCCGTTGCTTGGCGAAGTAGTGGCTACCTCGCTGCTCGTCGAGATCGTAGACCGGCGCGAACTGCGGGTTGTCCGCCATCACCAGCCGCCCTCCGATGAATACGATCGCCCCATCACTTGCCGCCACATCGCGGCGGATGGTCATTTCCGAGACCCCGCACAACCTTGCGGCCTCACTGAGGTGGATGGTACCGCCTCCCACCAGGGCCTCCTGAAGCCTGGCCAGGCGCATGGCACTTCGGCCGTTCATGAAACCTCCACCTCCCGAATTGACTGATTGCGCTCGAGTGATCGAGTGCTTGAGTGATCGAGTGCCAGTGTTTGACAGTTCAAGCTTGGCTCTATGCTGGGCCAGCTTGACGGGAAAAGCCATATCCACCGAACCGCTGCCGATGACGGTTTGCAAGGCTTGATAGCCGCGTTAGCGGGGATTCAGGCGATTGAGCCGCAACACCTCCAGCGGGTATCGAATGCGTGCCATTGAACAGGTGCTTGGCCTTCAGGGACACGCTGTGACAAAAAAATGTTAGAAAAATCACAAAACATGTTATAGCGTTCACATCAGTATCACCACCCTGTCTTATCGGTTCATCACAACGGTTCATCACAATCATAAATCGCGAGGTCCTCATGACGTTTTCCCGCATCCCTTCTCTGCTCGGAATGGGCGCCGGCACACTCCTGGCGGTTGCCAGCAGCCAAGCCATGGCGCTCGAGCCGCTGTGGTCGTTCGCCAACTTTTCGGTCAACTATCTCGACTGGTCCGACGGCACCGAACAGCGCACCGCCAGCAATGCCGCCAAGAGCGATTTCATGTACCTGGAACTCGAGGGCGGAGTGGGTTTCGAGTGGGGTGAATTCTATGGCTTTGCCGACCTGGAAAACCCCACCAACGATCGGTTCGATGAGGCAAGTGGCGGCCAGGATAACCTGCGCAGCGCCGCCAAGGTGACCTCGCACCTCTATCTGGGTGATTCGCCATTTTCGCTTTACGCCCATGTCTACGACTTCCGCGACTACGGGTTTGACGCACGCGAGCAGGATCAGATCCTCGGCCTGGGTTACCGGCACACCTTCGAGAATGGCGTGTGGATCAAGCCGTTCATCGGCGCCGCGCGGGTTCAGAGCGATGGCTACACTGGCATGAATGGCTACATGGCCGGCTGGGTGGCAGGCTACGATTTCAGTGCCTTCGACCAGGCCTTCAGCGTCACCAACTGGCACGAACAGACGTTTGCCCGTGACGACGATTACTTGACGCAGAATTATATCGGCGACAAGGCCGATGAGGTTGGCACCAATGGCGCCGTCAGCCTGTGGTGGCATCCACACGAGCGCATCACTACCGGCATCCAGTATCGCTATGCCGACAACAAGCTGGGCACACCGAATGCCTACCAGAACGCCATGATCTACAGCGTTAAGTTCAACTTCCTGTAACACATAACGCCCATACAATAGGTGCTGTCATGACCCTGATAATGAGCCTGGTGGGCATGGTGACCCTGGTTGCCATCGCCCTGGTATTTTCGACCAACCGCCGCTCGATACGCCTGCGTACCGTGCTTGGTGCCTTCGCCATACAGGCGGGCATCGGCGCCTTCGTCCTCTATGTGCCCTTCGGGCAATCGGTGCTTGCGACCATCTCCGGGGCCGTAAGCCAGGTGGTGATGTATGCCAATGACGGCATCGACTTCCTGTTCGGTGGCCTTGCCGATGTGGAAAACATCGGCTTCGTGTTCGCCATCAAGGTGTTGCCGGTGATCATCTTCTTCTCTTCACTGATCGCCGTGCTGTACTACCTCGGCATCATGCAGTGGGTGATCCGCATTCTCGGTGGCGCACTGCAGAAGGCACTTGGCACATCGCGCACCGAGTCGCTTTCGGCCACCGCCAACATCTTCGTCGGCCAGACCGAAGCACCGCTGGTGGTACGTCCCTTTATCGCCCGCATGACACCTTCGCAGCTGTTCGCGGTGATGTGTGGCGGCCTGGCATCGGTGGCGGGCTCGGTGCTCGCCGGCTACGCGGCCCTGGGCATTCCCATGGAATATCTGGTGGCGGCATCATTCATGGCCGCACCGGGCGGGCTGCTGTTCGCCAAATTGATCATGCCGGAAACCGAAGCGCCCGAGGACAGCGTCTCCGAAGCAGAGGCCCGGCTCGAGGAAGAAGAGGACCGCCCCGCCAATGTGCTGGATGCCGCCGCTTCCGGCGCCACTTCAGGCATGAAGCTCGCCGCAAACGTCGGTGCCATGCTGCTGGCCTTCATCGGCCTGATCGCGCTGATCAACGGCATGCTGGGTGGCATGGGTGGCTGGTTCGGCATGGAAAGCTTGAGCCTCGAGCTGATTCTTGGCTGGCTGTTCGCACCGCTGGCGTTCCTGCTCGGTGTGCCCTGGGAAGAAGCCACGCTTGCCGGCTCCTTCATCGGCCAGAAGCTGGTGGTCAACGAGTTTGTCGCCTATATCAATCTGGCGCCCTACCTGGATGGCGAGCAGGTCGTCGCGGCCACGGGCCAGGCGATGACGCCCCACACCATGGCGATTCTCTCCTTCGCGTTGTGTGGTTTCGCCAACCTGTCGTCGATCGCCATCCTGCTGGGGGGACTTGGCAGCATTGCCCCGAGCCGCCGTCACGATATTGCCCGGTTTGGCATCAAGGCGGTGCTGGCGGGTACCCTGTCCAACCTGATGTCCGCCTCCATCGCCGGGTTCTTCCTGGCGCTAGGGGCGCTGGGCTGATCGCGCGCAGGCGTTGCAACATTGTCACGCGTCATTGCGCGGATCACGACACTACCGAGCGCCGCGGCCATGTGCCGCGGCGCCATCTCACGCCACTCAACCACTCGGCGGATTCCACCATGACCGACACCATTTCCCAGCAGCGCCAGCAGATAGCCCGTCAGGCGCTGGCACTGATGGACCTCACCAGCCTCAACGACACCGACACCGATGCCACCATCGAAGCCCTCTGCCAGCGCGCCAGAACCCCCGTTGGCGCACCAGCGGCACTGTGCGTCTACCCGGCCTTCGTGGTGACCGCTCGCCGCGCCCTCACCGCCTACCAGCAGAACGACGCGATCCGCATCGCCACGGTGACCAACTTCCCCCACGGCAATGACGACATCATGGCCGCCGCTCGCGAAACCCGTGACGCCGTGGCCTCGGGTGCCGACGAAGTGGATGTCGTCTTCCCCTATCGCGCCCTGTTGGCGGGTAACGAAGAGGTGGGTGTGGAGCTGGTCGCCGCCTGCCACCAGGCCGCCGGCAGCGCACAGCTCAAGGTCATCCTCGAGACTGGCGAGCTTGCCGACCCCGCACTTATCCGCCGGGCGAGTGAACTGGCCATCGAAGGTGGTGCCGACTTCATCAAGACCTCCACCGGCAAGGTCGAGACCAATGCCACTCTTGAAGCCGCCGAGATCATGCTCACGGTGATCAAGGAACACGCCGCACGCACAGGCCAGCAGGTCGGCTTCAAGGCCGCCGGCGGCGTGCGTACCGTCGAGGATGCCGAAGCGTATCTGGCGCTGGCCGAGCGGCTGATGGGCAAGGCCTGGATCACTCCGGCGCACTTCCGCTTCGGTGCCTCGGGCCTGCTCGACAACCTCCTCGAGACCCTTGGCATCATGAACCGCGACCCGGCGTCTTCGGGAGGCTATTGATGGCCACCCGCGCCGCCCTTCCCCAGGAGTTGATCCGCGCCAAGCGTGATGGCAAGGCGCTCGACAGCGAGGCGATTCACCAACTGGTCGCGGGTATCAGCGACGGCAGCCTGGGAGATGCACAGGTTGGTGCACTGGCCATGGCGATCATGCTCAACGGCATGAATACCGCCGAGACCGTGGCACTCACCGAGGCGATCCGCGATTCCGGCCAGGTGCTCGAGTGGAACGACCTGGACCTTCCAGGTCCGGTGCTCGACAAGCACTCCACGGGCGGTGTGGGCGACCTCGTCTCGCTGGTGCTTGGCCCCTGGATCGCCGCCTGTGGCGGCCATGTGCCGATGATTTCCGGCCGTGGCCTAGGCCACACCGGCGGTACGCTGGATAAGCTCGAGGCGATTCCCGGTTATTCGATCAGCCCCGATACCGCCACCTTTCGTGCACTGGTCAAGGAGGTCGGGGTGGCGATCATCGGCCAGACCGCCGACCTGGCGCCCGCCGACAAGCGGCTCTACGCGGTACGTGATGTCACCGCCACCGTGGAATCGCTGCCACTGATCGTAAGCTCAATACTCGGCAAGAAGCTGGCCTGCGGCCTGGATGCGCTGGTGATGGACGTCAAGGTCGGCAGTGGCGCGTTCATGCCAACACCCGAGGCGGCGCGCGAGCTCGCCGGGGTCATCGCCGAAGTGGCAAGCCGCGCCGGCACGCCGACCACGGCGGTGGTCAGCGACATGAGCCAGCCGCTGGCGCCGTGCGCCGGCAATGCCATCGAGATCCACGAGGCGCTGCGCCTGTTGAGCGGTGAGAAGCGCCACGGCCGTCTACTCGATGTCACTCGGACGCTTGCCGCCGAGCTGCTGATGGCCGGCGGCCTGGCGGCCTCCCGTGACCTGGCCCTTGCACGACTCGACGAGACCCTGTCCTCGGGCGCCGCCGCCGAGCGATTCTCCCGCATGGTGGCGGGTCTCGGCGGTCCAGGCGACCTGCTCGAGCGCCCCGGCCACTACCTGCCCACGGCGCCGGTCATGCGCCCCGTGTATACCCGCCAGGCAGGCCGGGTCATGAGGATCGACACTCGCGCCGTCGGGCTCGCCGTGGTGGCACTGGGTGGTGGCCGGCGGAACCCCGCGGATGTCATCGACCCATCCGTTGGCCTGACCCACATCGCATCGATCGGCGAGCAGGTGGATGGCCAACGCCCGCTGGCGATGATCCACGCGGCAAGCGACGCCGATGCCGACGAGGCAGAGAGGCAAATACTGGGTGCCATGACGGTGGATGACTCCACCACCGCACCCCCTACACTGATCCATGACGTGATTCGTCGGGAGGCCCCATGACACGTGCCATCGTGCTGGTGCTCGACTCCTTCGGCATCGGCAGCGCGCCGGATGCCGAGCGTTTCGGCGATGCCGGCGCCGATACCCTTGGCCATATCGCCGCCGCCTGCGCGCGGGGCGAGTGCGAGATCGCCGGAGAACAGGGCCGCAGCGGTCCGTTGAGGCTACCCAACCTGGCAAGCCTTGGCCTTTATCATGCCCACCGCGAAAGCACCGGCGGCTGGGCAGAGGGGGTGGCCGTGCCCACAGGCATCACGGGCCGTCACGGCTTTGCCCGCGAGCTCTCCTCCGGCAAGGACACCCCTTCCGGCCATTGGGAAATCGCCGGTGTGCCGGTGCGCTTCGACTGGGGCTATTTTCCCGACAAGCAGGACAGCTTCCCCTCCGCCTTGCTCGATGCCCTGGTGAGCGAAGCCGGGTTGCCGGGAGTGCTCGGCAATTGCCACGCCTCGGGCACCGAGATCATCGCCCGGCTTGGCGAGGCGCATGTCACCTCCGGCAAGCCCATCGTCTACACCTCGGCGGATTCGGTGTTCCAGATCGCCGCTCACGAGGAAACCTTCGGTCTGCAACGCCTCTATCAAGTGTGCGAGACGGCGCGTGAACTGCTCGAGCCCTACAACATCGGCCGGGTCATCGCCCGCCCGTTCAGCGGAAGCACCGCCGCCGACTTCGCGAGAACCGCCAATCGCCGCGACTACAGCGTCGAGCCACCCGCCCCCACCGTGCTGCAGAAACTGCACGATGACGGCGGCGAGGTGATCGCCATCGGCAAGATCGCTGATATCTATGCCCACTGCGGCATCTCGCGCAGCGTCAAGGCCAGCGGCCACGACGCCCTGATGAGCGCCACCCTGGCGGCCATCGATGAGTCCGGCGAGCGCTCGCTGGTGATGACCAACTTCGTCGATTTCGACATGGTCTTCGGCCACCGTCGCGACGTCGCGGGCTACGCCGCAGCCCTCGAGCACTTCGATGCCATGCTGCCCGAGTTGCTGGAACGGCTTGCCCCGGATGACCTGCTGATCCTGACCGCCGACCATGGCTGCGACCCCACCTGGCCAGGCACCGACCACACCCGTGAGCACATCCCGGTGCTGGTGAGCGGCGCCGGCCTAGAGCCCGGCTCGCTAGGGGCGCGCGCGACCTTCGCCGATATCGGCCAGAGTCTTGCCAGCTGGTTTGGCCTGCCGCCCATGGATGACGGCGAAAGCTTTATCGCCATCTCCACGAGGTCCCACCGCACTTCAGATCATTCTACAAGCCCAGGAGGCCTGTAATGGCGACTCCCCATATCAAGGCCCAGCGCGGCGACTTCGCCGATACCGTGCTGATGCCCGGCGACCCGCTGCGCGCCAAGTACATTGCCGAGACCTTTCTCGAGGATGCCCGCCTGGTCAACAGCGTGCGCAACATGTTCGGCTACACCGGCCACTACCAGGGGCGCCCGATTTCCGTCATGGGCCACGGCATGGGCATTCCCTCGGTGTCCATCTATGCCAAGGAGCTGATCACCGATTTCGACGTCCGCAATGTGATCCGCGTGGGATCGTGCGGTGCCGTGCGCGATGACGTGGCGGTGCGCGACGTGGTGATCGGCATGGGCGCCTGCACCGATTCCGGCGTCAACCGCAGCCGCTTCGCCGGCATGGACTTCGCCGCCATCGCCGACTTCGCGTTGACACGCCATGCCGTGGATGCCGCCGAGGCCCGAGGCGTACCGGTCAAGGTGGGCAACCTGTTCTCGGCGGACCTGTTCTATGATCCGCGCCCGGAAACCGCCGAGCTGCTCAAGCGCTATGGCATCGTCGGCGTGGAGATGGAAGCCGCCGGCATGTACGGCGTGGCCGCCGAATTCGGCGCCCGGGCAATGACCATCTGCACGGTGTCCGACCACATCCTCAAGGGCGATTCACTGTCGAGCGATGATCGCGAACGCACCTTCGCCGACATGATGCACATTGCCCTGGAAACAGTGTTGCGTGACGACCAGGCCAAACGAGGTGACCAGGCATGAGTGGCGATACCTCCCCACCAGCGGAGATTCCCGCCGAGATCGCACGCGAGCTGGTGGCCGTTCGTGACCGCGCCTACGCCCCCTATTCGCACCATCCGGTAGGGGCGCTTGTCATCAGCGAAAGCGGTGCCCGCTACGTCGGTGCCAATGTGGAAGTCGCCCACTACAAGGGCCTCTGCGCGGAGGCCTCGGCGATTGCCGCCATGGCCAGCGCCGGTGAGCGAAAGCTCCGCGAGGTCTACGTGATCGGCCCTGGCCAACACCTGTGCACGCCCTGCGGCGACTGCCGCCAACGCATCCGGGAATTCGCCGATGCCGCGACCCGCATCATGGTGGTGGACGCACAAGGTCACCTACTGCGCCAGTACACCATGGACGAGTTGCTACCGGATGGCTTCGGCCCCGAGAATCTGGGCCAAGACGCGTCGACGGGTTGAGCCGCCCAGTGTCATGTTGTACGCCCATCAGACGTCGCGGGTGGGTGTCATTCGTGGCGCAGAATCCGGCAGAGTAATCCGACCGTTACTCGAAAGGCCTGACGCGGTGCTTGTCGGCAAATCCTGTACAACGGCGCAAACGCTGCCCGACAGAAACGGTGGGTCATGCGTCATTCATAGTGGCTCCAGAGCCTGAGGACTTTCACCACTCGCGCCTCCTCGAGCACCTGGTAGACCAGACGGTGCTGAATATTGATACGCCGTGAATAGGCCCCGTCAAGATCACCAATGAGCTTCTCGAACGGAGGTGGCTTGCGGTAGGGGTCTTCGGCTACCAGTGCCAGCAATTCCTGGGCTTTTGGCTTGAGGCCGCTGGAAGCGAGCTTCTTTGCGTCTTTCTGGGCTTGCTTGGTGTAAACCAACGTCCAGGTCACCAGTCCAGTTCCTCGCCGCATTCATCCACGGGGGTGTCCATTCCCTCACGAATGGACTCCCGCATACCTGGCACGGAGAGCAGGTACAGGGTTTCCTGAATCGCCGACCAGTCTTCTTCGGATACCAGGACGGCTTTGTTGCGCTTGCCCATGATGACGACCGGTTGATGGGACTCGGCGGTTTCATCTATCAACCGATAGAGGTTGCTGCGCGCCTCGGTTGCTGTGATTCCAGTCATGACGCACCTCGTCAGTGTTTCACTATTCTGTGTTCTTCAAATCTGCGTTCTTCTAATCTGCGTACTTCTAATCTGTGATCAGCTATTTAGTGTTCAACCATCCATTAAGTGTACGCCTTGTAGTACGTACGTCAAGGCGTTCGCCTTGTACGATCGGACTTCTAGACCGGGTCTGTCCTGTTTTGGACCGGCCCCGAGAACCTGGCGCCGTGAGACAAGCGACTTGGCCGACGCCAAACGCCGCCGGGACTTGCCATCCCCGAGCCGCAAGGCGACCATAGCGAATCGTCCCCATGAATCCCTGATCGCCATGCCCGGAGCCAGGCCATGAGTGCCGACCGCTTTTCGCCTTTCGAGCGGTTGCTGCTGGAAAGTCGTCATCCGCCTGATACTGCGGCATGCCTGCTGTTGGCCTGGGTCATGACCCAGCGCGGCCCGATTGGCCAGGTAGAACATGCCGCCCTGGAAGCGCTGACACAACGACATCGCCATGGCCATGACCTTACCGTCCTGCTGAGCATTGCCGCGGATCAGGATCTCGACGCGATTCAGCTGGCCTGCGAGCTCCTTTCGCGACATCAGGCCGAGCTGGACGGCGACGCCTTCCTGCGCCAGGCCATTCGCCTGGCCTCGCCCGCCAAGCCGCCAACCCTTGCCCAGCAGCATTTACTGGGGTTTCTGGCCGACCTGCTGGGGGTCGCCCCGCATGACTTCTCGCCGCTGTTCGCATCGCTTACCGGCACGCCATGGCGAGCACCGGCCGACCCTAGCCGCCAGGCGTTCTGGGGGCCTCAACCGCAACACTCCGAGGAAGGCCACGCTCAGGCTGACCCTTCGAGCAGCCAACGCAGCGCGCTGATCGCATGGATGCGCCGCTGGCTTGCCGAGCTGGCTGGCGCATGGCCACGCTGGCGAGAGGCGCGCCACCAGCAGGGCAATGCCAAGCGCGAGCGGACCCGGCAAGAGCAAGCCCAGCGTGAGCAGCACCATCAACGCCAGGAAAACAAGGCAGGCGGGTCTGCCCACCGCGAGCGGCATGAGCAGCACGAGACCAGTGATGAACAGCCGCCGGGTGGCGTTCGTACCCGCCAGGCGCTAGCGGTACTGGGCCTGACACCAGGGGCCTCGCGCAGCGAGATACGCAAGGCCTATCGGCGCCTTGCCCAGGTGCATCATCCGGATCGTTTCCACCACCAGGGCGACGCCGTGGTCGCCCGGGCTTCACGGCGCTTTCAGCGTATCCGCAGTGCCTACGACCACCTGACCAGGGCGGCCTGACATGCGCGACCTCTACCGACGCCTGGGCATTGCCCCGAATGCCAGCCAGGATGACATTCGCGATGCCATCGCCCGCTGTTCCCACGCCGCGCTGCGCCAGGATGCCACCCGGGTGCTTGGCGATGAGCGTTGCCGCAGCGAATACGATGCCCTTTACACCACGCTTTCCGATCTCGGCCGCTTGCGCGCAAGGTTGGGCCTGACCCATGCGCCCTTCTGGCGCGATGGCCTGGCCGATGATTTTTCGCTGCCGTCCGATACCCGCGGCTCCCACCACGATGCCCTGCGCGAGCGTCTGATGCGCGCCGTCACGCTGCATGATCGCTGGCAACGCCTGGGTGGCGTTGGCATCACCGTGCTGACCCTGACCAGTGCCATGATCGGCGCCGCCTTGACCGCCTGGTGGCTGTGAAAAGACCGCCTGGTGGCTGTGCAAGGATCACTGTCCGGGATGCATCGAACGAAAGGGACCAGCGCCCAAGCGCAGCAGGTTCCACCGGGCAAACGTGAGGATGGGCGCCACTCAACTGGTCTGTCGAACCATCAGCTCCACTGGCAAGGTGACATGCTGCGCCGGTTTGCCGGCCAGCGCCTCGCCCAGCAACACCACCGCCCGCTCGGCAACCGCCTCGATGTCCTGGCGTACCGTGGTCAATTGGTCGGCCAGGGTCGGCAAGTCATCGAAGCCGGTGACCGCCACCTGCTGGGGAACGCCGATGCCATGATCTTCCAGAGCCGCCAGGCACCCCAGCGCCAATTCATCGGTGGCGCAGGCCAGCGCATCGAAGGGCAGGTTATCGAAGGCTAGATCATGCCCAGGCTCGGTCGACGCTTTGCCAAGCGACACGAGCCAGCGGTTCAGGTAACGGTAGCTGGTCAGGGACGCATCGACGACCTCGTGGGGCAGGCTGAGCAGCCGCTCCTCCAGCCCTGCCTCGTGCAGCGCGTCACGATACCCCATCAGCCTGAGATGCTTGTGCGGCGATGCAAGCTCCCCCCCCACGAAGACGATGTGCCGGCGGCCGCGCTCGACCAGGTGCCGAGTGGCCAGGTAGAGGCCATGTCGCTCATCGAGCCCCACCGAAAACCCGCTTGGCGATTCACCAACGCGAACGCACGGCACCTGCCGCTCGCCAAGCCAGGCCTCGCGGGCATCACCGGGAAACTCACCGAGCAGGATCGCCGCGCCGGCGCTGTCCGGCAGCCTTGCGGTCTGGTCGTGGGCGAAGAAGACCGGCACCATGCCCTGCCGATGCAGAGCCAGGGTCAAGTGCTGGTACAGCAGGATGTAGTAAGGGCGCAGCTCGATGTCCTTACGCCCCAACGAGATGCCCACCACCGCGGCCTTGCCACTGATCAGTTGTCGCGCGGCGGCGCTCGGTCGATAGTCGATTTCCCGGCTGATGGCGAGAATATGCTCTCGCAGACCCTCGCTGATGCCCGGTTTGCCATTCAGGGCACGGCTGACGGAGGCAATCGACACACCGGCCCGCTTGGCGATTTCGTGAATAGTGGCCGCCTTGGCCGACGCTCTGGTCATGGGTCTTCTAGTGTCCCTGTGGGCATTGCCAATGCGGAACCTCGACAATGTGGAAGTATCCGCGCGAGGTCCCGCGGATAATTGTGCCCAAAATAAGTCATGCCTGCGAGGTCATCACTGCGTCACCACCCACGACGCCCCAGGCGTCTGAGTTCGCCTTCCAGTTGCTCGAGAGCCTGGGAGGCCTCGGCGTTACCCGACAACACCTGATGCACGCGGTTGAAGAAGGCATTGGAGACCCGAGGATAGTGCTCACCGGTGACGCTGGCCGGGCGCGGCACTCCGCCGACCAGTGTGGTGTAGAGCTCGCCGATGAACGGTTGGGCCTCGAGCACCTCCTCGTCCTGGTAGAGGGCCTCGCGGGTGGGATTCATGCCGAAGCGAATGGCATGGGCCTTCTGCTGGTCATGGGCAGTCATGAAGGCCACCAGGTCGGCGGCGACCTCAGGATGCTCCGAATAGCGCGATACCGCCCAGCTCCAGCCGCCAAGGGTAGCCACCGACTCGCCCTCGGGGCCATGGGGCAAGGGGGCGGCGGCAAACTTGCCCTGGATGGCCGTACCCTCCGCCTGACCCAACGACCAGGCATAGGGCCAGTTGCGCATGAAAACCGCATTACCCGCCTGGAAGACACCGCGCGCTTCCTCCTCCATGTAGTTACGCACGCCCTCGGGGCTGATATCGCCTATCCAGCTGGCGGCCAGTGTCAAGGCGTCGGCGGCCTGGGGATTGTTGACCGTGACGTTGCCCTCGGCATCGACGATGGTGCCGCCACCGTAGCTGGCGATCCATTCCAGTGCATTGGTGGTCAGCCCCTCGTAGGCGCGACCCTGGAAGACAAAGCCGTGCATTCTCTGGTTGCCCGCTTCACGCTCGGCGTTCTGAATCTCGCGGGCGATATCGGTCAGTTGCTGCCAGGTGTCCGGCACCTCGTGTCCGTACGTCTCGAGCAGGTCGGTGCGGTAATAGAGCAACCCGGCATCCGTGAACCAGGGCAGTGCCAGTAGTTGGCCATCCACGCTGTTGTTGGCGATCATCGCCGGGAAGAACCCCTCGGTGTGGTCGTCTGGAAGGTACTGTGCAAGATCAACGAGATGCGGCGCCAGCAGGCCCGGCCATACGGTATCGATCATCAGCACGTCGATATCGCCGGACTGGTTACCAAGCAGCTGCTGGTACAACGACAACTTCTCGTTGGCGGACTGTGGCGTGGTGACCACTGCCACCTCATTGCCGGTCTTCTCGGCCCATTGCTGGGCAAGTTCGGGACAGTAGTCCGACGCCCCCCCATCACCACAGGCGATGGTGATCTCGATGGCCGACGCATGGCTTGCGACGAGCGCCATGCCGCCAGCAAGAAGCCCCGCGATCAGTGGCCGCGAAGTGAGTGAAGGTGCACGAAACATCATCATGCGAGAACTCCTGTTGTCATTGTCATTGCCAGGCTGCGATCCTCGGCATCCGACTGGAAGCAGGCGTCGAGAACCCCCTGAAGTTCGGCACCGCGGGCGAAGTCTGGCTGATCGTTCACGCCGCTTGCGATCCCGTCGATGAAACGCTGGTAGATACTTGGGGTAGCAGGGGCTTGCACCGAGCGCCAGCGCGCCGCATGCACGTCGTCTCCCAGGCAGGTGAGAACGCGATCCTTGGCATCATCGAGCACCACGCTAAGCGCGCCCTGGTCGCCATAGACACTCAGCTTGAGCGAATTGTGGTGCCCGGTGGCCCAGCGGGTGGCCTGCACGGTACCCAGGGCCCCGTTAGCGAATTCGACGCGCATCAGCGCACTGTCGTTGGCATCGAGCCGGTAATCGCCGATGCGGTTGTCCGGCGCCTTGTCGAAACACTTGAGCTGGCAGTTGACCCGGCTGATGTCACCTACCGGGAAGCTTGCGAAGTCAAGGATATGCACGCCCACATCGCCAAGCACGCCCTTGCTGCCATGGCCTTCCGAGAGACGCCACAGCCACTGGCTGTCCTGATCCCAGCGCCCCCAGGCATGGCTGACCAGCCAGCTCTGCAGGTAGCTGGCATCGACGTGCATGACTCGGCCGATGGCCCCCGCGGCGATCAGCTCACGGGCGTGCTGGATGGCCGGCGCATCGCGGTAGCTCAGGTTGATCATGTTGATCACCCCCGCTTCCCTTGCGGCTTCAGCCATTTCGCGGGCGTCCCCCGCGTTGGTAGCCAGTGGCTTCTCGCAGAGAATGTGTTTGCCAGCGGCAATCGCGGCGAGCGTCGTCACCTTGTGGACTCCATCCGGCGTGGCGTTGCTGACCGCCTGGATGTCCTTCCGAGCAAGCATGGCATCGAGTTCGGTGTAGACATCGGCGATTCCATGCTGCGTGGCGAGGCCATGGGCCTTGTGGTGATCGAGATCGCAGATTGCCGCCACCTCGACACCGGGCAGCCGGCCGAAGTGCTTGGCATGTTCGCCAGCCATGCTGCCGGCGCCAATGATCGCCAGTCGAATCATTTGAAGCCCTCCTCGCCGGGCTTGTGCAGCCCCTCACCCTTGATTTCCACCGGATTGGGCGCCTGGTCGGCGGGGACGTTGGGGCAGCTGTCGATCCACTGCGCCCCCTCCGGTTGCGCCCATTTCACGGCGTTCTTGAGCACCAGACGCACCTTGTCGTCGTAGTAGATCGGGTAGGTCTCGTGACCGGGGCGGAAGTAGAAGATCTTGCCGTTGCCGCGCTTGTAGGTCAGCCCCGAGCGAAACACCTCGCCACCTTCGAAGCCACTGATGAAGATCACCTCATCGGGATTGGGCACCGCGAAGGGCTCACCGTACATCTCGGCATGCGGCAGTTCGAGGTAATCGCCCACGCCCTGGACGATGGGATGGCCTGGATTGACCACCCACAACCGCTCGCGCTCCCCCGCCTCGCGCCACTTGAGTGAACAGGTGGTGCCCATCAGGCGCTTGAAGATCTTCGCGTAGTGCGCCGAGTGCAGCGCCAGAAGCCCCATGCCCTGCAGCACACGCGCCTGAACCCGGTCGACGATCTCGTCGCGCACATCGCCATGCGCAGCATGTCCCCACCACAGCAGTACGTCGGTATTCTCCAGCACCTCCTCGGTCAAGCCGTGCTCCGGCTCCTGAAGCGTTACCGCGCGGGCCTCAATGTGTGGATCCTCATTAAGTGCCTCGGCGATGCAGTTGTGCATGCCAGCGGGGTAGATGCGTGCCACGACCTCGTTGGTCTGCTCGTGTACGTTCTCACCCCAGACGGTGACCTTGATCGTCATGATGTCGCTCCTGTGTTTTGGCAACACTTATGGTTGCTCCCTGATGGATAGCTCCCTGATGGATAGCTCCCTGATGGATAGCTCCCTGATGGCCGGGTCCTGATCGACTCACTCAAGGGCGTGCATGCGCTAAACGTAAACGCTTACCTTCTTTTCGTAAACGTTTACTTTGCTACATCTTTGGTCGAATATGCATCAGCACCCACACTGCAATACCCGTGGCGTATCGCTCACGGGTATGGCGGTGGTAAATATTGAAGGGGCGAGAGTCGCGCCAGGAAGTGAGGGGGGGAGGCGATCAGCCGTTGATGCGCATGCCGCTATTGAGAGGGGTCGGGTGACGCCCCCCTGGGATCGGCACGGAAAGCCTGCCCCGGCTCTCGGCCGGAGGCATCGCGACCATCGCCTCGCTCGCTGCTGCCATCGAGGCGTCCGCCGCCGTGCCCTTCCATGCTCACACTCAAGCGCGGCACGCCAAGGTCGATAGATTGCGCTTCCATGCGCTGCTTGAGCAACAGATTGAAGGCCCGCGACACGTCCCACTGCATGGTCGGTGCAGTGCGAAAGTGCATGCGCAGGATCGGGCAGCCTTCCTCGAACCCCTGTATCCCCTGCATTTCCAGTGGTGACCAGATGTGGTGGCGCATCATCGGGTCCTGGCGCAGCGCCTGGGCGGTTTCCTGCATCAAGGTGATGGCGTCATCGATCGGCATGTCATGGGGAATGCGCAGGCGCATCAAGGCGATCCCGAACTGACGCGACATGTTATGGATCGATTCGATACGGCTGAAGGTGATGATATGCACGATACCATCGAGGTCGCGCAGACGTACCGTGCGCAGGGTGAGGCCTTCCACCGTACCCATATGGCCGTTGATGCGCACGAAGTCGTCCACCGCCAGTGAATCCTCGATGAGAATGAAAATACCAGTGATCAGGTCCTGTACCAGGGTCTGGGCACCGAAGCCGATGGCCAGGCCAATGACACCGGCACCGGCCAGCAGTGGCGTGACGTTGACTCCCAGGTTGGCAAGCCCGACGATCGCCGCAATGATCACGATGGTGGCGAAGATCACATTGCGGATCATCGGCGTGATGGTCTGGGCACGCGCCAGATTGACGCGCCGCCCCCGCGAGCGGGCAGAACTGGTCAGCGCACGCTTGATAGCGGTATCGGCGAATATCCACACCAGCCAGGCGATCAGCACGGTTAATGCAATGGCCACCAATGCCTGGCCGATGCGTGCGCTGGCCACGCCCTGCTGGCCCATCCCGAGCAGCGATCCACCCCATACCTGCAACGACAACTCGGCGAAGACAAGCCAGGTGGCCACGTGGGAGAGCGTATAGCCGAAACGCACCAGCCGTTTGCGGTATTCACTGGAACGGCGCCGTTTGACGCGCCTTTCCGACTGCCGTCTGATCAATCCGGCAACCACCAGCGCCAGCACCAGCAGCGCCGCGGAAATGATCGACCGTGCCAGTGCCGTGCCCACATCGCCGACACTGACGAATATCGCCAGCAACGAGCCTACCACCAGCAGCAACGCCGGCACGTGCCAAAGTCCGCCCAGTACACGCACCACCTCGGCAGCGCCGCCACTGTCGCGCCGCAGACTATAGGGACGATTGCGAATCAAATGCTTCACCGGGCGCTTGAAGCGCAGGATGAAGCGGCCACTGAGCAGCGCCGCCAGCATATTGGCCAGCACCGAGAGCAGCCCCGCCAGCTCCAGGCCGATCAGTGCCGACAGGCGGGTCGAGTTGAAGGCATCACCAAGCGCCACCAGCGCACCGATCACGAACAACGAACGCAGCGCATGTTGCTGGATCAGTTGCACGGCGACGAAACGATGCCCACGCGTGAACACCGAGACGAAGGTTTCCACCACTACCGACAGCGTGCGACCGCACAGCGCCACATAGGCGACCACCAGCGCCAGTGCGCGCCCTGGGCTTTGTGGCACCAGTTGGGCGAGCCCCAGGACCAGCCCGAAAGCCAGCGCCCAGGGCAGCATGCGGCGCAGAAAATGCACGGCCAGAAGCCAGGCGCGGGGTTCACGGGGCAAGTCCAGCGGCCACTGTCGGCGCCTGGCGAGAAGCCTGCCAAGTGCGATCAGTATCACCAGCAGCCCTACCCAGATGCCCAGAAGCACGGTCGCCTCGATCAGAAAGCGCACCAGGTCGGCGTTGCCGGAATCGACCAGCAGGTTGCTCAGATCCTGCCAGCCCTGCTCGAGCTGCACACGCCACTGATCCAGAGGAGAGCCACCGGCCTCGGCCTGCTCTCCCAGATCGCTCAAGGTCTCGGCCAGCGCACCCAGCAGCCCCTGTCTTTCAGGAGCCGCGCGTTCCTCGGCAAGCTCACTGTTCGCTACCTGGAGGTCGCGCAGGTTTTCGAGCAGCGCACCTCGCTGCTCAGCGTCTTCCAGGGTGCTGATCACCCGCTCGAGAGACGCCTGGAAAGCCTCGGGGTCGGGCGCTTCCTCAGCCGACTCACCGCCGACCAGCCCGGCAAGGCCGAGTTGTTGTGAATGCGCCGGGGTGGCTGCCAGGGCAAGCAGTAGCGACACCGTCAGCGACAGCCAGAGCCCGACCAGCACATGCCCCCAACGGTAAGGGAGGGCCGCAGGACGACTCGGGCAGCACAATCTGGGCAACATCGGGGCTCCGTTATCTATGATAGGCTGCGAAAGCTGCCATTTCGTAAGGTCATCTCGTCAGGCCATCTTTCAGGAATGGGCACTATCGACACGCACAGGATGCCGTCATGACGCCGCTACCGCCACCCGAACCCTGCAATCCCGATGGAGAACTGCGTCGCGTTGGCGTCGAGGTCGAGTTCGCGGGCCTGCCCCCGCAGCATACTGCCGAACTGGTCCGCGACCTGTTCGGTGGTGACATCGTCGCTCTCAGTGCCCATCGGCTGAAGGTCAGCGGCACCCGCTGGGGCGACTTCATGATCGAACTCGACACCCAGTATGCGCACCCCGACGATACGCTGCTCGAGGCCAAGCTCAAGGACGACAGCGAGTGGCAGCGGCAGCGACACCAGATGCATGTGGAGTTCCACACCCGCACCCGCGAATTGATCGGCGACGTGGTCACCGGGCTGGTCCCCACCGAGATCGTATGCCCCCCGGTACCCTGGAACGAGCTGGATGAGCTCGACCGGCTGTTCGATGCCCTGCGCGAACATGGTGCCAAGGGCACCGACGCCAGCTTGCTCTATGGCTTCGGGTTGCATTTGAATCCCGAGGTGCCAAGCCTCGAGGCGGGAAGCCTTCTCGATCACCTGCGCGCCTACCTGCTCTGTGCCGAGTGGCTACGCGAGCAGATCGATGTGGACATCACCCGGGAAGTCTTGCCGCATGCCAATCCATTTCCGAAATCCTATGCCATCAAGGTGCTCGAACCCGACTATGCCCCGGATATCGACACCCTGATCGAGGATTATCTCGAGCACAACCCGACCCGCAATCGCGAACTGGACATGACACCCTTGTTTGCCTTCCTGCGCCCGGACTTTCCCCATGAACTGTTCCGCGACAAGCTGGTCAAGCCGCGCCCCACCTTTCACTATCGGCTTCCCGATGCCCGACTCTCGGCACCCGGTTGGGGATCGGTGGTGGAGTGGAACCGCTGGTTGGCTGTCGAGGCACTGGCCGCTGACCGCGAAACGCTGATGACCCGCGCCAGCGACTACGTGATACGGCACACACAGACACCGCTGGCACGGCTGTGGCGCAAGGTGCGCGGCTGGGCGGGGGCATCGTGAGCGAGTCGCGGCCTCTGATCGGCATCACCACTTCCGACGACAAGAGCCATATCGCCTGGCTGTTCGACTGGTTCGCGGTATGGCGTCATGGAGGACGTCCACGCCGGCTGTCGCCATCGCGTCCGATACCCGACCGTCTGGATGGCCTGATCATCGGTGGCGGCGACGATATCCAAGCCCATCTGTATAACAGCGAAGTGCAGCTCGACGTGCGTGTCGACCCTCAGCGCGACGAACTGGAGCTGGAGTTGCTGGAACGCTTCATACCGCTTTCAACGCCGGTGCTCGGCATCTGTCGTGGTGCCCAACTGATCAATGTCTATCTGGGTGGCACGCTGGACCCGGACATCTACACCTCTCACGAAGGACTCAAGCGTCGGCGCACCGTGCTGCCGCGCAAGACCGTGGATATCGTCGCGGCAAGCAAGCTGCATCGCTTGCTGGGTGTGAGCTGGTGTCGCATCAACAGCCTCCACCATCAGGCGGTACGCCAGGCCGGGCGAGGCATCGAAATCGTCGCCCGTGATCGCGACGGCCTGGTACAGGGCATCGAGTCCCGCGACCACGACTTCCTGATCGGCGTGCAATGGCACCCTGAATGGCTGATCTTCAACCGCCCGCAGCAACGCCTGATTCGCGCGCTGGTCAAGGCTGCCGCGCGCAAGCATAGCGAGCGAGACTAAGCCATGCGCACCAACGCCAAACGGCCACCCGAAGGTGGCCGTTTGGCGTGGTATCGACCTTACGCTCGGAAATCAGCTCTCGAGCGTCGCCTCGAGGGTAATCTCGGCATTGAACAGCTTGGAGATCGGGCAGCCCGCCTTTGCCTTCTCGGCACACTCTTCGAAAGCCGCCTTGTCGGCGCCCGGCATTTTCACCCGTGTCACCAGGTGAATGGCAGGAATGCTGAAGCCGCTGTCGTCCTGAGCCAGCGTCACGGTCGCCGTGGTATCGATGCTCTCGGCTTCCATGTCCGCCTCGCCGAGAATCATCGACAGCGCCATCGAAAAGCAACTGGCATGGGCAGCGCCAATCAGCTCCTCGGGGTTGGTGCCGGCCTCGCCCTCGAAACGCTGGCGAAAATCATAGGGCGTGTCCTTCAAGACACCGCTTTCGCTGGACACCGTCCCCTTGCCATTCTTGAGGCCGCCCTGCCAGCGGGCGGAAGCTGTCTTGGTGATGCTCATGGTGTCGCTCCTTGTCGATTGAAATGACCTTGGAAGAGGTCTTTAACATAGTCCTGCTTGAACACAGTCCTTCTTGAACATAGTCCTGCTTGAAACAGTGTAGCCGGCTTTGCCGAACAACCTGCCAGCATGCTCCGCCCACCCTGACGCCAATCGGCGCTCAGGACAAGGCAGCAAGTGCTGCGTCGTAATCCGGTTGGTCCTTGATTTCCTCGACCAGTTGGCTGTGAATCACCTGGTCGTTGTCATCGAGCACCACCACGCCACGCGCGCACAGGCCGCTCATCACGCCGCTGCACAACGCCACGCCCCATGCCTCGAGAAACTCCGGATGGCGGAAGGTGGAAAGCGTCTCGACGTTATCCAACCCCTCGGCGCCACAGAAGCGCTTGGCGGCAAACGGCAGGTCGGCGGATACCACCAGCACCACGGTATCGGCCATGTTCGATGCCAGCTCGTTGAACTTGCGCGTCGACATCGCACAGGTCGGCGTATCGACGCTGGGGATGATGTTGAGCACCTTGCGCTTGCCGGCGTAGTCGGCAAGTGTCACGTCGGCCAAGTCGGTATTGGTCAGAGTCAGTGGCGGCGCCGCCTGGCCAACACTTGGAAACTCTCCAGCCACATCCACCGGCTCTCCGGCGCGGGTTACCTGTCGCATTGTCATTCCTCCAGTCCTGTGGTGAAAAACCAACAACGTGACGAGACTACCCTGTCGCCACGCGACCGGCCACCGCGCATCAATGTCGGCCATCAGGCTCGGGTTGGCGCAAGGCGTCCAGCGTCGCGGCGAGCCGTGCATCGCCGAACGCACGCATTCTCTCGATATTGCGCGCTGGAATGCCCTCGGGGTCGGGGTGATGGGCAAGCGCTTTCTCGAGGCCCGCTTCGCGCAGCAGGTGCAGCATCGGCCATGGCGAACGGTTGGTGTAGTTGGCGGGATCATCGGACGTGGCATCCGCGAAGCAGTAGTCGGGATGAAAACTCGCCAGTTGGTAGATTCCTTCATAGCCCTGGTCGATGAGCAGTGCCTCGGCGATGGCCAGCGCATCCAGGTAATCCTCGAACGCCTCGAGGCCACCCGTCAGCACCAGCAGGGTCGTCTCGATTCCAGGGTGACTATCGAGCAGGCGGCACTCATTGATCACCTCAAGCAGCGCCCGTTCCAGGTCCGCGGCGTCCACTTCCACATAGCGGATGGTGTCGCGCGCAAGCTCTCGTCCGGCGAACGGGCAGACATCATGGGCAACCACGAAGGTCTCAACCCAGCGACGACTGGCGGCAAGGGGCAGTGAATCCGACGATTCAGCAACGGTCATGGCAGAGCTCGGCAGGTAATACGGCTCACTATAGTCCGCGCAGCGATCATGAATTGCAAAGCGTTGCAGGCTGTCACAGCATGATTGAATCATTCCCGACAGGAGAGCGAATCACCATGAGCCGCACATCCCAGCCTCACGTCAACCTGGCTGCCCAAGGCGAGCTTGCGTCGATCGATCTACCGTCCATCGGCCAGGGCACCTGGTACATGGGTGAAGGTCTTGCGCCCAGACGCGATGAGGTTCGCGCGCTCCAGGCCGGGCTGGAACACGGTCTCAGGCTGATCGATACCGCCGAGATGTACGCCGATGGAGGTGCCGAGGAGGTTGTCGGCGAGGCACTGGTGGGCCGACGCGACGAGGCCTTTCTGGTCTCCAAGGTCTACCCATGGAACGCTGGACGTGATGACGCCATCGCCGCCTGTGAGCGCAGCCTGGCCCGGCTAGGTACCGATCATCTGGACCTCTACCTGCTGCACTGGCCGGGCAACGTACCCCTGGCAGAAACGCTCGAGGCGTTCGAGCGACTGCAGGCCAGCGGCAAGATCCATCGCTTTGGGGTATCGAACTTCGACATCGATGAGATGGCCCAGCTTGCCGAGGTGCCCGGCGGTGATGCCTGCGCGGTGAACCAGGTGCTCTACCATCTCGGCTCACGCGGCATCGAACACTCCTTGCTGCCCTGGCAACGCGCCCGCGGCATCCCGACCATGGCCTACTGCCCGCTGGCCCAGGCCGGAAGCCTGCGTCGTGAATTGCTGTCTCATCCCGAGATACTGGACGTGGCATCGGGCCTTGGCATCACCCCGACCCAACTGCTGCTGGCCTGGGCGATTCGCCCAGCGGAAGGCCGACGCGATGTCATCGCGATCCCCAAGGCGACCCAACTAGAACACGTCGAGCAGAACGCCTCCGCACTGACTATTCACCTCGATGATCAAGCCATCGCGCGCCTGGACGCCGCCTTCCCGGCACCCAGCCACAAGACGCCGCTGGATATCGTCTAACTTTCACTTGGCGTCATGCCGCTGAGACAGGCAGCGTCCTGGTCACCATAGCCATACTCGACTCGCAATCCTCGCTGGATCGCCTGGCGCTCGGCGAGCGGTTTGTGCTGGCTCGCCTTGTGTTTACCTTCCAGGCGTTCGATGGTGATCTCGACCCCGACGATGGCGCGGCACATCGCCGCGAGATACTCGTCGGGCGCATCACTGACCCGCCAGGGGGATTGCCGATCGCCCTCGAAGCGCTCGGTGAGCGCGGTCACCACATCACGCAACCAATCCGTATCGTCGATCAGACGCAGCCTGCCATGCGCGTGCACCACCTGATAATTCCAGGTCGGCACCACCTTGCCGTGTTCGCGCTTGGCCGGGTACCAGCTCGGCGTGATATAGGCATGAGGACCATGAAAGATGGCCAGCGCCTCGACATGGTCCACGGCACTTCCGAGATGTTTGGTGAGCGGGTTGGCACGCGCAATATGGCCCACCAAACGGTCCTGCCCCTGATCATCGCTCGCCGGCATCAACAACAATGGCAGATGATCGGCATTCAGTTGAGCTCCGGGGATTGTGCTGATCAGGGTCGCAAAGGGCGCCGTTCCGATTAGCCGATGGCACGCTGCGTGTTCCTGCATGCGAAACTGGACGGGCCAGTGCATATGTGACTCCTCAATACAGCAAGCTGGGTGACCGCGACGCGGCGATCATCGATGACAGTGACTGGCGCTGGCGACCCTCGTTATCGAAGTTCGCGGGGGCCAGCCAGCGTCGGTGGCAATCGCGAATCGCCGGCCATTCCTCATCAAGCACCGAGAACCAGGCCGTGTCGCGGTTGCGCCCCGCTACCACACGATGCTGGCGGAAGATGCCCTCGAAGCAAAATCCCAGCCGCTCGGCGGCACGGCGGGAGGGAGCATTCAGCGCATCGCACTTCCATTCCAGGCGCCGGTAGCCCTTGTCGAAAGCCTCGGCCATCATCAACATCAGCGCCTCGCTGGACATCACCGTACGCGCCATGCGTGGCGAAAAGCTGAGATGGCCGATCTCGACCCGGCCATCGACGGGTATCTCATTGAGATATGCCGCCATGCCCACCGCGTGACCATCGGCGAGGTCGACAACGGCATAGCAAAGCAGCTCCCGGTCGCCACTCATGCGCGTCAGCCAGGCACGGCAACCACTCTCGTCGTTGAACGGTCGGCCACCCAGATAGGTCCAGCGGGCAAGCGCTTCAGGGTCATGGTCGAACTCCGGGGCCGGCTCCCGCCACGCTTGCCACAGGCTCGCGACATGGTTGTCCGCGTTCAATGGCTCCAGCCGGCAGAAACGCCCGCTGATCAGCGAAGGCTCAAGCCCGGCGGACGGCTCCCATCCCACGATGTCAGGACCCACCGGCTGGCCGTAGTCATTGGTTTCAGGCGTCATGGCACCCACTCTCGAAGGTCTCAGGCAGTGATCAGGTAGGTATCGAAGGCCGTGTCGCGCTGCCAGCCAAGTGCCTGGTAGCGGGCCTTGGCCACGCTGTTTTCCACCTGTGTGCGTAGCATCAGTTGTGGCACACCCTGGGAACGCGCCAGGTCGCGCGCGGCTTCCAGCAAGGCACTTCCGGCCCCTTCACAGCGTGACTCGGGCATGACGAACAGGTCGTTGAGTATCCAGCGCGTTGCCAGGCTCGTCGTCGAAGGCACCGGAAACAGCTGCGCGAAACCAATGGCGCGATTGTCTTCATCGAGAGCCAGCAGCACATGCGCATCGCCCTTGTCGAAGCGCTGCGCCATGAAATGGCGGACGCCATCGGGGTCACTGGGTTGACGATAGAACTGGCGGTAGCCATCGACCAGAGGCACCAGCTCGTCGAGCTGTTCGCGTGTCGCTTGGGAGATCGTGATCATGGCAAGGCTCACTGTCTGGATGTGACGAAGCGTCAGTCTGCCGGCATAATGGTTCCCCAAGAAGAACCAGTCTTGCCTATTCATGAGGAACCAGTGGCAGATCCCAACGCCCATCGACTGTGGATTCAGGAGGCCCTGAACCTGCAGCTCTCCACACCCGATGACCGAACGCTTGGCCAGCGGCTTTATGATGCCTTGCGTAGCGGTATCCAGCAGGGGCAGCTTAGCACCGGCCACGCCCTGCCCTCTTCCCGGCAGTTGGCCGCCAGCCTGGGTATCGGCCGGAACACCGTGCTGGGCGCCATCGACCGCCTGGTTGCCGAAGGCTTTCTGGTATCGCGACAGGGTGCCGGCGTGTTCGTTGCCGAGTGGCAATGGGACCCACAGGCTCGTAAGGTCGCCGACCATACGGCACCAGTCGCCCTGTCGCGACGCGGCGAGCGACTGCTTGATTTCAGTGCCTCATCGAGCGAGCGACACCTCGCCTTTGCTCCCGGCGTGCCCGCCCTGGATCGTTTCCCGCGTGAACGCTGGCAACGCTTGCTGCGGCGCCACCAGCAGCGTGCGCCCATCGACTGGTTCGATTATCAAAATGCCGGCGGTGTCAGCAGCCTGCGCGATGCCCTCTGCGACTACCTGCAATTGTCGCGCTCGGTGCGCTGCCGACCGGAGCAGATCCTGATCACCCAGGGCGCCCAGCAGGGCTTTGAGTTGATCGCGCGGCTGCTTGCCGACGTGGGTGACAGCGTGTTGATGGAGGAGCCAGGGTATGGCGGCGCCCAGGCCTGTTTCGCCTCGGCGGGGCTGACATTGCAGACGGTTGAGGTGGACGAGGACGGCATGAATGTCGCGTCGCTTGCCGCCGAGACGCCGTCTCCCAAGCTGATCTACCTGACTCCCTCGCACCAGTATCCCCGTGGCGCGACCCTGCCACTGTCGCGCCGCACGGCGCTATTGGCGATCGCTCAGCAGCATGGTGCCTGGATCATCGAGGATGACTACGACAGCGAATTTCGCTATTCCAGTGCGCCGATCGCCTCGCTTCAGGGGTTGATGGATGACGCTCCGGTGATCTATGTCGGCACCTTCAGCAAGGTGCTCTATCCAGGCTTGAGACTCGGTTATCTGGTGCTGCCACCCTCGCTGGTCGACAGCTTCCGGCGTATCAATGCCCGCCTGCATCGCGAGGGGCAATATGTCGCCCAGGCGGCACTGGCCGACTTCATCAGCGAGGGCCATTTCTCCCGCCATGTGGCGCGCATGCGCAAGTGCTACCGAAGTCGCCAGGCGGCGCTGCGCCGTGCCCTGGCGCCAGCGGTTGCTCGCGGGCTCGAGCTCTCCTCCGGCCACGCGGGCATGCACCTGGTCGCTTACCTCGAGAGTCACGAGATGGAGCGCGAACTGGTTCGGCAGGGAAACGAAGCCGGGCTGCGGCTATCAGCACTTTCCGGCTACTATTGGCGCAAACCCGGCCAGCCGGGACTGGTACTCGGCTACGCCGGCGCCAACGAAAACGACATCGACCGCGCCGGACGCTGGCTCAGCGATGCCTGGCTGAGCATTGCCCGAGAAGTCACCAAGGAAAAAACGCCCTATGAGCACCGCAAAGGAAAGAATGCTGGCGGGTGAACCCATTACCATCGAGGATAATGTCTGGCTGGGCGGAGGTGTCATCGTGCTCGCTGGCGTCACCATCGGCGAGAACAGCGTGATTGGCGCGGGCGCCGTCGTGACCAAGGACATCCCCGCCAACGTCGTCGCTGTCGGCAACCCGGCGCGTGTCATCAAGGCGCTGGACGATGATTGACTCCGCTCGGCCTGACGGCATGCTGTTGCGCAGGCGCGATCATCGTCTCCCGCCCTCGCTGTGGCTGACGCGCCGATAGCGATAGCCAACCCCGGCCACCGTTTCGATGCGGCCGGCATCCTCGCCGAGCTTGCGCCTGAGCCCCACGCCCCGCGGCATCGACCTTGTTGCTGAATCCCGTGTAATGGCTGCCCCACACCTCGCTGAAAGCCGCTCACGGGCTACCGCTTCGCCCTCGCGGTCCATCAAATCCTTTTTGTGACGCCTTTTGTGATGCCAGGCGATCCGCCAGCCGGGTCGGTTCCGGCAGCTTGGTACGCCCCAGGCAGGCCACCACCCACTCAAGCGCGGATGACAGGCAGAGGCGGTGACCGGGCGAGACGAACACCGGATTGACCTGGGCGCGGGAGCGCAGCACGGCACCGATGGTCTCGTCATTGTGCACCAGAGGCACCCAGTCGCCCCGCTCGTTGCCAGGCTCGGCGTGACGCCCGCATAGCCGTGACTTGGCAATGCCGATAGTCGGCAGATCCAGCCACAGGCCCAGGTGCGACGCCACACCGAAGCGTCGGAGATGAGCGATGCCCTGACCATCGACCATCACCAGTTGTGGCGTCGTTGACAGCTCATCGAAGGCAGCCAGGGCCGCAGGTACCTCGCGAAACGACAACAGCCCGGGTATATAGGGCATCCGCGTTGGCTCGCGATGCACCACCTGCTCAACCACCTCGAACTCGCCGCTTCCGCTTGGCGGCCAGGCCAGTACTACCACCGCCGCGCGGGTGATCTCGCCACCGGCCTCGAAACCGATATCCACCCCGGCGATATGACGAACCGTGTCGAGGCGATCCTCCAGCTCCACCCCGCTTGCCAGGTGCTTCTGCAATTCAATGGCCGCTTTCGGCGCGAGGTCCCAGTCATGCAAGGGAGGCTTGGACATTCGGGCTTCCTGATTCATGGCCTGCACTCGGGTTAGACTACGGCTTTTGCCGCGTGATGAGCGACCGAGGGGCCGATGCTGACACTGATCCACACCGCCGACTGGCACCTGGGGCAGAGCTTCCACGGCCAGGAGCGCCATACCGAACACCGCGCCTTCCTCGACTGGCTGCTCGAGACACTGGTCGAGCGCGACGCCGATGCGCTGCTGGTGGCAGGAGATATCTTCGATGTGGTCAATCCCTCGTTGCGCGCCCAGGAGCTGTTGTACGACTTCATCGTTACCGCCCATGAGCGCCTGCCCAAGCTCGATATCGTGATGATCGCCGGCAACCACGACAGCGGCAACCGCATCGAACTACCCGCACCTTTGATGCGTCGCCTGGGCACCCATGCACTAGGTCGGGTCAACTGGCTCGATGACGGCCAACTGGATGCCGAACGGTTGCTGGTGCCGCTCACCGACAGTGACGCCCAGACCCGCGCCTGGTGCCTGGCACTGCCCTTTCTGCGCCCTGCGGAGGTCACCGGGCATCACCTCGGCGGCAAGCCAGGCGACCAAGAGGAAAGTGCCGAGAGCGCAAAAACGCCCCGCAATGAGTATGTCGAGGGTATCACTCATGTGCATCAACAGCTGTTCGCCGCCGCGCGGGAGCGCCGCGAGCCAGGCCAGGCACTAGTGGCGATGAGCCATGCCCATCTGCATGGCGCGCAAGTCTCCGAATCAAGTGAACGCCCGATCGTGATCGGCGGAGAAGAATCGATCTCGGCTGGCCTGTTTCCCGCCGAGATCGCCTACGTGGCACTCGGCCACCTGCACCGTGCCCAGCAGGTCGGCGAGCCACGTATTCGCTACAGCGGCAGCCCTCTGCCGCTGGACTTCAGCGAGGTTGACTATCCACACCAAGTGGTGGAAGTCCGGCTGTCGGGTGATGCGCTGCACGGTACCGAGACGATCCCGGTGCCACGCCCGGTGGCCATGCAGCGCATCGGCCCGGCACCACTCGATGCGGTACTGGCCAGCCTCGCGGCGCTGGAGGACGACCCGGCACTGCCGCGTGAACGCTGGCCGTGGCTTCAGGTCAGCGTGATGCTCGACGCCCCGGTGCCGGATCTTCGTGCCCGCGTCGAAGCGGCCCTGGACGGAAAGGCCATGCGCTTGCTGCGTCTCACACGCCGCTTGCCGGATATCGACAGAGAGGCTCCCAAGACACGTGTCACCCTTGAAGAAATGGGCCCACAGCGGCTGTTCGAGCTGACCTGGAAGGCACACTGGGGCGAGCCGCCAGGCCCCGATGTGATGGCGGATTTCAACCAACTGCAACAGCAGGTGCTGGACAGCGACGCCACGGATGATGCCCGAGCGGAGTCTCACCCATGAAGATTCTCTCGCTGCGTCTTGCCAACCTGGCCTCGCTGCCCGGTCCGCTGGAGCTCGACTTCACCGAATCCCCACTGCGCGAGGCTGGCCTGTTCGCCATTACCGGGCCCACTGGCGCCGGCAAGAGCACCCTGCTCGACGCCCTGTGCCTGGCCTTGTACGGCAACACCCCCAGGCTTCGCCAGGCGCCCGGCCGCGATGCGCCGCTCCCCGATGTGGAAGGCGAAACACTCAGTACCGCCGATCCACGTACCTTGCTTAGGCGAGGCACTGCCAGTGGCCATGCCGAGGTCGATTTCCTCGGTCGTGATGGTCGCCGCTACTGCGCCCGCTGGGCGGTGCGCCGCGCCCGCGAGAAGGCTCAAGGGCGGCTTCAGGCAGTGGAACAGTCATTGCGCGACCTCGATGCCGACCGCCTGCTGACCACTCAGAAACGCGAGTTCGACCGCCTGCTACCCGACGTGCTCGGCCTGAACTTCGACCAGTTCACCCGTGCCGTGCTGCTGGCCCAGAGCGAGTTCGCCGCCTTCCTCAAGGCCGACGACAATGAGCGCAGCGACCTGCTGGAACGACTGACGGGCACCGCCGAATATTCCGAGATATCCATCGCCGCCTATCGCCGCGCAAGCGAAGCCAAGAAGGCCGTGGACGCATTGGAAGCCAAGCTCGCCGATGACCTGCCCGCCGAGTCCGAGACCCGCCGCGAACTCGAACGACAGGCCGAGAGCGCCCGTCAGGCCCTGACCGATCTGCAACAGCAGCAGGCCAGGCTCGAAGCGCGCCAACGCTGGCACGATACCGACGCGCGTCTCCGCCACGCCCTCGACGAAGGGCGCCACCAACAACGCCAGGCCGACATGGACTGGCAGGCCATGGAACAGGCTCGTGCCGATCGCGAGTGGCGCCGGGTGATTCTGCCACAGCGCCACCGCCTGACCCGCCAGGCCTCGCTGCCCGACGACATCGCCCGGCAGCAAGACAAGCAAACCCGGACCCTGGATGCGCTCAAGCAGGCCGAGGCGACTCAGGCACAGCACCGACAGGCTCACGAGGCGGCAGAACAGGCCATGGAAGCCGCACGGCAAGCTCGCCAGCACGCCGAACCCGCGCTGCGCGAGGCCCGTCAACAGGCGGCGGATCTGGCCCATCTCGAACACCAGGTGGCCCAGCAGGAAAGGACCCAGGCCGACCTCAAAAAACAGCGTGGCGAACTGGATGCCGAACACCAGCAGGCCCGCGCCGAGCATCAACGACGCCGCCAACAACACGATGACTGGCAGGCCACCCTGGCACAGTTGATGGGCGATCATTCCCAGCTCGAGGAAGCCCGGCAGGCTTCCCAACGGGCCTTCGACCAGGCCGCACAACGCCAGCTGGCTCTTGACGAGCTCAGCAGCCGCTGGCAGCAATACCGTCGGGCCGTCGACCATCACCGGCGCCTGGTCGACCGGATACAACAGGATGAGCCACGGCTGGCCACACTCCTGAAGCAAGGCCAGCAGGCCAGGAGCCAACTCGAGAAGGCGCGCGGGCACCATCAAACCGTCAACACCGTGATCGAACGTGGCC
Source organism: Halomonas urumqiensis (assembly GCF_003028575.1). Classification (GTDB taxonomy): domain Bacteria; phylum Pseudomonadota; class Gammaproteobacteria; order Pseudomonadales; family Halomonadaceae; genus Halomonas; species Halomonas urumqiensis. The sequence goes on along the minus strand of NZ_PYUD01000001.1, from coordinate 819,721 downwards.
GAGCGGTGCGCAGTGAAAGTGTTGCCGCCTTGCGTGATGGACTGGCAGACGGCGAACCCTGCCCTGTCTGCGGCAGTCTCGACCATCCCTGGCGCCATCGGCCACCAGCCACGCCCGAGGCCCATCAACTGGCCGCCCAGCAGCAGGAAGAAGAACGCCAGCTCAAGGAGGCGCGCGACGCACTCGACTCTGCCCAGCAGCAACGCGACCGGCTATTCAGTGAATACAGCGCACTTGAAGCCGCGCTCAAGCAAGCTCGCCAGGAGGCCCAATCCGCCGAGCAGCAGTCTCAGGATGCCCGTCTGGCCCTGGAGAACCACCCGCTACATGGCGAACTCACCGATATCGACGGCGCCGAGCGCGACACCTGGCTGGCCGACCAGGCCGAGCAGAGCAAGGCAAGCCGATCGCATCATCAAAAACGGCTGAGTGAGCTCAGCCAGGCCGAGCAACAGATCGAGCCGCTCAAGCGCGCCCTGCAGGAGGACGCGACACGCCTGGCGCGGTACGAGACTCGTCGCGAAGGTGTCGACAAGGCGCTTGGCGAACTGGCCGAACAGCTTCCGCCGCTCAAGGCCCAGCGCGACGCACTGGGCAGCCGACTCAAGGCCCAGCTTGGCCAGCACGCTTCACCGGATGCCTGGCAACAGCACCTCGACGAGACACAAACGACCGCCTATCAGGCACGCGATAACGCCTTGGCGAAGTACAACGCAGCATGCCAGGAACTCCAACGCCTCACGCAGCAGCGCGACCATCAGCGCCAGCGCTTGAGCGAATTGCAGCGTGAGTACGAGACCCTTTCCCAGACGCTTTCCGAGTGGCGCCAGGCCAACCCCAAGCTGAGTGATGCCACGCTCGAGCGGCTACTTGAGCAGCCCGACGAAGACGCCAAGCGCCAGGAACAACAGCTGAACGCCGCCGAGCAGGCACGCCAGCAAGCCGAAGCCACCCTTGCAGAGCGCCGCCAGGCACTGCTCGCACACCGCCGAGAAATGACACCGGTCGACGGCCATGCCGACGCTCGAAGTGAACAAGCGCTGCTGGGAGATCGCGCCGATCAAGCGATCCGCGAGGGCCGAGAGGCGCTTGCCAGCGAACGCAACGCCCTCGAGCCGACGCTTGAAGAGGCCCAGCGTGCCCGCGACGACACCGCCTTCGCGCTGAGCGACGACGAGCGCAAGCGCGCGCGCCGGCGAGAAGGCCAAGCCGAACTCGACACCGCCCGCGCCGACTATCGCCGCTGGGGGCAAATCAGTGAGCTGATCGGCTCCGCCGACGGCAAGCTGTTCCGGCGTATCGCCCAGGCCTACAACCTCGAACAGCTGCTCGAACACGCCAACGTTCACCTGAGCGGGCTGAGTCGCCGCTACCGGCTAAGACGCGGCGGAAGCCCGCTGGGCCTGCTGGTAGTGGACACCGACATGGCAGATGAACAGCGCTCGGTGCACTCGCTCTCAGGTGGCGAGACCTTCCTGGTCTCGCTGGCCCTGGCACTGGGGCTCGCGTCCATGGCATCGGGAGAGCTGGTGATTGAATCGCTGTTCATCGACGAAGGCTTCGGCAGCCTAGACCCCGAATCCCTGGCACTGGCCATGGATGCCCTGGACGGCCTGCAGGCGCTTGGCCGGCGTGTGGGGGTCATCTCCCACGTGCAGGAGATGCACGAACGCATCCCGGTGCAGATCCAGGTGGAGCCGCTTGGCAACGGCACCAGCCATACGCGCATCGTCTGCCCATGACCGGGCATGCTCGCTATCGCTGTTGCTTTTAGGGGCTGCCTGGATATCGGAACGAATTGTCGGTGTTCTCATCGCTTGTTTATGCCGTTTGATGTCTATGCGTGTGGCCATCCGTGTAGCGCGCGTTCGGCACGGCTCAACTGGTGGCCAACGCGAACATCGCTACCCCCACAGCAAGACCGCCGCCAATGGCGGCTAAGCGGCGGGTGCGGCGGCGATCCAGTCGTGATGGGCCGGCGGCGTAGTCAAAGCGCTCGTAGATGATGCGATGCATCGGCATGCCAGCGTCGAGGAGCGCGTCCGAGACGGCCGTGACCATCCCGCCGGGACCGCACATAAGCACTACTGACTGCACCGGATCGAGCCCTTCGAGGAGGGAGGGGAGACGATCCCGGTCGAGCAGACCAATCTCGCCGCCATAGCCGGGAGCGGGGGTCTCGGAAAGCAGGAGCACGTGTAGATCGAGCCTCGCGCGGGCTGCATCGATCTCGTCGAGGCAGGCGAAGTTCGCGGGGTCGCCAACGGCGTAGACGAGCCGGACGGGACGTCGTTCACCCTTCGCCACCATGTCGCGCAGGAGCCCCATTATCGGCGCGATGCCGACACCACCCGCGATCAGGATCACGGCCTCCGCGTCGGTGCCTTCCAGCACAAACTCACCGAAAGGTCCATCGACCCCCACCGGCGTGCCGGGCACCAGGGCGCCCACCTTGCTCGTGAAATCACCAGCCTCCTTGATAATCAGCTTCACTCCGGGATCCTGGGGACTATCGGAGAGCGAAAACGGATGGTCGAAGAGTGGAAACCGTCTCCGCCCGACGGTTAGCCAGACAAATTGTCCGGCGCTATAGACCAAGGGGGGCGTTCCGGGCGCAGGCTCGAGATGTAACTCCCACATCCGTTCGGCAATGGGCGAGACACGGGCGAGCGTCCATGGACGCCGATGCAGCTTGAGCCAACGCCAGCCATAGAGCACTCCGACTACCACCGCGACGGCGGCGCCTGTTGCGAGCCAGAGGGGCGGTAACCCCGAAGCAGCGGTGAACCGGCCAGCCGTGAGTGCGTGGTGCACACTTCCCATCAACGCCACGAAACCAAGCGGCAGGTGCGTGATCCGCCAGGTCTCGTAGCGCCACGGCAGGCGCTCGCGAAGCAGTGATGTGATCAGCAGCAGCGCGAAGGCTGCCCAGGCGACGACACCGCTGCGGTAATGTGGCGAGCTCAGGTAGAACGCCAGCCGCTCACGCCCCAACGCCGGTGCCTCGAGCCAGGTAGGCAGCACGTAGATGAGAGGATGCAGGACCACTGCGACCAGCAGCCACCACGCCGCAATCTTGTGGAAGGCCATGACCCTGTCGATGCCGAGATGGCGCGAGACGATGTTGAAGCGTCCCGACGTCACGAACTGCACTGCCATCGCGATGACAGCGACCATACCAAGCGCTGCTGCCGCTCGCTCCCACCGGTCGGAAGGCGCGGCGTGGCCAAACAGCGCCACCGCGAGTGGCAGCATGACCACGCCGAGATAGCACATCGCAAGCGCGGGACCCGGTAAGCGAATAGTGTGACGGGTGGTGGCGTCATGGGTGCTGCTGTCGTCGGGGCTCGTCATCGTGTTTCCCTTCATCAATCCCGCGCCTATGATCGAAGATAGACCAAGCCCTTGGAATGCTGTGCCTCAGGTGCCAGTGTCAGCACGTCACGGGGCACTGGCGAGGAGGACTGACCCATGTTCCGCCGAGGTATCCAACGCATCGCGATCATTGCGACTTTCGCCTTGGCATCCACCGCCATGGCGCAGGATGACGATACGGCGCTCCCCGCGATCGTCGAGGCGTGGCTCGCGGCTCCGCACGGCGACTACCAGTCTCCCTCGTTCACGCACTGGAACGCGGAAGGCGAGGTGCCGACGCAATGTGCGGCCTGCCATTCAGAGCCTGGCTTCATCGATTACCTGGGCGCGGACGGGAGCCCGGCGGGCATCGTCGATGCCCCGGCGGCGATCAATGTGCCGATCGGATGCGCCTCCTGTCACACGACTGCTGCACATGAGCTCGACGAGGTGACGTTTCCTTCGGGCGCAAGCGTCACGGCGCTGGGCGAGTCGGCGGTCTGTTCGGTCTGCCATCAGGGCCGCGCGTCCACCGACACTGTCGCCGCGCGGGTCGAAGGCCTCGACGAAGATGCGGTCGACCCCGAGCTTGGTTTCATCAACGTCCATTACGGGGTTGCGGCAGCGACACTGCATGGCGCGTCCGTTCGCGGCGGATACCAGTATGCCGGGCGCGATTATGTCGGGCGCTTCGACCACGTGCCGAGCGCTAGCACCTGCACTTCCTGCCATGAACCACATAGCACCAAGGTGGCGACCGAGACGTGCCTGAGCTGCCATCGCGGCGTGGATGAGATCACGGCGATCCGCACCCGGCACGGCGATTTCGATGGCGATGGTGATACCGCCGAAGGCATCCATGGTGAGATAGAGACCCTTCGCACCCACCTGGGCGAGGCGATCGTTCGCTACGCCGCGGAGGTATCGGACAAACCGGTCGGCTACTCAGCCGATACCTTCCCCTACTTCTTTGCCGATACCGATGCCGACGGGGAAATCAGTCCGGACGAGGCTGTCTTCCCCAACCGCTATCAGAGCTGGACGCCGCGCCTGCTGAAGGCGGCCTACAATTACCAGTTCTCGAAGAAAGACCCCGGAGCCTACGTTCATAACCCCGGTTACATGCTGCAACTTCTGCACGACAGCCTTGCCAGCCTTGCGCAGCGCATCGATGTGGAAGTGCCATCAGTTCGACGTTGATTTCCGAATTGCCTGACGGCTAAAGCATGGGTGGATCAACGCTAACGCGACATATCAAGCCCCGTGGTAGCCGTCTTCTTCCGGATTTTCATGATCGCCCTTGGGCAGTTCACCCACCCAGCGCATGGCGGCGGCGTGCTCGCGGTGCGAGAAGGTGCGAATCTCCATCGCCTTGAACAGGCGATCCTCCAGTTTGGCAATGTGCTTGATCAACTCCTTGTCGGTGATCACGGCAGCGCGATGATAATGCGCAAGATCGCCGAGCTGGGTAAGGCTGTAGCCTAAATCCTTCAACAGTGCGGTGAGGGTCATCCAGCGCAGGCCGTCGAGCTCGGCGAGCATGCTGACCCGGGGGTGATGGCGCTTGGCGGTTTCGATGGCGTCGATGGCCTGCTGTAACTCGCGGGCCGTGACGACTCCGCCGACCCTGATGGCCACGACATGTTCCGCCGGATGGGTGATGAACTCCAACATGGTGATCTCCCTGGGACATGGAGAATGGGCACGTCGCCTGCCTTCAGCATAGCCGGTCAGGGCTCGACAGGGTTGGGCAACCGCTTGAGCGTGATCTCCCATCTGCGGGAGATGCAAGGGTACATCTCCCGCGTCCATGAACGCAGATCAGAAGCCGATATCGCGATAGTGGCGAGCCACTTTCTCGATGGCGATCACGTAGGCAGCCATGCGGTAGTCGTTGATCTCAGGGTTGTCGCGGCGGGTCTGGATGATGGCCTGCAGAGCCAGGCGCATGGAGTCATCCAGGCCGGAACGTACCAGGTCGAATTCGTCCGCGCCGCGGCCGATCTTGTCGCGCAGGTGCCCGGGCACCTCGACCCCAGTGGCCCCTTCGATCGCCTCGATGATCTGCTCTCCACGAGCTTCGTGGAAACGCCGATCGAGCCTGCCGAAGCGCACATGGTTGAGATTGCGGATCCACTCGAAGTAGGAAACCACCACCCCGCCTGCGTTGCAGTAGGCATCGGGCAGGATCTCGATACCGCGACGTTGAAGAATCTTGTCGGCGTCGAAGGTCACCGGGCCGTTGGCCGCTTCGGCAATCAGCTTGGTCTGGAGACGTTCGGCGTTGTCGACGGTGATCACACCCTCCAGGGCCGCCGGAATCAGGATGTCGCACTCCATTTCCAGCACCGCCATGCCGTCTTCGCGGTACTCGCCACCGGCAAAACCCGTGACTCCGCCGGTCGCGGCAATGTGTTCGCGCACCGCCTCCACGTTGAGGCCCTGGGGGTTTACCACCGCGCCGTCGCGCTCGATGATCGCGGTGATCAGGCAATCATCCTCGGTTTGAAGGAAATGCGCGGCGTGATAACCCACGTTGCCCAAGCCCTGAACAACCACCCGCTTGCCGGAAAGCGTGCCGGAGAGACCGCAGCGCTCCAGTTCCTGCGGGTGACGGAACAGCTCACGCAGGGCGAACTGGACCCCGCGCCCGGTGGCCTCGTTACGTCCACGTACCCCGCCATGCTCTACCGGCTTACCAGTAAGCGCGCCCATGTAGTTGATGTCGTTGGGGAACATCTGGCGGTAGGTATCCACCATCCAGCCCATCTCCCGGGGGCCGGTGCCCATGTCCGGCGCCGGTACGTTCTGGGCGGGGCTCAGGTAGCCCTTGTTGATCAGCTCGCGGGCAAAGCGGCGGGTAATCGCTTCCAGCTGGTGGGGCGCGTACTGGCGTGGGTCGATGATCAAGCCACCCTTGGAGCCTCCGAACGGCACATCGACGATGGCGCACTTGTACGTCATCAGCGCCGCGAGAGCTTCCACCTCGTCCTGGTCGACGATCGGCGCGAAACGAATACCACCCTTGGAGGGCAAGCGGTGGTCGCTGTGGGTGGCTCGCCAGCCGGTGAAGATCTCCGCCTTGCCGTTGATCTCCACCGGAAAGGAGACCTGCACCACGCTCTGGCAGACCTTCAGCGCATTGCCGAGCCCGGCATCCAATCCCATGATACCGATGGCATTATCGACCATGTGTTCGACGCTTTCACGAAATGTCATGCCTTGCTGTGCGTACTTGGTATCGCTCATCTCGCGCACTCCATCGCTATTGTTTTGTGAGTCACCGGCACAGCGGGCTGGCCTGCGCCGCTTTCCAGTCTAGCAATACCGTAAATGCCTCCGTATTGAATAGCCGTCGGCCTAAATAGGCATGGCAATTCACGACACGCTCGCGCATCCAGGCACATTCATTAGGCCAGGACGTCAACCGCTCACGTCGCGAAACGGATACGCTCTCTGAAACCGCCCCAGAACATACGTTGGCTGTCGAACGGGAGCTGGGTGCTGTCGAGCATGTCGGAAAGACGCGGGTCCTTCATCACTTCAGCCAGGATACGATCGCGTTCGCGTTTGGAGGCGTAGCGGATCCAGGCGAAGATCACGACCTCGCCGGGTTCGAGCTTGACGCTTTGCGGAAAGGAGGTGAACTGGCCGGGTTTGACGTCATCCGCCACGCATTCGACGTACTCGAGTGCCCCGTATTCTCGCCACACCTCCCCGGCATGACGGGCCAGGCGCAGGTAGTCATCGAGCCTCTCCACGGGGACCGGCAACACGAAGCCATCAACATAGGACATGGCACACCCCTCCTGAACAGTCAGTGCCCTCTCATGATAGTCTGCGCGCAGGTTTTCATTGTTTGTCGCCGCGACGTCACGTTCGCTGTCAGCGTCTTGACGGTACGTCTCTCATTGATGCTTGCCACGCTGCTTGCGACCCCCTTCACGCTGCACAGGAGCCCATCATGACCACTCACGAGATGCTGGAACGCCTGGTGGGATTCGCCACCGTGTCACGCGACTCGAATCTCGAACTGATCCGTTTCGTGGAGGACTGGCTGGATCGGCATGGCGTCGAACACTGGCGCTACGCGAGTGATGATGGCGGCAAGGCCAACCTGTTGGCGCGGATTGGCCCGGCCGTCGAGGGCGGCGTGGTGCTTTCGGGACACACCGACGTGGTACCCGTGGATGGCCAGCCATGGTCCACCGACCCGTTCACACTCACCGACAAGGGCGATGGCAGCCTCTATGGCCGGGGCACCTGCGACATGAAGGGCTTTATCGCCTGCGCGCTGACCGAAGTACCGCGTTGGGTGACGCTCGATTTGGCCAAGCCGCTCTACCTGGCGTTTTCCTACGACGAGGAAGTCGGCTGCATCGGCGCGCCGCGCATGATCGAACGGCTGATGGCCGACCACCCGCGACCCGCGGCGGTGATCGTCGGCGAGCCGACCCTGATGCAACCGGTGGTGGCGCACAAGGGTGCTACCAACCTGCGCACCACGGTGACTGGCCGCGCCTCGCACTCCAGCCAGGTCAACCAGGGGGTCTCGGCGATCCATGTAGCGGCCCGGATGGTCACGCGTATCGAGGACGTGATGGCCGAGCTAAAGGCCGAAGGCCGGGTGGACGAAGCCTTCAACGTGGTGCACTCGAGCCTGCACGTGGGCACCATCAGCGGTGGCACGGCCATCAACATCATGGCACGAGAATGTCGCTTCGATTGGGAAATCCGTCACCTGCCAAGCGACCGCTACGAGGATCTGGTGGGACGCGTCGATGCCTACGCCCGGACGCTTGAAGCCGAGATGCGAAAGCGCGCCCCCGAGGCGAGCATCGTCACCGAGGCGCTCAACACCACCGTGCCGGCGCTTGCCGACGACAACAATGCCGAGGTGCTGGCGCTGTGTCATGCGCTGCTCGGCGAACGACCCAGTGGTGCCGTGGCCTATGCCACCGAAGCCGGCCAGTTCCAGCGCGAAGGCCTGCCCACCGTGATCTGTGGACCGGGCAGCATCAGCCAGGCCCACCAGCCCGATGAATTCATCGCCATCAGCGAGCTCGATGCCTGCACTCGCTTCATGGCCGCGCTAGGCGGTCGCCTCACACGCGCGTAAGTCCCCGATGTCGGTTGTGCCATCATCGTTGGCGACAGGCACAAGCGACAGCACCCCTCACCTGGGCGGTGAGGGGTGCTGTGAACATTGGCTGGATCCTATGCCAGCAGGCGATTCACCCGTTTACCCGAGCATTGCGCCGACGTTGCCGGCGCTGGCGCAAGGAATGCAACAGGCGCTCATACAGCACCCAAAAGTGCACCAGGGCAAACACGATCAAGAAATTCACCCCGATGATCTCGAACAAGTGCACAAGAAATGCGACATCCGCCCAACTATCGGTGCTCACCATCTGCACATAGGTTTGCGACAACACCAGGAACCAGAGCCCGAGTGTCGTCACCATCAATGCCAGGTCACGAAAGTGATATTGCCAGTTACCACGGCGAGTATTGCTGATAATCACAGACCCCAGGGTGTTGAGTGCATCCGAGGGGGCAGTCACGGTGTCGCTGCGATACGTCATCATGGAAGTCTCCATCTCAAAAAGGGTAATCGGTTACCAAGAGAAGCTGGGCGATTTCGGTGACATCAGTCACGGAATCTCTCCCCTCTATCGGGACTTCTCCAGGTGGCGGGCTGACCACGTCGCCTCACCACGGCGATGGGAAATGCCACGACAACGGTGGCCATGTTGAGCATCCAGTAAACCACCGGATACCAGATGCACCAGAACAAGCAATTGATCATGTTGCGGTCGTAGCGGCTGTCGATCATGAAGCTTACGCAGAACTGCAACAGGCAAAGCAGAAACAGTGCGCCACCGAGCCAGTGAAGAAGACTGTCCTCACTACCAACGTCCATCCCCAACACCAGCCTGACCAGACCGGTGACAAGCAGAGCCAGCATCGAGTAGCACCACAGTACGCTGACGATGTATTCGACGATCAACGGCCAGAAGCGTCGGTTGCGCAGTGTTGTCGCCGTGGTGAAGTGGCGTAGAAACGCCTCGGCCCCACCCTGGGCCCAGCGCAGGCGCTGCATATACAGCCCACGCAGGGTCTCGGGCATCAACACCCAGCACAGCGCACGCGGCTCGTAGCGCACCTGCCAGCCGGACAGCTGCAGCCGCCAGCTGATGTCGATATCCTCGGTGATCATGTCGGTACTCCAGCCATCGACCTGCTTCAAGGCGGTACGCCGGAAGGCACAGATCACCCCGGAAATAGTGAACACCATTCCGTAGATACGCTGGGCACGCTTGATCAGCCCGATGATCGACGAGAACTCGCCAGTCTGTATCTTGCCGATCGCCGTAGAGCGGGTGCGTACACGGGGGTTGCCCGTGACACACCCCACACGGGGGCTCTTGAGGAAGTGCTGCACCATCCAGTAAACCGCGTCATAGTCCAACACCGCATCGCCATCGATACCGACAATGAATTCTCCGGTGGCGTGTGACAGACCATGATTCATGGCACCCGCCTTGCCTTGGTTGGTCTGATGAAGCACCTTCAGACCGGGATATTGTTCAGCCAGGGCATCGAGTCTCATTCCGGTGTCGTCACGGCTGCCATCATTGATGGCAATGACTTCGAGGTTGCGGTAGTTGTGCCGAAACAGATGGTCAATGGTTTCGTTGATGTTAGCGCCTTCGTTGTGGCATGGCACCAGTATTGTCACGCGTGGTGGCATGTCATTTCCGGTCAACTCAGGCACCCGGGGCTGGCCACGTTCCCAGTGAAAGTAGTAATAGATTCCGCCAGTGATCCAGACCACGGCCATCAAGCTGGGATAACCGATAGCGAAGGTCGAGAGCATGTCGAAAAAGGTCATGGCAGTTCCACCAGAGACGCTCCCAGAGAAAACTCACGCCGCAGGACATCGGCATCGGGGTGGCCGTTGATGAAGTCGTCGGGGTAATACCCGTATTGGTTGATGCCGGCCTGCCGAATGATACGCATCCACCGGGCCAGCGTTTCGCTGGGAACGGGCGTCTGGTCCCGCCAGTCCTGTGCCTGCAACTCGAAGATCAGCGAGTCGGCATCGACCCGGCCAATGGCGACCTCGGCGAGATTTTTCAGCCAGGCATCCGCGTTTTCGGCCTCTTCCATATACGGCATGGCCATCACCGCGGTGTAGTCATAGGCATCGGCGAAGGCTTCCAGCTCCTGGGCGAACCACTGCTCGCTCTGCCGATTTAGAACCACGGGGGCATAGACATTGCGCGCGGTGTAAAGCGCCGTGGTGTCGTACATGCGAAAGCGGGAGACTTCAGCGGTCAACTGATGGGTGAAGTCGATCAAGAACCGGGTCTTGAGTCGCGTCCAGCGAGCCATCAGCGCGTCCTGCTCACGAATCGCCGCGATCGAGCCGGGCAGCCCCCATTGCTCTTGGTACCAGCTCAGTGCCGCCGGCGAGGCATCCTCAAAGTCGCCGAGGAAGGCATCATCGTGAAAGATCAGCCCATCGAACTTGGCGTAGTAGCCCAGGTCCCGATAGATCTCGGCGATGATTTCACGGTTGCCCTCGACGAATGGCGACAAGCGACGGTAGTGATCCGGGTTCGGCTCGCCCAGGTTGGCATCGCTGACATAGCGGTGGCCGTCGCCAAGATCGAATGCCATGACCGGCATCCAGGCATACACCGAAACGCCGGCACGCTTCTTGAGCTGCCAGGCCACCCGATTGAACAGATCGGCACGCACGGGAAGGTGCTCGTTGGGGAAGTACAGGCTTTCGGCCACGCCGTTACCGTCAGGATCGGCAAAAGCTTGCAGGTAAACCGTGGTGATCTGTTGAGATTTGACCTTGTCCAGCAACGCATCGAGGTTGCTGGCCTGCTGCCCGGGGTCGGGGTCATAGACGTAATCGAGGTCGACATGAATGACACGCTCATTGGCCGGGTCCCAGATCTTGCCCCCCAGGTATTCCTCGAAGGTTTCCAGTGAGGTTTCCTGATCGACCAGGTAGCGGTTGATGTCGCGGGTGTCATCCGCCAGCCGGTTGGGCTTGGCCAGCAGGCTGAAGGTATGCGGCATGCCTAGCTCAGCGGCAATACTCAGCGTGGTCTGGGTATATCCGCCATAGGGCCAGATGACCGAGCGCGGCGCCTCGCCGACTTCTCGCTCGATTTGGTCACGGGCACGCTTGAGGTCATCGTGGATGCGCTGGCGGTAGGCATCGATGCTCTCGTAGCCCTGCGCGCTCCATTTCGGCGTACCCACCGCCGGCTGCTCGTTGCCGAAAGGATTACCGACCACGCCCTTGTGCATATCAAAGGTGTGGGTGGCGATTTCGACCAATGGCGAGGCTTGCAACTCTCGCATCTGGTCCCAGCTCAGGAAACGCTCGCGAGGCAGTTGTATCTGGCCGTAGGGCACCTGGCCGCCTTCCGGCACGTCCAGCCAACTGCCCACCGGGGCGACCAGCGCCGGGTAGTCATACAATTCCAACAGGGGCAACACGATGTCATAGACGCTGCGATAGCCATCATCGAAGGTCAGCAACACCGGGTTGGCGGGCAGTGAGCGCTTGCCGGCCTGGGCATCCAGGATGTCCTGAAGACTGACCGGGTGATAGCCCAGGTCGCCGATCAGGTTGAACTGCTGGATCAACTTGTTGCGGGTGATGGTCTGCGGATAGATCTTCAGGTCCGGGGTACGCGTCAAATCGATCACATCGTGGTAGCTCAGGACGGTGTACTCGGGGGAATCAACGGCCTCGGCGGATTGAGCCATGGCCGCCGTAAGCGAAACGCCGGGGAGCACCAGCAGAATGGTGGCCAGGAGGCACAAGCACCGACGGTAGCAGGCGAGCGGCGTCGTCACCGACACGATGCAGCGGTAAAACGCTGCCGGGATATGCGCATTCATAAGAATCTCCAGTCCAGACCGATGCTGAAAACGTTGTCGAACTCCGCGTCACCGTCGTAGATGGACTTGCTGCGCCCAACGCCATATTGCAGATGCAACCTGGGCGAAAGCTCCCAGCGGTGGTGATAGCCGATCTGCCAGGTGTTGGCGGCATCTTCGTCCTGCTGCCAATATCGACCGGTACCCAATGTGACGCCTTGAACGAAGGACTGGCGGTAGCCAATTGGCAGGCTGTGCTCCACGTTCAGTTCGCCGCCGAGGCTGATATCACTTTGCGGGTTGAAGTAACTGGCCTCGACGTCGTCATTTTTCGAGGTGCCGGCATAGACCGCCGCCTGGACTCGCCACGCGTCGTACTGATAGAGGGTTTCCCGCCAGTTGCCGGTCAATGAGCGTCGCTGGTTGCCATCATCGATATCCAGCATGGTCAAGCTGATAGCGCCGCCACCGGACTCGTCCCGGTGATAGTTCAGCGAGGTCTGATAGAGATCGGCACTGAAGCCGTCATTCAGTGCCCGTAACGGCGTCTGCGCGGTATTCCATTCAGCGTTGAACGTGGCGGACCAATGGTCGTTGAAGGCGTAGTTCAGCTCTCCCCACAGCACGGGCTCGTCATTGAGTTGAGCCCCCTGCCCCGCACTGAGCGACAACGTGGCCGGGTACAGCGGCAACTCGTAACCGATGGTGTTGTAGGCGGCGTAGAGGCCTTGTTCCAGATACTCGCCAAAGATGCCGATGCGCCGGGCGAAGAAGCGACCTCCATCGTCACCCCGCGGGGATTCCAGACGTGCCTCATAGCGCCAATCGCGTGAGCTCTGCGTTCCGCTGCCCGACCCACTGCCGGCTTCGCCGCTGACAGTCAGCCCGCCGGCTCGACGTTCACGAAGATCGCGTTCGAGGCTGTCGCGGTCGACGCTGGGCAGGCCCTGCTCGAGGTGACGCTCGATGGCGTCAACGGTGCCACGCCACTGGCCACGGTCGAGCCTCGACATCAGGATGGCTTGTCTGGCGCCATCACGGTTATCGGGCGCGGACAGTTGTTCGGCACGTCGATACGTCTCCTCGGCCTTGCGTGGCCAGCCGCGCCAGCGGTAGACATCGCCCTGGGTTTTCCAGAGCGATGCGCTGGCCGGTGCCCGTTGAAGGAGCTCATCGAGCCGCACCTGGGCGGCATCCAGGCCACCTCGCCAGGCTTCCAGCAACATTTCGAGCTGGAGAATCTGCTCATGATTGGGGTTGCCAAGACGCTGGGTACCGGTAAAGTCCCAGCGCGTCGCGGGTTCTTGAGACTTCCAATCATCAAGCACGTGCTTGGCGCTATCGAAGGCCCGCAAATCGGCATAGGCATAAAACAGCGGCGCATTCAGAGGTTCGTCGTCAGCATGAGCCTGAGCAGGGTTGACTTCGATCAATTCCCGGTAGATGGCCACCGAATCCGCGGGGCGCCCTACACCGTAGAGCGCCTCAGCGCGCGCCTGCCGCAGATAGATAGGCAGCTCGCCATGGCGCTGTTGCAGCGCATTTGCGAGTTGTTCCGCCTCGTTGAAACGGCGCAGCTTCACCAGGGTTGCCAGCTTGTCGAACTCGACGCGCTGGACCAACTCAGCATCGGCATCCGACTCATCCAGTAGGGCATTGAAGCCGGACAGTGCTTCGGCATACAACGCGGGCTTGTTGGCCGTTTGCGCCAGGCGCAGCTGATCTCTGGCGCGGTAGTAGCGCAGCCACTGACGATCCGTGGTCGTGAAGGCCTGGGGATACTCGGTCATCAGCCGGTTGGCGGCGATGGTGGCCCCCAACTCGACGGCCAGGCGATATAGCGCCTGCACCGCTTCAAGGTCATCCGGTGAGCGCTCAACCATCCAATGGCGAGTCTGCAGTTCCATGAGCGGCGCATTGAGCTGCGACGCCAACTCGAGACGCGTCTGGAACCACTGCGGCGTTCGCCCTTCGCGAGCCTGCATCCGCTGCAACAGTCGTTCGACAGCCTCGACATCGCCCCTCGCGAGCTGGGTCAGTGCGAGCCCCAGCCAGCCCTGAATATTATCCGGCTGACGCTGTGTAAGTGATTGATAGTATAACGTTGCCTTGGCGTATTCGCGTGTTTGTCGCGCGGCCATGCCGAGCATTTCGAGGCTGCTCGGCGAGAGCGAGTCGGGATGGCAGTCGGCACAGACACGCAGCACGTCCTGGTAGCGTTCGGCACGAATCAGCAGTGCGATCAAATCGTCACGGACCCGGCGATCACGCGTCTCGGTGTATAAGCTTCCAAGGCCATCTATACCGGTGTTCAACTGCCCTTCACGGGCCTTGATGACCCAGGCTTCTCGCCGATCATCCAGGGATTGCCCCTGGGCCTGTACAGCGCCGATCGTTTGCAGACCCACGCAGCACACCAGCATTCCTATTGCTCTGAACATGGTACTCCTTCCTGTGCCGACTTTTTCGCCGCAGCACTAGTGACCCCAGCCCCCCTGTCATAGACGAAATGACAAGGGACTGACTGGGTCTGACAATCCTACTTAAATTCAACCTGGAAACATGCGTCTCTTTACAGGAGCTTATATTTTCGGATTACTCATATTGGGAATTTTATTGCAGAGGGCAAGTCATAATGAGAAACATGTTGTTCGCATACTACCCAACAGCACCTCAAAAATTAACTTCCATTCCATAAGGTTATGGAATTGTAGTGGTGACTAACGCTTCAGAGAAAAACCGTCTTACACCACCTCATCCAAAATGACGGATGCTTAATACATTTAAAGTTCACAGTTCAGCATAGAGCACCACTCTACAGGTCGCAAAAAAAATAAACCAGCCGCGATGAAAAAAACTTTGTTAACTATTATGTATAAAAAACGGCAAACGTAGACTAACGCCGCCAACTTTATCAACCAGTTAATAGACAAGCGCTCAGCACCACAAAAAAATAACAACTAGAAAAATAATATTCGCGGTCAGAGAAATCTCACTCTTTCGCATGAGCCCGATACACTAACGAGCCAAAAAAAGGCCGCATTCCGCAATAATTTCAAGTAGTTATATATTTTCTATATATCAGTGCGCTACCGCACGGAAACACTCTGAATGGCCACTTATACTTTGCGACAGTAGTGGCAGGTGCCACCCCGACAAGAAGCGACATGCCTCAACCCCCTTCTTGGATCACCATTTTTCTTAGCTACCAAAAGGCAAGGATAGATTACATGAGCGCTGAAAAAACCAAGACAGATATCAACCAAGCTACCGAACGAACCACTGAGCAATTCGACAATGCCGTCGCCGAGCCAGTGCGTGCCTACGGAGCACTGACCACTGATTATTTTGAACAGCTTTTCGAGGCACAGTTTGACGCTGTGCGCTCCTTTACCGATAACAGTTTGGCACAATCCCGCTCTTGGCTCGAGGTCAAGGACGCCGACAGTTTTCGACAAGTGGTCGAGGAACAGCAGAACCTCATCCGGGATATGAGCGAGCGGTTGAAGGAAGACGCTGACAAGATTCGCTCATTGAGTGAGGAATACTTGAAAAGCACTCAGCAACTCACGGCGGGCAATGTTCAAGCAGGCCAGGAGAAGCTCAAGGAAAACATGCAGAAGAGCCAGGCTAAAATGGAAAGCAACCTTAAGAAGAGTAAGGAAGGTGCTGACGAAATCAGCAAACAAAGTCAGCAGCAGTCCGACAAGAGCAAGAAGTCCAATCACTAATCTGATCAGTGACACGAGTTTCCAGGTACGACATTAAGTGCGTGTAGGGCCGCTTCCAAGGAAGCGGCCCTTTCGCTGTATGGCGACCGCTGGACACCTCCACGACAACCTGAGTCGTCCCCCTCCCCAAAGCCGGTGACACACATGAGGTGAGATACGCCCTTCATATCAGCCACATGCCACATAGAGAACCGCGCGAGGAGCAGTGGCGTATCCAACGTCCCCCATCACTGATATCAACTCAAGTGTTAGGATGCGCCTGGACATCACGCGTTATGGAGACCCTGACATGCCTAGCCCGGCACTGGCCGTCGCTCACACCCCGCTGGTGGCCGTTTACGGCACCCTGAAGCGTGGGCTGCGCAATCATCATTGGCTATCGGGCGCCGAGTTTCTCGGCAGTGACCGGCTGACGGCGGTGACCCTCTTTGATCTGGGCCCCTACCCCGGCGCCAAGCCGTGGCCCTCGCGGGGGGTCGAGGTGGAAATCTTCCGGGTCGACGCCAAACTGATGGCAGGGCTCGACCACCTGGAGGATCACCGCGTACGCACGCCCAAGCGGGGCGACTTCGAACGGGTCGTTCACACCACGGCCCTGGGCCCTGCCTGGCTCTATCTCTACAACCACGACGTCAGCGGTTGCCCGATGATTCGCGAGGGTGCCTGGCAGCCCGGGCACTCTGCCAAGCGTCACGGCGTGGTATAAAAGCCATTATCAGGCCAGTCGCCGAACCGGCTATCCCACAAGGAGGAACCCATGGGTCGTCTTCTATCGTTGATCGTGATCGCCGGGCTGGCCTATGGCGGCCTGTATATCTACTACGGCATCGTGGTGGAGCGCGCCATCGAGCAGCAGCTGGAGGCGCGAGGGCTCACCGCGCTGGAAGTTGAGCGCGTGGACTATGGCCCGCTGGCCCCGCTTACAACGGATACCCGCTTATCCACAGACGTCCGCTATCGTGGCGCCGAGGCCAGCCTGGATATTCGCGTAATCGGCCATCCGGTCTTCTCGGATGAGGTGCGACTGGAGCTAGACGGCCTTCAGGCGCTGCGCTTGAGCATCGGCACAGGTAACTGAAGCGCCCATGCATATTGCCGTATTGACCCTCACCATCTCCCTGCCAGGCTGTCGCTCCCTCAAGGAGAAACGCCAGCGCATGGGCGGCCTGCATGAGCGTTTCGGGCGCAACCCGGCGGTCGCGGTCTGCGAGAGCGGCGAGCACGACCGTCTGGAGGCGAGCGAGTGGACCTTCGTGGTAGCCGCGAACACGCTACCGAAGGTGGAAGCCCTCTGCAGCGAGATCGAAGACAAGTTCCAGCGCAGCGTGGACGGCCGGGTGATGGAGGCCACCCGGGAGGTGCTGTAGAAACGGGCACCGGTAGCGCCAGATTTCCGAATCAGCCGCTATATGTCATCTTCCTCAATGGGACTCCCCAGCGTATCGATAATGACGCTGTGGCACTCGACCTCGAACTTCTCGCCGCTGATCAGTTCGGGGTTCTCGGCGCGCCATTCGGCGGTCAGCTCGCCGCGAAAGGCCTTGATGAGGATGGACTGGGTCATGGGGTGTCCTGATTGAGAATGTCAATGTAGGCCCGGTAGGCGTAGATACGATTGCGCTTCTGCCCGGTCAACTCGTGGACGATGCCGAGCGTCTCCTCGAGGGCTGTCAGCAACCGGCCGACGGTGGCTGGTGTCAGTCCCGTGCGTTCGCAAAGGTGCGCGATATTGGCGATGGGCTGCTGGAAGAATGCATCCAGCAGCAGGCCCGCCGAACCGGCCTGGCGGCCCAGCTCGGGAAGCCGCGCCCTGTCTTGTTCATGCAACTGGTTGAGACCACGGGCCGTCGCCACCGCCTGATTGGCGGTCTCGGCCACGGCGTCCACGAAGAACAGCAGCCAGGCCTCCCAATCGCCGGTGACCCGCACCTGTTGCAGGCGTTCGTAGTAGACCTGACGATGCTTCTTGAAGAACACCGACAGGTAGAGCACGGGCTCGTTGAGAATACCGGCCTCTACAAGGATTAGCGGAATGAGCAGGCGCCCCAGACGCCCGTTGCCATCCATGAAGGGGTGAATGGTCTCGAACTGCACATGGGTCAAGGCGGCCTTGATCAGCGGGTCGGTGGCCTCGGGCATGTCGTTGATGAAGCGCTCCAGCGCCGCCCAACAATCCGCTAATTGTTGGGGCGGCGGTGGCACGAAGACCGCCTCGTCGGGGCGATGCCCACCCAGCCACACCTGGTTGCTGCGAAATTCGCCCGGCCCGCGGTTGATGCCGCGCCCGGAGGTCATCAGCGCCACGTGCATCTCCATCACCAGACGATGGCTGATGGGGAAGCTCTCACGAATGCGTTGCACGCCCAGCATCAGGGCATTCACGTAGCAGGAGACTTCCTGCACGTCGTCCATGGGAACACCCGGCATGCCCTCCATCTCATAAAGCATCAGGTCGCTGAGCGATGACTGGGTACCCTCGATCTGCGACGACATGACGGCTTCCTTGCGCACATAGCTATAGAGGAAGAGTGACGCATCGGGCAGCAAGGTACTGATGGCATCCAGACGCCCCAGCTCCAGCATCGCGCGGTTGATACGGCTCTGCAGTTTGCCATCGAGCGCCAGGGGCGGCTGAGGTGGCAACGGGTCGGGGATAAACGCCTGACACCTCACACCGCCAGCGATGCTGTCCACGTAGTGGCCTGTGAGTCCGCGTTCCATGGGAGCTCCCTCTCACCGCTCGCAAGCGGGCCTGGGTAAAATAGCTTTGCACCTTATTTTAAATTACAGATGAAATTAAAATAAGACCCGCCACTATTTTAATTTCAAGCCTCTCCTTTAACTCCTCGTCTCGCCGAAGTGGCCCTTATGTCGATGCCATCGACATGTCCGCGGGACGTGTCGAAAAAATTGCGTTTCGTAAACATGTCGCGGCGATATGTCGATGGCAACAACATGTCAGTTCGCTTTGGGCGCTTGGCATTGGGGCTGGCATGCGCAACGCTAGATGGCCGTTGCCTGGTCACTGGCAACTCATGCTGCAAGCAGCGAGGGTGAAATGTGTTATGTCGCACCTCACCCCGACCAACCCGGCTCGGCGAGGCCCGGCACGTCGACCGAGGCACGCAGCAGGCTGCCCGCCGCCGAGTAGCGTGCCTTGCCTTCGGCGTCCAGGTGTTGGGTGGCGGTGGTGATGTAGAGAGTACGCAGGTCGGGGCCGCCGAACGTCGGCATGGTGGGATGCGGGCATGGTACCGCCAGGCTTTCCACCGGCTCGCCCTCGGGCGAGAAGCGCACGACCTGCCCCCCGCCATACAGGGCGCTCCAGTAGCAGCCTTCACTATCCACCGCAGCGCCATCGGGCACGCCAGGTAGCCCGAGTGCCGCGGTATCGACCCAGGTGTTGCCCTCGCCCAGATTGCCGGTGTCGACATCATAGGCATAGCGAACGATGCGCCGGGTCAAGGAGTCGGTGTGGTAGAGCCAGCGCCGGTCGGGGCTGAAGGCCAGTCCATTCGAGATACCGATTCCCGGCAAACGTTTCGTCAGCTCGCCCCGTTCGAGGCAATACAGTGCCGCCGTGGGGTGGGTCTCCTCGGCGTCGATGGTGCCCACCCACAAGCGTCCGGCGGAATCGCAGCGGCCGTCGTTGAAGCGGTTGCCTTGCCACTCATTTTTCCATTCTGGATTGGCCACGATCCGCTCGATCTGGCCATCGAAAGGCAGGAGCAGCCACACGATGCCGGACGCCGTCGCGGCCAGCAGTCCTTCCTGGCCTGAGATGTCACCGAGGGCGATGCAGCCGACCTTCTCATCCAGCGTGATGGTGTCCGGCGGCGTGCCCGCTTCGGGGCGCCAGAGGTAGATCGTGCCGCGGTTGATATCCACCCAGTGGAGAGTCTGGCGTTGCACCGACCATAGCGGGCTCTCGCCAAGGCTCATGTCCAGCTCGAGCGCGATATCGATGCCGTCTTTCTTCATTGCCACCTGTCCTTTTGCTGATCAGCCGTTCCACTGCAGCGGGCCAAACCGCCAACGCTGCCCGAGTCTTTCACCACTGGCTAGCTCGCTCAGGCCTTCGGCGAGCGGGTCGGGGAAATGATGGGCGTCGACCACATGGCTGACCGGCTCGAAGCAGAAGAAATCGGCATCACTTCCGGGTGAAAAGACCAGGTAGCGGGAGAGTCGTGGAGCCACACTCAGTGCCATGCTCACCCCACGCTGCGGCCAGTCCATCCTGGCGCGGCCGTTCCAGCCGCTGAACAGGTTGTCGATACGCCTCTCAGGAAGCCCGGCGGCTTCGGTGAACCGCCAGGGGTCGCCATCGCCAAGACGTCGCCAGTGGGTGGGAAGCTGTGTGGCGTCCACCTCCCAGACCCCGCCTGCCGGCGCGGAGAGACGCACATCGGCGGTGCGGGAAAACCATGGGTGCATGCCCACGCCATAGGGAGCTGGATGCAGCCCCAGGTGGGTCAGGCACAGGTCGACCACCAGGCTTTTGCCTTGTAGCCGATAATCCAGCACGGCCTTGTAGTCGAAGGGTGACTGCCAGGCCGAGCGTAGGGCGAGTCGCATTCTTTCAGGTGCCAATGCCACCACTCGCCACGACTGCTGCCACCCATCGCCGTGGATCGGCAGGGGCTCACCGGCCAGGTTCGGCGCTAGCGAGTAGTCCCTGCCCCGCCAGGTGAAACCACCCCCGGAGATGCGGTTGGACCAAGGCAACAGCGGGTACAGCCCCATGCGATTGGGGTCATCGCCAGGGCCGTCTCCGGGTCGAAATATCGGTACCGGCCCCGCCGGGGTCAGGGCATCGAAGCGCACCACGCAGGCGCCGTTGCCGGGCGCCACCACCAGCCGTAGGTGACCATTGTCGAGGGTCAGTGCGTCACACATCCACCCAGCCACCTCCCGCCGCTGACGAGGCCAGCGCGCGGGTGATGAAGCGCAGGCCATCGACACCGTCGGTCACCCCAGGGGTGCTCGCCGCCAGGGTGCCGGCCTGGCGACCGGCCATGCGGGCATGGATCTGCTCGGCGAAATCGGCATACAGCTGGGCGAAGGCTTCGAGATAGCCCTCGGGATGCCCTGGCGGAATTCGCGATGCGGCAAGCGCCGCCTCACCAAGCCCTGGGCCATTGCGGGTCAGAATCCGCGGCGGCTCACCCAGCGGTGAGTGGATCAGCCGGTTCGGCGTTTCCTGGTGCCACTCCAGGCCGCCCTGGCTGCCGTAGACCCGCAGCTTCAAGCCGTTCTCGTTTCCCGGCACCACCTGGCTCGACCACAGCATGCCACGCGCGCCGCCCTTGAAGCGCAGCATCATGTGCACGTTATCGTCCAAGGCGCGCCCCTCGACGAAGGTGTGCATGTCCGCCGCCAAAGACTCCAGCTCGAGCTCGGTGACGAAACGCGCCAGATGGTAGGCATGTGTGCCGATATCGCCCAGGCAACCAGCCGGTCCACTGCGCTTCGGGTCGGTGCGCCACTCGGCCTGCTTGACGCCGCTGTCTTCCAGGCGCGTCGACAACCAGTCCTGAGGATACTCGACCTGCACCACCCTGAGCTCGCCAAGCTCGCCGGCAGCGACCATGTCGCGGGCCTGGCGCACCAGCGGGTATCCGGAATAGTTGTGGGTCAGGCCGAAGAACAGCCCGCTGCGCTCGACCAGGGCCTCCAGGGTCTGGGCATCCTCCAGAGTGGTGGTCATCGGCTTGTCGCAGATCACATGGATGCCGGCTTCGAGAAAGGTCTTCGCCACATCGAAATGCAGGTGATTGGGCGTGACGATGGCCACCACGTCGATGCCGTCCTGGCGCAGGCGCTCAGCCTCGGCCATGGCACGGTAGTCGGGGTAGGCACGATCCTCGGCCACATGCAGTTCCGCGGCCGCCACCCGGCTGCGCTCGGGGTCGGAGGCAAAGGCACCGGCCACCAGATCAAAGTGGTCGTCGATTCGGGCGGCGATGCGATGCACGCCGCCGATGAAGGCTCCCTGGCCGCCACCGACCATGCCCAGGCGCAGCCGGCGGGATGTCTCGTGATGTTGGCTCATGTCGTTCTATCCCTCAGTTTTTCTATACCTCAGTTTTTCTATCCCTCAGTCGAGGCCCAGCAGACGGCGGTTGGTCGCTTCGTCGACACCCGCGTCGGCGAAATCGTCGAAAGCCCGCTCGGTGACCTGGATGATATGGTCGCGAATGAAGGCCGCGCCTTCGCGGGCACCCACCTCCGGATGCTTGAGGCAACACTCCCACTCCAGCACCGCCCAGCCGTGGTAGTCGTTCGCCGCCATCCACGAGAACATCGACTTGAAGTCGATCTGGCCATCGCCCAGCGAGCGGAAGCGCCCTGCCCGTTCGGTCCATGACTGATAGCCGGAGTAGACGCCCTGCTTGGGGCTGGGATTGAACTCGGCATCCTTGACGTGAAACATCTGGATGTGGTCGCGATAGACGTCCAGAAAGCCCAGGTAGTCGAGCTGTTGAAGAATCAGGTGGCTGGGATCGTAGAGAATGTGGCAGCGCGGGTGATGGCCAACCCGCTCGAGGAACATCTCGAAGGTGATGCCATCGTGCAGATCCTCACCGGGGTGGATCTCGTAGCACAGGTTCACCCCCGCCTCGTCGAAGGCATCGAGGATCGGACGCCAGCGCTTGGCCAATTCATCGAAGGCGCTATCGATCAAGCCGGCGGGGCGCTGCGGCCAGGGGTAGAGGAATGGCCAGGCAAGCGACCCCGAGAAGGTGCCGTGGTCGGTAAGGCCGAGGTTCTGCGACGCCCGGGCGGCAAGCATCAGCTGCTCCACCGCCCACGCCTGGCGGGCCTTGGGATTGCCGCGCACCTCGGGTGCCGCGAAGCCGTCGAACACCTCGTCGTAGGCCGGGTGTACGGCGACCAGCTGGCCCTGCAGATGGGTGGAGAGTTCGGTCAACGCCACGCCATGTTCCGCTAGCGTGCCCTTGATTTCGTCGCAGTAGGTGCGGCTCTCGGCGGCACGTTTTAGATCGATCAGGCGGGCATCCCAACTGGGAATCTGTACCCCCTTGTAGCCCAGCCCCGCCGCCCAGGCGGCGATGCTGTCGAGGCTGTTGAAGGGAGCGTCGTCACCGGCGAACTGGGCGAGGAAGATCGCGGGCCCTTTGATGGTTTGCATGAGGGGCTCTCCGATGGGTTACCGGGAAAAGTGGGTTACCGAGTCGAAAGGCACGGACGGGCACCTAAGCGCCCGTCCGCTTGCGTCGATCAGAACGGGGAGTCGGGGAAGTAGTACTGCTCGGCATTCTCCGGGGTGATCAGTGGTGAGCCGAGAATGTATTCGCCGACGACCGGGCCGTTGGAGACGAAGTTCTGCACGGTCAGATCCATGGCGGTGGCGATCATCGCCGGTGGGTACAGCACATCGACCGGCACCAGTTCATCACCCTCCATGACACGCTTGATGATGTCCTTCATGCCGGCACCGCCGACGATGAACAGCTCGTCCTCGCGCTCGGCCTGGCGTACCGCCTCGATCACCCCGAGAGCGATGTCGTCATCCTGGGCCCACACCGCGTCGATGTTGTCGAAGCGTGCCAGGAAGTCCTGCATCACTTCGAAGCCGTCATCGCGATTCCAGTTGGCATGCTGCATGTCGAGGATATTGATCTCGGAGCCTTCGATGGCTTCCTCGAACCCCTGCACGCGTTCGTCATCGATCACCGTGGGAATCCCGCGCAGCACGACGATATCGCCTTGCCCATCGAGCCGTTCGCGAATGTACTCACCGGACACGCGCCCTAACTCATGGTTGTTGCCGGCCACGTAGAGGTCTTCGATCCCCTCCAGTTCGAGCCCACGGTCGACCACAGTGACGAACACCCCTGATTCCTTGACGCGACGTACCGGGTCGGTCAGTGGCCCCGACTCGAAGGGCAGCACCACCAGGGCATCGATGTTGCGCTGGGAGACCAGATCCTCGAGGTCATTGGCCTGCTCGCCGGGGTCGCTGGCCGTGCTGATAGTGATCGATATATCGGGATGCAGGGCCTCGAGTCGCTCCTTGGCCTGCTCGGCATGGAAGTTGACGCCGCCGGTCCAGCCGTGGGTCGCCGCGGGGATCGACACACCGATGGTGACCTCCTGGGCCATGGCGAGGCCGGGCAACCCGATGGCGGCTGCCGCGGTCAGGGCCGCGACCTTCATTTTGGTATTCTTGGTGTTGGGCATGGTGATGCTCCTGTGATGCTTGTGCTTATTTTGATGGTGCGAGTATTGCTGCTGCCTGTTGGGCGCCTCATGGCGCCGACTTCCTCCACGACGCACGTTGCAGGTACACCGCGACGATGATGATGATCCCCTGCACCGTGCCGTTGAGATAGTTGGAAATGGCATCGGTGAGGTTGAGGATATTGCCGATCATGGTCAGCATGATCGCCCCCACCACCGTGCCCCAGATGCGCCCATGGCCACCCTTGAGCACGGTGCCGCCAATGATCACCGCGGCAATCGCCTCGAGCTCCCAAAGCACCCCGGTGGCACCCGAGGCCGAGCCAAGCCGCGGCACATAGATGATGGTCGCCAACGCCACGCACAGGCCCTGAAGCATATAGGTCAGGGTCTTGATGCGATCGACGCTGATGGCGCTGTACTCGGCCACCTTCTCGCTGGAACCGATGGCAAAGCAGTAACGCCCGAAACGGGTATGGTTGAGCAGGATGTAACCGGCCACCGCCACCACAAGGAATACCAGTACCGGAACCGGAATCCCCAGCAAGCTACCGTAGTACACCGGCCGGTAGATATCGCGCACGCCCCAGTCCAGCGACAGGGTTCCGCCGTCGGCGAGGTAGGTCACCAGGGAGCGATAGATGCCCATGGTGCCGAGTGTGACGATAAACGCCTCGATCTTGCCCTTGGTGGTCACCACGCCATTGATGAAACCCGCGCACAGGCCGAGCAGAACCGAGGCGCCAACACCCAGAAATATCGTGGTCAAGCCGGCGCCGAACTGCTCGACCAGGCTATTCATGAGAATAATCATCACCCCGGCGATGAAGGCCGCCATCGAGCCCACCGACAGATCCAGCCCACCGGCGGTGATGACGAAGGTCGCGCCGATGGCGATGATGCCGATGAAGGCGCTGCGGGTAAGCATATTGGACAGGTTGTCCAGCCCCAGAAAGGCAGGGTTGATCAATACCCCCAGCACGGCGAGGGCCACCAGGGCGATGAACGGCCCCCAGGTCTTGAGATCGACGGAGAAGCGGCTCCGCCCGATCGGCTTGTTGTCAGGCACGACGCTGTTCATCGACTCCTACCCCCTTGATGCCGGATGCATACTGGATGATTTCCTGTTCGTTGATCTGCTCGCCTTCGAGCACGCCGGTCAGCACCCCGGCACACATCACCGCGACCCGATGGGACAGGCCGATCAGCTCGGACATCTCCGATGAGATCAGGATGACCGAGCACCCGGCGTCGGTCAGTTCACGCACGAAGTGATAGATCTGGTGCTTGGTGCCGACATCGATGCCCCGGGTCGGCTCGTTGATGATCACGATCTCGGGATCGATGGTCATGACCTTGGCCAACAGCAGTTTCTGCTGGTTACCGCCGGAGAGCTCGGAAGCGGTAAGGGCCTCGGTCCGCAGGCGAATGTCGAAGCGTTCAATGGCCTCCTGGAAGGCCTGCTCCTCTTGTCGACGATCGATCAGCGGGTGGCAGTAGGCGCGCAGATTGAGCAGCGTCAGGTTGGGACGCAGCCCCATGTTGAGCACCAAGCCCTTGCCCTTGCGGTCTTCGGTTAGATAGGCGATGCGCTGGCCCACTGCGTCGCGCAGATGTCGCAGCACCACGGGTTGGCCATTGCGCAACACCTGCCCCTGGCGGCGCTCGCGCAACCCAAGCAGCGCCTCGATCAGCGCCGTACGGCCGGCACCGACCACCCCGCCGAAGCCCAGCACCTCGCCACGGCGTAGCGTAAAGCTGGCGTGTTTCACGGCACCGGGCACCACCATGTCCCGCGCCTCCAGCACCACCGGCGCATCGCTTTCAAGCGTGGTGCGTTCGGGGTACATGTCGCGGATTTCGCGCCCGACCATCAACCGCGCCATTTCCTCCTTGCTGCGTCCGGCCATCGGCCCACTGTCGATCAGCCGACCGTCACGCAGCACCGTGACCCGGTCGGCGATCTGCTCGATCTCGCGCAGCTTGTGGGAGATGTACAGAATCGCCACCCCGCGCTTGCGCAGGCGCGCAATCAGCTCGAACAGCACCCCGACTTCATGTTCGGTGAGCGCCGCGGTGGGCTCATCCATGATCAGCACGCGTACATCGCGGGTGATCGCCTTGGCGATCTCCACCATCTGTTGGGCGGAAGTGCTGAGATCCTTGACCCTGGCACGCGGGTCGACGCGTGTTTCGAGCTCGGCCAGCGTCTCGCTTGCACGCTCGCGCATGGCCCGGCGGTCGAGGAAGGGGCCGCGGCGCAGCTCGCGTCCCAGGAAGATGTTCTCCTCCACGCTCAACTGCCCGGCCAGAGCCAGTTCCTGGTGGATCATGACCACCCCGTCGGCCTCGGCTTCACCACTGTTTCGATAGCGGCGCACCTCACCTTCGAGGCACACGTCACCGCTCGTCGGACTCAGATAGCCGGAGAGGATACGCACCAGTGTCGACTTGCCGGCCCCGTTCTCGCCCAGCAGCGCGTGCACCTCACCGGGCGCAAGGTCAAGGTCGATATCGAACAGCACCTGGTTCTGGCCAAACGAGCGGGAAATGCCACGCGCCGACAACAGCGGTTGATTCTGCCTGCTCATCAGCCCCACCCCGCATCGACGGAAAATTCTTGCCCGGTCAGTTGCGCACTGTCGTCGGCCGCCAGAAACAGCACCATCGGCGCCACATGCTCCGGGGTCAGACGCACCTTGAGGCACTGGTGCTGTTGGATGCGTGCCTCGTCCTCTGGACCGATCCACTTGTCGAGCTGACGTTCGGTCAGGATGCAGCCCGGCACCACCGTGTTGACGCGGATATTGAGCTCCCCCAGGTCCCGCGCCAGGCTGCGGGTCAAACCATGCGCAGCGGCCTTGGCGGTGACGTAAGTCGGCAGGTCACCCAGTGCCAGACGCACGCTGATCGAACCGAAGTTGATGATCGAGCCGCCGCCGGCATCCGCCATCCGCTCCGCCACCGCCTGACTGGTGAAGAACATCGGCCGCAGGTTGAGCGACATGCGCTCATCCCAGTAGTCGACACTGACCTCTCGCCAGTCGTGGCGGTCGTCGTTGGCGGCGTTGTTGACCAGAGTGCGGATCGGGCCCAGGGTCTCGCTCACTTCCTCGATGATGGCCTGCAGAGCCGTGATGTCGCGGATGTCGCAGTGGCGATAGCAGGGCGAGCGTCCCGTCTGCGCTTCGAGTTCACGGCACAGGGCCTGGCTTGCCGCATCGTCGATATCGACGAAGGCGACACTGGCACCCTGATGGTGGAAGGCTTGCACCATGGCCGCACCGATGCCGCCACCGCCCCCGGTAATGAAGACGACACGGTCGGCAAGGCTGGGATAGCGGGCCATCGGTTCGTGCATGGTGATCTTCCTCGTTGTCATTATTCTTCGTTGCCATTGACGGCGGCCACGTGCTGCTGCGTGCTGCCGATGGATCGAAGCAACTGGCGTACATTTAATTTAGACACTAAAATAAATACCACCAATACAACTTAGGTCGCATCGCGTTCCCGACACCGGCTATCGATGGCAAGCATCAAGGCCTGTCGCCGGGAAGTCTTGAGCGATACTTCCATCTGCGATAGCCCTGTTAGACTGCCCATCATCCACCGGAACGGCGAGACCCATGGCTTCTCCATCCCATGACAGCAGCCGCCTCGACAACACCCTGGCGGTGATACGCACACTGCGTGACAGAGGGCCGGTGGCGCGCGTCGACCTCGGCACCCTCAACGGCATCAGCTCCGCGACCGTCACCTCGATCAGCGCCGAGCTGCTTCACCAGGGGCTGATCACCGAGCTTCCTCCCGACACCCCTCGCCCGAACGGGCGTGGGCGCCCCAAGACGCTGATCCAGCTCGCGCCGGAGGCTGCCTGCGTCATCTGCATCAAGCTCTCGATCAATGAACTGCAACTGGTGGTGGGTGACTACGCCGGCCAGATGCAGCATAGCGAGCACCACGCCATCGACACCCTGGCGTTGACCGCGGATGAACTCATTGCCTTGCTCGAGGAGAAGATTGCCGAGGTTCGATCCACCGCGCTTGCCAGCCACCGCCGCCTGGTCGGTATCTGCCTGGCGGTACAGGGGGTGGTGTCGTCGCATAGCGGTACGCTGATCTGGTCGCCCGCCTTGCGCTTTCGCAATGCCCCGCTATCGGCACTGCTCGCGGAACGCTTCGATTGCCCGGTGCTGCTCGAAAACGACGCCAACTGCATCGCCAGCGTGCTGGCGGCTCAACCAGCCTATGCCGGCTATCCCAACCTGGTGGTCATCATGCTGGGCTATGGCATCGGCATGTCGGTGCTGATCGACGGCGTGCCGTTTCTCGGTGCCAACGGCTCAGCCGCCGAGTTCGGCCACAGCAAGTACCAGCCCGGGGGAGCACTGTGTGCCTGCGGCAAGCGTGGCTGTATCGAAGCCTATACCAGCGACTACGCGCTCTATCGCGCGGCCAGCGACGTCATCGAACTGCCCGCTGGCGACAGTGCTCACCCCTCGGAGCCGCAGATGCAGGCCCTGACCCAACTGGCCCTGCAGGGCCATCCCGAGGCAGTGCGTATCTTCGCCGAGGCGGGCCGCGCCCTGGGCTACGGCATGGCCAATCTGCTGGCCCTGTTCAACCCCGACCTGGTACTGATCACGGGGTCAGGGGTGCGCGGCTTCACGGCCATGCACGACGCCATGCAGGACGCCATCAGCGAGGCACTGGTCACCGAGCTGATCGGCCCCACCCGCATCGCCAGCTGCCCCTGGGACCGCGACATGACCTGCCTGGGCGGCATCGCCATCACGCTCCAGGCCACCGACCCGCAGCTGTTGATGGGCTCGACATAAAAAAACGGGCCGGGGAAATTCCCCGGCCCGTGTTTTGGGTGGTGCCTACCGCCGCCTGGCGGCGGTGACGATCAGCCGCGCGACTGGCGGCGGATCGGTGCGTCGCCATCTTCACGGCGACGACGCGGAGCGCGCTCGGGAGCACCGCTGTCCTCGCTGATCTCGAGCGGACGGCCGGCCACTCGGGCGCGGGCCATCTTGGCCAGGATGCTGGCCGGCAGTGAGCTTGGCAGCTCGACCACCGAGAAGGCGTTGCGGATATCGATACGGCCGATGCGCGCGCCTTCGATCCCACCTTCGTTGGCCAGAGCCCCGACCAGCTGGCCCGGCTTGACGCCGTCCTTGTGGCCGACAGAGACACGATAGCGCGTCATGCCTTCGCTGGGCCCGCGTTCACGGCGTGCCGGCTTGCCATCACGAGGGGCGCGATCGCCACGCGGGTCCTTGCGCGGTGCCTGCAGACGGCCGATCGGCGCCTCGTCGGCACGCGCCAGGCGGGCGAAGGCGCACGCCAGTTCG
Source organism: Halomonas urumqiensis (assembly GCF_003028575.1). GTDB lineage: Bacteria > Pseudomonadota > Gammaproteobacteria > Pseudomonadales > Halomonadaceae > Halomonas > Halomonas urumqiensis. The sequence goes on along the minus strand of NZ_PYUD01000001.1, from coordinate 790,161 downwards.
ATGGGATCGTGGCCTTCGGCGACCAGTCGCTCGACCAGCGCACGCTGCTCTTCGGCACCGGCGGTCAGGGCGGCGATGACACTCGAGTGGAAGACCTCGTCGCGATGGGCGCGAATCGCGGCCTCGTCGGGCAGCGCCATTTCGCTGAGCTTCTGGCCGGTGGCCTGCTCGATCCAGCCGACCTTGCGGCCTTCGCGGAAGCCGACGAAGGTGATGGCGATGCCGGTGCGACCCGCCCGACCGGTGCGACCGATGCGGTGGGTGTAGGCTTCGCTGTCCTGGGGAAGATCGTAGTTGATGACGTGGGTGATGCGCGGCACATCGAGGCCGCGGGCTGCCACGTCGGTGGCGATCAGGACGTCGACCTTGCCGCGCTTGAGGCGGGTGATGGTCCGCTCACGCAGGCTCTGGTCGAGATCACCGGAGAGGCTCGCGACATTCACGCCACGCGCCGAGAGCTGCTCCATCAAGGTGGTGCAGGCAGCGCGGGTACGCACGAAGACGATGGCGCCATCCACCGGCTCGACTTCGAGGATGCGTGCCAACGCTTCCAGCTTGGCACCGCCATCGACGCGCACCAAGCGCTGGTCGATGCTCGCCGCCGTGCCGATCGCCGCCTCGATGGCGACCTTGACCGGATCGACCAGGTAGCGGTTGACGATACGCTCGATTTCAGTTGGCAGGGTCGCGGAGAAAAACACTCGCTGGGCGTCCTTCGGCGTGTCGGCGACCACGCGCTTGACGTCGTCGATGAAGCCCATGCGCAGCATTTCATCGGCCTCGTCGAGCACCAGCGCGGAGAGCCCATCGAGCTTGAGGCTGCCACGATCCAGGTGATCGATGATGCGGCCCGGGGTGCCGACGACGACTTGTGCGCCACGCTTGAGGGCACCAAGCTGCTCGCGGTACTCCTGACCACCACACAAGGTGGCGACTTCCAGCCCCTTGAGGTTCTGGCCATACTTGCTGAACGACACGGCCACCTGCTGCGCCAGTTCACGGGTCGGCGCCATGACCAGCACCTGGGGCTCGCGGCGAGTCAACTCGAGACGCGAGAGGATCGGCAGCGCGAAGGCGGCGGTCTTGCCGGTACCGGTCTGGGCCTGGCCCAGCATGTCACGGCCTTCCAGCAACGCGGGAATGGTCTGCAGCTGGATCGGTGACGGAATCTCGTAACCCAGGGTCTCAACGGCGGAGAGAACGGCAGGCAGCAGGGCCAGATCGCCGAAGCTCGGCGAGGCGACAGAAGTCGAGGTCATTAATCACACCTTGGTAGGCCGGCGTGGCCGGCAAAAATTCATTGGCGTCCCTGACGCAATCGACCGCGTGTTCGACACACAGGTCAGAACGGTCATGGGTGCTGTGCTCCACAATCGGAAGAGGCAGCACGCTTTCGGAGTCGGGGACGCCGGTCGCACCTGGCATTCGGTCCATGCCATCGAGGATGGTCGGATGAACCGCTGTGGCGACCGTTTGTGCCGATCTCGCCCGGGTGGCGTGATCTTGGTGGCACTCCATCTACACAATTCGAACGCTGATGGCGCAGCTAAGCTCACTGGGCCTGGCGTTTCGGCGCTCACCTGGCACTGGGCCGTGGTGGCGTCGTCATGATGGTGGGGTCAACACATGCGAGGAGCGCGCATGCTACCATCGGCGAATGCCACTGGCTAGTCCTTTTGGTCAGGTTTGATCACCTGGCCTGTCTAGCGAGCCTGCCTCGCAGGTATTCTTGAACGTTCTTCGAACCTATTCCACTCCCCGCTGGAGTCACCGCATGCCTACACTATGGGTCGATGCCGATGCCTGCCCCAAGGTGGCACGCGAGATCATCATTCGCGCCGCCGAGCGCACCGCCACCCCTAGCTGGTTCGTCGCCAACCATGCCATTCCCCTGCCGCCCTCGAAGTGGGTCAAGGCGCTATCCGTCAGCCATGGCGTCGATGCCGCCGACAACGAGATCGTCAGCCGCATCATCGCGGGCGATCTGTTGATCACCTCGGACTTGCCGCTTGCCATGGAAGCCATCGACAAGGGCGCGAAGGTCATGACCACACGCGGTGAAACCCTGGATGCCAACAACATACGGGCACGCGTGCAGATGCGGGATTTCATGGAGACCCTGCGCGCCAGTGGCGAACACACGGGTGGACCAAAGGGTTATTCAGACGCCGACCGCCGCGAATTCGCCAATGCCCTGGACCGCTGGCTGGCGAAGCGCCGCTGAACGGCGCCCGACGTCACGGATCACAAGAGGCATGCGGGGCAACCTCCTCAGCCCACTTCACGAATGCCTCGGCCAGTCAGTCGCTCGCGATCATGGGGTCGATCAAGGCCTAGCAGCGGCCCCTTGGGCACGATGCGGGTCGGGTTGATGTGTTCGTGGCTGTAATAGTAGTGGCGCTGGATGTGATCCATGTTCACCGTCTCCTTGATACCCGGCCACTGGTAGATCTCACGAAGGTAATTCGACAGATTCGGGTAGTCTTCGATACGCCGGAGGTTGCACTTGAAGTGGCCATGATAGACGGCATCGAAGCGCACCAGGGTGGTGAACAGGCGTATATCGGCTTCTGTCAGCCATTCGCCGGCGAGATAGCGTTCCTCGGCAAGCCGGGCTTCCATGCGATCCAGCGAATCGAAGAGTGCCACCACGTGCTTCTCGTAAACGCGTTGCTCGGTGGCAAAGCCCGACTTGTAGACGCCATTGTTGATGTGGTCGTAGACATCCGCGTTTACCGCGTCGATGGTCTCGCGAAGATCTTCCGGGTAGAGGTCCAGACGATTACCGGTCAGGTGGTCGAAGGCCCCGTTGAACATGCGCAGCAGTTCCGCTGATTCATTGTTGATGATGCGACCGTTTTGCTTGTCCCACAGCGCCGGCACCGTGACGCGGCCGGTGTAGTCCGGGTCGGTCAGGGTGTAGAGCTGATGGTGGTAGTCGACGCCGTTGATCGGGTCACCACTGGAGCCTTCCTCCACGTTGTAGCTCCAGCCTTTGTCCAGCATCAACGGACTGACATGAGACAAGCCGATCAGGTCATCGAGACCCTTGAGCCGGCGCATGATCATTACGCGGTGTGCCCAGGGACATGCCAACGAGACATAGAGATGATAGCGGCCGGATTCGGCGCGCAACCCGGGCTGACCATCGGGACCGTCACTCCCATCCTGGGTGACCCAATCGCGGAGTTTGGCCGACTCACGGACGAACTCGCCATCGTACTTGTCGGTGTCATACCACTGATCGTGCCAAACGCCATCAATCAACAGGCCCATGGGGTCACTCCTCGGTAATGAATGCAGTCACCCAAGGATAGTGCGATTCGATCGACGCTCAAGCGCATGTTTTGGGCCAGATCATTCGATAGGATCGAATTGTCGCACCTCTTGGCAGCGTGAGGCTTCACGTTGCAGGGCGCCGGCCATGGCGTGAGTGGCTGGACCCGCGCGGTCACGATCACGATAGATGAGCTGAACCGGTATCTGGCGAATACCACCGGCACTCAATGCAAGGGGCACCAGTCGGCCTGCTTCCAGCGCGTCGTGAATGCGTGTTTCCGGCACCCAGGCAAAGCCCAGCCCTCGTTCAAGCATGTCGATGGAAGTCCCCAGATGGCTTAAGGTCCAGCGCTGCTCAGCCTTCAACCAGCCGGAATCCATGGATTGGCGCAGTGCCGAATCACGTACCACCAACTGGCGGTACTGCTCCAGGTCACGTAAGTCCAGCGGCCGAGCCAGGCGATGCAGGGGGTGTTCCGGGTGTGCCACCGCAACGAAGCACACGGTGGTAAGCGGCTCCCCCAAGAAACCCTGGGCGGAAAGCCCCGAGATCACCAGATCCGCCCTGCCTTCGTAGAGCATTTCGATACCGCCATTCAGCACGGTTTCATGGAGCTGGACACGAACATGGGGATGAGCGGCAGAAAAGGCTTCCAGGGCTCGCGCCAGGGCATCGGGAGGAAACACCTGGTCCACGCCCAGCACCACTTCGGCCTCGAGCCCTTCGGCCAGACGGCCGGCCACATCTTCGAGTGCCTCGGCCCCCTCGAGCAATTGACGCGCGCGCCGCAACAGCATCGCACCCGCCTCCGTCAGCCGTACCTGGCGGCCCACCGGCTCCAGCACATTGACGCCAAGCTGTTCCTCGAGCTTGTGCACCGCATGATTCAGGGTGGATGGGCTCTTGTGCACAGCCTGGGCGGCGCGGGCGAAACCACCATGGTCGACCACTGCGGCAAGCATCTGCCATTGAGCCAGAGTGACACGAGACATTTCGATTCCCTCGAATGCGTGGAGCAATTCACAGGGGTTCATCTTCGAAAAAACCGCACTGAATTACCAGTTCGAGACTTGTCACTCTCTTCTTTTCATCGCAAGACACTGCGCAATTGGACCAAGGTAGGGGGTTGAACTCACTGCCAAGCTCTTGTCCAATACCGTTAATTAACACTGTTCGCGTGTTGAAGGAGACGTTGCGAAACCCCCACCGTTGGCCGAAAGTTCATGTTCGGCACAAAACCTGTACGTCCTTACAGGATAGGCACACCATACCGCATGGGGTATGGTTCTCATGCCTATTGTCATCCTATTCATCATTTATTGGCCTTTATCCATGATGCGAATCCTTCATTCGCTTCCCCGCACGCACAAGTTATTGCTGTTACCGGTTGCCACCATGGTCACCGTGCTGGGTGCACAGAAAATCGTCACGACTTACCAGGATGTCCAGCGCGAGAATCAGCCGCTGGACACCGTTCTTGTTCCGCTGAATGCCGACTCACGACCCGGTCTGCCTTCGCTTAACTTCGACCGTGGCTCCATGGTCGATGCCATCGAAATTGCCACTCAAGCTCTCGATGCCACGCGTTCCCATGTGCCGCTGGCAAGCCTGAAACCGACAGAGATCGTCGACCTCGATCTCGTTGATTCCGCCAGCGCCGCAAACAACAACGAAGCAATCCCGCTGTCGCTTGCCAAGCCGGCATCTACATTAGCTGAAACCTCTACAGCAGCCACATCCCCCAAGGAAGACTTGCTTTCCGGGCAACCCACCCTCGACGAAGGCGCGCTGCACATTGCCGTTGTGCTCGGCACCATCTCTAGCGGCATGCTCGATCATGATGGCAGCCTGGTGGCGGATGCCACCTCCTATGAGGACATTTCCGAGGACGAGCTTGAGCTGTTCGACGAAGGCCCGATCATCCTGGAGCAGGAGATCGCCGCCAACGAGCCCTATGTGCCCGAGTGGCAGACCTACACCGTCAAGGCTGGCGACACCTTCGCCGTGATGGCGCAGGAGCAGCTTGGACTCGGCTACAGCGAAGTACTCTCGCTACTCGACCAGGTACCGGACAAGAATGCCCTGACCCGCCTGAGGGTAGGCAAGAGCTTCGACTACCAGCTCGACGAGACCGGCAAGCTACTGGGGTTGCGCATGATGCACGATGCCCGCAGTGGGCTGATGGTGGAGGTCACCGAACAAGGCATGGACGTTGCCACCATCGAACGCACTGGGGAAGCCACACAACGCTTGTTCGCGGGTAGCGTCAGCGGCAGCTTTGCCCGATCCGCCCAGGCGACCGGCCTGTCCAGTCCCGAGATTTCCCAGCTCTCGCGGGTACTGGAAAAGAAACTCGACTTTCGCCGCGACACACGCCGCGGCGATCGTTTTCAGGTGCTGGTGGAATCCGACATCATCGAGGGGGAAAGCTTCGACACACGGGTACTCGCGGTCCAGTATCAGGGGGAGCGCATGAACCTGACACTGGTGCGTAACAGTGACGACAACAACTTCTATACCCCGGACGGTGACAGCCTCGACCCGGCCTTCAATCGCCACCCCTTCAACGGCAGTTACCGGTTGAGCTCCTCATTCAACCCAAACCGCAAGCATCCCGTTACTGGACGCGTAAGCCCTCATCGCGGCACCGATTTCGCCATGCCGATCGGCACCCCAATCACCGCACCAGCCGATGGACGCGTCGAGAAAGTGGGTAACCATCCGCTGGCGGGACGCTATCTCGTCGTGCGCCATGACAATGGCTATCGCACACGCTATCTGCACCTGTCGCGACCGTTGGTCAGTCATGGCGATCGTATTTCGATGGGCGAACGTATCGCACTTTCCGGCAATACCGGACGCAGCACCGGGCCTCACTTGCACTACGAGGTGCTGGTCAACAACAGCCAGGTCGACCCCATGCAGGTCAGCTTGCCCGAGAGCAAGAGCCTCTCAGGTGAATCGCTGCTGGCCTTCCAGCAACGGGCCGAGCCGCTGCTCGCCGCGCTCGAAAGCGGTGAAACCGGCACCATCGTCGCCAGCGCCTCGGAATCCAGCGCACCGGACGACGACGGCTGAACCAGACTGGCGTAACCTGCGCCCCCATCGCGACGCCCCGCCATTTGGCGGGGCGTCGATGCGTTGGGCCCTTGCCATGATTGGAGAATCGTCGTGTCATCCAGTAGGCGAAACCGCATCGCAGGCTTCCTGGGCGTGTTCCGATACAGTCGGCGCGCCCTTGCGCTGGTCTGGCAAACGTCACGTGCCCTGACGCTCGGCCTTGCAGCCTGCACACTGGTGGCGGGGGTACTGCCTGCCGTGGCCGCCTGGATCGGCCAGTTGATCGTCGATGCGGTGGTGGACGCCATGGCTTACCACCAACAACCCGGCGCCGAACTGACCCTCGCCTCGACTTGGCCGGTGCTGCGCTACGTGCTGGCCGAGGCCGGCGTAATCGCCGCTATCGCCCTCGCCCAGCGCGGCCTCTCGGCCCAGCAATCCCTGCTGCGGGCACTGCTTGGCCAAAAGGTCAACGTGATGATACTCGAGAAGGCCGGCAGCCTGTCGCTTGGCCAGTTCGAGGATTCGGAATTCTACGACAAGCTGACCCGCGCCCGGCGCGAGGCCTCGACCCGGCCGCTGGGCCTGGTCAACAAGACCTTTTCCCTGGCCCAGAACGCCATCTCGCTGGTCAGCTTCGGGGTGCTGCTGGTGCAGTTTTCTCCCTGGGCGATCCTGATCCTGGCGATTGGCGCCCTGCCAGTATTCGTGTCGGAAGCCAAGTTCTCGGGCGATGCCTTTCGGCTATTCCGGTGGCGCTCGCCGCAGACCCGCATGCAGATGTATCTGGAGACAGTCCTGGCCCGCGAGGACAGCATCAAGGAGGTCAAGCTTTTCGGCCTCGAGGGGCTCTTGCTCGAGCGATACCGGCGGATCTTCCAGACCCTATATGGCGAAGACCGGCGCCTGACCATCCGCCGTGAAACCTGGGGGTTTTTGCTCGGCATGCTCGGCACCCTGGCCTTCTATGGCGCCTATGCATGGGTGGTCGTCGAGACCATCGCCGGGGCACTGACACTCGGGGAGATGACCATGTACCTGATGGTCTTCAAGCAGGGCCAGTCTGCCCTCTCGGCCAGTCTCACGTCGATCAGCGGCATGTACGAGGACAACCTCTACCTCTCGAACCTCTATGAGTATCTCGAGCAGCCCGTTGCCAAGGATGCCGGCAAGTTGACGCAAGGCACGCACCCCGGGGATGGCATCCGCTTCGAAGGTGTGAGCTTCCGTTATCCCGGTGCCGAGACAATCGCGCTCGAGGACATTTCGCTGCATCTGGCGCCAGGCAAGAGCCTTGCCCTGGTGGGCGCGAACGGCTCCGGCAAGACCACCCTGATCAAGCTGATGACCCGGCTCTACGAACCCAGTGCGGGACGTATCCTGCTCGATGGCAGCGATCTACGCGAGTGGGACATCGGCGTGTTGCGGCGTCGCATCGGGGTTATCTTCCAGGACTTCGTGCGCTACCAGCTGAAAGTCGGCGAGAACCTCGGCGCCGGTGACGTAGCTGCCTTCGATGACGAGAGCCGCTGGCAGGACGCGGCTCGCCGAGGGCTTGCCGATGACTTCATCAGTGACATGCCGGCGGGCTATCACACCCAACTGGGGCGCTGGTTCAAGGGTGGCCAGGAGCTCTCCGGCGGCCAGTGGCAGAAGATCGCCCTGGCGCGCGCCTATATGCGCCAGAGTGCCGACATCCTGGTGCTCGACGAGCCCACCGCGGCCATGGACGCCGCCGCCGAGGCCGCTGTATTCGCCGACTTTCGCCAACACAGCCATGACAAGATGACCATCCTCATCTCGCACCGTTTCTCCACCGTGCGCGCCGCCGACCACATCCTGGTGATCGATGGCGGCAGGATTCTCGAACAGGGCGACCATGCAAGCCTGATGGCCGCCAATGGCCGCTACGCCAGATTGTTCAGGCTGCAGGCCAAAGGGTACGAGTGAAGTTCGACATCCAGGGTCAAGACCTTCACGCCCGGAGAATATAGAACACCGCCAATGCTTATTACCTTCGGGCACCACCGCTGGGCAATTCACCACGAACACGCACCATCTCGGCGCTGACCGGGGTGCCGAAGATCACTCTCAGGATCGTTAACAGTCTCGCCATATCTTTTCAATCATCTGTAAATAAAACAAAAAACCAAAAACTGGCAAACCAATTGCTTGTAAAAGGCAAGCATTGGTGGACGTGGACCAGGCTCTCCGGAGTACGAGTGCGTCGAACCTGACCTTCAACGACGAAGGGCATGTTTTGAACGCAACCGATACTCAAGCGAGGTCTGTCCCATGGAAATTCTCGGTAAGGCCAACAGGATCCGCCTGTTGAATTTCAGTACCCCCCAGATGCGTGCGTTCCACTTCTCCTGGTTCGCTTTCCATATCTGCTTCTTCGGCTGGTTCGGCATCGCCCCGCTCATGGCGGTGGTCCGCGAAGACTTGAGCCTCACACAAACCCAGATCGGCAATACCATCATCGCCTCGGTACTCATCACGGTGATCGTTCGCCTGGCCATCGGGGTGTTGTGTGACCGAATCGGCCCACGCAAGGCTTACTCGGGCCTGCTGGTACTCGGCTCGATTCCGGTGATGGGCATCGGCTTCGCCAACAGCTTCGAAACCTTCCTGCTGGCACGCCTGGCGATCGGTGCCATCGGCGCCTCCTTCGTGATCACTCAGTATCACACCACCATGATGTTCGCGCCCAATGTCGTGGGCACCGCCAACGCCACCAGCGCTGGCTGGGGGAACCTGGGCGGTGGCACCACCCAGATCCTGATGCCGCTGATCTTCTCCGGGATGCTGATGCTCGGTGTCAACGAGGCGATGGGCTGGCGGCTGGCCATGGTAGTGCCCGGCGTGGTGCTGTTCATCACCGGCATCTGCTACTACCTGTTCACCCAGGACGCCCCCAACGGCAACTTCGCGGACCTGCGTGCGCGAGGCGAACTACCCCAGGCCGATGGCGATCTCGGTGCCGGCAAGAGCTTCATGACGGCGGCCAAGGACATCCGTGTGTGGGCCCTGTTCGTGGTCTACGCGATCTGTTTCGGGGTCGAGCTGACCATCAACAACATTGCCGCGATCTACTTCTTCGACCACTTCGACCTGACCCTGGCGACGGCCGGCATGATCGCCGGCCTGTTCGGTCTGATGAACATTTTCGCGCGCACCATGGGCGGCATCTTCTCGGATCTGTTCGCCCGCAATGGCGGCCTGAAGGGCCGCGTGCGCTGGCTGTTCATCGCCCTGGTCTGCGAGGGCATCGCCCTGGTGGCCTTCTCTCAGATGCACGTGCTCTCCTACGCCATCGGTATCATGCTGGTATTCAGCCTGTTCGTGCAGATGGCCGAGGGTGCTACCTTCGGTGTCGTACCGTTCATCAATAAGAAGGCATTGGGCGCGGTGGCCGGCATCGTCGGCGCGGGGGGTAACGTCGGCGCGGTGGCGGCGGCCTTCCTGTTCCGCTCCGAGGCACTGACCTACCAGCAGGGCCTGTTCTACCTTGGGCTGACCGTGCTGGTACTCGCCTCCTGTGCATTGCTGGTACGCTTCACCGATGAAGTAGAAGAGGTTGAAGCCAAGGCCTATCGCGAGGCCATGGGCGAAGACACCGGCGCCGGCGCCCTGTCGTTACGCTGACGCTCAACCGCTTCGGCCAAACAGCCGATGCCTACCAACCTCAACCGCTGCCCTGTGAATGGGCGGCGGTTGTCGTTTCTGGTAACGCAACCCGTGCCTTCCGCTGCACTGTCTCCCCGTAGCAACACCTTATCCTTCTGTTCTGTATTGATATTCCCCCGGTCGCCAGGGGAGTGTCGGTATTGTGCAACGAATACACCGTTCGCTGACTGCTTGCTGGCGATATCGCTAATATATTGATTTATGGAGGATTTTGATTAATCAAGATATTTTTTCAAGTTGGCACCCATCCCGCATGATGCAGTGCGGCAAGCTCGTTCCGACGAGTGATTCGCAGAACTGAACACCGACCGCCAAGGAAACGCTGAACAAATCGACGAGCGAGATGAAGCGCAAGGCGCACGGAGCACAGGAACCGGAGCATATGGGGTATATGTGAGGATTCCGCGCACCGCGCAACACAGCGATTCGCTCGCGCAGGCATTTATGCAGTGTTCCCCCAATACCGATAACCAGCGAGACGAATCCCCATATGAACCAGATACTCTCACTCATGCACAACGACACCTTCATGGAGTTCGCACGGTTGGGCATTCTCTACGCCCACCTGTTGGCCTGCTGCATCGCCATCGCCATGATTCTCAAGAGCGATGTCAAGCTCGTGCGTAGCCTGTTCAGCCAGCAAGCACGTGACAGCCTTTCCCCCCAGCACCTCGAATCCCTGCAGCGGGGAGTGTCACGCACACTGACAGTGCTTTGGATTTCGGGCGCCGCGATCATTGGCCTGGATGTCTTTGTGCAGGGTGCCGAATATCTGGCCAACCCCAAACTTCAGGCCAAGATTGTCGTGGTCTCGGTGCTGACCCTCAATGGCATGGTCCTGCACCATGCGGTGCTCCCCCGCCTGGCTCGCGTCGGCTCCCTGATGGACCTGGCCGGCCCCGCTCGCCTGCTCGCCGTCGGCACCGGCGCACTGTCCGGCGTATCCTGGGCCTTCGCCGCCCTGCTGGGTATCGGCCGCCCGCTGTCCTGGAAGTACTCGCTTTCCGAAATCCTCGCGGCCTACCCAGTGGCCGTGGTCGGTGGCACCGTGGTGATGATGGTACTCATCCATATAGCGCAGCGCCGCCGCGATGAAGACCGCGTAACGCACCAAGCAACTCGCCAAGAGTGGCGCATGACGGCCATCGCCTCCTGATCGAGACCAATCAAAGAAGCGGCCATCCGGTGTCCCGGATGGCCGCTTGCCATTGCGCCACGCTTACGCGTAGGCGGGCCTTGGATCAGGCGAGTATGAAGTCCGACTCGTCCACATTGGTCACACCGACCAGGGTGATGGTGTGGTTGAGGTTACCGTTGAAGGAGAGCACCAGGTTGCTGCCATCCTGCTGCTCATTGACCACCGTGCCGAAGTTGGCGGCGGTCACCCCCAGGGCGCTGACATCGATCAGGTTCTGACCGTTGTTGAAGTCCTGGATGGTGTCCTGACCGAAGTTGGCCTGGGTAAAGGCGAAGGTATCGTTGCCGGTTTGCCCCACCAGCAGGTCATTGCCGGTGCCTCCATCCAGATAATCGTTGCCAGATCCGCCATACAGACTGTCATTGCCGGAACCACCAAACAGCAGGTCATCACCGCTATGCCCGGCAAGGTAGTCGTTCCCGGCACCGCCATGAAGGGTGTCGTTCCCGGCACCGCCGTAGAGGTTGTCATCCCCGGCGTGCCCGGCCAGGAAGTCATCCCCCAGGTGGCCTGCGAGGTGGTCGTTGCCCAGTCCTCCGTACAGGCTATCGTCGCCGGCCCCACCATACAGGAAGTCGTCGCCGATGTTGCCGGCCAGGAAGTCGTTGCCTCCCCCACCGTAAAGGCTATCGTTGCCCGCCCCTCCGTAGATGAAGTTGTCTCCTTCAAGTCCGCGGATGGTGTCATTCCCTCCCCTGCCATAGGCGATATCCTCGCCATTGGTCAGGCTGACATTGTCATCGCCGGGGGTGCCTAGATAGAGCATCCCGACGATATCCGTGGCCTCCGAGGTTAGGGTTTCCAGGAAACCGCTGTCGTCGTTGAAGGTGATCACTACTCTAAGTTGCTGGCCAACCTGGTCGCCGGTGGGGGTAAAGGTGGCACCCGTGGCACCGGCGATATTGGCAAACGTCAAGCCCAGCCCCACCTGCCACTGAAAGCTGAAGGTCGAGCCCGTGGTGCCATTGAGATCGGTAATGTTGCCCTGGGACGCCGTCAGCGTCTGGCCCTGGGTTGGGGTGGTGTCGTTGATCAACGGCGCACCGACGGCCGCGATATTGACGCTCTCGTCGATCAATACCGACTGATCGCTGAACTGCAGCACCTCGACATTGCGGACGAGATCCGTGCCATCGACTCCATTACCGCCATCATGAGCGACCAGCCAGCTGCCGTCGGCGTTCTGGGTGATGTCATATTCGTCCCTGGCACCCGTAAACACCGCGGTATCCACCGAGTCAGCATCATTGTCCCAAAGGATTTCCCGGACGATATGCAGCTCTCCTGGGTTGATTTCCCCCGACACCATCCGCTCCCTGAGGGTTTCCATGCGCTCATGGAACTCATCGAAGGTGCCATTGTTGCCGAAATCCACGCCGATCTTGACGTTCAACCAGGCATCGCCATCGATGATGTCGTCGCCGGCAAGCCCCGTCATGACATCGCTTCCGGCACCACCGAGGATCAAGTTGCCACGATCGAAGATAATGTCGCCCGGGTTGGTCAGCGAGGTATCGTTCCAGATGCCCAGGAGCTCATCCAGATTGTCGATTCGCTCGACCCCCTCGCGAGTTAGCGCATGGGTCTCGCCGATCTGCAACTCATCCTCGATATCGTCACCTGTACCGCGATCATCGCCGATCAGGATGTCGTCGTAGTGGGAACCGGAAAGCGCCTCCACCTGATCGAAGCGATCACGCAGGATGTCATCGAAGTCCGTGGTGAATACCGGGGTGCGCATGTCCACATAGACACCGCTCACCTGCCGCTCCTCCAGGCTCAGGTCGACGAAGTGCCCCTTCTGGGAGTTCTCGGGGGTGTTCTTGAAGCTCACCCAGTCGAAGCCGAACATGCCTTCGTTGCGGTTGATGCCCATGCCCTGAACCATGATGTCATCGCCGGACTCGGCGTCGAAATCGGTGTCGTTGCCGCCCCCGATCAGCACATCGTGGCCGATGATCGAGCTATTGAAGAACAGCTCGGAGTTATCACCTGCAAGCGTGGTGAAGCTGTCGCCGCCCTCCATCCAGTCGTTGCCTTCGTTGCCCATGGCAAACCCCGGGCCGATACCGGCATGAATAAAATCATCGCCGGTGCCGCCGAAGATATCGTTCTCATCACGGCCGCCCATGATAAAATCCTTGTCCGGACCACCGAAGATCAACGAGAAACCGCTGCCGGCAACGATCACGTCATTGCCACCATCGCCATGGATCCTGCCCTCGGCATCGCTTCCCATGTCGGTGATGATGTCATCACCATCGCCACCATGGATGATGTCGTTGCCCCAGCCGCCCTCCAGCCGGTCATTGTGCTCACTACCCCACAGGGTGTCATCACCGCGGCCACCGATCAGGGTCACCGCTTCGCCATGCCCCCTGGCCCCCAGCACCGCATGCACATCGCTGTTGAACTTGAGGAAGTTATCCCCGCGCTCGACCAGTGGCACCAACCCGCCATTGATCACCTGATCGTTGAGATTACCACCGGATTCGCGCACCGGGTCACGGCTGGTGGGGTCATCCGGGTTGTAATCCTTCTGGCGTGTCTCATCCAACTCCAGGATATAGTTCACGGCAGCGAAGATATTGCCCGGCAGGTGCGTTGAATCATTATCGCCCAGGTCGGTGTTGGCCATGATCAGCTTGGTGAAGGAGTTATTCTCCAATTCGGTGAGCAGGTTCATGCCCTGGGTGCGGCTCAAGTAGTAGAAGCGATCGCCCACCTGCAGCTGCTCGAGCTGCAACTCGAAGACGAAGCTGAAGGTACTGCCCAGCATGCCGCCGAAGGGCATGTTCTGCTCGGCGAGGCCACCGATCCAGAAATCGACCAGGTTCAGGCCGGTTTCCGTATTCGCCCAGGCACCGGTGCTGGTGAGGAACTCGATACGGTCGGCCGCCAACGGATTGGGGGCATCAGCGGGATCCATTGGGGCCCCCATCACCAGCTCCCAGGCCGCCGCACGCTTGTCCGCGGTACCCACCGCATTGACCACGGTGTCATGGGTACCGTAGGCGGCGATAAAGTTGATCAACGAGGCGGGGTTCTTGATGTTCTCAGCGAAATCCTTCCAACTGGTGTATGGCTTGAGCTGGGTATCGCCGGTTTGCGAGTAGAACTGCTCACGGGCGTTGTTGAGGCTCGGCACGCCGGTATCGCGGCCACGCGCGATGTTGATGGCGGCGAGATCGAGCGGCAGACCCAGCAGGCTGTTGCGCAGGGTGCTGGTCACGAACTCGTCGATCTCGTTGCCAGGCTCGCGGGTCAGGCCACGCACCAAGGCACCCGCCGCCGCATCGGCGTTGGCATAGCCTGCATCAAACAATTCCGGGTTCAGGAACGCATTGAGCAGGGTCGTGCTGTTGTCGGTCCCGTCCTTGTTTTCCCGTGCTACATCCTCGGTCAGCATCGAGTGGCCGAAGCGATACACCACGTGGGCGAACTCGGCGAAGATCGCCGCGTCGATCTCGACATTGTGCGAGAACACGAACACATCGACCGCCGGCTGGATGGTCCGTGCGAACTCCTCGAACACCAGGTGCTGGTACTGCATCTCGGTCACGAAGCGCGCCGCCTGGAACAGGTACTCGCCGTTCCATACACCGGGCTCGATCTGCCACTGGGCGATATAGTCGGTATCACCGGTGGCCAGCACCAGATCCTTCACATGCTCCACCATACGGTTGTGCTCGGAATGGAACACATGGTGCACCGAGGTCAGGGCGATATTCTCGTTGCCGCGACCATCGCCGGTGATAAAGTGCTCGGCGAGCAGCGCTGCGTCATGGGTACCTTCTTCGTTGGGCACCGCCGTATGGGCGATATCGTCGAGGAAAGCATGGCCGGTCCGTTCGGCACCCGCGGTGCTGGTCGGTGTAGTCAGGTTACCCTCCTCTACACCGGTGACCACACCGTTGACATCCACCGAGGTGACCAACTGCGGCAGGCCATTGGCGCCGGGAATGAACTTGCCGTACTGATCGGTCAGCAGCAGCGGCACGTTCAGCGCATCCATATCGGAGAGCTCGATACCCAGCATCGCACTGGCCTGAGCCTTGACCTCGCCCCAATTGGCAAGGCCACCATTGGCGCCATCCAGCAGGTGGCCCGTCGCCACCGGGACTCCGTCTCGGATCTCATATTCGCGCAGGAAGACCTGGTGCGAAGCATGGGAGGTGTAGGTCTGGTTCTGATCGACGAAAGGTGTCGTCTTGTTGCTCTGCTCGCGAATATCGTCGGCGGTGCCGAGGATACCATCCGGCCCTGGGTCGTTGGTGGCTCGGGTCAGCATCAGGAAGTTGGTATTGCTGCCCTCGACATAGAGGGGATCGTCCGGCTGCAAAGGCATGACGATGGTGCCATTGCCTCCCTTGTTGATCAGATCCAGGCCATGGTCGAAGAACTGGCCGAAGAAGGTCATCCAGGGGTTGAAGGGCGCGCTGATGCCCTCGTCCGGCGCCTGAGCGGCGATAAACCAGTCGCTGCCGGCATCCAGAACCGGCAACCCGGTGACCGGATCAACTGCCCCCAACCAGGCGGAGCCAAACTCCTCGGTATCCTGGGCAGCGGCCTGGGCGGCCGGGTTGGCACCGGATTGGTCGACGATCAGGTTGCTGATGGTGCGAGGCTGTGAGTCGTAGACGAACCCATTGGTCTGAGAATACGAGGTCGGGGTGCCCGGCTCCCCACCAGGTGCGCCCACCGGAATCGCCTCGCCATCCCGGAACTCCGGCACCAGCAGCCGCGGCATGAGTTGATCGGCCGAGCCGAAGTGCTCCTTGCCATCCAGGAAGTTGTTGTAGCTGCCATCGACGGTGCGAATCCCCCAGGGCAGCAGCGGATTGGAGATGAGATCGGATAGATCGGCTCCGTTGGCATGGGCCTCGGAGAGCTGGATCTGAGTGAGGATGAAGTCGAGATCCCCAGTAGTGAGCGTTACCATGATGACCACCCCTTGAGTTGCAACCATCTGGTTGGCACGGGTGCGTGACCCTAAGCCGATTATTCCGCGATAGTTGTTGATGTCTGTTATGATTCAACCCGTTTAAGCGAAGCAGTTATTTCTAACTTTCTTTCACCTCTCGTCGAATTAAAAACGCTCCTAGATACTTTCCATCACTCATTTCATTCGGTACTAATAGGGAAACAACCTCTTGCTATTGGAAAGTATTAAATTCCCATGAATTCTTGCATTATCATTATGTAACTTAATGCAACAAATTTATCAAACTACTAGCATCAGAGCTCTAATACCTGGCTAATTACTCACCTATAACCACCGAATTATTTTTCTTATAAAAATAATTAACTCTTTGTTTTTATGACACTAAATATTATTACTTGAGAAATCACTCGTCAGTTAACGGTACAGCCAAGCACTGGTTAACCGCTCTTTAACTATTGTCAGCATCTGTAAAACGGTCAAGAAGTTTTTTACACTGGAACACAATTTACTCTATCTGGATTACAGACCCTGCCTATTCTGACAACACGCCCAACTACTGCTAGAGGGCGAAGTGTCCCCAAAGCCAGACGAATGCCTCGGTGAAGAAGCCTTATTTGTCAGAGAATGGAGACAGGGCCTGAAAAAAACAGGATGGTATAGACAATATCTGGATGAGGTGGGCATTGTAAGGACAGGTGAAAAGAGCAGAAATTTAGCAGGCCATAAAAAAGCATTCACACCATAACCAAGCAAGCCCCCACCAGTTGACCGACGCCGTTCTGCACAAGAAAGAGGGTTGCTGTCGCGCTCACCAACCTTCCGATCGACGCTTAACCGCAAAAAGAAGCGGCCATCCGGTGTCCCGGATGGCCGCTTGCCGTTGCGCCACGCTTACGCGTAGGCGGGCCTTGGCTCAGGCGAGCACGAAGTCCGACTCGTCCACATTGGTCACACCGACCAGGGTGATGGTGTGGTTGAGGTTACCGTTGAAGGAGAGCACCAGGTTGCTGCCATCCTGCTGCTCATTGACCACCGTGCCGAAGTTGGCGGCGGTCACCCCCAGAGCGCTGACATCGATCAGGTTCTGACCGTTGTTGAAGTCCTGGATGGTGTCCTGACCGAAGTTGGCCTGGGTAAAGGCGAAGGTATCGTTGCCGGTTTGCCCTACCAGCAGGTCGTTACCGGTGCCTCCATCCAGATAATCGTTGCCAGATCCGCCATACAGACTGTCATTGCCGGAACCACCAAACAGCAGGTCATCACCGCTATGCCCGGCAAGGTAGTCGTTCCCGGCACCGCCATGAAGGGTGTCGTTCCCGGCACCGCCGTAGAGGTTGTCATCCCCGGCGTGCCCGGCCAGGAAGTCATCCCCCAGGTGGCCCGCGAGGTGGTCGTTGCCCAGTCCTCCGTACAGGCTATCGTCGCCGGCCCCACCATACAGGAAGTCGTCGCCGATGTTGCCGGCCAGGAAGTCGTTGCCTCCCCCACCGTAAAGGCTATCGTTGCCCGCCCCTCCGTAGATGAAGTTGTCTCCTTCAAGTCCGCGGATGGTGTCATTCCCTCCCCTGCCATAGGCGATATCCTCGCCATTGGTCAGGCTGACATTGTCATCGCCGGGGGTGCCTAGATAGAGCATCCCGACGATATCCGTGGCCTCCGATTCAACCCTTTCCGCGAAACCGTTATCGTCATTGAAGGTGGTCACCACCCGCAATTGCTGGCCAACCTGGTCTTCAGTGGGGGTGAAGGTGGCCCCCGTGGCACCGGCGATATTGGCAAACACCAACCCTGCTCCCACCTGCCACTGGAAGCTGAAGGTCGAGTTGGTGGTGCCATTCTGATCGCCAATGCCCGCTGTTGAAGCCGTCAGCGTCTGGCCCTGGGTCGGCGTGGTATCACTGATCGAAGGCGCGCCGGTGGCCGCCACATTGACGCTCTCGTCGATCAATACCGACTGATCGCTGAACTGCAGGATCTCGATATTACGCAAGAGATCCGTGCCGTCCGAGACGCGGTTTTTCCCAGTCACGGGATCCACCGCGCCATCGTCCACGTCGACATGCGCCACCGTCCACCTGCCGTCTGCGTCCTGCGTGATCTCGTAATCGGCGCGTTCGCCCCAATAGACAGCCGTGTCGATACCGGAGTCGTCCCAGAGGATTTCGCGAATGATCTCGAGTTGGCCGGGGTTGTAGGTCCGCGACAGCATCAGAACGTCGAGCGTCTTCCCGTCGTGCAGCGCGGCGGCCGGATTGGTGGGTCCGCCAGTAGTCGTGTTGAAGTTCGACGCATCGTAGACCTTGTCCGCCATGCCATCGGCCCAGGCAATGAGGTTGCCCTCCTCGTAAATGCCGATGCGCACATTGAGCCAGGCGTCGCCGTCGATGACATCGTCGCCGCCGCGCCCCTCGATGGTGTCGCTGCCACCGCCGCCGAGCAGGATGTTGCCGCCGGTGAACACCGACTTCACCGTCCCTGAGCCATCGGCCCAGTACTCTGCTTCGCGCATCATGTCCGGGGTGATCAGTTGGCCGAGACCATCGATCCGGTCGATGCCCGCCTGGTCGAGCTCATTGTGGACGAAATTGCCCTCAGGCGTCGGGTCGGCGATCAGGGGTGTGACATCCTCTTCTTCGTCACTCCGGTCGTCGCCGCGCAGGATGTCGTCGTGTTTCCATCCCGACATCGCCTCTACCTGGCTGAAGCGGTCGCGCAGCACCTCCAGCGGCAAGGTGGTGAACACCTCGACGTTCATGTCGGCGTCGGCACCGACCTGCTGCCCCTTGTGGATGACCCAGTCGTGACCCCACATGCCGATGAACTTCTGGATACCTTCCCCGGCCACCATGATGTCGTCGCCCGAGTCGGCGTCGTAGTCGGTATCCCCCTGGCCGCCGTTGAGGACATCGTGGCCGATGACGGTGGAGTTGAAGAACAGCTCCCCGTTGTCGCCGGCAATGTAGTCGAACCGGCCTTTGCCCTCGATCCAGTCGTTGCCCTCGTTGCCAAACAGGATATCCTGGCCGTCACCGCCGAGGAGGAAGTCGTCACCCTCACCGGCGCGGATTTCCGAGCCGTCCGGCCCGGTCATCAAGAAGTCCTTGCCGTCGCCGCCGAAGATAAGCGCCATGCCGCTGCCGCCGTGGATGACGTCGTTTCCAGCGCCTCCCTTGAGCATGTCGACCTCGCCAATATCGGTACCGGCATTGACGATGATGTCATCCCCGTCGCCGCCGTCGATGTGATCTACGCCGTAGCCGGCCTCGATGTAGTCATCGCCGCCGAGACCCCAGACCGTGTCATCTCCGCCGCCGGCGATGATCGTATCGTTGCCCTCGGTACCGGCGATGACGATATGGTCGGCGCCGTTGTAGCGGATGTACTCGGCGATCCCGTCGTTGTTATCGTCGCGGCGCTCGACCAGACTGGTGAAGGCACCAAGGGTCGGGTCGTCATGCAGGGGATCGCCAAGGCCCGTCATGGCCATCTGCTTCGCCATGTCCATGTAGAGAACATGATCAGGCACCGAGAACTGGTCTCCCGGAATGGCAAACCCCGTCTCGCCGAGGTCGGTATTCGCCAGCGCCATCTTGGCCAGCGAGTTGTTTTCGAGTTCGGTCAGCAGGTTGAGCCCCTGCACGCGCGAAAGGTAGTAGAACCGGTCGGCATCCTGCAGGCTCTCCATCTGCATTTCGAAGACGAAGGAGAAGGTCGAACCGAGCATGCCGCCGAAGGGCATCTTCTTCTCGGCCAGGCCACCGACCCAGAGGTCGATGTTGTTCAGGCCCGTCTCCATGTCGCTCCAGGTGCCCGTGCCATTCAGGAAGTCCTGGCGGTCCGTCGGAGCCCCGTCGCCACCCATCACAAGGGCGAAGGCCGCATCGCGCTTGCCGTCGATCGAGCTCTCTGCGGTGATCGAAACGTGGGTGCCATAGGCCGCGATGAAGTTGACGATAGAGCCCGGATTCTTGAGGTTGAGGGCGAAATCGCTCCAGCTCTCGTAGGGCTTGAGCTGAGTGTCACCGCCGGCCAGTTCCATGAACTGGGCACGCGCCTCGTTCAGCGTCGGCATACCGGTATCGCGGCCACGGGCGATGTTGATCGCC
Organism: Halomonas urumqiensis; assembly: GCF_003028575.1. Classification (GTDB taxonomy): domain Bacteria; phylum Pseudomonadota; class Gammaproteobacteria; order Pseudomonadales; family Halomonadaceae; genus Halomonas; species Halomonas urumqiensis. Next base: position 769,882 of record NZ_PYUD01000001.1, on the reverse strand, counting down.
GGCAGGTCGAGCGGAATGCCGAGCAACTGGTTACGCAACGTGTTGGTGACGAACTCGTCGATCTCGTTGCCTACCTGCCCCGTCATGCCGCGGATAATCGCGCCAGCGGCTACGTCATGGCTGACGGTGACGTTGCCGTCCGCGTCCTCGGCGCCAAAGGCGAGCGGGTTGAGGAAGGCATCGAACAAGCTCATCGAGCCGTCACGGTTGCCATTGACGTCGATCATCTCGACCGTTTCATTGAGCATCGAGTGCCCGAAACGGTAGATGACGTGCGCAAACTCAGCGAAGATGCTCGGGTCCAGTTCGGCGTCGGGTTGAACCATGAACACGTCCACATCCGGCTGGATCTTGCGCGCGAACTCCTCGAACACGAGGTGCTGATACTGCATCTCGGTGGAAAAGCGCGCCGCCTGGAACAGCCGCTCGCCGTCCCACGAGCCGTCTTCGAGCTTCCACTGGGCGATGAAGTCTTGATCACCGCTGGCTTCGATGGTCGCCTTGATGTCGTCGACCTGGCGGTTGTGTTCGGAGTGGAAGACGTGGTGGACGGCCGAGAGCCCGATGTTCTCGTTTCCGCGCCCGTCGCCGGTGATGTAGTGGGCGTCGAGGAGCTCGTTGTCGTATTCGGTGTTCTGACCCCGTATGTTCACTTGAACGTCGTTGCCCGCCACGTCGTCGGCGTCGGCGACAAGTGCGCCGTTCTCGTCCGTGACCACGACCGCCGAGTGAGCGATGTCGTCGAGGAAGGCGTGCCCGGTACGCGCGGCCGAAATCGTCTCGCCTGCGGAAACCTCCCTGTTCTCGCCAGTCGCGGGATCATAAATTTCCGTGCCGGCGGGCAGACTGATCGCAGACGGGTCGACCGGATCTTGTCGATTGCCCTCTACATAGATCGCCTCGAGAATCGGATTCCCTTCTTCATCTTGACCCGTCATGCGGAAGGCCGCGAGGATCTGCGGCAGGCCGTTGTCGCCGCGAATGAACTCGCCGTAGGGATCGACAAGCAGCTCCGGTACCGCGCTGACATCCAGATCGGTCAGATCGATGCCGAGCATCAAACGTGCCTGCTCCTTGACGTCGGCCCAGGTGGCGAGGCCGCGGTCACCGTCAAGCAGTCGCCCGGTGGCAAGCGGTTGCGCATCCACCCCTTCGCCGGAGAGTTCATACTCGCGCAGGAATACCTGGTGAGAGGCGTTCGAGGTATAGGTCTGGTTCTGGTCCACCCAGGGCGTAGTGACGTTGCCCGCGGCATCGGGATCGGTCGTCGCGCGGGTCATCGCCATGAAATTGGTGGGGCTGCCCTCAATGTAGAGCGGGTCGTCCGGCGACAGCGGCATATAGACGGTGCCGTTACCGCCTTTCGCCACCAGATCCAGGCCGTGGTCGAAGAACTGGCCGAAGAACGTCAAGAAGGCATTGTACGGTGCGGACAGTCCTTCATCCGGGGCGACGTTAGGCAGCAGGATGGTACTGCCATCCATCTCGATACCATGGCCTTCGAGGGCGGCGTCGCGTGCCGCGAGCTCGAGACTCGCATCGGCGTCACCAGCCGCGGCGTCGACATAGGCCTGGTGCAGGCCTTGAATCTCCTCGACCGTTGCCCAGATATCGCCTTCGAAACCAGCGTGCTGGAGAGCCGCGTAGATGGCGGCCGGGTTGTCCAGCGTCTGGTCGACGATGAGGTTGGAAATAAGGCGCGGCTCGCCATCGACCACACTGCCCTCGGCGCCATAGTTGTTGTTGGTGGGGTATGGCGCGCCGCCCAGAGTGCCGCTTCCCTCGACCCAGTTCGGATCGGTCAATCTCGGAAACTCTTCGCCTGAGGCCCCCCACTGCTCGCGGCCGGCCACGAAATTGTTGTAGCTACCATCGACCGTGCGCAGGCCTGCCGGTAGAAGCGAACTGTCGACGAGATCGGCCAGCGGCGTTCCCGCCGCATGCGCTTCGGCGATCTTGATCTGATCCAGAATGAACTGCAGGTCGTGTTGATTCATTTTGACAGCCATGTTGCCTCCCATGCGGCAATTATTTTCAAACCGGTTACTGACATAACATTAGATTCAGAAGGATCTCTCCTTCATTTAAATCATCATTACTTATCTTCTAGAGAGCTAATCCATAAGGACTACTTGCTCTTTAAATGCATTAAAAACCCTTGAAGCCCTGTATTACAGCTTTGTAACTTCATGTACTAAGGTTCTCTACCTGTGAGTATCAAAGTTCTAATACCTGACGAATCACACATTTCGAACCGACAACTTACTTTTCTACGGAAAATCCGTATCACTCTGTTTTTATTTGATTTAAATCGCGCCCACTGCTGATTTTGAAATACACCCAACTACTAACCCAACGCCCTCTCACTATTGTCAGGGTCTGTAAAGCGGTCAAGAATTTTTTTACATTGGAACACAATTTACTCTATCTGCATTACAGAAGTAGGCTATTCTGACAACACTCCCACCAGGCGCTAACAAACGAAACATCCTCCACAGCCAGACGAATGCCACTGTGACGGAGCATTGTTTAGGCAGGGCACGGAGACACGGCCTGAAGAGACAGACATTGGAAAAGACAGATATTGGAAGAGACAGACCTGGATAAAACGGGACTTAGCAAGGGCAGTGGAAAGCGCAGTCAATTAGCGAATCATAAAAAAGTCATTACACCATAACCAAGCAAGCCTCATGACCGATGAGGGGGTCGACCATGAATTCATCGTCTAACCAAAGGACGGAGCTGGCGGGCGCACTCTATGCGATGCGCCACACCTTCCTGGCGCTGGCCGCCTTCAGCGGGGTCATCAACCTGCTGATGCTGGCGCCCGCCGTGTATATGTTGCAGATCTACGACCGGGCTCTGGTCAGCAGCAACGTCAACACACTGTTGATGCTGACCCTGCTGGTGGTAGGGCTCTACGTGCTGATGGCGATGCTCGAAGCCATTCGCTCCTGGGTCATGGTGCGGGTCGGCAACCGGCTCGACGAACGGCTCAACCAGCGCATCTTCACCGCCGCCTTCGAACGCAATCTGAGCCGCGCCGGGGGGTCACCGTCACAGGCGCTGCAGGACCTTACCCAGGTCCGCCAGTTCCTCACCGGCAACGGCCTGTTCGCCTTCTTCGATGCGCCCTGGACCCCGCTCTATCTGTTCGTCGCCTACCTGATCCACCCGTGGCTCGGCATGTTGACGCTGGCCGGCACGCTGATCCTGTTGAGCCTGGCGGTGATCACCGAGCTTGTCACCCGCAAGCCATTGGCCATCTCCAACCAGGCCGCCGCAGCCTCCGGCACCTTCGCCAACAACAACCTGCGCAATACCGAAGCCATCGAGGCCATGGGCATGCTGCCAGCGATCCGCGATCGCTGGTATCGCCACCATCGCCAGAGCCTGCTGCTGCAGGCACGCGCCTCTGATCGTTCTGCCTTGATCAACGGCATCGGGCGTTTCGTGCGGGTGACCCTGCAATCACTGGTGCTCGGCACCGGCGCGCTGCTGGCGATTCGCGGCGAGATCACCCCCGGCATGATGATCGCCTGTTCGATTCTCACCGGCCGCGCACTGGCCCCGGTGGAGCTTGCGATCTCCAACTGGAAACCCCTACTCAACGCCCGGGTGTCATGGAAGCGCCTGGCTGGCCTGCTCGATGCCTATCCGGCCCAACCACCCTCGCTGCGCCTGCCGCGCCCGGAAGGCCGGCTTGAAGCCGAAAACCTGGTGGCGGCGATACCAGGTGACGCGGGCGTGATCCTGCGCGGGGTGGCCTTCCGCCTCGAACCTGGCCAGTCGCTCGGTGTTATCGGCCCTTCGGGCTCGGGCAAATCGACCCTGGCCAGACTGTGCGTCGGCCTGTGGGGGCCACGCGCTGGCTCGATGCGTCTCGACGGTGCCGAACTTCACCGCTGGAACAAGCAGGAGCTTGGCCCATGGATCGGATACCTGCCCCAGGACGTGGAACTCTGTGAAGGCAGTATTTCCGACAACATCGCACGCTTCGGCGAACTGGACAGCGATGCGGTGGTGGAGGCGGCCCGCCAGGCCGACGTGCACGAGATGATCCTGCGCTTCCCGGAAGGCTATGCGACACGCCTCGATGCGGACGGAAACCCGCTTTCCGGCGGGCAGAAGCAACGGATTGCGCTGGCTCGGGCGCTGTATGGCAACCCGGCCCTGGTGGTGCTCGACGAGCCCAACTCCAACCTCGATGACGCCGGCGAATCGGCCCTGGTGCAGGCACTCGCCAGGCTGAAGGAACGTGGCGCCACCCTGGTACTGATTTCCCACCGCCCGAACATCCTCGCCAATGTCGACCAGGTGATGATGCTGCGCGACGGCATGATGCAACTGCAGGGCAAGCGCGACGAAGTGTTCGGCGCACTGCGCAAGGCCAACATCATGGCGGCCCCCTCCACCACCCCCGTGGCGGCCGCCAGAGCGAAGGAGTGATTCGAGATGAATATCGCCGTTTCACCTTATACCCAGGACTTCCTCCCCGCCGAAGGCGCACCCGTCGACCTGGATACCAATGATCGCCGCCCCATGGTGTGGGGGCTTCTGTTGATCATGCTCGGTTTCGGCGGCTTCATCGGCTGGGCTACCCTGGCGCCGCTGGATGCTGGCGTCGTGGCCAACGCCACGGTCAAGGTGACCAGCAACCGCAAGACGATCCAGCACCTGGAAGGCGGTTACATCGAGTCGATCCTGGTGCGAGAAGGAGACCGCGTCGTGGCTGGCCAGGAGTTGCTGCGCCTGGATGCCACCGAAGCGATGGCCGAACAGGGCGTGGTCAGCACCCAGTACATCATCGCGCAAAGCGTCGAGGACCGCCTGCAGGCCGAACGCGATGGCCAGGAGTCGGTGGCCTTCGACCCCTGGCTCGCCGAGCGCTTTGCCAGTGACCCGAGGCTCGCCGCGGCAACCGCGCTGCAGAGCCAACTGTTCTACACCCGCCAGAGCACGCTCGAGGGCGAACGGATGATCCTGAGCGAGAAGCTCAATTCCGCCACCCAGCGCCTGGCCGGGCTCGAGCAGGTCGAAGGGTTCCGCAATGCCCAGGTCGGCCATTTCAGCGAAGAACTCAGGGGCATGCGAAAGCTCGCCGCGGAAGGCTACATTCCCCGCAACCGCTTGCTGGAGCTCGAACGCAGTAGTGCCCAGGTCAGCGGCAGCCGTGCCGAGACTACCGCCGAGATCGGGCGCACCCGTTCCGAGATCGCCGAGCTGCGTCTGCAACTGCTGCAGCTCGATCAAGTGTTCCATGAGGACATCCAGTCACGCCTGGCAGAGCAGCAGCAGGAAACCGCGTCACTCGCCGACCGGCTGCGCTCGCTGGACTATCAGGTCAACCATACCGTGGTGCGTTCCCCTATCGATGGGGTCGTTCTCGGGGTCAATGTCACCACCGAAGGCGGCGTGATCCAGCCGGGGCAGGCACTGATGGATATCGTGCCGCAGGATGAGCCTCTGCAGGTCGATGCCATGGTGCCCGTTCAGGCCATCGACAAGCTCGAACCGGGGCTCAATGTGGATATCACCTTCCCGGCCTTCAACCACGCCCAGACCCCGAACATTCCGGGCCAGGTGAAAACCGTGTCGGCCGATCGCCTGGTCGACGAGGAGAGCGGCATGCCCTACTACCTGGCCGAGGTGGAAGTGCTGCCGCAAGGTACCGAACTGCTGGGGCTCAACCGTATCCGGGCCGGCATGCCGGCCTCCGTCACCATCAAGACTGGCGAGCGCAACCTGTTGAGCTACCTGCTCAAGCCATTGCTGGACAGGATCGACAGCGCCTTCAAGGAGCAGTGACATGCGACAGCTAGCCGGAACCCTGCTGATGCTGGGCCTGATCGTGCCCACACACGCCCTGGCGCTGAACCTGAACGACGCGTGGAAAACCCTGCAGGCGCAGGGCCCACGTTACCAGGCGGCCATCCACGAGCGGGAGGCCACTCAGGAGGAGCGGGCGATCGGGCGAGCCAACCTGTTGCCCACCGTGACCCTCTCGGCCCAGGCCAATCGCAACGATGGCAGCCTCACTCAGCCGGACATCAGCGGCCAGGAAGTGCGCTCGGATATCGACCACAACTCCTGGTCGGCGACCGCGCAACTGCGTCAGCCGCTCTACGACCCTCAAGGCATGGCAGGCTACCGCCAGGGCCAGCACCGCGCCGACGAGGGGCTGGCGGTGTTCGACTCGCGCCACCAGGAGCTCGCCATCCTGCTGGCGGAACGCTACCTGGATGCGCTGCTGGCACGCGAAAGCCTGGCGCTTTCCGAACGCAAGCTGGATGCCTTCGATCAACAGTTGCGTGCCGCCGAGCGGCGCTTCGATACCGGGGAAGGCACCATCATCGATGTCGATCAGGCCAGGGCCAGCCGTGACCTCACCCAGGCCGAGCTGCTCGAGGCGGAGAACCAGCTGAGGCTGTCTCGCTATCAGCTCCAGGAGCTGCTGGCGGCGCCCGTACCCGACATTGCCACACTCAGCGAGGCGTTCCCGACACCGGGCCTCACCCCCACCACCCTTGAAGCATGGCTAGCCCTGGCAAGACGCGATAGCCCGAATGTCGTGGCACGTCGGGTGGGGCTGTTGATTGCCGAGGAGGAAACACGTATCGCCCGAGCCGGCCGCCTGCCCACCCTTGGGTTGGTGCTGGGCTATACCACCAACGAGAGTTCGAGCCTGACCACCGTCGACCAGCAACAGCAGTATGGCTGGATCGGCCTGGAACTGAACCTGACGCTCTACTCGGGTGGCATGACCAGCGCTCGTATCCGCCAGTCGGACCAGCGCCGCGAAGGCGCCTACCAGGTGCTCGGCGCCACCCAACAGGAAATCGCCACGCTCACCGCCAGGGAATTTCACAACATTCAGAGCAGCCAGGCCAGGCTACGCGCCCTGGAGCTGGCCGTTGCTTCCAGCGAACGTGCCGTGGAGTCAACGCGTCGGGGCTTCCAGGCGGGTTCCAGCACCAACCTCGATATCCTCAATGAGGAGGAGAACCTGTTCACCGCACGCCGCGACCTGCTGCAGGCACGCATCGACTACCTGCTGTCGCGGATGCGCCTGGCGGCGGTGGCCGGCGAGCTTGACGATGACGAGTTCGAATTCGTCAACGGCTACCTCGGTGAATCGGCCACGCTCGATGTCTGAGCGGCCGCCGTGCTTGTGGCGACCATCGACACCACGCTGCCCACCACGATCAGACAGGGCGAGGGCAGCGGGTGTCGGGAGAGCTTACGTGGCATATCGGCAAGCGTGCCGACAAGCGAGCGCTGCTCGGGACGACTGGCATTGGCCACCAGCATCACCGGCCAATCATCGGGTAAACCGGCGCCGCGCAGCCCCGCACAGATAGCCTCGACCTTCGAGAGCCCCATGTAGAACACCAGCGTCTCGTCGCGGCGTGCCAGCGCCTCCCAGTCAGGCTCGCCATCCTCACGGCCTGCCCCTTCACCACATCGCTGGGCGGTGATGAAGCGTAGTTGCTGAGCGTGGCCCCGGTCGGTCAGCGGGATGCCCATGCTGGCGCAGGCCGCCGAGGCAGCGGTAATGCCCGGCACGATCTCGGCGGACACGCCACCTTGCGCCAATGCGGCCAGTTCCTCACCCATGCGACCGAACACGCCAGGGTCGCCGCCCTTGAGGCGCACCACCGACTTGCCCTCGCTGGCAAGCCGCACCAGCAGCGCCCCGATCTCGGCCTGGGGCAGGCTATGATGACCACTGGCCTTGCCCACGTAATAGCGTTCGCGACCCGCTGGAACCAGCGCCAGCACATCGTCACCCACCAAGCGGTCGTAGACCACGGCATCGGCTTCGGTCAGCAGTCGCGCGGCCTTTAGCGTGAGTAGTTCCACATCGCCACTTCCCGCTCCCACCAGGTAGACGCTGCCTGGGCGGCACTCTCCCGTCTGGCGGAGAACTCCTGGAGCACGATCAGCGACATCGGCGTCACCGGCCAGGCCACTCAGCCATCGACCGGCGCCGGCGACCAGCCGCGCAAGCGGTACGGCGAAGAGCTCACGAGACATCGACGACTTCGGGTTGCACTTGATGGTGCGCATCGGCCCTCTCCTGTGAGGTGGTCTCTTCGATCAATGATTTGAGTTCGGGAATGCAGCTGCCGCATTGGGTACCACAGGCCAATCGAGCGCCGAGCGCTTCGACACTGCTGTCGCCGCCGCGAATCGCCTCGACGATACTGCGCTGACCGACCTGATGACAGCTGCACACCACGGGGCCGGCATCCGCCGCACCATCGTCACAGCCGGCCAACAGCCGCCGGCGAAGCGTGGTATCGAGCCGCTCGCCCCCCGCCGCCTCGGCCAGGCGCGCATCCAGCCAGGCCAGGCCCGGGAGCTCGGCGGGTGGGCCCACCATCAGCCACCAGCGCAGCTTGCCATCCTCGATGCCCGCCGCACGCAGGCGGCCGCTGGCGGGGTCATCACACCACAGCGCCGGGGGCACCGACAGTGTCTTCTGCACCCACGCGAGCCAGTCGCGCTGGGTGTCCTCAGGGCTGCCGGCGAGCTGCCAGCGCTGACCATGGGCCAGCGGAATGCGCGCCCAGTAAGCGGTATCACGACACCAGGCCGGGGCTTGTGACGCTTGCTCATCACCCGGGTCCTCGTCACACCCCAACAGCAACGTGGCTTCCCAGGCACAGGGCAAGGGTTCCAGCGACACCGCGCCATGCTTGGCTTCCGGCTGCCCGGACAGCGGATCGCGGTACGCCTCGAGCAACGCGCCCATGCGGGCGTTGCCGCTGAACTGATCATTCCAGTGCATCGGCACGAACAGCTCGCCCTGGCGCTGGCCCTTGGTCAATCGCACCCGGCCCACGTAATCGCCACCGGCGCCGCTGAGCCTTGCCAACTGCTGCTCCTCGACACCCAGCCGCTCGGCATCTTCCGGGGTCATCTCGATGAACGGCTCCGCGCGGTGATTCATCAACCGCGGGGCACGTCCGGTACGTGTCATGGTGTGCCACTGGTCGCGCACTCGGCCGGTATTGAGCCGCAGCGGGCGGGACTCGCTGAGCGGCTGCTGTGGTGCCGCCGGGCGAACCGCCACCAGGCGAGCCAGCCCATCCGGGGTGGCGAAGCGGCCATCCTCGAAGAGCCTTGGGGTGCCGTGAGGCGCGCGCTCGGTCACCGGCCACTGGATTGGCGCCAGCGCATCGAAACCGGCGCGGTCGAGCCCGGCCAGCGCCGAGATATCGAACAGCCGATAGCCCTCGCCATCCGGATCGTTCTCGAAGCCGGACAGCCGTGCGTGCTCGCTGAAGATTTCCGCCGGATGGTGATAGTCGAAGGCTTCGCCAAACCCCAGTCGCCTGGCCACCTCGGTCATGATCCACCAGTCGTGGCGCGCCTCGCCGGGAGGCGGCAACAGGCCGCGCTGGCGTGAGATGCACCGTTCGGAGTTGGTGACGGTGCCGTCCTTTTCCGACCAGCTGGAGGCAGGCAGCACGATATCGGCATAGGGCATCAGGTCGGTGTTGGCCACGCACTCGGAGACGATCACCAGAGGGCAATTCGCCAGTGCCGCACGCACACGATCATTGCGCGGCAGGCTCACCGCGGGGTTGGTGGCCATGATCCACACTGCGCGCACTTCGCCTCGCTCGATGGCCTCGAACAGCTCCAGCGCCTTGTGGCCGGGCTGCTCGGGAAGCGTCGGGGTAAGCGATGCGGTGGACCAGAAACGCGTCACGCGGTCGATGGCACCGGGGGTGTGGTAGTCCATGTGCGCGGCCAACTGGTTGGCCAGCCCGCCGACCTCACGGCCACCCATGGCGTTCGGCTGGCCGGTGATCGAGAACGGGCCAGCGCCGGGCAGGCCGATCTTGCCGCCGGCCAGATGGCAATTGATGATCGCGTTGCACTTGTCGGTGCCGCTGGATGACTGGTTGATGCCCTGGGAGTAAAGGGTCACCACGTGCAGCTGGCTCGCGAACCAGTAGAAAAAGGTCTCGAGACGTTCGGCATCGACGTCGCAATACTCGGCGATGGCCGCCACCGAGGTATCATCCTGGCGCGCCGCCTCGAGAGCCTCGTCGAGGCCACGGGTATGGCGCTTGAGATAGACATTATCGAGCTTGCGCCTGTCGGCCATCCAGGCCAGCAGACCGTTGAACAGCCGCGCATCGCTGCCAGGCGCAACACCCAGGTACAGGTCGGCGATTTCGCAGGTGTCGGTGACGCGCGGGTCGATCACCACTACCCGCATCAATGGATTGCGGGTCTTGGCCACCTTCAGGCGCTGGTAGAGGACCGGATGGTTCCAGGCCAGGTTGGAGCCCACCAGCACCACCAGTTCGGCATCCTCGATGTCCTCGTAGCTGCAGGGCACGGCATCGGCGCCAAGCGAGCGCTTGTAGGCGGCCACGGCCGACGCCATGCACAGTCGGGAGTTGGTATCCAGGTGTGGAGTGCCGAGAAAGCCCTTGAACAGCTTGTTGGCGACGTAATAGTCCTCGGTCAACAGCTGTCCCGAGAGGTAGGCCGCCACCGCGTGGTTACCGTGGTCGCGGCGGGTGGCCGAGAGACGCTCGGCGACGGCATCCAGCGCCGTGTCCCAACTGACCTCCCGGCCATCCACGCGTGGGCGCAGCAAGCGGCCGTGATCGCCCAAGGTCTCGTGCAGTGCTGCGCCCTTGACGCAAAGCCTGCCGAAATTCGCCGGATGCTCGGGGTCACCGCTGACACCGACGATCCGCCTGGCGCTTGGGTCGTCGCTGCCGCCCTCGAACTCGGCCAGTACGCCGCAACCGACGCCGCAATAGGGGCATGTGGTACGAGCCTTGTGCATGAGACGCTCCTTTCGTATCGCCTGTCGTGTCGCTCGATCGATTCGCCTGGCCAAAAAAATGCCCACCTCGGGCGAGTCCAGCATTGCCGGACGCCTGGGTGGGCATCGTTGCCTAGCCAATCATCGCTTCACATGATCGTTACCACGCTCACTTGCAATTCGTGTACCAGAAGCCTGTTTTCCCATCGCCGGCAGTGACCTGCCCTCCGCTGCCGTGGAGAACACCCTGGTCCGACGGACGACGACCCGCACCAGTAACCGTCATCCACGACACCACCTGCACCAGTCTGGTGCCGAATCACCGCACCCAAGTCGCTAGACGATCCACCTGACGCGCCAATGCACTCTTTGCGTGCGCCAAACCTGGAAATTGGAATGCTTATTGCATTGTGCAGGGCAGCAATCCGATCGACATCCTACGAGCGAAATACCATGCCACCCCCCTTGCCCCCGTCACTCAAGGTGCTGCTGGTCGACGACGAGGTCGTCCGCGCCGCCATGGTCGAGGAAGCTCTCGTCAATGAAGGGCACCAGGTCATTTGCCGCCTGTCGAGCCCGGCGAGCCTCAACGAGATGGTCTCCCGTCATCAGCCCGACGTGGTGATCATCGACATGGAATCGCCGGACCGCGATGCGCTGGACAGCATGGCGCTGCTCAATCGCGAGAATCCGCGCCCCGTGGTGTTCTTCGCCGATCAGCACGACAGCGATTCGCTGCAGGCGGCGCTCAAGGCCGGCGTCAGCGCCTATGTGGTCGATGGCCTGGTGCCCAGCCGCGTCAAGCCGATCATCGATGTCGCCATCGCCCGCTTCGATGCCTTCCAGTCGCTGCGCCAGGAACTCGACAAGACACGCAACCAGCTCACCGAGCGCAAGCGCATCGAGCGCGCCAAGGGCTTATTGATGAAGCATCAAAACTGCGACGAAGAGCAGGCCTACCGCATGCTGCGCAAGCTGGCCATGGATCGAGGTCAGCGCATCGCCGACGTCGCCGAGAGCGTCATCGATATCCTCGAACGCCTGAATCCTGGATCCTCCGAACAGGGGCCCGCCCGATGAATACCCACCATGCCGTAACGGAACTGAGCCGCCTGACCCTCGGTTTCGTGCCACTCACCGATGCCGCCTTGCTGGTGATTGCCAGGGAAGGCGGATTCTTCGCAGACCAGGGCATCGATGTCACGCTGTCGCGGGAAAACGCTTGGTCGACGCTGCGCGACAAGGTCGCCGCCGGCCTGCTCGACGGTGCCCAGATGCTCGCTCCCATGCCGCTGGCAATGAGCCTGGGGCTGGGTCGTGCCCCCTGCGACACCCTCGCGCCCATCACCCTGAGCCGCAACGGCAACACCGTGGTACTCTCGAGCTCTCTATGTGAGGCCAGCGGCGCCGCGCTCGGCGATGACCCGGCGGCCAGCGCCAAGGCCCTTGGTGATATCAAACGACGTGATTCGAGCGGTCACCGTCCCCGCCTGGCGATGGTCTACCCGTTCTCCTGCCAGCACTATCAGTTGCAGGACTGGCTGGCGCTCGGTGGGCTCGACCCGCAGCGTGACGTGGAGCTTTTGGTGCTGCCGCCACCGCGCATGGTCGAAGCGCTGCAGTCCGGCACCATCGATGGTTTCTGCGCAGGTGAGCCCTGGGGTAGCCTCGCTGCCCACCGCGACAGCGGCCGGATCGTCGCCACCGGCGACCAATTGTGGCCAGGCCAGCCCGAGAAGGTACTGGGCGTGACGCGCTCATGGGTACACCGCTACCCGGCCACGCTCGCCGCGCTGCTGCGCGGCATCGCCGCCGCCAGCGACTGGCTGGGCGCCTCGCCCGAACATTCGCGGAAGGCCAGGGATTGGCTGGCCCTGCCGCCCTATCTCGATCACGCGGTCTGCCACCTCGACGACCTGAACCTGAACCACCCGCCCATCGCCCAGCAGCTGTATGGCGAGGGCGTGTTGCGCCCTTCCCCGACCCTTGCCGAGCGTTTCGCCGAGCACCTGCAGCGCCACCTCAGCCAGCATGGCCGCCGCCTGGATCTCGCCACCCTCAGTGAGTGCTACAGCCCCGTGCATTTCGATGCTGCCCTGCACCAGTGACGTGCAAACATGTTCGTAAGTAAATCGGGAAAGCCAAGGGCATAAGCCAACAAGCCACTGTTAATAGGATATAAATTTTCATATTCGGTGAATCTGGCCGATTTCTTGAAGGATTGATGTAAAGAGTGATGGTAACTGGCGATCAACGGTGATCGCCCGCAGCATTCGATTGAAAGGCACACGACAAAGACGTCTCTGGCCACCTCCTTCGGGAGGTGCGCGGAGGCGTCTTTTTTGTTCTTACGCATCACATGGGAGACGCCAGCACATGCGCCCGCGACACCCAGACACATCCGCACCGAACAGCGACGCGCCCCTGGTCATCGTCGGCAACGGCATGGCCGGACACCGCCTGGTGGAAGCGCTGCTCAAGCAGGCTGCGCCGCCACGCCACATCGTCGTGATCGGCGAGGAGCGCTCGCCGGCCTACAACCGGATTCTGCTCTCGCCCTTGCTCGCCGGTGAGATGGAGGCCAACGCACTGACCCTGAGGAATGCCGACTGGTATGCCGAGCAAGGGGTGACGCTGATGCTCGGTGAGCGCGTCGAGCATATCCACCGTGAACGCCAGCAACTGACCACCAGTGCAGGCCACACCCTCGGCTACGGCCAGCTGGTGCTGGCGACCGGATCACGTCCGGCGATGCCGCCGCTGCCGGGGCTGGATCTGGAGGGCGTATATGCCTTTCGCGACCTCGATGATGCCGCCGCCCTCACCAAGGCGGCAGCGAAGGGTGGTAACGCCGTGGTGATCGGAGGCGGACTGCTTGGTCTCGAAGCCGCCGAAGGACTGCGCAAGCGCGGCATGGGCGTCACGCTGATCCAGCGCGATGATCGCCTGATGAATCGCCAGCTGGACGACACCGCTGCCGGCATGCTGGAGGTCGAGCTGACCGGGCGCGGCCTTGGCGTGATCACCAACGGCCATATCGCTGAGCTTGCCGACGATCGCCAGGGTCGGGTCGCCGGTGTGCGCCTGGAAGATGGCACCTGGCTGCCCGCCACCTGCGTGGTAGTGGCCATCGGTATCGCCCCCAACGCCGAACTGGGCCGCCAGGCCGGGCTTGGCGTCGAGCGCGCCATCGTCGTCGACGACCATCTCGCGACCTCGGACCCGGCGATCTTCGCGCTGGGTGAATGCTGCCAGTTCGACAGCAACCTCTACGGCCTGGTCGAGCCGATCTGGCGTCAGGTCGAGGTGCTCGCCGCCCACCTGTGCAGCGCCGTGGAGGACGAACCGGTGGCCGGTTATGTGGAATCTCCCACCGCCACCAAGCTCAAGATCAGCGGCGTGTCGCTGTATGCCTTCGGCCCCACCGACGCAGATGAGCATCACGACGTGCTCGTCTATCACGACCCCGATCAGGGCGAATACCGCCGGCTGCTGCTTCGCGATGGCCGCCTCGAAGGCGCCGTGCTGTATGGCGACACCAGCATGGGCCCCTGGTACTTCGCCCAGGCACTGGCGGGTCGTGACCTGACCTTGTGCCGCTCTGCACTGCTGCTGGGTGCCGCCGATGCCGACGCGCTACTCGACTCAAGCCAGTCACCCGATTCAACGAACCGCCCCGTCAAGGAGGCCGCATGAACACGCTCGAATCCAACACGATCAATCCCGACAAACAGCACCTGATCATCATCGGGAACGGCATGGTCGGCCACCACCTGGTCGAGCAACTCGTCGCGCGGGGCGCCACCTCGCGCTACACGATCACGGTGTTCGGTGAAGAGCGCCATCTGGCCTACGACCGCGTCCACCTTTCCGAGTACTTCAGCGGCCGCGACGCCGAATCCCTGGCGCTCTCCACCGCCGAGTACTATGCCGAGCATGGCATCGCCCTGCGCCTGCACGAGTCCGTCACCGCCATCGACCGCGATAGCGCCGAGGTGGTCACCGAACAGGGTCGCTACGCCTACGACCGGATCGTGCTGGCCACCGGTTCCTACCCGTTCGTACCGCCGATTCCCGGCAATGACCGCGCGGGCTGCCTGGTCTACCGCACCCTGGAGGACCTGGACGAGATCCGTGCCGCTGCCGAGGACGCCGCGACCGGCGTGGTGGTGGGCGGTGGCCTGCTGGGTCTCGAGGCGGCCAACGCCCTGCGCGGGCTGGAACTCGAAACCGCCGTGGTGGAATTCGCCCCACGGCTGATGCCGATGCAGGTCGACAGCGAGGGCGGTGAACTGCTGCGCGAGAAGATCCAATCGCTCGGTGTGCAGGTTCTCACCGAACGCGCTACCCAGCGCATCGAGGATGGCGAGGCCAGCCGCCACCGCATGGTCTTCCAGGACGACAAGGTGCTGGAAGCCGACCTGATCGTATTTTCCGCCGGCATTCGCCCCCGCGATGAACTGGCCCGCGCCTGCGCCCTGGAAATGGGCGAGCGCGGCGGCGTGGTGATCGACGACCAGTGCCTGACCAGCGACCCGGCCATCCTGGCGGTCGGCGAAGTGGCACTATGGAACAACAGCATCTTCGGCCTGGTGGCACCGGGTTACCAGATGGCGCGGGCCGCCGCCGACACGCTGATGTGTGATGCCCTGGAAGGTGACGCGGAACGGTTCCAGGGCGCCGACATGAGCACCAAGCTCAAACTGCTCGGGGTCGATGTCGGCTCGATCGGCGATGCGCACGGCGACCGCACGCCGGGGGCGCGCATGTTCCGCTACCTGGACCCGCTCAAGCAGCAGTACCGCAAGCTGGTGGTTTCAAGCGACGGCAAGCGGCTGGTCGGCGCCATGCTGGTCGGCGACAACAGCGTCTACGACAGCCTGATGCAGTACTATGCCAACCGCATCGACCTGCCGGACGACCCGGCTTCGTTGATTCTGCCATCCAGCCAAGGGGCGCCGGCGCTGGGCCCGGATGCCCTGCCCGACACGGCGATGATCTGCTCGTGCCACAACGTCAGCAAGGGCGATGTCTGCGCCAGTATCGATGCCGGCGCCGGCGACCTCGCCGCCATCAAGGGCGACACTCGCGCCAGCACCGGCTGCGGTGGTTGCGCCGCGCTGCTCAAGAGCGTGGTCGACCACGAACTGGAGAGCCGTGGCGTGGAGGTGGATCACTCGATCTGCGAGCACTTCGCCCACACCCGCCAGGAGCTCTATGACATCGTGCGTGTCGAGGGCATTAAGACCTTCAGCGAACTGATGCGCACCCACGGCGCCGACTCGTCCCATGGCCTGGGATGCGATATCTGCAAGCCGGCGGTCGCCTCGATCCTCGCCTCGTGCTTCAACGAGCCGATCACCGACGCCGCCCATGTCGGCCTGCAGGATACCAACGATACCTTCATGGCCAACATGCAGAAGAACGGCACCTACTCGGTGGTACCGCGCATCGCCGGTGGCGAGATCACCCCGGATAAGCTGGTGGTGCTGGGCCAGGTCGCCCAGAAATTCGACCTCTACACCAAGATCACCGGTGGCCAGCGCATCGACCTGTTCGGCGCGCGCCTGGAGGATCTACCGGCGATCTGGGGCGAGCTGATCGACGCCGGCTTCGAAACCGGCCACGCCTATGGCAAGTCCCTGCGCACCGTGAAGTCATGCGTGGGCAGCACCTGGTGCCGCTATGGCGTTCAGGACAGCGTGGGCATGGCGATCCGCCTGGAGAACCGCTACAAGGGCCTGCGTTCGCCCCACAAGATCAAATTCGGCGTCTCCGGCTGCACCCGCGAATGCGCCGAGGCCCAGAGCAAGGACATCGGGGTGATCGCCACTGACAATGGCTGGAACCTGTATGTCTGCGGCAACGGCGGCATGCGCCCACGCCACGCCGAGCTGTTCGCCACCGACCTCGATGACGATGCACTGTTCCAGACCATCGACCGCTTCCTGATGTTCTATGTACGCACCGCCGACCGCCTGCAGCGCACCTCGGTATGGCGCGAGAATCTCGAAGGTGGGCTGGATTACCTCAAGGAGGTGATCATCGACGATAGCCTCGGGCTCGGCGCGGAACTGGAAAGCCAGATGCAGGGCGTCGTCGACAGCTACGAGTGCGAATGGGCCAACGCCATCAGCGACCCGGAAAAGCTCAAGCGCTTCAGAAGCTTCGTCAACGACAGCCGCCCCGACCCGGACATCATTTTTACCAGCGAGCGCGGCCAATTGCGCCCTGCATAAAGGAAAAAACCATGACCACCGCAACTGCAGCAGCCAAGACCATGACCCAAGCCTGGCAACACCTTTGCACCCGTGACGACCTGGTTCCCCACTCCGGCATCGCCGCCTGGGTCGAGACCCACGAGGGGCCCGCCCAGGTCGCCATCTTCTATATTCCCGGCCAGGAGCAGGAGCTTTACGCCATCGACCACCACGACCCCATCGCCGGGGCCAATGTGATCGCACGCGGCATCATCGGCGACCTGAAGGGTCAACAAGTGGTCGCCTCCCCCCTCTACAAGCAGCACTATCGCCTCGGCGACGGCCAGTGCCTGGAGAACCCCGGCCTGCGCCTGCGCACCTGGCCGGTGTGCTTCAAGGGCGAGGCGGTGATGATCCAGGCCTGACCGCCGGGGTCCATGACAATGCGGGAACCGGGCGTCAGAGGTCCGTGAAGCCCGCATACCTGACGCCAGAAAGACGCGCCATGTCGGCATCCCAGGTGGCCAGGTCCTCGTTCTGGAACTTGCCCAATGCATCATGACCACAGGCACGCGCCATCACCTTCATCAATTCGGTGGACGCCTCGAGGAAGTTCGCCAGGCGCCGCGCTGAGTGATCGACATCGAGCCGCTTGCGCAGCGATTCCTTCTGGGTCGCGATGCCGGCGGGACAGTTGTTGGTATTGCACATCCGGGCCCCGACGCAGCCGACGGCCTGGATGGCGCTGTTGGCAAGCGCAATGCCATCGGCCCCCAGCGCCAGCGCCTTGACGAAGTCGATCGGCACGCGCAGGCCGCCAGTGATGATCAGGGTCACCCGACCACTGGCGCCCTGCTCATCCAGGTAGCGACGGGCGCGCGCCAGCGCCGGAATGGTCGGCACGCTGATATGGTCGCGGAACATTTCGGGCGCCGCCCCGGTGGCACCGCCACGGCCATCCAGGATGATGTAGTCGGCACTGGCATCGAGGGCGAACTGGATATCGCGCTCGATATGATTGGCACTGAGCTTGAAGCCGATCGGAATGCCGCCGGTGATCTCCCTGACGCGGTCGGCGAAGCGCCTGAAATCCTTCACCGAGACGAGATCCTCGAAGGTCGGTGGCGACACGGCATCGGAACCCTCCTGCAAGCCGCGCACTTCGGCGATCCGCCGGGTATTCTTGATGCCCGGCAGGTGCCCGCCCGTGCCGGTCTTGGCGCCTTGCCCGCCCTTGAAGTGGAAGCACTGCACACGGCTCAACAGGGATTCCTCGTAGCCGAACTTGGCACTGGCAAGCTCATAGAAGTAGCGCGAGTTCTCGGCCTGCTCCTCCGGCAGCATGCCGCCCTCTCCCGAGCAGATCCCGGTGCCGGCCATTTCCGCTCCACGTGCCAGGGCAATCTTGGCCTCTTCGGAGAGCGCCCCGAAACTCATGTCGGAGACGAACAGCGGTCGCTTCAGGGTCAACGGCCTCTTCGCCTCAGGCCCGATCACAAGCTCGGTATCGACGGCGGCATCCTCCATCAATGGCCGGGTAGCCATTTGCGCCACCATCACCTGCAGGTCGTCCCAGTGCGGCAGCGTATGGCGTGGGACACCCATGGCGCTGAGCGGCCCGTGGCGGCCCATCTTCTCGAGCCCTTCCTCGGCCAGGCGATGAATGAATTCCACCGTTGGCTCTTCCGGGGTGGCCTTGGCGCTGGGCATTGCATCGCGCTTGTCACTGTCTTTCTCGGCTTTGTCGCTTGCCGCATCATCAGGTCCTGGCTTGCCCACCTGGTCGGCGCTGAAGGTCTTGTGGGTACCATCGCAGTAAGGCAGGTCAGCGGAATGCTTGCAGCGGCACAGGTAGGCATCGCCGCTCTCATCGGGTACGAACGCCTTGGGCGTGAAACCGGTGCCCGCATGGGAGCCATCGCAGAACGGTTGGTCGCTGGAGCGCCCACACATGCAGAAGTAATACTCCTCGCCCTTGTCGAGCGAGACCTTGATCGGTTTGTTATCGGATATGACGGGGTTGCTCATCACGGGTCGCCTTGATTCGAGTGAACTGACTTCGCCAACCTGGGCGATGGTGCGCCTATCAACATAGACGCTAAGGCAAGGCTCTGTCGCCATGCCCACCCACCGACCTGTCTGAGTGGGCCATCACGCCTCTCGCTGATACAGCGTTGAGTGCCACGTCATGTATTGCATTGCAGCAACGATGAATGGCAACCATGCTGAAGCGCACGTGCTGAAATGAATATACTGACATCGTGACGGCATGACCCGCTGGTTGAGCATTACCCGCGGAGTTGCTGTCGAACAATAGGAGGTGAAGCGACTCGCCAGGCAGTACGACACGGCCCTCGCCCCTGTCATCTCCCTGACATCGTGCGCCGGCAGTGTCGGAAAGACGACACCCCGATGACGAGCAGGAGTGCTGCGCCGATGGTACGCATCGACAAGAAAGCCACCCGTCTGTACGTGCTGGACACCAATGTCCTGATTCACGACCCCGCCGCCCTCTACCAGTTCGACGAGCATGAAGTGGTCATTCCCATGACCGTGCTCGAGGAGCTCGACAAGCACAAGAACGGTATTCGCGAAATCGCCCGTACCGCCCGTCAGGTCAGTCGCACCCTGTCCGACCTCACCGCCAACGTCGACCTGGAGCAGATCCGCGAGGGCATTCCGATCCCTCGCCTCACCGGCCCCGAAGGCCGTCTGCGCCTGCTCTGCTACCGTGACCTGGAACAACTGGAGCCACTCTCCGACAGCCCCGACAACCGTATCCTGGCCGAGACTTGCCGACTGCGCCGTGAACGCGCCGATGCCTCGGTGATCCTGGTCACCAAGGACATCAACCTGCGCGTCAAGGCCGCCGCCCTAGGCGTGCCGGTGGAGGATTACCTCAACGACCGGGTGTTCGACGATGCCGATGCCATGCTCGACGGCGTACGGGTCTACCCGGACACCGAAGGTCAGAGCAGTGGCCTGTGGAACGGCCTGGCACTGGATGTCACGGTAGAGCGCCACGAACAGCGTGTGATCTACCACCTGGCCGGTGAGATTCCCGCTGAATGGCATCTGGGCATGCTGGTGTCCGACAACAATGACGAGGCCAGCTTCGAGGCCATCGTGCGGGAACTGGCCCCGCACCGTGCCACCCTGGAACTGCTCACCAACTATCGCCACGGCGCCAGCGTCTGGGGGGTTCATGCTCACGACAGTCGGCAGAACTTTACCCTCAACCTGCTGATGGACGACGACATCGACCTGGTGACCATCGCCGGCAGCGCCGGCACCGGCAAGACCTTCATGACCCTTGCCGCGGCCTTCCAGCAGACCCTCGACACCAAGCGCTTCGAGCGAATCGTGTTCACCCGGGCGCCTATTACCATGAGCGAGGATATCGGCTTTCTGCCCGGTACGGAGGAGGAGAAGATGTCGCCGTGGATGGGCGCCTTCCACGACAACATGGACAACCTGCTGCGCGACGAGAATGGCGAATCCAGCTGGGACAATGGCGCCACCCGCCAACTGCTGGGGTCTCGCGTTCAGATTCGTGCGCCAGGCTTCATGCGTGGGCGAACGCTGAACGACACCTTCCTGATCATCGACGAGGCCCAGAACTTCACTCCCAAACAGCTCAAGTCGCTGGTCACCCGGGCCGGGCGCAATACCAAGATCGTCTGCCTGGGCAATGTCGGCCAGATCGACACCCCTTACCTCACCGCCAATACCTGCGGCATGGCGGCACTCGTGCAGCGCTTCCGTGATTGGCCCCACGGCGGCCATGTGACCTTGAAGAGCGTGGAGCGCTCCCGGCTGGCGCTTGCCGGCGAAGAATTGCTCTGATCCCTTTCACTCAAGACCGTGCCTTTGACCACCCTGCCCTCAGGCCGCGTCTGCGGGCAGTTGTTGAATTGGCTGCCAGCTTCAGCCTTTGCGGTTGGCTGCCGCTTCTATCAACGCCTCGCTTTCGCTGCCAGGGCCCCGATCGATCACCTTGCAGGCCTCGTGATACAGGCAGACATAACGGGTGCAGGAGGCGCAAAACACCTTGTCGTCAGGATTCCTGACCTGCGAGACGCGCATACGATGACTGCCGCAGGTAGGGCAGGCAACAGGCAAACGGAAATCCGTGGATAACCCTGTCATGCTGATACCTCCATGAGTGAGTACGCGACATGACCGGGAAACGCCATGCCGACCCTACCTTCATGGGGATGATCCGAGGTTCTTCAAGACAAGGCACCCGACCTCCTGATTGCCGGGCCGAGCGTTACACTCGAGAGGTGTTCTGCTCAGTGGATGTGGAGATGCGGTTGCGACCGCCGTCCTTGGCCAGATAAAGCGCTCTGTCGGCCCGCGTAAGCGCCGCTTCGAGGCTCCCCGAGGGCTCAAGGATGGTCAGGCCAATACTGACCGTGAAGCGGATCACCTTTTCTTCGATATCAAGCTCGATGCCTTCCACGGCGCGGCGGAGACGTTCAAGAACGGTCTCTGCCTCCTCGGGGTCACTGTCCACCAGCATCACCACGAATTCCTCGCCGCCGATTCGTGCAAACAGGTCGTAAGGGCGCAGACAGTCCCGGCAGGTCATGGCGAAAGTTTCCAGCGCCATATCGCCCACCGCATGGCCGTAGGTATCATTGAGTGCCTTGAAATGATCCAGATCAAGCATCGCCAGCGGCAACCGCCCCCCTTTGCGCCGCGCGCGCGACAACGCCGCCTCACCCTGCTCGAAGAAAGCGCGACGATTGAGCGCACCGGTCAGCATATCGGTTCCTACCAGGCGTTGGACGCGCTGTTCGACTTCCTTACGTTCGCTGATATCGATCAACAGGCCATCCCAGAGCGTTGCGCCATCACGATGTCGCAACGGCTTGCCGCGACCTTCAAGCCAGTGGATGCCATCGGCCAGTGTCAGCCTGAACTCCAGCCGCCAGGGCTCGAGACTGACCGCGGACTGGACCAGCGAAGTCGCGAGACGCTGTCGATCCCTGGCCATCACACGCCCCAGCAATAGCTGGGCATCGGCCATCACCCCCTCCGCGGTAAGACCGCACAGGGTTTCGATACCCTGGCTTGCGAACAGGAACTCCAGCTTCCCATTGACATCCTGGCGCAGGCGGAACAGCACGCCGGGAATGTGTGCCACTGAACTCTCGAGCCAGGAAAGGCGAAAGTGATCCTTGATCCCGAGTTCCCGAACCGCGCTGACGTCATGCTGGACGACTAACAGACGCAACTCAGTACCGTTCGAAGACGCCAAAGGGGTGATGGTGGTGGCCTGGTGAATCAACTGCCCATCATCACGCCGACACATCAGCACCCCTTCCCAGGGTTCGCGCGTGGTGACACAACCGGCGATGGCACGGGCGAACTCACCATGCAGGGGGTCGATGTCGAGCAACGTGGCACGCCGCCCGATCAATTGTTGCGCGGAATGCCCGGCATAACGCTCGAAGTGTGGATTGACATGACGCACCACACCGGAGTCATCGAGTAGCATGACCACCCCAGGGTAACGACCGAGTAACCGGTCACCCAGGGCTTGTTCGACCTGGGCCGCGCCCTCACCGAAACGCCACTTTCGCCATGTGTCCCTGATACTGTTCATGTCCCACCCTGGGATTGCCCGACGAAGACAGTGGATCAGCCTCTAACGGCCTTGATTCGCAGGACTGGAGCCCCGTCCAACAAGCCTACCCCACAATTCCGTGGCACACACCACTCTCGTCAACGTCGTCGCCTGGCAAGGGGGTGGCCCAGCACGTTTCAGGCCAGGCGTTGCGTCAGCCACTTGCCGATATCGGCGATCTGCTGGGGACACAATGCGTGGGCCATGGGGTAAAGACGATAATTCGCCGGATACCCCTTGGCCTTGACCGCATCGAAGCCTTCACGCCCCAGCGCCTCGGGCACCACCGGGTCGAAAGAGCCGTGATGAACCTCGATCGGCAGTTCACGGTTGGCCTCGGCAAGCTCGATGCTGTCTGCAGTCGCGAAGTAGGTCGACATGGCCAGCAAGCCACCCAACGGCTTCTCGAAGGAGAGCGCTGCCTGGTAGGCCACAGCCCCCCCCTGGGAAAAGCCCGCCAGGATGATGCGGCGACTGTCGATGCCTGTCTCGATCTGCTCACGAATCAGTTCCTGAATGCGCTTCGCCGAGGCCTTGAGCTGCGGCTCATCCACGCGGCGACCGAGGTTCATCTCCAGAAGGTCGTACCAGGCGGGCATCACCATGCCCCCATTGATGGTCACCGGAAGCCTTGGGGCATGGGGCATGATGAAGCGCACGGAGGCGTCGGAAGGCAACGCCAGTGCCGGCACCAGTGGCTCGAAGTCATGCCCATCGGCACCCAGGCCGTGAAGAATGAACACACAGGCATCCGCGGATTTGCCGTTACGTGGCTCGATGAACAACTCGCCGGGTTGGCTCATGGTCGGGTTCCCATTGGTGGATAAGACGACATTGCAAAGCTCGTCACCCTAACGCAATCGCCGCCACTGGGCGAGAAGCACGCCACCACATGCGCTCAGAATGGCCAGACCAATGGAATCAACGCCAATGCCACCACTGCCGTGAGCAGGTTGAGCAATCCACCCACACGCAGGAAATCGACGAAGTGATACCCACCCGGGCCGTGCACCATCAGGTTGGTCTGATAGCCGATGGGGGTCAGAAAGCTCGCCGAGGCAGCGAACATTACCGCCACCACGAAGGGCATCGGATTGACCCCCAGGCTATCCGCGCTTGCCATGACGATGGGAAAGGTGATCACCGCCGCGGCATTGTTGGTCACCACCGAGGTCAGAAGCGTCACCAGCACGTAGACCGCCACCAGCAACACCCAGGGATTGCTGCCGGCAAGCCCCAGTACACCACTGGCGAGCACCGCCGCGGCACCCGAGCTATCCAGAGCCGCGCCAAGCCCGAACGAGGCCGCGATGGTCAGAAGCACCTGGGTGTCGAGCCCGCGTTTGGCCGCCCCCACCGTGCAGCAACCGCTGACGACCGCCAATGCCGCCCCCAGCATGGCGGCATTCATGATGCTCATGACGCCAACGGCGGCCAGCACCACCACCCCGACCAGGATGCTCCAGGCAAGCCACGCCTTCTCATGCACCGGCCGGGCCGCCCCATTGACCTGGCTGATCAGCAGAAAATCCCGGGACTGGCGATGCCGCTCGATGAACGGTGGTCGCGCTTCCAACAGCAACACATCCGCCGGCTGCAGGCGAACCTGGCCAAGGTTGCCGGGCACTCGCTCACCCCCGCGGCAAACCGCCAGTACGGAGGCACCGTAAAGCGTACGAAAATGGCCATCGCGAATTCGCTGGCCAATGAACTGGCACTGATTGGACACCACCGCCTCGACCAGGCGACGCTCCGTGAAGTCCTTCTCCAGGCTCGACTCGCCTTGTCGGGAGGGAATCAGACCGCGCACCTGCTGAAGCTCTACCGCCCCTTCGCTGGTGCCGGCGAACACCAGCCGATCACCGCCCTTGAGGCGCTCCCCTGGCCCGACCACACTGACGATGTTGCCCTCGCGCTCGATCTCCACCAGGAACAGCTGTTGCAGGTGGCGCAGCCCCGCCTTCTCCACCGTGCGATCGACCAGCGGACCCGAAGGATCCACTTCCATCTCGATGGTGAACTCGCGAGGGTTTTCGAAGACCTCTGCCGCCCCGCGGCGCGCCGGCAACAGGGCTGGCCCCACCAGGATCAGGTAGATGAGGCCAACGATGGCCACTGGAACCCCTACCCAGGCGATGTCGAAAAGCCCCATGGCAAGCGTGGGGTCACGCTCTACCAGCAAGCCATGCACCACCAGATTGGTGCTGGTGCCGAACAGCGTGATAGTGCCACCGAGGATGGATGCGAAACTCAATGGCATCAGCAGGCGGTGGGCCGGCACGCCGATACGTCGGCTCCAGCTCAGCACCGCTGGAATGTAGGTCGCCACCACCGGGGTATTGTTGAGAAAGCCGCTGAGCGACGCCACCGGCAGCAACAGGCGCGACATCACGCGGGCCTCGCCGCTCGGCCGCCCCAGCACATGGCGGATGATCAAATCGATGCCACCGGTCTCGCGAATGGCGGTAACCAGCACGTACATGAAAGCCACGGTGAACAAGCCAGTGCTCGAGAAGCCACCAAGCGCCTGGCTCGGATCGACGACCCCGAGGGTCAACAGCACGACCAGCGCGCCCATCAACACCATGTCCGACCCAAGGCGAGTGAACGCCATCAGTGGAAACACGGCTGTCACGACGACGAGGGATATCCAGGCGTCCAGAGGCATAGGTTACGAGTCCGATCACAAGGTGGCACACGGTGACAACCGAGCCATTGTGACGCCTCACCTATATTCTAAAAAGTTATTTTTAGAAATTCATCTATTCGATATGGAGATATACAAACCACGCACACACGAAAAGGCCCGCTTGCGCGGGCCTTTTCCGACTACCCTTGGGCAGTCACATCAAGATCAAATGGCAGTTAGCCGATGACCTGGATGTTGGAAGCCTGGAGGCCTTTCTTGCCCTGAGTGACGTCGAAGGAAACCTTCTGGCCGTCCTGCAGAGACTTGAAGCCGTCAGCCTTGATCTCGGAGAAGTGAGCGAACAGGTCGTCACCGTTGTCGTCCGGAGAAATGAAGCCGAAGCCTTTGGTGTCGTTGAACCACTTGACGGTACCGGTAGCCATGATGAATTCCTCAATAGCATTGATTTGCCGGGAGATACCCGAGTTGCAGTGGGTAAAACAAGAAACTTTTCACCGGGAAATCGATGCCTGAGCGTTTCGATGACCACTTGCGATGTTCGACTTGCTAACCAACTGCACGCATCATGCGCTTTCGCCTGGCGCAGGTCAAATCTTATTTGCGCTCGATGACAGACGCGTTACGCCTCATGCGCCAGGATCCATCCGGCGGCCTTCTCGGCGATCATCAGGGTCGGAGAATTGGTATTCCCGCTGGTAATGGTCGGCATGACACTGGCATCGACGACTCTCAGGCCCTGTACCCCGCGAACGCGAAGGCGTGAATCCACTACCGCCATGGGGTCATCGTCGCGACCCATCTTCGCTGTACCCACCGGGTGGAAGATGGTGGTGCCGATATCGCCCGAAAGCCGTGCCAGGTCATCATCGCTGTGGTACTGCACACCGGGCTTGACCTCCTCAGGCCGGTATTTCGCAAAGGCCGGCTGTTCGGCGATTCTGCGGGTGACCCGCAGCGAATCCGCCGCCACCTTGCGATCTTCCGGGGTACTCAGGTAGTTGGGCGCGATGGCCGGGGCCTGGCGCGGGTCGGCGCTCTTGATGCGTACCGTGCCACGGCTGGTCGGGTTGAGGTTGCAGACACTGGCGGTGATCGCCGGGAAATCGTGCAACGGCTGCCCGAACGCTTCCAGGCTAAGCGGCTGAACGTGATACTGGATATTAGGATGCGTCTGTTCGTCGCTGCTGCGCGTGAAGGCACACAGCTGTGACGGCGCCATGCTCATTGGCCCGGAGCGTTTCAGGGCATATTCCAGGCCGATCTTGGCCTTGCCGACCAGCGAGTTGGCCATGGTGTTGAGGGTCTTGGCGCCCGTCACGCGATACACCGAGCGAATCTGCAGATGATCCTGCAGGTTCTCGCCGACACCCGGCAGATCGCACACCACAGGAATGCGATGTGCGCCCAGCAGGTCGGCCGGGCCAACCCCGGAGAGCTGCAACAGCTGTGGCGAGCCGATGGCACCGGCACACAGAATCACCTCGCGGTCCGCCAGCGCCTCGCTCGGCTTACCCTGGCGTTCGACACGCACACCACGACAGCGCGGTGTATCGCCATTGTCGGTATCGAAGGCAAGCCCCAACACCTGGGTCGAATGCCAGAGGGTAAGGTTGGGGCGCTTCTCGGCCTCGCGAAGAAACGCCTTGGAGGTGTTCCAGCGCCAGCCCGCCCGCTGGTTGACATCGAAGTAGTTGACCCCTTCGTTGTCGCCACGGTTGAAGTCCTCGGTGCGTGGCACCCCGGCCTCCACGGCGGCAGTGGCGAAGTCGTCGAGCACCTGCCAGTTCAGGCGCTGCTTCTCGACCCGCCATTCACCGCCATGCCCGTGGAAGTCACGGTGGGTGGCATCTCCATCGCCCCCCGCATCCAGCCGATAATGGTCCTCATGCTTCATGAAGTCGGGTAGGCAATTATCCCAGCGCCAGGCCTCATCATCGCAAAGCTCGGCCCAGCCGTCATAGTCACGCGCCTGCCCGCGGATGTAGAGCATGCCATTGATGCTCGAACAGCCACCCAGGGTCTTGCCGCGCGGATAGATAAGCGAACGGCCATTGAGGCCCGGGTCGGGCTCGGTACGAAACCGCCAGTCGGTGCGCGGGTTGTCGATACAGTACAAGTAGCCCACCGGAATATGGATCCAGTGGTAGTTGTCACGACCACCCGCTTCTATCAGCAACACCCGGTTGGACGGGTCGGCGCTCAGGCGATTGGCCAGCAGACAACCGGCGGTACCGGCGCCTACCACGATATAGTCGAATTCCTGGTCAGCCATGGCACGCTCTCGGTGATGACGTCACTCGAGGCTGTTCCGGTGACGACGTTGCGAGGAGGCGCTGTGAACCCCTCCCTGGGCGCTACCTATGCCATCCCTGGCATAGGACCTCCTCTTCAGGTCGTCCCCGGCGCCTCTCGCTCATTCAATGATCGGCAGCATTACTTGTGGGTCGGCATGGCGAACTCGGAGCCGCCATGGATGGAGTCGGACCAGCGCTGCATGATCGACTTCTGCTTGGTATAGAAGCGGACCCCTTCCTCGCCGTAGGCGTGGGTATCGCCGAACATCGAACGCTTCCAGCCGCCAAAGCCGTGCCAGGCCATGGGCACCGGGATCGGCACATTGATGCCCACCATGCCCACCTGAATACGCCGCCCGAACTCGCGGGCCACGCTGCCACTCTCGGTGAAGCAACTCACGCCATTGCCGAATTCATGGTCGTTGATCAACTGGATGGCCGTGGCGATGTCGGGCACCCGGACACAGGCCAGCACCGGGCCGAAGATCTCCTCCTTGTAGATGGTCATCTCCGGGGTGACGTTGTCGAACAGCGAGCCGCCCATCCAGAAACCTTCCGCACACTCGTCGCCGGCGCTGGTGGCGTCGAAACAACGGCCATCGACGACGAGTTCGGCCCCTTCGGCGACCCCTTTCTCGATATAGCCGGTGATCCGCTGATGCGCCTGCGCAGTGACGATCGGGCCCATCTCGGCATCCAGCTCCAGGCCGTTCTTGACCTTGAGGCTACGCGCCCGGTCGGCCAGACGCGGCACGATCTTGTCGGCCACATCCCCCACCAGCACCGCCACACTGATCGCCATGCAGCGCTCACCGGCACTGCCGTAGGCGGCCCCGATCAGCGCATCGACAGCCTTGTCGAGGTCGGCATCGGGCATCACCACCATGTGGTTCTTGGCCCCGCCCAGCGCCTGGACGCGCTTGCCGTGGCGAGCTCCGCGCTCGTAGATCAGGTTGGCAATCGGCGTGGAGCCAACGAAGGAGAGCGCCCTGACCTCGGGATGATCGATCAACGCTTCCACCGATTCCTTGTCGCCCTGTACCACATTGAACACGCCATCCGGCAGACCGGCCTGCTTGAGCAGGTCGGCAATCAGCAACGAGGCGCTGGGGTCCAGCGGGCTCGGCTTGAGAATGAAGGTGTTGCCGGTGGCGATGGCGATGGGAAACATCCACATCGGCACCATGGCCGGGAAGTTGAACGGTGTGATCCCCGCGACTACACCGAGCGGCTGGCGCATGGTCCAGTTGTCGATACCGGTACTGACCTGCTCGGTGTAATCACCCTTTAGCAGTTGTGGAATACCACAGGCGAACTCGACGATGTCGATGCCACGAGCGACCTCGCCCTGGGCATCGGTGAACACCTTGCCATGCTCGAGGGTGATGGCCCGGGCCAGTTCATCCTGGTGCTCATTGAGTAACTGCAGGAACTTGAACATCACCCGCGCACGACGAATGGGCGGAGTATCAGCCCATGCCGGGAAGGCGGCCTGGGCGGCAGCCACGGCAGTTGCCACATCGCTCTCGGAGGCCAGCGCCACCTGGCCTGTTACCTGACCGGTGGCCGGGTTGGTGACGGCTTGCTGCAGGCCGGATTCGCCGGCTGACATTTGTCCGTTGATATAATGCTGGATGTGGTTGGTGCTCATGTTCGCCTCATGTCGTGGTTGTCGGGTCAATGGCTCAACGCTTGCTGTTCGGGGAATCCGCTCTGTCATCAGGGGGAAGCCCAATGGCGCCTGGGGACTGGAGGGCTTAATACTGACCTACTGCGAAGCTCGGTCAAACCCGATAGGCTCCTAGATTAGCCCTGTCGTCACCAGGATCAATTGAGTAATTCATAACCAGCGTATAAGTTCTGCTGATATCACTGACTGCCGAGGACGCCATCATGCAGGATCTGCAGACCCTGCGAGCCTTCGTGGCCGTGGCACGCGAGGGCAGCGTCTCGCGCGCCGCACAGAGATTGCATCTGACCCAGCCCGCGGTCAGCCTCAAGCTCAAGCTGTTTCAGGAAGGATTGGGGCTGACCCTTTTCCACCGACGCCCTCAGGGGCTGGCGCTGACCGACGATGGCCATGCTCTGCTGCCCGCCGCCGAGAAGGCACTCGCCGCCATGGCCGCCTTCGAACAGAATGCCCGCGCCCTTCACAGCACGCTGCGCGGGCGGCTAAAGATCGGTACCATCGTCGATCCGGAATTCATTCGTCTTGGAGCGTTTCTGCACCGCCTGGTGGAGCGTGCTCCCCAGCTCGAGACCGAACTGCATCACGGCATGAGCGGTACCGTGCTCGAGTGGGTACATCGTGGCGAGCTGGACGTCGGCTTCTTCCTGGCACCGCCCGGCGAGGGTCCGGGTATCACCGAGATCGCGCACCGCGAACTGACGCACTTCGACTACCACGTGATTGCCCCGGCCGGCTGGGGCAGCCGCCTGGCGGGCGCGGGCTGGGCACAGCTCGCTGCCCTGCCGTGGATCACCACGCCGGAGAACTCCGCCCACCACCGCCTGCTGCATGGGGCACTCGACCCGCTGGGCGTTACCCCCAACGGCGTGTCCCAGGTGGATCAGGAAGCCTGCATGCTCGACCTGGTACGTGCCGGGGTCGGGCTGAGCCTGGCGCGGGATGCACTCGCCATGGCCGAACGCCAGGAGCGCGGGCTGGTGATCGCCGAGGGCGTGCGCCTGCCCTGCGCGCTGGGCTTCGCCTGGCGCCGCGATCGCGGTGAGGAACCTGTCATCGCCGAAGCCCTGGAAGTGCTGACCGGTGTATGGGGCGCACCGCCGCCATGACAACTCGCTACGGGAACGGAGGGCCCTGATGGCCAATCTCGAGATCGCCCAGCTCGTACTGATCGGGCTCATCTTCGTCTGGAGCGGCTTCGTCCGCACCAGCCTTGGCTTCGGCGGCGCCGTGCTGTCGCTGCCCTTCCTGCTGCTGGTGCACGATGATCCGCTGGTGTTCCTGCCGATCATCGCCGTGCATCTGATGATCTTCTCCAGCTGGATCGCCTGGAACGGTCACCGGCAACTGGTGGCTAACAATGGCGGTCGGACGCCGGCCGAGAGCAACATCGACTGGGGCTATCTGCTCAAGGCGATGAAGATCATGATCATCCCCAAGCTGATCGGGGTGGTTGGCCTGTTGACCCTGCCGGGCAACGTGATGACCAGCATCATCTTCGCGATCGTGATGGTCTATGCGATCGGCTACGTGCTCGACAGGCCCTTTCGCAGCAACAACCGGTACGTGGATGCGGTGTTGCTGGCACTGGGTGGCTACGTCAGCGGCACCTCGCTGATCGGTGCCCCGCTGATCGTCGCGGTCTTCGCCACCCACGTCGCCACTCACCAGTTGCGCGATACCCTTTTCGTGCTGTGGTTCATCCTGGTGGTGATCAAGATGGTCTCCTTCGTGATCGCCGGCGTCGACCTGCAACTCATCCACCACCTGTGGCTATTGCCCTGCGCCCTGGTCGGCCACCTGGTGGGCGAGCGCGCCCACCAGCACATGCTCGCCAGCCGCACGAACCTCTATTTCCGGGTACTCGGCGGGGTACTGATCGTGGTCAGCGTCATGGGGCTGGTGAGCGGCGTGAGCTGAGGCGCCAGCCCCTCAGGCTTCACGAGCTACTTCACGGGCCGCCGCCTGTGCGGTCAGTTCACGACGCCGCTTGACTTCGTAGACCACCGCCAGCAGCACGGTAACAAGTATCAGGATCAACCCCAGCGCATTGACCGCAGGCGTCAGCCCGGTACGCACCTTGGAGGCGATGTAGACCGTCAGGGTGGTGTCGTAGCCAACCACGAACAGCGTGGTGTTGTAGTTCTCGAAGGATTGCAGGAAGGCGATCACCGCCGCCGAGAGAATCGCCGGCTTGAGGTAGGGCAGCAGGATGCGCCGGAACATCTGCCACTGGCTGGCCCCGAGATCCAGGGCGGCGCGTTCCATGGTGCGGTCGAAACGCTGCAGCCGCGCGGTGACCATCAACATCACGTAGGCGGCGATGAAGGTGGCCTGGCCAAGCACGGTGAGAAAGATGCCGCCGCTGACGCCGAACTGGCGCCAGAAGATCAGCGTCGAGATACCGATGATCACCCCCGGGGTGAGCAGCGGCGAGAGAATCAGCGCATACAGGAATGGCTTGGCTCGGCTCGACACGGTGTTGAGGAACAGCGCCGTGGCGATGCCGATGGGCACCGCCACCACCAGGACCCCCAGCGCCACGATGGCGCTATTGGCCAGCGCCTGCCACATGCTGCCATCCGCCGCCAGCTCGCCGAACCAGCGCAGCGTGGTGCCGCCCCAGGGCGTGACGGTGGGAAACCGGCTGTCATTGAAGGTCGCCGCCGCCATGATGATCAACGGCAGGAACAGGTAGCCGAAGAACACCACCACATAGAAGCGCAGGCCGAAGGCCATCAGTCGCTGCGAGCTCATGCCCCCTCCTTTTGGAAGAAGCTCTCGCATAAATAGGCGAACGGAATGAAGCGCAAGGCGCACGGAGCGCAGGAACCGGAGCATATGGGGTATATGTGAGGATTCCTAGCACCGCGCAACGCCGCGATTCTTTCGTGCAGACATTTATGCAGTGCTTCTCTCATTTGGCGATATCTCCCAACCCAACCTTGAATACTTTCATCACCAGTGACATGAAGCCGATGCACAGCACCAGCAGCAGGAAGGCGTAGGCGGCGCCCTGGTTCCAGTTGCCGCCCTCGAAGAACCAGTTGTAGATGATCTGAGTGAACCAGCGGCTACCCGGCGAGCCGAGCAGCGCCGGCACCGCATAGCTGCCGGCCGCCAGCATGAAGGTCATGATGCAGCCAGTGGCGATACCAGGCTTGGCGTGGGGAATGACGATTCGCCAGTGGGTGCGAACCGTGCCGGCGCCCAGATCACGGGCCGCCCGCACCTGATTGTCGTCGAGGCTTTCAATGGCGTTGTAGACCGGAAATACCATGAACAGGATATAGGCGTAGACCATGCCCACCATCACGCCGGCATCACCGTTCAGAAAGCGGATCGGTCGATCGATCAACCCCAGCATCAACAGCACCTCATTGAGCGGGCCGCGAAACGCCAGGATGATGAACCACGAATAGGTGCGCAGTATCTCGTTGATCCAGAAAGGGATGATCAGCAGCAGCAGACACAACGCGGCCTGGCGAGGTGTGGCTACCTTGGCCAGGTACCAGGCCAGCGGATAGCTCACTGCCAGGGTCAGCAGCGTGACCAGCACGCTCGACCACAGTGTCTTGAAGAAGATCGCGCGGTGAATCTCGTTATTGAACAGGGTAACGTAGTTGGCCAGCGTCAGTTGATCCTCGGGCCCGCCGATCTGCGCCGGCAGAAGGTTGGGGCGTAGCGAATACTCGATCATCTGCAGTTGCGGCAATGTGACCATCACGATCAACCACATGCCAAGCAAGGCAAGGATCGACGCCGCCAGCGGCCCACCGAAACGCGCCCGCAGCTGCCTAAACATGCGCCGCTCCCGACCGGGACGCCTCGACCACCTCGCCGGTCGCCTCATCGACCACCGGGCCGCCGTCATCGGGCAGCACCACGGCATCCTCGGGGTCATAGCCGAACCACACCGACTTGCCGGGCACCAGTTCCTCGACATGCCGCCGCGACAGTTCGGTGCCGAGCTGCACGCGCAGCAACTCACCGGAGGCATCCAGCCGCGTCTCGAGCATTACCCAGGCGCCCTCGAAATGCACCGCCTCGATGGTCACGGCGAACTTGGGACAAGCATCCGCCTCGCTCACCGGACGCAGGTACTCGGGTCGCACGAACAGCGCCGTCGCCTCTCCATTGGCAAGCGTGCTGCCTTCACCGGCGCGCCCGGCGAGCTGGCCAAGCGCGCCCCCATCCAGGCGTACGCAAGCGCCATCGCGGTCGATCACCCGCGTCTCGATGCGGTTGTTCTCACCGACGAACGCCGCCACAAACCCGGTTTTCGGAGAACGATAGAGGGTGCGCGGCTCCGCCACCTGCTGGATCCGTCCGGCCGACATCACCGCCACCCGGTCGGACATGGTCAATGCCTCGCCCTGGTCGTGGGTGATATAGATGAAGGTGATGCCCGTCTTGCGCTGGATCGCCTTGAGTTCGGCACGCATATGCTGGCGCAACTTCAGGTCAAGTGCCGAGAGCGGCTCGTCGAGCAGCAGTACGCGAGGCTCCACCGCTAGGGCACGCGCGATGGCGATACGCTGCTTTTGGCCCCCGGAAAGCTCGGTTACCTTCTTCGATCCACTGCCCTCGAGCGCCACCAGCGAAAGCAAGCGCTCGGAGACCTCGCGGCGCTTGCGCTTGTCGACCCCACGCACCTCCAGGCCGAATTCGATGTTCTCGAACACCGTCATCAGCGGGAAAAGCGCCAGGTTCTGGAAGATCATCGCGGTGGGCCGACGGTTCACCGGCACCCCGGCCACCGGCTCGCCGCCGATGAACACCTGCCCTTCGGAGGGCACCAGGAAACCGCTGATGATATTGAGTAGCGTGGTCTTGCCACAGCCCGAGGGCCCAAGGAAGCTGAAGAACTCCCCCGAGCCGATCTCGAGCGTCGTCTTGTCGATGGCGGTGAAGTCGCCGAAACGCATCACCACCTCGTCGAGCCGGACGCTTCCGTCCATGGTCACCTCGTGTCAGCAGCAAACGGCCTCTATCAGGCCGACAGGTAGCGATCCTGGTACTCGTTGCGCAGGGTCACGTACCACGGCTCCTGGATCGGCCACCACCACAGGTTGGCCAGATCTTCCTCGCTGTAGGAATCGGTGAAGAACTGACGGGTCTCCTCGGGCAGCAGTTCCGTGGCGCCCTTGGAGGTGGAGTTGTAACCGGTGGCCTCGACGAACATCGCGCCGGCTTCCGGGGTGTAGTACCAGTTGATCAACTCGTAGACGGCATCCGGGTTCTGGGCGTTCTTGGGAATCACGAAGCCTTCCATCCACGCCAGTGCCCCTTCGCGCGGTGCGCCGTAGGCGATGTCCTCGCCCTCCTGCTGCAGGCGGAAGGCCGTGCTGTCCCAGGTCTGGCCGATGATCGCACCGTTGGTGCGGAAGGCCGCCTGGGCCTCGTTCTCGGTATTCCAGAACTGCGCCAGCATGCCCTTGTGCTTGACCGCCTCCTCGAGAATGACATCGAAGTTGGCGCGCATCGCCTCCTCGTTCTTGTAGGAGTCGAGCATCGGGAACGGCAGGCGTCCCTCGCGCTCGAGCCACAGGCCAATGCCCACCAGTGCCGAGTGCCCGCGCACGGTCACGCCCTGGCCATGGTCCGGGTTCCAGAGGTCGGCGTAGCTCAGGTTGGCACGGTCGATATCGGCGAAGCGCCGATTCCAGGTGATCGCCTCGGTGCCCCAATCGCTGGGTGCGAAGTAGCGCTTGCCGTCGACCACGCCCCCCACACGCGAGCCTTCAATCGCGCTTTCCAGTGCGCCATCCCAGTTGATGCGCGACTCATCGAGCGGCTGAACCAGGTCGAAATCCAGATAACCCGGCACGCGATCGACCGTGGGCATGATCACGTCGAAGCCGGTGCCATCGGTGGCACGCAGCGAGTTCATCAGCTCGTCGTTGGTACCGTAGGGAGTGAAGGTCGCGCGGATCCCGGTCTTCTCGGTGAAGTCGTCGAGCATCCTGTCATTGAAGTAGCCCGCCCAGGCGTAGATACGCAGGGTCTGGTCCTGGGCCAGTGCCTTGTTGATATAGAAGGAAGGTACCGTGGCGGCTGCCCCTGCCGCGAGTGTGCCCTGAAGGAAGCGACGTCGTGAAATCGACATGACCGGTTCTCCGTGATTAGTGAAGCGCGATGGCTGACATTTCTGCAGCCGCATCCCCTTATCGCGCCCTGACGTGACAGCGGCATGACCATTCGATGACGGCCAACTACCGATCCATCAAGCGTAGCACCGTCTTCACATACGCCAAGCCAGCCTTTCAACGAACATCACCAGGCGCTGATACACCACGTTTCCCGACCAAGCCCCCGGTGCGGTTGGTACCTAGGCACTGATGGCCACCTTGAGCACCCCGTCACGTTGATGGGAGAACAGCTCGTAGGCTTCCACGATGTTTTCCAGATCATAGCGATGGGTGACCAGTGGCCCGAGGTCCAGCCGCTCCGACTCGATCACCTGCATCAGCCGGCGCATGCGCTCCTTGCCGCCCGGGCACAGCGAGGTGACGATACGGTGATCGCCAAGCCCGGCGCAGATGGCCCCCAGCGGAATGGTCAGGTCGCCTGAATAAACGCCAAGACTCGAGAGAGTTCCACCGGGCTTGAGCACGCGCAGTGCCGATTCGAAGGTCGACTGCAGACCCAGCGCCTCGATGGACACATCCACGCCACGCCCGCCCGTCAGCTTGAGAATTTCCGAGACCACATCCACCTTGCGGAAATCCAGGGTGATGTCCGCGCCCATCTGGCGTGCCATCGACAGGCGCTCCTCGACCCCATCCACGGCGATGATCAGGCCGGCGCCGCGCAGCCGCGCACCGGCAGTGGCACACAGCCCGATCGGTCCCTGGGCGAAGACCGCCACCATATCGCCGATCTTGATGCCCGCCGACTCCGCTCCGGCGAACCCCGTGGACATGATATCGGGGCACATCAGCACTTGTTCATCGCTCAGACCATCGGGAACCGGTGACAGGTTGGCCTGGGCATCGGGCACGCGCAGATACTCGGCCTGGGCACCGTCGATGGTGTTGCCGAAACGCCAGCCCCCCATGGGCTTGTAGCCGTGCTGGTGGTGGCCGCCATCCTGGGCGCTGCAGCCATCCTGGCAGGCGTAGGAAGTGAAGCTGGGGCAGATCGCGCCTGCGATCACGCGCTGCCCTTCGCGGTAGCCCTGCACATTGGCGCCGAGCTTCTCGATCACGCCCACCGGTTCATGGCCGATGGTCAGGCCCTTCTCGACCGGATACTCACCCTTGAGGATGTGCACATCGGTCCCGCAGATGGTGGTCGTGGTGACCCTTATCAGCGCGTCATTAGGGCCGATCTCGGGAATCGGCTTATCTTCGATCTCGATACGTCCGGGCTCGACGAAGATCGCGGCTTTCATCATGGCAGGCATGGCGGTGGCTTCCGATTGTCGCCTGGCCAAGGCGGGTGACAGTGGCCATCCCCCCTGTATCGCACACTGCCGCCCTATCAGCCTTGACCGGCATCAAGCCAACCAGTCAAGACACCACTCGACCAGCAACAATGACCTACATCACCGGCACACCGGTCACCCACTGGTGCAGGAAGAAGGCAAAGACCACGTAGGCCACAAGCCCGCCCGCCACGGTGATCACCGTGCTGGAGGTGCGAGGAGTGACGGGTGACGCAGCGGGGCGACGACGCGCCGAGCGAAAATCGAGCACCGCCCACGCAAGGAAGGCGCCGAAGAACACGATATCACCCAGGCGTCCATTGGCAAGCAGGTGGGCCAGCGCCCAGACCTTGACCGCCAGGATCATCGGGTGGCCAAGACGCGCCTTCAGATGATTACCCGGCACATAGGCCGCCACCAGAAGGATGAAGGCCGGAATCATCAACAAGGCCACCAGGTGGCGTAGCGCCACCGGTGGCTGCCAGACCCAGACCGGGTCCAGGCGCATCTGGCCAAATCCCCAGATCGCCAGTGCCAGCCCGATGATCGAGACCACCGAAAAGCCGAGTTTCCAGGCCGTCTCGCCGCGTTGCTGGACCTGACGGGTTCGCCAGTCATCGGCGAAGATGCGTATCGAGTGCACCCCCAGGAAGATCGCCAGGCCGAGAATCATTACCATCATGGATCGAGGTCCTTGTACTAGGAATGTATGTGGGAAAATATGAAGGAAGCTTGTCGGAAGTCAGCGTTCAGCTTACTGGCTCCCCGAGCCGCTCACCAGCATTGACCCCATAAGCTTCGACAAGCCAGGCCAGACATCGCATCATACCCACATGAGCACCGACACCACCCTGCTGAACCAGCGCATGACCCACTTCGATGGCCACGATGAGATCTGGCTGTTTGGCTATGGCTCACTGATCTGGAAGGCCGACTTCCCCTATCTGGAGCGTCGACCGGCGCATATCCATGGTTGGGTACGGCGCTTCTGGCAAGGCTCCCACGACCATCGCGGCACGCCTGAATCCCCCGGCCGAGTCGTCACCTTGCTCCACGAACCCGGTGCGACCTGCCATGGCATGGCCTACCGGATCACCCCTGACGTGCTTGCCCCGCTGGATGTTCGCGAGAAGAACGGCTACCTGCGCGAGGTCACCCGGCTGTTCTTTGATGACACCGCAAGCGACGCCACTGCCGAAAACGACAAGAAGGTCGAGAGCGCCGAAGGGCTGGTCTACCTTGCCACGTCCGACAACGCCGCCTTTCTCGGCGAGGCGCCTCTCGATGCCATCGCCGAGCAGATTGCCAACGCCCACGGGCCCAGTGGCGCCAATCGCGACTACCTGATCAACCTGGCCTGCGCCCTGCAAGAACTCGGAGTGGACGATCCCCACGTGTTCGCGCTGGCCCACCGCCTGCACCACGTCGGACATTGACCCTGCCGCTGACTCAGCCACTGATTCTGGGCCCCAAGGAGACGCCCCTCCCATGACCGTGACCCTTGCCGACGTTCGTCATGCCGCCACACAGATCCACGGAAACGTCGAACGCACCCCTTGCCTGCATTCGCACACCCTCTCCCAACTCACCGGTTGCGAACTCTACATCAAGTTCGAGAATCACCAGTTCACCGCCGCCTTCAAGGAGCGCGGCGCACTGAACCACCTGCTCTCGCTTTCCCCGCAAGAGCGCGCGCGAGGCGTGATCGCCATGTCAGCCGGGAACCACGCCCAGGCGGTGGCCTACCATGCCCAGCGGCTGGGTATCCGCGCGACGATCGTGATGCCCCGCCACACCCCCAACCTCAAGGTGCGCAATACCCGTGCACTGGGCGCCAACGTGCACCTGGTGGGCGATGGCGTGGCCGAGGCGGGCGACTACGCCTTCGAGCTCGCCGCGCGCCACGACCTGGTGTTCGTGCACCCCTATGACGATGAACGCATCATCGCCGGCCAAGGCACCATCGCCCTGGAGATGCTCGAGGACGTGCCGGATCTCGACTGCCTGGTGATACCCATCGGCGGCGGCGGGCTGATCAGTGGCAACGCAGTGGCCGCCAAGGCATTGAAGCCCGATATCGAGATGATCGGTGTCCAGACCAAGCGCTTTCCCGCCATGCAGCAGGCATTGGCCGGCGAGCCGATCCAGTGTGGCCTGGCCACCCTCGCCGAGGGCATCGCCGTGAAGCAGCCTGGAAAGTTGACCCAGGCGATCGTGCGCGACCTGGTGGGTGACATCGTGCTGGTGGACGAACCGGAGATCGAGCGGGCGATCCTGATGCTGCTCGAGATCGAGAAGAGCGTGGCCGAAGGGGCCGGCGCTGCGGGCCTGGCCGCAGTGCTGGCCGATCCCGAACGCTACCGGGGGCGCCGGGTCGGGTTGATCCTGTGCGGTGGCAACATCGACATGCTGGCGCTGTCGTCGGTGATCCAGCGTGGGCTGGTACGCTCCGGACGCATCGTGCGGGTACGCGTGGCGATTCCCGATGTCCCCGGGGCCCTGGCGGAACTCACCCAGCTTCTGGCCCGTGAACGCGCCAACGTGATCCAGATCGCCCACCAGCGCACCTTCACCGACCTTTCGCTGCGCGCCACCGAGGTCGAGGCTACCCTGGAAACCCTGGGCAGCGACCATACCCGCGACGTCATCGAGGCGCTGCGCGCCGAAGGCTATGACCCGGTGCTGCCAGCCAACGAGGTGCATCCCGACGAACGCTGGGCCACCACGCCGGAAGGGCATTGAAGACCGGAAGGGACAGGATGCGTGGATTGCCCGCCAGCCGCCATCGGCTTAATCTAGGCGCGATTCATGGTGGCTTGCGCGCCGCCGTCACAACCGGGGGAATACGATGAGTAGCAAGATCAAGGTAGCGTCGCCATTGGTCATCCTGCATGGCGACGAAATGGCCCAGGTGGCCTTCGAGCGGATTCTCGACACCTTCGTGACCTCCCCGCTGGACATCGACCTGGTGGAAATCGATCTTTCCGCGGAAAATCGCCTGATCACCAACGGGCAGTCGGTGATCGATGCCATCGAAGCACTCAAGCAACATGGCGTGGGCATCAAGAATGCCGGTATGACGGTGAATCGCGCACAGCTTGGTGAAATGCTCGCCAAGTATCCCGAAGTCGATGGCGCGACATTGCACCCGCTGGCCACCAAGTCACCCAACGGGGCGATTCGCAAGGGCATTGGCGGCAATATCACCCGCGAAGACATCCAGTTTCGCAACCTTCAGGTCAAGACGCCCGAGTGGGTGGGCCGCGACATCGTGGTCGACACCATGGAGCAAGGCGGCATCAAGGACAGTTTCAATGCCCTTTCCACGGCCACCGGGGTGATCAAGCTGATGTTCGTCGGCGCCAGCGGTGACCCGCGGGAGTTGCACCGTCGAGAGGTCAGCAAGGGCGACCCCTGGCTGCTTGCCAGCAACGACCTGGCCAACGTCAAGGCCTGGGCGCACCGCTTCTTCCAGCGTGCCATCGACGAGCGCCGCGATGTCTATCTGGGGCTCAAGGACACCGTGATCGCCGGCTACGACGGAGTCATGCGCGCCACGATCGAGCGCATCTTCGAAACCGACTACCGCGAGCAGTTCGAGGCGCTGGGGCTCTCGTATCACTACGAGCTGATCGACGCCCAGGCGGCGCGTATCGTTGCCAATCCGCCCGAACGAGCGCTGTGGGGCGTGCCGGACAACACTACCGGGCGCAAGCTCTACAAGCTCGTCGAGCAACTCAAGCAGCACGGCATCCCCAGCCGCAAGGCGCATGTGTCGTTATCCCGCATGAGCGCCGGCGGTGGCGACCAGTACGGCAGCTACAACATGCCCGCCGAGGAAGATGGCATTCTCAAGATTGTCGTCGATGGTGAAGAGAAGCATGCCAGGCACGTCAAGAAAGGTGATCCGATTCTCTTGATGTCCAACGACCGCCGGGCGATCAAGGACTGGGTCGGTCAAGTCTTCCGCGACGCCTCACGCAAGGGCAAGGAGGTCTATTTCGGCCTCAAGCGCGAATACATGGATTACGACGACGTCTTCAGCGACGTGATTACCGAAGTGCGCATCGAGCTCGCGAAGGCCGATACGCCGCCGCCCTCCTTCATGATCATGCGGCCCTCCAGCCAGCTCATCAAGATGATCACCGACCCGCCGCGCAATGCCCTGTACCCGGCACAGAACCTCGATGGCGACATCTTCTCCGACATCTCGGCCGCCCTCGGTGGCAGCCTTGCCACGGCAAGCTCGATCATCGAGAGCCAAAGCGGCACCATGCTGTTCGAAGCGCCCCACGGCACCGCCCACGACCTCTACCTGGCGTACCAGGAAAGCGGCGGCAAGAAGGCCCACTTCAACTCCTCGGCACTGATCTACGCTGTGGCCAATGCCCTGGAAACCCTCGGTGAGCGCGACCACAACCAGGCGCTGATCGACTATTCGACACGCCTCAAGGCAGCGCTTATCGACACCGTCGCCGATGGGGTCATCACCGGCGACCTCAAGGGCAAGACCACCCACCCCGAGAGCGAAACCCTGGTCGACATGCAGGGCTTTATCGACGCGGTGGGCAAGCGCCTCAACGCGGACTGAGCCAGGGGGCGAACCACCTAGCGAAGTGCCGGCCTCAGCCGGCGCCACACCAGCAGTATGGCCGCGAGCAACAGCCAGCTATAGATCGCGGCCATGCTGTCATCGAGCATGATGCCAATCCCACCACCGATGGCTTCGAGTGAATCGATCGGTGGCAGCTTGGTGATATCGAAGAAGCGGTAGACCACGAACGCCAGCAGCATGCCGACAGGCGAGCGCAATGCCGCCAGGCCCAGCACCGCCAGCGGGAAGGCCAGGAATTCATCGGCCACCACCGCCGGCACATCGCCTCCCCCCAACGCTTCAGCCCCCACGTCGCAGATCGGCACACCGATCAACAGCAGGAGCGCCACGCTGCCCGCTTGCCACGGCCATGAGCGACCGAGCAACCACCAGGCGAGCGGAATACCCAGCAGCGAACCAAAGGTACCCGATGCAACGGGCAAGTGCCCCAGGCCGAAACCCGTCGCCAGCCACACTGTCACACTTTGCCACAACGCCAGGTTGTCCATGGCTCACTCGGCCTCACGGGCCTGGCGCTCGAGTTCCTTGACCATCGACGGCTCAAGCCCAAGGGCCCCTGATAACTGATCCAACCAGGCACGCTCCATGGGGTTCTGCTCGTCCACCACCGCGACACTGACCAGGTAGATCTCGCGGGCCGCCTGGGGAGAATCGGCCTCACGCGCCAGGGTGGCGGCGTCCAGCGGCGCCGCGAGCTGGCGCTCCACCCACTGGTGCAGCTCGGCATCGGCACCCAGGGCGTCGATCTGGTCGCTGATCAGTGCCTGCTCCGAGGCATCGATATGACCATCGGCGCGCGCCGCCCAGATCATCGCCTGAAGCAGTTCAAGGCTGCGCCGTTCGCTCTCCTGGCCCGCCAGGCTCTCAACCGGCTGCCCTGCCTGGCTTGCGTCCTCGCCCTGTTGGCGGGAGTTCTGCCAGGCCTTCCAGGCCAGGGCCCCGACACCGGCCAGCGCACCATACTTCAACGCCTTGCCGCCCAGCTTGCGACCCCGCCTGGAGCCTACCAGCAGGCCCAGCGCCCCGCCGCCCAGCAAGCTCTTGACGTCCACACCCGAACCACCTTGAGAACCACCGCGTGACTGGCCATCGCTGGACTGTCCACCGCGTGACTGGCCACCGCCCAACTGGCGTGACAAGCCGTCGAGAATCCCCTTGAGATCTCCACCGCCCGAGCTCGACTTGCCACCCCCGGCTTGCTGCATCAACTGCTGAAGAATCCTGCTGGCATTCATGAACGTCTCCTCGATGGGCTATGGGTGCTCGAAGATCATCATGCCATCGACAATACCCAGCGACGAGCGCTCAACACTGCACTGGATTTTTTTATGCCCCATGGCCACTTGCCGCACTCCCCGGGACACTCCAGCCGCCTTCGTCAATGCATTCCGCACACGTGTGACGAACATGTGTTACGAACATCTGTTACGAACAACAGTTGCATGCAAAAAACGACCAAAGTCTAATAATTAGTCATGCTGATCGGCATCTATAGTCAACATTGCATGCAACAAGCGAGACAACCATGGATAAAGCGCTTCGCACACCACACCCCAACGTCGTCAGGACCGCGACGGCCGAAGTGCATGACGTGATCAAGCAGCGGATCCTCGACGGTCATTACCAGGCCAACGAGTACATCCGCGAGACCAGCATCGCCCGCGAACTCGCGGTCAGCCGCACCCCCGTCCGCGAGGCGCTGCGTGAACTGGTCACCGAGGGCTGGCTTGAAGCCATTCCCCACCATGGTGCGCGCGTAGTGGCCTGGACCGACGACGACGCCCGCGAAGTTTTCGAACTACGCATGGTGCTCGAACCGATGGCGGTTCGCCTGGCAAGCGGTCGCATCACTGCCGAGCGGCTGGCTAGGCTGGAGTCTCTGGCCGGTGACATGGAGGCTCTCGTCGAGCTTGTCGAGTCCGACCCTAGCGTGCGCAACGACATCGCCTTTCTTAACCATGATTTCCATCGCGAACTGATTCTCGCCAGCGGCAACCACAGGCTTGCAAGCGTGCTCGAGAATGTGGTGCGCACCTCAGTGATCCGACGCAACTTCGGCCACTACGACCTCACCAACCTGAGGCGCAGCATGCGTCACCACCGCGAAATCCTCGAGGCCATCAACGCCGACAGCCCCGAGTGGGCCGAGAGCGTGATGCGTGCCCACCTGCTGGCCGCCAAGGCGCTGCATGTCAGAACCAACGACACAGCCGAGCCGGCCTCACCGGCACCGCCCCGCCACACCTTGGAACAGGACCCACAACAACAATGACTCAGCACGACACTTCCCCTTCCACACCGCTCAGCGACATCAAGGTCCTCGAGCTCGGCCAATTGATCGCCGGCCCCTACTGCGGCCAGGTGCTGGCCGACTTCGGTGCCCAGGTGATCAAGGTCGAGCCACCCGGCAAGGGCGATGCCATGCGCCAATGGGGCGAGGAGGACAGTGAAACCGGAGAGCCGCTGTGGTGGAACGTCATCGGCCGCAACAAGCAGTCGCTGACCCTCGACCTGCGCACGCCCCACGGCCAGTCCGTGCTGCGCAAGCTGGCGGGCAAGGCCGATGTAATCATCGAGAACTTTCGCCCCGGCACCATGGAGCGCTGGGGGCTCGGC
Source organism: Halomonas urumqiensis (assembly GCF_003028575.1). GTDB lineage: Bacteria > Pseudomonadota > Gammaproteobacteria > Pseudomonadales > Halomonadaceae > Halomonas > Halomonas urumqiensis. The sequence goes on along the minus strand of NZ_PYUD01000001.1, from coordinate 725,958 downwards.
TTCGAGGATCTCGCCCGAGAAAACCCGGGCCTGGTGATGGTGCGGGTGACAGGCTTCGGCCAGGATGGCCCCTACGCCTCGCGGGCGGGTTTTGCCTCGGTGTGCGAGGCCATGGGTGGGCTGCGCTACCTGAGCGGCTACCCCGACCGGCCGCCGGTGCGAGTCGGCATCTCTCTGGGCGACACCCTGGCCGGGCTGCATGCGGCGCTCGGCACCATGATGGCCCTGCACCAGCGTGAGCGCACCGGGCGCGGCCAGGTGGTCGACAGCACCATCTTCGAGTCGGTGCTGGCGATGATGGAGAACCTGATTCCCGAATACGCACGCGCCGACAAGATACGTGAGCGCAGCGGCAGCTTCCTGCCAAAGATCGCCCCCTCCAACGCCTACCCCTCGCGTGATGGCCGCGACGTGATCATCGGCGCCAACCAGGACACGGTGTTCCGCCGCCTGTGTGACGCCATGGGCCAGCCACGCCTGGCGGATCACCCCGACTACGCCACGCACCGGGCCCGCGGCGACAACCAGCAGGCCATCGATGATCTAGTGGCCGCCTGGACCCGCCAGCACGACGCCCAGCAGGTGGTCGACATCCTGGCCGAGGCTGGCGTACCGGCGGGGCTCGTCTACCGCGCACCGGACATGCTCGACGACCCGCACTTCCAGGCGCGTGAATCGATCGTCGCGGTGCCAGACCGGCATGGCAAGCCGCTGCCCATGCAGAACGTATTCCCGAGGCTTTCCGAGACACCGGGCCGCATCGACCATGTCGGGCCAGCGCTCGGCGAGCATACCGAGGCCATCCTGTCGGACTGGCTCAACCTCGACCAAGCCGCCATCGACGCCCTGCGCGCCGACGGCGTGATCTGAGGAAACGACCATGGATCCGATCATCGTTCTGGCCGTGCTGGTGGTACTGATCACCGTCGGCTTTCCCATCTTCCTGGCCCTGGGGCTCTCCGGGCTGATCGGGCTGTACATGGCCCGTGGGTCGCTGGCGTTCTTCTTTGCACCTTCGTCGCTGTTCGGCCAGCTCAACGCCTTCGAGCTGATCGCCCTGCCGCTGTTCATCCTGATGGGCAACTTCCTGGGTGCAACCCCCGTCGGCTCGAGCCTGTTCACCGCCGCTGTGCGCTGGCTGAACTGGCTGCGCGGTAGCCTGGCGATCTCCTCGGTGGGCGCCTCGGCGATGTTCGGCGCGGTCTCCGGGGTCAGCCTTGCCGGGGTCGCCGCGGTGGGCTCCATCGCCGTGCCGCAGATGCTCCAGCGCGGCTACAGCCGCTCCCTTGCCGCCGGTGCGGTGGTCAGCGCCGGGGCACTTGCCATGCTGATTCCCCCCAGTGTGCCTTTCATCATCTATGGCGCGGTGTCCAGCGTTTCGGTGGCGGACCTGTTCATCGGCGGTATCGTGCCCGGTATCGTGCTGGCGCTTGCCCTGTCGCTGTTCATCTATATACGCGTGCGCTTGAACCCCTCCGAGGCACCGGCCAGCGAAGAGCGTTTCACCTGGAAGGAGCGCTGGGTCAGCCTGGCCAACATCTGGCACGCCGCGCTGCTGGTGGTGGCCGTGCTCGGCTCGATCTACTCAGGCCTTGCCACCCCCAGCGAGGCCGCCGGCATCGGTGCCGCCGGTGCCTTCCTGATCGCCACCCTGGTGTTTCGCAGCCTCTCCTGGGCGAAATTCCTGCAGATTCTCGGCACCACGGCGCGCATCAGCGGCGCCATCCTGTTGATCATCGGTTGCGCCAAGATCTTCGGCGACTACCTCAACATGGTGCGGGTACCGCAACTGCTCACCGAGACCCTCACCGCCTCGGGCCTGCCGGCCTGGGCGATACTCCTGGCGGTGATGCTGCTGCTGATACTACTGGGCATGATCGTCGATGCCGTCTCGCTGATCGTGGTGACAACGCCTGTGCTGCTGCCGCTGATCACAGCACTCGGCTACGACCCGTTGTGGTTCGGCATCGTCATGGTGCTGAACCTGGAGATCGCCGTGGTCACCCCGCCGGTGGGGCTTAACCTCTATGCGTTGCGAGGCGTGTGCCCCGAGCTCTCGATCGAGGAAATCATCAAGAGCTCGCTGCCTTTCGTCGCCGTGCAGTTCCTCGTGCTGATGCTGTTCGTGTTCTTCCCAAGCCTCAGCCTGTGGTTACCGAGCCTGATGTAGGGCCGGTGTAAATCGTAAATCCTACTTCACAACAACAAGCAGGAGACACACCATGAGCTTGACCCGTCGCCAAGTACTCAAGTACGGCACCTTCGCCACCGCCGGCGCTACCCTGTTCGGCACCCAGAGCCTGCTGGCGCCGCGCAGCATGGCCGCCACCACCCTCACCGGCGTCACCTACCTGCCGGACTCCTACAAGGCCCTGACCTACGGCTCAAACCGTTTCGTCGAAATGCTCCAGGAGAACGGCGGTGACCTACTGAACGTGGACTTCCACGATTCGGGCCAGTTGCTCAAGGTCGACGAACAGTTGCCGGCGCTGCGTGCTCGCAGCATCGACTTCATGTTCCACACCTTCTCCTACATCACCCGCTCGATCCCGATCCTCGGTGTCACTGGCTTGCCCGGCGTGGTGGGCGAGCTCTATCGCAACCCCGAGCGCCTGCGCCAGGGCAGCCCACTGATGGAACTGATCAACGAGGTGCTGGCCGAAGAGAACCTCTACATGCTCACCTCCGGCGGCGGCATCCTGGAGCCGGAATACCTGTGGAGCACCGAGGGCAGTCCGATTCGTAATCTCGACGATGTGCGCGGCAAGAAGATCCGCATCGTCGGCTTCGAAGCCACACAGGCGTTCGAGAAATACAATGTCGGCGCCACGCGCATTCCCTCCTCCGAGACCTACATGGCGCTGCAGCGTGGCACGGTGGATGCCGGCATCTTCAACATATCGACAATCATCGGGCGCAGTCTCCAGGAGCAGCTGCAGTACTGTTACAAGCTGCCGATCACCGGCTTCTCGGTAGCGCCATTCATGCTGCGTGACACCTGGGATCGTCTCGACGACGAGACCCGCGCAATCATTCAGCAGGCCGCCGACTGGTACGACGCCAACTTCATCGACCATTGCAACAACGACATCTACCCCAACGAGTACTGGCCGATGGTCGAGGAAGCCGGTATCGAGATCATCGAACCGACCGAGGAGGACCTCGACACCTTCAACGCCGGGGTCGAAGAGGTTTGGGACATGTGGAAGGAAGAGGTCGGCCAGGAGGTCGGCGATCGTGCCATTGCCCTGGCCCTTGGTCAGGCGTGAGGGAGCTGCCCATGTCTTCGACTGCCATGCGTTGCTGGGACGGCCTGATGGCCGTCCTGCGCGGGACCTCGATGGCGGTACTGGTGTTCATGATGGCGTCGATCTGCTACGACGCCATCATGCGCTACGCCTTCACGGCCCCCACTAGCTGGAGCCTGGAGATCAACTCCTTCCTGCTGGTCTACCTGGCCGTGATCGGCGCCGCCGAGGCCCAGCGCCATGACGCCCATATCCGCATCACTTACTTCAAGGACAAGCTGCCGCTGAAGGCTCGTGGCATCATCGAACTGATCACCGGGCTGCTCGGTGTCGTGTTCTGCGTCATCCTGGTGTGGCGCGGCGGCATCATGGCGATGCAGGCCTTCGAGTACGGCGAGCGCGTCTCGAGCGCACTGGGAACGCCCATGGTGTATCCCTACGCACTGATGCCGATCGGCTTCGCCGCCCTGGGTCTGCAGTTCCTGATCGACGCCTTCAGTGCATTCAAACGCCTGAGCGACCCCGACAACGAGGAGGACGTTGCCCATGGCTGAGCGCCAGTACCGACAACCCCCCAGGCCCACCGCATCACGGAGGCTCATCCATGACATCGCTTAATCCGCCAGCCCGGGTCGACGTCGTCGAAGTCGCCCCGCGCGACGGCTTCCAATCGATCCAGGCCCCGCTTCCCACCCAGGACAAGCAGCGCTGCATCCAGGCGCTGGTCGATGCCGGCGTCACCCGCCTGGAAATCGGCTCCTTCGTCAGCCCCAGGGCCATTCCCCAGATGGCCGACACCGGCGAGCTCGTCGCCGCCTTCGCCGAGCGTCCGGAACTGCGCCTCTCCGCGCTGGTTCCCAACCTCAAGGGCGCCGAGCTGGCACTTGATCACGGGATCCGCGAAGTGGTCTACGTGGTCTCGGTGTCGGAAGCGCACAACCGCAGCAACGTGCGGCGTGGCGTGGACGAATCCCTCGAGGACCTGGGGCGGGTGATCGCGCGCCTTCGCGAAAGCGAAGGCACCCGGCTGCGCCTGGATCTCGGCACCAGCTTCGATTGCCCCTTCGACGGCACCGTGAGCTGGCAGCAGGTCGATCGCGTGCTCGACAAGGCCCTGACGCTGGTCGGCGAACTGCCGGTGGAAGTGGCGATGTGCGACACCACCGGCCGCGCCAGCCCCTACCAGGTAGCCGACCACTTCACCCGGCTGCGCGAACGCCATGCCCGCCCTGGCCTCGAATGGGCCTTTCACGGCCACGACACCTTCGGCATGGGCGTGGCCAACGCGCTATTCGCCATCCACCATGGCGCCACCGCCGTGGATACCGCCTGCGCGGGCCTGGGCGGCTGCCCCTTCGCTCCCGGCGCCACCGGCAACACCGCCACCGAAGACCTGCTCTACGCCCTGCAGGGCGGTGGCGTGGTCACCGGCATCGATCTGCCGCGGCTGCTCGCCGCCGCCGACCTGATCGCCGACCTTCCCGGCGGCCAGACGGCAAGCCACCTGCGCACGGTGCCCAGGGAAAGGGTGAGCTGAACACCCACCCCGGCAACGCCAATTCCGGCAGAGCCGGCTTGACCCGCGAGGCACCAAGGCGGCAACCTTCCCTATAAACGGGACGCCGCCACGGCCATGCAGGGCTCCCAACGTCTTCCCATCGGGCCACATCACCAGGGCACCGCGCATGCCAGACGCCTCATGGTCTTCCTCGACACCCGCCGGGGCTTCGACCTCGTCCGACTCGTCACCCGCTTCCTCTATCGAACGGCTCAACGGCCTGCTGCATCGCGTGGCGCAAAAGGACCGCAAGGCCTTCGCGCTGCTTTACGAGGCCACCTCGGCGAAACTCTACGGCACGGTACTGCGTATCTTGCCGAACAAGGGGCTTGCCGATGACGTGGTACAGGAGGCCTTTGTCAATATCTGGCAGAAAGCCAGCCAGTTCGATGCCGGGCGGGCCTCGCCGATCACCTGGATGGTGACCATCGCCCGTCACCGTGCCATCGACGAAGTGCGCCGACAGCCCACCAAGCGCATGGAAAGTGAAGACGCCCTGGACCACACGCCCTCGACCGAGCCCACCGCCCTTGATCGATTGCACCATGAGCAGCAATCCCGGCGCCTCGATCAATGCCTTGAAGAACTCGAGAAGGATCGCCAGGACATGGTGCGGCTGGCCTATCTCGATGGCTGGTCGAGGTCGGAACTGGCCGCGCATTTCGATGAGCCGCTGGGCACGGTGAAAAGCTGGCTGCATCGCGCGCTCAAGCAACTCAAGGGGTGTCTGGCATCATGACCGACCGTGACGATCTCGACATGCTGGCGGCGGAGTTCGTGCTCGGCACTCTGGAGGCCGACGAGCGGGCCTGGGTGGCGCGTCGTCGTGATCATGAGCCCGAACTGGACGCCCTGATTCTCGACTGGGAAGCGCGCCTTGCGCCACTGGGCGATGAGGTGCGGCCGGTGACCCCCGACCCGTGGCTGCTGGGGAGCATCGAGCGCCGCATCGAGGCACTGGAAGCCCCCGGGGAAAGGCCCGAAAGCGAGGCGACGAACGCCCAGGTCGCCTTGCTCCACAAGCGGCTCAGAATCTGGCAATGGAGTACCGGCCTTGCCAGCGCCGCGGCACTGGCGCTGGCGATCCTGCTGCTCACGCCAGTCGGCCAGTCACCGCAGGAGCCCCCTTTCGTTGCCGTGTTCCAGCAAAACGACCAGCAACCGGCCTTCATGCTCTCCGTCGACCTGAACCGCCGGCAGCTGAACGTGCTGCCGGTCAGCGCCGAACCGCTCCCCGACCGTTCCTACCAGCTGTGGATCAAGGAGGATTCACTCGGCCCCGACCCCCGCTCGGTAGGCGTGCTCAACGCGGATCTGACGCTGGATGCCGCCGCCCTGCGTGACTACGACCCCGACCTGCTCAGGCAGGCGACGTTCGGCATCAGCATCGAGCCCCTGGGCGGCTCGCCCACCGGCCAGCCCACGTCACCGGCGATCCACGGTTTCCTCTACCCCACCGGCCAGCAGGTACCTCAACAGCGCCTGTGAATTTTTTCCATCAGGCTGCAACCTTCCTCGCTCGCACTCCGTAGCTATGGGCAGACTCACCGATACACCTTCCACCTGGTGGGTCGTGCCCAGACAGCAAGGAGAGAATGAAGATGAATAAGCTCGTGGCAAGCGCATTTGTGACCGCCTCTCTGCTCGCCGGTGCCTCCCTGGCCCAGGCGGACATGCACTCGGACATGCACCCGGAGGTCTGGGCCGATGATCAGTCCGTCTCCGGCGGCACGGTCTCGGCGGAGAAGATCGTCGCCGACCAGAATGGATGGCTGGTGGTGCACCGCACCGACGAAGCCCGCAAACCCGGCCCGGTGGTCGGTTACGCGCCGCTCAAGGCCGGTGACAACATGGACGTGACGGCGATTCTGACCGAGGAAGTCAGCGCCGGGGAACCCCTGATGCTGATGGTTCACAGCGAGGAAGGCGGCATGCAGACAGGTATTTTCGAGTACACCCTGGGTGCCTCCGAAGACGGCCCGATACGGGTGGACGGCGACCTGGTGATGACCACCATCACCGCTCAGTAACTCCGCATAGACGGCAATACCACGTGCGGGGCCGGCAATCGGCCCCGCCTTTCGCTCGTGGCCCGTCAATGCACGGCTCCCTGGCGTCTTGGACGCCAGGGAGCCGTGGTCATGACGTTTTCAGCAAGCGTCTCACTGAGCCTGTTCGATGGATTCCATCAGGCTATCGAGCAGGGCCACGCCCTCCTCTCCGTACTGGCTTTCGATGGTGTCGAGCACCGCCGGCTGGCTGGCGTCGATGAATGCCTGGCGCTGTTCGCTGCTCAAGGTATTGATCTCCATTCCCTCCGCCAGCTTGGGCAGCCCTTCGTCTGAGGCTTCGATGATCCGTGACATCGCGCGTCCGGCATCCACGGCCACCTTCGAGGCCCAGTCGATCACCTTCTGGTGCTCTTCGGAAAGCCCTTCGTAGAAGGCATCGTTGATCAGCCACACATAGGGTGTGATGAGGTGGTTGCTGATCGTCATGTACTGCTGTACTTCCTCGAAGTTGGCGAACGAGGTTTGCAGGATCGGGTTCATCTGGCCATCGGCCACGCCCGTCTGCAGCGCCGTGTAGACCTCCGACCAGGAGATCGGCGTGGCTTCCCCCCCCAGTGAGTTGATCATGGTTTCGTGGGTATCGAGGGTCATGGTGCGAACGCGCAAGCCCTCCATGTCCTCGATGCTCTCGATGGGACGCTGTGAGTTGGTGAAGTGGAAGAAACCACCACTATCCAACAAGCCGATCACTTTCAGACCCGAGGTTTCCGCTTCCATGTCGGCGGCGAGTTGCTGGCCGAAATCGCTGGATAGATCGATCACGTCCGTTGCCACCCCGATGTTGGGGAAGGCGAAGGGAATGTCGAAGATACCGATTCGCGGGTAGTGCTCGGCAACACCGCCAGCCGAGGAGATGGAGGACTCGACGATCCCCTGGCTGACCTGGTTGATGGCATTGGCATCGTCACCGAGCTGCCCGGAGGGATAGCCCTCGACCTGTATCTCGCCGCTGGTGGCGGTCTCCACGAGTTGCTTGAATACCGCCACCATGGCGGCGGAGTGACTGCTGGTCGGCTCCGGCGGGTTCAGGTGGGCGATGCGCAGGGTCGTATTGGCCTGCGCCGTGACGCTTGCCGCCATGCTCAGGGTCAATATCGCAGCAACGAGAGGTGTCCGATTGTTGTTGGTCATGGTGGTCTCCTCGGTGGGTCGAAGGGTTGGCACTAGTTAGCCAGTCCGAGCATTCTCGGGATGAATAGTGTGATCGGCTGCCAATAGGCAGTAACGATCAGCACCAGGAGCTGGGCCAGGATGAATGGCCACAGAGAGCGTGTGATGGCTTCGATGCGTTCTCCGGTCACCGAGGCCAGCACGAAAAGGCAGGCGCCTACTGGCGGCGTCATGAGCGAAATGGTCAACGACAGGATGATGATCATGCCGGCATGCACGGGCTCCAGGCCGATGGCCAGCGACAGCGGGGCCAGTACCGGGGCAAGAATGATCAGTGCGGCGTTGATGTCCATGAACAGTCCGATGAACAGCAGCATCGCGACGATCATGCCGACGATCACATGCGGATCTTGCGAAATGGACAGGAAACCGCTGGCGATCAACTGGGGAATCTGGTTGAAGGTCATCCACCAGCCCAGGATCGATGCCGAGGCAATGATCAGAAAGATGATGCCGGTGATCAGGGCCGTACGCGCGAGCATGGCGTAGAGGTCGCGCAGTCTAACGTTGCGGTAGACGAACACCCCGATGAACAGCGCATAGAACACCGCCAGTGCCGCTGCCTCGGTCGGGGTGGTGATGCCGGTGAGAATGGAAGCCAGGATGAAGACCGGGAGGATCAGTGCCAGCAGGCTACGGCGGAACTCCTTGAGGATACGCGACAGGCTGGGGCCACGGTCGTCCTTGGGAAGGTTGAGCCGGCGAGCCGTGGCGGCGATCAGGCACATGCACACCAAGCATAGCAACAGCCCGGGGATGATACCCGCAGCGAACAAACCGGCAATCGAGACGCCCATCAGCGAGCCGTAGATGATGGCCAGCGTAGAGGGCGGAATGATCGGCCCGATGATCGAGCCGGCAGCGGTGACAGCGCAGGCATAAGGACCACTGTAGCCGGCCTTTTTCATGGCAGGCACCAGGGTGTTACCGAAGGCGGCGGCATCAGCGGTCGCCGAGCCGGTGAGGCCGGCGAACATCACCGAGGCGAGCATGTTGGAATGCGCCATGCCACCGCGCAGCCAGCCCACCAGAGCCTGGGCGAAGTTGACCAGATTCATGGTCAGACCCGAGCGATTCATGATCTCGCCGGCCAGGATGAAGAACGGCATGGCGAGAAACGGGAAGAGGTTGAGGCCGGAGAAGAAACGGTCCGGCACCATGGCCAGGAAGTGACCACCCCCCATATCCAGGATGCCCACCATGCCGGCCACACCGAGCACGATGCCTACCGGCATGCCAAGAAACAGGAGCATGAAGAAAGCCGTTGCCACAATGATCATGGGGGTCTCCTTCAGGCCGTGCCGGAAGCCGGTTGGGTGTCTCGATGCAACAAGTCACGCAGCGCCGAGAGAGTGAGTTGGATACAGGCGACCGCCGAGGCGAGCGGGATGATCAGGTAGGGATAGCCACGTGGCATGCCGTAGATCATGGTCGATTGACTGAATCCACGTTCCACGTAGGTCAACCCGTGGTAGAAGATCACCGCGAAGAAGACGAAAGCGATCAGGTCGAAGGCCAGCGACAGCGTCATCCGCAGTGGCCGTGGTAACCGGTTGAACAGCAGCAACACGCCGACATGCTGCCGACGGCAGATACCGAGGGATACCGATAGCAACGCGACCCAGATCATCAGGTAGCGGGCCAGCTCTTCGGTAAAGGTGAGATTCCACGGCAGCACGTAGCGGGACAGGATGCCCAGCCATACCACCAGTACCAGTACGCTGAGGATGGCAACGCTGCAGCGTTCCACCCAGGTATCCAGCCAGCGGCTGATTCGTGTCAGGTTATCGGCCAAAGCGCTCATGTGATGCCACTCCTGTCGAGGTTCGTTGTCTTTGTCATGTCGTGGCGCGCCTCCCCCTCTTTTATTATTTTTAAACCGGTTTTCAGACCGGTGGCCGGGCCGGTTTTCAGGTCGGTCTCAGACCTGGTTTCCGGCCTCGATTGGTCATGTGTGCGTTTCTCCCTTGGTCAGCCAGGTATAGGCATTCAACTCGTCGAGCGAGTCATGCAGGGTTTCGATGCGCTTGAGGCGTTCCTGCCTGTGCGTGATGTCCTGGTGGAAGAGCGTCGTGCACAGCAGGTTGAGCAGGCTCATGCAGGCGCTGTAACTGTCGAACAACGACTGCGATTGCACCTGGCAGGTGAAGGTCCAGGTCGCTTCAAGGCGCTTTTCACAGGATGGGTCGGTGATCAGCAGGGTGTTGGCCCCCTGAGCATGCGCGGTATCCAGTACCTGCTTGACCTGGTCGACGCGCCTGCGCAGTCCGATCAGTACCACCGTATCCCCCTCTTCGATGTCCACCAGGTCTTCCGCCAGGGTCTGCCCCGTGCTGGGAATCAGCGAGACACCGGCGCGCAGGATTTGCAGCTGACGCCGGAGGTAATCAGCCAGCATGTAGCTGTTGCGAAACCCGGCGACATGGACGTGGCGTGATGTACTGAGCGCATGCACGGCCCTTCTCAATTGATCGGGACGAATGCTTTCCAGGGCTCGGGTCAGGTTCTCGCGCTCCTGGGCCAGGTGGTCCTCAATGGGCTGGCTGGGCATGGTGCGCTGCTCGGTACCCGATGACAGATACACCGGCGACCCCCAGCGCTTGGCCTCTCGCACTTGCTGGCGCGCTTCGTTGAAGTCCTTGTAGCCCAGGCGCTGAAAGAAGCGCGAAGCGGCGGCGCGCGATGTACTGGCGGCCTCCGCCAGCTCACCGGCACTGTACGAGGCGATATCCCCCGGAAAGCTCAGCAGCAGATCGCCCAGGCGTTTCTCCGCCTTGGGGAGGTCGTCGTAGTGCGCCTCGATGCGCGCTTGCAGCGTGTCGTTGTGTTCGCTCATGCGTTAACCCTGCCATGATTTTCTAAAAATGAAAACATATTTTCAGTTATTGACATATTAAAAATTAAGTTCCAGATTAGTCGCCACGCCATTCCCGACATTCGAGGATGTAGAGAATGGTTGCGACTCTCTCGTTACCCATCAGGGGCCGCCATGCAAACGCTAATAACACATGATTCTGTCTCCCTTTTTTCGAATCCCCGCGCGGTAAATGGACAGCCGATCGGCGAGCGGCAACGCGCCGTGCTCGACCAGGATTCCATGCGCCGTGCCCGGGATGAAATCGCCACCTGGCCCGGCTATGCACCCACGCCACTGATCTCGCTGCAGGGCCTTGCCACGGCGGCCGGGGTGACATCACTGGATTACAAGGACGAAGCACGCCGCTTTTCCCTCAAGAGCTTCAAGGCCCTGGGAGGGGCCTATGCGGTGTTGCAGTTGCTCAAGTCGAAGCTGCCCGAGGGTACTACCGCCACGGACCTTCTGGCAGGACGACATCGCGAGCGGATCTCGTCGCTGACGGTGTGCTGCGCCACCGATGGCAACCACGGCCGCTCGGTGGCCTGGGGGGCACAGCAGTTCGGCGCGAACTGCGTGATCTACTTGCACGCCACGGTATCCGCCGGCCGTGAGGAGGCCATCCGCCAATTCGGTGCCGAGGTACGTCGCGTCAGGGGCAATTACGACGATTCTGTGCGCCAAGCAGCACAGGATGCCGAGGCCAATGGGTGGTTCGTGGTCTCGGATACATCCTATCCCGGCTATATGTCGGTACCCCGCGATGTCATGCAAGGCTACACGGTGATGATTGACGAAGCGGTGGCACAACTCGACGAAGCGCCGACGCACTGCTTCGTGCAGGGCGGCGTGGGCGGCTTGGCGGCTGCTGCCCTTGCCCAGCTGTGGGAAGCCTATGGACCACAACGGCCCCGTGTGGTGGTGGTGGAACCGGATCGTGCCGCCTGCCTTTACGCGAGTGCTCGCGCCGGTTCGCCCGTCGCTGTCGAGGGCGAGCTCGATACCTTGATGGCGGGCTTGGCCTGCGGCGAGGTGTCGTTGCTGGCCTGGGAAGTGCTCGACGAAGGGGTGGATGACTTCATGACGGTGACAGACGATGCCGCGGTGGAGGTCATGCGCCTGCTGGCAGAGGGCGTGGGTGGCGATGCACCGCTGGTGGCGGGCGAAAGCGCCGTGGCGGGGTTGGCCGGTGTGCTGATCGCACGCCAGGACCCGGCATTGAGCGAGCGATTGGGTCTCGATGCCCACAGCCGAATCCTGCTGATCGGCAGCGAAGGCGCCACCGATGAGGCAGTCTACCAGGCGTTGGTCGGGTGCAGCTCCAGCGACGTGCTACAAGCGGAGGTGGGCCATGCATGAGTCACTGCGTATCGATGGGGCGCGTTTGCTGGAACGCCTTCGCTCGCTGGGTGAACTTGGCGCGCTGCCGGGAGGCGGGGTATGTCGCCTGGCGTTCAGCGAGGAGGATGCCTGGGGGCGTGAGCGTGTCATCGGTTGGATGAAGGCACTCGGGCTCGAGGTGTCGATGGATGCGATGGGCAATGTCTTCGGTCTGCGGCCAGGCCGCGAGCCTGGGCCGCCGGTAATGACCGGCTCGCACATCGATACCGTGCGCACCGGGGGGCTCTATGACGGCACACTTGGTGTGCTTGCAGGACTCGAGGTTGTCGAGACCCTGAACGAAGCGGGCATGACAACCCAGCGGCCGTTGTGCGTGGCGTTCTTCTCCAACGAGGAAGGTTCGCGATTCGCGCCGGACATGATGGGCAGCCTGGTCTATGTAGGTGGCATGGCGCTGGAAGAGGCGCTGGCCACCAAGGGCATCGATGGGGAGCGGGTGGCGGATTGCATGCAGGCCGTGGGTGCGTGCGGCGAACAGGCGGTGGGTCGACCGGACGTGCATGCCTTCGTCGAACTGCATATCGAACAGGGTCCCGTGCTCGAGGAATCGGGCATCACCATCGGGGCCGTGGAGAGGGTACAGGGTATTTCCTGGACCGAACTGACGTTTACCGGTGTGTCCAACCATGCCGGGACGACCCCCATGCGCATGCGCCGTGATGCTGGCCATGCGGCCATGGCCACAGGCGCTTTCGTGCGCGAGTTGGTCACCCGCATCGGTGGCGACCAGGTGGGAACGGTGGGCGCACTGGCGCTTTCGCCCAATCTCGTCAACGTGGTACCCAATTGCGCCACGCTGACGGTCGACCTGCGCAACACCGACAATGACCAGCTGACACGGGCTGAACGTGAACTGGGCGAGTTTATCGACGCCCTGGCCGAACGTGAGGGGATACAGGTGGAATCGCGCCAGCTGGCCCGCTTCGACCCGGTACCGTTCGACCCCGCCATGGTGGATCGCGTGGAATCCTGCGCATCCGCGCTGGGACATTCCGTGATGCGCATGCCCAGTGGTGCCGGACATGACGCGCAGATGCTGGCCCGGGTGTGCCCGACGAGCATGATCTTCGTGCCCAGCGTGAACGGCATCAGCCATAACATCGAGGAATTCACCGAGTCGGCGGACCTGGAAGCCGGGGCCAATGTCCTGCTTCAGGTGATGCTGGATCTCAGTCGCTGAACGACAAGGACGCAACCGCATGAGTCGAAAATTGATGATCGGGGCTGCTCAACTCGGCCCCATTACCCGATCCGAGACCCGCGACCAGGCCGTGGCGCGTATGGTCGCGCTGATGCACCAGGCCAAGGCGCGAGGGGTCGAGCTGGTGGTGTTCCCCGAGCTGGCACTGACCACCTTCTTTCCGCGCTGGTATTTCGAGGACCAGGACGCTATTGATGCGTTTTTCGAGCGCGAGGTGCCGGGGCCAGCGACCCAGCCGTTGTTCGACACCGCTCGAGAGCTGGGAATTGGCTTTTACCTGGGGTATGCCGAGCTCGTCGATGCAGCGGATAGCAAGCAGCGCTATAACACCTCGATTCTGGTCGATGGCGCCGGCCATATCGTAGGCAAGTACCGCAAGGTGCACCTGCCGGGACACAGCGAGCATGAGCCGTGGCGGTCCTTCCAGCATCTGGAAAAGCGCTACTTCGAACCAGGCCAGGAAGGGTTCGAGACGTGGCAGGCGTTCGGCGGCACGGTGGGCATGGCGATATGCAATGACCGCCGCTGGCCCGAAACCTACCGAATGCTGGCGCTGCAAGGCGCCGAGCTGATGCTGCTTGGCTACAACACGCCCATTCACTATCCCCCGGTACCGGAGCATGACCACCTGCAGGGGTTCCACAACCATTTGTGCATGCAGGCCGGTGCCTATCAAAACGGCATGTGGGTGGTCGCGGTGGCCAAGGCGGGGCGCGAGGAAGGCTGCGAGCTGCTGGGGCAGAGCTGCATCATCAGCCCCACCGGCGAGATCGTGGCCATGGCCAGCACACTGGGCGATGAGTTGATCACCTACGAATGCGATCTCGATCGAACCAAGGAGATTCGCGACCATATCTTCAACTTTTCCCTCCACCGCCGTCCCGAGCTCTACGGGCTTATCGCCAAGCCCTCGCGGTGATTGTCGAGACGTCTCTCCCGTGTCGTGGGCAGCACCCCGCGCGCGGGCCTTCGCCGTGTGCCGGCAGCCCCGCACGCTTCCACTTCCCGCCAACGCGATCCGAACTGTCTGACCGGATTCCTTGACGAACGCCCGTACCTTTTATAGAACGTCCTTTCCTATAGGGCGTCCCTTCTTATAGAACGTCCCTTCGCCGGCCAAAGCCTCACCTTCTCCGCCGACCGTCCTCACCTTTGCCGCACCTGGCAGACCAGGGCCACGCTGCTGCTCACCATCACGTATCACGAGGAGCACACCTCATGAAGTCGCATGCCGCCTCCTCGCCTTCCCACGCCTGGCTTGCCGGCATGCGCGAAGCCATTCCGCTGCTCGGTGGCTATGTGCCGGTGGCCATCTCCTTCGGGCTGATCGCCACCCAGGCCGGCTTCGACGCCTGGGAAGCCGTGCTCATCTCGGTACTGGTGTATGCCGGTGCCTCGCAGTTCCTGTTCGTCGGCATGGTCGCCGCCGGGGCGCCGCTGTGGCTGGTGGTGGCCATGACCCTGCTGATCAACCTGCGTCACGTGGTCTATGCCCCCAATCTGGCGCCGTGGCTCACGCCCAGCCGTGCCTGGCCCTCGTTGATGCACGGCCTCACCGATCAGGTCTTCGCCCTGGCCCTCGCCCGCCTGCCGCAACTGCCCGCCTCACAACGCCTCGGCTGGTTCGGCGGCGCCGCCCTGCTGGCCTGGGCGAGCTGGATCGGCGGCACGGCACTGGGTGCGCTGGCAGGCGGCGAACTGATCGCCCGCTGGGCGCTGATGGGCGAGATCCTGCCCTTTGCCCTTCCCGCGCTGTTCCTGGTGCTCATCGCGCCCCGCTTCACCTCCCGGCGCTGGAGCCTGGCCCTCGGGCTGACCATCGTGGTCGCCTTGGCGCTGACCATCCTGGAATTCACCAACCTGGCAATTCCCCTCGCCGCCGCCTGCGGCGCGATGTGCTTTCAGGTCATGACGTTCAGCCCCGCCAAGCCCGCCAAGCCCGCCAAGAAAGAACAACACACGCAAGGAGAACGCCATGAGTAGCGCGCTGTGGATCGCCATCCTTGCCTCGGCGCTGGGCACACTGCTGATGCGCCTGCTGCCGCTGCTATGGATGCGCCGCCGCCTCGAGCGCCTCGGCGACGAAGACGGGCTGGACGCGATGCCCCAGTGGCTGAGCATGCTTGGCCCGTTGATGATCGCCGCCGTCTTCGGCGTATCGCTGATGCCGGTGAAGCCCGACGCCCTTTCCTGGATCGCCACCGCCATCGGCATCGCCGCAACCTTGGCCGTGTGGTGGCGCACACGCACCCTCGGCTGGCCGGTGGCGGCTGGTGTAGCGACCTATGGCGTGATCGTGACGATTTTGGGGTAAAGCCTACAGTTCCTCCCTCCCCCGCCGATACGGAACTGACCAATTGGTCAACACAAGCATCTGCGCCCTGACGGAGCGCGAGCCAGGGGGAAAACCGTGAAGAACCTGACGATTGCCCAAAAGCTGATGATCGGCATCAGTCTGAGCATGATCCTGATCGTGGGTGGTGCCACCGCCATCCAGTATCGCCTGTTCAGCGACTTGATCACCGACCGGGTCACCCAGGACGAACTGCCCGCGACACTGGAAAGCATTCGCAATGACATCAACGCCACCTTGACCGGGCCGATCACCACCGCACAGGGGCTGGCCAACAATGGCTATCTGCATCAGTGGCTGGCCAGAGGGGAGTCACGCCGGGATAGCGAGCGCGCCGTGAACCACTTCCAACGGCTGCAGCAGCGCACCGGGGCCAACACCGTTTTCTACGTCTCGTCGCTCAGCGGCAACTATTACACGGCGAATGGCGTCGATCGCACCCTGAACCCTGAGCAGGACCCATGGTTCTACCACCTGGTCGACGATGCGGGCAGCCCCGAGTACACGCTGGATGTGGATTCCGAAGACGGTGAACTCAAGGTCTTCATCAACCACGTGGTGGAGATGGACGGCGAACGCGTGGGGGTCGCCGGGGTCGGCTATACCCTCGACGCCATGGCAGACACGATCAGCACCTACCAGCTTGGCGACACCGGCTCGGTGTTCCTGGCAAGCCAGGAGGGCATCATCAGCGTACACCCCGAAGGCGCCGCCATGGCCGGCCAGTCGGTAGCGGAGCTTCCCGGCTGGACAACCCGAGCCGCAGAGTTGCTGGCAGGCGAAGGCTACCGCTATACCACCATCACCGACGAACATGGCGCCGAGCAACTGGTCGCCGCCATTGAAGTGCCTGGCACCGACTGGGTCGCCTTCGCACAGATACCGCGCAGCGAGCTGTTCGCCGACCTCAACCGGGCGGTGTTGATGGTCATCCTGATCGTGGCCGTGATCGTCATGGCAAGTCTTGCGCTATTCACCCTGCTGCTGCGTGCCCTGTTCCGCCCCATCCGGCGCACCGCCGATGCCATGCGCGACATCGCCGATGGAGATGGCGACCTGACGCTGCGCCTCCCCGTTCAGGGCAAGGATGAAGCGAGCGAACTCGCCATCCAGTTCAACGCCTTCGCCGACAAGATGCATGATGTACTGGCTCAGGTCAGGAGCAGCAGCGACGCCGTAAGGTACGCCGCCCAGGAGATCGCCAGCGGTGGACGGGACATGTCTCGGCGCACCGACCAGGCGGCTTCCAGCCTGCAGCAGACCTCGGCCTCCATGGAGCAGATCACCGGCACGGTGGAGAACACCTCGGCCTCGTCACGCGACGCCAGCACCCTTTCGCAATCCGCCGCCAAGCTCGCCCAGGGCACCGGCGACACGGTCTCCCACGTGGTCACCACGATGAGCGATATCCAGCACGCCTCGGAACGCATCGGCGACATCATCAAGGTCATGGATGACATCGCCTTCCAGACCAACCTGCTGGCGCTCAACGCCTCGGTAGAGGCGGCCCGCGCCGGCGAAAGCGGCAAGGGCTTTGCCGTGGTGGCAAGCGAGGTCCGTCAGCTGGCCACGCGCAGCGCCCAGGCCTCAAGAGATATTCGTGGCCTGATCGAAGCCTCGGGCGACAAGGTGCAGGGCGGCACCCGCCTGGTGCGCGATGCCGGCAGCGCCATGAGCGAACTCGTCGAGGTGGTGAACCGCGTTGCCGGTATGCTGGGGGAAATCAGCCACGCTGCCAGCGAGCAGAGCGATGGCATTGGCCAGGTCAACATCGCCGTGGCCGAGCTCGACCGCATGACCCAGCAGAACGCCGCGCTGGCGGAAGAATCCACCTCGGCCGCCGAACAACTGCGCGAACAGGCCGACCGGCTCGCGGAACTGGTAGGCAGCTTCAAGCTCAACGACACCCGGCAGGACAACCCGCGCTACCTGGCTCTGACCTAGCGCTCGGCAAACCAGCACAAGGCAGCGACAGCAAGCAAGACAAACACTTATTGATCCCCTTGCGCGCCAGGGCACATACTGCAGGCAATAGATAGCGACACCCCTAACATGGATGCTGCTGCGCATGCGGATTCAACCATCATGCCGTCCGGCATGGTGCTGGACACGAGAATCGCTGATCGCAGGAGGAATGTGCCTTGCCCTGGCGCTCGGGGCGTCGTGCGCCCATGCCAGTACCCATGACCCCGTGCGCCTGTTCAGTGTCGCCTATCTCGGTGATCTACCGACCCTGATCGCCTTGGATGAGGGCAGCTTTCAGCGCCAAGGCCTGGATGTTGTGTTCGAACGCCGCCAGTCAGGCAAGCAGACTATCCAGGCGTTGCGTGCCGGTGAGACGGACATCGCCCTCATGGCGCCGACACCCCTGGTGCTCGATCTGCTGGAGACCCCCCATACCGGCGGGGCAGAGGATCCCCTTGTCATCGCCAGCCTGGTGTATTCCAGTCGTCTCAACCACGTGGTGGCGCTACGCCGTCACGATATTCGCACCCCCACGGACCTCGCCGACAAGCGCGTCGGCCTGATGGCCGGTACCAATGCCGAGTTCCTCTGGTGGCTCTTCACCGCCCTCCACCGGATCGATCCCGAGGAGGTCCGGGTCATCGACCTGCCCGCCTCCTCCCTGCCGCAGGCGCTCCTCGAAGGAGATATCGACGCGGCCGTGCTCTGGGAGCCGTGGACATCGCGCGTGGAAACGATGCTGCCGCAAGATGGATTGACCTTTCTGCCCGGCAGCAACATCTACACGGAGAACTGGATTTTGGTCGCCAGCCGCGGGGTGCTGCAACGGCGCCCCGAGACGATCCAACGCCTGCTTTCCGCCTACCAGCAGGCCATCGATGCGATAGACGCCGACCCGAAGGGCGCCCTGGCGACGTACGCCGAATCCATCGAGCTGGATACCCTGCACGCCCTGCATGATGATGATCTCCCCCTCTTCGGCCTCAGCCTGGACTGGTCATTGCTGGCGTCCCTGCAGCAACTGGTGCAATGGGCCGAGGACACCGGCAAGCCCATCACCGAGCCGCAACCCGGCATCCTGTCCTGGATTGACGCCAGACCCTTGCAAACGCTGCTGCCCGCTGCCGTCAGTCTCCCGATGGGCGCCGCACCTCCCGAGGTCTCCTCGCCGTGAAACTGCGTCGCCTCTCACTCATCAGCATCGCCAGCTGCTTGCTGGGCCTGGCCGCCCTCGGGCTGGTCGGTGTCTACAGCCTGTCACAGGTGCAGGACAGGCAAGCAGCGATCGCTTCCTTGTTGCAGCTCCAAGGCCGTATCGACAACTTTTCCGTGGCCAGCGACAACCTGCTGTTGCAGGGTGCCGACCCGGCACTGTGGACGGCCTATCGGGACGACGCCGCCGCCATCCAGGTCCGCCTGGCGCCTCTGGTCGAGGACCACCCGGGTGCCCAGCGGGCCATTCGCCATATCGACTATATCGTCGAGGAGCTGGCGCGTTTCCAGGTGCCTGAGGACGAGCGCCCCGGCGTCACCCAGGATGAGCGCCAGAGCATCGGTCCCCTGGCCCTCCCCCTGCGCAGCCAGATCATCATGAGTCAGGTCGCCGGCTTCGGTATCGCCCTGGATACGGCCCTCCAGGAGGTGGTGCATCAACGCCAGGCGAGAATCGCCCAGGATACCCAGAGGCTCTCCATGGGGTTCGGGGTGGCCGCGGCACTCTTCGCCGCCCTGTGCATCCTCGCCTTCGGCGTCATCTTCAGGCGCATCGATGGCCCCCTGCGGGTCCTGACCCATGCCTCCCGGCGCGTGGAGGCCGGCGAACATGGCGTTCGGGTGCCGTTCCAGGGGACCGATGAATTCGGTGAACTCTCCCGCGCCTTCAATCGGATGCTCGACCAGCAGGACAGCATGATGGAGACCCTCTCCGGCGCCCTGGCCACGCGTCGAGCGTTGATCGACTCCCTCCCCGCCCATATTGCGCTGCTGGATGGCGACGGCAAGATCCTCGACGTCAACAATCAATGGCGGCACTTCGCCACCCTCAATGACTGGAAGGACACCAGCGCAGGCATCGGCAGCAACTACCTGACCATCTGCCGTAACGCTACCGGCGACTGCAGCGAGCAGGCGCTGGAGACCGCCGAGGAGCTGGAGGCCGTGCTGGCGGGCGACCAGGACGCCTGTACCATCGAGTACCCCTGCCATTCCCCGGACCAGCAACGCTGGTTCCGCATGATGGCCACCCGCTTGGCGCCTGGCCATGACACCGAGGGCTTCCTGGGTGCCGTGGTGATGCATGTGGATATCAGCGAACGCAAGCTGGCGGAAATCGAGCTCACTCGGCAGGCCTATCAGGATCCGCTCACGGGTCTGGCCAATCGACTGGGATTCATCGGGGCCTTCACGCGTCACCTCGACCGCCACGGCTGGCATCCGCAGGCCATCATCGCCCTGCTGGATATCAGGGAGATGCGCAATGTCAACGATGCCCACGGCTACGATATCGGGGATCGCCTGCTGATCGAAATGGCGCGGCGCCTTGAAACGCATTTCTGCGACAACACCCTGATCGGGCGGATCAGTGGCGACCAGTTCATTGTTTTCCTGCCCGATGACGCCACTTCCCGCCCCCTCGAGCGCCTCGACGCACTGGCCGACATCTTCCAACGGCCGGTGTACCTCAAGGACATCGTCATCGAGATTTCGGCCCGTGGCAGCTACACCCTGCTCGGCGAGGACGAGCGCGGCGCCGAAACCCTGCTGCACGAGGTGGAAATCGCCCTGCACGAGATCCGCCAACGCGACATCAAGACCTTTTATCGCTACAACCGAGAGATGGATCGGGTTGCACAAGAGCGCCTCGACTTGACCCGCGACCTTCGACGGGCCCTGGAGAATGACCAGTTCGAGCTTCACTACCAGCCCAAGGTCGACCTGGCCACCGGCACGGTGAAGGGCTGTGAGGCGCTGATCCGCTGGTTGCACCCGGTGCGTGGCATGCTGATGCCCGGCCAGTTCATTTCGGTCGCCGAACAGAGCCAGTTGATCGGCCCGATCGGCGACTGGGTGCTGTTCCAGGCTTGTCGCCATCTGCGCCAGTGGCAGGATGCGGGCCTCGACCTGGTCCAGGTCTCGGTCAACGTTTCGGTGGACCAGTTCCGCCTGGGCGACTTCACCCACAAGGTACGCGATGCCCTCGAGACCCATGCCATTGACCCGGCGGCGCTGACCCTCGAGATCACCGAAAGTGTATTCAGCGATGAATCCGAACTGCTGCGCCGGCAGATCAATGACCTGCATGCGCTGGGGGTCAGGCTCTCGCTGGATGACTTCGGCACGGGCTACTCGTCGCTGCTTTACCTTCAGCAATACCCCTTCGACGAGATCAAGATCGACATGGGGTTCGTGAGGCGAATTCTCGACGACCCGCTCAATCGCAACATCGTGTCCATGATCCTGGGCATTAGCCAGGTGCTCGGGGCCGACACCGTGGCGGAAGGGGTCGAGAATACCGCCGTGCGCGATGCCCTGCTCGAGTTGGGATGCCACATCGGCCAGGGTTACTATTACAGCATGCCGCTGGAAGTGGAGGATTTCCGCTGGCTGCTGGAGAAGCACTCCCGCCTGCCCCTGACGCCACGCCCCCTCGGGGCGGCCAAGGATGACACGAGATGACCCATGATTCCCGACGATTAGCGATTGGCCGCCTGGAGACTCGATGAACGACACCGACACGACAGCGGAGCACGGACTGGTCAAGCGAGCCACCGGCATTCCCCACCTGGATGCGGTCACCCATGGCGGGCTGCCGGCCGGCGGGGCCACCATGGTGGTCGGCGAGCCAGGATGCGGCAAGACCATCATCGGCTTGCAGATCCTGGCAAGTGCCCTGGCCTGTGGCGAAGGGGGGGTCTTCATGAGTTTCGAGGAGTCTCGCGAGCAGATCCTTCGCAATGCCGATGCTTTCCACTGGGGGCCGCAACTGCGCGAATCGCCACGCTGCGAGATCATCGACGGCCAATCGATGAAGGGAGCCGACTTCTCCGGGGCATTCGATATCGACGGGCTGCTCGCCGTGCTCGACCTGTGTATCGGACGCGTGGAAGGTACCTGGATCATTCTCGACGGCATCGACCAGTTGCTGCGTCGCCAACCCGACAACCAGATAGCCATCGACCAGATCACCCAACTCAATGACTGGAGCATCGAACGGGGCTATTCCCTGCTGCTGACTGGCAAGCATACGGGCAATGACAGTGCCCTCCAGCCGAATCACCTCACCGGCATCGAGTTCATGCTGAACACCATCCTGGTGCTGTCGAGCACGCTGGTGGACAAGCGCCTCAACCGACGCTTCCGCATCGCCAAGTATCGGGGCACTCCCCACAACCCCAATGAACTTGCCATGCTGATCGACGATGCCGGCATCCAGCTCCCCTATGCCGTGCCCTTCGTGGCCGACGCGGTACCTGCCGCCGGCCAACGCATCAGCACCGGCATCGAGCGCCTCGACAGGATTCTCGAGGGCGGCGTCTACCGTGGTTCGGTCACCCTTGTCTCCGGCCAGCCCGGGACGTCCAAGACGACACTGGGCGCCGCCTTCGTCGCGGCGGCCGCCAAGCGAGGCGAGCGGGCATTACTGGTCAGCTTCGACGAATTCGCCCGCCAGATCGTGCGCAATGTCTCGACCCTGGGCATCGACCTGCAGTCGCCTATCGACAGCGGTCACCTGCGGGTCGTCGCCCGGGCAAGCTGGGATAGCCTGGTGGAAGAGCATTACATGGCGGTGCTGGCGCTGCTCGATGATTTCTCGCCGGATTGCCTGGTCATCGACCCGGCCTCGGCCCTGCTCAAGTCCACCGGCACCGAAAGCGCTTTCCTTGCCCTGGAGCGTCTGCTCGCCGTGACACGTACCCGCGGCATTACCACCATGCTCACTTCGCTCTCCGAGGCCGATGATCCCTTCGGCGAGTCTACCCTGAGCCATGCCTCGACCCTCGCGGATACCTGGATCGTGCTGCGCTACCAGGTCAACGGCGGCGAGCGAAACCGTTCGCTGTCGGTGGTCAAGTCGAGGGGCACGGCTCACTCCAACCAGGTCCGCGAGATGACCCTCTCCCCCCAGGGGGTCGATCTCGCCGACGTCTACCCCTACGGCAGCGAGGTCTTGATGGGCACCGCGCGTGCCCAGAAGGAGAGCGAGGAAGCGGCCCTGCGCCAGCGCCAGGTCAAGGAGCGCCTACGCCAGCAACAACGGCTGGAAGTGGAGATCGAAAGCACGCGCGCCCTCATCCAGCAGGGCCAGGCCGAGCTGGAACGCCTGCAGGAAGAGCTGGTGGCCGAGCATCAGGACCAGGCGCAGACCGATCGCGGCGCGAGCCAGCATCAGGACAGCATTCTGCGACGCCGGAGCGCCGACCAGGGAGGGAACGACCAGTGAACCGTGCACTCGCCGACCACCACCATTCGCATGACGCCACGCTTATCCTCTTCATCACCGGCGAGGCGCCGCGTTCACGTCGGGCCCAGCAACACCTGAAGACCGCCCTCGCGGCTAGCGGCGCTGATCTCGCCCCGGCCCGAGAGATCGATTTGCTGAGTGCCCCCCAGGAGGCCATCGATTTCGGCATCTTCGCTACTCCCGCGCTGATGATCATCGATGCCTCGGGTAAGCGCCAAGTGCTCTACGGGGACCTCTCCGATGGCCACAGCCTGAGCCACTTTCTCGCGGCGCTTTCGGCGCCAACGCCATGACAGGCACCAATAGAGGGGCATGCTGGCGTTACACCGCCTCCACGGCGCCCTGCAGTACAGCCCGAACCTGTGGGGCGCGTTCGTTGATGTAGGTGAGCGAGGCTTTCTCGGACTGGCTCAGTCCGTCCAGGTTACCCTCGTTGTAGCGTTGGTAGGCGGTCAGCAAGGTCGCGATTCGGGCCGGCCCCAGGGCCAGTGCCTGATTGCCGCTGTCGCTGTCGTTGTCGTTGTCGTTGTAGGTGTCGACAGCGCTCTGGATGTCCGCTTCTGTGCGGTCTTCGCTTGCCACGCCATCCAGTGCCTGTTTCAGCGCGCCATCCAATTGGTACGTTCTGGATGAGGTGCGGCTGGACTCCAGCACGTCGCCCTCGTAATGGCCACCGCCAACGACGTCTTCGTCGTTCAGGCCTTGCGTATCCGCCCTCGCCTCTCGCTCCTCCGGGCTCAATGCATTGGGGTTACGGTGATCCTCATCGGGGGCTTTTTCATAGTGGGAGACAATGGTCTCGGTGAAGGCATTGGCCTGGCCGCCATCGGTCTTCTTGATGTAGGCCTCGCACTGGAATTGCGCGTTGATCCAGTTATCCGGGTCTTTCTGCCCCGGGTGTGCGATATGTTCACTGGGGTTTTTTACCTCAACGCGGTAGTAGACCCAATAATGATCGATGTTGACCCAGCGCTTGACGATGCTTTCGACGTTGGTTTCATGCGAACGGTTGGCTTCGGCGGTGATCGGGTAGAGGTTTTCCTTTGATCCGGGCCCACCAATGTTGTCGTTCAGCAGGTGGCCCTTGATGTATTTGGATGGGTTGACGTTTTTCTTTTCGGTGACCAGATTGCCCATCACACCGGACAGCGCGCTGTCGCTGGGCCCCGAGCCCTGGGCGTGAGAAGGGCCGAGGCTTTGCGCCTCCATCTTGACGCCTACCGAATCTCCGGCGGCCGAGCCGGTCCGGTAGTTGATCTCGTTGGTAAGGTTCAGGCCTGGCGTATCGCCTTTCAGGTTTTCAGCGACCGATACCCGCAATTCGTTACCGGCCCGCAGGCGGACTTCGATGCGCTCGTTGTGTTCGACGAAACTGACCTCGTCGAGCGCCAGACGACGTTGGATGCGTTCGAAATACGCCGCCATGGCATCCGTGTCTTCCACCTGTTCCTGAACCAGCATCACCAGTTGCCGGCCTGCATTTAAATCCACCTGCTCCTCTTCGCTCGAACGCGGCACCGCGACCGGCTCACCCCCGAGCGCCTGCAGCGTCAGCGGCGTCGGAACACGCCCCCCGGCGGTCTCCTCGCTGCCGACCATCAAGGGCGTGAGGTGCACGGCCAGTCGATCGAACAGGGTGTTGAGTTCTTGCCGTTGGTCGCTGATGTCGTCGCCGGCCCGTTCGCGGGTGCCCATGGACTGACGCAGTTGGGTGATCTCACGATAGATCCGCTCGGCATCGGTCTTGTGGGCTTGCTTCTGTGCGTGCCGGGGGTCGGCTTCCGGGATCTGCAACTGGTTCAGGAAAGCGCCAATCGGCTGCGGATGGCTGGCGATGATCAGCTCGCCCCGCTCGCCTTCGAAGTACAATTCGTGTGCTTCGCCGGCCTCATCCTGGAACGCCTTGCGCTGCTCCCACCAGTTGCGCACCAGTGCGACCCCGGAGCGCAGCATGTCGATAAAGCCCCGCCCCACGCGCAGCGCGGTTTCGATGATCCAGTCAAGCGCGTTATTGATGCGCCCGCGAATGCCTTCGACCAGTTCGCTGATGCGTTCGCCAAGCCGGCCGAGACCGAACTGGTTGGCGAGAAACCCCACCACGATGGGGATGGAATTCGACAGGGCGCCGACCAGAAAATCGACCGCCGTGACCAACTTGCCCTTGGCAAGGTCGGCGATGCCTAGCGTGACGGAGGCGACAATTTCAAGCATTTCAGCCATGTACTGCGCGAAGGATTCGATCGCCCGGTAGATGGCGATCAGTGCATTGATGACCGGCGTGATCCCGCTGACATCCAAAAGCGACAGCAACCAGCGTGAAGCCGTGGAAATAATGGCCGTATTGACCCAGGTGACCACAGCACCGAGCACGGTATTCCACAAGTCCGATATCCGCTCGCGAATCATGTTCCACAGGCCGGTCAACCCCTCGTTCACGGCAACGCTGATCCACTCCCAGGCACCCTGCATCATGTCGATGGCGCCGCGTATGCGCTCGACCACCGGGCGGCCGACATGCTCTGCCAGGCGATTCCAGAGGTTCTCCATGGTCAGGCCCAGCAGTTGGAACACGAAATTCAGAATGGACCGGAAGCTGGTGATATCCGGTGGTGTCAGGCCCGCCTCCTCTACCTGGCCAAACAACCAACCGCTGATACCGCCGAACAAGTGGGAGAAGATGTTACCGAAGAATTGACTGGCTCCCTCCTTCATCGCCCGCAGCATGTTGCCGAGAAAGCCGATCGGGTCCATCAGGATGTCGCTGAACGCCTGGGCGGCATTGGCGACGATGCGCACCACCAGTTGCGCGGGAATGCCGATCAAATCCAGCATGCGCCGGAAGAAGGTCCAGAGCGCGCCCATCAGGTTGCCGTCGACGAATATCTGCTCCAGCACCCGCAGCGCCATGGCCTGGAGACTCGCCCATATATCGCCCGCGGCGGTCAGTTGCTGGAACAGAGGAATGCGCGACAGGATCTGCTCGAGGAAGAACGTCTTGATCGGGTTCTTGATACACGCCGGCAGTACCCACCAGATGGGGCCCAGCAGAAAGTCCGGCAACCGCTTGAGCAGGTTGCCCAATACACCGACGATTCGGTTGAGCGCATTGAGCACCGGTTCGATGAAAGCGGACAGCTTGACCAGCCCGTTGCCGATGGCGGCAAACAGGCGCTTCACGGTGTCTTCGGCCCAGGTCTTGACGTTGCCAAGGGCGTTCGACAGCCAATCGAAGGCGCTGCGCATGCCGCTGATGATCGGTGCGGTCGAAAGCCTGGTGAGAAATGCCTGCCCCTTTTCGACGATGCCACCGATCTTGCCGGCCACCCATAGGCCGGTGGTCGCCAAGGTGCCCTGAAACGCCTGGATGCGGTTCAGAATGGCCGGCAGGATTCGGTCCCGAAGGCTTGCCTGATTTTCCGCTACATCACCGCCTTCGCCCTGGTCCATGGCTTGCGCGGTGGAGGCCACCTCCTGCAACCAGCCGTTGACGGTTTCGCGGAAATTGGTGATGGCCTCGAGGGGCAGCACCTCTTTTACCTTGTCGACCACCTCCTGAATGGGCTGGATCACCGGCTGCAGTTCGGTCTTTATCGCGCTCCAGGCCGAGGCCGCCTTGTCCTTTACCCAGTCGATCAGGCCACCTTCGCTGTTGCCGCTGCCGCCCATGCCCAGCTTGTCCTTGATCCAGTCCCAGGCGTTACCGACCATGGAACGGATGGCATCCACCACCGGCCGGGTCCAGTCCCAGATTTGCTGGCCGAGGCCCTTGATGTAGTCCCAGGTATCGGCAGCGACATCCTTCAGCCAATCGAGCACCGGCGCACCGAACCGATCCCAGACGTCGGCAAAGAAATCGCCGATGGGCGTGAAGAAATCGGTGATGCCGTCCCAGGCATCCTGGGCCAGGCTGGCGACCATATCCTTGAGTTGGCGGAGCGCGGCGAACAACGGCTCGCAATTGCCCTGGGCCAACCCCTGGGTAATCTCGACCATGGTGGTCGCGAACCCCGAGAACCGGGTGACCAGTTGGGACAGCACCGGGCTCTTGTCACCCAGCCCCTCCAGGATCGAGCCCGTGACGTCGGCGATCTTGTCCTTGAGGTAGCCGAAAAAGCCCTTCTCGCGGATATCGTCGACCAGGTCCATGAACGCATCCGGCGCCACCCGGCGGATAACGGCCCAGATCGCATCCGCGCCGGCCGCCACCACATCCCGTGCCCTGTCGCCGGCGTAATCCAGCGCATCGCCACCGGCATCCACCAGGGCGCCGCCGGCACGGCTCAAGGCATCGCCGACGCCCAGATCCCAGTCTCCCTGTAGTTGTGGACGTAACAGTTGCGGGCGGGCCGGAAGGAGGGAACCCCCCGAGTCAGCGTACGATAGCCGCGGCGCACCGCCCTGCTGAGCCACATGCGTCAGTTCATGGGCCAGCAGGTGCTGGCCCGATGTCGTATCCGGCCGATAGGCGCCTTCGTTGAACAGGATGTGGTTGCCGTAGGTGATGGCCCTGGCGCCAAGACGGCGAGTCAGTTCCAGGGCGCCGGGTCCGGTGTGTATTCGGGCCGCACGGAAATCGTGACCGAGAGAATCTTCGAAACGCAGGATCGTGCGCTCGGGCAGCGGTTTGCCGCCGGTGAGCAGGCTTCTGACCTTTTGCCATAGGCCGCCGGCCAGCAAGGCTTCGCGGGCCTCGCTGGCATTGTCCCCGAGCTCGGAATCACAGTTTACCGGCTCATGAGCGGGCGGGTTCGTGGCATCGTTGGCCGGTTGAGCAGGCGTCACGCTGCCAGGCTCGGGCGGCGTTGTCGCGGGCTGTAGCTGTTGCGCCAGGTGTTGTGCTTCATGCTCGTACTGGCTGTTCGCTGCGCCGACCTTGGGAGCGGTGATGGACGCAATCGACGCACGCGGAGACGCGTGCGACTGACCATCAAGAATCCAGCGCACCTGTCGATCCTGAGTTCGGCCATGGCGATGACGGTGACGCTTGGTCGCCGGCGCCTTGTTGGTCACTACCTGTTGGTGCGTGCGCGCAGGCATTAGTCGGCCTTACCCCCTTGGTCACGCCACCCCGTTAGCGCGGGGGACACTGGCTATCCCAGGAATTGACCCCGAAGATGTCTGCCACGAAGGAGGCATAGCACTCGGGGTTGCCAACGCGTTGAGCGCTGGTGTTGGCATTGTGATGGTCAAGCCTCAACCGGTTGTGGCCGAGTTCGTGAATGATCCCGATGGCCTGCTGGGATTCCGAGTAGCCGCTGGTGAAAAAGTCCGGGCACATATTGATTCGACGATGATTACGCCCCA
Organism: Halomonas urumqiensis; assembly: GCF_003028575.1. Taxonomy (GTDB): domain Bacteria; phylum Pseudomonadota; class Gammaproteobacteria; order Pseudomonadales; family Halomonadaceae; genus Halomonas; species Halomonas urumqiensis. The sequence continues at coordinate 697,371 of NZ_PYUD01000001.1, read as the reverse complement.
CCTGCGTCCATAGCACCCAGTCGTCGCGGCAGGCATTGCGACAGCGGTAGTTGATGCCGTTGGAGAGATGCCCGGCCATGCGGCTCAGCCGATCGGAAAGCGACCCCAATTCACTGGCTTTGGCGGCGTCTTCATCGGCATGGCGGCTTCGATCGAAGCGGTCACGGAATCCGCCCCGCACTGCCGGCGGCGGGCCGAACCGGTCTTCATACGCCTGATAAACGCGGTTCTGGCTCACGTCGATGTCTTGGCTCAGGCTGAACCCCGCCAGGGTGCTCAATACCGTGGCGCCGTGGAGATAACTCTCGGCGTGGCCATCCGCTCCGCGGATGATGTCGCCGGCATTATCGGGGATGCCATGCTGGTTGGCCTGACAGGAGCGAATTCGATTGACCGATGCTTCAACGTCGTCATGCAACGCGGTGGACACACTATCCGCCTGGCGATAGCGGGAGCCCCCCACGGCAGGGCTCGAACGTCTCCGAGCGCAAGCGTGGCTTTTGGAAATGCAGTGTTTCCTGGTCATGGCGAGCCTCCTGACCCGTCACTGCGCTCGCCGAGTTGTTCCGTATTTGCCTGGCCTTCAGACTCATTCAAAGGCTTCAATTGCTTGTGTGAATCCTGCTGCAGGGTATGTGTCAGTTCATGTGCCAACAGCCATTGGCCACGGCGGGTATCCGGCTGGTAATGGCCCTGTCGAAAATAAATGTGCTGGCCATAAGTGTAGGCCTGGGCGTTCAGGCGCCGGGCCTGTTCGTCCGCCTGCGAATGGGTGTGAATTCGCACCGGGCCAAGGTCTCGGCCAAAGCCCTTGGAAAACCGCTGCTGCAAAGGCCTTGGCATGGGTTGCCCGCCATTGGCCGGGGGTAGGCCGGAAGCCTGGGACGGCGCAATCGTGGCCGACTCGGCCTTGGCCTGGACGTTTACCTCCTGTTGCTCCTCTTCCTCGCACTCTTCACACAGGCGCTGTGCCACATCCGTGTTGGTAGTGTGGATTGCCTTGTCGGCACTCGCCCCTTCGGTGACCCGATCCGCCATCCAGTCCGCCTCCTGCTCGAAACGATCATCGGGCGCGCCGACATTCAACTTTGCCTGAACCAACTTCGTCTGAACCAACTTGGTCTGAACCACCGGACCCGATGAATCCCGGATATGTACCTCGGCGGGTTCGCCATACAACACCTGCCCGACAGGCTGAGCCTGATGATGGATGCCGTGGGCGAAGCTCGGCTTGCCGGGCCCACGCTTTCCGGTTCGATGGCCCTTGCGGGCCTGCCATAGTTTCATTGTCATGCCTCCTGTTGGCGGAGGTTATCTGGGCTTGATCTCCAGCATGTTCCTGGCCGATGCGATGATCTGTTGTGCCCTGGTTTTCTCGATCCCGGTCCGTTGACTGAACAGGTCGATATCGGCCTCGGCGAGTTCACCCAGGTTGCGAAAACCGGTGTCCTTCATCTTGATCTCATCGTCACTGGACACATCGGCAATGTCCTTCACGGGCCGCGCCTTGGCCATGTCGATCTTGAGCGTCGTCACTTCCTGTTCAAGCGACTGAACGCCGGTTCGCATGGCCTGCATGTCGGCCATGACCTGGCCACGCTGCTGCTCGAGGCTCTGGAACTGCTCCTTGAGGGTCTGCACGGCCACTTCGCTTTGCGTCCGTTCCACCTTGAGTGCATGCAACTGCGACTCGGCACGCCGAATTTCCGTGACCAGCTGGTCCTTTTCGACACGCAGCTGTGTCATTTCCTCCTCGGCCAGGGCCGTGTTGAACCCTGGTATATCGGGTTGTTTCAGAGCATAGAATGCCGCCTTGCCATCCTCTTCATAGATGACGACTTCGCTGCCCTTTTCGATGCGATCCGGTGTGAGTGCATGGCGTCGCAGGGCATTGGGCGCATCCTTTGCGTTGTACTTGACGATGCCATCGACCTTGACATCGTTCATCTCCAACGCCTTGACGGCCTCATGGATCTCCAGGTTGCGGTAGGCCTGCTTGCTGACACTGGCGCGTTGCTGTTTCGGGTCCCGATTGAGCACCGAGTCACCCGCCAAGCGAACATTGACCTTCATGTCATCCTTTGTTTCACGCCAGCTACGTTTCGGGTTGGCCGTTTTGGTGCGCGTCACTCCTTTCCTGTAGGTACTGCCTTTCACCGCGAAGCCACTCGGTTGATCGGGTTGGTAGTTCTCCATCAAGTTGCCGAACAGATTAGGCATTACCATGCAGCAAAATTCGCCGATGCCCTTCTTGAGCATTGGCAAAATGGGAATGATGGATAACCAGTATTCAAACTTGGGAAAGGTCCAGACGTTCTTGCGCTTGCCGAAGTTGCAAACCTTGTACACCTTGTTGTTGCGTACATCGATGCGGGCCAGGTAAATCTTGTCGTCCTGGTCGCACTGTGGGCACTTGATCAGCAGGAGATGACAGAAACAATCCTTCAGGTACTGCAGCAGATTGCCAAGCAGTGACATGAAGGCAAGCACAATCTCTAGCCGGTACTGGGCCAGGGCCTCACGCTTGCTGCCGTCGATTTCATTGACCGGATAGAGCGTCAGGGTGTTGCTCATGTAGTTCAGCACCACCAGCCGGTCGGTCTCGGCTTCCAGGGCCATCGCGATCGGCATCAGTTGGACGGGAACCCATTGGTGCTGCACCTTCCCGGCATTGACGGTGATGATGCGAAACTCATCCTGGATCGAGATCATCAACTCATCCCGCTGCGGGTGATAGAGCAGGTCGATCTCGCTGTGCTCGAGGCCATCGATGCCGTGGATGGGCCCCCGGGGTTCACCTGACAACGGCAACCGGTAGCTATATACGGACTTGGCATTGGTGCCGTCCTGAACCACGACGTGCAACTGGGCGGGTTGATCGTTCCGGCCAGGCTGCCATGTGACGGTATCGGTGCCTTGGATGGGGTTCCCCTCAGGGTCGAAGAGCGCGTTCAGCACAAAGCGATCATCGCCATCAGGGGTCTGCTTCAAGTCAATCTCGGCGATACCATCAAAGACACCGTCTGGGGCATTCGTACCGACCGACCGGCCGGTGGCATAGGCCCGGTGACTGTCGAGATCGTAGGTGATGGGGCCGACTGCATTGAAGCGCCACTGCGGCTCGGGGACGACCTTGTCTTCGCCGAACAACTCCTGCAGGTTCAAACGGTACAGCCCCTTGCCCAGTCCGAGCATGAACAGGCGCTGTTTATCGTCCGGCAGAAATTGCAGATCCGTCGCTTCGACGCCGCACAGCACGACACTGTTTTCCCACTCGATCTTGCCGTCGTTGAACCGGCCACGATTCAGCAGTGAATCCTCTGCGTTGATTGCCGTGGCGGCATAGACCAGTTCGCCTGAGGGGTCGAAGGCCATCGCGGTCACCTGAGCCCCCTCACCCGCCTTGACCGTACTGATGTGGATGACCTTGTCCTTGCGGTTGTCGTAGACGTTGATCGTGGTATCGGTGCCACCATAGGTCAGTGTATGGCTGCCTTGCGGATGCACCAGAACCTGCTCGTGGTGGTGCTTGCCAAATGCCGTCTGAATGTCGGTGGCGCGCTCCCCTGTGAAGGGATACTCCGGAAACGGTTGCCCGGCACTCATGCCGCAGAACGTCTTGCTCTGCACCAGTTCGCGCAGGCGAACGTAGAAGGTCCGCAGCAGGACGTGCTCACGTTCGGAAAGGAACACCCACTGGCCCTGTGGCCGATAAAGCAGCTGGGCCACCAGGTTCAACAGCGCCGTGCTTTCCTTGCGCCGACTCGATACCCACTCGCCCGTGTCGTTTTCCTCCTCGTCGGCGTCATTCTGGCTCAGCTCTTCCATGATGGATTGGAATTCATCCACCAGATCCTTGATGCAATGCTGGTAAAAATCCATCCAGATGGTGCCATCCAGCCAGGCATTGTTGCCCTGCTTCTCGTAGGGCTCCAATTTCAATACCGGTTCACCTCCCTCACCAGTCTCGATCCACAGGCACAGCGTGCCCGAACCATCGTTCAGCACGTCCGGCGTTTCCTCCAGCAGCGGTTCCAGCGCGGCCATCACATCGAAATGGCGCGTTTGCTCCAGTTCGATGATGTTGCCCTCGCAGTCCAGTGCCGAGCCACGCGTTACCGTGACCTGACGGCGCGCTGCCTCGCCGGTTTCCAGATCCGGCAGCGTGTCGGGCCCGCATTCGACGATCAGCCCACAGACCACCCCCATCCCATGCAGATGCTTGTGGTGCCAGCGTAGATCCCGCGCCTTGCACAGGTAATCGATGGCGTCTTGCACCGTGCGCACCTGCGGCATGTCGCAGTGGTCGTTGTCGTAGCAGACATCCCTGGCCTTCAGATCGGTCAACGGCGGAAAATCAAAGGCCTTGCAGCCATGTTCTGCGTCAGGCGTAAAGACCTCGATCGAACCGTCTTCACCCACCTCGACGGTACCCAGCACCACATAGTGATGCACAATGCCTTCCGGTAGCGCCTCATCGAGCAGCAGATCTCCCGCCTGATGCTCTGCCTGGCGCACCGCTGCCAGCCAGTGATCGCCGGGTACGGCAATCTCGTCGCCAAGCTCGATATCCAGTGCGACGGCATCCAGACTGATATGCACAGGACCGCCCAGGTCCACATAGCCATGGGCGTTACTGCCATACCCCGTCGAGAGTGCACGCCCCCTGTCCCAGCCTTCAGCCAAGGTCCAGGCGCCGGCCTCCTTCACCAACCGGATATACCCGTCCCAACGGCGAATCAGCCCAAGCCCGGCCGGTTCATCGGTGTGATCCGTCTTGAGCACCCCGCGTTGCGGTGTAAATCCAGCCTGTAGATGATGACCCAGGTGTTTTTCGGTCGCCATTTGCTGATCGGGCGCACTGAAGAACTCGTAGACAAAGCCCCCGGCCGTGAACCCCGGGGGCGTCACACCCACTTGGTAGTGTTCCGCGCCGTTCTCGCTCGACCACTTCAACCACAGCTCCGTCAATACCGGCTCGCTACCGGAGCGGTCCCACAGCGCCTCATGGACTTCCACGCGAAACAGGAAATTACCGACGTCATCCTTCAGTGCCAGCTCATCGGCGCAGGGATCGCACGGGTCCGGCAGGGTCTCACCGGCATTGAGTTCCACGCTCAGCTTCAGCCGACCGTGGCTCGGATTGACGGGCCCGTCGCTGTCCAAAAGCTGCTCCGCGCTGATATCCAACGCGCACGCCTTGACCTGTGCCATGCGCTGGGTGCGGGTGCAGGTATCGGCGCCCTTCAAGGCACTGTCGAGCAGGGCTCTGTCCTCGAGATGCGTGACGGTTCGCTCCCATACATCGACATACAAGCGATGCTCGCCGGCGGGAAGCGGCGGCACGTCGGGAAAATCGGCCTGCTCCGTGAACACGAGATTCGCCGGCGCACTGGCTTCCCTTGGCACCACCTTGCCGCGTAAACCATCGGCATAGAGGTAGCCCCATCTCAGCGCGAACTCACCGGAGGGTGTCTTGTGAACCAGCCCTCGCCTGGCGGGCGTGCCGCTACCGATCACATCCTCCATGGCATCGGCCACTTCGAACTGCAGCAGGTCGCTCAGCTCGTTCCAGTCCGCGTCGGTGATCATGCGGCCCATCTGTTGATAGACGCCGCTGTAGCGTTTCTGCTCGGCAAAGCTCTGGCGTGATATTTGCGTTTTCATGTCCTTGGCTCTTTCTCCTGTTGGTGGCCTTGCATGAACCCGCAAGACAGCCAAGATGTGTTCCTGTCAAAGCAACAGACCCAGTTACCCGAACGAGCGAAGGCCGCACCCAACCTGACCATCAGGGCGCCCTCGGAATGGACTTGGGAGCAAGGCAGCCATCGGGGATCATGACGGCTTCGTATCCCACCGGTAGATAATCCTCGAGCTTGTCGCGGACAGCCTCGAACCGTTGGCACAGGTAGAGAAAGTGGAACGCTCCGATTTCCGTGCCATCCTCCGCACCCGACCAGACAGCCTTAGCCGTGGCCGGATGCAGCACACCCGACCCCGGATCCCCGAATGCCTTACCGAAGAATTCCACCGGTCCGCTGCTGTTATGGTGTTGGCTTGCAAGCGTCGCTGGCAGTTGGTCGGGGTGGACCCGGCTGTAGCGGAGGCAGAGTGGCTGTGGTGGAGCGATGCCCAGGTGATCCTTGCGGAACAGGCAGGTGAAGAGAACGTCGCTGGCTTGCAGTGCTTCGACCACGCAGCGATCGAGAACGCTGCAATATTCCAGTCGCGTCAGGCCACGGGCGGTTTGCACGCGGCTGAACAGGGTGTTGGTGGCCGTCAGCACCGGTGTGTCGGTATCGATGCTGTGTACCGCGATCTGTCTAACCGCACAGCGGTCAAAACTCACCCGGCCTTTGTCGGCTTCAATGCGGTTGACCAGGCTCAGGCCCGCGAAGTGCCAGGCGCCATCGTCGGCGTCACCGACGCCACTGATGGGCACCTGGCCGAGCTTGAAGACGCCACGCACTTCGATGGGTATCAGTCCGGCGTCTTGCAGCAAGCGGCTTTCGAACACCAAAGTGCCGTCAAGCCTGCAGTAGAAAGCCACCGCGGCCAGGAAGGCTTCGCTTGGCAGTTCCTCATCGTCCAGCCACTGCTGCTTCCACTGCACGCGATGCGCGCCTGGCTGCTGGCTTGGAAAGAAACCCTCGGGTTGGACGAAGTGAATGAGGACTTTCTTCGGGTGATAGTGGCCGACCCGCCAGTCGCTGTCGCGCAGGTCGGGGGTGCGCAGGCTGACGTCATCAAAGGCGGCCCCGTGGAACTGGCCGTCGAGGTCGATGCGCTGGTGGTGACAGGGGACGCCATGGCGGTAGTACTGGCGCCAGCGCACGCGCTCCCCGTTGATGTCGCTGACCTGGCTGTACACGGATTGGGCGGGGTCGCGCACCGCCCGGCTGCCAAGCCGAAAGTCCGGCGTGACGGTCGGAAGGCCCGGGTGTTTGGTCATCTGCTGGGGAATGCTGCGATCCAGCGTGGCGTCGACGCCGTACAGGCTTTCCTGCTGCAGCGGTGCACCAAGGCGCGGGGTCATGGCGACACGGGTCCAGCCTTCCTGGACCACGGTTTCCCATCCGCCGACGGCTTCACTGATGTCATCGACCACCGCCAGGGTGCCTTTTCGCTGTCGCCAGGCCACGGCCCGGTCGACCTCCAGGCGGCGGCCTTCGGTCAGCGGTGACAACAGGCGGGCATCGAGCAAGTCGGCGAAGTAGGGCAACAGCCACTCCTGGGCGACGATACGATCCGGATCGCCAGGCCCGGTGTTCTTGGCATCCACGCCGGGTTGACCGGGGAAGTTGTCACCGTAGAACTGACGCAGGGTCTGATAGAGCCCGTCGAGCACGGCGTCCGCGCCTTCCAGGTAGCGCCGGGTATGGTGGTTGGTATCCTGCTGGCGAATGTACTGCGGCAGGATGTCGTAGAGGCTGAGTCCGCGTTCGTCGGCCATGGTCAGACCTCCTCGGTACGGATGGTCGGGGGGTAAACCTCGGCGTTGAGATACAGCACCTGCCACGCCTGGGGGTTGACGCGACGAACGGTGCCATCCTCGGCGGTGATCCTCCGGCGCGGCTCCAGGGCATTGCCGGCTTCATCCTTGAATGCAGGGAGGATGACGCAATCGGCGTTCTTCACGCCCTGAACGCTTTCGACCACCTCGAATACCCGCGAGCGAAACAGCGGCTCGGCGAAGTTCGCCCGTTCAAGACTGAAGGCATCAAGCAATGCCTGGCGAACGGCCTCGCGCACAAGCTCTGGCTCGAACGCCTCGGCATCCACCCGAAGCGTGATCTCGACACTCACCAGCAGCGGTTCGTAGCAAGCCAGGCTGACCTGCACACCAGGGTGGGTATGCTGGTTCAGTGTCTGCCACAGGTCGTGCGCCAGGTCTCCGAGGGGGCCGCCACCCGCCGGCACGACTCGCACCTCGATTCGGTCGCTGGCACCGGGCGTGTCCGGGAGCCGCAACGCTTTCGCGCGCCACACCGAGCTGTAGCTTTCGCACAGTCGACCAAAATCCGCCAACGACACGGCGCGCTTGAGCGTGAGCACCGACTGCGGCGCGTGGTCCCGAACTTGAGCGAGGTTTTCCGCCTCTCCACCCCCGGCGGCATTCACTGGTTGCACCACGCCATCAACCAGGGGATGTGGTTTCTTCAACTTGTTGAGGTTGTGCGCGGCCAGGTTGCCGCGCAGCCCATGACCGTGGCGGCTGCGTAGACGGACATTGTTGCTGCCGCTGGGCAAGCGACGCCCATGGCGGCCATCCCCGAACTGCACGATCAATTCACCGGTTTCGGTCAGGCGGACGGCGTAGTGTCGATCGGTTTCCCCAGAATTGCGCAGATGGTCGACCTGGGTCCAGACACGGCCATCGACGATCACGTCGATGGCCGCTTTGACCCCGCTGTCGAAGGTCGTGTCACGCACGAACGCAAGGTCGGTCTTTTCGATCAAGAAGCGCTGGTTGGCCTGCACCCGGTCGCCGCTGCCAAGCACCTGCTCGCCCTTGCTTTCGCCGTGGCCTGCGCGAACGACGTTGGCGTAGATCCAGGTATCGGCCGTCTTCAAGTCCAAGCCGTCCAGCGCGGGGGTGACCTTGAGCCGAACGAGGCCGTCCGATGCGCCGTTGCGCTCGACCTCGGCGAGTGTCACCAGGGCGGCATCGTGTGGGGATTCGATCCACAATCGCCGCCCCGGCATCAGCGCCGCCACGCTGTCATCTAGCGCCATCTCGACGATGCTGGTGTGGGTGGACGACTCCTTGTAGACCGGATCCAGATTCCGGTCGTGGCCCCGCTGCGCCAGACTTTCCTTGAACCGGCCATACGCCTGGCTCCAGCGGCCTTCGCCAACCGGCGGGTCCACGGACAACTGGAAGTAGCCGTCGAATTCCGCGATGGCGGTGATCCGGGTCGCCGTGGAATGGCCATCCTGGTGCCGGAGAATGAGCCACTGCCCACTGGCCAGCTTGCCCGGTTTTCCATCGAAGGTGAGTGCCGCGACCGAAGTGGAGGCAACCTCGAACGCCCTGGCGGTTCCGGGCGGGCGGTAATAGACCTCGGCGGCCTTGTCCGCCGTGACGTAGTCGTCGATGCGATTGCCGTCGTCATCCTCGCGGGTCTGGACGGACAGCCGATTCTGGTTTTCGTCCCAGACGTTTTCCGCCGCCGCTCGCGCCAGGGGCAACACGAAGCGCTCCTCGCCTTCCAGCAGTTGCGCCACAACGGCCTGGGCCAGGTAGAAATCACGTGCGCCACCGTTGTCGCCATCCAGCCGAATACGACGGCCGCTGACATCCAGCACACGGATCGCCCGCCAACTGCCACCGTGAGAATATACAAGCACATCGCCCGCCGTTACCGAATGCGACGCCGAGGCGGTTTCGATGACATTGATGCCATTCAGGCGCGGCGCCTGATTCCATTGATCCAGGCGCTGTAGACGGATGTCGGCCAGGTCCCAGTGCTCGCCATGGTGGCCGGCCTGGCGGACCGTCAGCGTCAGGGAGGCCGCTTCGATGGATGTCACTTCGACGGCAATGCCCTTGTGGTTGTCGAGCGTCACGACGGCCCACTCACCCACCGAGAGGTTCTCCGGCGCCTCGACCCAGTCGAAAGTCCAGGGCTCGCCCTCGGCCGGCACCTGAATCTTCTGCCGGGAACGGTCATGCTCGGAGCCGCGCAGCCGGTTCAGCCGGTAATCCACGTGCAGATCGTCAAGCGTCTCGAACACCACAGGCGCACTGCCGTCCTTGGGCTGGTGTTGCAGTGCAAGACCCGCCTTGACCTCCCCGACGGCGGCATCATCTTCCTTCGCCAGCAGCGCGACCCACGCCTCGGCCGACGCCGGTGGCGCCGGCTGATAGTCGAGCATGGAGACCAGTCGGCGCAGGTTGTCCCATTGTGTGGCGGTGCGCAGGAATCGCTCGTTGCTGTAGGCATCCTGATAGCGGGCCAGAATATGCATGCTGCGGGCCAGCGTACGCAGCATTTCCCAGCCGTAGTCCCGTCGCTCGGCACGGTATTGCTCAAGCAAGCGCTGCTGCCATTCGGCCAGGGAGTCGTCGTTGCCAGGCTCGCCCAGCCATTGCAACACCTCGGGCTCGCCGCTGAACCGCAGGCGCAGCGCCTGGCGCAAATCTTCCAGGTAGGTGGCGGCGTTGCCATCCACCGTCTGCAGGGTGGTCAGGCCGGCGCGATTCCAACGGGTGTAATCCTGTGTCATCCCGGCTGCCCTCCATGCAGTGTCAGCCGCCAGTAGCCCTTTTCAGGCACACCGGCCTGGTTGTCACAGCGGGCGATTTCGAATCCGTTCAAGCGGATGACCCCGCTGCCGGACTGATCCGGATAGCGATCCCCCACTCGCTTGAACCGATTCAGGCAGACGGCTTCGATGCCATCCAGGCGCATCAACCACTCGATCAGGTCACTGGCGAACAGATCTTCACCAAAGGAAAGCCGCCCCGGCGCGAAAAAGCCTTCCGGGCCGGTGCCCAGTGCCTCGGCAATGGCCATGCGCACTTCGCTCTGGAAGTAATTCGCCGCGAGTCGCAGCGACAGCGAAATGGACAACCCGACCGGCACCGCATCACGCAGCCAGACCTCCTGGCCGACCATGCGGTAGGCTTCCAGATAGGCACGCAGAACGGAGCGAAATGATGGCGTATGGGTCCAGTCGACGGCTGTCAGGCCGCGCTGCCAGTGAAAATCCGCCACGGCGTATTGCAACTGCGCAAGCTCAGCGCCGCTTGCCACATCGTCGATGGCCAGATCCAGTTCGCCGTTCTTCGCCAGCACCAGCGTTGCCTCGAGCGTTTGCCAGGAACCGCTCCAGCGAGTCTCGCTTGCGGCACGCAATACCAGCGGATGGTCTTCCAGGCGTTGGCGGTAATCGGCCAGCGATACCATGCGGTGGTTGGTGTGAACGGCACGGGGGCCGGCCTGGCGCGCCTGGTCCATGTCGTGGCGATTGTCCCGCCAGTGGCGCAACAGGCGGCGGGTCAGGAAATCCCGGTGCAAGGGTTTTTCAAGGTCCAGCACCTCGCGCAGGCTACCCTGGGAGTAGCCGAGCAGATGCAGAAAATGGCGTTCGGTATCGGGGTCGGTGAGGTCCGGCTCCACGCCCAGGGCATCGGGCGCAAGGCCCGCCCACGCCAACAGGCGGACCAGATGATCGGCACTGAGCAACTGGGGTTCAAAGGTCAGCGTGCCGACGGGAAAACCGGCGACAGAGAGGACATGACGGACGACCTCCGCATCCTCCCAGGTCGGTGGATGATGCAGGCGCAGCGCGTCGTAGCCGATGTAGCCAAGTAGCCGAAAGACGGATTCCGGGCGGCGCGCGGTCTCGAGGAAGGCTTCACCGTAGGCACGGTCGAGCTGATCGGACATCTGGTCCAGCACCACGGCGAAGGCTTCGACCAGAATCACTTCGATATCCGCCGGGGTCCAGCGTTGCCGCTCGGGGAATCGACCGGCAAGCTCTTCCATCATGAACAGCCGAAAGCCGTCGTAATCCCGTGTCTGCCAATCGAAGTCATCGCCGATCGGCGGCAGCGGCTTCGACAGATCGACACGGCGCTCGCCGCAGTCACCGCAGCGGTCGTGAAAGTGGAGTTGCGGAGTCGGAGTGCGTGCCATCAGGGAGCCACCTCGAATTCCATGCTTTCACTGTGATTCAGCGTCGTCAGTCGGTAGCTGATGGTAATGACCAGACGTTCGGCGAACTCAGGATGCGCACCGACCTCGATCGACAGATCCTTGGCTGCCACCTCTCCCGCCAATGCCGCGGCCAGGCTCGATTGAAGTCGCTGCCTGGTGACCTGCCACAAGGGCGAGCTGTTCGGTTCGAAGACCAGAGACCGAATGCCCGCCCCGAATTCGGGCCGGAACCAGCGCTCGCCAGGGTCGGTGAACAGCACCTGCTCGATCTGATGGCGAATATGCGCCATCCGCTGAGTCGTTGCTGCACCGCTACGGCCAAAGCGCAGTGGAAAGTCGCTGTAGACGTACTGATTGAGCTTGCTCATGGTCAGTTTGCCTTGGTCTTGGTGGTCAACGCCGAGGCTTCCCCCTGGGGTATCGGCGGCGACGTCGGCGATCCCGGTGCGGTACAGGTATGCACATGGGTCGCGAACAGGGTTAGAAAACTCGTGCCCTTCAACAGCGGCTCCCCTCCCTGGCCGCCCACCGATACCTGACTGCCGTCGATCACGATCATCTGTCCGGCGATCTTCAACTGCCCGGCCGACATGGTGACTTCGTTGCCGTTGCTGTCGGTCACCGTCGTGCCACTGCTGTTCATCACCATTTCATTGCCGTTGGCATCCGCAACGGTCAGGCTGCCGCCACTTGCGTCCAGGGTCAGCCTGGCACCGTTGGCGTCGGTCAATTCGATGCTGCCGTTGGGATCGATGGTCAGATCAGCCCCTTCGGGGTGCGTGAGCTTGATCTGTTCCTCGCCCTCGGCATCATCGAATTGCAAGGTATGACCGGCCGGGGTCTTCAACACCCGGCTGTTCGGATAGGCATCGGTGGCCTCGCTCGGTATCCCTTCACTCGGCTGCCAGAACACCCCGGTCCAGATCGGCTGGTCCTGGTTTCCCTCTTCGAACTCGACCCACACCTGGGCGTCGATTTCCGGCACGAAGAAGAACCCCTGGTCGGCCAACCCGCCAAAGGGCAAACACGGCAATGCCCAGTAGGTTTCCTGCTGCCCGAACACACTGGGCACCCGAACTTTCAATCGTCCGCGCTGTTCTGGGTCGTCGTTGTCAGTGACGAAAGCCCGATACTTTCCGTAGTACTTTTGCTGGCTCTGACGGACAGATTGTTGCAGTGCATTTTCCATGGTGACTCTCTATGGTGACTCGCTATGAGGGCTCTCTCTCTATGGTGACCCTGCCTCTGCTGCCCTGCTGATTACGGAATGACACGACTGTCCTGGCGGATTTCCACATCGCCTGATCATCACAATATCCCTGCCAGCACATTGCTCAGTACCGGCACGCCGCCCCCATACGCATTGCGGGCTACCTCGAAACTCTGCAGGTAGCCATTGGCATCGAAGCGGTGCTCGACTTGCATGACGTACCAGGTGCCACTGTATTTATCGCCAATGCCGTCGATGTCGACCGGGTCGCCCGGCAGCAGTACATGCCCGTACAGGGAGCCATCCAGTTCGCCGGTGGCCCTGATTTTCAGCGACTCCTCGTTGGCCTTGGCCTGCGCCCGGTGCTGCATCTGGTTCTGGTTACTGTTGCCCTCGCGCTTGAGTCGCCAGGCGAAGTCACCCTGCTGTCCCGACACCTGGCTGACATGGGTCTCACCCAGCACCTTGAGGTCAGGCTCGACAGTTTGCTGGTTTGTTTCCGAGCCTTCGTCGGTAGCGACTTCGTAGACCACGGCGTCCGGATGGTGGCCGTCGTCATCCAGGCTGAAACTGACGCAGTTGGTGCTGGTACCGGCGTAAACCACGATGGTCGGCTGAGCATCGCGGTCGAACCGCATCGGGCCGCAGTAGAGCTTTCCATCACGAAAGAACAGGTCGTAGGCGTTTTCCTGGGCACGCTTTTTCAGGAACTTGATGTCGGTATCGTTCTGGGTGACGACAAGGTCGCCTTGTCCCTCGCCCGGGGTGTCCAGTGCGTTCAGGTTGTTGTCGCCCAGGATGCTCAGCACGATCTCGCGGTCGCTTTTGGGGGTATCGTCCCCCCAGCGGGTATTGCGCTCGATGCGATCCAGCAACAAGGAGGTGTCCTGGCAGGTGACGGTGACCATGGCGCTGCCCTTCTGCTCCGGAAACTCGACCTTGACCTGGCGGATGAAGCCCTTGAACACCGGGTCCTGGCGCTCGCCAAAAGTGGCCTGGATGTCGATGGGCGCCCAGGGACGAATGCGGGCGTCGTCCTGAACGTTCCAGGAGCCGTTGTCGACCCGCCGGGTTTCCAGGGTCAGGGTGGCTTCGGCGCTGTCCTGGCGGGGCGACAGGACCGAGACATCGACCAGGGCAGCGTAGAGGTCGTCGATCTCCTGGCCATCGATCTTGACCACACAGCCAGCCGGGTCGCGGAACTTGTCGTCGAGCATGTTCAGAAGCGACATGGCCTGCCCCCTTCCTAGCCGCGTTTCGCCGCGGGTATGAGGATGACTTCGCCGACCCAGTCCGGATGCATCAGCCGGCCGCCATCGAGCAGTTCCGGATTGGCGTCGACAATTCGCCACCATTGACCGTTGTCGTTGTAGTAGTGGTGCGCAAGGTGATCGAGCCTGTCGCCATCCGTGACGGTGTGCTCGATGACGCCTTCCAGCGGCTCGATCCGACGGGCGCGCAGACCGGGAAAGGTGCCTGGATCGCCTTGCGGCTCGAATGCCCTGGCGCCTGTATAGCGGCTCTTTTTCAATAGCATGACTCGCTCCCTGTTATCCGGCGCCGAACACGCGAGTCAGCACCGAGGCTGGGCTGCGAGCGGCATTGAGCCCGGCGCCAACGGCCTGACGCACCTGTTCGACCTGGTAGAAGGGGTTGTTGCCTTCGATGACTTGAAAACTCAGGTTCACGTTGGCTCGGTATGGGCGCAGGGTCGGCAGGTGGGCGGTTTCATCCACCTGCACGCTCGACAAGAACACCGGCAGGATGTGCGTGCCCCACACCAGCAACAGCACGGACGGGTACTGATCACGTTCAAAGGCGCGTCCACTGCCCTGGCCGAGGCTGGCCAACGTCTGAACGCCGCCCGGCCCCTGGGACTTGGGCTCGACCATGGCGCGCAGGGTGTCGAGCTCTGGTTCGATACCGAATTCGTTGGCGACGGCATGGCCGGGATGGTTGACCTCGGCCATGCGGTCAGTGGCATCGAGCAGGATATCCAGGTTGAACTGCTCGGGTTCGACCTCAACGCCCTGGGCGACGCGATGGGTTTCCCAGGGAAAGGCGAAGTCGTAGCCGCCCCGCGTGCCGGGGGCGTTGCCGGTGGTGATGGTGATCGACCGCGTGCGGCTCAACGTCTGCGGGTTGAACTCGAACTCCAGCACCAGAGGCGGGACATGCATGCCGTACTCGACCAGCACGCCACGCGTCACATTAGGAATCATGCGTCACCTCCGTGGCGGGATGACCTGGCCCCGGGCAATGCCGAACCGGCTGCCGATGGCATTCCTTTCGAGTACTGCCCGTTGGAGTACTGCCCTTTCGAGTACAGCCCGTTCGAGTACTGCCAGGCCTGGCCGTGCAGCTGGCGTGCCAGCTGGCGTGCGACGCCGAGGTTGGTGCTGCCGTACGCGAGGTTGATGGTTGGAACGACCATCGTCGGCCAGTCGCCGGCCGGCCAATCGAGCTTAGCCAGTTCCTGACGCAACAGCCGATGAATGGCATGCTTTCGCCGGCCAAGGCTTGCCGGAAGCGTCAACTCCAGCCGATCGATGCTCAGGCTCATCGTGTACTCCCTTCCAGGTGGTTCAGGTGCCCGGCCAGGGCACCCAACTGGCTCGCACTGACCTGGTTCTGTTCCTTGGCCAGCTCGCGCATTACCGCACGGGCAATGTGGGTGATGTCGATCTGGGTGCCTTGTTCCGCCGCCAGGTAGGCGGCGTGCAGGGCGGCGTTGCGAATCTGGCCGCCGGTGAGGTTGACCGCCTCGGCAATCTGGCGGAAGTCGAGCGTGTCGGAAATCGGTGCCCTGGGCGGCAGCAACCGGCGCCAGAGCTGCTCGCGTTGTTCGCTGTCGGGTCGTGGAAATTCGACCACCATCTGGAAGCGGCGCAGAAACGCCTTGTCGATCTGACTGCGCAGATTGGTGGTCAGCAGACAGGGGCCATCATGATCTTCGATGCGGGCCAGCAAGTAGCTGACTTCCATGTTGGCGTAGCGGTCCCGTGCTTCTCGCAGATCGCCGCGCTTGCCCATCAGGGCGTCGACTTCATCGAACTGCAGGATGACGCGACGGCCATGGGTGGCATCGAACAACCGACCGATATTCTTCTCGGTTTCGCCGACGTACTTGCTGACCAGCGCCGCCAGGTCAACGCGGTACAACGGCCAGCCCAGTTCGCCCGCCAGCACGGTCGCCGCCAAGGTCTTGCCGGTACCGGAAGGACCGGCCAGCAAGGCCACCGGACCGCCACACACCTGCCCGCCCCACTCGTTCACCACGGTATCGCGGTGCTGAATCCACAGCAGAAACTCTCGCAGCATGGTGACTTGCTCGGCGGGCAATACCAGCTCCTGCCAGTCGGCCCGACGCTTGACCGGATAAGCCCCTGGCGGCGCCCAGTCACCCAGCGAGCGCTTCAGCAAACGCGACAGCGCCAGATGATCGGGTTGAATGGCAGTGAACGGATCGCTGCGGTCACGGGTGATCAAACCGGCCTGCTCCAGCCGCAACAAGGCGTGGCGCACGGTTTCGAGGTGGGTGTCGGGGATCGCCAACAGCGCCACGATCAGTGCTTCACTGGGCGCCGGACTCTGGTTATGTTGCAGATCCTGGAGCATCCAGCCAACGCGTGGCACGGCCTGGGGGGCATAGATGCAGGCCAGCAGGTCAAGGCAGAGGGCGTCCTGTATCACATCGCCCGATTGCTCGAGTGTGTTCCAGACACCCGCTTCGCGACCGGCCTGCACATCCTGCTGCACCTGTTTCAAGCGGTCCAGGACGTCTTGAACCGGACCCTCGCGTGCCTGCATGAAGCACACACACAACAACTCGACCCGGGTCCATTCGGGCAACAGACCCAGTTCATCGACTCGGGCATCGGCTTGCGGGGCCCTGTGCAACGCGGCGGTCATGGCGAACTTCCGCGGTAAAGGCTGATCAGCAGTGGATTGCTGCGCAGCGTGATCGGTACCGCACTCGGGTAGGGGGTGTACTGGCGCGTCACGTGCAGCAGCAATTGCCAGCGCAGCTCGGAGGGCGTCACGGTCAGGCTGGGCAGTGTCAGCGTCGGCAAGGCGACCGGTATCGCTTCCGGCTCGATCGCTTGCGAACTGACCGAGAGCGTGGGGCCGGCTTCCGTTCGCCAGGTATCGTGTTCCCAGACCGACCATTCCAGATCGACACTGGCACCAGGGTCGCCGGCAATCCACAGCGTCGGTTGGAACGTAGACGGCGCCGTCGTGTCGACGTCCAGTGTGAGTGAGGCGCGAATGTCACTGCCTTCCACCCAGGCGATCAACGGTGTCCACGCCGGGTTGGCGGTCGTTACCTCGCCGGTTCGGGGTAGCGGTTCCAGAGTGCTGCTCGTGAATGGATCGAAATGGCGCGCGATGTCGGCCCGGGTTTCCAGCCCAAAGGCACCGACTCGAGGCGGCTCGGGCCGGTGAGTCTCCGGCTGCAGGATCGGCGTGAGCGACAGCTCGTACAGGATGGATGGGCGGTAGCTTGCATCGCCCTGGGTCGACCAGAGTTGGTTGATCTGTTCATCCGTTGCCGGATTGAAGATGGCCTCTAGACGAACGTCTTGGCCGTAGATATTCACGCTTGGCAGGATCCGCTGCTCATGAAACAGCGCCATGATCAGACCGATCAACTTCAGGTCGCCCTCGCCCTTGGTATCGCTTTGCTCGGCCATGGCTGTGATCATGCAAAACAGCCGGATACGCCATGGATCCTGCGGATGCACGCCGGCCTGAAAACCGGAGGGTTCCATGCGATAGAAGAACAGGTTCAAGCGATCCTCGTCGTCCTTCTGGGTGATATCGACCGGTGAACCCAGGTAGATCTTGATGCCGTGCGTGTTGGCCTGAATACCGTTACTGATGAACTCAGCCACCGAGTTGCAGGCGAGAAACAGCGCGGAATCTGGTATCGCCATGTCACAGACTCCTGACCAGGCGCTGACTGTCCGAAGGGGTCGATCTGCTGCCATCTCGCTTGGCACCCTTCGGCTTGGGCGCTTCCTCGACGCGTATCACCACCTCGCCGATGTGCAGACGGGGCGGTGTGGTATCTCGCCGTTCCGGGCGTGTACCACTCGAAAGCGTTGGCGTTTCGCTGTGTTCTCGCCCCAGGGTATAGCGGTGGTTGTCGGTGGTGCGTTGCTCCGCCGCCGCCCCGATTTCGGCACCTGCAGATGCATCAATGTTCTCGGGGGAATCCTCGGGGGTCAGAGCGTGAGTTCCGCTCACCTCTTCCGCTATCGTATTGTCCGCCGCAGTATTCTTGACGTGCCGGGGTGGGCCGACCTCGGAACTAGCTGACTCGTCACGAACCGACAGTGTGACAGGTTCGTTATTGTCGCCGACTGCCGATTGCCTGCCGTTGCCGAGGTCAGCCCCGGCCTCCTGCTGGCGACCGGCACGGGTTGGTTCAACATCCAGCGCCGACAAGAATGACCGCGAGCTAGCCGAACGAACACGCTCATTCGCCACTCGATTGGGTGACGCCGGCACGTGTTTCCCGAGATCGTCTCCACCGCTTGCCGGCGGAGCATCGAGCATTCCGATTCGGCTATCGATGGCTCGACGGCTGGCCTGTTCCGACCTCACGTGCGATGACGGCACAGGCGACTCGGTCGGTGACGAATTCCTGACAAAATGACGTTTAGCATCGGCGGCCCTGCTATCAAGACGCGGTGAGCGTATCGATGGCATTGTCGGCTCAATTGCCGCGGCGGGCTGACCTACCGACGCACCAACGCCGGGCGCAGGCATGGTGCGCTGTGCGTCCGAACGGATACGGGCGAAAAAACCGTCATCGCTCATCACTCAGCCTCCTGCCAGTGCCGCCCACGATCCTGATCGATCAATGTCAAGTAGTGACGACGCCGCTGAGCCGGCAGATCGAGAATGGCCGCCTCGCTCCAGTGGTAACAGCGGGCCAGCAGATGGATGTCATGCAGCAACGCATCAACTGGTCGTGCCAGGTTGGCATAGGGGTCCAGTTCCACCTTCTGCTCGGCCTGACATTCCGGGCAGCGGGTCTGCATCACCAGGCCGAGTTCCGGGCTCAGGGCTTCCACTCGATCTTCAATCAGGCCAACGTCTTCTTCGGACAGCGCCAGTGTCGTGGGGTCCGTGACAGGTTCACCGTTGATCGACTGGACCAGCAAGAGCGCCACCCACAGGTCGGGGACGATCGGGTCTGGATGTTCGGCCAGTACGGTTTGTACGTCGCCATCCGGCACCTTGATTCGCGCGGTACCGCAAGACAGCGGCAGCTCCGCTATCGGGAAACCCTCGCCTGCCGGCTTGAAGGGCAAGTCACGCCAGTTGATCGCGAAGTCGTAGGGCGAGTCGCACGCCTGGCATTGCGCATTGAACCAGGCGGGTTGGTTCGGATCCGCGCTGCATGCCAATCGCCATTGCACAGCCAGAAACTGACGATCGGCCACGCAAAGTTCAGCAACGGCGTCCGGTGTCGGGGCTTCGCCCGCCAGCTCGTCCAGCACCATCGACAATGCATCACTGATCCAGCGCGGATGACTGCTCGACTCGGCCAGGCCACCGTGCAAGCGCATGTCGATCTCACCCCGGGGCCGGGCCAGTTTGAAATCACGACGACGTTGCTGCGCGCGGATCAGGCCACCAGGCAACAAGCTCATTCCTCGCTCGGCTCCGATACTGCGGTGTCGCGCTCCCACCCCTCGTGCTGGACAGTAATGGTCTGGATGCCGACCGCATTCATGGTGCCGGCATCGAATTCCGGCAGCGCCTGGAACTCGGATACCCAGGCCCGGTAGACCTTGTAGGACATCGCGACGACCCCCTGCAGGTTCAACACATTCAGCACGATGTCCTTGCGGTACTCCTTCAGCGACATGGCCGAATTACCCTGAATGCTGTTGACACGATTGGCCCAGTTCTCGAAAACCGGGTCATGCGTCAGCCCCTGCTCTAGGGTGATCGGCTCATAGCTGGTGCCGCCGGGCATGACACGTTCATGCGCCGGGTCGCCAGCGGTACGCCATTTCACGGCTTCAGTGCTCTTTTTCAGCACGCTCATTTTCTTCAGGCCGGCGACCGGCTGGCCGTCGATGATGACCTGAAACATGAACGTCCGGTATGGGTCGTAGCGGTGCGCATTGACCGGGAAAAGTGGGGCTGCCATAACGGTTCTCCTTCGCCAGCCGATGCCGGAAGGTCAATGACCGGCACCTCGAATACATTATTGTTGATTGACTTTCTGCTGTATGCGCAAGATGACGAATTCGGCCGGTTTCACCGGCGCAAAACCGACGATAATGATCACCTGACCCCTGTCGATATCACCCTGCGTCATGGTATCGCCCAGGCCGCATCGCACGAAGTAAGCGTCGTTCGCAGTGGTTCCCTGGAAGGCACCGGCGCGAAACAGGCTGTTCATGAAGGAACCGATATTCACGCGAAGGGAACTCCACAAGGGGTCGGCATTGGGTTCGAATACCGCCCATTGAATGCCGTTGTAGATGCTTTGCTCGATGAAGATGGCCGTCCGGCGAACCGGCACATACCGCCACTCGGGGCTAGCCTTGGTCGCCAGCGTGCGGGCGCCCCAGACAACGCGGCCGTAGCCGGCACGGTTGCGGATGCAGTTAACGCCCAGGGGATTCAAGAAGCTTTGCTCGAGGTCTTCCGCGTTGTATTGCAACCCCGCCGCGCTGACCCTCGCCTCGACACCTGCCGGCGCTTTCCACACACCTCGACGACCATCCGTTTGCGTCCACAAGCCGGCCGCGATGGATGACGGCTGTATATGAATCGTGGAGGGCGCGGTCGGGTTCTTGTCAGGATCATGGATGGGGTTTCGAACGGTCACCCAGGGGTAATAGAGCGCGGAATATGTCGATGTCGGCAGCACCAGGTTGGTGACGTCCGTTGACGAATCCAGTTCGGTATCCCTGGGCGGATCCACGATAAGAACGGCACGGCCATGCCTTTCACAAAATGCCAGGGTATTGTTGATGTATTCGTTACCGCTATCGGCAGCCGTGGCATCCTGGGTCCAATAGCGACCAGGGAGCACCATGATCGAGAAATCACGCACTTTTCTCAGCTTGGAATCGTAAAAGCTGGTGTAATCACCGGCATCGGGATCAGCGGCTTCGCCGCCGGTCAACTGGGCGCCGGGGGTGGTATCAGTGTTGTTGTCTTCGGGGCCATTGGTGGCCCCCTCCTCGATGGCAACGTTCACCAGCCTGGAGCCGCCATTGATGGCCTTTTCCACGAAGTTATCGTCGGATGGCGTCATGCTGACATCGTTGAACACCTCACCGGCGATGGCCGTGAAATCATCACCATCCCGAGTGCCGATGGATAGGCTGAATGTTCCACTAAGTGGTGTGTTTTCAATCAAGACATAGAGATCTTCAGCCCAATCCCCTTCACTGGTCGCGGTTACCGTCAGCACATCATTCGTCCCATCGCCCAGGGTGACGGAAGCGGCGGCCGGGGATGTCGGGTTAGTGCTGGTGACACGGCAAATGTAGGCCTGTTGCCCACCATTCTGGAAAAATGCGCGAACAGCCAACGCCATCGTGTCCGTCAAATTGCCGGCGCTATCGGTATCATTATTGACACCACTTGACGAAGTAGGGTCGGAAAACTGAGAAACGTAATCATCCCAACTGCCGATAAACAACGCCTCGTTGGCGGGCCCCCGATACGGCGTCCCCACGAAGGCCGTGATGGAGGTGGGCACGCCCTCGACCGGGCGAGCGCCACTGGGGATTTCTTCGATATAAACCCCCGGGGTAAGATAGCTTGACATGCGGTTGCCTCCGATTATCCGAACAAGGCAAAAGCACCGCACACCCCACCAATGCCCGATTCAGAGTCATTTTCCATTTGGTGACAGGGCCGACCAGCGAGCAACCCTATCAGCCGTCATTTTCCCAGCCACTAAACCCTGGCGCCCCACCAGACAGAATGCTGACAAACTTTCGCGACGATCTACGCGACGATCTACGCGACGATCTACCGCGACGATGTGCGAAGGCAATAAACAAGCGTGTGACTTCCACCGCAACGCAGTGGAGCACCGTTTGGAAATCGCCATGGCGAAGAATGTCACTATCAACGTCTTCAAATGTAATGATTAGAAGAGTCAGACAGCCTTGTCAAAAAACATCATCACTATTTAGCCCACAAACAATATCAGGAATAACTAAAAAAGATAAAAACGGATTATTAACCATGCTGAATCAATTGCTTACCTTCATCATAGCCACACGACGGGCAACCGACACGGCAGTGACGCCTTCTCTCATGCGGCTAGACTCAGAGAATTTCCAGCGTCATATCCGCACATCAATAGCGTCAGCATAAAAAGCCAAGCAACCAGCATGAGCCGTCTCATCCGATGCGACCGCCGGACGGTTTGGGTCAATATCATTGTGGAGCACCACCAGGGTGCCAAATACCCATCGCTATGTCGAGCCAGGTATCAATACCTGAACAGGTGCTCTGAGTTGTCAGGAATGAAGAAAAAACCCGGGGATCGTAGGATGAAATAATCCAATAAACTCACCCACGCTTATTGGTGACATCTCGCCATAGTGTGGACATTTCCAGCGACTGATCACTCATGAAGAGTCATGGGCGAGCGAAGTGTTGCCTGGGCCTGGCGGGGCAGCAGCAGCCTACTGATCAGGCGTCGCCTGGCTTTGCGCCAACTCGTTCGCCTGTTCGGCCTGGTACCGCTTGCGGTAATGCTCCGCCGAGAGCACGCCCGCCTGGCTCGCCTCGTTCAGGTACGCCTCTCCGGTCTCGATATCGCGCTCTCCACCCAAGCCGGCAAGGTACATGTAGCCAAGCTCGGATTTGGCGGCCTCGTAGCCACGCGCGACCGCCCCCTCGAGGAACTCGCGCGCACTTTCCAGCAGTTTGAAAGTTCCGATCCCGTGGAGCTTCATGTAGCCCATCATATAGAGCGCACGATCGATCTCTTCCATCCGTGTGGCATCGCGATAGAGTTCGAATGCCTTGTCGGGCTGCCGTTCGATGCCTCTTCCGGCGAAATACATGTCGGCGGCGGCAATCATCGACCTTGGCTCGTCTTCCTCCACGCCCTTGGTGAACGAGCGGAACGCCGCTTCGACGCCTTGCGGTGTTTGTTGCCGCAGATGATGGATGCCGATCATCCAATGGGCGCGATCGACACCGCCCTCGGCGGCGGCCTCCAGATACGGCAGCCCCTGGGCCTTGTCCTCGGTGGGCAGAAACCCGTCGACAATCGAGAGACCGAGAAAATAGGAAGCGACAGGATTGCCGCGACCATGTTCAGCCAGAAGCATGTCGCGGACCTTGTCGAGATCGGCCGGAACGCCGAAATGCCCCAGGTTCAGTAGCGCGAAATCCGTGCGGGCTGCAAGGTGACCTTCACCCGCCAACGTTTCCAGTTCGGCCCTGAGCGCCGCCAGGCGATCGGTAGTGCCTGCGCGGGTACTGGCTTCGGTGCCGGCCCGATAGGTCGCGTAGCGCACGCTCTGGCTATCCGCCCCGAAGCGCAGCGCCGCCCGGCAGGCCTGGTCCGCCGCCTCGGCACGCATGTCGGCCCGTTCAATCCCATGAGGAACGCCGGCCCCCATCGGCCTCAGGTGTTCGTAAGGGCTTGCCGCCATGAGCAGGCAGGCCTGCTCGTTGATCATGCGCACCAGGTCGCGTTGCGCCGTGTCACTGCGGGCCGCCACGATCAGGTTGGCGAGCGTGCTCGGGGAATCGGTCGTGTTTCCAAAGATGCTCTGGTGCTTGGCATTGTAAGCCTTGAGGAAGGCAAGCAGCGTCGCCCGGTCGTCGACTCTCACACCATCGAGGGCATTTATCTCGATCGCGCCTTCAAGCCCTTCCGCCGCCGTCTCCGCATAGGTACTCAATATCTTGGTCTGATGGTGCAAGCGGTAAAGGTCAGGGCTGTCATTGAGCCAATACGCATAGCCCAGGAAGTATTCGACATCACCACCGGGTTCGTGCGGTTCAACCTGCAGGATCAAGCGGCCGGCGCCCTCGCCCGATGAGTGAATGGAAAAGGCACGCCCCTGGTAGGGCAAGTCGCTGGCATCCATGACTACAAGGCCACCACCGTCACTCCCATCAAGCGACGCCCCGACGGGTTCGGCGCGATAGCGGCCACCCTCCGCCACCAGGCGGTACGCTTCGATCTGCAGCGGCGGGTCATGGCGTGTGGCGCGTCGCCGTAGGTGCCCACTCTCGGGGACGTCATAGGAGAAATTCGCCGCCAGCGAGTTGTCGTTGAAAAGCGCAAGCCCCTCTGTCGGCTCGAACAGGGGCGTGCTACTCAGCACCCCCTTGTCCCTGGAAACCCCGCCGAACGGAAAGAAAAATGCCTGAGCCGGAAGGCTGAGACAGGCAACGACCAAACACACCAGGATACGCATGGCCGACATCTCCGGAAGGGGCCCCATAAGGCATCCTGTCGCCGTCCCGCGAATCGATCAAGGCTCACCAAGCCCCCGCCCGGCAGATTCAGCATAAGGTACCAACCGAGGCGCACCACATCCCCCAGCAGACCGCCTGATGAAGCGGGTAGACTGCAGCAAGCGTAAGGATGCGCGGAGGGAGAACGAGGGTATTCAACCAGGCGCAGGTGGATGCTTGGCGCACCTGGTGTGCTACTCTGTGATTACCGTGTAACACATGAGGAGGGTGTCATGAGCGATGCTACCTTCACCTTTCGGGTCGACGAAGACCTGAAAGCGGAATTTGCCAGTGCAGCCAAGGCCCACGACCGCACCGCAGCACAGCTTCTGCGCGACTTCATGCGCCACTACGTGGAGCAGCAGGAGGCACCTGATTATGACGCCTGGCTGATGGCCAAGGTAGAACAGTCACAAGCCTCCGCGGAAGCCGGGAACCTTATCCCGGCCGCCGATGTGGAAGCCAGGTTTGCAGCCCGCCGGGCCGCTACCCGTGCCCGTCTGGCGAAGGCTAAATGATGGAGCTGGTCTGGACAACAGAGGCCATACAGGATCGTGACGACATTTACGATTATATCGAGTCAGAAAACCCGATAGCGGCCTTGGCTATCGATGAGCTGTTTTCCGAGAAAGCCACCATGTTGTTAGATCATTCTGACAGCGGAAGGCCAGGGCGGGTCTCGGGCACCCGAGAACTGGTCATCCATCCTAGCTACATGCTGGTATATGACATTGTAGGAGAACAAGTACGTGTACTAAGCGTGGTGCATACGGCTCGCCATTGGCCACCTGCATAAAGGGGTCGAAAACAATAAGGGCACTGTCAATAAACCGTGTTAGCTGAATGCAGCCAGGTTCAGTCTAGGACTGTACTCGGAGAGAGGTAAGCAAGCGTAACTACTTGATTCTTGGTGGGCCCAGCTGGACTAGAAATAGTGAGCAAGGGATTATGAGTCCATGAACAACCTTTAATATCAATGAGTTGCGATGATCACATGTTTTTTTACCAACATTCCTACCAACATCTAAAAATGCGCTTGGATGCTACCGTATAGCACACCATGCCACAGTCTCCAGCAAGTCTTGCCCGGCGTTCGTCAAGTCATGACTACAAAGAACAAAGAATGACTACCCTGCCCCCTCATCCACCTCCTCCGGTGTTGGCGGCGCCTGGAGCACCAGCCACATCGCCTCGCTCCAGGCCGTCGCCTTGTCCAGACCGATCGCTATCAGGCTGTCCATCTCCTGTCTCGCGAGACGGGCGGACCCCATCGACTCGCTCTGGATCTGCACCGGGGTCAGCCGGAATAGTGCTTTCCGGTGCTGTACCAACCAGTGGTTGAGCACCCCCTGTTGAATTTCGTCAAGTGTCATCGTGATTACTCCCCTACGGTGTCCCATATGTCCCAATAGCTCAACGATGGGTGTTTTTAGCGGGACATGTGGCTTGTCATGTGTCCCGATACGCCTATAGCTAGAGCCACCTTGGGGACAGAACCTCCCTACCTTGGTAGTGAAAAAATTACTCTCCTGCTCACGCAGTTTGCCCGGCCCTCACCGCCAGGAGCGGAGCAACGTCATATTGATGCTGTGGCTATGTACTTGGCTAGTAGTTACTGACACAAATTTCAGGGCTGAGATATCGAAAAACGCCATAGAAAGCATTTTTCATGAGTAGCAATCTTGTAAGTTACTTGACTCTTGAATAGATCCTTTCCAGCTTGGTCATCGCCGCCTCTTGAGGCATAACTTTTATGAAGCCTTCTATTTTCGTTGGTCTCTTCAAACTCCCACCGTGCTGACTCAAAACCTTTTTATGGCTACCTATAGTGAACGGACCAATAGTAACTATGTCACTCTTCGGGAGTGATATTGAATCTTCTTCCCTAATATTATTTACGCTCTCGTATTCGTAGTAATGTGTTATCTCAAGTCGCATGCCTTCCTCATCCCTAAATCCTGACATGTGAGGAACAAGCAGGAACTCTTCACTACTTGTTCTTTCCTCATTTGGATGAGGGATATGCTTTATTGATCCAATATAAACCTTTCGGTTGTTCATTGTTACAAGCACGTAGGTTAGATCCGCCGGAAGCACACCTTCCTCTAGCTGTTTTTTTCTCAGACTTAAAAGCCTTAGCAAGAGATAGTCCGAAACAGAGTGATTCTTATAAATCCTCTGTATTATTTCTTCCTTCCTTTTGCGGCTCCCGAACAAGAAATTCGCCAAATAACAGGAAGCAACTGTAACAACAATAGAAATAATCGAAAACACTATTAAGTAGAAATAAAAATAATACCCATCAGCCTCCACTTTTGAATCAAATAGCCTCTGCACATATTGAGTTGCTTGCTGGATTAAAGGCTCTGGCCTACCCAAGATTCCCGAAAAAGCATGCTTCGCAGAAGAGGACAAAAAAAGCGGGGCTATGTCAAAAGCTAAAAAAACAACTAGCAGTATTGCAAATCCGTAGCGAGCCGCATGAAGATAAATCAACCATCCGTGGTAAGTTGATATTTTGTAGTATTGGCCTTGGCTGTGATACATGAAGGTTATTCCACATATCAACAAGGGAACAATTAGCAGCCCAATCAATGCTCTTTACCTTTTATCATATTTTTTTCATTGAGTTGAAGAAATCCCTCATTTCCTGAAGATCCTCTTCTCGCAAGCTTTTCCTCATCTGGCTCTCTGTCACATGCACGCCACCACTATCCAGTATCTCATAGTCAAACTTTTTAACTATTTTTTTGTTACTCTTTTCCTCTATCGCGACTTCTTCTCTTTCTTTTTCCTTCCCCTTAGTCCACGCCTTTGTGCGGGAAGAATATTTTAACTTATCTCTAAATCTTTTCTTTTTCTGCTTAACCTCTTCGATAGTATTCACGCCTCTTCTCCTTTTTCATTCCTTTATCCATATTGCTAAGTATAGCTTGCTATAGGGGGGGCACAATGACCTTACCATAGATGCTCATAGCTATCTCTCCTAGCCTGCAGCTTGAGGATCAACAGCGCGAACTGCCTGCCCGTTTCCTCTTCCTTCAGCAACGGTATGCTGAACTTCTCGTGGTCGCTCATGGCGTCGAGCACGGCGTCGGTGCCCTCTGCGCCGTACCGGTCGTTGAGGCGGTCGATGATCTCGGCCAAGCGCTGCTTCTCGGGGTCGTGGGGCCTGCCGAGCGGACATCGCTGACCGAAGTAAGGTCGGACCACTTCCAGGCGCAAGCGTTCATCCTCACGCTTGATGAGGCGGTAGTAGGGCAGTTCCAGCTCGCTGACGTCCTCCCCCTTACGGTCGCAGCCGCTGGCTGTGCCGGCCTTGCAGCCATAAGCTGTCATGGCCTTGGTGATCTCCCACAGAAGCTGAGCTTCCCTGCTGTTCGCCATCTCATCGCCTGCTCCAGGCGTAATTTTGCGTAACAGCCTAGCGCTTCAAGGATGTAAGGAGAAGTCTACTTAGGCCGTTAAACCACCTGGACATGCCTCATCATCGGCGAAGCCTGCCCAAGGCCTGCTCCAACAGCTCCAGCGATTGATGGTGCTTGTCGGGCTTCATCTTCTGAATATTGGCGAGCTTAAATCGGCATGCAGGAACGCCTCCGGCACTGTCACGTGATATTCCCGGTCCAGCTTGCCGCCCTGGCAGAGCTGCCGCTTGCCTTTGCCGAGGTCCAGTCGGCGTGGTTCCAGACGACCGTACCAGGCATGCCCGGCGTGGCGAGCCAGCACCAGGAAGGCCCGCTTGGTTCTCACCGAGCGGCACCCCTCCAGCAATGCCTGCAGCCGGCGCGGGCGCAGCGTGTTAAGCCCGCCGAAGGTGTCCACCAGCTCACTGCTGAACAGCAGCGCATTCGGCGTCACGGCGATCCACTCCAGGACAGCTCGCTCGGGGGTCGATACCTGCAAGCTGAAGGCCCTGCCATCCGGCGTGTAGTCAGTGAAACTACCGGGAAGCTGCACTGGCAGGCCCTTTTCAGAGTGGAGCACCATCCGCCCTGCCCACTCGGCATCACTCAACCATCGGGGCAGTCGAGCGGCCTCCTTGCCATACAGATGTGTCGTGCTCTCCCCCATCGGCAGATAGTGGGCAAAGCCATGCAGTGCGAGGGCCGTCTGGCCACCCGGCCAAAGCGGTGGTAAGCCCGTGTCGTCGCTCGCCTGCAGGGCGAAAACAGCGCTCTCCCAAGTAAGAGGCTCCCCCGCTTGGCAGTAGGCGCCGTGCCCCACGCGTTGCAGCCAGCCACTGCCGGCCAGCTTACGCGCCTGATCCGAAGTGACGCCGTGTGACGCCAGCCAGGCGGTCGTCACCACGGCGCCATACGGGATCTTGTGTAGCAGCTGGTTTATTTTCACGTTAAAAAGCGGCCTTACATTCCGTCTTCAGAGTAAAGAATAAACCACGCTGGTTTATCTTCAAGCACGAAATCGCCATTCAAGGCCGTTTTTATCACAGAATGTAAACCAAAAGCTGAGCCTCCGGCCCTGCTTTCACCCAAATTTTGCGGGAGGAAGCTTGAAGGACGAAGCCAGGCAGAGAAGGCCGCTGCAGAGGACAAAGCAGCCACACATCACGTCAATCCTGATAGTGCGTATACTTTTTCGCACTTCCCTTCACTTGGTCGGCAGGATATTTCTCCGCATTCTTCTCCATCTTCGCCCGGCATGCCGCTTCGATATCCACGTCCAGCTTGCCCGCCAGCCGGATCAGATAGAGCTGCACATCGGCAATTTCGTCGCGTACGGCGGCCAGTTGCTGCTCATCCAACTCCCTGGACTGCGCCTCGGTCAGCCACTGAAAGCACTCCTGCAGCTCTGCTGCCTCTACCGTCAGAGCCATGGCGAGATTCTTGGGCGAGTGGAACTGGTCCCAGTCACGCTCGGTGGCGAACTGGTCCATGGCGTCGCGGAGCTGCTTGAACGGGTCTGACATCTAGGGGTCACCTGGATCTGCGGTATCGGATAGCGGTGAGCATGCCTGCTCTGCCGCTCGCTATCCAGCCGGCATCGGCATAGGCGGTCATCCGGCCACCTTCCCCTCGTCTTCCAGAGCAAGAAGCGAAGTTTCCTCACTGCCCCACTGCCCTAGGTTGGTGTTGTTTCTCAACCGGAGTAGTGGCGATGAAGACGATCCATCGAACCATGGGCCTCATGGAGTGGGCGTTGTTGCTGAGCTTGTCGATGCTGTGGGGAGGCTCCTTCTTTTTCGTGGGGGTGGCAGTCGAGGAGCTGGGGCCGCTCACCATTGTGGCCCTGCGGGTGGGGCTGGCAGCACTAGCGCTGAACGCCATGATTCTCCTGCGGGGCCAGCGCATGCCACTCAACCGAGGTCTATGGGCAGCTTTTATCGGCATGGGCCTGCTCAACAACATGATTCCCTTTAGCCTGATTGCCTGGGGACAGGGGCATATCGCCAGTGGCTTGGCGTCGATTCTCAACGCCACCACGCCTTTCTTCACCATCCTCGTGGCGCACTTTCTCACCCGCGACGAGCTTTTCACCCCGGGGCGCCTTGCGGGCGTGGCAATCGGCTTTGCCGGAGTGGTGTACATGCTGGGCACCGAGGTTCATGAGGGCACCGACAGCCGCTCATGGGCGCAGCTCGCGGTGCTGGCCGGCGCCGTCTCTTATGCCTTTGCCGGGGTGTTCGGACGCCGCTTTCGCACACTGGGCTGTTCGCCTCTGGTTGCAGCCTGCGGTCAGGTAACTGCCTCGGCGCTGGTGCTGCTGCCCTTGGCTCTGGTGGTGGAGCGCTTCTGGCAACCGCCCTGGCCGGCGGGACTGGATACCTGGTCGGCGGTGTTCGGCCTAGCATTGTTTTCAACCGCACTGGCGTACCTGATCTATTTCCGCCTGCTGGAAAGCGCGGGCGCGACGAACCTGCTGCTGGTCACCTTCCTGATCCCAGCCAGCGCCATTTTGCTGGGGATATTCGTGCTGGGCGAACGTCTGGAGTGGCGCCATATGATCGGAATGGGGCTGATCGGCCTCGGGCTTGTGTCCATTGACGGCAGGCCGTGGCGGTGGTTTCGGAGAATGGCGCACGCGCGTTGGAAAGCTAAGCGAGGGGGAACGAGCCAATGACGGGGCGTGCAGCGCTCCCACGAACGTCTCGCGACTGCACGTAGCTCATTAGATCGTCGGCGGTCTGGGTGTCGGAGAGCGTGCCGAGGGTCAGTGGCGAAGCATTGAAGAACGGCTGATTCGCTGCGCGCAGCAGCAGTTTTTCGCGCACCGCCTCGGGTTTGGCCTGATGAGCCTGGGCAGCCTGCAACACCTCTGCCTTGGTGGGTTCCAGTACGCACTCCAGGCGGCGCAACAGCGTGAATGGCAGGATGATGCGACCATACTGGGACTGCTTGAAATCGCCGCGCAGCAAGTCCGCCACGGACCAGATGAAGGCAGCTTGCTGAGAGTGGTTCTGCGTGTTCACGGTGCTTCCCCGAGCTTGGTGATTCAGGGGCACATCATACACAGTGAGGCCGGCTGGCGGGCAGTGCCAGCACGCGACAAATGGGCAGCTTGCAACAGCGTTGGGTGTATTGGCGCAAACGCCTCGACCCGCAGGAATTCAACCTTGGAAGCGGTGACCGCAGCCTGTTCAAAGACGGCGGTGGCGCCGCCACCCGCGTGCTGGCACGGTCTAACGTTGCGGAGATAAAAAACCGACGCGCTTCTGTATCAAGCCAAGGAGCAGGGCCGCAATCGCATCGCCTGTGAGACACAAAAAGGCCCTTGATGTGACTATGAACGACGCGCGACATTGACACTTTCTGTAACATCATCGTGAATAGGTGTATTGCCACCATACCGGGTGGTGTTGTCCCTGACAGCCGGACAGCCCCATCCATCGCGGAGATCGACACGATGCCCGAGCCCATCGGGGAAAGTCGCCAGTACCAATATCATGCCCATGAGCTGCTCAGCTTCCACCTCGACAACCTGCCCCTGGCGGTGATCGAGTGGGATAGCGACTTCCGCATTGCCCGCTGGTCGCGGCATGCCGAGGCCCTCTTCGGCTGGCCGGCCGAGGCGGTCATCGGCCGGCACCCCTTCGACTTCGCCTTCGTTCACCCCGAGGATGCCGAGGCCGTCACCACGGTGATTGGGCAACTTCTCGAGGGTATCGAGCGACAGCATGTGTCCACCAATCGCAACCTGACCCGGGATGGGGCTCAGATTGAATGCGAATGGCACAACTCCATCCAGCTCGATGATCAGGGCCATGTGATCTCGGTGCTCTCGGTAGTGCAGGACATCACCGAGCGAAATGCGGCTGAGCGATATAACCGCGAGTTGCTGGCCCGTGAACAGGCGCTCAAGGCGCAGTTCCGTGCCATCTTCGAATCCGCCCCGGGCCTCTTTCTGGTCTTGAGCGCCGACGAATATCGGATCGTCGGGGTCAGCGATGCCTACCTGGAGGCGACCTATACGGAGCGCGAGGCCATCATCGGGCGCCCGCTGTTCGAGGTTTTCCCGGTAACGCCCGACCGGTCGAATGCCGCTGGAGTCGAGGAGCTGAGTGCGTCGCTGGAACGGGTCAAACGCTATGGCCAACCCGACACCATGCCCGTGCTGCGCTATCCGATTCCGGATCCCGTGACGGGCGGCTTCGAGGAGCGCTACTGGAGCCCCATCAATGTCCCGGTCTTCGATGAGCAAGGACGACTGACGCTGATCCTGCATCGCACCGAGGACGTCACCGATTATCTCGACGAAGCGCCGACCGTCGACCCCACGAACCTGGAGCTGGTCGCCCGTGCCCGGGAGCTCAAGACCCTGCTCGAGCGCCATCGCAGCAGCGAAGAGCACTGGCGCCGCCTCTTCGCCGAGGCCGCCACCGGCATCGTGCAGGCCGACACCCGGGGCCGCTTTCTTTACGCGAATCAGGCCTTCTGCGACATGGTCGGTTATTCCGAGGAGGCCCTGAGGGCCACGGACTTTCTTGCCCTCACGCATCCCGATGACAGGCCGGCTAATCGCAGCAAGCTCAGCCCACTGCTTTCTGGAGAGACGAACGGCTTCATCATCGAGAAACGCATGCTGGATCGAAATGGTGATGTTCTCTGGTGCCGAAACAGTGTCTCCGCCCAGCGGGATATGCACGGTACGATCGTCAGCCTGGTGGCGGTGATCGAGGACATCACCGCCCAGCATGAGGCCGAAGCACGCCAGCGGTCGCTGGCCCAGCGGCTGACCCACAGCCTCGAGAACATGAGCGACGCCTTCTACCTGCTCGATAAGGACTGGTGTTTCTCCTACCTCAATCACCAAGCCGGGCACGTGCTGCGACGCCCGGCCGCCGAACTGCTGGGTCGCAACGTCTGGGACGAATTTCCCGGGGCCCGGGACAGCGAGCTCTGGCCCTGCTATCACACCGCCGTCGAAACCGGCGAGGCGCAGCAATTCACCTTCTACTTCCCTCCCCTCGCCCACTGGTTCGAGGTCAATGCCTACCCCGGGGAAGAGGGTCTCGCGGTCTATTTTCGCACCGTCACCGAGAAGAAACGCCTCGAGGCTCAGCTCCAGGAGGCGCAACGCATGGAGGCCATCGGCCACCTCACGGGGGGGATGGCCCACGATTTCAACAACCTGTTGACCGTGATGATGGGCAACGCTGACCTGCTTGGCGAGGCACTGGCAGACGACGTCCGGCTCAGTCCCCTCATCCAGGCGGTGGCCGAGAGCGCTCAGCGTGGTGCGGACCTGACCCAACGCCTCCTCGCTTTCGCCCGTCGCCAGGCGCTGGCCCCGCAGCCCACTGATATCAATCGTCTAATCCGCGGGTTGACCGAGCTGCTGCGGCGGACCATTGGCGAGCAGATCGAGCTGCGTTTCCATCCGGGGCAAGGGCTCTGGTCGGCCAACATCGATCCCTCTCAGCTCGAGGGCGCACTGCTCAACCTCTCCCTCAACGCCCGGGATGCCATGCCCCAGGGCGGGCACCTGACCATCGAGACTCGCAATGTCTCGCTCTCGGCGCACTACGCCGACGAGCACCTGGAGCTGGCACCGGGCGACTATGTCTGCATCGCGGTCAGTGACACCGGAACAGGAATCCCGATAAACATCCGGGAGAGAGTCTTCGATCCGTTCTTCACTACCAAGGAGAAGGGCAAGGGAACGGGGTTGGGGCTGAGCATGGTCTTCGGGTTTCTCAAACAGTCCGCCGGGCATATCAATCTCTATTCCGAGGAGGGCGAAGGCACCACCATCAAGCTCTACCTGCCGCGCATCCAGCAAGCCGCTTTCGATCCCAGGCCAATGACGGGAGACACGGCGGATCTCAAGGGCAGCGAGTCCCTGCTGGTGGTCGAGGACGATGCGACGGTCAGGGAATATGTCGTGATGCAACTCGAAACCGCCGGATACGCTGTACGGCAGGCAAAGGATGGCCCCAGCGCCCTGGCGATGCTCACCGCGGATTCAACCATCCAGTTGCTCTTCACCGACGTCATGATGCCGGGTGGCATGACCGGCAGGGAACTGGCCATTGCCGCCCTCGAGCATAAACCCGACCTCAAGGTGGTCTATACCTCCGGCTATACCGAGAATGCCATCGTGCACAACGGCAGGCTGGACGAAGGCGTCCGCTTCCTCGGCAAGCCCTATCGCCCCGCCGCCTTGCTGAGAAAGATCCGAGAGGCCCTGGATGACGAATAATGATTACCTCGACAAGGGAAAGCCGCCGCGGCTGCTGATCCTTGACGACGAGGCAATGACCGGCGAGACCATTGCGCGCATCGCCCATTTCGCCGGCTTCGAGGCGCGCCATCTCACCTCGTCGGCGACCTTTTTCGACCAGGTCACACGCTGGCAGCCGGACATCCTGGCCATCGATCTGATCATGCCGGAAATGGATGGCGTGGAGGTGATGGCCGAGCTGGCCAGACGGGGTAGTCAGGCCCGACTGATCATCACCAGCGGCGTCGGCAGCCGGGTCCTGGATGCCGCCGGGCGTTCGGCGAGAGAGCACGGCCTGGATATCGTCGGCGTCATCGCCAAGCCCTTCTCGGCCATCGGTCTTCGCGAGCTTCTGTATCGAGCCGCGAAGATGGAAGGGAGCCCCGTTGCGGCCTGGCCTGGCGAGCGAATGCCACCTCGGCAAGCCAATGTGGAAGATCTGCAAGAGGCGTTGACGCTAGGCCAGATCCGCCTGGCCTACCAGCCCAAGATCCGCTGTCGAACCGGCACTCTCGTGGGTTTCGAGGCCCTGGCTCGCTGGCGGCATGCGCAACTGGGCGACATTCCGCCGGATGTCTTCATTCCCCTGGCCGAGGCCCATGGCCTGATCGATCGCCTCACCCTTAAGGTGGCCGAGCAGGCCCTCGACTGGCTGGTCGATATTTCTTCGGAGGCTACCGCCAACCGTGTGGGACAGCATGTCCTTCAGGACATGCTGCTTTCGATGAACGTCTCCGCGCGCTCCCTGGCGAACAGCGAGCTGTTCGATGCCATCCTGCGGTTGTGTCGCGAGCGTGGCATTGCCCCGCAACGTATCGTGCTCGAACTCACCGAGACAAGCGCCATGCAGGATGCCACTACCTCGTTGGACACGTTGACCCGACTGCGACTTC
This sequence comes from Halomonas urumqiensis, assembly GCF_003028575.1. GTDB lineage: Bacteria > Pseudomonadota > Gammaproteobacteria > Pseudomonadales > Halomonadaceae > Halomonas > Halomonas urumqiensis. The sequence goes on along the minus strand of NZ_PYUD01000001.1, from coordinate 662,446 downwards.
ACGGCTTCCAGCTCTCCATCGACGACTTCGGCACCGGCTACTCCTCGATGGTACAGCTGGTGCGCCTGCCCTTCTCGGAGATCAAGGTCGACAAGCAATTCGTGATGACGGCCACCGACTCGGAGGAGTCCCGAGCGGTGATCCGCTCGGTGGTGGAACTCGGCCGCAGCCTGGGCCTGAATACCACCGCCGAAGGGGTCGAAGACCAGAAGACCCTGGACTATCTCGATGAGCTGCATTGCGACCTGGCCCAGGGCTACCTGATCTCGCGCCCCTTGCCGCCGGAGGATATCCTCGGTTGGTTCACTGTCCGCGAGGCTCAGCGTGAGGAGCACCGCCTCACGGCTCTCGGGAACCTTGGCCTGTTGGATACCCCCGCCGAAGCACGTTTCGATCGTCTTACACGGCTGGCATGCCGGCTCTTCGGTGTCTCCACGGCCTACATCAGTCTGCTGGATCGTGACCGGCAATGGTTCAAGTCCCGGCAGGGACTCGATCTCACCGAGACCCCGCGTGAGATCGCCTTCTGTCACAAGACGCTGGAGGGTGACGAACTCGTGGTAGTGCCCGATGCTCTCGCCCATCCGTTCTACAAGGATAATCCGCTGGTAAGGAAGAGCCCGTTTATCCGCTTCTATGCCGGACGGCCACTTTATCTGCGTGGCGGCGAGAAAGTCGGGACACTCTGCCTGGTCGATCCCGAGCCCCGGGCCTTCGGGGAGGGGGATGCCGCGCTTCTCGCTGACCTGGCCGGCATGGTCGAGAATGAGCTGGCGCTCGGCGCCTCGCATGCACATGATGAATGCACCGGGCTTCTCAATCGCACGAGCTTTCGCGAGCAGGCCGAAGCGGCTTGCCAATTGTGCCGGCGCCTCGGGCTACCCATGGCGCTGGTATCGGCGAGGCTCGAGGAGCTCCCTAGCGTCAACAAGGTGTTCGGCCGGGACACCGGCGACCGCCAATTACGGGACCTGGCCCGCCTGATGGTGGGGGTCGCTGAGGAAGCCGACCTGACGGGCCGCTATCGCGCCACCGAGGTCACCGCTCTGTTGATGGGCGCCGATCTCGAAAGGGCAAATGACATCGCCGAAAGCCTGCACTGTGCCATCCTGCACCACAACGACAGCCAGGTATCCGACAAGGCCAAGCTCATGTCGAGCATTCAGGTGGCGACACTTCCCCCCGATGAAGGCTCTTTCGAGCAACGCCTTGAAGGGGCCTGGCAACTCCTTGGTTGAGCATCAGGGCTTGCAGAGGTCGCGTCTATCACGCGGCCTCTAGTGGGTCGCTTCGTGGTGCATTCAAGGAAACGACTTTTTATTGTCCGGACCCCGGCCGCAGGAGTCAGTGATGGAAGCATCTTCCCAACGGCCTTTAGAAATTGCCGCTCTGTTCGATACCGTCTCCGACCCGGTATGGATTTGTGACCCGGTGAGCCTGACGATCCAGGGCGCCAATCGCGCCGCCGTCGATACCTTTGGCATCGACCCAGAGCTAGTTGTCGCCTCAGCGATTCCGGACCTCGTCTTGAACGGAGAATTGGCCGGATTGCGGGTAGCGGTTAAAGACTTCCCGCAACGGTACAGGGAATCGCAAGATAACTGGCGCATCACGGGCCCGGGCGGTGAGGTTCTCGAGGCGCGAGTCCACTGGCGGCTTCACGGAGCCGAGTCCGCTGACATGCTGGTGGTGTCGATGCGTGACATCAGGCCCATTGGGACGGAAGAGGCGCATCGATCAACCTCGGAACTGGACAGTCCACTATGGGATACCGATACAAGGACGGATGTTTTCCGCGCCCTCTTCGAAGCGGCCCCCGGCAGGTTTCTGGTGCTCAGCCCCGGAAGCTATCGGATCGTCGCCGCTTCCAACGCTTACCTCCAGGCCACCATGACCGACAGGGAGACCATCCTGGGCAAGCCGCTGTTCGAGGTGTTTCCGGATGACCCGAACGACCCCGAGGCGGACGGTACCCGCCACCTTCGCGCCTCCCTGTTCCAGGTGGAAGCCAGTGGCCTGACCGATGTCATGGCCGTTCAGCGATACCCCATCCCGCGGCCGGCGAGCCAGGGCGGCGGCTTCGAGGAGCGCTTCTGGAGCCCGGTCAACACCCCCGTGAACGGGCCGGATGGCAAGGTCGAGTTGATCATTCATCGGGTGGAAGACGTTACCGGCTTCGTCAGGGAAGCGGGGGAAGAGCCAGCCTTGAGCGCGCTGGAGGACCGAGCCTCTCACCTGCGCCAGGACATCATCCTGCGTTCTCGGGAACTGCGCACGGCCTATGAAAGGCTCGCCGAGCAGACGAGTTACTTGAGGGCGGCACAGCGCCTGCTCGGGCTCGGCATATGGAAAATGGACCTGGATACTCGGCAACTGACCTGGCTGGACGACGTTCACCGCATCTTCGGCGTCGACACCTCGTTCGAGGTGGGTGACGTGGAGGGCTATCTCCAACTGGTGCATCCCGCGGACCGCGAGGCCCTGGTGCGCCACCTGGAGGAGTGGCTGGCCGACCCCGGCGATCACTTCACGTTCCGCCATCGCGTCCTGCGGCCGGATGGCGACATCATTTACGTCAAGGGCCTGGCAGAGCTGGCGGAAGCCGAGGGGAGGCGCCAGCTGACCGGCGTGGTACAGGACGTGACAGATCAGGAGGTGACCGCCGCCGCAATTACCCGAGGACAGAGCCTCTCAAGGATCGCCGGCAAGGCCGCCAGCCTGGGTGGCTGGCGGGTCGATCTGAAGGAGGGCGTTATCGAATGGTCGGAAGAAACCGCCACCATTCACGAGATAGACGGGATACCGCCGCGATACAGCGTCGAAGAGGGGATCCAGTTCTATGCCCCCGAGTACCGGGAGACGATTTCCCGACTATTCAATCGCTGTGTTGAAGCCGGCACGCCTTTCGACGAAGTCCTGCAGATCATCACCGCCCGGGGCAACCGGCGATGGGTGCGCACAATGGGGGAGGCGGAAAGAAGCCCGGAGGGTGAAATTGTCGCGGTACAGGGCGGGTTCCAGGACATTACCGAGCAGATCGGGGTGCGCCGTGCCTACGAGGAATTGACGCAGAGGTTGCACCTTACCCTGGAGAACATGCGCGACCCGTTCATCCTGCTGGACGAAGCGCTGCGTTTCGTTTTCGCCAATCCGGCGGCGGAAAAGGTGCTGGAACAACCTCGAGAGGCAATGATCGGCAAGCCCCTGGACGTCGTTTTCCCTTCCGAGGACACCCCCCATTTCCAGAGACATTATTTGCGCGCCCTGGCGCGGCAGGAGAGCGAGCATTTCACCGCTCACTTCCGGCCATTGAACGCGCTCTTCCGGGTCGACGCCCATCCCGTGCCCAACGGCCTGGCGGTGTACTTCTCCGATATCAGCCGCGAGCGCGAGCGAGAGGAACAGTTGCGACTGCTGGAAGCCGCCGTATCCCGGCAGAACGATATGCTGTTGATCACCGAAGCCGCACCCATCGACGGCCCCGAGGGCCCCCGGATCGTCTATGTAAATGACGCCTTTGTTCGCCGAACCGGGTATAGCCGTGAGGAAGTCATCGGCAATACCCCCCGTGTGTTACAGGGAACCGGGACGGATCGTGCGGCGCTGGACCGGATCAAGGCGGCGCTGCACCGGGCAGAATCGGTCAGGGAAGAACTCGTCAACTATACCAAGGAGGGCGAACCCTTCTGGCTGGAACTGGATATCGTGCCCTTGACCGATGAAGACGGCAATCTGACGCATTATGTCTCCGTCGAACGGGATATTACTGAGCGCAAGCGCCTGGAGGAGGCCACACGTCTCAGCGAAGAGCGCTTCCACCTGGTGGTGCGGGCCACCAACGACGTCATCTGGGACTGGGACCTGGTGCACAGCAAGGTCTGGTGGAATGAAAGCATCGAGACGCTGTTCGGCCATGATCGAAGTCAGCTGGAGCCCGGCCCCGAGTCCTGGTCCAACCGGATTCATCCGGCGGACAGGGATGCCGTCCTTGCCGGTATCCATGCGGCGATTGATGGCGAGGCGAGTAACTGGAGTGACGAGTATCGCTTCCTGCACGCGGACGGGAGTTTTCGCACCGTGATCGACCGCGGCTTTCTGCTGCGGGACAGCGACGGCCAAGCCATACGGATGCTGGGTAGCACGCAGGACATCACCCAGCAGCGGCAGGTGGCCGAAGAGCTTCGCCAGGCCCAGAAGCTGGAGGCGGTGGGACAGCTCACCGGCGGTGTGGCGCACGATTTCAACAACATCCTGACGGTGATTCTGGGAAACGCCGAGTTGCTCACGGAGGAACTGGCCACCAGCCCCCAACTGCGCGCCTTGGCGGACATGACGGCCAATGCCGCATCTCGAGGGGCCGAGCTCACCAACCGCCTGCTGGCCTTTGCCCGCCGCCAGGCACTGGAACCGCAAGTCTTGAACGTCAACCGCCTGGTGGCGGGAATGGAAGACCTCCTGCGACGGACCCTGCACGAAAGCATCGAGATCGAGCGGATTCAGGCTGGAGGCTTATGGAGCGTCGAGGTCGATGCCGGCCAGCTCGAGTCGGCGATTCTCAACCTGTCCCTCAATGCTCGTGACGCCATGCCTGGGGGGGGACGACTCACCATCGAGACCGCCAACGCCATGCTGGACGACAGCTATGCTGACGATCACCGGGAGGTCAAGGCAGGCCAGTATGTGCTGATTTCCCTGTCCGATTCGGGCACGGGCATGCCAGAAGACGTCGCCCGGCAGGCATTCGAGCCCTTCTTCACCACCAAGAAGGATGGCAAGGGCAGTGGTCTGGGGCTGAGCATGGTGTACGGCTTCGTCAAGCAATCCGCCGGGCATATCAAGATCTACTCCGAGATCGGCGAGGGGACCACCGTCAAACTGTATTTCCCCCGCGCCCGGGCGGGGGCCGCGATGACGGTAGACGCCGCGACACCATCCTCGGTCGAGGGCGGCGACGAGCACATTCTAGTGGTGGAGGACGATGCTCTGGTACGCCGGCACGTCGCTACCCTGCTGCAAGGTCTCGGATACCGGGTCACCAGCGCGGCCTCGGGGCAACACGCCCTGGCGATCATCGAAGCACAGTCGGACATCGACCTGCTGTTTACCGACGTTGTCATGCCCGGCGGCATCAACGGTCGTCAGCTGGCGGACCAGGCGAGCGTGCTTCGGCCCGACCTAAAGATACTCTTCACCTCCGGCTATACCGAGAATGCCATCGTGCATCACGGCCGGCTGGACCCAGGAGTACAGTTGCTCAGCAAGCCCTACCGTCGACAGGAGCTGGCGGCCAAGGTTCGCAAGGTCTTGTCGGAGGGTGAGTGATGCGGCTTGTTCCTGCTGGATGCAGGGGTGTTTGAAAATGCCGGTCATTCCGGCGTGCCACTCAACGCCATCAGGTCACCCTGTACCCTGTCCGTGTGCAGCAAGTCTTTTCGAATCCGCGAATGACGGCGCTCCAACTGCAGCTGCGCGAGCCGAATCAGTGCTTTGCCGACGACGGACGGCCACAGTCTCACGGCCAACTGGAAGATCCAGGCAAGGCTTCGGGGACGAAGGTATCCGTAGAGCCGATCCTCGATCGACAACATTGCCACGAAGACACCCGGTTCCCCCTGGCGCGCGCAACGCCCCGCCAGTTGCCGATCTATGCGACGGGAATCGTGTCGTTCGGTCATGACCACATGTAACCCGCCCAACTCGGCAATCCCCTCCCCCAGCGCAATGTCGGTACCGCGACCCGCCATATTGGTGGCCACGGTGATACTGCCGCGCTGGCCGGCGACGGCGATAATGTCGGCCTCTCGAGCCGTCTCGTCGGCATTCAGCACCTTATGCACCAGTCCCGCCTGCGTCAGCATGTCACTGGCGCGGCGGCTGCCCGCCACTGTTCGACACCCGATCAACACGGGCACACCACGCGCATGCAACTCCGCCACATGGCCCTGGATGGCGGTCCATTTGGCGGTTTCGCTGGAATAGATCCGGTCGGACAGCTCGCGTCGGCGCACGGGCATGTGGGTTGGCACGGACCGCACCTCAAGCCCGTAGACATTCCACAGCTCTGACGCGACCTCGCGAACCGTACCCGACATGCCCGACAGCATCACATAGCGACGGAAAAAACGCTGGTAGGTCATGCTGGCATGAGTTTCCAGCGGTGCCGTCAGCGCCACGCCCTCCTTGAGCTCGATCATCTGATGAAGCCCACCACGCCAACTGCGATCCGGCATGATGCGACCGGTGTACTCGTCGATGATTCCGACTTTCCCCTCTCGCACAAGATAGTGTTCACCCACGCGGTAGAGATGCAGCGCCATCAGCGCCTGGCGCAGCAATTCCTCGCGCAGGCGCGGGATCGACAGCGGCCCACGCGTCTCGTGATGGAAGCCGCGGTGAAGCAGATCCAGCGCCGGATCGGATATGTCCACGCTCCAGTGTGCCGGATCGACCCGAATATCCACTCCCGGTTTCAATGTCTGCGCATGCGTCATGACCCGCTCGAGCACATCGGCAGCCAGATACATATCGCCCTGCTTGGAGAGGATCAGGGGTGTGCGTGCCTCATCAATCAGGACGCTGTCGGCCTCGTCCAGGATCGCGAATTCGAGCCCAGGCAGCATCGCGGCACTGGCGGCATTCGTGGACTCCGAGCTGATGCCATGCGTGAGATGCATCAGTCGGCGCTGAAGCGGTGCGTCACGCAACACACCTGACGCACTTTGCCGTAGATAGTCGAAGGCAAGCTCCTTGTTCGTGCAATAGCACAGGGGAGCGCGATAGGCAGCGATCCGCTGCTCCGGCGGACTCTCCTGCGTGACGATGCCCACACGCAGACCCAAGCGCGCGTAAAAGCCACTCAAGACTCGCGCATCCCGCTCGGCCAGGTAATCGTTGACGGTCACGACATGGACGCGAGTGCCTGACAAGGCTCGCCAGGCAGCGGCCAGCGCCGCGACTAGCGTCTTGCCCTCCCCTGTGGCCATCTCGGCGATCCGTCCCGACATCACGACACAGGCGCCCATCAACTGCACGTCGTGGGGCCGCAAGCCCAGCACCCGACGAGCCACCTCACGCAGCAGTGCCATGTCTCTTCCTTCAGGCTCGGAGGCACTGCCGCCCAGGGCAAGGCGAGTCTTCATCTCGACGATCGCGTCATCCAGCCGCTGATCATCAAGGGCCAGCAACCCAGGTTCGGCTAGCGCGGCGGCACGGGTCATCGCATCGGCGCGCGGCACTGAGGTTCGTCGCAGGACATGCCGGGTGAGCCCGCATACATCCCTGAATTTTCTGTCCAGCGTCGATTCGCGTTCCCAGTCGCGCTCCGCGAAGGCGACCAGCGACGGGGCAGAGGGCTGGGGATGCTCAACGTTGCCATCAGACATCGAACTGACTCAGGAATACCTCTCTGATGGCGCGCAGCGCCTGTATCCCGAGGGGCGTGGGTGAATGCCGAAAGCGCACCAGGGCACGCTCCTCGGCGCGCCACACCCCCTGGGGCTCCTCGACGCCAATGCGCACGACATAGTAGTTGTTAAGCGGACGCGGTTGCTCGGCCTCCGGGTCCAGAAAAACCGGCCCACCCCCTTCCGTGCTCAGCACCCCACTGGGGAGCACGTCGACCGCTCGGGGTGTCACGCCGAGGATCCGGCCCGGTAACTGTTGGTGCAATGCGCCAGGGAATCGCAGGCTGACCTCCAGAGTGTCGTAACGGATATCGTTGATCCTGTCCTGAGGTACCAGTACCTCCAACAACCGGGGCGCATCCGAGAAGACATAGCCAAGCAGCGTGCCCTCGGCCACCAGCTTGCCGGGAAGGCTCTCCCCACCCGCCATGGCAACCGCCCCCGGCTGAGGTGCCATTACCTGATTACGAGCCTGTCGCCCCTTCCAGAAGGCAAGCGACTGTGAAGTACGCTCCAGTTGCTCAGCCAGTATCCGTGCCTGTCCTGGGTCGCGCAGATTCAGCCTGTTGTACTGCGACCGATACTCGCGCTCTTCGGCCTCCAGGGTGGCGATCCGGGCATCGAGCTGTGGATCGCGTAACGTGATGACAGGCTCTCCAGCGTCGACCTGCTCCCCATTGGCCGCATGCACCTGGTCCACGAACCCCGAGTTCGAGGCGACGAGCCTGCCCTGGGTGGGTGTCCACACAACCCCATGGCTGACCGTGGCATCCAGCACTGGCACAGCGAAAAGCCCCAACCCGACAAGCCCCAGCAGTGTCAGGGTCACCAGCTTGGCACGGCCTTGCCGCTGTCCCAGTTGCCGGGAATGAAAGACGTAACGCCAGCCTTTCCAGAGTGGCCACAAGACCGTCAGCGTCACCGACAGGCAGGCCAGGATGACCCCGATGAAGAAGAACTTGGTCGCCACGAACAGGCTGATCATGATCATGATGAAGACGCGATAGCAAAACGACAGAACCCCATAGAGCACGAACCACTTGCGCTCACCCCGAGCCGTGGCCGGGTTGTCGCCATCGCGCTTGCCGAAGCCATAGCGCTGAACCAGATAGAACAGGTACTTGTTCGAACGAGTGCCGAGGTTGGGGATGTCCAGCGCATCACACAGCACATAATAGCCATCGAAACGCAGCAACGGATTGCCGTTGAACAACAGCGTCGAGGCACCGCCGATCAGCATGACGTTGAAGGCCGTCGCGCGCACCAGGCCCGGCTCGGCCATCGCCCAGACGATCATCGCCAGCGCTGCCAGCATCAGCTCGACCATGATGCCGATACCGGCCACGACGGCGCGACGACGGCGCCGCCTGAACCCCGAGGCCGCCGAGGCATCGACATAGGGTACCGGCATGAAGACGAGAAACATGATGCCCATCTCGTGAACCTGTCCACCCCAGGCCTTCACCGCCACACCGTGCGCCAGCTCATGCACCGCTTTCATCAGGGGATAGAGCACGATGAAGAACAGCAAGGTATCCAGGCTGATCACGCGGTCATAGATATTATGGGTCAGGCCAGGCCAGTTCAGTGCTGCCAGCACCACGCCATAGCCGACCAGCAACAACCAGAGTGCCATGCCAAGCGGCGTGAGCAGCCATGCGAAAGCGGGGGTAATGCGATTCAGGAACTTGTCCGGGTCGAACAACGGCAGACGCAGGGCCAAGGGGTTCTTGACACGACTCATCACGGTGCGCTTGGCATTGCTGCGAGAACGATCGAACAGCTCGCCAAGGTCGGGAAGATCCTGTCCGATCAACATGTCCGAGCGGTGCAACTGCCCCAGAAAGACGATCACATCGTCCTGGCTGAGGTGGTCATCACCGACACGGCGCGCCACTGACTCCCAGACTTCGGCCACCGTATGGCGCCCGTCAAGACCCGCCAGAAAGCGGTAAGCGGCTGGCGTGATGCGAAAGAAGCCGCCAGTCTGGTCATCCTGCAACACATGCCACACATCACCACGCACGACATGCCGATGCACCACGACATGGCGTCGCAGCCGTGGGCGCAATCCCGCGACGCGGTACCAGTTGGCGCTGAAATAGGATCCGACCATCATTCAACCTCAGGGCAGCCAGGACCAGAGGGTCATTCGCCACCAATCGCGGAAGGCCCGGGTCCAGACCCATATCAGCGGCGCATCGAAGGCCGCTATCTTTCCGATGCCCTTCATGCCGGGGCGCAGGTTGCCGGCATCTCCGGTGATATCCGCCTCGACCCGGAAGACGGTTCGACCTTCGCGAGGCAAGGCAATGGGAGTGATCTGTGCCACGCTGAATTCGAAGGGCGCACCAGGCAGCGAACTGGACAGAAAACGCCCCGTCATCCCCGGTTCGACCTGGTCGATTTGTGACTCATCCACATCCAGGGTCAAGCGATAGGCCTCCAGAGGGGCAATCTCGAAGAGAACATCGCCACGGGTCACCGCATCGCCTATGGAATTGCTGAGATCTCCCGACACGATCATACCGTCGATCGGAGCGAGGAGCTGAGCCTGCTCCAGTTCGGAGCGAATCATGCCCAGCCGCACGTCGGCCTGTTCTATCTGTGCGCGAATGACATTCAGCAGCCCGCTGTCCCGCTCACCCATCGCCCTGTCGTATTCCAGCAGTTTCTGTTGGCGCTCGGATTGCCAGAACAAGGCCTCGAGGGCGTGTTCCCTGTCATCCAGCGCTGCCACTTTGTCCCCCGATGACACCTCATCGCCCGCCCGCGCCAGCGCCTCCAGCACGAATCCATCAAAAGGGGCGACCACGGCGCGACGCACCGCCGCGTCCACCGAGGCATCGGCGGTAATGGCGTAGTCGGTCTCGATGACCGAAACGGCCACTGCGGCGGCAACCAGCAACGACAAGACCAGCTTGGCCTTCAAGTGGCGAGGGCCGACCAGCAACGCCGTCCCGCGGCGCAGCGATCTCACCAGCCGAGACAGCAGCGGACGGGACTGATCGGCACGTAGCGTCAGAATCGGGCCGGCAAAGGCGGAGATCGCGTTCAGAGCATCGATATCACGTTGCGCAAACCCATGCTCCTTGACGGATTCACAAAGGATGGCGCCTACGATATTGCCGTCATCCATCAGCGGGAGGGTCAACAGCGCCGTGCACTGGGTCTCATCGCGCAGTGCCTGATGGGCGCGGCTGATGGCATCGCCATCTTCGATGGCCGGCGACGGGTGAAGAATCGCACGCTCCTGATCCACGGCCTCATCCATCGCCTGTTCGATCAGCCGCACCAGGGTCATCCGCTTGCCGAAGCTGGCACTGTTGGATATCGCCTCGATACGCACCGCGCCATGCTTGATGAAGCCGATAGCGACCCGCTCCAGGTCAAACCGGGTCACCAGGCGCAAGGCCAGGGTCTGAGCCGCCTCCGAAAAATTCTTCGGCCCCACCATATCGGCGATGCCTTCCAGCGCCATGGCCGCCGGGCCGGTGCCCGAGGTACCGATCACCTTCTGCTGAAGAAAGTCTCGCAGCCAGGCCAGCGACCACTGCAGATGTCGCATGGCCTCGTTGATACGCTCCTGTTGATCGGTCGCCAGGGCCACGGCCACCGCGCCATGCACGAAGTCGCCCAGCATGATCGGGTAGGCGAGATGACATCCCGCCGACTGCTCGTCGGCGTTATCTCCGCCTTCATGTGGAATCGACACAAGGCCGCGTCTTTCGTAAACAGCCTCGCGGGCCAATGCCTCGAGCTCGGAACACTCTGGCCCCGCTGTTGGCGGATAGGTTGCCGTGACACGGTATTCCGCATCGTCAACGCGGTCGAAGAGTAACGCCTCGCTGACAGGACCGATCCGCATTGCCATGATGGCGAGCCACGGCGAACGCAGGTCAGCGAAGCGCTGCGCACTTGCCAGGTCGGCCCAGTGTTCGGTTACCCGGACCTGATGAGGCGGATTAATGCTGTTCATACATGCCTGTCATACGTGCCTGCTCCTGTCAGCACGACCGCCTCCTTGCTGGTGTGCAACACCGTCCTTTAGCATTGCCTGCTCTGTGCGCGCCGTATCATGCCTCGACACGACGCTCCACTCCTCCTCCATCCCCAGATCCAGGCGTATGGCGCTCTCGACAGGCAACGCCTCTCCACTGTCTGCCAGCGTCTCGGATGGCTCGATGAAGGTTCCACTGACATCGTCGAATACCATGACCTGACGTGCGGTGCCGCCCGAGGTGGGGGTCTGTGGCGCTTGGCCGGCGTCGGCGGTCAGCATGCCGTCACCGAAGTCCTGCTCCACCTCATCCCACTGGCTCGGCCCACCCTTGTTGCCGGGGTTACCCGGCGAATCGGGAATATCGTCGTTCACCGGCGGATTGCCCGGCGGCTGAGGGTCGACCCCGTTGCCGACGCCGTTGTTGGCCTTGCCGCCGGTGTCCGGATCGGGGTCGGGTTCCGGATCGGGGTCGGGCTCAGGATCGGGCGTGGGGATCAGATCGCCGCCGATGCCGATGACGTGCAGCGCCGTATCGCGATCGCCGTCGCTGTCCGTCACCACCAGGCCGAAGGTGACGTTGATCTGGGTCTCGCCACCGAGCCCCTCATCGGCCATGAAATGCCACGTGCCATCCGCGTTCACCGTCAACTGTCCCAGTGATACGCCGTCCCGCTCGACGGCAATCGCCGTATCCAGATCATGCAGGGTGCCGTCCAGGCTGACGCTGGTCACCGCCCCGTCGGCGCCATCGCGGCGCTGCCAGGTACCGCTGATGGTTTCCCCGGGCATCAGGCCGTCGAACCAGGGCGTGTCGTCGGCCTCGGCGGGCTGGATGTCGACACTGGGCCGGTCGTCGATGACAACCACCGTGAGGGTCGCCTCGAGGGTGCCGTCGGTCAGGTCCTCGGCAAGCACAGAAATGCCCGAGATGCGCAACACATCGACGTTGGGATCGTCCGCATGAGGCATTGCGGCGAGCAACGTCACCACCACGCTGCGCTCACCGGTCTCTCCCGCGGCGATGCTGTCACCACCCAGCAGCTCGATGCGCAGCACATCCGTATCGGCGGCCAGGGAGGCGGTCAGCGTTCGCCCATCCAGCGACACCGCCCAGTCCAGCGCGTCGGCATCCAGGCCCTCGATGCTGATGCTGCCGGTGTCCGTAGCGAAGGCGATACCCTCGATGCCGCCCACGGCACTGAACTGCACCGCGCCAAGGGCACTGGCTCCGGCCTCCAGGTCGCTTTCCCGAACGGTCAGCGCGTCTCCCGTCGCGTCTGGGTCGGGGAAGAACAGCGGTGCGCGGCCGCCCGGCGTGCTGCCGTCGATGGTGACGACCTTGTCGGTATCGTCCTCGGGGCCGCCGGGGTTGTCATAGAGCCCCCTGCCATTGCCGGGCTGCGGATCACGCGGCGCGCCGGTCTGATCGGTCCATTCGGGATCCCGTTGGGTCACCAGCGCCGGCTCGTCATGGGGTGCATCAAGTCGCGTATCCGCACCGCTGGCATCGGCCAGTTCGGTCAGGAAGTCGACCACCTGGGGCGAGGGAACGCGGTAGATGGTCGGCAGGCCGAAGCGTGAGAAAGGCACGAGGAAGCTGTTGTACTCCCCGGTCCAATCGAACATCCGGTCGTAGCCGGAGTTGGCGATCAGCACATCACGCCCCGCGCCACCCACCAGGAAGTCCCCCCAGGCCGCCGGATCGGCATCGGTGTTCGCGCCCCCGTTGGTATCCAGATAATCGTCGCCTTGCAGGTAGTCATCTCCGGCACCGCCGAACAGGCGATCATGGCCGGTACCACCCACCAGCCAGTCGTTGCCGGTGTCGCCGAACAGCCGGTCCTTGCCGTCTTCGATGATCTCGCCATTGGCGTCGAAGGTCTCGAAGTTCAGCAAGAAGCCCTCGATCTTCGCCAGCGGGTTCTCGGGGTCGTAGTACTCGAGGATGCCCGTCACGGGATCGTAGCCAATCGGCGGGGTGTCGGTCTGTGGCCGGGTGTCGTAATAGAACGGCGCCAGCGCCTCGGCACCCGACATGGCATCGTCGCCGTAGCCACCATGCATCCAGTCGTCGCCCAGCCCGCCATACATGATGTCGTGATAGCCGATGACCTCGTCGGGGGCAGTTGCCAGATCGACCCCATCCAGGCGCCCGATCTGCAGTGTCTCGGGGTTCAGGATCACCGCCGTCTTCTTGATACGACCCTCGATGTCGACCACCACGCCGGTGAAGGGGCCGGGCAGGCCGATGGTGGCCTGCACCGTCGGGGCAAGACCATACAGCGGCTCGCCCACACCATTGCGTGCGGTCAACAGCAGACCGTCATCGCCCAGCATCCCGTCCTCGCCGGAGCCGCCGAACAGCCTGTCGTGTCCTGTGCCGCCGATCAGGTCATCATCGTGGCCATTGCCGTAGAGCACGTCATTGCCGGTCATGCCGTGGATGATGTCATCGCCCATCCCGCCATGAATCAGATCCGAGCCGCCGATATCCTCGGGCGACCAGCCAATGGTGTAGTCGAGCAGTTGATAACCTCGCACCACGATCTTCAACTGCTCCTCGGCGGGGAGGCCGTCGGTATAGTTGTCGTGGGCAAAGCTTCGGTAGCTGCCATCGCCGTGCACGATACGGTAGATATTGCCGTTGTCACCCAGGATCACGTCGGCATCGCGGGCGTGCCCGAAAACCGACGTGTCACCGATCGCGTTGCGCTCGAGCTGATTGCCCGAACCGCCGAAGATCAGGTCATCGCCGTCGGGACGCTGCTGCGGGTCGACCAGCGAGAACAACGACGAACTGCCGCCGACGATATCGTCCTGGCCGAGGTTGCCGAAGATCACGTCGTTGCCGCCGTTGCCTTCGATGTAGTCATCGCCATCGGTCGCGGCATCGAACGAAGGGGTCAGCACCAGCAGGCCGTTCGCGTCGCGCCAGGCGCCCACCCGTATCCCCGTATCCAGCGCCGGGCGAATGGATCCATCGCCCTGGATCACGTCGTCGCCCAACTGGCCGAAGATCATGTCGTCACCAGCGCCGCCGGCGATATAGTCATCGCCAAAGCTGCCCGTGGGCTGGCTGCCATCATGGAACAGATCGACAATTCGCCATGTCGCCCAGACGGCCACGTTGTCGGGGCTGACGAAGTCCTGTTGCGTGTCGACCTGGACATCACCATTGACGTCGTAGATGACGTCGCCCAGCAGGGAGCGGAAGCGGGGATTGACGGTATCGCTGGCCGATTCCAGCCGCACCGCATCACCGAAGACCAGGTCATCGTCTTCCTCGCCGTCGAGCATGTCGCCACGCGCACCGCCGATCACGACATCCTCGCCGTCACCGGCCAGTATCAGATCCGTACCGCCAATGGCGATCTCGGTGGATGCCACAAGATTCGCATCGATATAGCCCAGGTCGCCGAACAGGATGTCGTCACCCGCACCGCCGTCGATGGTGTCATCGCCGTTGCCGCCGAAGACCCAATCGTGGCCCTCGCCGGCGCGAATCACGTCGTCCGCGCCGTTCTCGGGGTCGGCGGTGGCGGCGGACACCACGTTGCCGGTGGTCAGCAGGCGCACGATGCCGGCGGTCTGCGCAATCACGCCATGATCACCGAAGATGATGTCGTCGCCACTGCCACCATCGAGGGTATCGCGACCCGCGCTGGCGCCGGTGGGAATGCTCAGCACGCGGCCCACCGGGTCGATGTCGAGCCCCGAGTCACCGTAGACATGATCGATGCCGCCACCGGCGAGTATCGTGTCGTCACCCGCTCCACCGGTCAGGTGGTCGCCCGCCTGGCTGCCGAGGATGATGTCATCGCCGCCGCCGCCATGGATCGAGACCCCCACCGCGGGAAGCGACGCCGCATCCAGCCCGGCGAACAGCGCCGAGGCGTCGATCAGATCGTTGCCCTCGAAACGGAAGGGGTTCGCCAACGGATAGCTGAGCGCCGGCGCGACACCAAACGAGGCGGAGGACGAAGTCGCCGGATCCCCCGCATAGAAGGCGCCGTCGTCGGTGGTATCGCCAAGGATCACCAGCGGCGAGTCGACGCCACCGCCACCCAGCACGTGGATGGTGTCACCGCCTATCAAAGTGGGGGTCGGCTCGCCCGGGGCCACGTCGGCGTAACGGTTACCGCCGCCATGGATGGTGGTGATGCCGCCATGATCCGCGTCGGTCAGCAGGGTGGATTCGATCACCAGGCTGTCGTTGCCCTGGCCCATCAAAAGGTTCAGGATCTCGATTTCCGAGGCCGCGCCGGCAGCGCCGAAGGTGATGCCGCCCGCCACCTCGGCAGCCTCGCCGAAGGCGGTCTCGCCGAACGTGAAGTCCCCGCCCATGCCCAGGCCGGTGAGGATCGCGTCGGTCAGCACGCCGTCGCGGTCGCTCATCACGCCATCATCGAAGACGTTCAGCGTATCGATGGCCGTCAGGTCCTGGGGATCATCGGACACCGGGCGCTCGGGCAGGTCGGGGTTGAGCTCTCCCGGCAGCATTCCGGCCGTCACGAACTCGCGTGTGACGAGAACGCCGCCGATCACCTCCAGCGCGCCGCGAATGGCGTTGAGGTCATGGGGCTGGTTGGCGAAGCCGCGCAGGGGCTGGGCTTCATCCGGCAGGCTGGCCTCGGGGTTGGCGACCACCTCGACCGTCACGGCCTCGGCGTAGTTCTCAGGCGTGAAGGTGATTTGATCGGCGGGTTGGCCATCGACGAGGAACACGATCTGGCCATCGGAGACCAGGTCGATGGTGACATCGGCCTCGGGTTTCGCGGTCAAACGGAGGCTGTAGCTGTCGCCCTGCCCCACGCCCAGCGGGTTGCCCTCGGCGTCGAGACTGTCCTTGATCAGCCGCGTGCCATCACCGGTCTCGGTGATGAACAGCCCCGGCGTCTCGTCGTCCACGACCACCACATCCAGCGCCTCTCCGGCCGCATCGGCATAGAGCCCGTTGGCTTCGATGTGGTGGGAGATCCGCGACACCAGCGTGCCGTCGGTGATCCAGTCGTCGACCGCCGAGACGGTGACCCGCACCGGCTGATCGAAGTCGTCGGCGGTGAACTCGACATAGGCGCGACCGTCGTCGAACAGCACCCGCTCGCCCGAGAGAGTGACCTGCTCGTCGTGATCGAGGTAGACGCGCACGGTCTCGCCCTCGGCGGGCGCCAGGCTCAGCGACAGGTCATAGCGATCGCTGACGGCGCTGCCGTCCGCCCCTTCCAGCACCCGTGTCGAGCCATCCGCTTCGCCGTCCGGGCCAAGCTCGTTGATCACCAGTTGCGGACGGTCATTGTCGAGCACCGTCACCGCGACATTGCGCACCACCATGCCGTCGAAGCGGGTATCGTCGCTGCGCACCCGATGGCTGATCATCACCGTCCGTGTGCCCTCGGACGCCGTATCGTCCGGCGCCATGACGTGGACTGTCTGCGCCTCGCTCCAGTTGTCGGCGGTGAAGGCCAACACCAGGTCACGGTTGGCACGCGTCTGGTCGTCGCCATTCACGGTCACCGTCCGGGTAAAGCCGCCCTCCGCCGCCGCCAGCCAGACGGTGTCGGCCAGCGGGGCGTCGCTGCCCGTGCGCGCCGCCGAGACGGTGACATAGACCGTCTCACCCGGTGCCGGTGCCCGCGCCAGCCGCACGGTGTAGCTGTCCACCAGGCCCGATTCGCCGACCGTGGTGCCCACCCCGGTCTCCTCTATCACTACCAGGCCGGCATCGGCATCCGGGCTGGCGATGGTCGGCGCCAGGCCGGGCAGCGGGGCGTAGGCGTAATCCTCGCCCGAATCCGCGACCCGATGCGTGATCAGGCTGGAGGTTCCCTCGGCAGAGGCCGAGACGATCGGCAGGGTCACATCGGAGGTGACGTTGACCGTATCGGAGCCCAGGTGCCCTATCACCCGCGTCAGGGTGGCGGCCAGGGTCGACCGGGCGAAGAAGGTATCATCCCCTTCCATGCCATCGATCTCGCGTAGCTCCTCGGCCCCCAGCAGGCTGACGGCAAGGCCCGCGCCGAAGAGCCCCTTCTCGGTGATCACGAAGGCGTCATCGCGTTCGGTGCCAAGCGTGGTGACCTTGTCGAAGCCCTCGCCACCGTCGATCGACACCGGGGCATTGACGATGTAGCGCGTCTCTTCCCCCGTCAGGGCGAAGGCGCGCAGGGTGAAGGCGTCGTTGCCCACCCCGCCATCCAGGTGCAGTGCGGACTGGTTGGCGTAGACCACCACCTCGTCGTCGCCTTCACCGCCCGCGACCAGCAGGGCCGCGCCGTTGCCGCGACTGAGCCAACCCGCCGTGGTCTGCGTCGTGCCGAACACATCGGCCGCACCGATGTTCGCCGCCGCGTCGCGGGGCGAACCAAACAGCTGGCCGATCTGGAAGCGGTCGTTACCGGCTCCGCCGTCCAGGGTCATGACCGCGGTGGTGTCATCGCTGAGGAAGACATCGTCGCCGCCCAGGCCATGCACAGTGAGGCGTCCGTTGACGTTGCGGTCGTAGTGAATCCGCTCCACCTCGGACGGGCGGCCATCGGTAAGCGTCGCCTGTTCGGGCGTGCCGTGCAGCAGGGCAACCATTCCCGGCTGGTCCGCGCCGGGCTCACCGGGGATGGCGGCGAGGCGGCGCATCAGGAAGGTATCGCTGCCGTCCTGCGATGCGTCAGCGTCCACCCCGTAGATGTCGAGCACGTCCGAGCCATCCGTCGGCGCACCGCTGTCGAGCACACTGATCACGTAGTCGCGGTAGCCGTCCGCGTCCTGGACCTGCGAGCCGGCCGTATGGATCGCGTAGGCATCCGACCCGGACTGGCCGTCGAGCGTCAGCGCGTAGCCGCTGACGCTGCCGTCGGGGTCGCTGGCAAGCGGTGCGGTCATCGAGGCCAGCCGCTGGACCATGAACAGGTCCTCGTTGCCCGCCCCGGACACCCGAGTCGCGCCGCCGAGGAACAGATCCTCCAGGACGAAGCGGTCGGCGTCGCCTTCGCCGAAGATCTCCGCCGACCAGCCGATATAGCTGTCCGTCGGCATGATCGCGCCGCGCAGCAGCATCGTGGTGCCGAACCCCGCGTCCGCGTTGCCATGATCGCCGTAGATCGCCACCGAGCGCCCGGATTCAATGACGCTATTGAGCTGCATGGTCACATCGTCGCCCACCAGCAGCGTGACGTCGCGGGCCGACTCGACCCGCGCATGGTCCACGGCAGCGTCGAGCAGCGTCACGCCCGAGGTCAAAAACACCAGGCTCTCGCCCAGCCCTTCGCCGTCGAGCGGCGTCGCTCCGGTATCGGGGGTGCGCAGGACCACGTCACCGGTTAGCGAGACCACCCCCAGCAGGTTGAGCTGGTCGGCCGTCTCGGTCAGGTAGATGCCTCCCGAGGCGAGCGCATAGAGCCGCCCGCTCCCGCTGAAGGAGCTGTCGATATGCAGCGGCGAGCCAACGGCGCCGATGCTGCCCGCCTGCGCGATCAGGTCGATGTCGGTTCCCTCGACCTGGGTCGCTTCTCCTCCTGCGACCACGACCCCGCCGTCCGCGGCCTCGATCCGGACGTTGCCGGTTTCCGAGGCGACGCGGATCACGCCGATATCGCCGTCCGTCTCGATCAGGTAGATGTCGCCCTGGGCGTCCGCCGTCACGCCTGCCGCGCCGCCCTGCAGGCGGCTGTCGAGGTCGAGCGAGCGGTAGCCATCCGGCCCCTCGCCCTTGTCACCGATACGTCCCTGGTCGGCGCGCAGGGTGATCGCTCCGCCCAGCACATCGGCGTCGGCGTCTTCAAAGGCATCGAGGATACTGCCCGTCCTGGCCGTCAGGATGACGTTGTGATACCGCGACTCGATACGGCCGACGTTCATGTCGTCGCTGAGCTCGGTCAGCGTGACGAAGCCCGCCGCCAGGGCGTCGAGAACACCCTGCGAACCGGCATCGACCAGGCCACGGATGCTGACACCAGGGTCGTCGGCGAGGCCAATCGGGTCGCGCTGGCGGATCTCGATATCGCCGCCCGCGATGATCCCGGGCACGGACTCGCCCTGGTCGCCGAAGAACGCGTAGGTCGTATCGGCCTGCTGCAACGACACGAAGCGGTCGCCGGCCTGGCGAGTGGGTGGCGTATCACCGTTCAGGTCATCGTCACCCAGATCGTCCTTGTAGTGGGTCTGCACATAGCCGCTAAACGCATCGAAGACATCAGTGTCCTTCCGCGCCTCTACCTCTACCAGGCCGGAAGCCGGGGTATAGAGTTCATGCTCGCCGATGCGCAGGTCGATGCCGACCTCACCACCGGCCTGAACATGCCCCACGGTCTGGCTCAGTGCACCACTGCCGAGATCGTCAGGTGCGAACAGGCGCGAATGGGCCTTGAGGTCAAGGAAGGCATTGCCCCCGGCATCCGCCTCGAGTGTCGCCTCGCGCCACTGTGCCGCTCCCGGCGTGCCGATATCGGCCGGCGCCAGCACCACCAGGCTGACCAGATCGACATTGAGGCCCCCAGCGCTGGTGCCGATACTGCCGGCGACCGCGTCGATATCCACCGCGTTGCTGATGACCAGCGACCGGCGGGTGATCTCGTCGCCGGCGACGGTGGTGCCGTCGAGGCCGACGCCACGGGCGGCGCCCGCCAGAATGTCGCCGCCCTGATTGAAGAGGATCGTCTCGCCGCGCGGGTTGTTGATGGTGCCCCCCACGATGAGATCGTCCGCGCCGAGGTTGCGGATCTCCACATAGGTAGGCAACGCCGCCTCACCGACGTTGAATTCGAGGCTATTACTGAACGCCTCGACGTCGATGATCACGTCGGGCCGCGTCTTGTCGGCCGTCAGTTGAACATCGATGTTGCGCACCGTCATCGCCGCATCGGAATTGTTCTCGAGATACACCTCGCTCAGGGTATCCAGCAGGTAGAAGGTGCCCTCGGCACCGTTCACCCTCTCGATCAGCCCCTCGGCGCGGAACTCGATCCAGCCATAATGGGTGGGCGCGATGTCATCGACGAAGAAGGCTTCGTCTCCCACATTGCCGCTGCTGTTCCCACCGTTGACGGTGACATTCACCGCCTCGACTATCTCGCCGTCCTCGTCCACGACCAGCCTCGGCTTCAGTCCGGCGTGGATCACCACGTCCGCGTCCCAGACGATGTTGGAGGTGCGCGTCGTGGTTCCGGGCGTGCTCTCGGTGCCCCAGTCGAACACCCCGCGGTGGGAGGTAGCCGAGGCGGAACGCTGGTTGGCAAAAACAAGGCTATTACCGACCAGGCCATCAGGTGTATCCACCTCGACCAGCAGCGCAGCAGTGGGATCATCGGCCGTGCCCCCGGGGCCGGCGAACACCGTCGCGGTGGCCGTCGCGGTCACCGTCGCGGTCAACGCCAGGGTCGCGTTGGCGGTGCTGTCGGTATCGCCGGCCAAGGCCCGATTGCGGGCGATGGCCGTGGAGGTCGCGATATTGCCCGCCGCCGCACCGTTGCGATGCTCGGCTCCGCCGTTGAGGGCCCGCAGCACCACACCGAAGTTGCCGGTGAGCTGCGCCCCGGCGGCGATATCAATGGTGCTGTTGGAGGTCAGGATCGACGGCGCCGTGGCGTCGCCGTTGGTGCCGAGCCCTCCCGTAGTCAGGTCGGCCTTGCCGACAGTGTTGATGCCGGTGCCCTGAACCTGGACCAACAGGCGGTCCGCGGTCAGCTCGGCGCTTTCTCCAATCGCGACCTCGTTGGTCGCTGTGAAGCGTGCGCCGTCATCGCCAGTGTTAGCCACTGCCCGGGCGCCCAGGCCGCCGTTGCTAATCCAGGCGTCGCCCTTCGCCTTGCCCGAGGTCAGGCCGCTGATGTCGAGTGTGCCACCCGCCACCAGCATGGCATTGGCCCCAATCTCGATGCGATTCGTCTCGGTGACGGTGGCCCCGGCGTAGGAAAAGTCAAACACCACAAGGCCGCCGCCCTCGGCCCGCGACTCGGCTTCCCCGCGGTGGTCGGCCGTACCGTGCAGCACGATATCCGCCGCCGCCTGGAGAAGAGCGTCGTCGGCGATGGCAAGCGTCGTCTGGGAGTTGACATCGACCCCTGCGTCGGACTGTTTCGAGCCCCCCAGCAAGCTGATGCCGAAGGTGTTGGCCTTGGCCAGGCCCGCGCTCATGCTATCCGCCTTCAGGGTGATGTCACCGCCGGTGGAGGTCAGCTCGGCGGCATCACCGATGGCCACGGTCACCGTGGGCTTCACCGTGACAGTGGCGGTGTTGGCCGAGCCTGCCAATGCAGAGAGGCTGAAGCCACGCGCTTCGGCGGAACTCTTGCCGTCGCCACCGAAGGAGACCTGCTCGAACAGCTCCTCCCCGCCCTCGCCCAGCAGGATGCCTCCGCCGTCCTGCTGCAGGTCGATCACCAGCGAGGCGGTGCCGAAACCGGCGGTGAGGAAGTCCAGGCCCATCACCGCCAGGGTCTGCTCGCCGGGCTCGATGGGGTCGGGCAGATCCAGCGCCGGCCCGTCCGGGGTCAGGGCCAGGCGGAAGGTATCCGCCGTCGCCTCGACCACATAGTAGGTCTGCCGGTCGACGAGGTCCGAGATCGGGTAGTCGCCGGGCTGGAAGAAGGTGTGGGCCTCGTCATCCTCGAGGTCGTCACGGTCGAGCGTGGCCACACGGCCACTGCCATCAACAAGCTCGTAGGACCAGGTATCCCCGAAGATCAACGTCTGGCGCAGGGTATAGGTATCGCCATCCACCAGGTTGCCGATGGTCTCGACGTAGTCGAAAACGTGCGTGCCGGCGCCGGCATCGGTCAGCTCGATACGCCCGCTGAATCCAAAGAAGAAGAAATTATCCAGTCTTTCGGCATTGTCTATCGCGTTATCACGGCTGTTCGCCAGCATGAAGGTATCGGCATCGATCACTGTCACGTAGTAGCGAGCACCATCCTCGAGCCCACCGATCGCCTCGGCATCCTCCTCCGCGCCGAGGCGATAGGTGATCCTGTCGCCGCTCGAGAAGCCGTGATCGGCGATGGTGATGCTGGAGCCGAATACCCGGTCCTCAGGCAACAGGAAATCCACCTCATCCGGGTCGGTGTTTACCGCCGCAGGCTGGAAGTCGACAGACTGGCTCTCGCCGCCGCGATAGACCAGTTGGGTGCCATGCTGGATCGGGTCGTAACCGGGCAGCACCAGGGCATTGGCGCCCTCCTCGAAGAAGAAACCCAGCTTGTCGTCGGTGTCGGGGTCGTCGTCGTGGTCACCGAACTTCAGCGTCAATTCCAGCGCCTCCCGCGAGATGCTGAACGCAGCCGGTCCATCGTAGGTCACCGCATCGCCGTTCGCGAAGCCATGATCCACGAGGGTGAAGGTGCCACCTTCGAGGACGTCGAGGGAATCGAAGGTCGCCGTGTTGAGCGTCAGGTCGTCGGACACCAGCTTGATCGTGACCTCGTCGATCACCTTGACGGTGTAGGACACCCCGTCTTCCAGGGCGAAATCGGGCCGCGGCGTCGCGGCATAGCTGATGATCCGCTCGTCGCTGAGGAAGTCGGCGCGAACGCCCGCCTCGGCATCGCTCGCCGAGCGGGCGAAGGCGATGGTGGCGTCATCCACGGCGATGACGAAATAGCGGGTGGCGGTGGCATCCGGGTCGGCCAGCCCCAGGCGCACGGCGTCGCCGGTACGCAGGCCATGGCTCTCCAGCGCGATCTCGGCGTCCGCCAGGTCGGCACGAGAGAGCGACAGCGGGTCGACGAATTCCGGCATGATGCGGCTGAACGAGAAGCCGGTGGCGTCCTGGTCGGCGACCAACACGGCGGTGTCACCGTCGAAGAGCGCGATACCGCCGGTGCTCGCGTCGACGCCGAACGTCAGTGCCTCATCGGCCTCGGCTTGCGCCATCGTGGCCGCCAGGGAGAAGCGGTCGTCGTCGACACGAATGGCATAAAGGTCGACGGCCTCACCGCCCGCGGCGCGCACCCTGACCGCGTCGCCGGTCTCGAAACCGTGGCCGTTCACCGTCAGCACCTCCGACGGCGGCAGGCGCGTGATCACGAACTCGACCGCGCCAGGGGCGGCGACAAAGAGGTCATTCGTGCCGTCGTTCAGGCGTAACTCACCTGTCGGGTCCTGTAGCAGGTCGAGAGCCTCCGCTCCCTCGGCGTCCTCGGCCGAGGCGGCCAGCGCGAACACATCAGCCGACACACGGATGGCAAACAGCGTCACGGTGTCGTCGCTCGCGGTCCCAGAGACCCTGACGCCGACGCGATCGCCGGTGGCCAATCCGTGCCCCACCGCAGTAACACGGTCGTTTTCCGGGTCGAAGGCGGCCAGGTCGAAGCGCAGCGGTGGCGGCGCATCGAACGTCACCGCCCGCGGCTGCTCGACGCTCAACGCATACGCTTCGGGGGTGTCATCGAGCAGCGAGGTGACGGTGCCCGCCTCGGCGTCTTCGGGGGTCGCAGCCAGCCAGATCGTGTTGCGATTGACGTCGTCGCGGTCGTCGGGGTCGAGCGGTTCGCGCGCGATCACATAGAAGGTCTCCTCCTGGAAGGCACCTTCCTCGCCTCCACGGCGCTGCAGGACGATGACATCCCCCGTGTCGAGGCCGTGTCCGGCAAACAACAGCCGGCCGGCGGCCAGGTCCTCCTCCGAGGCCTTGAGTGACACCGGGTCGCTTCCGGTGAAGCGCACCCGGTCGCCATCCTCGAAGCCGTGAGGCTGGTCGAAGCGGATCACGTCGAACACGGTGTCGACGCCGACCCTCTCGGGGTTGTCCTCGCTGTCATCGAAGCCGAGATTGAAGACCTGGCCGAACTGGATGGACTGCGCGTCCACCTCGATCACCGCGTAGTCGCGGCCCTCCTCGAGGCCCAGCGCCGCGGCCTCTCCGCCCGAGTACTGCACTCGATCGCCAGTGGCAAGGCCAGTCTGGTTGGAGAGGGTGATGGTATCGGCATCCGGGTCGATCGATGCGATCTCGGGGTCGTAGGGAGTGGCATCGACGTCATAGGCGGCCTGGATCGAGATGTCGCCGCCGGCGATCAGCACGGACCCCGCGCCCACGCTTGCCAGGGTGGTCGGCGCACTTAACGGGGTACGGTTGGCGTTGATATTGGTGGTCGATTTCGCAAAGCCCACATCGATGAAGCCGCCGCCGCCGGCCTTGGTCAGGGTATCGGCCTCGATCGCGCTCTGCGCCAGAACATCGATGCCGCCTGTGGTGCGCACATCGATGTTGTCACCGATGGTTGCCGCGCTGGTGGCGGTGACATCCGCGCTCGCCCCCGACTCGCGCCCGCCGGCCAGCAGTCCGACCGAGACAACCTCCGCCTCGGCATAGCTGTAGCTCTGCGCAAACGACCTGACGGCCAGACTACCGGCGCGCAGTAGGCTACGCTGGTTCTCCTGGCCCTTGACCTCGGCTGCGGTGCGCGTGCCGACGGTGATGTTCGAGATCATCACGCCACCGCCGATCACCCCGGCCGCGCCACCGAAGGTGATCGCCTCGAGGCTCGAACCGGAGATTGCCGCGATGCTCACCTCGCCCGAGGCATGGATGTCGGCGCCCTCGCCAAGCGTCGCCAGGATATTGCGTTGGTCTCGAACTTCGATGACACCACCGGCGCCGGCCAGAATGCCGCCCGATCCACCGATCACCATGCCGTTGGTGGCGGTGTCGTCCTCCACCAGCAGAGTGCCGACGGCCGAGACGCTCACCCCTTCCACGCCGGGTTCCATGCCCTGTGCCATGCCCGGTACATTACCGACGCCGATCGCGACATCATCGCCCACCGTGGCGCTGGTCTCGCCACTCGCGGTGAGATCGATCACCGCCCCCGCGCCGGCCACGCCGAGCAGGGCCACCGAGATCGCGATCGCGTTGGGTCGCAGGACGACTTCGCTTGCGGCATCGACGGTCACGGTCCCGGCGGCAACGATTTGCACCTCGTCCTCGATGACCGCTCGCACATCGCCCTTGTCGGTGATCACCGCCACACCGGCAGACAGCGAACCGAAGGCCGAGCCAGCGCCGGCGAAGGCAGTCAGGTCCACGGTCTGGTCCAGGGCCGCGCTGACCGAGATATCGCCTCCACGGTTGATCACGGCACCCTGGGCGATTTTCGCGGTGACGTCGTTGTCGGTCTCGATGATGCCGATGCCACCGCTGGCCCCGAGGATGCCGAAGGCCACGCCGCCGACGATCACATCGATATGCGATACCTGGCGGGCATCGATATCGATCGCACCGCCAGCTTGGATGCTGCTGTTCTGCGCGATGAAAGCCGTGGTGCCGGCTTCGATCGGCACCTCGTTGGGCGGCGGCGCGGATGCGGTCGCACCCTCCACCGCGGCGGCGGCGCCACCCACGATCAACTGGTCATCCGACTGGCTACCCGACGAGAGACCCGCTTGCAACCCAGCGACCAGTGTCTGGCTCGAGTCGGCGCTGGCGTTCTGTGTGGTGGCAAGAGGGCCTGCGCCACCGGGCCCGGGCCGGAAGGCCGACTGGTTCTGGCCGGAATCCTCGGGGTCCTCGGGCGAGGGATAGCTCGCCCCATCGGTCATGGCGAGGTCCTGGCCGATGCGATAGACCCCTACCGCGGCGCCGAGGGCCACGGCGCCACCGGCCCCCGAGAAGATCACGCCCTCGAGGCGCTGGTCCGACAGCGCAGCCACCGAGATGCGCTCCTTGGCGCTCACGGTCCCACCGAGATAGGCGACGGTATCGTTCTTCACATCGGCGATATTGATCCCGGCCGCGGCCGAGATGCCGCCACCGATCGCCACGCCCCCGGCGACGACGAACAGATCGACACTGTTCAGGGCGCCGACGCTGACGCTTTGATCCTCGCCAGGCACCGTGCCCGTCACCGGGGTATTGATTTTGGCTCCCGGCTCGATGGCGGCGCGGGTGTCACTGTCGATGTACTGCACCGCCACAGAGCCGCCGATGGCCAGTGACCCGGCACCGACCCCGGCCGCGATCACATCGATGTTCTCCGAGCTCACGGCCTCGACCACCAGTCCCTTGACGTTCTCGCGGTCGTCCTCGGCATCGACGCCCTCGCCCGACAACGCCGAGAGGGTCGTGCTGCCGGTGGCCAGCGCGGTGACGCTGGCCTCGGCGGAGATGACCGCCTCGGTGGTCTTGTTGACCGTGACGACACCCACCGCCGCGCCGACGCCGGCGCCAGCGCTGCCGCCGATCGCCACTTGCAGGGCATCGATGTTGGTGGCCGCCTCGGCGGCCACCAGCACATTGCCGCCCGCCAGGAGGCTGGAAGCGCCCACGGTGGCCAGGGTGGTGGCGCTCAGGTCGATGACCGAGATCGCCGGCGCCAGGGCCGCCGAGCCGCCAATTGCCAGCACGATGCCCAGCGACTGGATATCCTCGTGGGCGCTGGCGCGCAGCGAGATATCGCCCGCCGCCGCGACGCTCTCGGCGTTGATTCGGGCCTCGGTGGTCAGGTCCGCCACCACCACGTGCGCCACGGGCAGCAGCGCGAAGCCCCCTCCCCCGGCGGCCGCGACGATGCCCAGGGTATCGAAGGCACTGCCCGCGCCGATCTGCACCGACTGCGTCGCACCCGGAGTGCCATCATGGCCGTTGATGCTTGCGCCGCTTTCCACCAGGGCACGCGTTCCGGCGGTCATCACGGTGACCACCGCACCGCCGCCGATGGCGACACCGCCTCCGGTCAGGGCACCGGTGAAGGCGGTCACGTCATCCACGTTGGTGGCGGTGATCGATACCCCGCGGAAAGACGGCGCGCCCGACACATCCGAGAGCCGCTGGGCACGGAACGACTGAGGAGCGAACAGCGTATCGCCATCCTGTTCCTCGTCGGCGACCGGGTTGATGAAATTGGGCAGACCCAGGTCGAAGTCGCGTCCGATATCGGCGAAGGCGCTATCCTGCGTGCTGACGCCCTGGCTGCCGACACTCAAGGCGGTCCCGGCGGGTCGGCTCTCCTCGATCACCAGGCCGGTGCGGATATCGATCAACCCATCACGGAGCCCGAGTGCCGTCACCTCGGCCCCGGTATCGACGATGGCCTCGGTGGTACGGTTGAAGACGGCCACGCCCGCCCCGCCGTTGACCGCGGCGACGCCGGAGCCGGCCGCCGAGAGCACGATCAGGTCGGCATCCGTGGCCTGGAAGGCATCGACGACCACCGACCCCTCTGCCCGCACGTCGGCCAGCGGGCCTACGCGCGCGATGGTGTCGCTGTCATGCACGTAGATGCTGGCATTGAGGGCGACGGCGGCCTTCGAGGCCCCGGCCACGCCGATCACCACTGACACCAGCTTGTCGGTCGCCTCGGCGACCACCAGAACGTTCCCCGTGGCACGCACTTGCGTCGCCGCGATCACCGGGGCAGGCGCCGGATTCTGGTCACTCTCTTCCGTGTCGTTTTCCTGCACGCCGATCCTGGCGAAGGTGTCCTTGACGATCGATAGAATATCCGCGCCTACGCCGACAGAGGCCTGGCCGGAGATGGCCACGTTGCCTGCCACATGCACCACCAGGGTATCGTCGATGGCACGCACCACCACGTTCTGGTCGTCCTCGGGTGTCGGCTGCTGCGGAGCGGGCAGGTTGATCTGTGCGCCGACACCGATGCGCGCGTAGGTGAGCTCGGTGATCGCGCTGATCGGCAATGACCCCGACACGGCGGTGGTCCCCGAGACGGACCCCTGCACGGCCACGCCCACCAGGCTCTCGCGAGACTCGGCGATCACCGCGACACCGCTGAGGGTTTCCGATGCGTCGGGAAGGTAGCTATCGCGCTGCAGGCCGTCGCCGATGGCAAGCCCGGTCACGCTGGCCCCGTTGCCGATATCGGCCTTGACCTCGTCACGCCGCACCAGCACGAAGCCAGAGGCCCCCACGCCGGCCTTGCCACCCACGGCGGCACCACCGACGATATTCTGAATCTCGGCGATGCCCACGGCGTCGACCAGTACGCTGTCGCCGGCCATGATCTCGGCCGCGCTGCCCACCAGTGCTCTGGTGGTGGCATTCTGGACGGCAATGCCGATCGAGGCGGAAATGCCCGCCTTGCCCGAGGCCGCCACGGCGACGTCCACCAGCGTCAGGCCCAGCTGGTGGTCGGCGGCGATGCCGACATCGCCATCGTGACTGATGACCCGCGCCTCGCGCATCGCCTGCGCGGTGACGAAATCGTTGAAGACATTGACGGTCAGCGCGCCACCGAAGGCCGCGCCCGAGGCGGCGAAGGCGCCGGTAAAGACGATCGAGCGCAGCACCGCGTCCAGATCCGCGGCGACGAGGACCGAATCGTCCGCCGTCACTTCCGCGAAGGCGCCGATAGTGGCCTCGACCGTGCGGTGATGCACGACGACATGCGCCGAGGCGCCGAACGCCGAACCGGCGAGCCCGGCCGCGACACCACCCACCACACCGACATGCACCAGGTCATGGTCGGCATCCACACTCACGCCACCGCCGTTCTCCACCGTGACCTGGGCGTACTTGGCCGACGCCCCCTCCCCGGTGCCGATCCGGGCGCTTACCTCGGAGACGTTGGTGTCAACCAGGATCGACCCCTGCCCGGCGAAACGCGAGCCGGCGATCGAGGCTCCCACCACGACGTTGACTACATCGTCGTCGGCCACCGCCTTGACCAGCACACCATCCACCGTGACCGTGCCATCGGGCAGGTCGGTGAATGATGTGCTGGCACCGTTGGCACGGGAGGTGACCGACGCCCCATCGGCGATCAGTGCCTTGACCTTACGGTCGTAGATATTGCTGCTCGAGAAGGCTACGCCGAAGGCGCTCTTGCCCCCGATGGCGACCCCGCCGGTGACCGTGACCAGCGTGATGGCGTCGGCGGCCAGCACCGCCACGTTGTTCTCGGCGGTGACCTGGCTGTCTTCACCGATGCGGGCCTCGACGTCGTTCGATATCAGGTGCAGGGAGAACTGGCCGCTGCCGCCATTGCCGGTGGCCGAGGCGCCCAGACTCGCCACCACCGAGATGACGTCGAGATCGTTGTGGGCCTTGACCGTGACGTCCCCCCCGGCGTTGAGAGTGGTGTCGTCCAGGTGGGCGTGTACCTTGTCCGTATGACTCGAAACGCCCACCGCGGCACCGACCCCGGCCTTGCCTTCGCCCACCGCGCCCAATGCCCCGGCGATGGATACCAGCAGCGTGTCGGCCTCCGCCGTGACTGCGGCGTCGCCCGCCACGTCGACCTGGCTTTCGGTGACCTTGGCGGTGACGGTACTATCGAATACCTCGACGTTGACCGATCCGGAAATCGCGACCTCGCCACGCAGCGCCCCCGCGCCACCGGCGGAGATGGCGACCGCCAGGTCGCGACGCTTGGCCGAGACCTCCAGGGCGTCGGCGTGGATGATCGCGCCGGTGACATCCGCCTTGACGGTACGAGTCGCCACGCCGACGCCGAAGGCACCGGCCAGGGCGCCGCGATCGCTGGTGGTGGAACTGTCGAGAACGAAGCCCCCATCCACCATCACCAGGTCGCGCTCGAAACCGGCCAGCACACGCACGGCGCCGCCCGCGTTGATCGAGGTGCCGGCGGCAATGGTGGCACCGACCGTTGCGTTGGAGACGTCCACCAGCACCGAGCCGGCGGCGGCGATGCCATTGCTGTTGCGATCGAAGGCATCAGGCGCCTGGGTATCCGGCGGCGTGAGCGTCGAGCCGGGGCTGTTGGCCTGCCAGTTCTCCTGGAACAGGCCGTTGGGGTCGGAGCGGCCCAGCATGCCCGAGAGCTGCGAGAAGATGCCATCGGACTGGCCACCGCCGCCCTGGCCACCCCCATCGCCAGGGGCACCGGACGATTTCAATGCCCCGGCCAGCGCCGTCTGCGAGAAGATCTCCGAACGGGTCGCCTCGATGCGGACATCGCCGCCGGCCTGCACCCGTGCCTCGTCCGGGTCGCTCCACGCCACGGGGGCAATCGCCGTAGGGGTCTCGTCAAGATCCGCGAAGCCTGCCTCGGTGACCGAGGTGACCACGTTGATGCCGATAGCCGCACCGACCGCCGTGCTGCTCGCACCGGCGTCGGCCTCGCTCTCGGCGCCGGCCAGCACGACATTCACCTGCAGCAGGTCGCTGTCCGCCTTGAGTTCCACATGGCCGTCGCTGTCGATCGCGACCGACTCGTCCACCTGGGCCCGGCTCTCGTTGTTGACCACATCGACGGAGATGCTGCCCGAGACCGCGACCTCCCCACCTGAGGCACCGATCTCGTGCAGGTTGACATGCAGATCACGGGTATTGGCCAGCACCGCGACATCGCCGGCAGTCGCCTCGAGCTGTGACCCGCCATTGACGGTGGTGAGCGCCTTGTTGGTGAACACGCGCAGCCCGATGTTCGCCCCGTAGCCGCCTTCGGCGCCCGAGGAGTCGTCGAGGGGGTCATCGAACCTGTCGGTGAACTTAGAGACCGTGTTCCAGACAATGTCCCACAGGCTGGTCAGCCCGGTCAGGTTGATACTCTCCATCTCGGCATTGCTGGCCGCCGTCAGCGACTCACCGGCCTCGACCTTCACGTCCTCACCGATATCGACCGTGGCGGTGTTCTCGAAGTTGAGGATGTTGATGTTCCCGGCGATGGCGAGCCCGGCTTCCTGGGTGGCGGTGTCGGCGGCCTTGGTCCTGGGATTGCCGTTGCTATCCAGCGCAACCTTGCCGGTGTTCTTGTCGATCACCGAGACCTGATCATTGGGGTTGTTGGAGGCATAGGTGCCGCCGCCGCCCGAGTTCACGTATGAGGTGAAGAGGAAGCCCTCGAGCCCCCCGAGCCCCCAGAAACGGTTCTTCACCAGGTCGAGCGGGAAGTTGACCAGGGCCGCAGTGGCATCGGCCATGGCGGCGGTGTACTTCTCCTGGGCCTCCTGAAGCGCCGCATCGCGGGCGTCCTCGTCCTTGATCTGGTTGGCGGCGGCGGTCTCCTCGTCGAAGGTCTCGCTGGCATCCTGGATGTCCTGGAAGAACAGCTCATCGAGGGTGATCTGGTTGGGAATGATGGCGTAGGCAGTGGTGTCGACGCGCCCCCCCGCCGTCAGCACTGCTCCATCCAACAGCCTGGTCTGGGCCTGGTTGACGTAGCGTGCGAAGGCGACGCCACCGCTGATATCGGTCTCTGCCCCCGGTTCGGAGGCGCCCGCCGCACCGACGCTGGGGTTCTCGATCGCCAGCGTCGCCACACTCAGTGCTCCGTCGGCACGCACGCCACCGGCCGGGTCCTGAGCGCCGCTCGAGAGCTTGATCTCGGCGTTGTTGTGGCTGATCAAAAAGGCGATGCCCGCCGCCAGGCTGACCGCACCCGGGTTCTCGTTGAGCAGGCTGTTGAGGGCCTGTTGGCTGCGCAGCTCGCTCTGAATCTGCCCGACGCGTTCGGAGAAGGCAGTGGGAAAGCCGGAGAGGAGAGCCCCAAGGCCCCCAGCACCCTGGGGTGACTCGCGCACCCAGGAGGCCGCGCTGACGCTGTTGGCATCGTTGACGCTGGCCGCGGCGATCACGATATCGCCATCCGATCCGGCAGTCGTCTCCAGGTCACCCGCGATATCGATGATGGCGTCCGACTGGGTGATGCTGAAGGCGGCGGAGATGCCGAAGCCCTGGTTCTTGCCCGGCTGATAGATGGTCGCCCCGGCGCCTACGCCATAACTGTTGGTGATCGCCGTGAACCTGTCGGCCGGTGTCTCCTCGGCCGGATCGTACTCATCCACATTGGCCAGTACCGAGATGGCACTGCCCGCGATGGAGGCACCTGTCTCGATGGTGATCGAGGTATCGGTGTCGGCCACGCCCACCGCGACCGCGATGGCCGGACCGGGCACGCGCACGAAGCCGGTCAGCGCCGGCACCTGGGCTTGCAGGAAACCGAAGGCGGTGCCGAAGGCCGGGTTCACCTGCCCGAGCGTACGGTCGAAGGTGTCGGACACCAGGCCGTCCACCGCGCCCTGTGCCGGGTTTACGATCGTGCCCGAGGTGACGCTGGCATCCGCAGTAACGCTATGGGCGGTCGAGGCATCCACCACGACCGAGCCCTGCGCATCGATGGCGGCGCCACGCTTCAGGGTGATATCGGCGGAGGCCTTGGAGTAGACGACGCTCAGCCCGCCCACCACGCTGGGTGTCGAGCCATCGACATCAGCGCTGGTCTGGGCGCGCAGTGTCACATCACCTGCGGCGCCAATACTCGCATCGGTACCCAGGGTGACCGTCGATGACACGGTGCTGGCGATGATTCGCAGACCGAATTCGGTCAGGAAATCGGTCAGCGGATTGTCCACGAGGTAACTCAACACATCCTCGGCGAGCGTACTGTCACTGTCGCCGATGCGAACCTGGTTCTGGCTGGCCTGAGCGGCGTCGAGTTCTGCCTGGGTGAAACTCAGTGGCGTGCCGTCCGCCGCGGTAATGGCATTGCCATCGGCATCCAGCAGCACCAGCGGCAGATTCTCGAGTGCGACGTTCTCGTTGGCCTTCTGAATCACCAATGCCGGGGCATCGGCAGCCGTGAGGTCGATCTCCTGGCCGGTGATGCCAGTCGATGCCTCGAGCACCAGCACGCGATCGCTCACCTCGGCGACCCGGAAATTGGTGTCGTTATCGCCGGAACCCTGCACGGCGATGAGATCGCCTGCCTGGAAGCCGTCGTCAAGGAAGCTGCCCAGCAGGTGGCCACGCATGCTCAAGCCGTCCTTGGCCGCGCCATTCTCGGCCAGCGCCTCGGTCAACGTCAGGGTCACGCCACTGACAGACTCAATCACATAGGTGCCGTTGTTGGCACCATTGCCGGCGATCTCGATGGCCTGGCCCGCGGCGAAGCCGTCATCGGCCCAGGTCCCGCTGGTGCGGTTGATGGTGTTTCCCGAGAAACTCACAACTGCGCCGGTGGAGAGCTCGGCGTCGGGGTCGGCCTGGGGCACCGCTCGCAGGATGGCGGGAGCGGTGCCCCCCGCGCCGTCGTCGACCAACCCGAACACGATGCGATCGCTACCGGTCATTCGGGTAAAGGCATAGGCACCGATTTCGACGCCTGCGGCCTCACTCAGACTCGCACCCGGCAGTGTCACACCGGGGTCCAGCGCCACTTCGGCGTCATCGCCATCCAATGACAGGATGCGGAAGCTCTGATTCAGGCCCGAACCTTCGTCCAGCAGCAGCAAGTCCTGGCCGGCGGCAAAGCCGTCATCGGCCCAGTTGCCCGACGCACGGGTGAAGGTGGCCGTGCCGTTACCGTTGTCAGCCAGGCCGAGACTGCCCCAGCCCGTGGCCCCGGCGACACGGGCATCCTCGAGCGCCATGGCCAGCAAGGCATCGGCGTCGATGCTGAGAAATATCTGACGTTCGTTGGTGGTCTTGACCTCAGCCACCACGTCGCGCGCTGAGATCGAGGCGCGATCGCCGATGCTGATCGCCCCCTTGACGATGGGCACGCTGATCCAGCCCTGCAAGTTCGAGGCGTCGAGCACGTCATTGGCGTTGACCACCAGGGACAGGTCGCCGGTGATATCGATCACGGCGTCGTTTTCCACGTTGATCGACGAGCCGTCGAAGTCCAGCTCGCCCGGTGCGGCCTGGTTCACGGTGGAGAAGGTCTCGACCGAGAGACTGCCATCGATGCCGCGCACATCTCCCAGCGTCAAGTTCGCCGTCTCGGCGATGATCACGTTACCGGCGAAGCTGTTGTCCTCGGTCAGCGTGGCGGTGAAGCTGTCGTTGCCCGTCGACAGCCCCAGCACCACCGTCAGCACCGAGTTCGTGAAGGCCTGGGTCTCGAAGCTATCGTTGGTGCTGCGGATCTGGAAGCTACCTGCGGCGGCACCTTCCTCGAGCACCACATGGTCGTCCCCGCTGGTGCCCAGCACCACGAGCTGGAGGTCGTTGCCGTTGACCAGCGACTCGTCAAGGCCGGCGAAGGCGACCCGCTTGCCGTCCAGATCGAGAATCGTCGTCGCGCCATCCAGTGTCGCGGTGACCGAGCTGTAACTGCCCTCGACCACTAGACGGTCGATGCCGCCCTCGCCGCCGTCGGCGATCCCGGCCAGCGCACCGCCCGGCCTAACCACGAAGGTGTCGTCCACGTTGTCAGCGCCGGTCAGATTCTCCATGCCGGCAAAATCAAAGTCGGCGATGCCGTCGTCAACATCGCCCGCACCGGCAGAGGAGATCGTCCAGGTGGTCGGTGACGTCGTCTCGAGAACCAGACTATCCTCTCCGACCGAGCCGCCAATCAACCCCGGCGTACCCGCACCGGGCCGAACGGTGAAGGTGTCGTCCTGATCACCGCCCTCCAATGTCTCGAATCCGAAAAAGGCAACAGGACGCGGAAGGGCAACCTCGCCATAGCCGTCACCCTCCAGCTGCCAGTCGGTCGCGTCACTGGCATGGAATACCAACCGGTCGTCGCCCTCGCCACCATCAACCAGGATCAGCGGCAGAATTCGGCTATTGAAGGACGCCGCATCGATCGTCACCCGATCGTCGCCGCCGCCAAGCTCCAGGCGCAGGGACGTGACATCGTCGAGACGCCCTTCGACGAGCACCTCATCGTCGTTATCCTGATCGATCACCTGGAGCTGGTGAATCGCCTGGCCGGCCTCGGCGCCGGCACCGGCCTCTTCGACCATCCGAATCAGGACCTGTTGATCACGGTTCTCGTCATCGACAAGCATCAGATCAAGGCCGGGGATATCGGCGTTCAGCAGAAGTCGCGGCTCAATGGGCTCAAGGGCCATGAGGCGCTGGCTGGCGACATCGGCGGCCTTGCCCTTTCCACGTGATGCCGCCAGGGAGAGGCCACCCAGCGACCGGCGCAGCAGGTTGTGAGTCCAGCTTGCGCTGGCGGCCCCACCGGCCTTGCGACCGTGACGCTGTGCCCAGTCTGCGCAGGTCAAGCCAGTCGGCAGGGACGTCGCCACCGATTTTCTCTGCAATGCCTGCGCACGTCGTCTTTCACGCCGGTTTGGAAACGAGCCAATGAGACCCATGATGAACGTCCTCTCTTGATGAGTTAGCCCGGCGCTTTCAACACAAACTCGACGACGCAACGATGGCCGGCCGGCAACTCGTTATCGGGATTGGATAGCGACAACCGCACCCCGAAGGAACCGCCGCTTACGTCAAACACCTTGTCCACCACGATGACCTCAGCCTGGTATTCCCCTTCGACCGGAGCAGCTGGCCGGACACTGGCGACATCTCCCTCAGCGATACGCCCATACATCATCACTGGGAGGAAGGTCTCTACATGCAGTGGGTCCATCCCCACGATGGTCACCACATGCGATTCGGGGTGGAGATATTCACCGACGGCGCGGGCCTTTTCTGTCACCAGACCGTCGATGGGGCTGCGCAAGACCAAGGTCTCCAAGGCGATCTTGGCGCGTGCCAGCTCCTGCCCTGCGATCTCGCGTTCGATTTCGGATTGCATCAGCAGATTTCGGCTGGCCTCGGCCTCGGCCTCGATCTCCTGCAACTCATCCAACGTTCCCAACCCGCGCGCATTCAAACTTCGAAGCCTTTCAAGGCGGGCTTCGAGATAGCGCAGCCTTGCCCTCTGCGCATTGATGGCGGTGAGGTTTGCCGCGCGTGTCTCCAATACCTTCAAGCTGGCTTCTTCCACCTGTGAAGAGAGGTGAGCCACCGGCTGCCCGGCACGCACCTCACTTCCGCGCTCGGCCTCCATGCTCGCGATGATCCCCCCCGATGAAGTGGCCAAGCGCACCACCTCCGCGGGGTCCATGACACAGTCGAATTCCGCATCGGCAACAACATGGCCAGAGAACAGCGTCATGCAGATCGGTGCCGCCTTGATGGCGTCCCCGAGTATCCCGCGAATCATGAAGAGGCCAGTTTTTCCGAATCATCCTTGCCAGTGCCTAGCGCATCCACGGCTTCCGTTTCGCCACCATCCATGTCCTCGGATTCAGCGCTGGTCACCGGCTCGGCCAGTGCACCTTCAGATTCGGAGGGTGAGGACATATGCTCCAGCATGCCCCGGAAGTGTCGCTGGGAGGCCAAATGCAGGTAGAGCACCTCCAGCTCATCACGTCGGCACATGCCGGCCAGCTCTTCGGAAGGAAGGGCTTTCAGCTTCTCACGATCCACGACCCTGAATCCGCCCAGGGTCCGCTTCTCACCGCTGTTGAGGGTAAACTGTGCCTGCATGGGCTGCAGGAGATCGAGCGACAGAAGTTGTTGACAGAAAGCCTGTGTCCGCTGGAACTGAGCCTGATACTCCTGAAGAAACCGAAGAATAGTTTGAAGATACTGAGTCTGATTGCCATCAGCATCGAACAAGCGTTCCCCATGGCCTGTCCGGTTGAATTCCTCGTACTCCTCATCAATGTTGAGGACCAGTGTTTTGCCATCAGGGTTACTTGAAAAAACAAAGGGATATCGACGAACAAACGCTGGGACGTAGTGGCCACGCCAACGCCCATCGTTATCCACATAGAGATTTTCACCATCCCGCGTTCCCAGAACGACAGCGGGCAATACCGCCTCGTCGGACCCCGCGAAGACAATGGGATACTCAGCCGAAACAGCAGAGAATTCCGCCGCCATGACAGGACACGAGTTCACGTGTCGGGCGAACCGAAAATTCTTGCTTGTTTTCAAGGATAAGTCGCGATGCCGCTGCGAATTCAGCGGAACTGGATTGCCATAAAAGAGCTGTTGCATTGTTTGAATTATTCCCTGTCATGAGTTTTTTCATTATTTTTCAGGTACTTGCATTGTTGATATTTTTAATGCCTAAAGTAACAATTTGTGTAAAATTTATAGCCCAGGATGGCTACTCTGTCCATTTTTTGGTTTGACTCGTGGCGGGATTCCCTGAGGCCCCAAACCTTGAAAGGGTGGAGCCATGAGCCCTTCCAGGCGATATGCCCGTGAAGTCCTTCATCGGCCGGCCCGCATGGTCTTCGCGCACGAGGCCGCACCCCCTTTACGGATACGGACTTATAGCTCCGGCGTCGACACAGGAGCCCTGGATACCGCAGGTTCTGCGCTTATTGCTTGAATTCAGGTACGGAAGGGGGAAGCCTCTCTGCATTGCGTGTTTATATAAAATGTTGTATAAATGCGACATGTCAGAACACAAACCTCTAAATTTCCGAGGTAGCGCTCTCGCCGACCTTCGAGCTTTCCCAGCGACAGCCCGACAGGAAGTGGGATACCAGCTCGACAAGGTGCAACGGGGGCTTGAGCCGAAAGACTGGAAGCCAATGACTACCGTTGGTCAATGCGTGCGGGAAATTCGCATCAGAGACGCTAACGGAGCGTTTCGGGTGATCTTCGTCGCCAAGCTCGCCGAGGCTGTCTATGTCCTGCACTGCTTCCAGAAGAAAACCCAGAAGACGAGTAAGGCGGATCTCGATCTGGCTGAAGCCAGATACCGCGACTTGCTAAGCGAGGTGACACAATGAGTAATGAGACATTCGACAGCGTGTGGGACGCCATTGAGGACACTGCCGCCGAAGCGGAAAACATGAAGCTTCGCTCCGGTCTGATGATGGCCCTTGAGCAGCACATTGCCCGGAAGGGGTGGACCCAGGGTGAAGCCGCAAAGCGGCTGGGCGTCACTCAACCCAGGGTGTCCGATCTGATGCGTGGCAAAATCCACCTGTTTGGTCTCGATACGCTGGTGAACATGGTGGTAGCAGCGGGGCTGCATGTTGAAATGCGCGTACTAGATGCCGCGTAGGAAAACCTCCCTTTACTTTACGTAGAAAGACTTACGCAATTTCTTTAGGGACCTCCCCCCACTGCGAGGGTGCTTGTCAGCGTGGTGCGAGGCTGAGCAAGCAGCACTCTGTCGTCCCGCTCTCCATAGACATCGATGGCCAAGCGCTTTTCCTTGCCGTGGAAGCGGTACTTCAGCCGCCAGTACTTCCTTCCATTCGGCGTCACCTTCAAGTAGAGCCCTCCCCCATCGGATAACCGATAGGTCTTATCGCGGGGCTTAGCGTTGCGAACGACGGTAGCGGTCAACTTGTTCGTCTGGCGATAGCTCATGGGGGCACCTGCTGAGCAACGAGAGAATATGCCCCCATTCATGCCCCCCTTTAATAGGGACATGACAAGCATCACAGAGGTATCTCTTGAAACGGCGGAAGACCTTCGAAGCCGCTTGTGGTGCGGCTATTGGCATTTTCTGGAATGCAATGAAACCTGAATTTGGTGGGCCCAGCTGGACTCGAACCAGCGACCAAGGGATTATGAGTCCCCTGCTCTAACCAACTGAGCTATAGGCCCGTAGCAGAAGCGCCGAATAGCGCTGGCGTATGATAGCGAATGCCAATGGATGAGACCAGAGGCCCCAGCCGGTTTCAGCTGGTGCCCGTCCACTGGCATAGGACTATTCGCTGGTCATGAGGTAGTCGGCCACGGCCTGATACGCAGGCAGTGAAGTGGGATCGTTGGCCGAATTGGCAGCCACCGGATGCGAGGCGAAACGCACGATCACCATCTCCGCGGTTGGGTCGATGTAGATCGTCTGGCCATGTACACCACGCGCCGCGAAGGCGCCATGTTCGTTGTGCAGAACCCACCACATGCCCCGATAGCTGGCTCCGGGCAAGAGGGCATAGCCAGCCTTGGCGAACGCTGACTTGTCGCCTCCCTGGCGTATCCGTTCGATGGCTGCAGCAGGAAACAAACGCTGGCCATTGAGCTCGCCCTCGTTGAGCACAAGCTGCCCGACGCGCGCCAGGTCGCGCAACCCGGCACTCAGCCCGCCGCCCGCGAAGGGAGTGCCGATGGAGTCGACCGTGTAGTAGGCGTCTTGCTCCGCTCCCATCGGGCCCCAGATACGCGCCGCAAGCAGATCGGACACTGAATGCCCGCTCGTGCGCGCGATGATCCACCCCAGAGCATCGGTATTGATGGTCTTGTAGCCGAAGGCGTCGCCGTGGTTGCCTTGCGCTTGCACGGTGGCCAGGTACTCGAAATATGTGCGAGGTCCGACGTAGCCCTCGGGCTTGGGCAGCGGGCTGGCGGCGGCGCTATAGGTCCAGACTTCGGCCTCGGGGTCGGCGTAGTCTTCGCTATAGTCGAGCCCCGTGGTCATCTCCATGACCTGACGCACCGTGGCATTGCCGAAGGCGCTGTCGCGAAGCTCCGGGATCAGGCTGGACACTTGGGCGGTCTCGTCCAGCTGACCTTCGGCCACGAGAATTTCCGCCAACAGGCCCGTCATCGATTTGGTCACCGACATGGCGCCATGCTGGCCCGCCTCATCCAGGCAGCCGGCGTAGTGCTCATAGACGACCTTGCCCCGATGCATGATCAACAGGCCATCGGTGTAATTGGCAGTCAGAGAGGCCTTCCAGGTCATGGGGGCATCCCCACCCAATGGTGTGAACGTGACGGCGTCGATACCCGTATCGAGTGCGTACTCCAGCGTGGTAGGCGCCCCCAGACCACGGCTCACCTGTCGCGTCGGTAGCAGTTCGCGGAAATGGCAGACCGTCCAACGCAGTTTCGGGAAGCTGAAATAATTGCTTTCGGGTTGGCCAATGATACGATCTGGCGGTGGCGGGAAGCCCTGCATCCAGCCCAGCGTGCGGGGGTCGGAATCCTCCGCGGAGAGTGGCGCGGATTGCGCCTGAAGCGGCGACACCAACGCAACGGCAAGCAGCATGCCCACGCCAGCCGTCAGTGGATGCCACCTCCGCGCCCACCGCCGATCACATTCCCTTGCCGTTACGCACATTGCCACCACCTCCCGAGCGAACGCGACCCCGGGACGAGATCGCTTCTGCAGTCTTGGCCACAACCCTGCGTGGAACAAGCACTGACGCGCCTCTGGGCTGTGCGGATTCGTGCATCAGGTCAAGACGGGGGGCTCCTCTACCGCGCCGGTCTGCACGCGCCATTGGGCGGCGTAGCGGCCATCGGCGGCCAGCAGACTGTGGTGGGTGCCGCGCTCGGCCACCTGGCCCGCTTCGATCACCACGATTTCGTCGGCATGAACGATGGTCGAGAGGCGGTGGGCGATCATGATCACCGTGCGGCCGTGGCCGATCTTGCGCAGCGAGCGCTGGATGGCCGCTTCGGTTTCGTTGTCCACCGCGCTGGTGGCTTCGTCCAGCACGAGGATGGGCGGATCCTTGAGCAACGCACGAGCGAGCGACAGCCGTTGACGCTGCCCACCCGAGAGCCGCACGCCGCGCTCGCCCACGGCGGTGCCGAGCCCTTCCGGCAACGCCTGGATGAACTCCCAAGCCTCGGCGGTGCGCGCCGCCTCGACCACTTCGGCGTCACTGGCCTCGGGCCGGCCATAGGCGATGTTGTCGCGTACCGAACCTTCGAACAGGTAGACATCCTGGCTGACCAGGCCAATCGACTGGCGCAACGAGCGCAGACTCACCTCGCCAATCGGCTGGCCATCGATGCAGACGTTACCGGCGCTGGGGTCGTAGAAGCGCAGCAGCAGCTTGATCAGCGTGGATTTACCGGAGCCCGTGGCGCCCACCAGCGCCAGGGTATGGCCCGCCGGCACATGCAGGCTGATACCGTCGACGCCCACGCCGCTGCTGACATAGCGAAAGCTCACGGCCTCGAAGCTCACCTCGCCGCGCACCGGCTTGGCCAGCGAGCGGTCGTGGTTGTCGCGCACGGTGATCGGCACCGCCAACAGGTCGAGAATGCGCCGGGTGCTGGCCATGGCACGTTCGAACAGGTCGATCACCTCGGCAAGCCCGGTCAACGGCCACAGCAGGCGCTGGGTAAGGAACACCAGCACGCCGTAGGCCCCAACGTTGAGGTCGCCGCGCAGCGCCATCATGCCGCCCACGGTAAAGGTCGCCAGGAAGCCGGCCAGAATCGCCATGCGGATCACCGGGATGAACGCCGAGCTGACGCGAATCGCCCGGCGATTGGCGGTCACGTAGGCTTCGCTGACCTCGCGCAGCCGGTCGGCCTCGCGAGTCTCGCTGGTGAAGCTCTTGATGGTGGCGATGCCGGCCAGGTTATTGGAGAGCCGGCTTGCCAGGTCACCGACCTTCTCGCGCACATCGGCATACAGCGGGCCGGCCTTGCGCTGGAAGAAGAAGGCTCCCCAGATGATCAGCGGAATCGGCGTGAAGGCGAGCAGCGCGATCAGCGGCGAAATGACGAAGAACACCGCGCCCACCGCCACCACGGTGACACCCACCTGGATCAGCGCGTTGGCGCCGCCATCCAGGAAGCGCTCGAGCTGGTTGACGTCGTCGTTCATGGTGGCCACCAGCTGGCCGGAGCTGCGCGACTCGAAGAATGCCATGTCCAGGCGCTGGGCGTGTTCGTAGGTATCCTGGCGCATGTCGGCCTGCAGGCGCTGGGCGAGGTTGCGCCACAGGATCTGGTAGAGGTACTCGAAGATCGACTCCCCCGCCCAGATGAAGAAGGTCAGCACCGCCAGCACGAATATCTGTTCCTGGGCGGATTCGAAGCCTGCCCGCGCCACGAAACTGCGCTCCTGGTTGACCACCACGTCGATCGCCACGCCGATCAGGATCTCGGGGGCGATATCGAAGAGCTTGTTGATGATCGAACAGACGGTCGCCGCGATAATCCGGCGCCGGTAGCCCCTGGCGTAGCGCAGCAGGCGCTTCAAGGCATGAAAGCTGTTGGCGGTGGCGTGTGAAGACATGCGGGATTCCTTGTGGCGAGGCGGCAAGCTTACCGGAGGCCACGGCCAAACCTCCAGAGCGGAATGAGAATTGTTGTCAGGCTTTTGGTGGCGAGCTTCGCTGAGGCCGCGCGATGATCCGCCAGTCGCGGCCCACAGCACGTATGTCGAGAATATCCAGCGGACGCTGTTGATCCATGGTGGCAAGACCGGGCAACTCGAACATGGGCCGCGCCTCGCCGCCGAGAAGCGTCGGCGCCATGAAAAAGTGCATCTCGTCGACCAGGCCGGCGTCGAGCATGGCACCAGCCAGGGTCGCGCCGGTCTCGAGCAACACGTCGTTGATCTGCTCCACGTCGGCCAGGTGGGTAAGAAGAGCATGCAGATCGACGCGGCCCTGTTCTCCGATGGGCATCTCCAGCACTTCGGCGCCGGCTTCCTCGAGCCGTTGGCGGTGCTCTTCATCGACGCCAAGGCCCGCCACCGCCAGGGTACGCCCCGGCTCGCGCAGGCAAGCCGCCGCCTGGGGCAGGCGCAGCCGGGTATCCACCACCACCCGCAGCGGCTGGCGCGCGGCGATGGCCTCTGCATCGGGAAGCGCAAGCTGGTCGGGGCGCACGGTCAGCCGTGAGTTGTCGAAGATCACCGATTCCACGCCGGTCATCACCGCGCTTGCGCGGGCGCGCAGGCGCTGCACCTCACGGCGCGCCTCGGGGCCGGTGATCCACTGCGACTCGCCGGAACGCATGGCGGTCCGGCCATCCAGGCTCATGGCCATCTTGAGACGCACATAGGGGCGTCCATGGTCCATGCGCATGATGAACCCGGGATTGAGCTCGCGTGCCTGGTCTTCGAGCAGGCCGAGTGCCACCTCGATGCCGGCGTCCCGCAGCATGGCGATGCCGCGCCCCGCCACCGCCGGATTGGGGTCGGCCATGGCCACCTCTACCTTGCCTACGCCAGCCTCGATAAGCGCGACCGCGCAGGGCCCGGTACGCCCCTGATGGGAGCAAGGCTCGAGCGTCACATAAGCGGTGGCGCCACGCGCGTTGCCTGCGGCCTGGCGAAGCGCATGCACCTCGGCATGCGGTTCGCCGGCGCGCTCGTGCCAGCCCTCACCGACCACGCGGTCGTGCTTGACCAGCACGCAACCCACGCGTGGATTGGGATGGGTGGTGTAGCGGCCACGACGGGCCAATTCGAGCGCCCGGGCCATCCAGGCTTCTGGGGGCTGCTTGGCCATGGAGTATCCCTGGTAGTGATCAAAAAAAGCAGCAACGTACTGCGTCAGCGCTTGGGGTCGTCGGGTTGGAAGCTAGGCTCCTGCGCCAGACGATCGATCTCGGCGCGGAACTCGTCGATGTCCTGAAAGCTACGGTAGACCGAAGCGAAGCGGATATACGCCACCTGGTCGAGACGCTTCAGGGCGTGCATCACCTCCTCGCCGATGTCGCGGGCGTGGATCTCGCGATCCCCCCGGGCGCGCAGCGTCTGGCGAATGCGCTCTACCGCAGCTTCAATGGCTTCGGCACTCACCGGACGTTTCTCCAGCGCGCGCAGCATGCCGGCACGCAACTTGATCACATCGAACGCCTCACGGGAGCCGTCGCCCTTGATCACCCGAGGCATCACCAGTTCAGCGGTTTCGTAGGTAGTGAAGCGCTCGGCACAGGACACGCACTGGCGACGCCGCCGCACCTGGTCGCCCTCGGCCACCAACCGCGAGTCTGTGACCTTGGTGTCGTGGGTTCCGCAGAAGGGGCAATGCATGGGCGTGATCCGGGTGGAGGGGCAAGATAGCGTTGCCATATTGTAACGGGTCAGGCCATCATCGCCCAGCCGCCACCACTCTTATGACTGCCCTGGAACGACACCATGCGATTTTCCACTTGCTCGCTCACACCTGCCCTGCTCATGCTTGCCGCCTGCCCCGTGGCATTCGCTGAAACACCCTGGCCCGCCCCCGTCGAGGCGCTCACTGCCCAGGGGCTCACTATCCATGCCGAGTTCGAAGCCCCGGAAGGACTGACCGGCTACGC
Organism: Halomonas urumqiensis; assembly: GCF_003028575.1. Lineage (GTDB taxonomy): Bacteria > Pseudomonadota > Gammaproteobacteria > Pseudomonadales > Halomonadaceae > Halomonas > Halomonas urumqiensis. Next base: position 618,411 of record NZ_PYUD01000001.1, on the reverse strand, counting down.
TGCCAGCTACCAGGGCGGTGAAGTGGCCATCTACCTGCTGCCGGGTGGCGAACACGCGGTGGTCGGCACGCTGGTGGATGCCGAGGGTAGCGACCTTTCCGCCGCCGCCCTGGATACCCACGTGCGTGCCGCGCAGAACGCCGAGCTCTGGCAACGGCTCGAGGAAAGCCACTGGATCGCCGATGGCCGCGCCGATGCTGAGCGCGTACTGTACACCTTCACCGATCCCAACTGCCCGTATTGCCGTCAGTTCTGGGAGCAAAGCCGTCCCTGGGTGGAGGCAGGCGCGGTGCAACTACGCCATATCATGGTCGGCATTCTCGAATCGGATAGCCCCGCCAAGGCCTCGGCATTGCTGGGCGCCGATGACCCGGCGGCGGCACTTCACTCCCACAGCGGTGACGGCGAGGAGATCCAACCCTCGGCACAGCCTCGTGACATCGAAGAGCAGGTCTACGCCAACAACCAGTTGTTCGATGAGCTCAACCTGATCGCCACCCCCACCACGCTGTACCGCGAGAGTGACCGGCTCGAACGCATCGAGGGGCTACCCGACCCCGAGCAACTTATTGAGGCAATGGGTGGCCCCGCCCCCGGCGGTTGAGCGCCATCAGCCTCTGGTGGGCACCACCCGGGCCAGGAACCAGCCCGCGACCATGGCGACCAGCATGGCGGCAAGCGGCAGGCTCAGGCCGGCGAGCGATGCAAAGGCCGGCCCGGGGCAGTAACCGGAGAGCCCCCAGCCGATGCCGAACAAGGCCGCGCCACCGATCAAGCGGGCATCGAGGTCACGCCGGGTGGGAATCTGAAAGCCCCCCTCGAGCAAGGGGTGAGGCCGGCGCAGTACCATCCGGTAACCGATGAAATTGGTCACCACGGCACCGCCCAGCACGAACATCAGCGTCGGGTCCCAGGCGCCGGCCAGGTCAAGAAAGCCGATGACGCGTGCCGGATCGGTCATGCCGGAGATCGCAAGTCCCAGGCCGAACAGCAGCCCGGCGATATAACCGGCGAATGCCTTGAGTGTCCCGTTGTTCGAGCGTGCTTGACGATTTGTGCTCATGCGCCACCTCCACTCAACTGGCCGACAACGAAGACGGTGACGATGGCCGTGGCCAGGAAGGTCAGCGTCGCGGCAAGCGAGCGCGGCGAGAGACGCGCAAGACCACACACGCCGTGCCCGCTGGTGCAGCCGCTGCCAAGGCCCGTGCCCACCCCCACCAGCAGTCCGGCCACCAGCATCAGTACGACGCCACCCGCCGGCTGACCGATCACTTCACCCGGCGCACCCGCCACATTGCCCAGGTTTCCGCCCAGTAGCATCAGCAGCATGGGCCCGCTGATCAGGCCGAGCAGGAAGGTAATGCGCCAGGCGCTGTCGCCACGGGGCCGCACGGTGATCAGATTGCCGATAATGCCGCTGATACCGGCGATACGGCCAAGGGTGGCCATCAACCAGGTTGCGGAAAGGCCGATGAGGATGCCACCGGCCAGCCCCTGCAGGGATGAACTCCAGTCCACTTTTTCTCTCCTTTGAGCATCGCAAGGATGCGGTTGGGTGTTTAAAGACTCGGGTGGATAAGGCCCAGGGGTGAGAGGCTCAGGGGGCCGCCTGGCGGGCCGTGGACCGCGAGGTGCTGGCGCTCGGCAGCTGCGTCGCGTCGCGCTCGTCATGCAGTGCCCGCCACGCGTCAAAGGTACTGAGGAACACTTGTCCGGTGAGCTCACGACACAACGCGGTGTTGTGCAGCCTGTCCATCACTGGCCCCTTGACCTCGGCCAGATGAAGGGTCACATCGGCATCCTTGAGCCGCGCGTTGATGGCCTCAAGGCTCTCCAGCGCCGAGGCATCGATGACGTTGACCGCCTGGCAGGCCAGCACGATGTGCGCAAGGCCAGGCTGACGGGCGGCCAGCTCCATCACGGTATCCTCGAGGTAGCGCGCGTTGGCGAAATAGAGTCCCTCATCGACCCGCAGGATCGACAGATGCTCGTCGGTCTCCACCTCATGGCGCTGCACGTTGCGGAAGTGCTCGGTACCGGGGACCCGTCCCACCACGGCGCTGTGGGGACGGCTGGTACGGTACAGGTGCAGTGCCAGCGACAGACCAACCCCCACCGTGATGCCACTCTCGACCCCATGGCCCATGGTCACCAGGATGGTGGCGAGCATCGCCGCGGCATCGCTGCGCGAGTAGTCCCAGGTGCGCTTGATGGCAGGTAAGTCGACCAGCGAGAGCACGGCGACGATGATGGTGGCCGCCAGGGTGGCGATCGGCAGATAGGCGATCAGCGGGGTCAGCAGCAGTGCCGCCAAGCCGATACCCAGCGCCGTGAAGGCGCCTGCCGCCGGGGTCTCGGCACCAGCGTCGAAGTTCACCACCGAGCGTGCGAAGCCACCGGTCACTGGCATGCCGCCGGTAAACGAGGCAGCGATGTTGGAGGTGCCAAGGCCAATCAGCTCCTGGTTCGGGTCGATGCGCTGGCGGCGCTTGGCGGCCAGCGTCTGGCCCACCGACACCGACTCGACGAAGCCGACGATGCTGATCAACAGTGCTGCCACGAAGAGCTGACGCCACAGGCCGCTGTCGAAGCCGGGCAGGGTCAGCGGCGGCAGGCCCGCTGGCACGCTGCCGACCACGGCCACACCATTCGCGTCCAACCCCATTCCCCAAGTGGCAAGCGTGGTCACCGCCACGGCGAGGATCGGCGCCGCCTTGGTCAACATCTCCGCCGGCCGGGCCGGCACGCCCAGCCGGCGCAAGGTGGGTGTCAGCCAGCGCCGCGCGATGAGCAGGAAAGCCAGCACACCCAGGCCGATAGCCAGGGTCGGGGCGTTAACCTCAGCCAGGCTGCCCGCCAAGCTGGCAAGCAGTGCGACCAGATGATGGCCGCTGGCCTCCACCCCCAGTACATGCTTGAGCTGGCTGGCGGCAATGATCAGCCCCGAGGCGGTGATGAATCCCGAGATCACCGGGTGGCTCAGGAAGTTGGCCAGAAAACCCAGCCGCGCCACACCCATCACAGTCAGCATCAGCCCGGACATCAGTGCCAGCACCAGGGCCGCACCAAGGTATTCCGGAGAGCCTTGTGGGGCGATCTGCCCTACTGCCGCCGCCGTCATCAGCGAGACCACCGCCACCGGCCCCACCGCCAGGGTGCGGCTGGTACCGAATAAGGCATAGACCACCAGCGGCACGATGCTGGCATAGAGCCCCGTCTCCGGGGGAAGCCCGGCCAGCATGGCGTAGGCCAGCGACTGAGGGATCAGCATGATCGTCACGATCACCGCCGCCAGCAGGTCGCGGGTCAGGGGCTCGCGGCCATAACCGGGCAGCCACTGGAGGATGGGCAGGTAACGCTTTGGGTTCACCTGGCGACTCTCAGAACGTGTTGATCGGTACCTTGAGATACACCTGGCCATTGTCCTCGGCCGGCGGCATCTTCCCGGCGCGCATGTTGACCTGCACCGAGGGAATGATCAGCTTCGGCATGCCAAGGGTTGCATCACGCTCGGTGCGCATCCTGACGAACTCATCCTCGCTGATGCCCTGGTGTACATGCACGTTGTGGTCGAGCTGCTCGGTCACCGTGGTCTCATGCTGGAACTGCTCGCGGCCCGGGGCCTTGTAATCGTGGCAAAGGAACAGGCGGGTCTCGTCCGGCAGGGACAGCACCTTCTGAATGGAGCGGTAGAGGGTGCGCGCATCCCCCCCCGGGAAGTCGCAGCGGGCGGTGCCGTAGTCGGGCATGAACAGGGTGTCACCGACGAAGGCGGCATCACCAATCACATAGGTCAGGCAGGCCGGGGTGTGGCCGGGCGTATGCAGCACCCGCCCTTCCAGGTGGCCGATGGTGAAGGTGTCACCCTCCTCGAAGAGACGGTCGAACTGGCTGCCATCGCGGGCGAACTCGGTGCCGGCGTTGAAGGCCTTGCCGAATACGTCCTGCACCACGGTGATCCTGGCGCCGATGCCGGTCCTGCCGCCCAGCTTGTCGTGCAGGTAAGGAGCGGCGGAGAGGTGGTCGGCATGGACGTGGGTCTCGAGGATCCACTCCACCTCCAGGTCGTTGTCGCGCACGAAGGTGATGATCTGGTCGGCTGAGCGTACGTCGGTGCGCCCGGCCGCGTAGTCGAAATCGAGCACCGAATCGAGGATAGCGCATGCGCGGCTGGCAGGATCCTGAACCACGTAGCTGAAGGTGTTGGTCGGCTCGTCGAAGAAGTGGGTGACGATGGGCTGGGGCGTGGTGGATTGGGGCGTGGTGGATTGGGGCATGGAAGATACCTCCATTGATGTCACTAGCTCACGGTTTGGCCACAGCATACCCGAATAAAAGTTCTAACGTTATATTTTTTTCACATATATCAACACCAGGCCATGGGGAACCGACGTCCAGAAGCAATCTACTTCTTGAGCTTGCAGGTGTTGATGCCCAGCAGGCTGTAAGCCGGGCAGAAATTTAACAATCCCGTCGCCAGCGGCAGCACGCCGATCCACCCCCAGACACCGATGATGCCAGTGAGGGTAAGGCCAATCAGCACAGCGCCAACCACGATTCGGGCCATCTTGTCGATGCCGCCTACGTTGCTTTTCATAGCGTTTACCTCAAGCAGTCAATGAGCTCAGCAGCTGAACAACGGAGCCTTGGGATCAAGCCTCATCTGGCTTTAACCAGGGCGGTAGCCGGCTCGCAACCAGCCGGCAATCACATCCTCTAATACCAAACCCTAATATCAAATAATTATAAGGCAATAACCATCAACCTCACCCCTGCAGTCTAGTGCATGCGGGGATGTCACGTATGTGGCATGTGGCCGCACCTTGATACAGGTCAAGCCGAAGAGCACCGAGCAACCGGAAAGCGCGAATCGCGAATCAGGAGTCGGGAATCGAAGGTGACTCGCGGCGTCTCAAAGCTCGATACGGTCCCGCCCAACCCAGTAATTGATGCTGGCCGGCATGCGCCGAGAAACCGCCGATGGTATGGATTCGCGCCTTGACCACCAGTTCGTCGCCCAGCACCTTGACGCGCTTGACGCCATCCACCAGCTGCCGACCCAGGGTGCCCGCCGCCTGGAAACCGACGATCACCACGCGGGTGTTCGGCTTGCCGAGGTGGTAGCGAAAGTGATGAATGATACGTCCACCCGTGCACATCCCGGCACCGGCAATGATGATGGCGCCCCCGTGGATGCGATTGATGGCCATCGACTCCTCCACCGTGCGGGTCAAGCGCAACACCAGCAGGTAGTTGCTGGTATCCCCCTGGGCGGCAATGTTGAGCACCTTGAGATCATCAGGGTTGAGCGACTTGCGTTTCCTGTCGTAGAGCTCGGTGACGCGAATCGCCATGGGGCTGTCGAGGAACACCATCTGCTGTTTCAGGCGTCCCTGGTGATAGAGCATGCTGAGATGGTAGAGGATCTCCTGGGTGCGCCCCACCGCAAAGGCCGGGATCAACACGTTGCCGCCGGCCGCGTGGGTCTCGTCGAGCACCTCGGCGAACTCCTCGATCGTGTCCTCGAGCGGGCGGTGGTCACGGTCGCCATAAGTGCTTTCCATCAGCACGATATCAGCATCGAAGACCTTTTCGGGGTCTTTCATGAGTGCAGAACCTGGATTGCCGAGATCACCCGAAAACACCAGGCGGCGGTCGCGCCCTCCGGAGGGCAGTGTGAGTTCGACGATCGCCGAACCAAGGATGTGCCCCGCATCGCGATAGACCAGCGTCACCCACCAGGCAGGTTTACCGGCTGGCCATAGAGATGGGGTTCACACAACGCCAGCGTGCGTTCGACATCCTTGAGCTCATAGAGCGGTTCGAGCAGCGGCTTGCCGGCTCGGTCGCGCCACTTGTTCTCCCACTCGATGTCCTTGGCCATCACGAAGGCCGCATCGGTGAGCATTATCTCGAGTAGCTCATGGGTATCGCGCGTGCAATGGATGGGGCCCTGGTAACCCTCACGCACCAGCTTGGGCAATAGCCCGGCATGGTCCAGATGGCCATGCGAGATCACCACTGCCTCGAGTTCCCTGGCCAGCGCCCCGAACGGTCTGGCATTGACTTCATCGTCATCCCTGTCGCCCTGGTGCAGGCCACATTCCAGCAGCAACTTGAGAGGGTGTGCGTCGCCTTCCACTTCAAGCAGGTAGCGTGAACCCGTAACCTCTCCAACCGCACCTTGAAACGTTAGTGTCGACATGCGTTCACGCTCCTTTGCCGGCAGAGGATACCCGTTTCTTCAGCATACTTGCTGGATGGACATCCTGCCCCGCGCCAGATCAAGCCAGTCGCAAATACCCCAAATCGCAGACACCCCAAAACGCAGACACCCCGCCATGGCAGCATGGCGGGGCGTCGATAGCCGCCCCATGAGTGGGGCGATCAGCAAGTCAGGTTGGGCTCAGCGATAGACTGGGAAGCGGTCGCAGACGGTTTCGACCTTGCCCTTTACCTCGGCTTCGATGGCGGTGGAATCCTCCCCCTTGGCCATCACATCCAGAATGTCGCTGATCCAGCCGGCAAGATCGCGGCACTCGGCTTCACCGAAGCCACGGGTGGTGACCGCCGGGGTGCCGATACGCAGGCCGGACGTCACGAAGGGGCTTTGCGGATCGTTCGGCACGGCGTTCTTGTTGACCGTGATGTGGGCGCGGCCAAGGGCGGCATCCGCCTCCTTGCCCGTCAGCCCCTGCTTGACCAGCGAGAGCAGGAACAGGTGATCCTCGGTGCCGCCGGAGATCACCTCGAAGCCGCGTTCGATGAACACGCCGGCCATGGTCTGGGCATTCTTGACCACCTGCTGCTGGTAGGTCTTGAACGCCGGGTCCATGGCCTCCTTGAAGCAGATCGCCTTGGCGGCGATGACGTGCTCCAGCGGGCCACCCTGCCCACCCGGGAAGACCGCTGACTGCAGCTTCTTCTCGATGTCGGCATCGCCCTCGGAAGAGAGGATCAAGCCGCCGCGCGGGCCGCGCAGGGTCTTGTGGGTGGTGGTGGTGACCACGTGGGCATGGGGCAGCGGGGTCGGGTAGACGCCAGCGGCCACCAGGCCCGCCACGTGGGCCATGTCGACCAGCAGGAAGGCACCCACCTCGTCGGCGATCTCGCGGAACTTCGCCCAGTCGATGATCTGGGAATAGGCCGAGAAGCCGGCGATGATCATCTTCGGCTGGTGCTCGCGGGCAAGGCTTGCGACTTCTTCGTAATCGATCAGCCCACCCTCGCCAAGGCCATACTGCACGGCGTTGTAATGCTTGCCGGAAAAGTTCGGCTTGGCGCCGTGGGTCAGGTGGCCACCGGCGTCGAGGCTCATGCCGAGCACCGTATCGCCCGGCTTGACCAGCGCCTGGAACACGGCACTGTTGGCCTGGGAACCGGAATGCGGCTGAACGTTGGCGTAGGTGGCGCCAAACAGCTCCTTGGCATAATCGATGGCGAGCTGCTCGACGATGTCGACGTACTCACAGCCGCCGTAGTAGCGCTTGCCGGGATAGCCTTCCGCGTACTTGTTGGTCAACTGGCTGCCCTGGGCTTCCATCACCCTTGGGCTTGCGTAGTTCTCGGAGGCAATCAGCTCGATGTGCGCTTCCTGACGGGCGACCTCCTTTTGCATCGCATCGAACAGGACATCATCGAAACCGGCAATCTGCATGTCACGGCTGAACATCGGCGGGAAACCTCGCATCACGGGGGAATCTGAGGCCAGCATGATACCCCAGCCCAAGACGGCTTTCATATGAAAGGGCGTCATGCCATGTTGCAAATCCGTCAAGTCGGGCCAGGGCCGCTGTGCAACCTGCTGTTGAACTGACAGTCAGGTTCAGCGAGTTTCCACCCGCAGGTCGAGCCGTTCAGGCAACGCCAGGGGATCCTCGGTCAGGCTCTCGAAACGGCTGTTGGCTGGCAGCGTGACGTTGATCTCAAGCTCGCTGGCCTCGCCCTCGGCAAGAGCGACCAGGCCAAGCAACAGCGACTGGACCCGCGGCCCGAACATCATGCCGAAGCCATTGGCCTGGGTGCGTACCTGCTCGAGATAGGCCGCCTCGGACACCCCTTCCGTTGCCGCCCCAAGGGTGATCATGCGGCCGAACAGCCCCTCGTTGGCCAGCGTCAACCCGAGCTCGCCACCCAGCAGCGTCACGTCACTCAGCATCTCGTCACCGAACAACGCCGCGGGTTCCATGCCTTCCGGCAAGCGCATCGGCAGTTCCGCCACCAGGGCCAGGGCCAACGCCTCATGCAGGGTGATCGAGCCATCACTACTCAACACGCCCTGCGCGCCCGGACCCTGGATGTTCGTCTCCTCATGCCATGCGCTGTTGAAGGCGGCATCCATCATCAGCTCGCCACTGCCATCGGTGAGCACATTGCTGACCATGCGGAACTGGGTGCGCTCGTCCTCCGGCGCCAGCTCGATCATGCGCGCCAGGTCGAGGCGAAAATCGTCCAGCTCCATCTCGCCGCGATGCTCGGCGAGGTCGGTGGTCATGACAAGCGCGGCCAGCGAGCCCACCAGCCGGTCCGAATCTACCGCCAGCTCATTCAGGCTCAGCGATTCGAGTTCCTCGGCGCCCTCTTCGTCGAGCCCGGTCAGCCCCTCCAGGCGCAGCGAGGCAAGCGAGAACGATCCATCGCCCAGTTCATCCAGGTTCTGGCCGACACCATCCACGCCGGTGATCTCGAGCCAGCCGATGGCGTCGCGGGACAACGCCTCACCACGCAGCTTCTCGATGGTCATTCGCCCCTCGCTATTGCGCAGCGGGGTACCGGCAAACCACTCCTCGGCGGTGCGGGAAGCCAGGTCCAGCGCGATGCCATCGATGGCCAGGCTGCCAAGCGTCACCGCGTCCAGGGCATCGTGATCGCCCAACGGCAATACCGCGCTCGAAGGCTCGCCAAACACCAGCGACTCGATCTCGAGCAGCGCGAGTTCAGTCAACCCATCCTCGAGGCGCACACCCTCCACCGTCACCTCATCGGGGCTGTCATAGTCACCGCTGACCACATAACGCTCGATCAGCAAGCGTTCCCCTTCGGCGGAATCGAACACCAGCTCCTCGGCGGTGACCCGGTCGCGGATCAGCGCCTCATCGACCGAACCGATGGCAAGTGTGCCCTTGTCGGAGAACAGCGCCCGCAGATCGGCTTCCAGCCGCTCGGCATCGGCGAAGGCCGGGGTGGCCGCCACGGCAAGCCAGGCGGCGGTGGAGAGAGACAACATGAGGGGACGAGACATGCGACACCTTCCTTGTGATGAAACATCGAGATCGGGGTTTTGCACAGAGTTGTGGGCAGTCTAGCACCAGCGCCGGACGATAAGGACATGCGCCAGACAAGTGCCTGTGGCATGCCGAACATCCCGCTCACACGGGCATGAAGAGTCGGCGTTCCAGGCGCTGATTGACGTGTTCGAGCACCGCGAGCCGGGCATGACGCTTGTCATCGCAGGCTATCAGCGCCCATTCGGCGCCTTGGCAGTGGGTCTGGGTGAACATCTCGTCGATGGCTCGTTGGTAGTCATCCCAGCGTTCGCGATTTCGCCAGTCCTCATCGGTGAGCTTGTGGCGCTTGTGGGGCGTGGCGGCGCGATCCTCGAAGCGGCGTAGCTGCTCGGCCTTGTCGATGGACAGAAATATCTTGATCAGCACCGTGCCATGCTCGAGCAACTGCTGCTCGAAGTGACGAATCTCGCCGTACCCGCGTTGCCACTGCGCGGGGCTTGCCAGCGCTTCCACTCGTTCGACCAGTACCCGGCCATACCAGGAGCGGTCAAAGATCGCGATACGCCCATCCGCTGGCAGGCGGCGCCAGAAGCGCCAGGACCAGGGCTTGGCCAACTCTTCGTCGCTGGGCGCGGCGATTCGATGGACCCGGTACTGGCGGGCGTCCAGCGCCGAGGTGACCCGATGAATGCTTCCACCCTTGCCCGCGGCATCATGGCCTTCGAAGGCCATCACCACCGGGATACGCCGCCGCGATAGTTCACGGGCGTTGCGCGCCAGGCGCGCCTGGGCCTCGGCCAGCCGCTCACGATAGGTGGTCTTGGCAAGCGCTTCGAACCCATGGGTCTCGGCTGCCACCGATGGAATATTCGCGGCGGGATCGGCGCTTTCGCCATCACTGATAGATGGGGGCTCCGGCGAGGCCGACAGCCCATCCAACAGGCAGGTGGCCACACGCTTGACCTGGTGATCCGGCGTGTCGTTGCCGAGCACCTGCCAGGGCGCATGGGCGGCGTGGGTGTCACGGCGCAATGTCTTGCCGATCGCCTCGATCACCGCATGCTGACCATGTCGCTGCCACTCGGTGGCGCCAACCTGCCAGGCCAGCGCCGGGTCATGCTGCAGCTCGATCAGCCGCTTGCGCTGGGCACTGCGGCCAATATCCATCCACAGCTTGACCAGTACCACGCCTTCGGCGGCCAGCTCGGCTTCGAACTGGCGAATGCGCGCCAGCCGATCAGCGAAGGCGCCGGGCGAGAGTCGCCGCTCGGCCCGGGCGAACAGCGCATCGCCGTACCAGCCGTGGATGAAGATGCCGATACGCCCGCGTTCCGGCACGCGCCGCCAGTAGCGCCACCAGTAGGGGCGCTCCTGCTCCTCGCTGCTGGGGCCAAGCGCATGCACCTCGGTATGGCGGTTCTCCAGCCAGTGGTTGAGTTCGTTGACCACCTGCCCCTTGTGGGTCACCGCATGTCCGGTCACCAGAAGAACGACGGACCGCGACTGCTCCCGTGCCAGGCTCAACTGGGCATCGAGCAACCGGTAACGCAGCGTCGATGTCTTCATGTATGGCCTCTCCGGTGTCAGGTTTCGCCCAACAGGCCAAGGCTCGCCGCCGGCGCCTGACGCCTCAGGTCGCGTGACAGCAGGTGGCCAATCACCCCGATGGCAAGCGCCCCGCCCAGCGGCAACAGCAGCCATATCCACAGGTGCAATCGCGGCGCGAGGTCGAACCAGGCCAGGTAGATACCGGCGGTGGCAAGCTCGGCCAGCAGCGCCCCCATCAGCCCGCTGGCCAGCCCCAGGATCGCGAATTCGGCCCCCTGCACCCGCGACAACAGCCGATTGCCGGCGCCGAACACCCGCATCAGGCCGCTTTCATGGGCGCGCACCGGCCGGCTGGCGGTCAGTGCCGCATACAGCACGCTGACTCCGGCCAGCAGCACGAAGGCCAGCACCAGTTCCACGGCACGAGTCACCTGGGTGAGCAGGTCGCGCACCTGAGCCAGTATCGCATCGACATTGAGCAGCGAAACGCCCGGGAACTGGCGAACCAGCTCGCGCATGGTGTCGGACTCCCCTTCATCGAGATGGAAGGCGGTGATATAGCTGTGGCCGAACCGCTCCAGTACGCCGGGCGGGAAGATCACGTAGAAGTTGGGCCGGAAGCTGTCCCAGTCGAGGTTGCGCAGGCTTACCAGCTCGCCGACGACCTCGGCGCTGCCGATGGTAAAGGTCAGCGTATCGCCGAGCGATAGTCCAAAGCGCTCGGCCAGACCATCCTCCATGGAGATGGGCACCGGGCGGGCACCGGGTTCGGGCTCGGCGGCGACCTCGCCGTACCAGTCGCTGGTCGAACCTTCCAGATCGTCGAACCACTGCCCCGCGACCAGACGGTTGCCTTCCGGCAGGCTCTCGCGCCAGGTCAGGTTCAGTTCGCGGCGCAGGGCGTTGTCGCCCCGCGCCTCGGCTGGCACCACGTCGCGCGGCGTTTGGCCATTGATAGCGGTGATACGCCCACGCACCATCGGATAGAGCGCGCTGCGTGCATCAGCGGCGCCACTCAGCGCCTGTTCGAAGCCGTCCCGCTCACCGGGCTGAATGTTGATGGCGAAGTAGTTCGGCGTATCTTCCGGCAACTGCTGCTCCCAGGTGGTGAGCAGGTCGCCACGCACCAGGGCGATCATCGCCATGGCGAAGAAGGTCACCGAGAACGCCAGCAACTGGCCGAGGCTTGCCGTGCGTCGACGCGCCAACTGCTGGCCGCCCAGGCGCAGCGCCTGGGGAAGGCTGGCATCGTTACCGCCACCGCGCGGCAGCCGCCCGGCAAGCTTGAGCACTCCCGACAGCATCAGCGAACCCAGGCCCCACAAGAGCACCAGCATGACCAGCCCGCCAATCAGCAAACCGGCCGAGAGGACAAGGTCGCCGGAGTAGAGCCACAGCAGGCCACCGAACACCAGACTTGCCACGGCGACCACCAGCCAGGCGGAGGCCGGCAGCGGGTCGAGTTCGCGGCGCAACACCTTGAGGGCACTGACCTTCTTCAGGCGCAGCAGCGTAGGCCCGGCGAACCCCACCAGCACGGCCAACGCGGTCAGCACACCGAGCCACAGCGGCAGCCAACCGGGGGGTGGCAGTTCGATCGGCAGGAAGGTGGTCAGCAGGTACAACAGGGCCGCCTGCCCGGCAAGGCCCAGCAGCGCCCCCAGCACCGATGCCGCCAGCGCCAGCCACAGGAGTTGCAGGGCGAATAGCCGCGTCAACTCGCCCTGGGTGGCGCCGAAGCAGCGCATCAACGCGGCGGTATCCAGGTGGCGATCGACGTAGCGCCGGGTGGCCATCGCCACCGCCACGCCCGCCAGCAACACGGCAGCAAGCCCCGCCAGGCTGAGGTAACGCTCGGCGCGCTCCAGGGCATTGCCGAGCCCCGGTCGATCGCGCCGCACATCGCGCACCTCGACACCGTCACGTCGCAGCCGATCGAGCAACGGCGAGAGCTGCTCCAGTGCTTCGGGCGGACCGGCGGCCAGCAGTTCGAACTCCACCCGCGAGCCGTCCTGGACGAGGTCGGTGTCGGCGAGGTCCTGAACATTCATCATCAAGCGCGGGTTGAAACTACCAAAGCCCGCCGACTGGTCCGGTTCACGCTCGATCAGCCCTCCCACACGCAGTTCGCTGTCGCCCACCCGCACGGCATCGCCAATCTCGGCCTCGAGCAGCAGCGCCAGTCGCGGCGCCAGCCATACCTCGCCCGCCGGCGGGCCACTGGGAATCGCCTCCACGCCCTCGCCGATATCGACCCTGGCGGTGCCATAGTGAGGATAGACCTCGTCGACCACCTTTAGGCTGGCCGGCTGGAACGCATCGCCATGGCTGATCATCGAGACCATGTCGACCTGGTCGCTGATCACCATGCCCGCCGACTCGAGCGCCTCACGGATCTCGGGCGCGAAGGGGCGGCCCTGCTCCAGCACCAGGTCACCGCCCATCAATTGCCCGGCCTGGCGTGTCAGGCCACGGTCGAGCCGATCGAGGAAGAAGCCGATCATGGTGGAGGCCGCCACCGCCAGGGCCAGCGCCACGAACAATGCGCGCACGTCGGCGGCACGCAGGTCACGCACCAGGCCACGCGCGGACAGCTTCAGCAGCCGCCACGCGGAAGCCAGCGGCGATGTGCTCTCCCGCTCCGCCACAGCATTCATGCGCTCACCTCTTCGCGGGTCATTTCGGTGAGCTTGCCATCCGCCAGGCGCAGGCAGCGGTCACAGCGCCGCGCCAGGGCATGATCATGGGTGACCAGCACCAGGGTGGTACCAGCCTGCTGGTTCAGGTCGAACAGCGCATCGATGATGCGCTCGCCGGTGGCGGGGTCGAGGTTGCCGGTGGGCTCGTCGGCGAATACCAGCTCGGCGCCGGTGACGAAGGCACGGGCCAGCGCCACACGCTGTTGTTCGCCTCCGGAGAGTTGCTTGGGCAGGTGCTCTAGTCGTTCGCCAAGCCCCACCCTCGTCAACCAGTCGCGTGCACGCGCCTCGGCATCCGGCTGTGGCGAGAGCTCCAGCGGCAGCAGCACGTTCTCCAGCGCCGTCAGCGTCGGCAACAACTGGAAGTTCTGGAACACGAAGCCCACACGGCCGGCACGCAGCCGAGCGCGTCCATCCTCATCCAGCGACGAGAGTGGCTGACCGAACAGCGACAACTCACCACTGCTCGGCGCATCGAGTCCGGCCAGCAGGCCCAGCAGCGTCGATTTTCCGGCACCACTCTGGCCGAGAATCGCCACACTCTCCCCGGGGAACACCGTGAGCCTCAAGTCACTCAGAATGGTCAAACGCCTTTCGCCACTCTGCACCTGCTTGGCGAGGTGGTCGGCGTGTAGAATCGGTGTGCTGTTTGAAGACGTGCTATGTGAAGACGTGCTATTTGAAGAGTCGCTATGTGAAGACGTGCTTTGCGAACGCGTGCTTTCCGAACGAGAGGTGTAGGTCATGATGAAAGGATTCCTTGGTCGTCCGTTGATGGCCGTCGCGCCGTGCTTGCCGATGCTCTGGTTTTCGAAGCTCTGGTTTTCAAGACTGAGCCTTTCGATACTGCTCGTTGCTGCTGCTGGGGTCGCCCAGGCCGATTCGCGCCCGGTGGTGCTGGTGATGGGCGACAGCCTGAGCGCCGCCTATGGCATCGAGCAGGAACGGGGTTGGGTCAGTCTGCTGCAGACGCGCCTGGACGGAAAGGCGCAGGTGGTCAACGCCAGCATCAGCGGCGAGACCAGCAGCGGTGGCGCCAGCCGGCTTCCCGAGCTTCTCGGACAGCACGAGCCGGACATTGTTCTATTGGAACTGGGCGGCAACGATGGCCTGCGTGGCCTGCCACCTCGTCAGTTCGAGGCCAACATGGCCGGGATGATCGAGGCCAGCCATGAGGCCGGCGCCGATGTGCTGCTGCTCGGCATCGACATTCCACCGAACTATGGACAGGCCTACCGGGACGCCTTCACCTCTGTCTACACGCGGCTTGCCGACGAATTCGACCTGACGCTGGTGCCTTTCCTGCTCGAGGGCATCGCCCTGGATGACTCGCTGATGCAGTCCGATGGCATCCACCCGACAGCGTCGGCGCAGCCGATCATCCTCGACAATGTGTGGCCGGAACTTGCCACGCTGCTTGCCGATAGCGGCGTGTCGCTTGCCAAGGCTGAATAGCGATCAGTCCGGCAGTGGTCTATATTCGGATCACTCAACCAATGAGATGTGACATGCGCACGGAAACCATCAGCTACCTCAAGCAGCATGCGGCAACGCTCGATGTCGAAGAGCCGCTTGTGATCACCCAGAAAGGCAAGCCCACCTACGTGGTGGAGTCCTATGCTTCGCATGAGCGCCGGGAGCAAGCCATCGCGCTGCTCAAGTTGCTTAGCCTTGGCGAGAAGAGTCGCGCGGAGGGCAAGTCATCTACCGTCGATGCCTTCATGGAAAAAGTGAAGACACGCCACGCCGCTCGTCGGGGCGATTCGATGTGACCTCTCCTTCAAATGCTGCCTCGCGGACAACAGTCACTTTCGAGTCGACAGCAGAGCTTTCTCTGGAGGTCTGCGAAAACTTTCTCCTGGACCATCTCGATATGCCGCTGTCGAGGGTCGAACAGATTTCGCTTGATCTGGTCAGCACCGCCGCCGAGCGCCTGGCCTTGAGGCCCCAGACCTACCCCGTATGCCGTCTGGCCATGGAACTCGGCATTGGCCACTACCAAGAGCTGCTGATCGATGGCTACAGGGTGATCTACCGCCATTGGCCAGAGCAGCACGAAGTTGCCATCTACCTGTTTGCCCACCAGCGACAGGACTTCAAGGCACTGCTCTTCGAGTATCAGTTGTCCTGCTGAGAGTCGTTTTGCCGAGCCTTGGGGGCCGGGCTCTTCTGCCACTGTTGAAGGCCCAGCCCACCGAGGATCAGCAACAGTCCCACCAGCGTCGAGGGCAGTATCGGCTCGCCCACCACCAGGTACAGCAGCATCAATGACACTGGGGGCGACAGGAAGATCAGGTTGGAAACCTTCGCGGTGCGCGAGACCTTGTGCACCGCCAGTTGCCACAGCACGAAGGCGATACCCATCTCGAAGAGACCGACGTAGACCCCCGCCCCCAGCGCCGCCCAACCATGCCAGGCGATGCCGGGTCCCCACAGCATCAGCAGGGTGAGCACCGGCAAGCCGATGCTGAAGTTCTGCCACTGGGCGACCAGGGGGGGACGGTGGTCGCGGGCATTGAGCAGCCAGTAGAGCGCCCACACCAGAGTGGAGCCCATCGCCAGTACCACCCCCAGCGGGTCGGCGAAGGCCACATCCAGCACCGCGCCACGGGTGGCGATCACCCACACGCCGGAATAGGCGATCAAGCCGGCCAGCACGTCCGTGCGCGTCAATCGCTGGCCGAGAATCGGTACCGCCAGGAAGGCCATGGCCAGCGCCCAGGTGTAGTTGAGCGCCATCGCCTCCTGGCCCGGCAACCTGTCATAGGCACCGAACAGCAGCAGGTAATAGGCCACCGGGTTCATCAGCCCTGCCCAGGCAGCCGTCCGCCAGCCATGCCGCAGGGCATGCCCCATCAACCCCTGGCGGAGCACCAGCACAGCGATCAACGCCCAGGAGACCAGCGAGGCAAGCCACATCAGCTCCAATGGGGTCATGTAACCGAGCGCCACCTTGAAGGCGGTCGCCACCGTCGACCATAACGCCACCGCGCCAAGGCCAAACAGCATTGCCCGGCGGTCGTCCTGCTGCATCGCGCCCCCCACCACGCTCATCGGTCGATATGCCCCAGGTCACGCGTGGGGTCCAGCCGGTCGCGCACCTTCTGCTTGAGCGTCTTGCTGTCCGGGAAGCCGCCATCGCGCTTGCGCTCCCAGATCGACTCGTCGTCCTGGAAAATCTCGAAATACCCACCATGGGACGGCGCCAGGGCCACCTCTTCGAGCTCCTCACCGAACGTCGAGAGCAGCTCCTGGGCCAGCCAGGCACTGCGCAGCAGCCATTGGCACTGGGTACAGTAGTGAATGCGAATACGTGACACGCGGCCCTCCGCTGGCAACAATGGGGATCAATGCGCGTGATCCAGACGCTGCCCCATCATATCAGCCAAGGAGCCTAGATGGCCGACTCCGAGATCAGCCAGTCCCGACTGTTCGAGTGGTTGACCGGCGATGAAGACAGCCGGATGTGCCGGGACATCCCCGAGGAGGCCTGCACCGAGCAGCCGCGCAATTTCTTCCTGCACCTGTTCGCCGCGCTGGGCAACAAGCTTGCCGATGAGCTCTCCAGCGCCCGGCTGGTGCTGCCGTGGCTGCTCGGGGTGATCGGCGCACCGACGTGGATGGTCGGGCTGCTGGTGCCAATCCGCGAGTCCGGCTCACTGCTGCCGCAGCTGTTCGTGGCGGGGTTCATTCGAGGCAAACCCGAGCGCAAGTGGGTTTGGGTGGCCGGCGGAGCCCTGCAGGCCATCGCCGCCGCGCTGCTCGCCGTGCTTGCATTGTTCGGCTCGGGGAGCCTCGGCGGCGCCCTGGTGCTGCTGGTGCTGGTGGGGCTATCGCTTGCACGAGGACTCTCCTCGATCGCCACCAAGGACGTGATGGGCAAGACCATCGCCAAAACGCGCCGCGGCACCCTGATGGGCTGGAGCGGCAGCGTGGCGGGTGCGGCCACCCTGGCCGCCGGTGCGGTGCTGATGCTGTTCGATGAGCGCCCAGGGGAGTTGGCGCTGGCCGTGCTGCTTGGCGTGGCGGCGCTTGGCTGGGCAGGCAACGCACTGTGCGCTGCGCGCATCGCCGAAACCCCGGGCGCCGTCGAAGGCGGCGAGGATGCCTGGGACAGCATCAAGCTGGGCATGCACCTGCTGCGCACCGACCGTGACTTCCTGCATTTCAATGTCTCACGCGCACTGCTGATGGCCAGCGCCCTGGCGCTACCCTACGTTGCCCTGCTCGGTCAGCAGCAGAGTGGCGCGGAACTAGGCGGCCTGGGGGTGCTGATCATCGTCTCCGGGCTTGCAGGCCTGGTGGCAAGCCCGGTATGGGGCAAGCGCGCCGACGCCTCGAGCCGCCGGGTGATGCGCGATGCGGGCCTCGGGGCCGCCGCCTGCTGCCTGCTGGGTGCGGCCTGCGCCTGGCTGCCGCCCACCGTCAGCGAGACCGTGTGGCCATACGCCCTGGTCTATGCACTGCTGGTTATCGTGCATGCCGGCGTGCGGCTCGGCCGCAAGACCTATATCGTCGACATGGCGGGTAGCGACAAGCGGGCGCTCTACGTTGCACTGTCCAACACACTGACCGGCGGCCTGATGCTTGCACTTGGCTTGCTGATCGGTGGCCTCGCGCAGTGGCTTGGGACCACGGCACTGTTGGTGGCACTGGCCATCATGGCGTTGGCGGCGGCAGCCAGCGCCAGCCGGCTTCCGGAAGTCGAGTGAGACCGTATGCGTTGAAATCCCGCGCCCGGCTGGCCATGATGTAATGCAAGTCACGACAATCGACTCCGGTCATCGCCAAGGTTTGCGATCCGGACAGGCTCCTCGACAGGAACCCCTTGCATGAAACGATCTCCGCTGATCAGTCCCGAACTACTCGAACGTATCGTCGATGCCTCGGAGGACGGCATCGTGGTAGCCGAGCAGGAAGGCGACGAGAACATCCTCATCTACGTCAACAAGGGCTTCGAGCGCCTTACCGGCTACAGCGCCGACGAGATCCTCTACCAGGATTGCCGCTTCCTGCAGAACGACGATCGTGACCAGGAGGGTCTGACCGCCATCCGTCTGGCCTTGAGGGAAGGGCGTCCCTGCCGCACGGTGCTGCGTAATTACCACAAGGATGGCACGCTGTTCTACAACGAACTGTCGATCACCCCTGTGCATGACGAGGACGACAACCTCACTTACTACATCGGCGTGCAGAAGGATGTCACCGAACGCGTCGAAGCCCAGATGGAACTCGAACGGCTCAAGGCGCAACACGGCCTGGAGTGATCCCCTCCCTCGCTGCCGACGCTTCCCGGCGCAGGCACCTACCACCCAAAAACATTCCAGCAGGGCTTGCACAAGCCACGCCATGGGGATATATAGCCAGCAGGCAATCTGGGTTGCCTGCTGGGGCTTCGGGTTCCGCACACATCAGGTCATTGCGAGCGGACGAGAAGCGATCGTGTGATACGTCGATGCCACCCGTTTCGACGTCAGGCCATGGGAGTGTTTCGCATGGGCAGTGAACACCTTGTCGATACCCTCGACGACGAGAATGACTTCGCCGAGGCCGTCAATGACGACCACTACGGCCGCTCGCGCCCGTCCAGTCGCGCCGATACACTGCGTGCCCGCCGGCGTGTCGAGGCGTTGCTAGAAGAACGCCGCCTGCGTCGTGCCATCGAGGATGACTGGGCCATCGACGAAGAAGAAGAATAGCGCCACCCGACGGTAATGGCGTTGTCCCTGCCGGGACAGCGCTGGCCTTTCGTGGCAGTGGCCACTATCATCGGTGCCCACTGCAAACCTCCAACCGATGAGTTCCCATGGCGCAATACGTCTACACCATGAACCGGGTGGGCAAGGTCGTGCCCCCCAAGAAGCAGATCCTCAAGGATATTTCACTCTCCTTCTTCCCCGGCGCCAAGATTGGCGTGCTGGGCCTGAACGGTGCGGGTAAATCGACCCTGCTGCGCATCATGGCCGGCGTGGATACCGAGTTCGAGGGTGAAGCACGCCCGATGCCTGGCATCAACGTCGGGTACCTGCCCCAGGAACCGCAGCTCGACGACGACAAGAATGTCCGCGAGACGGTCGAGGAAGCACTTGGCGAGATCAAGGCCGCCCAGGAAAAGCTCGACGCCGTGTATGCCGCCTACGCCGAGCCCGATGCCGACTTCGACACCCTGGCAAGCGAGCAGGCGAGACTCGAGAACATCATCGAGGCAGCCGATGCCCACAATCTCGAGCGCAAGCTGGAAGTGGCCGCCGAAGCCCTTCGGCTGCCGCCCTGGGAAGCCCGTGTAGGCAATCTCTCCGGCGGCGAACGGCGCCGTGTGGCACTGTGCCGCCTGTTGCTGGCTAGCCCCGACATGCTGCTGCTCGACGAGCCCACCAACCACCTGGATGCCGAATCCGTGGCCTGGCTCGAACGCTTCCTGCACGACTACTCAGGCACCGTGGTGGCTATCACCCACGACCGCTACTTCCTCGACAACGTGGCCGGCTGGATTCTCGAGCTCGACCGCGGCCAGGGCATCCCCTTCGAGGGCAACTACTCCAACTGGCTCGAGGCCAAGGAGCAGCGCCTGGCCCAGGAAGCCAAGCAGGAAGCCTCCCGCCAGAAGGCGATCAAGCAGGAACTGGAGTGGGTGCGCTCGAACGCCAAGGGCCGCCAGGCCAAGAGCAAGGCGCGCCTCAACCGCTTCGAGGAGATGCAGTCAGGCGATTTCCAGAAGCGCAACGAAACCAACGAGATCTACATTCCGCCCGGCCCGCGCCTCGGCGACAAGGTCATCGAGTTTCATGGCGTGTCCAAGGCCTTCGATGACAAGCTGCTCTACGAGGATCTCTCGTTCAGCGTGCCCAAGGGCGCCATCGTCGGCATCGTCGGTGGCAACGGGGCAGGCAAGTCGACGCTGTTCAAGCTGGTCAAGGGCGTCGAGCAGCCCGACAACGGCGACGTCGTGGTTGGCGACACCGTCGATATCGCCTATGTCGAGCAGCTGCGCGACGGCCTGGACAACAAGCAGACCGTCTGGGAAGCGGTGTCCGATGGCCAGGACATCCTCAACATCAACGGCTACGAAGTCTCGTCGCGCGCCTACGTCGGCCGCTTCAACTTCAAGGGCAACGACCAGCAGAAGCGTCTTTCCGATCTTTCCGGTGGTGAGCGCGGGCGCCTGCAACTGGCCCAGACCCTCAAGCAGGGCGCCAACGTGCTGCTGCTCGATGAGCCGTCGAACGACCTGGATATCGAGACCCTGCGAGCCCTCGAGGAAGCGCTGCTGGCGTTCCCGGGGTGCGCGATGATCATCTCCCACGACCGCTGGTTCCTCGACCGTGTCGCCACCCATATTCTCGCCTTCGAGGGCGAGTCCAAGGTGGTGTTCTTCGAGGGCAACTACCAGGAGTACGAGGAGGACCACAAGAAGCGCGTCGGCAACGACACGCCGCATCGCATGAAGTACAAGCGCATCGACGCCTGAGCATCACGCTTCACCACGGCGAATGACCGCCGCTCCACGATCGCCCCGCCCACGCGGGGCGATCGCATATCTGGGCGTCAGCGGCGTCAGCCTGGTTGACGCTCGAGCGCCAGCTTGACGCCGAAGGTCACCAGCACCGCACCGGTCAGCCCGTTGAGCCAACGCGCGAAGCGGCGGCTCGCCAGCAGGCGGCCCGCACCGCCGACCATCGCCGCGATGGCGATCTGCCAGATGTTGGCGATCACGAAATGCACGCCGGCCAGAAACAGCGACTTGAACAGCGCCGGGTCACCCGGGGCGATGAATTGCGGCAGGAAGGCCATGTAGAAGATCACCGTCTTGGGGTTGAGCACGTTGGAGAGAAACCCCTCGCGCAGCGGCAGCCAGAACGGTACGGCCCGGGGGGCCCCGCTCACCCCGGCCACCGGCAACCCCTGGCCACGCCTCGAGGCCAGCAGGCTGTTGACCCCAAGCCAGATCAGGTAACCCGCCCCGGCCAGCTTGAGCAGGCCGAATGCCCAGGCGGACTGCAGCAGGATCAACGAGATGCCCAGCGCCGAGACGGCGGCGTGCACGAACAGTCCACTGCAGATCGCAAGGCTGGTCAGCAGCCCATCCCGAACCCCGCCACGCGCGGTGTTGCGAATCACCAGCAGGGTGTCCACCCCGGGGCTCATGGTCAGCAGCGTGATGGCCACCAGGAACGGCCAGAATTGCGCATCGATCAACATTATTTGCCACATCCCTAGCGTGTACGTTGCATCCGGGCCGAGGCTTGCCGGCCGGAGTGTTTCCAACTACAGTGATCTTGCGGTTGGTGGTCAAGCCATCCAGGTGCGTCGGTTGACGTCATCAAGGTGGTATTGCACCATCCGTAGCGTTGGTAGCAAGTATTAAGTCGTCCGTTGTACTTCGATTTCTTCGATACACCCTGTGCGCACTTCTTCCTTGTCTTGCCACGCACTTGGGGATCACGGTACTTCATCGTGTTCCCGGCACGATCATTACAGTATGTTAAGGAAATCGACAATGGCAACTGGCACTGTCAAGTGGTTCAACGATACCAAGGGCTACGGCTTCATCTCTCCGGACGACGGCGGCGATGATCTGTTCGCTCACTTCTCCGAGATTCAGGCTGACGGCTTCAAGACCCTGCAAGATGGCCAGAAGGTCTCCTTCGAGGTCACTCAGGGCAAGAAAGGCCTTCAGGCCTCCAACATCCGCGTCGCTGACTGATTCAGCCGTGGAGCCGTGCCAGCTTCGCTGGCACGGCATGCAACGAGAAGGCCCACCTTGCAGGTGGGCCTTTTTCATTGCTTCCTTTTCATTGCTTCCAGGGCCATTTCCCCCGGTTTCATTCCTCTGGCGCTTGCTCGCCCCCCTCTTGCTCGCCCCCCTCTTGCTCGGCCCCCTCTAGCACTCGCTCATCCTGGTTCATCTCATCTTGCTCGAATTCCATGGGCTCGCCCATCTCCATTGGCTCAAACTCATTCACTTCCTGCTCCATGGACTCGAACTGCTCTTCCAGTCGCCGCTGGGCTTCCTCGAAACGACGCTCCTGCTCTTCGATGATCGCGTCGACCTCGCTGCTGCCGGGTCCACCGCCTTCGTCCAGGCTCGAGTCGATGTCCATCTGCGATTCGAAGCCCTCGCCCTCGTCTTCCATGGGCTCCGGCACGAAGGATTCGCTCTCGGCTTCTTCGAACTGCTCCTCGATACGCTGGCTGGCCTCCTCGAAACGTTGCTCGGTCTGCTCGATGATCGCATCGACCTCTTCAGGGGTTGTTTCACCGGGAAGTGCGGTTTGCTCATCGAGAGTATCGGTCGGTGACTCGCCCAGGGTGTCGGCCTCGACATCCTGGGTCTCGTCGATCTCAAGCTCACCTTCGGCATCGCTCGTAGCGGTATCTCCCTGGCCTGTGGTGTCGGACTCAGTGTCAGCTTCCGCGTCAGGAGCGTCGTCACTCTCCACGGGGCTCGCTTCGTCACTGGCGACGCCATCGCCTCCGGTGCTCTCCGATTCCTGCTCCGCCGGCGCCTCGCTGGTGCTGGCCGGCGCGTCTTCGGCCTCGGTGCCGGTTGATTCGTCACCGTTGCCACACGCCGCTAGCGTGAGCGCCATGGCCAGTGCCAGCGACGCCGTTGTCCAAGGTGTCCTTGCCATCCACTCAACTCCTGTTGGTAGCCCCTTACGGGAAAGGAACCTATTGCAACAGAGCCCACCTTCACTCGCAAGGTAGGCCACACGCCTTCAGGTGGCGAACAACTGCCCTTCGATATCACGGAATGCCTTGAACTCAATGGCATTATTGCTTGGGTCGCGGAAGAACATGGTGGCCTGCTCACCGGGCTCGCCACGAAAGCGAATATAGGGTTCGATATCGAACGTCACACCAGCGGCGGTCAGGCGATCGACCAGCGCCTCCCAGGTCGCCATCTCGAGCACCACCCCGAAGTGCGGTACTGGCACGCCATGGCCATCCACGGGGTTACGGTGGTCGGCAACACCCTGCTCGCCAAGCGAGGGGTTCAGGTGACAGACGAACTGGTGGCCAAAGAAATTGAAATCGACCCAGCTGTCGCTGGAGCGACCCTCCGAACAGCCCAGCAGCTCGCCATAGAAACGACGCGCCTCTGCCAGGTCACGGACCTGCACGGCCAGATGGAAGGGAGTCAACATGGCATGTCTCCTGATGGTGGGAAGCTTCGTAGTCATCATCATGACGCCATCGCCTGCCGCTTGCCAGCTCGGGAAATCCTGCATAAATCGACGAGCGGTGTGAAGCACAAGGCGCACGGAGCACAGGAACCGGAGCCTATGGGGTATAGGTGAGGATTCCGCGCACCGCGCAACGCAGTGATTTTCCCGCGCAGGCATTTGTGCAGTGTTTTCCTAGGCCGCGCCCAACGGCAATGGCCACCCAAGTGACCAGGCTACGCTGCGCAGCAGTTCGGCCTCTTCGGGCACGATTCGCCCATCGCGCTCGACACAGCACACCATGGCGGCCAGCAAGGCGCCACGCTGGCCATCGGCCAACTGAACCAGCCGACCGATGGCCCAGTCGAGGTGCTCGATGCTGGGCGGCTGGTGAACGAAGTCCAGCGGCACGCCAAGCACCTCGGCGACTTGCTCGAGCGCTGCGCGCGCCTCGACGACATCGTCCTGGCCAGCCAGCGCCAAGGTCGACAGCAACAGCGACAGTGGGCCGGCGAGATCGCCAAGCGTGCGATGGCGATTTCCCCGACGCTGGCCCTCGATACCGACAATCACCAGGCGGTGAAGCGACCACTGCAACGGGCCGGGCGAGGTCTCGGCGGCCATCAGCGCCGCCAGGCAGGCACGTAAGCGTGCGAACTGTGCCACCGAGAGCTGGCGCAGCACCGGTTGGGCCAGTTCGATCAACGGCAGCCGGTCGCCTGGGGTCAACCCGGCCAATGGCTCGTCCAGCCGCTCCAGCTCGCTGAGCACGTCGGGTAGCGCCTGCTCGATCAGCACCGCGCGCTGCGCCTCGCGCGTCGTCGGGTCGACGCCCATCAGAATGCCGTAGACCAGCGCTCGCGCGGCGGAAGGCTGGTGGGCCGCCTCGATCAAGCGGGGATCGATCCCTGCCAGGCGTTGCCGCGCCCGCTCCAGGTCAGTGCTGTCGGGGTTGCCGACATTCGCCACCACCTGGCTCGCAAGCGCCGCTCCGCTCGGTGCATCCCCGATGGGCTGAGCCGACGACACCGGTGTGGGTGACGCCTGCACTGAATCGGTGGTTGGCGAGGCCGTCATGGCGGGGACTTCGCTTGCGAAGCGTTGCCGCCCCTGCAACTGCGGCGGTGGCGCAAAGGGTTCCGGCAAACTGCCATCCCAGCCCGGCAGCACGCGGCGAATCCTGGCCTCGAGTGGCGGGTGGGTGGCGGTCAGCCGGCTGAAGCGCACACCGCTACCAAAATACAGGTGGCTGAATTCGGCGGCATTGCTCGCCTGCAGCCGCGACCCCAGCCGATAGGCTGCCAGCGTCTTCAATGCACCGCCGATGCCTTCCGGGTTACGGGTGTATTGCACGGCGCTGGCATCGGCGAGGAACTCACGCTGCCGGCTGACCGCCGCCTTGATCACGTTGCCGCACAAGGTACCGGCATAACCCGCCGCCATCAGCCCGATGCCGGCGCCTACAAGGGCGAGCTGAGCCCCACCGCCGCGCCGGGACGAGCGCCCTCGCCTGCCAAGCGACGCGCCTCGCAGCAGCATGCGCCCCACCAGGCCGATCACCAGAATGCCGTGCAACAAGGCAACGAGACGCAGGTTGAGACGCATGTCGCCATGCAGGATGTGACTGAATTCATGGGCGATCACGCCCTGCAATTGATCACGGTCGAGCAGCTCGATGGCCCCGCGGGTGATGCCGATGGCGGCATCGTTGGCCTCGTGTCCCGCCGCAAACGCGTTGACCGCGGCATCTTCGAGCACGTAGACCACCGGTACCGGCATGCCCGAGGCGATCGCCATTTCCTCGACGATATTGAGCAGGCGACGCTCGTTGTCGTCACGGGTATCCAGATTGAGCGGCCGGCCACCCAGGGCTTCAGCGACCACCGAGCCGCCGGCACGCAGCTGCAGGTGGCGTGTCACGCTTGCCACGCCCACCACCAGCACCACCGCGATGGCGACGCCCGCCAGCAGCCGTGGGTCCAACGCTCTGGGCAGCGGGTTTCCCGCCCCCATCTGGCCATCCAGCAGTACTACCGCCACGGCCACGACCAACACCGTGGCCGCCACCAGTGCGGCCACGGCGACGACGAGCAGCACCACCAATCGCCCTGAGAGCCTGCGGGCACGGTCCTGGGCCGTGAAAAAATCCATGATGGCGGCTCAGAAATTGACGCGGGGAGCGGCCTGTATCTCGGCGCTGTCCTCGAACTCCAGCAGCGCCGCATCCTGCTTGTGACCCAGGGACGCCGCCAACACCACCGGGGGGAAGCTCTGCTTGTAGGTGTTGTACTGCATCACGGCATCATTGAACGCCTGCCTTGCGAACGCCACGCGATTCTCGGTGCTGGTCAGGGTTTCGCTGAGTTGCTGCATGTTTTCTGAGGCCTTGAGGTCCGGGTAGGCCTCCATCACCACGTTGAGCCGCCCCAATGCCGCGCCCAGTGCTCCTTCGGCACCGGCAAGCTCGGCCATGGCACCCGGCTCGCCAGGCTGCGATGACGCCTTCGCAAGCCCCGCCATGGCGCCGTTACGCGCCTCGGTTACAGCCTCGAGGGTACCGCGCTCATGGGCCATGTAGGCGCGTGCCGTCTCGACCAGATTGGGGATCAGGTCATAGCGACGCTTGAGCTGCACCTCGATCTGCGAGAAGGCGTTCTGGTAACGGTTCTTCAAGGCCACCAGCCGGTTGTAGATGGCCACGCCGTAGACTAGCAACAGGGCCACTATCGCCAGCAGGATGATCGTCGACAGCTCCATGCATCGTTCCCCTTTTCGATTCGGCTCGCCACATCCCTTGGCCGGTACCGCTCCCGGCGCAGTATCGGTGCCTGGCCATTGGTCGTTGTGATCCAGTGTAGTGCCAATGTCGTCTGATCTCTTTACACTCTATCCCGTGCCTCGCTGATGGAACAGGGATAGTCGATGATCGATGCTGCCTTTCTGCTGGCCGCTTTCCTGGGTGGCCTTGCCGCCATTGCCGTAAGACTCCCCCCACTGGTGGGCTTTCTGGCTGGCGGCTTCGTGCTCAATGGACTGGGCTACGACCAGACCCCACTACTCGAACTCGTCGCAAATGTCGGGGTGACGCTGCTGCTGTTCACCATTGGCTTGAAACTTGATGTGCGCACGCTGTTGCGCCGGGATGTATGGGGTAGCGCCTCTCTGCACATGGCCGGCTCCAGCCTGATGTTCATGGGCCTGCTGGCGTTGCTCAAGTGGGCCGGCATCGGCTTGCTGGGCACCACCGGCTGGCAGACCCTGCTGCTGCTCGGCTTCGCGCTGTCGTTCTCCAGCACTGTGTTCGTGATCAAGGTGCTGGAGAAGCGCAGCGAGACGCAGACCGCCTATGGCCGACTGGCGATCGGTGTACTGATCATGCAGGACATCTTCGCGGTGGTGTTCATTACCGCGTCGAGTGGCGAGCTGCCAAGCCCCTGGGCCCTGGGGCTGGTGCTGTTGATTCCGCTGGCTCCGGCGCTACGCCACCTGCTCGACCGCATGGGGCACGGCGAAATGCAGATGCTGTTCGGCATGCTGCTGGCGCTGGTGCTCGGCTATGCGTTATTCGATGCGGTTGGTGTGAAGGGCGACCTGGGCGCGCTGATCATCGGGCTGCTGCTGGCGCCCCACCCCGCCGCCCAGGCCCTGGCAAGATCGATGTTCAACCTCAAGGAGCTACTGCTGGTGGGCTTCTTCCTGAGCATCGGCCTGACCGCCATGCCGACCTGGGACTTGGTGGGGGCCGCGGTCGTGCTGGTGGTGGTACTGCCTCTCAAGAGCCTGCTCTACCAACTGGTGTTCATGCGCTTTCCAATGCGCCACCGGACCTCGCTGCTCGCCACCCTGGGGCTGACCAATTACTCGGAATTCGGCCTCATCGTCGGCACCATCGCGGTGGCCAGCGGCTGGCTGAGCGAGCAGTGGCTGGTGGTGATCTCACTGGCCGTGGCGATCAGCTTCGCGGTCTCGGCGATTCTCAACGCGGCAAGCGAAAACCTGTACCGCTGGCTGGAGGCCAGGTTGCCCGAACGTGACCCCGGCAAGCTTGCCCCGAGCGACCGGCCCATCGAAGTGGGCGACGCCCAGGCCGTGGTGCTTGGCATGGGCCGTATCGGCCGCAGCGTCTACCGCCGCTTGCACAAGGAGTACGGGCTCAGGGTGCTGGGCATCGACAGCAATCCGCAGAGCGTCAAGCGGCTGGATGCGCTGGGGTTCAATATTCTCGAGGGGGACGCGGTGGATTCCGACTTCTGGGACAAGTTGCTGATGTCCACCAGCGTCGAGCTGGTGGTGCTGGCCATGCCGCACCATGCGGGCAACCTGTTCGCCCTCAAGCAGCTACGCTCCCGGGAGTTCCAGGGACGCATCACCGCCGTGGTCGAATTTCCCGAGGAGATCGAGCCGATTCGCGCACTGGGTGCCAACGCCGTCTTTCACGTCTATGACGAGGCGGGACGCGCACTGGCCGACAGTGCCGCCGAGGAAGCCGGCATTCCATCGCTCTCCGGGCAGTTCGGCTGAGCTCGCGGTTCTCGCGCTCGGCGGCGCATTGACACCGGCGTGGCGATGCGTCATGCCTTCTTTTCCCTACTACCGAGATCAGATCACCCCATGGAAGATTTCTTTACCTGGATCGGCACCACGCTTGGCGAGATCATTCGCTTTATCGTCGATCTTCTGACCGGCTTCTTCGGCAACATCGGCAATTCGGCACGTGGCTTCCTGGACGGCCTGTCGAGCTCGCTTGGCATCTCGCCGTCGTTTCTCAATCTGATCGTGCTGATCATCGGGCTGTGGATGTTGTGGAAGGCTGTCAGCGCGCTGATGCGCCGCGCGATCTTCGCCACCTTGATTTGGGCGGTGCTGGGGCTCATGGTGCTGAGCTGGCTAATCAACTGATTGGGCGGAGGCTTTGCTGCTGCGCTCGGGCTCTTAATACGAGCAGCTGGCCGCCGGCGGTGCCGGAGCGCCGGTCCGATCGGAATCCTCATGTAGCAAGCTACACTCCGGTTCCTGCGCTCCGGCGGCGACCAGCCTCTCATCGCTCGCGACGCAAACCACTCTCGCCCAATGGCCAGGCCCTATGCCAGGGCCTTTTCCACCACTTCGAAGACGTTGGGAGAGAGCTCTTCGGCGCGGATACGCTCGAGCTCGGCCTTCATCAAGTCCTGGCGTGTCTCGTCGAAGCGCGCCCAGCGAGTCAGCGGTGTAATCAGCCGTGCAGCGATCTCCGGATTCAAACGGTTGAGCTCGATCACCACATCGGCCAGCAGCCGGTAGCCCGCGCCGTCCAGGCGATGGAAGTTGACCCGGTTCTGGCCAGCGAAGGTACCAATCAGCGCGCGCACCTTGTTGGGGTTCTTCAGCGAGAACGCCGGGTGCTTCATCAAGAACGCCACGCGATCCAGCACGTCCGGCTGCGGCCGGGTGACCTGGATGGCGAACCACTGATCCATCACCAGCGGATCATGGGCCCACTTTTCTCCAAACGCCTTGAGCGCGGGCTCGGCGATGTCGTCGCGCGAGCTGTGGGTCAGAAGCGTCAGCGCATGGCGCACATCGGTCATGTTGTGGTCGGCCGCAAACTGCTTGCGGGCCAGTTCGATGGCGTCCTCGTCCTCGATGGCCATGAGATAGGAGAGCGCCACGTTCTTCAGCCCACGCGCGGCGATCTGGTCGGGGTCGGGCGCATAGGGTGCATCCGAGTCATTGGCCTTATAGAGCCGCAGGAAGTCATCGCGCAGCGCCGTGGCAAGGCGCTGCTTGACGAAGTTCCGCGCGGCGTGGATGGCGTCGACATCGACCAGCGGCTGCTGTTCTGCAATGTAGGCTTCGCTTGGCAGGGTCAGCATCTCGGCGAGTACCGCACGATCATCGATCTCGGCATTGAGCAGGTGGCGGAACGCCTCGACGACACGCGTATCCATGACCTTCTCGACGCCGTTGCGGTGGGCGGCGATCAGGTCGTCCAGCGCCAGCATCGCCAGGCGCTGCCCGGCATCCCAGCGGTTGAAGCCGTCGGAGTCATTGGCCAACAGGAACGCCAGGTCCTCGCGGCCATAGGGGAAGCGCAGCTTCACCGGTGCCGAAAAGCCGCGCAGCAATGACGGCACCGGTGCCTCGGAGACATCGGTGAAGACGAACTCCTGCTCCTCCTCGCGCAGGTGGATCACCGTATCGCTGCCAAGCGACTCGCCATCCAGTGTCAGCGGCAGGTCACGGCCGGACTTGGTGCCCACAAGGCCCAGGCGCACCGGAATATGCAGCGCCTGCTTGTCATACTGCCCGGGCGTGGCGGGCGTGCGCTGACGCAGAATCAGCCGGTAATCGCCATTGGCGTAGTCGTATTCGCCGTGAGCGTCGATTTCCGGCGTGCCGGCCTGGGAATACCAGAGCATGAACTGCGAGAGATCGATGCCCGAGGCTTCCTGCATGCAGGCCACGAAATCCTCGATGGTCACTGCCTGCCCATCGAAACGCTCGAAATACAGATCCGAGCCCCGCCGGAACGCCTCGGGCCCCACCAGGTTGCTGAGCATACGCACCACTTCCGCGCCCTTTTCATAAATGGTCAGGGTGTAGAAATTGCCGATCTCGATGTAGTGGTCCGGGCGGATGGGGTGAGCGGTGGGGCCGGCATCCTCGGCGAACTGCGCGGTACGGAAGAACGACACGTCCTCGATCCGCTTGACCGGCGCCGAGTTGGTGTCGGCGCTGAAGCACTGGTCACGGAAAACCGTGAAGCCCTCCTTCAGCGATAGCTGGAACCAGTCACGGCAGGTGACGCGGTTGCCCGACCAGTTGTGGAAGTACTCGTGGGCGACAATGCTTTCGACCCGCTGGAAGGCGACGTCGGTCGCGGTGTGCGGATGGGTCAGCACCGCCGCCGAGTTGAAGATGTTGAGCCCCTTGTTCTCCATCGCGCCCATGTTGAAATCATTGACCGCCACGATCATGAACAGATCGAGGTCATATTCGCGGCCGTAGGCGTGTTCGTCCCAGCGCATGGCACGCTTCAACGAGGCCATGGCGTGGTCGGTCTTGCCGAGGTTCTCCTCCTCGACCCAGATCTGCAGGGTGACCTCACGGCCGCTGGCCGTGGTGAAGCGATCCTCGACCTTCTCCAGATCCCCCGCCACCAACGCGAACAGATAGCTGGGCTTGGGGTGCGGGTCATCCCAGGTGACGAAATGCCGCCCCTCAGGGAGCGAGCCGCGCTCCACCGGGTTACCGTTGGCGAGCAGCACAGGCTCAGTGGTTGCGCTGCCGATCACCGTGGTGGAGAAGGTCGCCATCACATCCGGGCGATCCGGGTAGAAGGTGATGCGCCTGAAGCCTTCGGCCTCGCATTGGGTGCAAAACATGCCGCTGGACTGATACAGCCCCGACAGGGCGGTATTGCTGGCCGGGGAGATTTCCACTTCGGTGTCGAGCAGGAAAGTCTGGGGCACACTCTCGATGATCAGGCGCTCGGCATCGACCGAGTATTCGTCTTCTCCCAGTGGCTGGCCATCAATGGCGATCGAGATCAGCGTCAGCCGCTCACCATCAAGCTCGAGCGCCGCCCCGTTCTTTGCCTGCGGGTGTCGCTCCATGTGCAGCCGCGCCTTGACGCGGGTAGCCTTGGCATCGAGATCGAAGGTCAGTTCGGTGTGGGTCACACGGTAGGCGGGCGGCCGGTAATCGCTGAGATAGGTCGGCTTGGGGTCAGACATTCGGTGTGGCTCCTGTCGGTAATTACCCCCATTGTACGGCTGTGCCGCATCAGACCTCAAAGCACCAATGCACAGACTTTCCTACCCACAAGCCGTCCCGCGAGCAAAGCCGTCTCGCCGCGCTCAGCGACGGATCATGCCATTGGCGACGCTGGGCTCCGGACGCGTGACGATCCACCAGGCCAATAGCGCGAGCCCCGCCATCAGCGAGAGCTTCAACCACCAGAGCCCCACCGTGACCCCCAGCACCACCACCGACAGCGCAAGCATCGACACCGCCAGCCACTTGGCGTGGCGCGGAATCGCGCGCTCACACTCCCAGGCCACTACCGCCGGGCCGAACCGTGGATGCTCACGAATCCAGGTGGCAAAGCGCGGCGACCCCTTCGAGGCGGCCCACACCGCAAGCAACATGAAGCAGGTGGTAGGCATCAGCGGCAGGAACATGCCAATCACGCCCAGTGCAAAGCTCACCCAGGCAATGGCGATAAAGACGAGACGTTTGAGTGATGACATCCAGCATCCCTTGCGCTGTCGTTACCACCATTGAAGCGCAAGCAAGCCCTGGGAGCCAATCATGATCGGCTATGGTAACGCCAACGCGTCGCTATCACGGTTCCCCCTTGGGGAAGGCGGGTAGGCGGGTAGGCGCTCAGTCGCGGAAATTGTCGAATTGCAACGGCAATTCGGGGCCACCCTCACCGCGCAGCAGGGCCATCACGGCCTGCAGGTCGTCACGTTTCTTGCCGTTCACGCGCACCTTGTCGCCCTGAATCTGGGCTTGCACCTTGAGCTTGGTGTCCTTGATGCGCTTGACGATATCCTTGGCCTCCTTCTGGTCCAGGCCCTGCTTGAGAATCACCTCCTGGCGAGCCCGCACACCGGAGAGCACAGGGTCCTGGACATCCATGCAACGGGCGTCGATGCCGCGTGCGATCAACTTGCCACGCAGCACGTCGAGCATCTGCTTGAGCTGGAAATCGACCTCGGCTTCAAGCGCCACGGTCTCGCCATTGAGCTCGAAGCTGGCGGTGACGCCCTTGAAGTCGAAACGCGACTGGATCTCGCGATTGGCCTGGTCGACGGCGTTGCTCGCCTCGTGGCTGTCGAACTCGGAAACGATATCGAAGGTAGGCATGGCGGTGTCCTGGTGAGTCGTGAGTCGTGAGTCGTGAGTCGTGAGTCGTGAGTCGTGATTCTATCAATCCACTTGCTCGGGCGCTGGCACGTCGAGCGTCTTGGTCATACGCCAGGCGGCGCAGCCATCCTCGTAGTAATCGTCGAGCCAGCCGTCGAGACGAAAGCCCATCCGCCGATACAACCCCAGCGCCACGCGGTTATCGGCCCGCACTTCGAGCGTCATCTCGGTGCATTCGCGTGTCTGTGCAGCGTGCTCGAGTGCCTCCAGCAAGCGCCGACCAAGCCCGGTGCCGCGCGCGCCTGGATGCACACAGAAGGAATACAGCCGGGCACGCCTGCTGGCATGGCGATAGAGCAAGGTGCCATATCCCAGCAATTGCTTGCCATCATCCTCGGTGGACCGCTCGGCCACCCAGGTCGTGGCATGGGCTCGATTGAGTAAATGCCAGAGCTGGCGACGATTGAAACGGTCCCCCTCGAAGGCGACCTGCTCTAGCCGGTACATCGCACCGAGGTCATGGCTGCTGGCCTGGCGCAGTGTCGTGGTCATCTTCTTTCTCCGGAGCCTGATCATGAAATCATTTCACTGCCCGAGCGGCTTGTCGATGGCGCGACACATCGGCATTCTGGCGGCTGACTCGCCCCAACCCCGGCAACTCGCCACACCGCTCGCTCGGCGGCCCCCTACTTAGCTATCTGGAAGCCTTGCCATGTGCCCCTTGCGCATCGTTGTCGACCGACTGGAAGACTGGCAGCCCTACTATCCCTCGGAGGATTTGATCACTGCCGACGACTTCCTCGCCCAGGACCGCCGTCACCGGATCAGCGATGCCCAGGACCACAGCACCCATGTCATCAACCTGTGCAGGGAACTGGACTATCTCGGGACTGGCTATTATGTGTCACTGCTGGCCCAGGCGCGTGGCCAGCGCGTGTTGCCCACGGTAGAGACCTTGAACGAGTTGTCTCGCAAGGCGCTGGTCGACCTCCAGCTTGATACCCTGGCGCCACTGCTTGGCGACCTGGCACGCAAGGGGCAACTGGCCGGAGATAGCGTGACCCTGAGGGTGCTGTTTGGCGAGTGTCGCGAACCCACTCTCGAAAAGCTCGCACGCAAGCTGTTCGAGCGCCTGCCCTGCCCGCTGCTAGAGGCACGACTGGTCAGGCGCCATGAGCAGTGGCAATTGGCACGTCTCAAGCCGGTCAGCCTGCGCGAACTGTCCAGTGACGAACAGGACCTGTTCGCCACCGCCCTGAACCGCCACTCACGCAAGGTGTGGCGAACCCCCAAGGCCCGGCGTCGCTATCGATTCGACCTGGCGATACTCGTCGACCCCAGGGAAGCGCTGCCGCCCAGCAACCGTAGCGCGTTGAAGGCCTTCATTCGTGCCGGACGCAAGCTCGGCATCGATGTCTCCTTGATCACCCGCAAGGATGCCGGGCGCCTGGCCGAGTTCGATGGTCTGTTCATCCGCGAGACGACTTCACTGGACCACCATACCTACCGCATGGCGCGCCGGGCCGAACACGAGGGGCTGGTGGTGATCGACTCCCCGCGCGATATCCTGCGCTGCACCAACAAGGTCTACCTGCATGCCCTGCTGCGCGCGCGAGGCGTCGCCGCACCGGAAGGTGCCCTGCTCAAGCGCGGCGACAAGCGACCGCTCGCCGAGCAGATCGGTGGGCTTGGGTTCCCGCTGGTGCTGAAGATCCCCGATGGTGCCTTCTCGCGCGGGATCGTCAAGGTCACCGACCTTGACCACCTGGCGGCCGAATCCCGTCGGCTGTTCGAGGATTCGGCGTTGTTGCTGCTTCAGGAGTGGCTGCCCACCGAGTACGATTGGCGCATTGGCGTGCTCGATGGCCAGGTACTATTCGCCAGCCGCTACTACATGGCGCGTGGCCACTGGCAGATATACGATCACTCCGGCGCACGGGTCAAGAGTGGAGGCTTTACCACCCACCACCCCGCCGAGGTTCCCGCGCCGGTCATCAAGGCCGCGCTCAAGGCGACCCGCTTGATCGGCAATGGCCTGTATGGTGTCGACCTCAAGCAGATGGGTGACCGGGTAGTGGTGATCGAGGTCAACGACAATCCCAATGTGGATGCCGGCATCGAAGACGCCGTGCTAGGCCGTGAGCTCTATGAGCGCATCATGGGTGTGTTCCTTGCGCGCATGGAAGCCCAGGTGAGCCGCGCCGTGGAGCGCGGCTGAAACCCTCGATTCACGACTCACCACTCACGACTCATCACTCGCCACTCACAATTCACCCCTCACAAGGAGCTCCAATGAGCGATCGTGATACCCGCCATCAACAGGCGATGCGCAAACTCAAGTCACATGTCGACGAAAAGGTCGCCAACGCCACCGAGCAGCGCGGCCTGCTGCTGGTATTCACCGGCAACGGCAAGGGCAAGACCACCGCCGCCTGGGGCACCGTGACCCGTGCCCTGGGTTATGGCTACAAGGTCGGCGTGGTGCAGTTCATCAAGGGCCTGTGGGAGTGCGGCGAGCGCGAGCGACTGGTCGAGGATGCCAACCTCGAGGTCGCCATCATGGCCACCGGTTTCACCTGGGACACCCAGAACCGCGAGGCCGATACCCAGGCGTGCCAGGCGGTGTGGGCCGATGCCGAACGCCTGCTGGCCGACCCGGATGTCTACCTGGTGGTGCTCGACGAGATCACCTACATGCTCAAGTTCGGCTACCTCGATATCGCCACGCTGACTCGCGCCCTCAACAACCGGCCCAGCGAGCAGACGGTGATCATCACCGGGCGCAACGCCCATCGCGAGCTGGTCGAGATGGCCGATACGGTCACGGAAATGCAGGAAGTCCGCCATGCCTTCAACAACGGGCTTCAGGCCAGGCGCGGCATCGATTTCTAGGGGCATCGATTTCCAGAGGCATCGCCCCACCCAAGCGCCATCAAGAAAACATAAACCCCATCAGTCAGTTATTCGCATAGCTGGCCTGACCGTTGCCGACTGGCAACATCCACATCGTTGATATCAAAGGGTTCCTTTCACAGGCGCCCGGGATGTTGCTTACAGGCGACATCCCGGGCTCTGGCTTTCCATGACGCTTATCTGATTGTTCTAGCAACTTCCTGATAGTAAAGGCCCACAGCAACCTGGCCCATTTCTTGCCGGACAGGTTGACCAGACGAGAGCCTTTGCCACTCCTCGTGACCCGTAGACGAGCTCACACGCCGTGACTCGAGGGTCGCAGTCAGGATGGCCCATCAGCAAGGAGCAAGCACGACATGAGGATTACCATCTTTGGTTCCGGATACGTGGGACTGGTGACAGGCGCCTGCCTGGCCGATGTGGGTCACGATGTTGTCTGTGCCGACGTGGACGAGCAAAAGGTCGCGCGGCTTCAGGCCGGCGACGTGCCGATCTTCGAGCCAGGGCTCGAGAACCTGGTCCGCCAGAACCAGAAGGCGGGTCGCCTGACCTTCACCACCGACATCGCCGAAGCCGTTTCCTTCGGCATTTTGCAGTTCATCGCCGTAGGCACCCCTTCCGATGAAGATGGCAGCGCCGATCTGCGCCATGTGCTCGAGGTAGCAAAGAGCATCGGCCGCCACATGACCGAATACCGCATCATCGTCGACAAGTCGACGGTACCTGTCGGCACCGCCAGCAAGGTCGGCCGTGCGGTGGCCGCCGAACTCGATGAGCGCGGGGTGGCACTCGAGTTCGATGTTTGCTCTAACCCGGAGTTTCTCAAGGAAGGTGCCGCCATCGAGGACTTCTCGCGTGGTTCGCGCATCGTTGTGGGTACCGATTCCGAGCGCGTGAAGTTCGCCATGCGGGAATGCTATGGCCCCTACAACCGTCAGCAGGAAAAGCTGATGTTCATGTCGGTACGCAGTGCCGAGCTGACCAAGTATGCCGCCAACGCGATGCTGGCCACCAAGATCAGCTTCATCAACGAGATCGCCAACCTGGCCGAACGGCTGGGTGCCGATGTCGAGGAGGTGCGTCGCGGTATCGGCAGCGACCCGCGTATCGGCTACCACTTCATCTATCCCGGGTGCGGCTATGGCGGCTCCTGCTTCCCGAAGGACGTCAAGGCACTGGCCCACACCGCCAAGCAGGCGGGCTATCCAGCCGAGATGATCCACGCGGTGGAGCGCATCAACGCGCGCCAGAAGAGCAAGCTGTTCGAAAAACTCTGCCTGGCCTTCGATGGCAAGCTCGCCGGCAAGACCATCGCGCTGTGGGGACTGTCCTTCAAGCCCGATACCGACGACATGCGCGAGGCACCGAGCCGCGAGCTCATGGAAGCGCTATGGCAGGCCGGTGCCAGGGTACAGGCCTACGACCCCGAAGCCAGCGATGAGTGTCGCCGCCTGTATGGGAATCGTGACGACCTGATGCTCGCCGAGCGTCGCGAAGAGGTGCTGGAAGGTGCGCATGCCCTGGTGGTGTGCACGGAATGGAAGGCCTTTCGCACCATCGATTTCGAGCGCCTGCGCGACACCTTGCTCGCCCCGGTACTGATCGATGGCCGCAACCTCTATCAACCCGACACCGTCAAGGCCGCCGGGCTCGGTTACTACGCCATTGGCCGGGGTGATTCCATACAGCCCGTGCTGGCCTGAGGGACCGTGATGTCGAAACCACCCCTCGACCGCTCCGTCGCCAGCAAGGCAACGGAGCTCACCACACTGCTGCTGATGCTTGCCGTGCTGGTACTGGTGATCGCAGAGCTACCCGCGGAGGTCTTTTCGCCCGAGTCGAAGAG
This sequence comes from Halomonas urumqiensis, assembly GCF_003028575.1. Lineage (GTDB taxonomy): Bacteria > Pseudomonadota > Gammaproteobacteria > Pseudomonadales > Halomonadaceae > Halomonas > Halomonas urumqiensis. Next base: position 581,156 of record NZ_PYUD01000001.1, on the reverse strand, counting down.
TTTCTTCTTCGCCATCGGCGCGGTAGGCGTGTGGCGCTACTCGTGGTGGCTGATCCAGGCCGTCCGCTCGGTGTGGTACAACCGCCGCGTCTACCCTCGCCTGCGCGCCGAGGCTGACGCCGCCGGAGCGGTAGCGCACCCGCCGGAGCTGTTCGTGCTGTGCACCTCGTTTCGCATCGACCCGGAAGTGAACTTCCGGGTCTACGATGCGCTGGTGCGCGAGCTCGTCGACTACGCCGTGCCGACCACCCTGTTCGCCTCTGTCTCGGACCGCACCGACGTGGACCTGATCACCCATGTACTGGACGATCATGGTTGGCCCGCGCACATCGAGGTGCGCTACATGTTCCAGAAAGGCGATGGCAAGCGCTCGGCGATGGCCGAGGTACTGCGAGCGATGTCGCGCCGCCTGCCGGCCCCCGGGTCGCTGCTGGTCTCCATGGATGGGGATATCCTGCTCGAACCGGAGACACTGCGTCGCTCGCTGTCCTTCTTCCAGGCCGACCCGGAGCTCGGTGCCCTGACCACCAACAACAGCGCCATCGTGATCGGCAATGACGCCACTTGCGAGTGGTACGACCTGCGCTATGCCCAGCGCCACCTGGTGATGAGCTCATTGTCGCTGTCGAACCGCCTGCTGGTACTGACTGGTCGCTACAGCGCCTTTCGCGCCGATCTGGCCGTGCAGCCGGAGTTCATCGATCTGGTGGAGAACGACCAGGTCGAGCACTGGCGCTTCGGGCACTTCAAGTTCCTCTCAGGCGACGACAAGTCGACCTGGTACTGGTTACTGAAGAACGGCTGGAAGATGCGCTACCTCCCCGACGTGACGGTCACCGGTTTCGAGGAGCTTCCCGACCGTCAGCGCTTCTTCGCTTCCACCACCGACCTGATGCGCCGCTGGTACGGCAACATGCTGCGGACAAGCGGACGAGCGATTGCCCTGGGCCCGCGTCCGATGGGCATGTTCGCCTGGTGGAGCCTGGTCGATCAGCGCCTGTCGATGTGGACCACCTTGATCGGCCCCACCGTGGCGGTGCTGGTCACGCTGTTCGTGCGTCCCTCGTTCCTGTTCGCCTACCTGCTGTGGATTCTCTTCACGCGCAGCATTGCCACGCTGATTCTGGCCTGGCAGCGGGGTCGTTTCAGCCTGCTATGGGTGCCGTTGATCTACTACAACCAGGTCTGGGGGGCAATCCTCAAGACCTACGTGAGCTTTCGCTTCAACCGGCAGAAGTGGTCGCGCCAGGGCATCTCGGCGGGCGAGCCTTCCGACCCGCTGGCGGTCCGTCGCCAGCGCCGAATGGGACATCTGCTGCATGGCGTTGCCTACAGCACCCTGCTGTTTGTGCTGGTGCTCTCCACCGGCACCCTTCAGCCACCGGACCGCATGACACTGGCCATTGGTCAGGATCTGGGCAACCAGCAGCAGCACGGGGCCGAGAACGCCAATCGCTGGTTGTCGCTGATGATCACTGACCTGCCGGAAGGCGGCAGCGTCACACTGCCCGGTGGACACTTCCGGGTCAACGAGGGGCTGCTCGAATCACTCGGCCAGGGCCAGAAAGTGCGAGCGGACGGCATCGTCGGCGCCAATGGTCTGGCCCGGACCACCCTTGCGATCAGCCCTGGGGTGGCGGCACACATCCTTGGACCCGATGGCGAGCCCCTTGACGCGCCCACCGACTGCGCCACCGAACAGAGCTGCGTCCTGACGCTCGGCCAGGATCACCTGAGCCTCGTCAACGTGCGCCTTGAGATCGATGCCGACCCGATCATGGACTCCATGGCGACGACTGACCCGAACACGAAAGAGCCAACAGGAACCCAGGAGACACCGACGGATGTCTGACCATTTTCACGACATGCGCGACTCGCAGCGCCACGAACCCACCCTGCAAGGTGGGCCAGATGAACCACGCCAGATGAATGCCGAGCGGACAGCCCATGCCGATCGACTGGCTCACGAACGCCGCGATGAACGACGCCATGTGCGCATCTCACCGCCCTTCAAGGTGCGGCTGGCCGACGGCCAGACCCTCGAGGGTGCCGATGTATCGCTGAGCGGCTTCGCCGTGCGCTGCCACCGGACCGTTACGCCCAGCGAGTCAATCTCCGCTTCGCTTTTGATGATGGCCGGCGCCACCGAGTTGATCATCCCGGTGCGTGCCGAAAACCGACACTCAACACCATTGAGCGGTGGACAAGGCTACACGGTGGGATTCGAGATCATCGACATCGAGCCCCCGCACCGCGAGCTGCTGCGCCAGGTGATTCGCAGCCACTTGAGCGGTCGCACGGCCAATGTCGAAGCACTGATGGCAGGCGAAGATCCGCAGACCCCACGCAAGCGCCAGGCCGGTGTGACCACACCGCTACCGGCATCGCGGCCGCCACGCCCCATGGGCAGGTATGTGGCGTTGTTCATCGCCATCGGCATACTGGTCGTGGTGGCCGGCGCCACCGCTTACCGCAACTTCATGATGATCGAGCCGAGTTTCGCTGCCGTGACAGCACCGCGCATCGATATTCGCGCGCCTGGGCCCGGCAAGCTGGGCGCCCATGAGCTGCAGGCCGGTGACCGCGTCGAGCGCGACCAGTTGCTGACCAATGTCGAGAACAGCGACCTCGAGTCGGACTTGATCCTGGCTGACGCCGCCCAGCGCTACAACGACCGGCTGATCCAGAATCTGCAAGAGCATCTCGACAGCGGCAGCGAGGAGGTCAGCCTTGCCAACTCGGCCCAGCCAGCCAGCGGCGACACCCTGTCGTTCGAATCGGTCTCCCCCGAGATCGCTCGCGCACGGATCGAGCAGTTCGAGACCGCACGCGACTACGAGAGCTCAAGGATCACCGCGCTCGAGGCACGCAAGTCCAGCAACCAGATCTACAGCCCTTGCAACTGCCTGGTGGCCTGGGCACTGAGCAGCGCCGATGACACCTACATCAACGAGAGCGAGCGGATCATGACGCTGATCCGCACCGGCGAAGACGATGTCATGGTCGAGGCGCTGGTGCACATGGATGACATCGGGCGCATCGAGCCCAATCAGGAAGCCTATATCGGCCTGCCCAACGCCTCGGAGCCAATTCGTGCTCGGGTGCGCAACGTGGCACTGGATATCGAGCGCCAGCCGCGTGCCGGCTTTCCCAACTGGGTGCGTCAGCAGCAGAACGTCGCCAGCGTGCTGCTGGTCCCCGAGCGCGACCTGCCCGCCCAAAGCGTCGGCCAACCAGTGGATGTACGTTTCACCGACGCACCACTGCTCGGCGCAACAGCCGAGTGGGTCTGGCAAGGGGCCCGCGCCGTCATCCAGTTTGGCGATCGCATCTACCGTGCCGCCATGCAAGAGGAAGAAGACCGCGACACCGGCTGAGGTCGGTTCTTGCCACCATGGCGTGCCCCGAGGAGCAGGTATCCGGGGCACGCGCGAAACATCTGCCAGGAGGCACCATGACATCGACACACCATTGCGTTCGGAATGTCCGCTTCTTCACAACGCCAGGTGCATTCAGCGGTATCGTCACCGGAGTGCCGCTAGCGGCGCTGTTGCTAGCCATGGCACCAGTCGCCGTGCACGCCGAGCAGCTCGACACCGACGCGGTGGGCATTCCCGACGAATCCGCCTGCTCGACCCGCTACACCGAACGGTATGCTCCACAACCCAGCGACGCCGACAGCGGCCATGATGCCATCCGCGAGGGCTTCGATACGCACCGCCACTGGGGCACCCGTGACAATGTCGATCACCTCGATGCGCAGCAGACCGGTCTTGGCAAGCCCGGCCTTCGCGTGACCTACCCCGCCGGCACCTCGTCGCCCAGCGACAGTGAGGAGGGCGGTGCGGGTTTCTACGCACGCGCCGAGGCACTTGAGGGCGCCGAGCGTGCATGCCTCAGCTACCAGGTACGTTTCGAATCCGGCTTCGATTTCGTCAAGGGCGGCAAGCTACCCGGACTGTACGGCGGCGATTCGCCGAGTGGTGGCGACAAGGTCGACGGCGAGAGCGGCTTCTCGATGCGGCTGATGTGGCGCGAGCAAGGCCAAGGCGAATTGTACCCCTACGTGGTGGGGCTCGAGGGTGTCTCTGTCGGCCGCGGTAACTGGACCTTCCCGACTGGAGAGTGGATCAGTGTCGAACAAGAGCTGATTCTCAACGATCCAGACGAGGCGAATGGCGTTGCCCGCTTGTGGATCGATGGCCGGCCAGTCCTCGAGCAGCGCGACATCGTCTACCGTACCACCCCGGAATTGACCATCGACGGCCTGATGTTCTCGACCTTCTTCGGTGGCAATGGCAAGGAGTGGCGCACACCACGCGACCAGCACGCCGACTTCGCCGACTTTCGCTTCTACACCCCGACATCATGACGATACCCCTTTCCGCGAATACCCAGCGAGCACCCCGCATGTTGCCCCACGCCCGTCATTGCAAAGTTCGCCAGGCATGCTTGGCCATGAGCCTTGCCCTCGGAATGCTGGCAAGCCACGCCGGCGCCCAGGACACCCTCAGCCGCGAGGAGCGCGAAGCACTGGACCTTTCCGAGTACCGCGTAAGCGACCCGGATGCCGGCTATTTCGATGTGGCACAACGCCGGGAGACGCTTCAGGCCACCGATAACGCCATGCTCCTGCAGGAGATCGATGAACTCACCCAGGGACCCAGCTGCCAGCAATTGCTGGCCTATGAGCCGATCACCACTCGCGTACGCATCCCCGGGTACTATCCGAACCCCGATGAGTGGGAACTCGCCTCCGAACCGCTGTTCCGCTTCGAGGATAATGTCTCGCAGCTGGCCGGCTCCTTCGTCGCCAGCGGTGATCCCTACTACGCCAACTGCCTGGTGCGCTATCTGGACCACTGGGCCCAGGCCGAGGCACTGACCGACTTCCATTACGATTCGACCCAGCCCCAGGCCTGGTTCGCTACCGAGTCGATGCTGTTCGCCGCGGGCATGGCCTATGCCACGGTACGCCCGCATGTCGAGGGCCTTGACGATGAGCGCGAGCGCCTGGAAGCGTGGCTGAATGGCCTTGCCCACCAGCATGCCGAGATTCCCGGCGAAGAACAGAACAGCTGCTGCAACAACCACTTCTATCGTCGTGCGCTCTACGGCAGCATGATCGGCGTGATCACCGAGGATGACGAGCTGTTCCGCTTCGGGGTCAGTGCCATCTACTCCGCCCTGCACGACCTCACCGATGAGGGCGCCATGCCCCTCGAGGTGCGTCGCGGCCGACGCGCCACCCACTACCAGAACTACGGCCTGCTCTACCTGGTCACCAACATGCAGGTCATCGCCCGCCAGGGCTACGACGAGATCTTCGATCTCACCATCGACGGGCGCTCGATTCACGACGCCATCGACTTTTTGTTCGCGATCCTCGACGACCCGGCGGCCCTTGGCGACCACGCCCCTCTCGAGCAGTACACCGGCTTTTTGCGCGACCCTCAGTACTTCACCTGGATGGAAATCTACCAGTCCCGTTACGACGACCCGCGGATCGCCGACTTCCTGACTCGGGTGCGGCCTCTCTACAACCGCAGTGCCGGCGGCTATGCCACGCTCTACTTCATGTCGCCGGACGCCCAGACCCATGTCTTTCTGGATGAACAGCAGCGCCAGACCGAAGCCTTCCGGGGCCTCGGCCAGCAATGATCGCCGCTCGCCTCCAGCCGACATCAAGGACACGCCAATGAACGACACTCAGCTCCCCAGAATGCTCGACCAACTCCGCACCGCCAGGCCCCTGCGCAAGGCGTGGCCAAGGCGCCGTGCGCCCATCTCGCTTGCCGCCTCGTTGACCGTGCTTGCGCTGCTTGCCGGTTGCGCCGGCACTACTCCCTCTCAGGGCGGAGCGTCGACAGCCGACAGTGCCGCAACACAACGCGGCATTCCCGAGCAGTACAGCGACTGGTTCGACTGGAGCCCCGAGCCCGACATCAGTGGCCAGGATTGGGACAGCATCAACCGCGCCAGGGAACTGGCCGAGCAAGGCCACACCGCTGATGCGATCAAGCGCCTGGAACCCTTGATGGCCCGGCATATTCCCCCCGCCTTCCATGAAGCCGCCAAGTACCATGAGGCGGGCGAAGGCATCGAGCCTGACCCCACCGAGGCTGCGCGCTTGTATGGTAAGGCGATAGAGACACCCTCATCGATTCGTGGCCAGGCGTCGTTGAACCTGGCCGAGCTTTATCTGGAGGGTGATGGCCTCGAGCGCAACGAACTACTCGCCTTTCACCTGCTCAACCAGGCCATCGACGAAGGTGTGGAGCGCGCAGAGCCGGTGCTTGCCGACCTGCTCGCCGAGGGCGGCAAGGAAGTCGGCCCCGACCCGGAGCGCGCCAGGGCACTTTATGAGCGAGCCGCCGAAGGGGACGATCCACGCGCCCTGCTGGCCCTGGCCGAAGGCTACAGCCCTGGGGGCTGGCTTGAGGAATCCCCGCAACGCTCCACGGAATTTGCCAAACGCTACGAGCAGGTGTTGGAAGCGCGCGCCCGCGATGGCGATAGTGGCGCCATGCAATCACTAGCCGGGCTCTACGCCGAGGATGGCCTGCTGGGTGACCAGCCCGACCGGCGCCGCGAATGGCTGGTGCGTGCCGCCGATGCCGGCGATGAGGACGCCCTGGGGCAGGCCGGCCGCGCACTGATGGAAACCGACCCTCAGCGAGGCATCGCACTGCTCGAGGAAGCCGCCGAGCGCGGCGACGTCGATGCCATGACGCAACTCGGTCAGCGGCTCATCGACCCCGACCAGCAACCAACCCATCGACAGCAAGCCGAGGCGTGGCTGGATCGCGCCATCGAGGCCGGCTCGGTGGATGCCATGGTGACCCTGGGTGCCGCACTGCTCGAGCAAGCCCAACGACAGGCAACCCTGACCATGCCCGGGCTCTCGAATAATCCCGACGCCCGATCGTCCGCTCCGTTGCCAGGCACGGCTATGGCCACCTCTTCCGATGTCACCCGTGGCATCGCACTGCTCGAGAGGGCCGCCGAACAGGACGATTCACTTGCCCTGGCCCATCTCGGCGACCTGTATCTCGCCGATGAACTGATTCCCAGCCAGCCCTACATGGCGGTCGATTATCTGGCACGTGCCCATGAGCTGGGACACCCCTGGGCCACCCAGCAACTGGGGGCCGCCTATCTCGAAGGACGTGGCGTGAACACTGATCCCCAACGCGCCAGGGAACTGCTCGAACAGGCGGCGGACCAGGGACAAAGTGGGGCGCGGCGACTGCTCGGTGAGGCCTACCTGGCCGGCGAAGCCGTGCCCTTCCATCCCAGCCGCGGCGAGGCACTGTTGAAGGAGGCAGCGAGCGCCGGTGATACCACCGCCACCACACTACTCGGCGAAGCTTACCTGACAGGGCCACTCGAGGAAGATCCCGAGCAAGGCCGCAGGCTACTCGAACGTGCCGCAGGCGAAGGAGACGCCTACGCAATGGTGGTACTGGGACGCGCCTATCGTGAGGGCCAGGGGGTTGGCAAGGATCTCGACGCCGCCAGCCGCTGGCTTGAGCGCGCTCAGCAAGCGGGCCACGCCAGCGCCGATGAAGCGATGGTCGGGGTCAATCGCGAGCGCGGTGCCCAAGGGAATATACGCTCGCTGATCGCCGCCGCAGAAGAGGGTCACCCGGGAGCCATGGCGGACCTGGGACGTGCCTTCCTGTCCGGTGAAGGGCTCGAGCGCGACGCCGCGCAGGCGCGCGACTGGCTGGACCGGGCAGCCAGGGCCGGACACACCGGGGCAAAGGCGGAACTCGGCGAGTTGCTGCTGGAAAGCGACACCGAGCGCGGCATGGCGCTCCTCCAGCAGGCCGCCGATGCGGGCCATGCCGGTGCCCGGCTGACGCTTGGAAGCGCCTACCTGCAAGGTGAGCATGTCAGCGCTGACCCTGAACAGGGCCTCGCCTACCTACGGCCCGCCGCCGAGTCCGGCAACCCCCATGCCGCCAGGCTGCTCGGTGAAGCGTATCTCAATGGCAACGGCGTCGAAGCCGATCCGAACCAGGCAGAGGAGTGGTTGAACCAGGCGGCAAAAAGCGGCGATACGACGTCTGAAGTGAGTCTTGGCCGGGTCTTGCTGCTGGGGGAAAACGGCATGCCGCAGGATGTCGAACGCGGCGAGACGTTGCTGAAGGATGCCGCCGATTCCGGCCATGCCGGTGCCCAGGCGGCACTCGGTCGGGCCTATTTACGCGGGGAAGGCGTCACGGTCGACTCGCGTCGCGGTGCCGACTATCTGCTCCAGGCTGCACAGCAAGGCCATTCCAGTGCTCGCCTGGCCCTAGCCGAGGCCTATCTTTCGGCCAACGGCCTGGAGAATGCCAACCGCGAACAGGCACTGCTATGGCTGGACGAGGTGCTGGAGGGAGACAGCGACATGGCACTCGAGACCCTGCACGAATTGATCTCGGATGATATCGCGTCCCTTGACTGATCATCGCGTCCCTTGACTGAGCAAACAAGGCCGGCACCAGGTGCCGGCCTTGTCATGACGCGCAGTATTCTTATCGTCGCAGGTGTTCAAGCCGCCAGCGACGGCTAGCCGTCGAACGGGTTACGCAGCACGATGGTCTCGTTGCGATCCGGCCCGGTCGAGATGATGTCGATGGGGGTGCCCACCTTCTCTTCCAGGTAGCTGATGTAGGCACGCGCGTTGGCCGGAAGGTCCTCGACGCGCTTGACCCCGAGCGTCGACTCGCTCCAGCCGGGCAGGTCCTCGTAGAGCGGCTCGATCGCCTCGTAGCCTTCGGAATCCACCGGAGTATCGAGCACCTGTCCATCCTTGCTGCGATAGCCCACGCAGACCCGAATGTTCTCAAGGCCATCGAGCACATCCAGCTTGGTCAGGCAGATGCCCGAGACCGAGTTGATCTGCACGGCGTGGCGCAGCGCCACGGCGTCGAACCAGCCACAACGGCGCGGACGGCCAGTGGTGGCACCGAACTCATGGCCACGCTCGGCCAGGTGGCGGCCATGGTCGTCGAACAGTTCGGTGGGGAACGGGCCGGAGCCGACGCGGGTGGTGTAGGCCTTGGTGATGCCCAGCACGTAGTCCAGGTACAGCGGGCCGACACCGGAACCCGTCGCGGTGCCGCCGGCGGTGGTGTTGGAACTGGTCACGAACGGGTAGGTACCGTGATCGATGTCGAGCAGCGAGCCCTGCGCGCCTTCGAACAGGATGTTCTCGCCGGCACGGCGCAGCTCATGCACCAGGCCCACGGTATCGCAGACCATCGGCCGCAACTCTTCGGCCATCTGCATGGCGGAGTCGAGCACTTCCTGGAAATCCACCGGTGCTTCGCCGTGGTAGTTGACCAGCACGAAATTGTGGTAATCCAGCACCTCACCGAGCTTGGAGGCGAAACGCTCGCGATGCTGCATGTCGCCCAGGCGCAGGCCACGACGCGCCACCTTGTCCTCATAGGCCGGGCCGATGCCGCGACCGGTAGTGCCGATCTTGGCGATACCACGCGCCTTCTCACGCGCCTGATCAAGGCGCACATGGTAAGGCAGGATCAGCGGGCAGGCGGGAGACAGGCGCAGGCGCTGGCGCACCGGCACGCCCTTGGCCTCGAGTTCGCGGATCTCCTTGATCAACGCCTCGGGGGATAGCACCACGCCATTACCGATCACGCAGGTCTTGTCGTCACGCAGGATGCCGGAAGGAATCAGGTGCAGGACGGTCTTTTCACCATCGATCACCAAGGTGTGGCCGGCATTGTGGCCACCCTGGAAGCGCACCACCGCTGAAGCGGATTCGGTCAGCAGGTCGACGACCTTGCCCTTGCCTTCGTCACCCCACTGGGTGCCCAGTACGACTACGTTCTTGCCCATTTTCTCTCGTCTCTCTTGACTGGTATTTCCGGCCTGATGTGAGCTCAGTGCCATCGCCCCGCCCATGACTGAAATCGGTTTACGAAAGTTCCACCACATGCCACTGGCCATCGCGTTGCACCAGCTCACGACTGCAACGGTGCTCGTCCGGCCCGGTACGCTGACCCGGCAATGCCTGAACGACACGCTCGCCCCGCTCTCGCAGCGCCATGACGGCGTCGCGTACTCCATCACCTTCGGCCGGCGCCCAGATGCCATCGTCTGGCGGTTCACAAGGTGCCAGGGTGGCCAGCAACTTGAGGTCCATGGAGTAGCCAGTGGCCGGTCGCGCGCGGCCAAATGCACGCCCGGTATCATCGTAGCGCCCGCCCTTGGCCAGCGCCTGGCCGTAACCCGGCACGTAGGCAGCGAACATCATGCCGGTGTGGTACTCATAGCCACGCAGTTCGCCCAGATCGAAGTAGGCCTCGACTTCGGGGTGCGCTGCCATGACACCTTCATGCAAGGCAGACAACTGATCGAGTGCCGCCGCCACGGCAGCCGGCGCCTCGGCAAAGGCATCGCGGGCCGCATCGAGCACATCGGGGCCACCATGCAGGCGACCCAGCGCCATGAACATCTCGGCGAGTGCGGGGTCCGCGACGCTTTCCCCGACCCTCGCGGCAAGCTCACCCGGCGACTTCAGTTCCAGCGCCTCGAACAGCGCGCGCTCCTGATCGTGGCTGAGTTCGGCGGCCTGCACCAGGCTACGATAGATGCCGATATGGCCAAGCGCCAGGTGGACTTCGTTGGCACCAGCGGCAGCGAGGCTGGCCAGCGCCAGGTGCAGGATCTCGAGATCCGCCTCACGGCCGGCGTGGCCGAACAACTCGACGCCGACCTGCACCGGGCTTCTGCCGCCCTGGTGCTGATCGGCGGTGGCACGCAGCACATTGGTGCAGTAGCACAGCCGAACCGGCCCCTGGCGCTTCAGCGAGTGGGCATCCATGCGTGCCACCTGGGGCGTGACATCGGCACTGACGCCCATCATGCGGCCGGTCAACTGGTCGGTGAGCTTGAAGGTCTGCAGCGCCAGGTCGGAGCCGGTACCGGTCAGCAGGGAGTCGAGAAATTCCGCGGGAGGCGGCATCACCTGGTCATAGCCCCAGCGATGGTAGAGGTCGAGCAGCGTTCGGCGCAGCTCTTCCATGCGGCTGGCCTGCGGAGGCAGCACTTCGTCCATGCCGTCGGGCAGTAGCCAGCGGTCAGCGATGGTCATGTAAAAAATCCTGCAAGACAATGAATGGCCAAGGGCGTCGAGTCGATTCGCCGGACGGCGACAAGCGGCGGACGGCCACAAAAAAACCGGGCCACGCCCGGTTGACAGAGTCTATCACGTTTGCCCCCCGGTTGAACCCCGCCAGGGCTGGGGTTCAACCGGTTTGCCGCGTGGCAAGCAATATCACTCGCTGCTGGAGGTCGGGCTTTTCAGGTAGCGGAAGAAGTCGCTGGAAGGATCCAGCACCAGCATGTTGCCGTCACCCGCGAAGCTGTCCCGATAGGCATTCAGGCTGCGCCAGAAGGTATAGAACTCCTGGTCACCCGAGTAGGCTTCGGCGAAGATTGCCGACGCTTCGGCATCGCCTTCACCGCGCAGGGTTTCGGAACGCTCGGTGGCCTGGGCCAGCAGCACCTGGCGGCGCCGGTCGGCGTTGGCACGAATCCGCTCGGACTCTTCCTCACCCTGGGCGCGCCACTCGCGGGCCTCACGCTCACGCTCCGAGCGCATGCGCTCATAGACCGCCGCGGAGACGTCCTCAGGCAGGTCGATGCGCTTGATGCGGATATCGCGAATCGCCACACCCAGTTCGTCACGCATCAGTTGATCGAGCTCTTCGGCCGGACCGGTCATCAGGTCATCACGCCGCTCGGCGATGATCTCCTGCAGGTCAAGGCGGCCGAATTCGTTACGCAGGCTCTCGTCGACCCGCGGCTGAATCAGTCGCGTGGCCATCAGCTCGTCGCCGGCGGTCGCCTCATAGTAGCGGGTCGGATTGATCACCTGCCACTTGACGTAGGAGTCGACGATCACCGCTTTCTGCTCGAGCGTCAGGTAGCGGCTGGTATCGGTATCCAGAGTCAGCAAGCGCGTATCGAACTTGCGAATGGTCTGGGTGATCGGCACCTTCACATGCAAGCCGGGCTGGATGTTCTCTTCGATGACCTCACCGAAGCGCAGCTTCACGGCACGCTCGGTCTCGTCGACCACGTACAGGCTGTTGCTGGCAAGCCACGCCACGGCGGCCAGGCCGCCGACGATGAGCAGGGAACGATTGTTGATCATTTAGCGGCCCTCCCTGCGGATACCACTGGTATTGCTGTTGCCGTTGCTGCTTCCGCTGCCGGAGGTCGACTGGCCGGAACGCAGGCGCTCGAGCACGCGCGGGTCGAGCTCTCCCTGCTCACCCTGGCTGGCACTGCCGGTAGAACCGCTGCCAGCCTGATCCAGCGGGAGATACATCAACGGGCTATCGTCGGCGACATCCACCAGCACCTTGCGGGTACTGCCGAACACGTCGGAGATGGCATCCAGGTAGAGACGCTCACGCATGATCTCAGGTGATTGCTGGTACTGGGTCAGCAGTGCGGTGAAGCGGTTGGCCTGACCACGCGCCTCGGATACCACGGATTCGCGATAACCCTGACCCTGCTCGACCAGACGCTGGGCCTGACCCTGGGCTTCAGGGATGATGGCGTTGGCATAGGCCATGCCCTGGTTGATCGTACGCTGACGATCCTCACGTGCCCGGATCACGTCATCGAAGGCATCGATGACCGGTGCCGGCGCCGAGGTTGACTCGATGTTGATGGTCTGCAGGCGGATACCCGTGCCGTAGCTGTCCAGATAGGACTGCAGGCGGCTGGCCACGGAACTACCGAGAATCTCACGTCCTGACGTCAGGATGTCGATCATGTCGGTGCCACCGACCACGTGACGCAACGAGGAGTCCAGGGCGTTCTCGATGGACAGTTCCGGGCTGCGCACGTTGAGCATGAAGTCGCGCGGGTTGGCGACCTGATACTGGGCGGAAATCTCGACCTCGACGATGTTTTCATCACGCGTCAGCATCGCCTGGGTCTGGGTCAGCGAGCGAACCCGCGTGACATTGACCATGCGCACTTCGTCGATCAGCGGCGGGTTCCAGTGCAGACCCGGGCTGACCACATCCTGGAATTCACCGAAGCGCAGTACCACACCGCGCTCCGACTGATCGACCAGGTAGAAGCCGGAAGCCCCCCAGATCGCCAGCGCCACCACGACCAGCAGGCCAGGCAAGGCGAAGGTGTTGCGCGGCTTGCGACCGCCACCCTTGCCACCGCCATTTCCGCCACGCTTGCCACCGCGGCCACCAAGCATGCCGTTAAGCTTGTCCTGAAACTTTTTCAGGGCCTCATCGAGGTCGGGTGGCCCCTGGTTGCCGCCGCGGTTACCGCCGCCGCCACCATTATTGCCACCTCCATTGCCACTTCCGCCACCGCGTCGGCCACCGCCGCTCCAGGGGTCGTGCTGATTGCCACCACCAGGCTCATTCCAGGCCATTGGTCTTCTCCACTATGCGTTGCTGCCCACCCATGCACGGAGCATCGGTAGGCTTCGGTTGCGATCCTGCAGCGCCCCAGATTACTTGTCGGTGGCGCCTGTCGACCTTGTCGTTATCCTTGCGCCTGCTTCCTGGCCGGTGGAAAGCGGACGGCATTCATTGGGTAGCGCTTCGCCTTATCAAGCACTCGCTGTATCAGTCACTCGCCTTCCCATACAGGACGCTCTTGCAGTTCCTCGGGAAGATAGTCGTCGGCGCGTTCATCGAGCCTGGCCATCAGCTGCAGGAAATCCCGGCGCGGCAGACGCACCTGCAACCGCGTCTCACCATGTTCATCGAAGACTTCCTCGCGCACCGCACCGAGTTCATGCAAGGCGGCGCGCAACCGTCCGTGCTCCGGGGGCAAGCTGAGCGGGAATTCGATGACATCATCGGCCAGCCTCTCGCCGAGCGCCTGGGCCAGAAGGTCGAGACCGCGGCCCTCCTGGGCAGATAGCCAGACGACCTCGGGCCGTCCTTCGCCATCACGCTCGATACGTGGTGCGCTATCCAGCAGGTCGATCTTGTTCATGACCTTGAGTGACGGCACATCCAATGCCCCGATCTCGTCCAGCACCGCCTCGACCTGGGCGACGTTGAGGTCGCGGTCCGGGTCGGCCGCATCGATCACGTGCACCAGAAGCGACGCCTCGGAGGCCTCCTGAAGCGTCGCGCGAAACGCTTCCACCAGCTTGTGTGGCAGATGGCGGATGAACCCGACGGTATCGGCGAGCACCACCGGCCCCACATCCTCGACCTCCAGACGCCGGAGCGTAGGGTCGAGAGTAGCGAAGAGCTGGTCGGCCGCATAGACCTCGGATGACGTGAGGGCGTTGAACAGCGTTGACTTGCCGGCGTTGGTGTAGCCGACCAGCGAGACACTGGGGATTTCCGCCCGGGCACGCGCGCGGCGGTTCTGGCTGCGCTGGCTGCGAACCTTGTCGAGGCGTTTGTGGATCGCCTTGATACGTGCACGCAGCAGGCGGCGGTCGGTCTCGAGCTGAGTTTCACCCGGGCCGCGCAGGCCTATCCCGCCCTTCTGGCGCTCGAGGTGGGTCCAGCCACGTACCAGACGGGTGGACATGTACTCGAGCTGGGCAAGCTCGACCTGCAGCTTGCCCTCATGCGTTCGTGCACGCTGCGCGAAGATATCGAGGATCAAACCGGTACGATCAAGCACGCGGCACTTCAAGGCGCGCTCGATATTGCGTTCCTGCGAGGGGCTCAAGGCGTGATTGAAGATCACCAGCTCAGCGCCATGGGCGGCAAGAGCCTCGCGCACCTCCTCCATCTTGCCGGAACCCACGAACGTGCGCGGGTCCGGCCGATTGCGACTGGCGGTCAGCAGGGTTGCCGGCTCGGCACCGGCGGAGCGCACGAGCTCGAGCAGTTCGCCCGGGTCTTCGCGCTCCTGTTCGTCCTGGAAATCGACATGGACGAGTACCGCCGTTTCACCGGCGTCGGGACGTTCAAAAAACAATCAGTACCTCACTGGCCTTCTTGCGGGGCCGCAGGATCCTGGGGCGGCAGGCGCACGTTGCGCGACGGCACCACGGTGGAAATCGCGTGCTTGTAGACCATCTGACTGACGGTGTTGCGCAGCAGAATGACGAACTGATCGAACGACTCGATCTGTCCCTGCAGCTTGATGCCGTTGACCAGGAAAATCGATACCGGAATGCGCTCCTTGCGCAGGATGTTCAGGTACGGGTCTTGAAGGGACTGCCCTTTGGACATGTTGCTCTCCCTGAAATTGTCTCTGGGGGTTTATGTTGTTGCGACGACGCTGCATGAATCGGGCGCACCGCCTACTGAAGGGGCCTGGCCATCCGGCCTCCGAAAAGCCATATCTTACGCTAACTACCGAATTCGCGCACCAGTTTCAGCACCCTGTCCATCGGGTCGCGGTTCTCGCTGTCGACCCATTCGAGCCCTGTCCAGCCGCGCATCCAGGTCAGTTGCCGCTTGGCCAGTTGCCGAGTGGCGATGATCCCTCGCTGCACCAGTGCCTGGCGGTCGAACTCGCCATCCAGATACTCCCAGACCTGACGATAGCCGACGCTTTTCATGGAGGGTAGCTCGGCATGCAGGTCGTCACGCGCCTTAAGCGCCGCCACTTCCTCGACCAGGCCAGTGGCCAGCATCAGCTCGAAGCGCCGTGCGATACGCTCGTGCAACACCGCACGGTCACCAGGCGCGAGCCCTATCGACAGCGTACGCCAGGGAAAGGTTTCCGGCCGTTGCTCGCCCCACAACTCGCTGAGCGTTCGTCCGCTGATCCGATAGACCTCGAGCGCGCGCATCAACCGCTGCGGGTCGGTGGGATGGATGCGTGCAGCGGCCTCGGGGTCTATCCTCGCCAGTTGCTCATGAAGCCCGGCAAGCCCTTGTTGGCGGGATTCCTGCTCGAGCTCGGCGCGAACGACAGGGTCGGCCGACGGCAGATTGGCGACACCGAACAAGAGTTGCTTGAGATACATCATGGTGCCACCGACCAGCAGCGGTACCTTTCCCCCTGCGCTGATCTGTCGCATCTCGGCCAGGGCATCCTCACGGAAATCGGCCGCCGAATACGGATCGGCCGGATCGCGGATATCGATCAACCGATGAGGCGCACGAGCAAGTTCCGCCGCACTGGGCTTGGCGCTGCCGATATCCATGCCCCGGTAGACCATGGCAGAATCGACGCTGATCAGCTCCAGGCCGAGGCGCTCGTGCAGTTCGATGGCAAGATCCGTCTTGCCGGCCGCTGTGGGGCCCATCAGCAGGATGGCGGGGGGACGTGTGTCTGCTGGCATGGCGTATCAACGACTCCTTTCGGTCAACCTCATTGCTCTCACTTGAGGAGCTTGCTTGGGGAGAGGCTTCCGCGAGGGCGCTGTAAACCCTTCCCTGGGCGCTACTTTTTCCTTCCCTGGAAAAAGACCCTCGCTGCACCCTCCCCCCAACGCTCCTCGCAAGGCTGGTAGCCGGTACATGAGAGCTTATTGGCCACGCAGGAACAGCTTGTCCAGCTCCTTCATGCTCATCTCTGTCCAGGTGGGCCGTCCATGGTTGCACTGGCCGCTTCGCTCGGTGCGTTCCATGTCGCGAAGCAAGGCGTTCATCTCCTCCAGTGTCAGCCGCCGGTTGGCACGCACGCTGCCGTGACACGCCATGGTCGAGAGCAACTCATTGATGTGCGCCTCGAGGCGGTCGGAGCGCCCGTAGCGCTCCAGGTCCGCCAGCATGTCGCGTATCAACGGTTCGACATCGGCATCTGCCAGAAGCGTCGGCAACTGACGCACCAGAAGAGTCTCGGGGCCCGCCACGTCGAGTTCGACACCGAAACGCACGAAGGCTTCCCGCTCGCTTTCAGCGGTGGCCACCTCGGCGGGGCTTGCCGCCAGTGACACCGGCACCAGTAGCGGCTGTGCATCCAGCGCACCACCATGCACCTGGGTCTTCATGCGTTCGTAGACGATTCGCTCGTGAGCGGCATGCATGTCCACCAGGATCATCCCGCGCTCGCTCTGGGAGACGATGTAGACCCCATGCAGCTGGGCCACCGCATAGCCAAGCGGCGGCGCACGGGTATCGTCGTGCTGTGCCAGTGGCGGCCGTGCCGCCCTCGCCTGGCTGGCCAGCGCTCGCTCCTGCAGGGCAATGCCCGCTGCCGCCCCGCCAGTGGAATTTCCCCCAGAGCCCGGTTCCGAAGGAGCCGGCTGAGGCGTGAGAAGCTGCTCCTCGTGATTCGGGTGGAGGTTGCGATAGCCATCTATGAAGGCACGCACGCGATCCGGCGTGACACGACCACGCTCTTCACGACCGGGCAGCGACATCGGTTGCTGTTGCCAGCGCCCGGCGTTCTCCGCCACGCCCGGGGCGACGTCTCGCACTTCGCCTGTGTCTGGGTGCACTGGCGACGCTGTTTCAGCGTCTTGCGTCGGCCCTGTTTGTGTCGGTCCCGTTTGTGTCGGCCCAGCCTGGGCGCCAGCCCGGCTCTCGCCTAACGCCCTGTGCAGGCTCGAAAACAGGAAGTCATGGACCATGCGGCCATCACGGAAACGCACTTCATGCTTGGTCGGGTGAACATTGACATCCACCACACTCGGGTCGACCTCGAGGTAGAGCACGAACACCGGATGGCGACCGTGGAAAAGTACGTCGCGGTAAGCCTGGCGAATGGCGTGGGCCACCAGCCGGTCGCGGACTACTCGGCCATTGACGAAAAAGTACTGCTGGTCGGCCTGGGCACGCGAATGCGTGGGCAGGCCCACCCAGCCCCACAGGCGCAGGCCGGAGGCTTCGATGTCGAGATGCAAGGCGTGCTCGAGAAACGCCTTGCCGAGCAGTGAGCTGATGCGGCGCTCGCGTGCTACCGAGTCGTCACCGGCCTTGAGCTGGTGCAGGGTCTTCTGGTTGTGCCGCAGAGTCCAGCCGATATCGAACCGCGATAGCGCCTGGCGCCTGAAGGCCTCTTCCACATGGCCGAACTCGGTCTTCTCGGTGCGCAGGAACTTGCGCCGTGCCGGCGTATTGAAGAACAGGTCGCGC
This sequence comes from Halomonas urumqiensis, assembly GCF_003028575.1. Lineage (GTDB taxonomy): Bacteria > Pseudomonadota > Gammaproteobacteria > Pseudomonadales > Halomonadaceae > Halomonas > Halomonas urumqiensis. The sequence goes on along the minus strand of NZ_PYUD01000001.1, from coordinate 563,145 downwards.
ACCGTCACCGAAGTGCCACGCGGATGCGGCGCCGGTGACACCCGCGGCTCCATCTGACGCCCCTCGGCCACCACTCGCCAACCCTCGGTGGGGTCTTCGGAGGTGTTGGAGGAAAGCTCGAGGCGGGATACGGAACTGATCGATGCCAACGCCTCGCCGCGAAACCCGAGGCTTGCCACCCCTTCGAGCTCCTCAAGGGAGAGGATCTTGCTGGTGGCATGGCGCGACAGGGCCAGCGGAAGATCCTCCTCGCCGATGCCACTGCCGTCGTCGCGCACCCGGATCAACCGGGCGCCACCGGACTCGAGCTCTACCTCGATGCGCCGGCTGCCGGCGTCGATGGCGTTCTCGACCAGTTCCTTGACCACGGAAGCGGGGCGCTCCACCACTTCACCGGCGGCGATCTGGTTGGCAAGCCTTGGATCGAGGACGCGTATTCTTCGATGTGCCGTCATATCGCTCCACTGAAGCGGGAAGCTGGAAGGAAGCCGGCACCTTGGGGGCAAGCTTCCAGGAGCGAAGCGACGCTCTTCAAGCTTCCAGCTTCAGACTTATGTTCGGGGTATCCGCAGCACTTGACCCACGCGGATAACATCGCCATTGATCTCGTTGGCCTGCTTGAGCTGCGCTACCGGGACACCATGGCGGGCGGCGATCTCGGAGAGAGTATCGCCCGGCTTGATGCGATACTCGTTGCCATCGGTGTTGCGGTTGTTGTCGCGCTGCCAGGCCAGCAGGCTGGCGGGCGGGGGGTTCCGCCGGAAATGATCGCGCAGCCCGTCGTGTATCGCCTGGGCCAGCCCTTGCTGGTGCGCGCCATTACGCAGCCGGCGCTCCTCGTCAGGGTTGGAGATGAAGCCGGTCTCGATCAGCAGCGACGGGATGTCCGGCGACTTGAGCACCATGAAGCCAGCTTGTTCGACCCGTGACTTGTGCAGGCGATTGATCCGCCCCAACTGGTCGAGCACTTGCCCACCGATCGTCAATGAGTCATTGAGCGTGGCGGTCATGGTCAGGTCCAGCAACACACCACGCAGCACTTCGTCCTTGTCGTCCAGGGAGATGCCATCGACACCACCAATCAGGTCGGCCTTGTTCTCACTCGCCGCCAGCCACTGCGCGGTCTCTGAAGTGGCGCCGCGCTGCGACAGCGCGTAGACCGAGCTGCCGTTGGGTCGCGGGCTGTTGAAGGCGTCGGCATGAATCGAGACGAAGAAATCGGCCTTCTGTTCGCGAGCGATCTGGGTCCGCTGGCGCAGGCCGATGTAGTAGTCGCCGTCGCGAATCATCACCGCGCGAAACCCGTCGGTGCCATCGACCAGACGCTGCAGCCGTCGGGAGATCTCCAGCACCACGTCCTTTTCGCGGGTGCCCGAGGGGCCGATAGCGCCAGGATCCTCGCCGCCATGACCGGCGTCGATGGCGATGATGATGTCACGCTTGGGGTGCGGCTGGGCCTGCTGCAGCGACACGGCGGGTTCCGGCTCCACATCCGTCGCATCGGACTGGGCCATGGCCCGGTCGGCGGCAATCTCTTGTTCGCGGATCATCGCCTCGATCGGATCGATGGGATTCTCCACGGCACTTTCGCCCGGGTACTCGAGGTCCACCACCAGGCGGTGGCCGTACTGGTCGTTGGGGGCCAGGGTGAAATGTCGAGGTTCCACCTCGCGCTTGAGCTCAAGCACTACGCGCAGGCCATTGCCATCACGCACCCCTGTGCGCACTTCGCTGATGGCGCTTCCCGACAGGTCGAGGCTTGCGATATCCGCCGCCATGCGGCTGTCATCCAGATCGATGACCAGGCGGCGCGGATTGTCGAGGCCGAATACCGAGGCCTGGGTAGGCGAGGCGAGATCGAACACCAGCCGGGCGTGGTCGGGGGCGGCCCACAGGCGCATGTTGTCGACCTGTCCCGCCTGGAGGGACGTCGATGTCACCAGCAGGCAGCTTGTCACCAGTACACACCGAGCCATTATCAGGCACCGGTCAAGCAGGCGAGCCATCATGGCATCACCCCGCGCCCGGAATGCGTCGCCTCGTCGAGCAGGTCACCCACGGCCCGCATGGCCTCGAGGCGCACCAGCACCTCACGGCCGTGTTCGCTTGCCGCCTCGAGACGCGCGCGGCGCCCGGGAATACCCTGTTCAGGCATGCTCAGGGTAATGCTCAGGTCAGGCTCCGGTAGCCAGCCTTCGCCACGCTCGGGCCATTCGATGATGCACAGGGCATCCTCGGCCAACAGGTCACGTCCACCGATGAATTCGAGCTCCTCCGCATCTCCCAGGCGATAGAGGTCGAAATGGTGGACGCGCACATTGGCCAGCTCATAGGGCTCGACCAGGGTGTAGGTGGGGCTCTTCACCGCGCCCTGGTAGCCGTAGGCACGCAGGATACCGCGCGCGAGGGTGGTCTTGCCGGCACCCAGTTCACCCTCCAGCGTGACGAGCCCTTTACCGTCCAGGGCCTGCCCCAGGCATTCGCCCAGCAGCACCTGGCGGGCTTCATCATCGAGTCGCAGCAGCATCTTTCTCGCCCATCGTCGGGTTGACCAATTTTCGCGCATAGGATGCCAGATCGCCGGCCAGCAAGCCACGCTCGCCGGCCTCACGCGCAGCCATATCGGCGGCCTTGGCATGTACCATCACGCCCAACCATGCGGACAACTCCATTGGGATGCGCTGGGCCACCAACGCACCCAGCATACCGGAAAGGACATCGCCCATGCCGCCGCTGGCCATGCCGGGGTTGCCATACGGGCAGACCACCACCCCCGACGGCCCCGATACCAGGCTGCCAGCCCCCTTGAGGATCACCACCCCGCCACGCCGCTTGGCGACGGCTTGCACCGCCGCCGGGCGATCGGCCTCGACCTCGGCCACGCTGATCCCGAGCAACCGCGCCGCTTCACCAGGATGCGGCGTGAGAATCCAGTCGTCGCGCTTGAGAGCGGGATAGTGACTGGCCAGCAGGTTGAGGCCATCAGCATCTACCACCAGCGGCCTTCCCGCCTGGAGGGCCACCTGCAGCACTCCCTGCCCCCAACTGCCCTGACCGAGCCCCGGGCCCACCACCAGCACCTCGGCCCGACCCAGCAATTCGCCAAGATCGCTTGCCCCTCTCACGCCATAGGCCATCACTTCCGGGCGGCGAACCAGGCTTGCCGTAACGTGCTCGGGCGCGGTGGCAAGGCTGATCTTGCCGGCGCCCAGCCTGGCACAAGCTTCAGCCGCCAGCAGCGCGGCACCGCCGAACCCCGGCGCGCCCCCCAGAATCATGGCATGGCCGACATCTCCCTTGTGGGTATTGCGCGAACGCGGCGGGAAGTGCCGTGCCAGCCACCTGGCGTCGAGTTGCCAGGCAAGGGGAGGCAGGTCGCCATGGGCCCCGGCGTCGACCCCCAAGGGGTCGAAAATGAGTGTGCCGACATGCTCGGTGGCGGCACCGGTATGCAACCCGAGCTTGTCGGCGATGAAGGTCACCGTGGTGGTAGCACGCACCGCCTCGCCCAGCACGGCGCCGCTATCGGCATGCAGCCCGGAAGGGATATCGATGCCCAGCACCGGCTTGCCCGAGGCATTGATCTCGGCAATCGCCTCGCTGAAAGCGCCGCGCACCTTGCCGGTAAGCCCGGTGCCCAGCAGCGCATCGACCAGCAGTTCGCCACGCAGTGCCATGCCCGGCCGCCAGGGCTCGGCCTCCACTCCCGCAGCGCTCGCCATCTCGGCGGCACGCCGGGCATCGCCGCTGAGTTCGTCCACGGGTTTCAACACGACCCACTGCACGTCAAGGCCCTCGGCGGCGGCCAGGGCGGCCAGCACATGGCCATCTCCGCCGTTGTTACCGCCCCCGCACAAGACCGCCAGCGAGTGTACGTCAGGCCAGGTATCGCGCACCGCCCGAAACGCCGCGGAGGCGGCGCGTTGCATCAATGCGAACCCCGCCATGCCCGCGGCAATGGTGCGGCGATCGAGTTCGCGCACCTGGTCGGCACCATACAATGGGTGGAGCGCGGTGCATTGCGGACTTGCTGCTTCGTTGGCCATCCGGTGTCTCCCGGGACGCGGTTGCTTTACCATGTTAGGCACTAATGATGAACTGGCGAAACACGTTGAAAGTTTATCTCAGCCCACACCCAGATCATTTCGATGCAAGACCGAGTGTGTAAGCAACTTCCCGCCTCGCCAAGTACAGGCCCAGGCATTTACGTGGTTTTTTCTCGATCATGACGGTTCATTCGCCATTTACTGACAGCGCCGATGCCAACGAGATAGGTGCTGATGTCACTCGACCCGGCAATGCACCGGATCTCACTGCGCTTGCGCAGCGAATCAAGACCTGGGGGCGCGAGCTGGGGTTTCAGCAGGTCGGCATTACCGATGTCGACTTGAGGGAAGACGAGGCGCATCTGCAGCGCTGGCTGGACGCGGGTCACCATGGCGAGATGGGCTTCATGGCCAAGCATGGCACCAAGCGCACCCGCCCAGCGGAACTCGAACCCGGCACCCTGCGGGTGATCAGCGTGCGCCTCGATTACCTGCCTGCCGAAGTGGAAACCACCAAGGTACTGGGTCAACCGGAGCGTGCCTATGTCTCGCGCTACGCCACCGGGCGCGACTACCACAAGCTGATGCGCAAGCGCCTGGCCAGGCTCGCCCGGCAGATCGAGGCCGAGGTGGGCCCCATCGGCTACCGCGCCTTCGTGGATTCCGCACCGGTGATGGAGCGCGCATTGGCCCGCAAGGCGGGGCTTGGCTGGTTCGGCAAGAATGCCATGCTGCTCAACCCCAAAGCCGGCTCGCTGTTCTTCCTCGGCGAGCTCTACACCGACCTGCCGCTGCCGGTGGACCCACCCTTCGAAGGCGACCATTGCGGCAGTTGCAGCGCCTGTCGAAGTGCCTGCCCCACCGATGCCATCGTCGAGGATCGGGTGGTGGATGCCAGGCGTTGCATCTCCTACCTGACCATCGAACTGCACGGCAGCATCCCCGAGGAATTCCGCGAGGCAATGGGCAACCGGGTATTCGGCTGCGATGACTGCCAGCTGGTGTGCCCGTTCACGCGCTTCACGCGCATTTCCGCCGAGGCCGATTTCGCCCCGCGCCATGACCTGGACCGCGCCAGCCTGCTGTCACTGTTCGCGTGGAGCGAAGAGGAGTTCCTCGCCAAGACCGCCGGCAGCCCGATTCGCCGCATCGGGTATGCGCGCTGGTTACGCAACCTCGCCGTGGGGCTTGGCAACGCGCCCTGGAGCGAGGCGGTGGAAGCGGCGCTGATGGCACGCCTGCCCTACCCTTCGGCGCTTGTCCGCGAGCACGTGCGCTGGGCACTGGCCCGCCAGCGAGACAAACGCCAGCGGATGATTGCCGTGAGTCGTGAGTCGTGAGTCGTGAGTCGTGCGCAGGATCACTCCTCCTCGTCGCTCTCACGCTCCGTCAGGCGCAGGAACGTCTCGCGATAGTGGGCGAGCTCGGCGATCGACTCCTTGATGTCGTCCATGGCCAGGTGCACGTTGCGCTTCTCGAAGCCGGCAAGGGCGCCAGGATTCCAGCGCTTGGCCAACTCCTTGAGTGTCGATACGTCCAGATTGCGATAGTGGAAGAACCCCAGTAGACCCGGCATCTCGCGTTCCAGGAAGCGCCGATCCTGGTGCACGCTGTTGCCGCACATCGGCGACGTGCCAGGATCGACATGGGCCATCAGAAACTCGAGGGTCAGGCGTTCGGCCTCGGCGGTCTCCACCGTGCTCTCCCTGACGCGCTTGACCAGGCCGGAACCGCCATGGGTTTTCTGATTCCAGTCGTCCATGGCCTCTAGCAGGCCGTCGGGCTGGTGCACGGCGATCACCGGCCCCTCGGCGACCAGGTTGAGGTCGTTGTCGGTGATCAGGGTGGCGACTTCGATGATGCGCTCGCGATTGGGGTCGAGCCCGGTCATCTCCAGGTCGATCCACACCAGGCGATTCTTGCGTGGGTCCTGCTGTGATGTGTTGGCGGTATCGTTCACGGTGGGCTCCTGAGGGTACAATACCCCCATTGTATCGACCATCGGGCCCCCATGACCAAACGCAAGTTGAGCCGCCAGCAACGCTGGCGTGTCGAGAAGGTTCAGGCGGAGCGCGCCGCGCGCGCCGCAAGAAAGGATTCCCAGGACAGCGAAAAGCTGGCGGCCGGTGAATACGGACCTGAGCGTCCTGGCCGAGTGATCGCTCACTTCGGCCGCACGCTGGACGTGCGACCCGATGGCGCCGAGACACCGGTGCGCTGCCACTTGCGCGCCAATCTCGAAGGGTTGGTCACCGGCGACCGGGTGATCTGGCGGGGGCGCGAGGATGCCATGGGAGCGCTGGTCGAGGGCGTGGTGGTCGCTCGTGGGGATCGCGACAGCGTGCTCGAGCGTCCTGACGCGCGTGGCCAGCTCAAGCCGGTGGCGGCCAATATCGACCAGTTGCTGATCGTCTTCGCCGTGGAACCCGCCCCCCATGCCAACCTGATCGACCGTTATCTGGTGGCCGCCGAAGCCACCGGCATCGCGCCGGTCCTGGTGCTCAACAAGATCGACCTGCTGCCGGATGCCGGCGGCGAGCTTCGCGATCTGCTCGGGCGCTACGAAGCACTCGGCTACCCCGTGGTGGCAAGCACCACCGCGGGGGAAGCGGGCCTCGATGCGCTCCATGCGCGCCTGGCCGGGCGCACCTCGGTATTCGTCGGCCAGAGCGGGGTCGGCAAGTCGTCGCTGATCGACCGCCTGTTGCCCGATGAGGAACTGCGCATCGGCGAGTTGTCCAAGGATTCGCGCAAGGGCACCCACACCACCACCACGGCCAAGCTCTACGCGCTGCCCAACGCCGATGGCGCCGAATTGATCGACTCGCCCGGCATCCGCGAATTCGGCCTGATCCATCTCGACGAGCAGCAGGTTGCCGAGGGATTCATCGAGTTTCGTGAGCTGCTCGGCCATTGCCGATTCCGCGATTGCCGCCACCGCCAGGAACCGGGTTGCGCACTGCTCGAAGCCGTGGAGCGTGGCGAGGTGCATGCCGAACGCTTTGCCAGCTACCGCCGTATCGTCGACACTCTCTGCGAGTCCTGAGCGACGAAACCTGAGACGCACACCCCCGCCTGGCAGCAGGCGAGCCAGCCCCGTTCGAGGAGATTTCCATGAGCTCAGAAGATAACTTACTGCCGCTGATCGTCGAGCCTGAACAGCTCGTCGAGCACCTTGATGAGCCGACGCTGTTGATCATCGATGTGCCGCTGAAGGCGGACAGCTACGCGACAGGCCACGTTCCCGGCGCCATCTTCCTGGACCATCGCCTGCTGATGCGCGGCGAGGGTGATGTCCCCAGCCGCGAGCCCACCGAAGAAGCGCTTTCGCAACTGTTCAGCTCGCTTGGCCTGACCCGTGACACCCACGTGGTGGCATACGACGACGAAGGTGGTGGCTGGGCGGGCCGCCTGCTGTGGACCCTGGAACTGATCGGCCACACCCGCTACTCCTACCTGAATGGCGGCATTCATGCCTGGCGCGATGCCGGTCTTGCCACCTCCAGCGAGGCCACCTCGCCCTCCCCCAGCGACTATCAGGCGGAGATCCTGCACCCCGAGGTGTTGATCAACCGCCAGGAAATCAACGAGCGGCTGGGCGAGAAAGGCTTCGCGGTGTGGGATGCCCGCTCACCCGCCGAGTATCGTGGCGAGAAGGGCGAGAACAAGCGATTGGGGCATATCCCCGGTGCGGTCAATATGGAGTGGACCGACGCCATGGATCGCGATCGCTCCCTGCGCATTCGGGACTACGCCGAGCTGATCACCGAGCTCGAAGCCTTGGGGCTGACACCCGACATGGAAGTGGTGACCCACTGCCAGACCCATCACCGCAGCGGCTTCACCTGGCTGGTGGGGCGCGCACTGGGCTTCGACAAGATGCGTGGTTATGCCGGCTCCTGGAAGGAGTGGGGCAACCGCGACGATACACCGGTGGAAAAGTGATCCGACCAGTGATCTTCGACATGCTCAACGAGACGAGACCTTCGTGACCCCAGCCAAGCTGTTTTCCGTGATCCAGTACCCGATTCCCCACCACCTGCTCTCGCGGCTGGTGGGGCAATTGGCCCAGTGCCGCCAGCCATGGCTCAAGAACGCCCTGATTCAGGCCTTCATCAAGCGGTTCGAGGTCGATATGGACGAGGCCGCCGAACCCGACCCGACGGCTTACGCGAGCTTCAATGATTTCTTCACCCGGGCGCTGGAGGACGACGCTCGCCCGATCGGCGAGGGAGTGGTCAGTCCCGCCGATGGCACCCTCTCGCAGTTCGGCGCCATCGAGGCCGGCCAGTTGCTCCAGGCCAAGGGCCACCGCTTTTCGGCCATGGAACTGCTGGGCGGGGATGGCGAGGCGGCCAGGCGCTATCTCGGCGGCAGCTTCGCCACCGTCTACCTGTCACCGCGCGACTACCACCGTGTCCACATGCCTGTCGCGGGCACGCTCACCGAGATGGTCTACGTGCCTGGCCGGCTGTTCTCGGTCAACGCCGCCACCACCGAGCATGTCCCCAACCTGTTCGCCCGCAACGAACGGCTGGTCTGTCATTTCGATACCGAGCATGGCCCCATGGTGATGGTGCTGGTCGGCGCGATGATCGTCGCGGCCATCGAAACGGTGTGGGCCGGTCAGATCACCCCGCTTGCAGGCGACGTGCAGCGCGTGCGCTTCGATACGCCGGTACATCTCGACAAGGGCGCGGAAATGGGCCGCTTCAAGCTCGGCTCCACCGTGGTGATGGCGTTCGCCACCCCGCTGACCGTGACCGAGCATATCGTGCCCGGCGCCAAGGTGCGGATGGGGCAGTCACTGGGAGCGTTCAGCGCAGCATGACGCCTAGCGAGGGCCCCTAGCGAGGGCGCCGGGGACAGGCCGAAAAGGGGGTCTTTCCCTTAGTAGTATTGAGTCAAAGCACCTAACAACGCGGCGTGGCGAAGGCCATCACCTCCGCCACGCTGGCCTTGCCAAGTGCCAACTGAATAAGCCGATCCAGGCCCAGCGCCACCCCGCTGCCCTTCGGCATGCCGGCTTCCAGGGCCGCCAGCAATCTCTCATCCACATCCACCTCGGGCAGGCCCAGCGCACGTCGTGACGCGTTGTCTTCGGTGAACCGCTGGCGCTGCTCGGCGGCGTCGGTCAGCTCGTCATAGCCATTGGCCAATTCCATCCCCGACAGATACAGCTCGAATCGCGACGCGACCCATTCGCCATCCTCGCTGTCCTGATGGCGGCGGGCCAGCGCCGCCTGGCTGGCGGGATAATCCACCACCACGTCGATTCCTTCATGCCCAAGGGTCGGCTCGATGGCAAGGCTCATCAACAGGTCCAGGCAGTCGTCACGGCTGGCGTCATCCATCTCAAGCCCGCCCCGCTCACTGGCCAGGGAACGTATCTCCGAGAGCGCGGTGGTAAAAGGGTCGATCGACAGAATGTCGCGAAACAGCTCACGGTAGCGGCATCGGCGTAACGGCCCCGGGTCGCGCCCGAGAACGTCACCGACCAGGGCAGAGGTCTCCTCGATCAATGCCGGCAGGGGCATGCCCGGGCGATACCACTCCAGCATGGTGAATTCGATATTGTGGCGACGCCCCACTTCGCCATCGCGAAAACTGCGCGCCAACTGGAAGATCGGGCCGCTACCGGCGGCCAGCAGCCGCTTCATGTGGAATTCGGGCGACGTCTGCAGCCACAGACGCTCACGCCCGGCGGGGGTGGCCGCCTGGGTCGACAGCGAGGCGAGGTGAACATCGCTGCTGCCGCCATGGCCAAGCACCGGGGTCTCCACCTCGAGTACATCACGTGCGGCGAAGAAGGCACGCACCACGGCCAGCAGCCGGGCGCGCTCGCGCAGGGTCTCGATGGATGCCGTAGGGCGCCAGTCAGTTTCCATAAGGTGCGTTCTCCACAACGACAGAAGGTCACGCCATAAGCGTGACCTTCATTGCGCTGAACCGGACGCGGCTTGTCGGCGACAGGACGATGCGGATACGCTGTGAACTCATCCCTGGGCGCTAGCTTTTTCATCCCTGAAAAAGATGTCCGCTACGACCTGTCCCCTACGCCGCTCGCGGCTCCCAACTTGAGACAATCAAGCGCGGGACACGTACTCGCCGCTGCGCGTGTCGACCTTCAGCACTTCGCCCTGATTGATGAACAGCGGTACGCGAACCACGGCACCCGAGGTCAGCGTGGCTGGCTTCGAGCCACCCTGGGCGGTATCACCCTTGAGGCCGGGGTCGGTCTCGACCACCTCCAGCTCGATGAAGTTAGGCGGCGACACGCTGATGGCGTTGTCATTCCACAGCGTCACGGTATAGGCCACCTGTTCCTTGAGCCACTTGGCGGTATCCCCCAGCGCCTTCTTTTCAACGGCGTACTGTTCGAAGGAGCCGTCGGTCTTCATGAAGTGCCACATGTCCCCGTCGGTGTAGAGGTACTCCATTTCCAGGTCCATCACGTCGGCGCCCTCGAGGGATTCGCCAGACTTGAAGGTACGCTCCCAGACGCGCCCGGTGATCAGGTTGCGCAGCTTGACCCGGTTGAAGGCCTGGCCCTTGCCCGGCTTGACGAATTCGTTCTCGACGATGGCACAAGGGTCGCCATCCAGCATCACCTTCAACCCACCCTTGAATTCGTTGGTAGAATAGTTCGCCATGATCTCTCACCCATATTCAAGCGCGCCCCCGGGCACTGGCCGGCGGCGCGCGCAAGTAAACGACATTCGGCGAGGGATTGCCCCCGCCCGTATTGACTGGTGTGCCGCATGATAACCCGAAGCCCCGCCCTTTTGCAGCGTCCCGACGAGACCGAACAGGGCAATCCCGATGGCGCCAAGCGAGAAGCACCGGGGACAGGTCGCAGAGGGGGTCCTACGCCAGGGATGGCGTCGGTAGCGCCCAGGGATGGGTTTACAGCGCCCCCTCACCAACCTGTCGCCGGGTCAGCCGCGAGCGTGTCAGCCAGCCCCGATGAGTTCAAACCGCTGCACCTACCACCCGCCTGGCAGGCGCAACTTGCCGGTGCCATTCGCGACCCACGCGAGCTGTGCCGGCGGCTGGGCCTCGAAGACGCCTGGCTCGCGGGTGCGCAAACCGGCCACGCGCTGTTCGAGGTGCGCGTGCCCGAGGCCTTTGTCGCCCGCATGCGCCATGGTGACGCCAACGACCCGTTGCTGCGCCAGGTATTGCCACTGGGCGAGGAAAGGCTTGCCCGAGAAGGTTATGTCAGCGACCCGCTGGCCGAGGCCGAGCACACATCCTCACGTGGGCTGATCCACAAGTACGCCGGCCGGGTATTGCTGATCACCAGCCCCGCCTGCGCGGTCAACTGCCGCTACTGCTTTCGGCGTCACTTCCCCTACGCCGAGAACTCGCCGTCGCGCGCGCAGTGGGACGCGACTCTCGACGCCCTGCGCGATGATCCAAGCATCAGCGAAGCGATCCTCTCCGGTGGCGACCCACTGGCCGCCAATGACCGCCAGCTCGCCTGGCTGGTGGCACGCCTCGAGGCGATCCCCCACCTGAAGCGCCTGCGCATCCATACCCGCCTGCCGGTGGTGATTCCCGACCGCATCGACGAGGCCCTGCTCGGCTGGCTCGACGCCACCCGGCTGCAGAAGGTCGTCGTGCTGCATATCAATCATGCCCAGGAAATCGATGACGCCGTGATCGCCGCCTGCGCGCGCCTCAAGCGTGCCGGTGTCACGCTGCTCAACCAGAGCGTGCTGCTGCGCGGGGTCAACGACACCACCGATGCCCTGGCGGAACTCTCGGAGCGGCTCTTCGAGGCCGGCATCCTGCCCTACTACCTGCACGTGCTCGACCCGGTGGCGGGTGCCGCCCATTTCGATGTGCCGGATGACGAGGCCCGCGAACGAGTCGCCGAGCTACGCAAGCGCCTGCCCGGCTTCCTGATGCCCCGCCTGGTGCGCGAGGTACCCGGCGAGGCAAGCAAGACGCCACTCTGAGCTTGAAAAGCGTCGCTTCACTCCTGGGAGCTTGAAGAGCGTCGCTTCGCTCCTGGAAGCGTGAAGCTGGAAGTTCCCGGTGGCGCCGGAACTGAAAGAAGCCCACAAGCCCCATGCCGATAGATCGGCATGGGGCTGAGGTTATCGGGGTTACTTCCAGCTTATGGCGTCAGGCTAAGGTGGCCGCGGTCACATTGGCCGCCGGTTCGTCGGTGGAGACGTGCCGGTTGATGGCGCTCATCACCGCCTTCATCGAGGCGCTGGTGATACTCTCGTCGGTGCCCACGCCGAATACCGCATTGCCGTCGATGCGCACTTCCACATAGGCAATGGCTTCGGCGTCGGAGCCCTGGCCACGGGAGTGCTCATGGTAGTCGATGATCTCGACGTCGTGGCCTGCCGCCGCCAGGGCCTTGATGTAGGCCGCCAACGGCCCGTTGCCGGTACCGGAGATATCGCGACGCTGGCCCTTTTCCTCGATGGTCGCCTCGAGGTTGACCTTGGGGTTGTCGGGTTCGGAGGCGAGCCGATGGGTGATCAGCGAGTAAGGCGCACGGCGCTCGAGGTATTCGTCGGCGAAAGCCTGATAGATCATCTGCGAGGTGATTTCACGCCCGGTGCGGTCCGCCACCTCCTGCACCACCTGGCTGAATTCGATGGACAGGCGACGCGGCAGCTCGATGCCGTGCTCCTGCTCGAGCAGGTAGGAGATCCCGCCCTTGCCCGACTGGCTGTTGACGCGAATCACCGCCTCGTAGCTGCGGCCAACGTCCAGCGGATCGATGGGCAGGTAGGGCACTGCCCAGACGGCATCCGGATTGGCCCGCCGCTCGGTCATGCCCTTCTTGATGGCATCCTGGTGTGAGCCGGAGAAGGCGGTGAACACGAGGTCGCCCACATAGGGGTGGCGCGGATGCACAGGCAACTGGTTGCAGTACTCCACCTCGCGCATGACCGGCGTGATGTTGGAGAAGTCGAGCCCCGGATGCACGCCCTGGGTGTAGAGGTTCATGGCCAGGGTAACGATGTCCACATTGCCGGTGCGTTCGCCGTTGCCGAACAAGCAGCCCTCGACGCGGTCGGCACCGGCCATCAGCCCAAGCTCGGCAGCGGCCACGCCGGTGCCGCGGTCGTTGTGCGGGTGCAGGCTGACAATCAGCCGCTCGCGATCCTTGACGTTGCGGCAGAACCATTCGATCTGGTCGGCATAGACGTTGGGCGTGGCCGCCTCCACGGTGGCCGGCAGGTTGACGATCATCGGCTGCTCGGCGGTGGGACCATAGACGTCCATCACCGCCTCGACGATCTCGCGGGCAAAGTCCATCTCGGTGGTGCTGAACAGCTCCGGCGAGTACTGGAAGGTCCAGTGGGTCTCGGGCGCGGCGTTCATCAGCGCCTTGATCCGGGTGGTGGCATCCACGGCAATCTGGATGCACTCCTCCCGGCTGACGCCGAATACCACGCGGCGGAACACCGGGTCGGTGGCGTTGTAGACATGCACGATGGCGTTCTTAGCACCCTTGAGCGACTCGAAGGTCCGTTCGATGAGATGCGGGCGGGCCTGGGTCAACACCTGGATGGTGACGTCGTCCGGAACCTTGTCGTTCTCGATCAGCGAGCGCACGAAATCGAAATCGGTCTGGGAGGCGGAAGGGAAGCCCACCTCGATCTGCTTGAAGCCAATCTTCACCAGCAGATCGAAGAAGCGCTGCTTGCGCTCCTGATCCATGGGGTCGATCAATGCCTGGTTGCCGTCGCGCAGATCGACACCACACCAGATGGGCGGCGTCTCGATGCGCTTGCTCGGCCATTGTCGATCGGCCAGGTCCACGGGGGTGAAGGGACGGTACTTGGCGGCGGGGTTGTCGAGCATCATGGTGGCGGTCTCCTGGTAGTCGGTACGGCCCTCTTCTTGGTCCAGGGCCGGTGTCAATCGGGTGTCAGGCAATCCATCAACGGCAACGCCCCGCAGGCCAGGAGCCATGCGGGGCGTCGGGTAGTCGGTCGGTCCGCCAGCTGCGAATGCAGCAAGCCACACACATGACACTGCGCTTGGCGACGTGGAAAGCACGAGGCTCAGGCTGGGTGACTGGGTGGGTAGTGATGGGGGACATGGTACAACCTCGTTTAGACCGTGACATGCTAGCGATTGGGCGTTCACCTGCAGGAATGCGATGCAGCCGGCATCGCCTCGCTCAGGAGAGGGCTAGTAGTCGTAGGTCGAGGTCGTACATGGTCACGTTCATGCCCCTAGAAAATCAGTCTGGCGACGCCTTGTCAACCGCGACGTTCCAGCATTTCTTCCATGCGCGCCAGTTGCTCGCGCATATGACGCACGTCATCGCGCAGGCCGTGCATCTCGGCGGCCTCCCCTTCTCCGTTTTCCAGCTGGATCGCCACGCTCTCCTTCTGCATCACGTCCAGCACGATACCGATCATCATGTTGAGGAAAATGAAGGCATTGAAGAAGATGAAGGTCAGGAAGTAGATCCAGGCATAGGGATACTGTTCCATGGTGGGATAGAGCACCGCCGTGGCCCAGCTTTCGAAGGTTGCCACCTGGAACAGTGTCAGCATGGCCAACGAAATATTACCCCACAGCTTCTCGTCGACACTGGCGAACAGGAAGCTGCCAACGGCGCCATAGATGTAGAAGATGATGAACATCAATAGCGCCACATAACCCATGCGCGGGATCGACTTGAACAGTGCCGCGATCAGCATGCGCAGTTCTGGAATCATCGACACCAGGCGCAACACCCGGAAGACCCGCAACAGCCGCGCGAGCAGCACCATCTCCGAGTCGTCCATGGGGATCAGGCTGGCGGTGACGATCAGGAAGTCGAAGATGTTCCAGCCGCGCTTGAAGAAGTCACGCAGGCGCTTCTCCGCCGCCATGCGGATCAGTATTTCCACCAGGAAGAACACTGTGATCGCGGTATCGAGCACCAGCAGCCACGACTGGAAGCGCGAGGTTTCCTCGTAGGTGCGTGCACCGATCAGCAGCGCCGAGACGACGATGATGGTGATCACCGTCAGCTCGAAAATCTTGTTGGCGCGCAGGCGCTCGAAGCGCACGCGCCAGGTCTCGAAGGTAGTGCTCACCGCAGCGGCTCCGAGGAGGCTGCCGCCTCCAGGTCCACCTGGCGATAGCCGATCAGATAGAGCACGGCGTCGATGCCGAGTGTGGAGATCGAGTGTTGGGCCTTGGCACGCACCAGCGGCTTGGCGCGAAAGGCAATGCCGAGCCCCGCCGCGGCCAGCATCTTGAGGTCGTTGGCACCATCGCCCACGGCGATGGTCTGCTCCATGGCCAGCCCCTCACGCGCGGCGATCTCGCGCAGCAGGTGCGCCTTGCGGTTGGCATCGACGATCGGCTCGCGTACTTCGCCGGTCACCTTGCCGTTCTCGATGACCAGTTCGTTGGCATGAATCTCGTCGAAGCCGAGCTTGTCCTGCAGGTGCCGGGCAAAGTAGGTGAAGCCGCCGGAGAGAATCGCGGTGCGATAGCCCAGGCGCTTGAGTTGGGTCATCAACCGCTCGACGCCGTCCATCAACGGAAGCGTTTCGGCGATCTCGGCGAGCACCGATTCATCGAGTCCCTTGAGCTTGGACATGCGCTCGCGAAAGCTCTGCTGGAAATCGAGCTCGCCACGCATGGCGCGTTCGGTGACCTCGGACACCTCGTCGTAGACGCCGTGGCGGCGCGCCAGCTCGTCGATCACCTCGGCCTTGATCAGGGTCGAGTCCATGTCAAAGCAAACCAGGCGCCGGTGCCGGCGCCAGATGGAGTCCTCCTGGATGGCGATATCCACGCCGTGCATGGCGCCCAGCGCCAGCGCCTTTTCGCGCAGCGCCTCGAGGTCGATGTCTTCGCCACGCAGCCAGCACTCGACGCAGGCGCCCTGGATGCTGTGGTGATCGCGCGGCACGCCGCCGTCGAGCGGCTCGCGCCCGGAAAGCCGGTGGATGAGCTCCACGGTGAGACCATGCTCGGCGGTCAACGCGCCCACCTCGGCGAGAATACCCGCGGGCAGGTGCGGGGCCAGCAATGTCAGGATCAAGCGGGGCTGACTTGCCACCGCACTCCAGCGCTGGTAATCCTCGGCGCTGACCTGGATGGCCTGCACATCGAGCCCCAGGGCATCGCCGGCAGCCGTCAGCGCGCCTTCCAGATCCGCCTCATGCTCGAGCCCCACCAGCGCCTCCAGCGACAGCATGTCGAAGGTCACGCTCTGGTTGATGTCGAGCAGGCGTGCGCCACTGGTGGCCAGCGCCTTGCCAAGGCCGGCCAGCTGGCCGGGACGCGCCGCGCCGGTAGCGCGAATCAGCAGTCGTCGTGTCATTCCGATGCCTCGAGTCTATCGACCTTCTGCAACCCACGCGGCAACTTGCTGCCGCGCCGGCCACGTTCGCCGCGATAATAATCCAGATCAGACGCCTTGAGGGTCAAGTGGCGCTTGCCGGAGTGCACCGTAAGCGAGCCTCCCACCGGCAATATCACCAGGTCACGCACGAACTCTTCACGCCGGGCGGCCCTCGCGCCGGGGATATCGATCATCTTGTTGCCCTTGCCCTTGGACATCTCGGGCAACTGATCCAGTGCGAACACCAGTAGCCGGCCCTCGTTGGAAATCGCCGCCACACTGATGCCCTCACCCTCTGGCACCGCAATCGGTGGCAGCACGTTGCAGCCCTTGGGCACGCTGAGCACCGCCTTGCCGGACTTGTTCTTGCCGATCAGCTCCTCGAGCCTTGCGACGAAGCCATAGCCACCATCGGAGGCCAGCAGGAAGCGGCTGGTGGGTGACGCCAGCATGACACCGGCCATGTGCGCACCCGCCACCACGTTGACACGGCTGGTCACCGGCTCGCCCTGCCCACGGGCGCTGGGCAGATTGTGGGCGGTGAGCGTGTAGGCGCGCCCGGTGTCGTCGAGCAGCACCAACGGCTGGTTGGTCTTGCCCCGCGCGGCGAGGTGGAAGCGGTCCCCCGCCTTGTAGGAGAGCCCGGTGGGGTCGATCTCATGCCCCTTGGCGCTGCGAATCCAGCCCTTTTCGGAGAGCACCACGGTCACCGGGTCGGCTCCCACCAGTTCGACCTCGGAGAGCGCGCGCGCTTCCTCGCGTTCGACGATGGGCGAGCGGCGGTCATCGCCATGCTCCTTGGCCGCCGCCCTGAGTTCCTGCTCGATCAGGTCGGTGAGCTTGGCTTCGCTGCCCAGCAGGGCCTGCAGGTGCTTGCGCTCGGCCTCCAGCTCATCCTGCTCGCCGCGAATCTTCATCTCCTCGAGCTTGGCGAGGTGGCGCAGCCGCAGCTCCAGGATCGCCTCCGCCTGGCGATCACTGAGCCCGAAGGCGGCCATCAGCGCGGGCTTCGGCTCATCCTCCTCGCGGATGATGCGGATCACTTCGTCGATATTGAGATACGCCGCCAGCAAGCCCTCGAGGATATGCAGACGATCCTCGACCTTGCCCAGGCGATGCTCGAGGCGCCGGCGCACGGTGCTGCGGCGGAAGCGCAACCATTCGCTCAGCAGGTCGGGCAGCGGCATCACCCGTGGCCGACCGTCGAGGCCGATCACGTTCATGTTGACGCGAATGTTCTTCTCGAGATCGGTGGTGGCGAACAGGTGGGCCATCAGTGCTTCGATGTCCACGCGATTGGAGCGTGGCTCGATCACCAGTCGGGTCGGCTCTTCATGGGTCGATTCGTCGCGCAGGTCGGCGACCATCGGTAGCTTCTTGGCCTGCATCTGGGCAGCGATCTGTTCGAGGATCTTCGCTCCGCTGACCTGGTAGGGCAGCGCGGTGACCACGATGCTGCTCTCTTCCATCACGTAGCGGGCGCGCAGCTTCACCGAGCCGCGGCCGCTCTCGTAGAGCTTACGCAGATCGGCACGTGGCGTAATGATCTCGGCCTCGGTGGGAAAATCAGGCGCCGGCAGGTACTGCATCAGATCGGCCGTTGTGGTGTCCGGATGGCGCAGCAGCTGGCAGGTCGCCTCCACCACTTCGTTCACGTTGTGCGGCGGAATATCGGTGGCCATGCCCACGGCGATGCCGGTCCCGCCATTGAGAAGCACATGGGGCAGGCGCGCCGGCAGCACCACCGGCTCGTTCATGGTGCCGTCGAAGTTGGGTGTCCAGTCGACGGTGCCCTGGCCAAGCTCGGCGAGCAGTACTTCGGCGAACTTCGACAGCCGTGCCTCGGTATAGCGCATCGCGGCGAACGACTTGGGATCGTCGGGGCTACCCCAGTTGCCCTGGCCATCGACCAGCGGATAGCGGTAGCTGAACGGCTGGGCCATCAGCACCATGGCTTCGTAGCAGGCACTGTCGCCATGCGGGTGGAACTTGCCCAGCACATCGCCGACGGTACGCGCCGACTTCTTGTACTTGGCGTTGGCATTCAGAGCGAGTTCGCGCATGGCGTAGACGATGCGCCGTTGTACCGGCTTCATGCCGTCGCCGATGTGGGGCAGCGCCCGGTCGAGGATCACGTACATCGAATAGTCGAGGTACGCCTTCTCGGTGTATTCGCGCAGCGAGAGGCGTTCGACATCGCCCTCCGCCACTTGGATATCCATGGTCATACGTTATGCCCCTGGTCAGGGTTCAATGTTATTCGGCACCGCCGCGGCTATCCCGGCGCCAGGCCTTCTCGGAGGCGCTGTAAACCCGTCCCTGGGCGCTACATTTGCCATCCTTGGCAAATGACCTCCGCGTCGGCCTGCCCCCAGCGCCGCTCGCCTTGGCGCTAAACCTCTATGTCAGCCAGATTGCCGTAGTCTTCGAGCCAGTTCTTGCGGTCGCCGGCGCGCTTCTTGGCCAGCAGCATGTCCATCATCTCCATGGTGCCGTCGCCAACCTCGCGGGTGAGCTGCACCAGGCGCCGCGTTTCCACCGCCATGGTGGTTTCGCGCAGCTGCAGCGGGCTCATCTCGCCCAGGCCCTTGAAGCGCTGTACGTTCGGCGTACCGCGCTTGCCCTCGAGCTTGCGCAGGATCGCGGCCTTCTCGCTTTCGTCCAGGGCATAGTGCACTTCCTTTCCAAGGTCGATGCGGTAGAGCGGCGGCATGGCCACGAACACATGCCCGGCATCGACCAGCGCCGGGAAGTGGCGCACGAACAGCGCGCACAGCAGCGTGGCGATGTGCAGGCCATCGGAGTCGGCATCGGCGAGGATGCACACCTTGTGGTAGCGCAGCTTGGTGAGATCGTCGCTACCCGGATCCATGCCGATGGCAACAGCGATGTCGTGGACCTCCTGGGAGCCGTAGATGTCATGGCTGTCGACTTCCCAGGTGTTGAGGATCTTGCCACGCAGCGGCAGGATCGCCTGGCTTTCGCGGTTGCGCGCCTGCTTGGCACTACCGCCGGCGCTGTCGCCCTCCACCAGGAACAGTTCGCTGGCCGCCGGGTCCTGGCCCGAGCAGTCGGCGAGCTTGCCTGGCAACGCAGGTCCCGATGTGACCTTCTTGCGCGCCACCTTCTTGGCGCTTTTCTGGCGCCGCTGGGCGGCATTGATCACCAGGTCGGCCAATGCCTCGGCCTGGTCGACATGGTGGTTCAGCCACAACGAGAAGGCGTCCTTGACCACGCCCGAGACGAAGGCCGCCACGGTGCGCGATGACAGCCGCTCCTTGGTCTGGCCGGCGAATTGCGGATCGAGCATCTTCACCGAGAGCACGTAGGAGACCCGCTCCCAGAGGTCCTCGGCGGACAGCTTCACGCCACGCGGCAGCAGGCTGCGGTATTCGCAGAACTCACGCAAGGCATCGAGCAGCCCGGCCCGAAATCCGTTCACGTGGGTGCCGCCCTGGGGCGTGGGAATCAGGTTGACGTAGCTTTCCATCAGCGATTCGCCGCCTTCCGGCAACCACTGAATCGCCCAGTCGCAGGCCTGCTCGTCATCGGCGAAGTGGCCAACGAACGGCGAAGCCGGCAGCACCTCATAGCCATCGGTGGCCTGGGCCAGGTAGTCGCGCAGGCCATCCTCGTACTGCCATACGCTCTCGCCTCCATCGGTCTCGACCAGCACCACCTTGAGGCCCGGGCAAAGTACTGCCTTGGCACGCAGCAGGTGTTTCAAGCGCGGGATGGATACCCTGGGGCTATCGAAGTAGCTGTCCTCCGGCCAGAAGCGCACCAGCGTGCCGGTATTTCGCTTGCCGACCGTGCCGATCTCGGTGAGCGGCGAGGCGACGTCGCCATGTTCAAAGGCGATGGCGTGACGGACCCCATCACGCAGCACCTCGACTTCCAGGCGCCGCGACAAGGCGTTGACCACCGAGACCCCTACCCCATGCAGGCCCCCGGAAAAGCGGTAGCTCGACTGCGAGAACTTGCCGCCGGCATGCAGCCGCGTGAGGATCAGTTCGACCCCGGAGACGCCGTGCTCGGGGTGGATGTCGATGGGCATGCCGCGCCCGTCGTCGGTCACCTCGATGCCGCCATCCTCGAACAGCCGCACGTTGATCTGGCTGGCATGACCCGCCAACGCTTCATCGACGCTGTTGTCGATGACCTCCTGTATCAGGTGGTTGGGTCGGCTGGTGTCGGTATACATGCCCGGGCGCTTGCGCACCGGCTCCAGGCCGGAAAGCACTTCTATCGAGCTGGCACTGTATTGCGTCATGCGGTGTCGATGTCCTGTTGGGTGATGCGTCCAGAAGCCAGGTGGTGGCCACCATGGGCCAGTATCGCCGGCAGGTACTCGGCCAGCACCATGAAACCATGATCGCCCCGGGGGTGCAGTATCGTGCGTGCGCCCCGATAGAGCGCGAAGGCGCTGGCCGGGTCGAGTGTCTCGTCGGCCGTGCCGAGTAGCAGCAGATAACGCTGCCCCGTGACCCTTTCAGGCGTCAGTGCGTCGAGCTCTGCCAGGTGCCCCGCCTCGATCTCGAAGCGCTCGGCGGTGTAGTCGTTGACGAACGACTGCCCCACCCAGTCTGCCACCAGCCCCGCTGGGGCCACGGCCGGGTTGATCAGCGCGGCGTCGAGTGCATGGCGCTCGGCCAGGCAGGTGGCCAGAAATCCGCCCATCGAACTGCCCACCACCAACGGGTTGGGGCCAAGCCCCTCGAGCAGCGATTCGGCGAGATCATGGGCCGTCCGCGGCCAGTGAGGCAGCTGTGGCGTGCGGCATGCAAGCCCGATCGCCCGGCATGCGGCTCGCACCAGCGCCGCCTTGGGTGACCCCTCACCACTGTTGAAGCCATGCAGGTACAGCAGGCCGCTGGCCGCTGGCCGTTCATGGCTGGCACTCAGCATACCTCAACACCTGTATGCACAACCAGCATGATCATGCCTCCCGCTCGGCCGCCCAGGCAGCCTCGATCAAGGCCCGGGTCGAGTCGTCCATGGTCTCGATGCCTTGATGGCTGTCGAGGATACGCTGTGTCTCGCCGGCGATCTGCTTGCCGAGCTCCACGCCCCACTGATCGAACGGGTTGATCTCCCAGATGGTCGCCTGGACGAACACCTTGTGTTCGTAGAGCGCGATCAACGCTCCCAACGTGGCGGGTGTCAGGCGGTCCAGCAGCAGGGTACTGGAGGGCTGGTTGCCACGGTAGCGCTTGTGGCCGGGGCGCGGGCCGTCATCCTTGATCGCGTCGTCCCCCAGCATCAACACACGCGACTGGGCGAAGCAGTTGGCGAGCGTCAGGCGGTGCTGGCCCTTGAGGTGCTCGCGGGTGGCCTCGTTGGCCACCTCATCGTATCGGCGCAGCGGCGCGATGAAGTCGCACTCCACCGACTGGGTGCCCTGATGCAGCAACTGGTAGAAAGCATGCTGGGCGTTGGGGCCGAGTTGCCCCCAGAGAACAGGGCAAGTGGAGTAGCCGACCTCGCGACCGTCATGGGTCACCGACTTGCCGTTGGACTCCATCTCGAGCTGCTCGAGATAAGCCGCGAAATACTCCAGCCGTCCATCATAGGGCAGGATGGAGTGGGCGCGGATATCAAGAAAATTGACGTTCCAGATGCCGGCCAACGCCAGTAGCACCGGCAGGTTGTCCTCGAGCGGGGCCGTCTGGAAGTGACTGTCCATGGCATGAGCACCGGCAAGCAGTTCGCGGAAGTTGTCCATGCCCACTACCAGGGCAATCGGCAGACCGATACCGCCCCACAGGGAGTAGCGTCCCCCCACCCACTCCCAGAACTCGAGCTGGTGGTCCGGGGCGATCCCCCATTCGTTCATCTTCTCCGGGCTTGCCGACACGCCAATGAAGTGCTGGCGCATCACCAGGGCATCATCGACCCCCTCCTCGTCACCGAGCCGCGCCATCAGCCAGTCCCGCGCCGTGCGGGCGTTGGAGAGCGTATCAATGGTGGTGAACGATTTAGAGGAGAGCACGAACAACGTGGTCTCGGGGTTGAGTCGTGCCAGACAATCGGCGAGTTGCGAACCATCCATGGTCGAGGCGAAGTGTACCTCGATCTCGTGCACTTTCTGCGGGCGATAGTCCGACAGCGCATGGGTGACCATCAGCGGGCCCAGGTCTGAGCCGCCCACCCCCAGATTGACCACGTGGCGAATGGCCTTGCCGGTGGCACCTCGCCACTGCCCGGCATGAAAGCGTTCGACCATGGTCGCCATATGGTCGAGGGTACGATGCACCGCCGGCACCACATCCTCGCCCTCCACCACCAGCGTTGCGTCCGCCGGCAAGCGCAGCGCGGTATGCAGGGCCGGACGGTCTTCGCTGCGGTTGACCCGCTCGCCTGCCAGCAGTCCCGCAATCGCCTCGGGCACCTTCACCTCGCGGGCAAGGCCGAGCAGGCGCTCGAGCGTCACGCGAGACCAGCGCTGCTTGGAAAGATCCAGGGTCAGGCCGGCGGCTTGTCGTGTATAGGTGGAATGACGGCTCGGCTCGGAGACGAACAGGTCGCGCAGATGGGTGGCGCGCATGTCGCTGGCATGCGTCTCGAGGGCTTGCCAGGCTGAGCTCTGGTCAATCATCGGTTCCTCCTTGAAGGCTGTCAGGGCCGCGGTATCTCCTCAACGCACGCGCCCATGAATAACACCCAACCGGCACACGCCGCCAAACCCGTCGTGCACCCGCTGGCCCGCCCGCGTAAAATAACGGCCGATATCATTTTCCTGGCCTTCTTATGAGTGACGCATCTTACCGTGACGCGATCTTTTCCACACCCCTGGACCGGGTCGCACGCTTCTCGTTCGACGAACAGGTGGTGGCCTGCTTCCCCGACATGATTCGCCGCTCGGTGCCAGGCTATGGCCAGATACTCGGCATGCTGGGGCTGATCGCCTCACGCCATCTTCGCCATGGCGCCGAGGTCTACGATCTTGGCTGCTCACTCGGCGCGGGTGGCCTGGCGCTTGCCGGCACGCTCGCCCCCGACGCCTTCCGCTATACCGGGGTGGACCTCTCGCCCGGCATGGTGGCCCGCGCCCGCGAAACTTTCGCTGCCGAGTGTCCCGAGCACCGCATGGAGGTCATCGAGGGCGATATTCGCACCCTTCCCTACCGGCCAGCCGGCATGATCGTGCTCAACTTCACCCTGCAATTTTTGGCCCGCGAGGACCGAGACGCGGTGATTGCTCGGCTCTTCCAGGCACTCGAGCCCGGTGGAGTGCTGGTGCTGTCAGAGAAGATCGTCGCCGGTGACGAGCAGCACAACGCCTGGCTTGTCGAGCGCTACCACGACTTCAAGCGCGCCAACGGCTACAGCGACATGGAGATCAGCCAGAAGCGCACGGCACTCGAGAACGTGCTGGTACCCGACACCCTTGAGGCCCACCATGCACGGCTGGCGGAGGCTGGCTTCGCCCGCTCCCAGACCTGGTTCCAGTTCCTCAACTTCGCCTCGCTGATCGCCTTCAAGGACACTACCACCCCGGCCATTCCCGCCGAAAGGAAGAGCTGACATGGCCATCGCCGATGAACATCGCGCGCTCTACCAGGCGTTTCTGGACCAGGGCTTGGACACCTGGCTGGCCCGGCTGCCCGAACAGCTCGCGCGCGGCCTGGATCGCCAGCGCCATGGCGACCTCCCCGCCTGGGAGAAGGCCGTCGCCAAGTTGCCGACACTGCCTAGAGAGCGCAAAGTGTGCCTGGATCGCGACACCGTCAGTGTCGACCTGGCGCTAAGCGACAGCCAGCGCCGCCAGTGCGACAACCTGCTGCGCAAACTCGCGCCGTGGCGCAAGGGGCCTTACCGCCTCGGCGGCATTCACATCGACACCGAATGGCGCTCGGACTGGAAGTGGCGGCGTGTCGCCCCGCACCTGGCACCGCTCGAAGGCCGACGCGTGCTCGACGTCGGCGGGGGCAGTGGCTACCACGCCTGGCGCATGGCCGGGTGCGGCGCGGCGTTCGTGCTGGTGATCGACCCCTCGCCTCGCTTCTTCTGGCAGTTTCGCGCCGTGCGCCACTTCGTCGGCGATGCCGATGGTGGACGCACTCACTTCCTGCCGGCGGGCATCGAGGACGTGCCCGAGGGTCTGGGGTTCTTCGACAGCGTGTTCTCGATGGGCGTGCTCTACCACCGCCCCGCCCCACTGGAACACCTGCTGCAGCTCAAGGAAGCCCTGCGCCCCGGCGGTGAGCTGGTACTGGAGACGCTGGTGGTGGAAGGCGATGCCACCACCGTGCTGTTGCCGGGCGAACGCTACGCCGCCATGCCCAACGTCTACTTCCTGCCCTCATCCAGCGCGCTGTGCCAGTGGCTCGAACGCTGCGGGCTCACTAACGTGCGGGTGGTCGACGAAGCGGTCACCACCACCGACGAGCAGCGCACCACCGAGTGGATGACCTTTCAATCGCTGGCCGACTTCCTCGACCCCGACGACCCCACCAGGACACGTGAAGGCTATTCCGCACCGAGGCGCGCGGTGATCATCGCCAACCGGCCAGCATAGTGCCTTCCTAACGCCGCAGAATCACCAGCCAGCGGCCCAGATTGAGGATACTGGCGAGCGACGCCGCCACATAGGTGAACGCGCAGGCGGTAAGCACATGCCGGGCACCCGGCATGTCGTAGGGCGGCACATACTCCTTGAGCAGCGGCAGGGCCCGCTGGAAGCTGGCATCGAACTCCACCGGCAGGGTCACCAGATGAACCAGCGCCGCGGTCCCGAAGCTGATCACCGCAGCGGCCACCACCACGGCCATGCCCCCTGGTACGCGGGTCAGCAGAAACAGCAAGGGGGCCGCCATCATCAACACCGCGCCGAGCTTCTCGGCCTTCTGCGCCACGCCGACCAGGCGTGTGCGCGCCAGCAACGGCGCGTAGCCCTGGTGGTGCTGGATGGCGTGTCCCACTTCATGGGCCGCCACGGTCACCGCCGTCAACGAACGGCCCTGGAAGATATCCCGGGAGAGACGCACCCGGCGAGCTTGCGGGTCGTAGTGGTCGCCCTGCTCGATCATCTCCACCTCTACACCATCGATGCCCAGTCGACGCAGCAGATGCTCGGCCAGTTCGCCCCCGGTCCCGGGATAGTCATCGCGGCCACGCGCATGACGTGAAATCACCCACTTCGCCCACACGTTAGGCAGCAGGAACAGGGCGAGCAGCAGAACGACGGCGACCACTATCATCGGTTGGCTCCAAGCAGGTATCTCTTCGTTGGACACAGACTACCAGAGCCGGTTGCACGCGGCGCGGCGCCGGTTCGCGCAAACGACAGGGCCCGACAACCTGCGTTGCCGGGCCCGGGACTTGCAAGCTCGAAGGCTTAATAAAAACTGAAG
Organism: Halomonas urumqiensis; assembly: GCF_003028575.1. GTDB lineage: Bacteria > Pseudomonadota > Gammaproteobacteria > Pseudomonadales > Halomonadaceae > Halomonas > Halomonas urumqiensis. The sequence continues at coordinate 537,412 of NZ_PYUD01000001.1, read as the reverse complement.
GCTCAGCCCTTGAGCAGTTCGCGCACGTCCTTGGCTTCCCAGTGCGGGAAGTACTTGCGCACCAGGGCATTGAGCTCCAGTTCGAAACCGGCCCAGTCGACCTCGCCGTCGGGCTTCGCATCGCCTTCCACCACGTGGCGCACCATGCCGGCGCCGACGGTGACGTTGGTCAGCCGGTCGATGACGATGAAGCTGCCGGTGCCGGGGCTGGTGGTGTAATCATCCAGCGGCACATTGGCATTCAGCGCTACCCGGCAACGGGCGATGGCGTTGAGCTCCAGGCGCTCGGTCGCGTGGTGAGACAGGTTGTTGACGTCCACCTGGTAGTGGATGTCGCTGATCTGCCCGGCCACCGAGCGCCCCGCCAGGCGGATATCGACCTGGCGCCCGGCCGCCAGCGGCTGCTCATGCATCCACACGATGTCGGCATCGAAGGTGCTGGTCATGGCGATCTCGGCATCCTCGGCGACGATCCAGTCACCGCGCGAGATATCGATCTCGTCATCCAGCGTCACGGTGATCGCCTGCCCCGGATAGGCGACTTCCAGGTCACCATCAAAGGTCACGATGCGCTCGACCCTGGAACGCTTGCCGGAGGGCAGCACCTGAATCGACTGACCGGGCCGCAGCACACCGGCTTCCAGCGTGCCGGCGTAGCCACGGAAATCCAGATTCGGACGATTGACGTACTGCACCGGCAGGCGCAGGTCACGCAGGTTGCGGTCGCGGCTGACCTCGACGCCCTCGAGTATCTCGAGCAGCGCCGGGCCAGGTGTGCCATCGACCTGGTACCACTCCATCGCCTCACTCTTGTTGACGACGTTGTCGCCCTTGAGCGCCGACATCGGCACGAAGCGGATATCCCGTGCACGCAGTTTTTCGGCGACCTCCTGGTACTCGGTGACGATCTCGTCATAGCGCGCCTGGTCGTACCCCACCAGATCCATCTTGTTGATGGCCACCACCAGGTGCTGGATTCCCAGCAGGTCGGCGATGAAGCTGTGGCGACGGGTCTGGGTCTGCACCCCGTAGCGCGCATCGATCAGAATGATAGCAAGGCTCGCCGTGGATGCTCCGGTGGCCATGTTGCGCGTGTACTGCTCGTGCCCCGGTGTGTCGGCGATGATGAACTTGCGCTTGTCGGTGGAAAAGAAGCGGTAGGCCACATCGATGGTGATGCCCTGCTCGCGCTCCGACTGCAGGCCGTCGACCAGCAGCGCCAGATCCACTTCCTCGCCGGTGGTGCCGCTCTTCTTGGAATCGCGGGTCAGCGCGGCAAGATGATCATCGAAGATCATCTTGGAATCGTGAAGCAACCGGCCGATCAGGGTCGACTTGCCGTCATCGACGCTGCCGCAGGTGATGAAGCGCAGCAGGTCCTTGTTTTCATGCTCGTGCAGGTATTGCTCGATGTTCTCGGCAATCAGGTTGGACTGGTGTGCCATCAGAAGTACCCCTCGCGCTTCTTCTTCTCCATGGAGCCGGCCTGGTCGTGATCGATGGCGCGACCGCTGCGTTCCGACGTGCGCGTCAGCAGCATCTCCTGGATGATCTCGGGCAGTGTGGCGGCCTTGGATTCCACGGCGCCGGTCAGCGGGTAGCAGCCCAGGGTACGGAATCGCACCCACCTCTCCTCAGGGACTTCGCCCTCTTTCAGCGGCATGCGCTCGTCGTCGACCATCACCAGCATGCCGTCGCGCTCGACCACCGGACGCGGGGCGCTGTAGTAGAGCGGCACGATGTCGATCTGCTCGAGGTAGATGTACTGCCAGATATCGAGCTCGGTCCAGTTGGACAGCGGGAAGGCGCGGATCGACTCGCCCTTGTTGACCCTCGCGTTGTACAGGTTCCAGAGCTCCGGACGCTGATTCTTGGGATCCCAGCGGTGGAACTTGTCACGGAACGAGAACACCCGCTCCTTGGCGCGGCTGGCTTCCTCGTCACGTCGCGCGCCACCGAAGGCGGCATCGAAGCCGTACTTGTCCAGGGCCTGCTTGAGCGCCTGGGTCTTCATGATGTCGGTGTAGCCACTGGAGCCATGGTCGAACGGGTTGATCCCTTCCTTGCGACCTTCCTCGTTGGTATGCACCAGCAGTTCCATACCCACTTCTTCGGCCATGCGATCGCGAAAGGCGATCATCTCGCGGAACTTCCAGGTGGTGTCCACGTGCAGTAGGGGAAACGGCGGCGGCCCCGGGTAGAAGGCCTTGCGCGCCAGGTGCAGCATCACCGAGGAGTCCTTGCCGATGGAGTACATCATCACCGGATTGGCGAATTCCGCCGCCACCTCGCGGATGATGTGGATCGACTCGGCTTCGAGCTGTTTCAGGTGGGTGAGCCGCTGGGGCGACACCGCCGCCGAGGCGGCACCCGCATCGGGGTTGGCCGACTCGAGGGTCGCTGCATCAAGCTGGGACATGGCCCGTCTACCTCGCATGACAATGGGCTGGAAGAATGAGGGCTGAAAGAATCATGCGAGACAGGGTAACGCCGGGCTGATAATAACCCAAAAGAATTAATAACTATCTTTTTATGCCATTCATCACTGATTTATGCGCTCGACCCGGGTCGCCAGTCCATCAGCGGAAAGCTCGACAACGCGATACCCAGGCAGTGCCGCCTCGTCGATGGCGAAGTGCTCGGCGCGGGGCAGGAACTGATTGCTGGTTGCCGGGCAGCCATAGACCATCACCTCGCCCGCGGCTAGGCATTGGCGGCTAGCGAATGCCTGGTGGATATGGCCACACAGGATGGCGCGCACCTGGCCGAAGGGTGCCAGGGTTTGCCAGAACGCCTCTCTATCGACAAGCCCGATGGCGTCGATCCATGCCGAGCCTACCGGCAGTGGCGGATGGTGCATCGCCACCAATGTCGGGCGAGGATTCCGTTCAAGCCGTTCAGCCAGGTGCGTCAGTTTTCGAAAGCCCAGCTCACCGTGGGGCTGGCCGTTGACGTGGGTATCGAGCAACAGCACCCGCCAGCCGTCGAGGTCGAGGTCGAGGTCGAGGTCGAGGTCGAGCTCGTCCAGCAGTTCACGATTTTCGGCCATCAGCGCCACATCGTCATGGTTGCCGGGCAGCCAGAACCAGGGGGCAGCGAGCTCGTCCAGGGTGGCAACAGCCAATTGATAGGACGCCGCCGTCTCATCGTCGGTGATATCGCCGGTCACCAGGACCCGATCAGGACGCTCACGGTTGACGGCCGCAACCACCGCCCGCAGCTGGCGCAACGCACGCCCTCCATCGGCGGCAGGGTCGGCGACAAGGTGGCAGTCAGTGATCTGAACCAGTCGGGGCATGGGGTGGCGTCTCGTCATGACGGCGGTGTGGGATGATGCATAGCGTGACAGGCCACGGAGAGTGGCAACACGTCAGGGCAGTTCGGGCAGATCCATCGAGTGGCCGTGAGCCAGGCCATGATCTAGCCATTCGCCCAGAAAGCGATTGAGCTGCAGCTTCTCGTCGGGCTGGTGCATGCGGGCATTGGGATAGCGATAGCGGCCATGGAAATGGCGTTGGCGCTGGAAGTCGGTGACCTCGGCCATGCGCACGTCATGGTAGAGGTGCACACGCATGCAGGGCGTATCGATAACGCTGTCGATCACACCCTGCTGAGTCACCTGGATGATGCTGGTGTAAGGGGCGCGTTCGAGTACCTTGAGGCACAGTGAGCCGAGGCGACGGCCGCCGCTGACCAGTTCGACCTCGCGGGTCTCACCGGGGGCAATATCACCCAACAGCCGGGTCAAGCGCAGGTAATTGGCCGTGCACTCACCCTGCAGGGTCTTCAGGTCGGTCACATAGGCACTTCTGGCCACGTTACCTCCTTGCTCGTAGTGAAGCCCGCTCGGCGGAAAGCCAGTGAAAGGCGATCAGACACATGGCGTTGTCGAGTCGGCCAGCCTGAAGGAGTTCCCAGGCTTCGATAAACGGTAGCACATGCACGCGGATATCTTCGTGCTCTTCATCCAAGCCGTGCACGCCCCCCAGGCCAGCGCTGTCCAGCAAGCCGCAGAACAGCGTGACCCGCTCGTCGCAGGCGCCGGGGCTGGGATAATAGGTATGCAGTTCAATAAGTTCACCGACCGTGCAGCCGGCTTCTTCGAGGGATTCGCGCCGAGCGACGTCGGCGGGAGACTCACCGTCCTCGACCAGCCCCGCCACCACCTCGAGCTTCCAGGGCGAGACGGGGTCGGCCAGCGCACCGGCACGAAACTGCTCGACAAGCACCACGGCATCACGCTCGACGTCATACAAGAGCACCCCCACGGCATCATGGCGGTGATGCACCTCGCGCACCATCGGCTCGCTCCAGCCGCCCTCGAACAGCCGGTGGCGCAGGTGCAAGGCATCCAGGCGAAAGAAGCCCTGATGCAGGCAACGCCGCTCGCGCATCTCGACATCGGCAGCCGTGAACGGCGCCAATGCAGCGAATGCCGGGGGCTGGGCTAGTGAGTCACTCATGCCGCTCTCCCATCGGTTGGGTGCGCAAAAAGGAAACCATTATCATGGCCCGGTCGCGCAATGCCAACCGCCCCGGCCTCGAACGGCCTGGTTGGGCTAGCGGGAGAGCCGAGCCAACAGCACGCGCGCATCGCGACGCAGGGCCTCATCGGACACCTCGCGCGATGCCCTGGCCTGCCCGTCCACGGCACGCTTCGCATGCGCCAGTGCCTCGTCGAGCCGCCCTTCTTCCTCAAGAAATGCGGCATAGTAGAAATTGACGTCGATACCCTCGGGGCGAATCGCCAGTGCGCGCTCGAACATCCGTTCGGCCGTTTCGCTGTTGCCGAAGCCCAGCGGGCGACCGGGTACGCGGTCGTACAGCGCGCCCAGGGTGACATAGGCGGAACCGTTGCCGCCCTGGGGGTCGATCTCGATGGCCGCTTCCAGCGAGTCACGGGCGCTGCGTGCACTGCCAAGGGCACCGAAGCCGCCGCGCTCACGCGCATGGGAAGCCTCGATGATGCCATGCCAGATCAGCGGCACGGCTTCACCTGGGTGTGCGCTCACCAGCCATTCCGCTCGCTCGGCCAATTCGCCCAGGGCATCGCCACGCTGGTCCTGGGGCAACTGCGTGGTGACCTCTTCCCAGCGCTGCTCGAGGGCCTCGACATCACTCTCCCAGGCCAGCAGCGTACCCAGCGGCGCCATACTCAGGGCCATACCAAGTGCACATGTCATCAGTTGGCGTCGAATCATCATGATCTCCTGAACGTATTATTCTGATTGTGATGAGGTCGGTCGACGAGTCGTCGACCCCCTATCGCACTGTAACGAACGTTTGAATGATTCACCACCACCGTCATCTCGCTGGGCTCGGCTTGGCGTGGCCGGCACATATCACGTATGTTGCCCGCTTGAACGAAAGGAGCCGCACTCGTGAAAGGCCGCAACATGACCCGCTGGCGCGACCCGGCAAAGGACCCTCGCCAGGAACCCAGAAGCAACCTGATCACCGCCGAAGGCGCCGAACGGCTGCGGGGCATCCTCGATCACCTCTCGAGGGTCAAGCGCCCGGCGATTTCCGCCAAGGTGGGTGAAGCCGCGGCCCTGGGTGATCGCAGTGAAAACGCCGATTACACCTACAACAAGAAGGAACTCAACCGCGTCATCGCCAGAATCCGCTACCTGACCAAGCGCCTGGATGAACTGCAGGTGGTGGACCGGCTACCGGCGGATACCGAAAAGGTCTACTTCGGCGCCTTCGTCACCCTGGAGGATGAAGAAGGAGAGGAGATGCGCATCCGCCTGGTGGGCCATGACGAGACCGATACCACCAAGCGCTGGATCAGTGTCGACGCGCCGCTGGCCAAGGCGCTGCTCGGCAAGACGCTGGACGACGAGGTAACGGTCGCCGCTCCCGGCGGCGAGACCACCTGGCTGATCACGGAGATCGCCTATCGCGACCCACAGGGTTGATCACCGTTTGACTGCCCGATAGACGCGAAAACGCCGGTCGTCGGCGAGCACCTCGAAATCGCCGAAGGCACGTGCCAGCAGGTCCGGATAAGGCAGGAAGGCGTTGGCCACCAGGAGCAACTGCCCGCCCGGCAACAACTGCCCGGGGGCCTCGAGGATCAACCGCGCCGCCGGGCCATAGTCGATGGCGCGCTCCTGATGAAACGGCGGATTGCTGACGATCGCACTGAAATGCCGCCCGCCCTCGCCCGACGAATCCAACGCCGAATAGACGTCGCCTTGCAGCACCCGGCCAGACACGCCATTGGCGGTAAGCGTTCGGCGAGTGGCCTCTACGGCAAAGGCGTTGATATCCGTTGCCGTGACCCGGGAACCGCGTCGCGCCAGCCAAGCCGCCAGAATGCCATCACCGCAGCCCAGGTCCAGCACCTCGCCAAGCCCCGCGGCCGCGACATCGTCGCCCGCCGCCTCCAGACGCGCGCTCAGCGTCTCCAGCAACAGCCAGGTGCCGTCGTCGAGCTTACCGTGACCAAACACGCCGGGGTGGCTGGCAAGGATCACGCCGGCCGCCTCGAATTGCGTCCAGGCGGCATCCGGTTCGAGGGCCACGTGGTCCACGCGCGTCTCGTAGAGCGCACAGCGGCGCGCGCTATCGAGCTTGCGACAGCCAAGCCCCAGGGCCGCCAGCGCCTTCAGCACCCGCTTGATGCCACCCTGGTTTTCTCCCACCAGTTGCAGGGGCGTTCCCGGTGGCAGCGTGGCGCACAGCCACAGCAGCCACCATTCGCCCAGCGCATGGCTCTTGGGCCAGAAAAGCACCGCACCGGGTGGCGCCTCGGAAGCGGTCTCGAAAGGCGAATCCGCCTCGAGCTTCCGCGACCGCCAGGCCTCGAGCACGCCGAGGTCCGCGCTGATCGCCCGCCCTTCTTCCGCCTCGAGCCAGGCGTCGCGGGGGGGCGCGACCCACCACCAGCCGCGATAGTCGGCGGATTGGCGCTCCAGCAGCTGACAGACCGGGGTCTCGGCGCTCATGCCGGTGACTCCTGTGTGGAAGATGACGGAGAGAGTGGACGCTCGAGGGTATACAGCAGGTAGCGGCCAAGCCGCCAGTGCGGGTCGACTCGGCAATAGCGATGTTCCAATTCGAGCAGCCTGGCCTGCTCGCGTTCATCGGCCGGCGGAGTGCGCAGGTAATCATGGAACACCCGAATGCCCGCCACCTCGCGAATTTCGAGCCCGCACGCCTGGCTCCACGCCTCGACCTGGGCATGGGTGAGCGGCGAGATCGGGGTGAGGCGCTGTCGCTGCCCGGTACCTTCGAGCCGATCGGCCATGGCCTTTTCCAGGTTGCCCTTCACGACATTGGAAAAGCGCAGCGCATCACGATTGAACACCATCAACGACAGCTGTCCGCCCGGCGCCAGCAACCCCGCAAGGGTTGCCATCGCACCACGCGGGTCGGCCAGCCACTCGAGCACCGCATGACAGGCGATCAATCGCCACGGCCCGGGCGCCAGCGACGGCAACTCCTGCAACGGGGCATGCAACAGGCTGACCTGGCGCTCGGCCAGGGGCTCAGACAAGTGCTCTGCCAGATGGGTTTCGGCACGCGCCAACATCTCGGCGGAGGGATCAACCAGCGTCACCCGATGGCCACGTGACGCAAACCAGGCCGCCAGTTGGCCAAGCCCGCCGCCCACATCCAGCAACGGTTGGCCATCGAGTTCGAGCATCTCGGGCAACAGGCGGTCGAGCAGCGCGAGGCGCAGCGCGCCGCGACTGGCGCCATACAGGCTGCCGGCGAACTTGTCGGCGAGCCCATCGAAATGACGGTCTCCCCGGGCCGACAGTGGTGAGGCGGGAGCCCCGCCAGGCCGAGCGGTTGCAGCGGGTCGTGAAGGCTTGGACATAAAGGCGCCATGGGCGTGGATTCGTCGGCATTCTACCCGGCTTTGGTTATCGACTCACGGGGCGACCGACTCAAGGAGGAGGGACTGGCAGGTGATCTCCCCAGCCGCTATCCGCCTCGAGCTGCGCGGCCAAGGCCAGCAAGGTGCGCTCATCACCCATGGGCCCGACCACCTGAACGCCGACCGGAAGCCCTTCCCTGGTGACATGCAAGGGCAGTGACATGGCCGGCTGGCCGGTCAGGTTGGCAAGCTGGGTGAATGGGGTCATGCGCAGGGCATCGGCGGCCAGCCGTTCGAGCATGCCGCCCTTCAGTGCCAACCAGGAGACCCCGGGAATCCCCAGCAGCGCCATCAGGCGTTCGCGCGCCCGGCTTGGATACAGTTCACCCAAGCGTGGCGCGGGCTTGGCCGCCACCGGCATCAGCAGGATATCGAAACGCTCATGGAAGGCCGCCATGTCACGGGCCACCCGATTCCAGTAGCGCTTGGCGAGTTCGTAGTCGCGTGCCAGCAAATGGCGCCCCAGCCGACCGATGGCGCGCGTGCTCGGTTCGATGTCGAGCCGGCTCACCGGAACCCCGGTCTGCCCGGCGACCCACGCCAGATCGGCGGCCAGGTGGCCAAGATAGAGCGTCAGGTAGCTGTCGGCCAGTGCCTCGCCATCCACGGGCGGCTGCGCCCATTCGACATGGTGCCCCAGTTGAGACAGCCGCATGGCGGCCGCCTCGACCGCTTCACGCACCTGCGGGTCGAGCTGCGTGCCAAGCGAGGCACCAAACGGCTCACCCAGCGATACGGCCACGCGCAGCGACCGGGGCGGTCGTTCCATCGCCGCCAGAAACCCGGTTTCACGCGGCAATGGAAAGGGGCCGCCCTTATCCATGCCATTGGTGGCATCCAGCAATGCCGCGCTGTCGCGCACACTGCGTGTGACGGCATGCTCGACCACCGCGCCCTGCCACACCTCGGCGAACATCGGCCCCAGCGGCACGCGCCCCCGAGATGGCTTGAGCCCGAAGAGCCCGCAATGGCTGGCGGGAATACGTATCGACCCGCCCCCGTCGCCCGCCATGGCCAGCGGCACCAGCCCCGCCGCCACCGCCGCCGCGGCGCCACCGCTGGAGCCACCGGGCGAGTGGTCCGGCTGCCAGGGATTGCGTGGATGGGGGAAGGCGCGCGGCTCGGTGATGCCCATCAGGCCTAGCTCCGGGGTAGCGGTCTGGCCAAGAATCACCAGCCCCGCCTCACGCATCCGGGTCACCAGGCTGGCATCCTCGGTGGCGCGCCACTCCCGCATGGCGGCACTCCCCAACGCCATGGGCTCACCGGCCAGCCCCATCAACAGATCCTTGGTCAGGGTCGGCACCCCGGCGAAGGGAGAAGCCGGATCGACCTGAAGTCCCTCACGTTCGGCGCGCTCGAAGCGCGTTCGCACCACCGCACCAAGGCTCGGGTTGGCCGTTTCGATGGCCAGACACCCCGCCGCGAACACCTCCTGCCAGCTCACCTCGCCACGCCGAATCAGCGCCGCCAACCCCAGGGCGTCATGCGCGCGGTAGTCACGAAGCTCCATCCCCTGCCCTCCCTAGCCAGCCAAGCATTCAGACTAGCAGGCAAACCGCCACCCCGGCAGGGCGCGAGGCCGGCACAGCGGTTTATCTCGCGAGGGAATTTCCCTATAATGCGCAGCGCTCGGCCCCCATAGCTCAGCTGGATAGAGCGTCCCCCTCCTAAGGGGAAGGTCTCAGGTTCGAATCCTGATGGGGGCGCCAATCGATTTCCGGGCATCCCTTCCCATACTCGCTCCAACATCGATTCCACCCTTTCGTTTTCAAAGGCGACGTCCTACTACCCGGAACAGTCAGCCGGTGTCGCGGCGCGGTAGGTGGCGACGGCCTCCTCCATGCCCTGCTGCAGGGCGTCGATGCGCGAGTCGTTGGCGGGATGGGTGGAGAGGAACTCGGGGGGCTGACCACCGCCGGCGGCGGCCATGTTGCGCCACAGCGCCACGCTCTGCTGCGGGTCGAATCCCGCCTGCGCCATGATCGCTAGGCCCATCAGGTCGGCTTCTTCCTCGTGGGCGCGGCTGAACGGCAGGCTGATGCCGAGCTGGGCGCCGAGGCCCAGGGCCTGCATCAACTGCTGCTGCCCCAGATCCCCATCCGCGAAGATTCCCACCAACAGCAGCGCGGCCTTGATGCCGAGTTGCTGGGTAAGCCGTTCATTGCCATGGTCGGCCAGCACATGGCCCACTTCATGGCCGATCACCGCCGCCAACTGGTCCGGCGTTTCGGCCACCTGCAACAGGCCGGTATGCACGCCGATGCGCCCACCCGGCAGGGCGAAGGCGTTGGGCGAGGCATCCTCGAAGACAACCACCTCCCAGGCCTCGGGGAGGTCGGCCGCCGGATAGCGCGCCTCGGCGGCGGCCACCACCTGCCGGGCCACACACTGCACCTGGTGGTCGATGGACGCATTACCAGACACCGGCTGGCGGTGACGCAACTGCTCGAAGGCGTCCTCGCCCATCCGGGCCATCAGGGTTTCCGGCACCAGGGCCAGTTGGGAGCGACCGGTCGGCGTCTCCTCGCAGCCGACCAGCAGCGCCAGGCAAATCACCCATGGCAAGCGCAACAGCCATCGCAGGCTCATCGTGACTCCCTCATCGTCAAAGACCCAGTCGCACAGACGAGAGGATACCTGAGTCTCGAACCCACGGGAGGTACTGACCGGATGGGTGTGGGTCTGCCAATTATGGCGCTGTCATGATCCGAGCCACCTCGTCACATTGATGACATTTGCGCGAAATGCGGCCAAAGCACACAATGCGTGAAACTGAATTTTCATGGCGCCTATGTCCAGACCTACCAAGGAACGCTCATTTCTTGCTCGTGTACGTAGCGCACTCCCGTCGCTCCACCCTGCCGAGCGTCGTCTGGGTGAGTTCGTTTGCGACTTCCCGGGAGAACTTGCCAGTTACGATGCAAAAGAGTTGGCGAAATTCGCCAACGTCTCCAGGGCGACGGTTTCGCGCTTCGTCCGGCGGCTGGGCTACGAAAGTTACGAGGCTGCCCGCAAGCACGCCCGCGAGGAACAGAGTACGGGCTCGCGGCTGTTCCTGCCTAACCCTTCGCTCAACCAGGCCGAGTCCTCCCTGGCGCTCAACCTGGAGCAGGGCAAGGCCAACCTCGACCGCACCTTTGCCACCATCACCCAAGCAGAAGTGGATGCAGTGGCCCAAGCCATTCTCTCCGCGCGCAAGACCTGGGTAATTGGCTTTCGTGCCAGTCACTCCTTCGCCGACTATCTGCGCTGGCAACTCACGCAAGTGATCGAACAGGTCGTCAGCCTGCCCGGTGGCGGTGAAACTCTGGGCGAGCATCTGGTCAACTTTCAAGAAACTGATTGCGTCATCGTGTTCGGTCTAAGGCGCCGCGTGGCGGTTAACGAGCACCTTCTGGCCCACGCCAGGAAGTGCGGAGCGAAGCTGCTATACATTACCGACGAAGGGCTTGAGCTGGAGCCTGTCGCCACCTGGCACTTCCGCTGTCACACCCTGGCCGCCGGGCCGCTGTTCAATCACACCGCCGTCATGGCGCTGTGCCACCTATTGGCCATGCGTACCATCGAGGCGGCAAACGACGCCTCGCGTAGCCGCCTGCGTAAAATTGAGACCCTGAACGATCGACTGGAAGAATTGTAGTCACACCTAGCACCCTCCTGGCGCACTCTCAGCCTTCCTTGCACCCATGTCGTGCACCCCGCTTCTCGCCGCGCATTCTGCTCAGGATAAAGCCGTCGATCTAAGCAGCTGTTTTGGACATGAAATTTTAATTTCATGGAATACATGGCATGAAATATGGATCACCAAATACAGCCGCTGCTGCGATCCGGCGATGTGCTGAACCCGTATCACGCCCAATCAGCACGGCAACGTCGAACACGGCGCTAGTCTTTCGCTCATTACAGGACATGACCATGTTGAAACGTACCGCCCTTGTTACCGCCATCACCTCCACCCTGCTGGCTACGGCCGCACAGGCCAGTCCCTTGTCACTTAAGGTGCTGGGCCAGCCCGCCGGCTCAGGCATGATCGCCCAGCAGAAGGAGCAGCCATTCTTCGAGTCCTTTTCCGAGCACACCGGCATCGAGGCCAATGTGGAATATTTGCCGGTGGATGTGGCAGGCATTCCCGATACCGACGGCCTGCGTGTGCTGCGCTCAGGACTGTTCGATATCGTCTCGCTGCGCGGCCCACAGGTCAGCCGGGACGAGCCCTCCATTCTGGGATTGGACCTGATAGGCATGAATACCAGCTTCGAGGCCGGCCGCGAGAACATTGACGCTTACTCGGATTATGTGGATTCGCGGCTGCAGGAGCGCTTCAATGCCAAATTGCTGGGCGTATGGCCAGCTGGCCCCCAGATCATCTTTTGTCGAGACGAGATCGGCGGATTGAGCGATCTGCAGGGCAAGCGCGTGCGGGTGGGTGACCAGAGTGCCGCCAACTTCGTCGGCGGGCTGGGTGCCACGGGCATTGCGATGCCGTTCGGCGACGTGCAGCAGTCGCTCTCGCGCGGGGTTATCGACTGTGCCATCACCGGCCCGGCCTCGGCCAATTCAGGCGGCTGGCCCGAATCCACCAGCACGGTGCTGCCTATCGCACTGCAACTGGCCGTCAATGGCTATGCCATCAACCTGGACACCTGGAATAGCCTCACTGAACAACAGCAGGTGGAGCTTGAAGGCGCCATTGCCGAGCTGAGCAATGATATCTGGGGCTATTCCGAAGCGCTTTACGAAGACGCCATGCGCTGTAATGCCGGCGAGTCTCCCTGCGAATTCGGCACGTCCTATTCGCTCACTGAAGTGCCGGTCGCCCAGGAAGACCTGGATAAAGTGGCTGCCGCGGTAGAAGAGGTCTCATTGCCAACCTGGGCAAGCCAGTGCAATGCCGTTGCCGACGACTGCGAAGCTGTCTGGCGCGAGACCGTTGGCCAGAAGCTCGGCCTGTGATCACTCGGAGTCGACGATGAACACCTATGCCCGCTTTCTCGGGATCCTGTTCGGCGCCATGATGCTTCTGCTCGCCCTGCTGATCACGGTCGAAACGCTAATCCGCAAGTTCTTTGCCATGTCGATTGGCGGTGTCGAAGAGCTTGGGGGTTATGCCATTGCCATCGCTGCACCGCTGGCGTTCTGTGTCGCCATGGTCGAACAAGCGCATATCCGCATCAATTTGCTGCACATGCGCCTGCCAAGCACCGTTCAGGCCGTGCTCAATGCGCTGGCAGCCCTCTCGCTGGGGCTGCTGGCGGTCTTCCTGATCTATTTCACCGTACAAACTGTGATCGATACCCATATGTACCGTTCCATCGCTCAGACGCCCTGGGCCACGCCACTGATCTACCCGCAGTCGGTCTGGCTGGTGGCCATGTCTGCCTTCGCTCTGGCCGCCTTCGTGCTTTCCATGCAGGCATTGCGCCTGCTGTTCAAGCGCGACTGGCATGCACTTAACCGCCGTTTCGGACCGAGCTCAACCCAGGATGAGCTTGAGGAAGAGCTGGCTGAACTTGGGAAACGCGCAGGGGGTCAGCCATGAGCATTACACTGATCGGTACCGCCTTTCTGATCATGTTGGGGCTGATGCTGCTCGGCCTGCCGGTGGCGGTCGCGATTCTGTTCGTCGGCGCGGTGGGCGGCTATCTGATGAACGGCGCGCCGATGGTGGACATGATGGGCGGCGTCATCTGGAGCAGCCTCAACAGCCCCTCCATGCTGGCCATTCCGCTCTTCATGCTACTGGGCGAATTGCTGCTGCGTGGCGGTATTGCCGACCGCATGTACGCCGCGCTCTCCGTGTGGTTCAACCGTCTGCCGGGCGGGCTTTTGCACACCAACATCGCCACCTGCACGCTATTCTCCGCCACCTCGGGCTCGTCGGTGGCCACTGCGGCCACGGTGGGCACCATTTCGCTTCCCGCGCTGCAGAAGTATCGATATCCGGTGCGCCCCTCGCTCGGCTCGCTGGCTGCCGGCGGCACTCTGGGTATCCTGATACCGCCGAGTATCAACTTGCTGGTGTACGGCCAGTTGGCCAACGCCTCGGTCAGCCAGCTGTTCGCCGCGGGACTGATGCCGGGCATCGCCCTTGCCCTGCTCTTCTCGATCTACCTGTTCCTTGCTCACGGCAAGGCCGGCAAGGAAGCCATGGCCGAGGTAAACCTGCCGTTCGCCGAGAAACTGGCCATGTCAAAGCACCTGATACCGCCGGTGGTGATCTTCGGGGTGGTGATGGGCAGCATTTACGGTGGGCTGGCCACGCCAACGGAATCCGCTGCCATCGGTGTGATGATCGCGCTCGCCTTCATCGTGTTCGGGGGCAAGCTGAGCGTTGACCTGCTGGCTCACTGCTCGGTGCAAGCAGCCAAGACGACGGGCATGGTGATCATCGTGCTGATGTGCGCCCTGCTGCTCAACGTGACCATCTCCATGCTGGGCGTTACCCAGGCGCTGACCCAGTGGGTTGCCACCTTTGGTCTCACTCATGTCGGGCTGCTATTGGTGCTACTGGTCTTCTACCTGGTGCTTGGCACGTTCATGGATGCCATGTCGATGATGGTACTGACGGTGCCGATCACCGTGCCGATGGTGATGGCCGTGGGTGTGGACCCCATCTGGTTCGGTATTTTTATCGTCCTGATGTGCGAAATCGCCCTGATCACTCCTCCGGTGGGCATGAACCTGTTCGTGGTGCAAGGCGTACGCAAGGATGGCGGCAGCTTTAACGATGTCATCTGGGGGTCCATGCCGTTCGTCATCATCATGGGGTTGTTCACACTCGCGATCATGATTTGGCCCGGAATCGTCATGTGGCTTCCCGACCTGTTCGCGGGGCGCTGATGGCGGACAACGACAACCTGGATTCAGTGATAGGTACGCGGCGCTTCCTGGCCATCAACCCCAATACCAACGACAAGGTGACAGACAGCATTCGCCAGGCGTTACAGGCCCTGGCCTCCCCGGGAATGATCATTGACGTAGTGAGCCCGGAGCAAGGCCCCTACGCGGTGGAAAGCGAGCGGGACAAGGCTCAAGCGAAGAGCTGCGTGCTCGAGCTGATCCGAGAGCGCATGGCTGAAGGATACGCAGGCTACATTCTCGCCTGCTTCGACGACATCGCCGTCGCCGAAGCCCGGATGCTGACTCGAGCACCAGTGATCAGCTTGGCAGAAGCGGGTATTCGCTACGCTCACGCCACTGGCGGTCCCTTTACGGTGATCACCACCTTTGACGAAGCGGTGCCCACCATCGAGGGCCTTTGTAAGCGCTACGGCATGAGCGAGCGCTGCACGGTAAAGGCCACCGGGATTGGCGTAACCGAGACCGCGGCCAAGACCGTCCAGGCCGAAGCCCTCCTTCACGATTTGGTGACGCAAGCCAAGGCCCAGGGTGCCACTGCCATCGTACTCGGCTCAGGCGCCTTCGCTGGTCGGGGCCATGCGCTTGAAACACTCCATGGCCTCGAGGTGATGGATGGTTTCTCCCAAGCGCTCGATTACGTGACTCAGCACGCCAGTGCCGACTGAGCCTAGACTCCACTTCTTCCAGATGGTGTTTGGCAATGGCATCGACCTCCTGACAGGCCATGTCGGGACGGTCCGACATGGCCAGCAGTTCACGCACCGCTTCCACCGAAAAGGGAAGCGCCTGTGAGGCGGGTAGCATAGTGAGTCCTCAGGAAGCGGCCGTGGCACCGCCCCTTCTCAACCCACGCAAACACCTGATGGCCTCACCCCATGGACGTTCCACCCGACCCGTCCACGATTCACCCCATCCCGTGCAGCACCTTCCAGTTGCCTGGATAGAGGGCATACCCGAACAGCGCATGGCCACTGTAGACCAGCTCGGTACCCTCGGGAATCCATAGCATCTGACCCGGGGTCACGCGATGGGTCTCGCCGGCGGCGGTGACCTCGAGCTCACCCTCGATGACGAAGATCACCTCGTCGTAGAGCAGTGTCCAGGCCACTTCGGCCCCTTCCCAGCGGGCGAACCCCGCGCCCATGGTCTCGCTCAGGGAGCTGTCCACGGTGCGCCCGATCGCGGCATGCCCGGGCGGGCCGCCACGATGGCGAAAGGTCGTATCGCGGTGGTCGAACTTGACGGCGCGAATTGGTGTATCACTCATGTTGGTCTGTGTCCTAGAGTTCGCTGCGGCTCGCCCACGCTGCCTGCTTCATCCGCGTCTTCACGCCGAGACTCAGGAAGGGCTCCGGAGGGTTGAGCGCCGGGGTACCCGACACCGCCAGCATGTCGGCCAGTTGGCTGGAATCCTGGCCAGTGGCCAGTTCCGCCAGCAGCTTGCCGGAGATGGTGCCCCGGGCCGCGCCGACGCTCTGGTGGACGCCGGACATCCAGGCGCTGTCGCCCACCTTGCCGAAGAAGGCGGTGTAGTTGCGCGATAGCCCACAGGCGCCGCCCCAGGTAGCGGTGAAAGGCACATGGGCGAGTGCCGGGTAGCGGGCCTCGAAGGAGTCCCGATGGCCTTGGCGGATTCGCGTCCGCTCGGCCAGATCATCGTGATAGCGAGGCACGAAACGGTACTGGTTGCGGATGATCAGCCGCCGGTCCGGGGTCAGCCTCACCGTGGTGCCGGCGTGGTCGGCCGGGGTCAGGCCGAAGTGGTGGGGGGCTTCGGAGAATGGCGCCATCTCGTCGTCGGTGAGCGCCCGGGTCATGCTGGCGAAGGTCATGACCGGCAGCATGCGGTGCTTGAGAAAGCCGAACTCCCGGGAGTAGATATTGGAGCCCAGCAGCAGATTGTCGGCACGCACTTCACCTTCCGGCGTCGTGGCGCACCACTTGCCACCGCTGCGGGTCAGGTTGACCACCGGTGAGTGCTCGAAGAGGGTGGCATTGCTCGGCAGGGTGGCGCCGAGCCCCCGCACCAGGGCGGCGGGCTGCATCAGGGCGGTGTTGGCGGTGTAGATGGCCGCGGCGTAGTGGCGGGTGCCGAGGATCGGCGCCAGCTCGTCGCGGGTCAGCCGCCGGTAGGGATAGTCGAACTCATTGAGCAAGCGCTCGTAGTGGTCGAGGTACTTGAGGCCGCGCTCGCCTACCGCACCCTGATATTTGCCGGCCAGCGACCAGCCACAGTCGATGCCGTGACGCTGAATCAGGGTCTCGAGATCGTGCACCGCCGCACGATTGAGTGACAGCAGCTTCTGCTTGCGCGGCAGGTCATCGCCCTCGAGATCGCGCTTGTGAGGCAGGTCGATGACGAACCCGGTGTTGCGCCCGGAGGCGCCCTGCCCCACGCGCAGCGCCTCCAGCAGCACCACGCGCTGGCCGGGGCGCAGTTCG
Source organism: Halomonas urumqiensis (assembly GCF_003028575.1). Taxonomy (GTDB): domain Bacteria; phylum Pseudomonadota; class Gammaproteobacteria; order Pseudomonadales; family Halomonadaceae; genus Halomonas; species Halomonas urumqiensis. The sequence goes on along the minus strand of NZ_PYUD01000001.1, from coordinate 520,215 downwards.
GCAAGGCGCCGTGCCGCGGCCAAGCCGGTGAAACCGCCACCGATCACCAGCCAGTCGGCAGTGGTGTGAGTATTGAGGCGATTCGCCGGGGCAGGATCGGGCAACAACTGATACCAGCCGTTGCACTTGTCATCTTGTGGAATGATGGATCGTGTCATCGTGGACTCCCGCGCGGGGCGCGACGTCTTCACCGTGTATCCGGTGTCATCAGGGGGCGTGGCGCCGGAGACCGGCGCCACGGGTAGTCACGTTGTGGCGTGCTCGTTCTTGGCAAGGGTTGCCCTCAGGCGGCCTGCACTTGGCCACAGGCCTTCACCCAATCGCTGCGTCGCGCCATGGCCGACTCGCCCACCAGTGCGACACCCACCAGCCGGCCGCTGGCGTCGTAACCGCCGGCCTCGATACCGTCTGCCGTGGTGGTGACCCGCCAGCTCACCTCGGCCTGGGCCGGGGGCACCACCACACAGACCGGGGCCGCCGGGGTCTTGACCATCACCGGCATCAGCGGATAGCTGACCGCAGTCGGCGACCCCGTGAGCGTGGCCGATAGCGCGCGCAGACCGACATTGATCGGCGCCAGGTAGGGCAACAGCTGGCCGTCGATCTCGATGGCATCGCCCAGGGCATAGATGTTCGGCTGTGACGTGGCCAGATGGTCATCCACCCGAATGCCGCGACCGCAATCGATACCCGCCGAGCGGGCGAGCCCGATGTTGGGTACCAGCCCTACGGCGCTGACCACCAGATCCGCCTCGAGCTGGTGGCCGTCGGTCAGGGTCAGCCGATAGCCGTCGCCCTCTGCCACCACATGGGCCACCGAACGGGACAGATGCCAGTTCACTCCGAGCCGGGAGAGCGCCGCTTGGAGGACCTCGCTGCCGGCCACGGGCAGCAACCGTGGCAGCGGCCGCTCGGCCAGCCCCACCACCTCGACCCGGTGGCCGGCCTGGGCCAGATCGTTGGCAAACTCGCAGCCGATCAAGCCATCGCCGATGATGACGACTCGCGCGGTGCTCCCAAGGGCATCCAGACGGCGGCGCATCTCGCAGTAGTCGCCACGATCATTGACCGAGAGCAGTGCGCCCGCCTCGCCTTCCACCGCAATGCGGATCGGGCTCGCGCCGGTGGCCAGCACCAGTTGGCCGTAATTCAGCTCGCCAAGCCGCGTATGCAGGCGCCCGGCCTCGGCATCGATACGCTCCACCGGGCAGAAGGCATGCACGCGGAGGTTCAGGCGGCGCTCGATGGAAAGCGCCGACTCGTCGAGCAGCGCCTCGCCGTCCTTTCCCAGGGCGAAGGCATTGGAGAGCGCCGGCTTGGAGTAGAGGCCGCCATCGTCAGCGGTGACCACATGAATCTCGCGCTCGGCGTCGCGTGCCCGGACCGCCTCGGCAAGGCCGTAGCCGGCATGACCACTGCCGATGATCACCAACGGGCCTTCGGCATTCGCCCTGGACGGCGCGGCCACGGCATCGGCCAGGGGCGTGGGTGCTGGCGGAGCGCCGGCCGCCGGCAGGTCGTCAGTGATCTCGAGCATCTCGAAATCGGCCTTCCCCACACCGCAGTCGGGGCACAGCCAGTCATCGGGCACGTCCTCCCAACGGGTGCCGGCGGGAATGCCGTCGCTGGGCCAACCTTCGGCCTCGTCGTAGATCAGGCCGCAGATGATGCAGAGCCACTTTTTCATCGGGACCACCTCCAATCGGAACTTCCGTCACGCGCCCTTGATGCGGACGGCGATATTGCGGGTCTGGACATAGCTGTAGAGCGCTTCCTGGCCCTTCTCGCGGCCGAAGCCCGAAAGCCCGACCCCACCGAAGGGCGTTTCGACGCCGCCGGCGAACCATTCATTGATGAACACCTGGCCGCCCCGCAGGCGTCGTGCCGTGCGCAGGGCCCGGTCCAGCTGGCTGTCGAAGACGCCGGCCACCAGGCCGAAGGCCGTACCGTTGGCCAGTGCGATGGCTTCATCCTCGCTATCGAAGGGATGGATCACCAGCACCGGGCCGAAGACCTCCTCCTGGAATATCTCGCTGTCCGTGGCCACGTGGGTGAACACGGTGGGCTGCATGAAATAGCCGCGGCTGCCCGAGACGCGCTCCCCACCTGTCACGCAGGTGGCGCCGGCTTCGATGGCGCGACGGCACATGGCCTCGACCCGTTCGAGCTGGTCGCGCGAGACCAGCGGCGTCAGATCCGGATTGTCCACGCCGGGACCGATGGACATGCCCTCAGCCAGTGCTCGGGTGCGCTCTACCACCTCGTCATAGCGAGAACGGTGGACCAGCAGGCGCGACATCGCCGAGCAGACCTGGCCGGCGTTGAAGAAGATCCCCGCCTTGACACTGTCGATGACCTGCTCGATATCGGCGTCGGCGTGCACGATGGCCGCCGACTTTCCGCCCAACTCCATGACGCTGGGAGTAGCCCGCTCGGCGGCCTCGCGCAGGATGCGCTGGCCAGTGGGCACCGAGCCGGTGAACACGATCTGGTTGGCATCGCGATGGGAGACCAGATGCGAGCCGACCACCGAGCCCTTGCCGCACAGCAGGTTGACGGCGCCCTTCGGCAAGCCGGCCCGCTCGCAGGCAGTCATCAGAAAGGTCATCGCCAGCGGCGAGATTTCCGGGGACTTGATCACCACGGCATTGCCGGCGGCCAGGGCCGGCGCCAGGGAGCGCGCACAGATCGACGGAGGGAAGTTCCAGGGCACGATCTGCACCGACACCCCCATGGGTTCATGGCTGGTGAAGTCCACGTAGTCGTCGCCCAGGGGGATCGAGGTACCCTCGATCTTGTCGGCCATGCCGGCGTAGTACTCGAAGTAGCGGGCGGCCTCCTCGAACTCGCCCCGGGCCACGTCCAGCGACTTGCCGTTCTCGCGGCACAACACCAGGGCGGCGTCCTCGGTCAGCGCCCTGATCTCCTCGGCGATGGCCAGCAGCCAGGTGACGCGCTGGGCCGGGCGCACAGTGCTCAGCGCACCCGAATCCACGCAACGCCGTGCCGCCGCCATGGCCGCATCGGCATCATCGATGCCGGCGTCGGCGATCTCGGCATAGGGCTCGTCGGTGGCCGGATCCAGCACCACCCGCCAGTTATCGGCGCCCGTCCAGGCGCCGTCGATGTAGTTGTAGTAGCGTTCGAGCGTACTCATCACGGGGTACTCCATAAGCGGCGTTGCGGGCTATTCCCGAGGGCGGACAATCAGGCGGCCTCGGCATCGCCGCGTACTCGACGCGCCACCCACTGGTGGAAGAAATGCGTCGGGTGATCCAGCACCGGCGAGAAGACCCCCCCCTTGAAGCCAGGAGACAGGCGGCCGCGTTGCATGCCCTCGACAGCGTTGATGTCTTCGCCGAACACCACCCGCCAGGACTCCAGGGTCGAGGTGCGGCAGGCCGCGTAGGCGTCCCGGGTGGCCTCGTCGCCAACGTAATAGACCCGCAGATGCTCGACGGTCTGACCGGCGGATACCGGCTCGAGCATCATGACGAAGGCGTGATCGGCCTGGATGCCCAGCAGCACGTTGGGGAAGAAGGACACGTACTCGGCGTGCTCCATCTTGTCGCTCGGCCAGGACGGAAACTTCGGCAGGCGGGTACCGGCCACGTCGGAGAGCCGATAGGCCAGGCTGCCCTGCCCGGAGAAGTGCTCGCCGAACTGGATGTTGTAGTGGTCTTCGAGGCGCGAATAGGTATTCAGGCTCGGGTGGACCCAGGGCAGGTGGTAGCTCTCGCAGTAGTTCTCCACCGCCAGCTTCCAGTTGCAGTTGACGGTGATCTCGAGGTTGCCCCCCATGTTGACCCGGCGCAGCAGGTCGAAGCCGTCGGCGCCGATGAAGTCGCGCCAGCGATTCTCGAGAGGCGCCACGTGCTCGGCGAACGCCGGCGCCTGGCCATCGAGGTTGATGAACACCATGTCCATCCACACGGCGCTGCGGACCGGCTTGAGGCCATGCTTCTCGCACTTGAAGCTGTCGACCTTGTGCTGGCCGACGCCACCGATATGCGGGGTGCCGCGCAGGTTGCCGTTCAGATCATAGGTCCAGGAGTGATAGGGGCAGCGAATCACGCCCTGTACCTCGCCCTCCTCGGCGACCAACTGCATGCCGCGATGACTGCAGACGTTGTGGAAGACCTGGGTCTCACCATCCTTGTTGCGCATCATCAGAAGCGGCAGGCCCATGAAATCGACTGGCTTGACATAGCCGTTCTTGATCAAGTCGCTGGCAAAGCCCACGCAGGTCCAGGTGCTGGCCATCAGCCGGTCGCGCTCGGCGGCGAAGAAGGCCTCGCTCACATAGGCCTCGTTGGGCATGCCGGTGGCCTGCTCGATCGGGGCGAGGACGTCATCGAGCTGCTGGGCGGGAATCAGGGTTTGGGTCAGGGTGGTCATCTTGGCCTCCTCACGGGGTCACGGGCGGTGTCGGGTTTGTTGTTGCCCTACCGGGGGTACCGGCTGGTGGGAGGTGAGTGTGGGTGCGACACCCCATCGCGACAATCGATGATTCAGCATCAATACATGACTTAAAATCATGTATTAGACAAATGGATAAGCCAATAAAGACGCGTTATCATGCGCACAGAATCACTAACACGCGGCGTTATCGATACTTTAATGAGTGATTAAAACTCATCTATTGATGACAAATAATGCGTTGCTCGACACCCGCCCTTCCCCCACCCTTCGCAGCGAACTCACGAGTTCACTCCCCTGCTCCCACCACGATCAACAATAATTCGAGAGTGACGCCATGCGCTCAGAAAGCGGCCTGTTCAAGGGCCTCAACCCAACGGTCACCATCGCCTCGAAGGTGCTGGTCATCGGTTTCGTGATCTTCTGCGCCGTGCTGGCCGAACAGGCCGGTACCATCTTCCAGAATGTCTCGACCTCCGTTCTCAACAACGCCAAGTGGTTCTATCTCGGTCTGGTATCCGCCGTGCTGGCTTTTCTGCTCTACCTGATGGTCAGCCGCTTCGGGCATATCCGCCTGGGCAAGGACGACGAGCGCCCGGAGTTCAGCTTCCTGTCCTGGGTCAGCATGCTGTTTTCCGGTGGGATGGGCATTGGACTGATTTTCTGGTCGGTGGCCGAACCCATGTGGCACTACGCCGACAACCCCTTCACGGAGAACATGAGCGATGCCTCGGCCAGCATGGCCATGCGCCTGACGTTCTTCCACTGGGGCCTGCACCCCTGGGCGACCTTCATCATCGTGGCCCTGGCGTTGGCGTACTTCGCCTATCGCAAGGGCTTGCCCCTGACCCTGCGCTCGATCCTCTATCCCTTCATCGGGGATCGCATCTACGGTCCCATCGGCCATACCGTCGATATCCTGACCGTGGCGATCACCGCCTTCGGCGTCTCCCAATCCCTGGGGCTTGGGGTGATACAGATGAACAGCGGGCTGAACCATGTCTTCGGTGTGGAGGTGGGTATCGGCGTGCAGTTGACCATGATCGCGGTGATCACCCTGTTCGCCATCGCCTCGGTAATGTCGGGGGTCGGTCGCGGAATACGCCGCCTGTCGGAGTGGAACATGCTGCTGTCGCTTGCCATCGTGGCCATCGTGCTGGCCATCGGCCCGACCCGTTACATCCTCAACACCCTGCTGCAGAGCACCGGGGATTATGCCGACAACCTGATCGGCATGAGCCTGTGGAGCGACGCCAACGTTGACAGCGGCTGGCAGAACTGGTGGACCGCCTTCTACTGGCCCTGGTGGATGACCTGGGCACCCTTCGTCGGCATGTTCATCGCGCGCATCTCGCGCGGCCGCACCATACGCGAGCTGATCGGCGGCGCCCTGCTGATACCTACCGTGATGACCTTCGTATGGATGTCGGTATTCGGCGGCAGCGCGCTCTTCGAGGAGCAGCAGACGCGCCAATCCCATGAGCAGGCCGTGGTCAGTGGTGAGATCGCCGCTGATACCGAGTTCACCGGCGGGGCCATCCTGCAGGCCACCCAGGAGGACACCACCCTGGCGCTGTTCACCCTGTTCGAGGCCCTGGACCCGGGCATGCTGGGTAGCGTGCTGTCGATCATGGCGGTGTTGCTGCTGGCCACCTACTTCATCACCTCGGCCGATTCCGGCACTCTGGTGCTGTGTACCCTGGACAGCATGGGCAGTCCCGAGCCGCCCCAGCCAATCCGGGTGCTGTGGGGGCTGGTGATCGGCTGCATCGCCGCCGCCCTGCTCTACGCGGGTGGCCTCAAGACGATCCAGACCGCCTCGATCATCGCCGGCCTGCCGATCGCCGTCTTCATTCTGGTGATGACGCTGAGCCTCTACCGCAGCCTGCGGCGGGAACCCATGGCCGCCGCCATGCTTCCCCGGCAGGCACGCCCGGCCGATGCCGACCTGGATCACCACAGCGGCAAGCACCACTCCGCCTCGGCCGACAGCAGGCATGACCGGTTAGCGACAGCGCAGTTGGAGCCGGTGCCTGAGGTGTGAGGCCCGAAGCCCGCACCATATGTTCCGAACGCAGCAGGGCCCGGCGATGCCGGGCCCTGCTGCGTTATACGGGTGCGGCGACAGCCGAGTGATCAGATCAACCCGAGATCCCCGACCTCCTTGGGAATCGTGTCCATCAGCCACTCACGGAAGGCCCGCACGCCCCGACGGTTGGACGCGGCATGACTGCGTTCCAGCAGGCAGAAGCGTGCCTCGGTGCGCAGCACTGTCTCCACCGGGCGTACCAGCAGTCCCCGCTCCAGGTAGTCGTCGACCAGTTGGCTCCAGCCCAGAGCCACGCCCTGATCCATCATCGCCGCCTGCACCAGCATCGAGTAGCTGTTGATATTGAGACGCCGGCGCGGCGACCGGAATTCGACCCCCACCCGGGAGAACCACTGCTTCCAGCTCATCCAGTCCTGGTCGGCATCTTCCAGAGACAACAGGGTACAGTCGAACAACGCCTCGGGGCTCGGGAAAGGGCCATAGCGGTCGAGATAGCCGGGGCTACAGACCGGGAAGACCTCCTCGTGGAAGAGGGTCGTGGCGTGCATGGCAGCCGGGGAGGTATAGCAATAGAATAGCGCCACGTCCGACTCCACCCGCGACAGGTCCCGGACCTGCTCGATGGCAACGATGCGCAGCTCGATATCGTCATGCTCGCGCTGGAACTCGGCAATCTTGGGCAACAACCACAGCGAAGCCATGGCACTGGTGGTGGCCACGGTAAGCTGATGCATGCCTTGCCAGCTGCGTACCTCGTCGGTGATACCGGCAATATCGGTAAGCGACTGCCTAACCGCCTGGGCATAGCGGTTTCCCATGGCGGTCAACTTGACGCGACGGTTGGCCCTTTCGAAGAGCGGTTTACCCAGATACTCCTCGAGGCCGCGCACCTGACGGCTGATCGCGCCCTGGGTGACATGCAGCTCGTCGGCCGCCAGCGTGAAGCTCAGGTGCCGCGCCGCCGACTCGAAGGCCACGAGGCTGTTCAGGGGTGGCAAGGGGCTGATCTTCATGGCGCAAGGTATCGATCGTTATCGGTGTGGAACCCCCGAGTTTACGTTTCCCACCCGGGCTACGCCATGCGCCAATGCTATATGCCAATATCATGTGCCGGCGCCATGTATGAGCCACCCCGCACCACCAGCGGCAACACGTCAGCCGGCCAGGCGACCCAATCGTTCGTTGAGCCATTCCCAGAGGGAGGGAGAATCCTCGCCGATGAACACCAACCGACTCGACACGCCTCCACCATGTTCGAGTTCCCAACTGGTCAACCTGCCCGCGGCACGCTGCAGCGCCAGCACCCGTCCATCACTCAGGTGCACGACCCCCTTGAAGCGCAGTACCTGCTTGGGCATGGCATCGAGCAAGCCACGCAACTCGGCCATGTTCACGACCCCGGCATGTTGCCAGCTCAGCGTCTTTAGCCCCAGGTCCTCGATACGGGTCGCGGAAGGAGGCGTGAGACGCACCGGGCGAAACGACGGTAGCGTGGATGCGGGGGGCCAGAAGACGATGTCCACCGGCAGCGCCGCCTGGGTCGCTCGAACGTGGCGGCTGTCGGGCAGCAGCAGCGTCCGCTCCAGACGAGAGATGTCCGATTCGTCCACCAGGTCACTCTTGTTGATCACCACGAGATCGGCATTCTCGATCTGGGAGGTCACCAGATGACGCAGGGCCGGACTCAGTCCATCGTAATCCAACGCGGCGTCGACCAGCGTGATGACGCCTTCCAGCCTCGCCCTTTCGCGAATACGCGGGTAATGCAACACGTTCACCACCCGCTCAGGGTCCGAGACCCCACTGCATTCGATCAGCAGATGATCGAGCTGCCCCCCACACCGTGCGATCATCGACTCGATGGAGGACGACAGCTCCCCCTGAAGGCTGCAGCACACGCAGCCATTGCTCAGGGTGATCAGGTCGTCGCGTCGCTCATCGACCAGCGCCTCGTCGATGTTCAGCGCACCGAAGTCGTTGACCATGACCCCGAGCCGACGACCATCGGCCTGCTGGAGCAGGTGGTTGACCAGGGTCGTCTTGCCGGCCCCGAGGAAGCCGGCCACCACTGTCACTCCGAGTTCGGCGGTAATGCCCTGAGACATGGTCACTCCTAGTCGAAGATGAGCTCGGGTAGCCACAACGCGATCTGCGGGAACATCACGATCAGCACGATGCCAAGGATCTGCATGGCCAGGAACGGCACCACCGAACGATAGAGATCCCCGGTCGTCACTTCCGGCGGAGCGACGGAGCGCATGTAGAACAGGTTGTAGCCGAAGGGTGGCGTCAGGTACGCGCTCTGCATGGCCAGCACGAACAGCGTGGCGAACCAGATCGGGTCGAAGCCCAGCGCCTTGATGATCGGCACATACAGCGGCACGGTAATGAACAGGATGGCCGAGTCATCCAGGAACATTCCGAGCACCAGGTAGCTGAGCAGGATCACGGTCAACACCAGGTACGGGCTCAGTTCGGCGGCCATGATCTGGCCCACGATCGCCTGCCCGGCCCCCAGGGCGATGTAGATCTTCGAGAAGATCACCGCCCCGATCATGATCCACATCAGCATGCCCATGATGCGTGCCGTGCTGAACAGGGCGCTGTTGAGCATGGTCAGGTTGAGCCTGCCGTGTGCCAGGGCACACAGCATGGCACCGCTGGCGCCAAGCGCCGAGGCCTCGGTGGGCGACGCCACACCGGCCGCCATGGTCCCCAGCACGACGAAGATGAGCGCGCCGGGCAGTACCACGGCTTTCAGCGCCTTCACCTTGTCCCAGCCACCGATTCGCTCGGATGCCTCGATGGGCGGCCCCAAGGCGGGGTTGAAGTGGCAGCGAATGCCGATATAGAGCATGTAGATACCGGCCAGCATCAGGCCTGGCATGATCCCCGCGGCAAACAATTTGCCCACCGATTCGCGGGTCAAGAAGGCGTACAGGATCATGACCAGGGAGGGCGGGATCAGAAAGCCCAGCGCACCTCCCGCCATGATGGCACCCGCCGAGAGCTGCTTGCTGTAACCGCGCTTGAGCATGGCGGGCAGCGCGATCAGCCCCAGGCTGACGGTAGCCGCGCCGGTGATGCCGACCATGGCGGCGATCAGGGCGCAGATCACCACGGTGCCCATGCCCAAGCCACCGCGCACACTCCCCATGATCTTGTAGATCATCTCGAAGAGGCCATCGGCGATACCGGATCGCTCCAGGATCATTCCCATCAGAATGAACAACGGCAAGGCCACCAGAATGAACTCGTTCATCAGGCCAAACACCGAGGGCAGCATGATGCCCAGGCTGTCGGCTCCCCAGATCCAGTAGCCGAAGCCGACACCCACGCCCATCAATGTCCAGGCCAGCGGCACCCCGAAGAACATCAGGGTCAGCATGGCGCCGAACATCAACAGCGTCAGCAGAATGGGATCAATGCTCACCATGCGAATCCCTCCGGGTGTCGGTGGCGGATGGATCGCTATCCACGGGGTGGCCCAGCAAGGTGCAGAGGTGGCGCAAGGTGTTGGCCAACATTTGCAGCATGATCAGCAACACAGCCACTGGAATCATCACTTTCACCGGCCAGATGATCGGAGCCCAGGTACTGCGCAAGGAGCGTTCCTGCATGGCCACCGATTGCATGGCGAAGTCGTAGGCACTCTCGAGAAGCAGCGTGAGCAGGACCAGGGTCAGCACGCCGATCAGCAAGGAGACCAGCGCCTGCCCCTTTTGCGAGAGGCGCTGATAGAAGATGTCGATCCGCACATGGCCGTGCCATTTCTCGGTGTAGGCACCGGCAAGAATGGCGTAGACGCCGTAGGTCAGGGTCGAGGCTTCGTGGGCCCAGTTGGTGGGCGAGCGGAGCAGTTGCCGCGACGCCACCTCGAACACCAGTATGCAAACCAGCGCAAAGCCCAACCAGGCGACCAGCCGCCCGAGCCATTCGCTCAGGCGGTCCTGCCAGCGGATCCAGGCATGAAGCACGTGCATGGCTTGGCTCCCGATCACTCTAGGCGACCCTGGTCACGGGCCATGTCGCGAATCATCTCGATCGCCTCGGCGGCCTGTGGCGACTTCTCGGCCTCGGCATCCCAGACGTCCTGAGCCGCATCGGTCATCGCCACCACATCGTCTTCCGGCAAGGTGGTGATCTCGAACATGTGCGCGGCTTCCTCGTTCCACTCGACGAACTTCTGGTGGCGGTAGTCGGCCCACTCGGCGGTCACGTCCATGAACGTTTCCTGGAGGTCCTCGGGCATGCTGTTCCAGACGTTCTGGTTGACCAGCACGTTATCGACGAAGCCCGGGTAGAGCATGTTCAGCTCGGTATAGCTGGTCGCCACCTCGTTGAGCTTGAGTACCGAATAGTCATACGGTCCGCCATAGATCAGGCCATCGATGGCATTGGTGCTCATGGCGATGTAGAACTCCTGCGGCGGGATGTACACCGTGGGAATATCGAAGTGGTTGAGCACCGCCGATACGGATGGGGTCGCACGGATCTTGAGCTCACTCAGGTCGGCCAGGGATTCGACAGGCTCCTTGGTGAGCAGGTCGAACTTGCCACCGAACACCGGCACGGTGTACTGAACGCCCTGCTGCGCGTAGTTTTCCGTCAGCAACTCGCCCAGGCCGCGCTCGTTCCACAGCTCCTCGGCTTCCTCGAGACTGGTCCAGGCCATGGGAATGCCCGACTCGAGTACCGCGGTATCCATCTGACCGCCCCAGTAGCCGCCGTAGCCGTAGATCGCCTGCAGGGTGCCGCTGCGCAGTGCCGCGAACATCTGATCGTTGGGCACCAGTTCCCCGCCGCGGAAGATGTTCAGCTTGATGCGACCGTCGCTGGCTTCGGCCAGCATGTCCTGGTAGCGCTTGAAGATCTCGTCCTCTTCCGTGCCGGTGTAGCGCTGCATGCGTATCTCGATGACCTCACCGTCCTGGGCCAGCACGGTCACCGGGAAGGCCAGGGCACTTCCAGCCAGTGCCAGACACGCCAGGCCCACCTTGACGGAAGAAGTAAGGGTCTTAGGTGCGAACTTGTTGTTATCCATTTACCTGTTCTCCTGCTGAAGGGAAGCGTCACGGGTTCCGGGTGCCTCGGGGCACTCATTGGATGCCGGAATCACCCAGTCATTCTCACCACGTGCCGTGGTGACGTATTCGGGCCAGCGGAAATGAATCGGCGGCTGGTAGTCGCATAGCGGGGCCATCCACTCGTCACCGCCGATGCCACCACCGGTGCGCCGTTCGAACTCTGCTCTCGCCTCGTCCAGCGCCCCCGGCGCCTGCAGAAGGTCGAGCAGGGTCAGGCCCACGGTCTTCGCCGCCGTCTCGATCATCGGGTCGATGCAGGGCGCCATCCCTCCCAGGGCGTTCATCACCCAGTCGGGATAGGCACCGCCGTCGTCGCGTGGGGCCAAGGCCGGACGCCCTACGTACAAGCGCACGGTTGGCGCATGCCAGCTGTACTCGGTGTAGTCGTCGGAGGTGAAGTGGGTCTGGTTGGGGGGCAAGATCTGGCGTAGCTCGCGCTCGGCGTCACGTGGCGCGCGCAGCGTCTCTATATCTGCCAGAAACGGCTTTTCCATGGGCGCCATGCCCAGGTTGTGCTGGATCTGGCGCGCCAGCTCGACGGCCTCCTCGCCCAGGCGTGGCGGGCCAACTCGCTCGAGGTTGGCATAGGTCAATTCGGCCAACGAATGGTTCGGCAGACCGGGGCGCGACTTGGCCACCCAGTGGCGCTCGACCCGGCAGTGCGTCAGCTTGGCCACGGACTCGGCGATATGATCGAGCCCTCTTACCACATGTTCCGCCTGCTCCACCGTCGAGACACGAATGAAATACTGAATCTGCGACATCTGCGCCGCCAGATTGTCGGCGGTGGCTTGACCGGCGTTCAGGATCGCTTCGTTCATCGACCAGTTCAGGCCGCTGGCCAGCACATGTTCGCGCAGGGCCTTGGCGTTGAGGTACATCTGGGTGACGGCGTCGTTGGCCCCCGGAGCACGGGCACTGGCATGGGACGCCGCGATGGGCGAATGGCTCCCGCGGGTCATCCAGGTCTCGGGGCTGTCGCACAGGAAGGTGTAGATCACGCCGTAGGCGGCACCGCAGTGAGTATCCCAGCGCGTGGTGTTGCACAGGGGCAGCATGTAGAAAGGATGGAAGCTGATCGCCGCATCCAGGTCATCGTAGTAGCCATGGGCCGCATGGATCGGCTTGGACCCCCGCACCTTCTCGGCCGGCTCGCCGAAGAATTTCAGGGTGCCGGAAATGCCCTGCTCCTTCATCAGCGCCTGCATGGCCAGAAAGCCGCCCAACGACCCCATGCCAAGCGCGGAGTGCGGGTCGGTATGGCCACCGGCCCAGGGGCTCAGGTTATCGCGGGGGCGTTTCACTACGTCGGCGGCCTGGCAGTTACCCGGCACCGCGTCATACTCGGCGTAGCCACCCAGCGTGGGGCCCTCTCCATTGCGCCAGGTCGCGCAGAAGGCCGTCGGCATCCCGCCCGACCCCTCTTCCACCTCGAAACCGTGCTCGCGCAGCAGTTCGACGTAGAAACGCGCCGAGCGATATTCCCGCCAAGCGGTTTCGGCATAATGCCAGATGGTCTGGTTCCACTCGGACAACTTGGGCATCAGCGCGTCGACGCGCCGAGTGAGGGCATCGCGTTGAGTTTGCGTGGTCATTCAAGCTCCTCTCAAGCTCCAATCGGGAGTGTTGTTGCTTTGAAAAACACTATAGAGCAAACTCAACTCATCAATAGTCAAAAAAAATCATCTAATTGGTTAATATGTCTCAACAAAAAGCCAACCACCTGCCCTCCCTACAGGCGTTGCGCGCATTCGAGGCCCTGGCAAGGCTGGGCAGCCTGACCGAGGCCGCCGATTATTTGAGCCTGACGCGCAGCGCCATCAGCCACCAACTTCGGCTGCTGGAAAGTCAGCTCAACATACGCCTTTACGAGCGCCGCGGGCGCGGCGTGATCCTGACCCCGGCGGGCCAGTTGTATGCAGGAGAAGTCCGCGAGGTCCTCCAGAGTCTCGAACGGATCCACGCCAACCTGCCGGATCAGGAGTACAACGGGCATCTGCACGTCTGCATGCCGCCTGGGTTCGCCTCGAGCGTCGTCAGTCGCTATATCAATGAGTTCTACCGTGCCTACCCCACCATTCGGCTTCACCTGAGCACCAACCGCGAAGATGAAACGATCAATCAGCCCAACTTCGACCTGTTCGTGGTGTTCAGCGATGGGGTGTACACCGACCAGCATGCGGAATTGCTGGCGCAGCCGATGTACCACCCCGTGTGCAGCCCGACGCTGCTCAACGAGCTCAACATCACCCATCCCCGCGACCTGGATCGGGCCACCCTGTTGCACCTGCACGATGTCCACGACTGGCAACTCTGGCTGGCCGGATGCGCGGGCAAGAGCCAGGTAAAGTTCGAATCCGGCCTGTATTTCTCGAATATCCTGCTGGTGCTTCAGGCCGCCCTGTCCGGGCAGGGAGTGGCCATCGGCGACGACGTGGTGTGCGGAGATAGCCTGCGTCACGGCCAGTTGGTGCGCCCCTTCAGCGAGAAGATTCCCAGTGATCGCGCCTACTACCTGGTGACGCCGCATAGCCGGCTGGAAGACCCCAACGTGCAGGCCTTCAGTGACTGGCTGAAGAAGTTGCTGGAAAGGTTGCAGGGCGCTTCCGCCTTGACCGGCTGAGCCGCCGGAAACGGCAAGAACGCTCACCTCAGACGCAAGAAATTAACACCTCATGGCCATTTTTACTGGTTTAAGGTGAATCTTGTACAACAAACGAGGTGACCACCATGTACGATCCCTGGCGCTCCAGCCACGCGCCCGCCCCACGTTACGCCGATGTCGTGCTGCGGGGGGGCAAGATCTACACGCTCGATCCTGACCGCCCCTGGGCCGAGGCGCTGGCCATGGCCGGAGGACGGCTTTGCGCGCTGGGAGACGACAGCAGCGTTGACTCGTGGATCGGCCCCGATACGCGCGTGATCCCGCTGGGTGGCCGTTTCGTCATGCCTGGTCTGCACGACATGCATACCCATCCGGACCTGGGGCTTGCCGCCAAATACGACGACTCGCTCAAGATCGGGGTCGAGGATCCCACCCCTGAGCAAGTCAAGCAGGCCATTCTCGATTACGCCGACAGCCACCCCGGAGACGGCTGGATTCATGGCGCCTATTTCGTGCGCTACACCTTTCGCCAGGCTGGCCTGACGCCAGGCCGCGAATGGCTGGACAGCTTCATGCCCGACCGCCCCGTGGCCATCCTCGACCGCATGTGGGGCACCATGATGGTCAACAGCAAGGCGCTTGCCCTGGCCGGCATCGACCGCCATACGTCCGACCCGCGCAATGGCTACATGGAGCGCGACCCGCTGACCCGCGAACCCACCGGCCTGATGATCGATGGTGCCTACGCCATGATCCACGCCGCCATGCCTCCCACGCCCGTGGAGGTATTGCGCAAGGCCTATCAGGAAGGCCTGCATTTCCAGACCAGCCGCGGTGTCACGGCGACCAAGTACGTGCATGTCTGCGAGCAGCGGCTGGCTGCCCTCAAGCAGCTCGATGACGCCGGCAAGTTGAGCCTACGGGTGGAAGCGGCCATCAGCTGGCAGGACGACATCTTCCCAGTCAAGCGGCGCTGGGAGCTGCTCTGCGGCGAGCGCCACTACTATGCCAGCAGCCGCCTGAACGCCAACGCCGTCAAGTTCCACTTCGACGGCACCGTGGAGCCGCGCTCATCGTTCCTGCTGACCCCCTGGGAGAGCGGTGACGAGTGGCGCGGCAAGATCAACCTCACGCCCGAACACCTGCGCGACATGCTGGTCGACATGGATCGCCGCGGCATACGGGTTATCGCCCACTGTACCGGGGACGGCGCTTCCGACCTGTTCCTGGATGCCGTGGCGACCACGCGGCGCATCAACGGGCCCAGCGGCGTGCGCCACCAATGCGCCCACAGCACCATCCTGCACGATGCCAACCTCGCCCGCTTCGCCGAGCTGGATGTCATCGCCGAGTTCTCTCCGGCCGCCTGGTACCCTTCTCGCTTCACCTCGGGCGCCCGCGCCGGTTACGGGCCGGAACGCCTGTCGCGGGCCTACAACCTGCGCGGCGTGCTGGATGCCGGTGGCGTGGCGGTCTTCGGCACCGACTTTCCGGTGGCCTCGATCGACCCCTGGGTCGCCCTCGAAACCCTGGTGACCCGCCAGAACCCCTGGGAGCCCGGCGAGGAGCGCTTCGGTACGCCCATCAGCCTGGAAGACGCATTGCGGGTCGCCACGCTCAACGGCGCCTACGCCATGGGGCTGGAGCACGAGACCGGCTCGCTGGAGGTTGGCAAGTCCGCCGACCTGATCGTGCTGGATCACGACCCGTTCTCCCGGGAAGTGCGCGGTAACCTCCACCGCACCCAGGTGGAAATGAGCTTCCTCCAGGGTCAGCCGGTCTACGACCGTGACCAGGCATTGACGCCCTTCGGTCTTCAGGCCACCTGGCAGGGTGAATCACCGACGCTCTCTTCTTGAGCACAGCCGTGCGATGAACACAGCCGTGCGATGAACACAGCCCTGCCATGAACCCCACCCTCGACACTGTGCACGGAGCCCAAGATGACCTGTGCTGAACTACTCATTCGCCTACTGCGCGATCGCTATGGCGTCGATACGCTTTTCGGTATTCCCGGTGTGCATACCGTGGAGCTCTACCGTGGCCTCCAGGAGAGCGGCGTTCGCCATGTCACCCCTCGCCACGAGCAGGGCGCCGGCTTCATGGCCGATGGCTACGCCCGCGCGACGGGCAGGCCCGGCGTATGCCTGATCATCACCGGCCCCGGCATGACCAATATCGCCACCGCGATGGGCCAGGCGCTGGCCGACTCGGTCCCCATGCTGGTGATCTCCAGCGTCAACCGCCGGGATACCCTTGGCCGTGGCCAGGGCCGGCTGCACGAGCTGGAGAGTCAGCAGCGGCTGGTGGCCGGTGTGGCACGCTTCAGCCATACCCTGCTCGACCCCGCCGGCTTGCCGGAGACGCTGGCCCGAGCCTTCGCCGTGTTCCAGGGCCAGCGTCCCGGCCCGGTGCATATCGAGATCCCCATCGACCTCTTCGACGCTCACGTGACCCCGCCCGGGGAGTGGTCCGCGCCGATGATCCACCCAGCCTCCCCCGACCCTACCGGTATTGCCCAGGCGGCCCAGTGGCTGCATCACGCCGAACGCCCTCTGGTGCTGCTCGGCGGCGGCTGCGTCAACGCCCCCGATACCGCCAGAGAACTGGTCACGCGCCTCGACGCCCCCACGGCCACCACCATCAATGCCAAGGGCCTGCTCGGCGAGGCGCACCCTCTCGACCTGGGTGCCAACACGGGTCTGGCAGCGGTACGCCGGCTGGCAAGCGAAGCCGATGTGATTCTGGCCATCGGCACCGAACTCGGCGAGACCGACTACGACGTGGTCTTCGATGACGGCTTCGAGCTGACCGGCCGGCTCATTCGCATCGACCTGGATGCCCAGCAACTGGTGCGCAACCAAGCCTTGTCGCTTGGACTGATCAGCGATGCGGCCCAAGCCCTGACGCGGCTGCTGGAACATTTCCCGGTTCCACTCGACAAGCAGGGCGCGGCGCGCACCAGCATGACACGCGACGCGCTGAACCTTGCCCATGACCCCGCGCTCTCGCCTTTCGTCCCGTTGTGCGACACCTTGCGCCATGCACTGCCCAATGCCATCTGGGTGGGTGACTCCACCGCCCCGGTCTATGCGGCAAACCACTTGCTGTCGCTGCCGGCGCCCCGGCACTTCTTCAATGCCTCCACCGGCTACGGAACCCTGGGATACGGCCTGCCCGCGGCGCTGGGCGCGCAGCTTGGACAACCGGCGCTGCCGGTCATCGCGCTGGTCGGGGATGGCGGCGTCATGTTCACCCTGTCGGAGCTTGCCACCGCCGTGGAAGCACAGCTGCCCGTGGTGATTCTGCTGTGGCATAACAAGGGGTATGAGGAGATTCGTCGCTACATGGATGAACACGGCGTCGAGCCCCTGGGCGTCGACATTCGGGCTCCCGATTTCATCACCGTCGCCAAGGGATTTGGCTGCTTGGCCACCCGTGTCGATTCGCCACCCGAGCTTGCCGAGGCGCTCGCCAGCCGGCCAGGCGATGGGCCCTTTCTCATAGAAGTCGATGCCGGCGCCTGGATGGCCTGGTGCCAGGGCAATGCATCCACTATCGAGGAGCCGGCATGAGCCCCCACGAGCACCAGTTCATCGACAATGAGTGGGTCGCCTCGGCCAGCCATCAGCGGCTTCCGGTCATCAACCCCTACACGGAAGCGCTCATCACCGAAGTGACGACCGGTCATCCCGACGACGTGGATAACGCCGTGGGCGCTGCCCAGCGTGCCCTTCCCGCCTGGCAGGGGCTCTCCGGCGCCGAGCGCGGAAAGTACCTGGAGGGGTTCGCCGAGGCACTGTCACGCCGGCGAGACGAACTGGCCCGGCTTTCGTCGATCAACAACGGAAAAGTGCTGGCGGAAGCGCACATCGATCTGGACGACGCCATCGCCTGTTATCGTTACTACGCCAATCAGGCAAGGGCACTGGATCGGCGTCAGGGGGAGCGGGTCAAGCTCGACATGGAAGGTGTCGAAGCGCGCTGCTATCACGACCCGGTCGGTGTGGTCGGGTTGATCACCCCCTGGAATTTTCCCCTGGTGACCAGTGCGTGGAAGCTCGCCCCGGCACTCGCCGCCGGCTGCACGGTGGTACTCAAGCCCTCGGAAGTGACGCCATTGCCGGAACGCGCGTTGGCCGAGATCGCCCTGGAGATCGACCTGCCCGCCGGCGTACTGAATGTCCTGTTCGGGGACGGTCAAGGCATCGGTGCGCCACTCGCCGCCCATTTCGACATCGACAAGATCTCGTTCACCGGCAGCAACCGGGTAGGCGAAGCCGTGATGCATGCCGCAGCCGATCGAACCGCCGGGGTATCGCTGGAGCTCGGAGGCAAGTCACCGATCATCGTCATGGAGGATGCCGATCCTGAACGGGCGGCCGACTGGGTCATGGCCGGCATTTATCTCAATGCCGGCCAGATCTGCTCGGCGACGTCACGTCTACTGGTTCACAAGGACGTGGCGGAGCCGCTCTACGCGGCCCTCGCCCATCGCATCGATGCCCTCGTATTGGGTGATCCGCTGGTGGAGGACACTGACATGGGCCCCCTGACCAGCGCACGACAGCGCGACTCGGTTCGTGGCTACCTGGCCCTCGCCGAACAGGAAGGTCTCGTGGCGGTGCGCGACGCGCGTCACCGCACCCTACCCCGCCACGGCTACTTTCTCGCCCCGACCCTGTATCGCGATGTGCCGACCACCAGCCGCTTATGGCAGGAGGAGATCTTCGGCCCCGTGCTCTGCGCACGCGGTATCGATGACGAAGCCGAAGCGATCAGGCTCGCCAACGACAGCGAGTTTGGGCTGGCGGCCACGGTGGTCAGTGGCGATCCGCAGCGCGCGCGACGAATCGCCCGCAGGCTCAGGGCAGGCAGCATCTGGGTCAACAGCGAACAACTGGTACTGCCCCAGACCGGCTGGGGCGGATTCAAGCGCAGCGGGATCGGACGGGAGCTGGGGCCGTGGGGGCTGGCGGCCTTCCTTGCGGTCAAGCACCTGGTGGGCACGGCCGATGAAGGATAATCCGTTGTGGCACGCGTTCAGCCAAAGCGCCTCAGGAACCGTCGATGTTCGTCCAGGGCATGCTCGATTGCCACGGCCTTGAGCGTCACCACCTGCCCGGGCATGCACTGGGCAAGCCGCGAGGCGGCAAGTGGGGTGAGGTTACCCAGGCGCGGATAGCCACCGATGGTCTGGCGGTCGTTGAGCAGTGCGATGGGCTGGCCATCGGGTGGCACCTGAATGGCACCCAGCGAGATCCCCTCCGAAATCAACGACTCGATCCGGCAGCGCAGCGTGGGGCCGGTCAGGCGAATCCCCATGCGGTCGGCACGGTCATCCACCCGCCATTCACTGTTGAAGGCGACATACAGGCTGCGACCGGTAAAAGCCCCGACCTGGGCGCCGGGCAGCAACGCCAGCTGGGCGGTGGCACGGTAATCCGGCCGTTCGTTATCCGGCGCCTCGCGCGTCTCGCGGCCTGAACCCGACGTCTTCCACACAGGCAGGCTATCGCCTTCCGCCAGCCGGCTGCCTCGGCCATCGAAACCGCCAAGCCCTTCCCTGGCCACACAGGCCACGCTGCCCAGCACCGGCTCGGCGGCAAAGCCGCCGGCCACCGCCAGGTAGGCGCGCAGGCCATTGGCGGGCGAGCCGAACGCCAGGCGCTGGCCCTTGCGCACGCTGGCGGTTCGCCACAATGGCAGTGGGGAATCATCCAGTGTGGCGGAAAGGTCGGCGCCAGCCACCGCCACCGTGAGGTCCTGTTCGGCAACCAGCTGCAGGCCACCGAAGGTGATTTCAAGCGCCGCTGCCCCCCAGGCATTACCGACCAGCTGGTTGGCCCAGGCCCAGGCATGCAGGTCCACCGGCCCACCCTGGGTCACCCCCAACTGGCGGACCCCGAAACGCCCCGCATCCTGCAGCAAGGCTAGTGGCCCCGCTCGCTTGACGAAAAACCCGCTACGTTTCTCGGCCATCATGACGCCCCCTCACTCACTGCTGGGGTCGTATCACCACCCTGCTGTTCGAATTCCGCCTTGTCGACGGGCACGAAACGCACACGATCCCCTACCCGCAGCAGGCTGAACCCCTCGCGATCCCGATCGAACAAGCGGGCGGAGGTACGCCCCACCAGATTCCAGCCGCCTGGCGTCACCACGGGATACGCCGCTGTCTGCCGGCCGGCGAGCGCCACGCTGCCCGCCGGCACCTTGCGGCGTGGCGTTTCCAGGCGCGGGCACTCCAGGCGTTCATCGAGCAGCCCCATGAAGCCGAAACCCGGCGCGAAGCCCAGCGCGAACACGCGATATTCGCGATTGGCGTGGGCCTCGATCACCGCCTCGACCGAAAGGCTCGAACGCTCGGCGACTCGCGAGAGATCTGGCCCTACGCTTGGGTCGTACCAGGTCGGCAATTCGCGAAGCATGCCCTCGGCGGCGGCTTCGTCGGGCGTAAGCCCGGCCAGTAGTTCGATGAGCCGCTGGCGTACCTCACCGGGGGTCAGCCGAAGCGGGTCGAATACCACCAGCAGGGTCGTGTAGGACGGCACCAGATCGACCAGCGCGCTGCCAAGGGCCTGCTCGCACTGCTTGGCAAGGGCGGTCAACCACACCAGATTGCGCTCCTCGATGGAATCGAACAGGCGGACCATCCAGGCATCCAGGCCGGCGGGTTCCAGCCGGGGTTGGGGACAATCACTCATGGCGTCTTCTCCAAAGCCTTCATGCCTCGCCTAAAAGATATTCGACCGCTCGTACTGCTTCGGCCAGGCGACATTCTCCGCCTTGAGCGTGGCGGCGGCGCGCAGCGGCCAGGCAGGGTCGGCCAGCAATGCGCGCCCCAGCACCACCAGGTCAGCCTGGCCGTTGGCGATCACCGATTCGGCCAGGTCGGGGCTGTGTATCAGCCCCACCGCGCCGGTGGCCATGCCGGTACCCTGGCGAACCGCCTGGGCAAGCGGGATCTGGTAGCCGGGGTGGATCGGAATCTGCTGCCGCGGGTCGTTGCCGCCAGATGAGCAGTCGATCAGGTCCACCTGCCCCTGGGTATGCAGCAGGCCCGCCAGACGCACCGTGTCGTCGAGTGTCCAACCGCCTTCCACCCAGTCGGTACAAGAGAGCCGTACAAACAGCGGCAGATCGTCCGGCCACTCTTCCCGTACCACCGCAATCGATTCAAGCAGGAAGCGAATCCGGTTTTCAAACGTACCGCCGTACTCGTCCGCGCGATGGTTGCTCAGTGGGGAGAGAAATTGATGAATCAGGTAGCCATGGGCACCATGCAGTTCCAGGGCCTTGAACCCCGCTTCCCGGGCGCGACGGGTACTGGCCTTGAGGCTTGCCATCGATTCGTCGATTTGTGACGTCGACATGGCTGCCGGCACACCCCATTTGCTGGCATACGGCAAGGCGGAAGCCGATACCAGATCATCCCAGCCACCCTCACTCGGGCTCAGCGGATGCGAGCCCTCCCAGGGGCGCCCCACCGATGCCTTGCGGCCAGCGTGCCCGAGCTGGATGCCCGGCACCGCGCCCTGGGCCTCGACGAAAGCCGCGATACGCGCGAGTCGGTCACGCTGCTCGTCGTTCCACAATCCCAGGCAATGCGGCGTAATTCGTCCACGTGGCTCGATGTGTACCGCTTCGGTGAACACCAGGCCGGCTCCACCGGCGGCTCGTGCGCCGAGATGCACGAAGTGCCAGTCGTTGGAGAGCCCATCCTGACCCGAATACTGGCACATCGGCGACATCATGATGCGATTGCGTGCCGTGACCGAGCGAAACGTCACCGGGCGAAACATGTGAGGGTTAGGGTCACGGCGCAGGATACGGCGGGCATTTTCACCACCCGATCGCGAATCGATGACGGCGTCCTTCGACGGCGCGCCCTGCTCGTCAAGAGAAGTACTGGTCATGAAACCACCTTCCATTGTTATAGATACGACTTTTGTAAGTTCAAGTTTTATAAGTTCAAGCGAGGATTATCGACCTTGGGACTGCCGCGCCAGCATCCGCCGAACCCGCCATTGACTGCGCAAGAACAACAGCGCGCTCACCCCCACCGAAGCCCCAAGCGACAGCAGGAAAGTGACCAGGGGTGGCGTGATACTGGCAAACGTGGCGGTGACCACACCAAACGCCACCAGGCTTAGCATGCCCTGCTGCGCCGCGCTGACGGTGGCGCGTGCCACATCGGCACCGTAGCGCTGGTGGAGGGTCCAGCCGATGGTGAACAGACCAACCGGAAAGCCCACCAGCATGCCCGAAAGCAGGGGTCCGGAGCGGGCCGCAAGGGTGGTCGCCACGCTGACCAGCACACCCGCCAGCAGGCCACGCAGCAGCAGATCGAACCATCCCGAGGTCGCGACAACCACCGGCTGGTTCAGCTTGAGCGCCCGCTTGACGGCCTCGGCCACCAGCAGCACCACGCCATACATCAATACCGCCACCAAGACGCCACCCGGCATCAACGAAAACAGCAAGGCGGCCGGAATCCAGCACAACGTGGCGAGCCCCAGGCTTGCCAGCGCCCCCATGCGGTGGGCACTGACCACGAAGCAGATACTGAACAGCAACGTGGCCACCAGCGCATGCAGTGTGGAGAGGGCCGCGCTCTCGATGAACGCCGCGGGGCGCTCCTGCAGCATGAAGAAGTACCCAGGCCCAAGCACGATCGGGGTGCCGGCGATGATGCCACCCAGACGCGGGCCCAATTTGCCCACCGCGACTGACACGCCGATCACCACCACGGCAGTAGCGACCAGCTTGACCAGCAGGACCGTCAGCAAGGTTTACACTCCCAAGGTTTACACGCCAGAGAGGGACATCAGGCAACGACCGGCAGCGTGGTCATGGCATAGCGGTGGGTCAGTTCAGCACCGCTGACCGGGTCCGACAGCACCATGCGGAACGCCTGCGCCGGGCGTACCCCACCGATCACCGGCAAGGTGCCGCAGAGCATGGCCTGGCCCGGCGCCAGTCGTGTCTCATCAAGGCCGAAGCGTTGCAGCAGGTCGGCCGGGTGCAACAGGTCCGTCACACCACCCTGCTGATAAAGCACCTCGTTGCCATCGATGGTGGCGTAGGACGTCATCTCGAGCTTGTCCCAGTGATCGATCACGCTATCCAGCCACCACACCTGACGGCCCACCGGTTTGGCGCACACCTGCTTGGAGTGCGCCACCGACCAGGCCTCGGCTTCACGGTCGGTGTGATCCGAGCCGATGCCCACCAAGGTGCCCTGGGGCGTACCGATCAACACTACCTCGACCTCGCCACTGGAGGCCGACCCCAAGACCTGGATGGTCTCGTCGCTGGTCAGCTGATTGGCTGCCACGCGATAGAACAGCGGCGTGCTGGAAGGCGGCGTTACGCCAATCGCCTTGAGCTCTTCGATATGCTCGTCGATCCCCGCCTGCTCACGGCCGGCCCAGCCCGCGATGATCAACTCCTTTATCTCGACCTCCACTGTCTCGCCGCTTTCTTTCGACTCGCCGCTTTCCATCAAATAAAACGTCGTCATGGTTTGACTCCTGTCGCTGTTCGTAACGTCGTGAATTGGATCATGTATTGCTCAGCCCAGCATGTTCGGCAGGAACATGGCCAACGACGGGAACAGAATCAGCAGGATCGCCATCAGGAACATGAACCCGACATAGGGCATCGCCCCCACCATCACGTCGTTGAATGAGCCACCCTCGCGCACCCCCTGAACCACATAGAGGTTGAGGCCGACAGGCGGGGTGATCAGGGCCATCTCGATCAGCAGGATCAGCAGAATGCCGAACCACACCGGATCGAACCCCATGCCAATGATGATCGGGGCCACGATCGGAATCGTGATGACCATCAACGACAGCGTCTCGATGAAGAAGCCGAGCACGATGTAAAGCGCAATCACCAGCATCAGCGTGGCATAGGGCCCGAGGCCTGCCGACTCAAGGAACACCGTCAGTTCACGGGTCACACCGGTGGAGGCAAGCACGAAATTGAGGAAATAGGAGGCGATGATGATCAGCATGATCATGCCCGTGGTACGCATGGTGCCATCCAGCGCCTCGACGATGATCGAAAGCGACAGCTTGCGCATGAACGCAGCGATCAGCATCGCCCCGATCACCCCAAGCGAAGCCGCTTCGGTCGGGGTCGCCAGGCCAGCATAGATCGACCCAACCACCACCCCGAACAGGATCAACACCGGCAGCAAATGCCTGAGGCCTGAAATCCGCTCCGACCAGCTGTGAGAACTGCTGGGGCCACCAAGACTCGGACGCCACATGCAGATCAACGCAGTGCCCGCCATGAACAACAGCGCCAACAGAAGCCCCGGCACCAGGCCAGCCGCGAACAGCTGAGGGATTGAGGTCTCGGTCAAAAAGCCATAGACGATCAGGTTGATCGAGGGAGGAATCATGATGCCCAGGGTGCCACCGGCGGCGATCGAGCCAGTGAAAAGCCTGGGATCGTAGTTCATCTCCTTGCCCTGTGGGAGTGCCACGGTGCCGATGGTGGCAGCGGTGGCAACGCTTGAGCCCGAGGTGGCCGAGAACAGGGTCGCGGTGCCGATATTGGCATGCAGCAGGCCACCCGGCAGCCAGGAGAGCCAGCTCTCCAGGGCCCGATAGGTACCCTTGGCGATGCCGGTTCGCACCAGGATTTCCCCCAGCAGGATGAACAGCGGAATCGCGATCAGAAGGAAGCTGTCAGACGCTGACCAGATGACATCGCCCATGGCGCGGGCCAGCGGAAATGGGGAAAAGAGTTCGTCGAGAAAAAGGCCGAGCACGATCAAGGTGGCTGCCACCGGGATGCTCAATACCAGCAGCACGAGCAGAACCAGCAATGCGGTGAGTATCATGAGGTAGCCTCGTGGTTTTCGTCGCTGATCTGCTCATCGAGGGTGGGACTGCCGGCGAGATTCTGGACGCCTGCGAAATCGCCCGACACAAGCCCCAGCAGCACGCGAAGCGACATCAGGCCGACGGCCAAGCTGAACCAGGCAAGCCCGATCACCCACAGGAATTGCGGGATCCACACCGGTGTCCCCAGCGGGGTATTGGCGCGGGCACCGCCGGTGAAGGAGTCTTTGGCGACCTCGAACGCGGCCCCCACCACCAGGATGCAGAACAGCGCCATGGCAAGCAGCGCGAGCAGGTCGAGCCAGGCACGTATGCGCATGGGAAAGTTGAGATACAGCGCATCGATGCGAATGTGGGCCTTGCGCACCAGCGTGAAGGCAAACGCCCAACTGGTGCTGATCGCCATCACATAGCCGGTCAACTCGGTGGCATGGACGGCGGAGCGCCCCATCAACTGGCGCGAGAACACCTCGATGGTCACCATCCCTACGGTCAGCAGGATCAACACGCCGCCTGCCCGCGCCATCCATAGCGAGCCCACCTGCACACCATCGAGCACACGGTCGAGAGCGGTATTCACCGATTGCAACATGTCACTCTCCAGGCGAGGCCGGGCAATGGTTCAGCCCGGCCGCCAATGGTTGGTAGAACACTGATCTGAGTAGAACTGTGTTTGGCCACACACGGTCCCGTTCGAACACGACCTGCTCGAACGGGACGCATCAGGGTGTGCTTACTTGGATGCGGTCAGGCCGGTCACGCTGCCGATGGTCTCGTTCCAGCGATCCACCCACTCCTGATCCACGCGCTCGGCCCAGTTGGGCAGCAAGGTCTCTTCGAGGTGGCGGCTGGCATCGGTAAAGTCCTGGTCGGTGGCTTCCACCAGCACCATGTCGCCCGGCTCACCACGGGTACACTCGCCTTCACCGGTCAGGCAGGCAATGCCTTCACGGGTCTCCTCGACCGCGGACTCCCATACCGGATCCTCGTAGTTCTCCTTGATCTCGGCCATCAGCCACTCCTGGGTCTCGGCCGAAAGCGACTCCCACTTGCCACCGTTCATGGCGGTCACCACGTGATCCCAGCCACCCACCGGCAGCGGATACAGGTGGGTGGACACTTCATACCAGCCGGAGCTGTAGCCGGACAGTGAGCCGGTCACCGCACAATCGATGACCCCACGCTGAAGGGCACCGGGCACTTCGCTGAAGTTCAGGGTGATCCCTTCGGCGCCCAGTGCCTCGAGGAACTCCGCGGTGGTACGCCCGCTGGCACGCACTTTCTTGCCGGCAAGATCGCCCAGTCCGTCGATCTCGGCATTGCAGAAGACCATCTGCGAAGGATAGGGAACCACCGCCAGCAGCTTGGCGTTATCAAAACGCTCGGCAAAGGCATCGGCCAGCACCGGGCGGTAGGCCTCGGCCACCTCGCGTGCGGTCTCGACGTCAGGCGCGATCATCGGCATGTCCAGGCCTTCGAGCTCCGGCGCATCCTGCACGGCGTAGTCGGCCACCGTCGAGGTCACCTCGATCACGTCACGGCCCATCAGGCGATACACCTCGCCTCCGCCAAGGCCCATCTGGTCGAAGGTGGTGACATCGGTGGTGATATTGCCACCTGAAGCTTCGGGAATGTGCTCCCCCCAGAAGGGACGCTCGAAGTTCTGGAACAACGACAGGCTGCTCCAGCTGCCCACGTAGGCAATATTGGTCTCGTCGATGTCCTGGGCCAGGGCATGTGAGCCCACTACCGTCATGCCAATCGCGATGGCGGAAACCAGGGTTTTTCTTGTCGTCATCATGGATGCCTCTCTTTTTGTTGCCGGGGAGTGATTGTTGCCGGGAAATAGAAATGGAAAGTGTTTAGAAAAGGGCCAAGCCACTGTCAGGAATATCCGTGACCAGCATATGGCCCGGGCTGTGGGTGATGGCGAACTCGACGCCCGCGTCCATCAGCACCTGTTGCGGCGTCACGCCACAGGCCCAGAACACGGGAAGTTCATCATCCCCCACGGATACGGTGTCTCCGTAGTCGGGAGAGTGAATATCCGAAATACCGATCAGCGCGGGGTCCCCCAGATGAACCGGCGAGCCATGCACCTGCGGGAAACGGGTGGTGATCTGGATGGCACGGATGGCATCGGCGGCAAGGAAAGGCCGCATCGACACCACCAGGTTGCCGCCGAACCCACCGGCCGAGGAAAGGGGAATCGTGGTGTTGAACATCGGCACATTACGCTGCTCGTCGATGTGCCTGACCCGCAATCCCGCCTGAACGAGGGCATGCTCGAAGGTAAAGGAACACCCAAGCGCAAAGGTCACCAGGTCGTCGCGCCATTCATTGGCAACACTCTCGAGCGTGCCGCTCGTTTTACCGTGGCGATAGAGACGATAGGCCGGGACGTCCCGCGCGATATCGAGATCGGCACCCAATACCGAGCACTCACGTTGACCGGGCTCGCTTACCGCGATCAACGGGCAGGGCTTGGGGTTGGCCTGACAGAAACGCAGAAAGCCGTTGGCCTCGGCCTCGGGGAGGATGACCAGGTTGACCTGCACGAAGCCGCTGGCAAGCCCCGACGTCGGCCCCGTCAACTCACCCTTTCTGGCCGCCAGGCGTACCGCTCGCGGTGAAGATCGGGCATCCAGTGGAGTGTCTGACGTCATCGTTCTGCCTCGGTGAAGAGATACATACAGTTAAGGCAGAAACACTGATTTATACAAATCGAAAATTAATATCACTTTTGATCCAAAAAATGGATCAGCTGGTGATCTCAGCACCCTTCGCGACCCTGCTCGACCGTCGTGAACGCCAACTCCGCCACGGCCTGCACCACGTTGCTGCCGGGGCCTGACCCATAAGCGGCCGAGAACGCCAGATCAGGAATCGACGCAGACACCTGGAATTCGCGCAATACGCCTGTATCAAGCGCTTGCTTTACGATCTCGCGGGGCAACGCACTGACCCCGATGCCATCCACGGTCATGCGAATGATCGTGGATAACGAAGAACTGGAATGGATCCGCGTGGAGTGATTCATTGGATCGACGAGAGATCGGATGTTGTTGTAGGGCTCGCTGCGTCTCGGATAGGTGATGATCGGCCATTTAGCCAGCTCGGCAAGCGATATGGGCGCATCGGGAATCGCCAGGGAAGGGCTTGCCACCCACACCAGCGAATATCGGCACAGGTCCTTGTTGATGATGCCCGGCTGAGTGATCTTGCCCATCAAGAAGGCGATATCGATGTCGTGATTGATCACTTTATCGGCGAGATTCACCGAGATATCGACATCCAGTTCGAGGTTGATGGCGGGATAGGCGTCACTGACTCTTTCGATGAGTTTCGGCAACCACGTATGGGCGATGGTCTCCGAAACACCGAGGCGAATGGTGCCATGTATGGAGGCGGGCTGAGCCACGACCTGCAGCATTTCGCCATGCAATACCAGGATCTTCTCGGCATAGGTCAGAAGCTCCCGGCCCTTGGCGGTCAGCGTCACCTTCCGGCCCACCCGGTCGAAAAGCTCGACCCCCAACTGATCCTCGAGGCCCGAAATTCGCGCGGAGATCGATGGCTGCGAGGCGTAGAGACGTTTCGCCGCCGCTCTGAAGCTACCCAGCCGGGAGATCCACACGAACGTCTCCAGCGTACGGATATTCATGATGCAACCCACCCCACAAGACACGTCGTGTCATGGTACCACCGGCTGGTCACCCGCGGGCGATCCAGCCGAGTAGCCCATCATCAGGCAGGCGGCATGCCAAGAATCTCCAGTCCGTTACCGAGCTCGTTCTCGATGGCCTGCCCCACCGCCAGCAGGCGGGCATCTTGCCAGGGGCCCGACAGCACCTGTAGCCCTACCGGCATTCCCGCCGCGTCCTTGCCCACCGGAAGGGTCAGCCCACACAGCCCCAGGAAGTTGGCGATCACCGTGTTACGCAACGCATGCATGTTGGCCTTGGGATAGGCGCCCTCTGGTACAAGGCTCTCGAGCGTGGGCGGGGTCAGGGCGACCGTGGGTGTCAGCACCGCATCCACATCAGCCATCCTGTCCGCCGCCTCGCGATACAGCGATTCGATCAAGGAGCGGCGCCGCACGTACTCCCACGCCGGCATGTCGTCGGCGGCGGCGACACGCGCGGCGACATTGGGGTCCAGGTTCGGGATCGACTCGGGCAGGGACGTCCTGAGGAAGGCGGCCAGTTCCGCCGCCGCCAGGCCCCCTTGCTGGAAGAGTGCAAAGGCATCGTCGGTACCTGGCAGCTCCAGAGGCACCAGGCGAGCCCCTGCCGACTCCAGGCGCTGGATCGCATCGCGCACCGTCTCGGCAATGCCTGGGCTACAGTCATCCCAGAAGAAGTGCTCGGGAACGCCGAAGGTCAGGTCGGCGAGCGCTGGCCTTGCGGGCACACGTTGCCGTGACACACTCAGCGAGTCATCCAGGGCATCGAAGGCGAACGCCAGATCATCCACGCGGCGCGCCAGCAGCCCAGGGGTATCCAAAGTGCTGGAGAGCGGCACGATCTGCTCAGTGGACCAGCGTCCGGCGGTGGTCTTGAGCCCCGCCACCCCGGTCATGGAGGCAGGAACACGCACCGAACCGGCGGTATCCGTCCCCAGTGCCAGGCTCGCCGTGCCTCCCACCAACGACACGCCGGCACCAGAGCTGGAGCCACCCGGCGTACGGTGGTTCACCG
Organism: Halomonas urumqiensis; assembly: GCF_003028575.1. GTDB lineage: Bacteria > Pseudomonadota > Gammaproteobacteria > Pseudomonadales > Halomonadaceae > Halomonas > Halomonas urumqiensis. The sequence goes on along the minus strand of NZ_PYUD01000001.1, from coordinate 490,492 downwards.
CATCCCATGGGTTGCGAGGCGCCCCCCAGTGAGCGTTGGTACCAAGCCCCCCGAAGGCGAACTCCACGGAATGCGTCTTGCCCATCACGCTGGGGCACTGTGCCAACAGCGCACTGATCATCGGCCCTGGGCGCTCCCAATCGGCAGGCAAGCGTGTCGACGAACCCGCATAGGTCGGCAGACCCGGGACCGCATAGATGTCCTTGATCGATATCGCCATGCCCATCAGTGCACCGGCATCGCCTCCTTGTGCCAGCAGGGCATCGGTGGCGGCGGCGAAGGCCCGAGCCGGCTCGCCGTTCCAGGTCAGGTAGGCATGATCGCGCTTGCCACGTGTTCGATAGGCCTCAAGTGAGGCGTCGACCAGCGCGGTGGCGGTGAGCTTGCCGTCGCGCAGCTCGGCGTACTGCTTGCGCAGCGGGCGCGTCAGAGGTGAGTCAGTCATGGCATGGCTCCTGGGTCAATCACGGATCTCGAAGATCGATTCGACTTCGACGGCTGCGTTACCGGGTAGAGTGGCGACGCCGATAGCCGTACGGGCATGGCGTCCGTTCTCGCCGAACAGCGCGATAAACAGCTCCGAGGCGCCATTGATCACCAACGGCACGTCATGGAACCCGGGCGCCACGTTGACGAATCCATTCATGCGCACGCAACGCACGACCCGGCTCATGTCACCCCCTACCGCATCGCTGAGCGATGCCAGCAGGTTGAGCGCACAGGCCTGTGCCGCCAACTTGCCGGTCTCGAGATCGAACTCGCCCCCCACCTTGCCCGGGAAGAGAACCTCGCCGCCTCGCTCGCAGATCTGGCCGGCCAGAAACAACTGGTTGCCCAGCCGGGACCAGGGAAGGAAGGCGCCACGGGGGCGGGGGATGGCGGGGAGGCTCAGGCCCTGTGAGGCCACGGCAACTTCAATGGTCTGTGTCATGGAAATCGATCCTTGTCATCAGCAGTTGTTCGACGGCGTGTGCCAGAGCTCGGACCGCCACCTCGGCATCCGCTCGCTCCACGTGCTCGTCGGGGTGGTGACTGATGCCAGCTCGGCACGGGGTGAAGAGCATGGCCGTGGGGCACACATGCGCGATATGGATAGCATCATGAAAGGCACCTGACACCAGCGTCGGGGCAGAGGGGGCATACTGGCGAACACTCTGTTCGACCACCTCCAGCAGCGCATTGTCGAAGGCCACGGGGGCAACCTGCGACGTCACCTTGAGACTCACCTCGCAGCCCTCCCATTGCCGCTCTGCCAGGGCCAGAAACTCGCTGTCCAAGGCATCCAGCATCGCCTGGTCGGGGTGGCGCATGTCGATGGTGAAGCGTGCCCGTTCAGCGATGGTATTGACCGAATCCGGGGCCAACGAGAATTTGCCGATGGTGAAGCGCAGGTCGTCATCGCGACCCTCGGTCAGCTTCCTGAGCTCGCCGATAAACGCATGCGCGCCCAACATGGCGTCCCGCCTGGCGTCAGGTGGGGTGGTGCCGGCATGGTTGGCCTGCCCGGTCACCTCTACCTCGTACCAGTTCACACCCTGGATACCGTTGACCGCGCACACCGGCACGCCAAGCGATTCAAGCACCGGCCCTTGTTCGATGTGCAACTCGAGAAACGCATGGGGGACGAATGGCCGAGGGCACAAGGTCACATCACGTGCCTCCAGCAGGGCCAGGCACGCGTCCAGCGCCTCACCAAAGCCTGTCCCTTCGTCATCTCGGCCTGCACGTATCGTCTCGATATCCCGCCGACCGGCGAACCAGGATGACCCCGAGGTGCCTGGGGCGAAGCGCGCTCCCTCCTCGTTGGTCCATGACACCACGTCGATGGAACGCCGATGCTCGATTCCCTGCTCGTGCAGGGTACGCAACACCGCAAGACCCGCCAGCACGCCCAGCGCCCCATCGTGAATACCCGCCGCTGGCTGGCTGTCGAGGTGGCTGCCGATCAGCAGTGGAGCAAGGCTCGGGTCCTGCCCTTCGCGGCGCAGGAAAACATTGCCCAGGTCGTCATGATAGGCCTTGCACCCCAGCGCCCTGCCCTGCTCGACCAACCACAGCCTGGCGCGGTTGTCATGCTCGTCGAGTGTCAGCCGGCGAATCCCCTTTGGCGACAGCGCCCCGATCTGGGCCAGCGCCTCGACGTCGGCCCAGAAGCGGTCACCGTCCAGCAGAGTATCCAATGTAGAAAGTGTGCTCATGACACCTCCCTGTGAATCTCGGAATATCTCGATGTGAATGACGCCATGGCGATCCGCCTCAATAGATCAGTGATGGCAGCCACGTGCTGATCCACGGCACGTAGGTAATGATCACCAGCGCCAGCAGCATCAAGCCGATCAAGGGCAGGCATGCCTTGAACACTTCCGGCAACGACATCTTTGATATTGCCATGGCAACGAACAGGTTCAGGCCCACCGGCGGCGTGATCATGCCAACAGAGAAGTTGATCAGGGTGATCACACCGAAATGCACAGGGTCGACCCCCACCTGAAAGGCGATCGGCTGCAAAAGAGGCGATAGCACGATGATTGCCGAGGCACTGTCGAGGAAGAAGCCAGCAATGATCATCACCACGTTGAACAGAGCCATCACCTGGATCGGGTCATCGGTCAACGACAGCACCTGGCTTGCCAGCTGAGTAGGTGTGCCGGTGATCGCAAGCAACCATGAGAAGGCCGAAGCGCCCGCGGTGATCAATAGCAGCGTGGCCGACGTGAGGCCGGATGTACGCAGCGTATCGATCAATTCCGGCACGCGAATGGTGCGGTAGACCACCATGCCCACGAACAACCCGTAGACACACGCCACCGCCGCGGACTCGGTGGGGGTGAAAACCCCGCTATAGATGCCCCCCAGGAGGATGAACGGCAGACCAAGCCCCCAGGCGGCAGACTTGAAGGCGGCGACTATCTCGCGAAGCGTGGGAAACGGGGCGCGTGCATATCCCTTTAGGGAAGCAAAGACGATGCAATAGGCAATCAGGATCGACGCGATCAGGATGGCAGGCAGCAGCCCTGCGGCGAACAACCGGCCTACCGATGTACCGGTCACCGAACCGTAGATGATCAACGCGATGCTCGGCGGCACGATCGGCCCGAGGGTACCCGCCGTGGCGATCAGCCCGATGGCGAAGTGCTTGCTGTAACCGGCCGCCACCAGCGCGGGAAACATGATCGAGCCGATTGCCACCACGGTTGCCGGACTCGAGCCGGAGATGGAGCCAAAAAACAGGCAAGACAGCACAGTAGCCGCCGCAAGCCCTCCCGGCACCCACCCCACCAACGCCTTGGCCAGGTCGATCAGGCGGTCCGACAGCCCACCGATACGCATCAATTCGGCCGCCAGTATGAAGAACGGTATGGCCATCAACGAGAAGTTGTTGATGCCGGTGAACATGCGCATCGGCACGATCACACCACTGGTGGAGCCAAAAAACTCGATGGCCAGAAAAACGGCAAATGCCAGCGCCGCGAAGATCGGCAAACCCAGCAGTAACACCGCAAAGAAAATTGGCAGAAGAGCCGTAATCATGGGTATCTCCAGTCGTTATATGAGCTTGTCTGCTCCGGAGGCGATCTCTTCGGCATGGCTGACTGGTGGCTTCACCCAGGCTTCATGGATGACCCACAAATAGCGGAGGATCAACAATACGCCAGAAAGGCCAATGGGCAGGTAGAACCAGGCCATGGGCAGCCGCAATGCAGCGGTTAGCTGGCCGCGATCCAGCGTACTGAAGAACAATTGGAAGCCGAAAAAGACCATGAACCCGGCAAAGGCGATTCCCAGTACCGCCGCGACAATATGCAGCCAGCGATTCACTGAAGGGGAAGCGATGGCGTTCAGCACATCAACCGAGATATGCGCACCATGCCTGACCCCCATGCTGGCCCCGACGAAACTCATGCAGATGATGGAGTAGATGACGACTTCCTCTGCCCAGAACAGCGAGCTGTTGAAGCCGTAGCGATAAACGACCTGGATGGAGGTGATGATGGTCGCGATCGACATGCACGCGACCATCGCCACACTCTCCAGGCGATCAATGAAGCGATTGAGCGCCTTGAACATGGGGAAAGATTCCTCAGTACTCGATGCCGATCTCGTCGTATACCTTGTGCAGCAGCTCGGTGGTCACCACGCTTTCGTACTCCTGGTGAACCGGCATGCTGGCTTCAATGAAGGCTTCACGAGCTTCCGGGGTGATCTCATTGATGGCGATCTCGCCCTCGATTGCCTCGAGAATGTCCTTCTCGTCCTCGATGGTCATTTGACGCGAGGCATCACGGCCGTTGTCGAAGGCTTCCAGCATGATTTCCTGCAGATCCTCCGGCAGCGAGTCCCAGGAATCCTGATTGATGACCGCCGCGTAGGCGTGATAGGCGTGGCTGGTCAGCGAGAGGTAATCCTGCACCTCGTGGAAGCGCATGGTATAGATATTGGCCAGCGGGTTTTCCTGGCCTGAAACCACGCCTTGCTGCAGCCCGTTGTAGACCTCGGTGAAGGCCATGGCGGTCGCATTGGCGCCCAGGTTCTCGTAGGTGGAAATAATGATCGGTGCCTGCATGGTGCGCATGCGGATGGCTTCGAGATCCTCGGGGCTTTCGATCGGGCGGTCATTGTTGGTGATGTGACGGAAGCCCGCGCCCCAGAAGTTCACACCAAACATGTTGTCGTCGTTCAGGGTGTCGAGGATCTCACGCCCCACCTCGCCGTCCAGCACCTCGACCATGGTGTCGTAGTCGGCGATCAAGAACGGCAGGTCGAGAATCTGCATGCGTGGCTCGAAGTTGCCAAGCGTCGCGGTCGGCGGAATGCCGATATCCACCAGGCCCATCTGAATCTGCTCGATGATCTCGACGTCACCGCCTACCTGGGCCGCGGGCAACACGTTGATCTCGATCCGCCCATCGGATTTCTCCTCGACTTCTTCCTTGAAGCGCAGGGCCGCCTTGCCGTTGGGAGTATCCTCGATCAGTACGTGGGCGAAGCTGAAGGTGAAGTCGGCGGCCTGCGCCTGGGCCATGCCCAGAGACGCTGCGGCAACCGCGGTGGCAAGAGTCAGTTTTGTGATTGTGTTTTTCATTTCAATACCTTGTCGTTGTGTGAGTAGAGCATGTATCACGTGAATCGACGGCCATGCTCACGCCGTCAGCGCCGCCAACCGCTTGGCAAGCGGCTCCCGAGAGGGGCTTGCCAGCAGCGAGGCCAGGGCCAGGCGTGCCTTGCGGGCACTCAAATCGGGCAGCGAGATGGCACCCGCTGCCTCGAGGCTCGCAAGGCTGCCCGGGAATTCGTAACTCTGATGCACCGGCCCGCGGTGACAGTGGCTGACCACCACCACCGGGAAGCCGGCACGTACTGCGCTTGCCACCCGATCGACCCAGCCTGGCGGCACATGACCGCGCCCCAGGCCTTCGATCACCAGCCCCCTGGCGCCATCCTTCAGCGCGAGGTCGACCAGTGTCGGTGCGGCATCGAGATAAACGGGCAGCAGATCGACGCGCGGCAGGTCATCCAGCAACTCGGGAAGGGCCGGTCTGATGGCTCGTCTCTCTGGCACCGGACGGCTATGCAGATGAACGCGCTCGCCGTCGACGTAGCCAAGTGGGCCAGCACCCGGTGAAGCGAACCCATCCACCTGGAAACTGCTGACCTTGCGCACATCTCGCGCGGCGAACAGAGATTGATTAAAGGAAACCAGTACACCGAAACCTCGCACCGCCGTGGCGGCAGCGGTCAGTAGCGCATCGGCCAGGTTGCGGAATGCATCGGTGCCCGGCTCATGTGGAGCGCGCTGTGAGCCGGTGATCACGCAGGGCACGTCGCAGGACAAGGTGATGTCGAGAAAGTAGGCGGTCTCTTCCAGGGTGTCCGTGCCGTGGGTGACGACCACACCGTCGACGTCCTCGCGGTCGGCGACACGCTGGCATTGGCGATGCATCTCCAACAGGTCCGCGCTGGTAATCGCATTGCTTGGCTTCTGGAACAGCGAGTGGACTTCCACCGAGAGCGCCGCACCTGCCGGCAGCGCGACCTTGTCGAGCAACTGCTCGCCGTGCAGCGCACCGGAGATACTTCTCCCGGATACATCCTGCTCACTAGCGATCGTTCCACCCGTTGTGAACACCACGATATGTCGTCCCGTCATCTCGCATCCTGTTGGTATCGCCCTCACCACATCAGACATCTGATGTCTGATATCTGCCATCATGCTAGACTCAAATTTGCACAATGTGCAAGTTCGAGGGGTGGAAGAGTCTCTAGCCTGTAGAGTGATGACCACTTTGAGTAAGCTCGCCCAGACGTGCGCTCGCCTTTCGCCGACCTTGTGATTACCGAAGCAGAACACCGACAACACAACGAGACGCCAGCATGAGCCTCAAACGACAGCCCAACGCGGCACTTCAGCATGAAAGCATCACGCGATTCGGCCCATCCAGAGGTAGCCCCTCTCAAGTGAGCCCTTCACACAACGAGCCTTTCGGCGGCTCGCTAGAACGCAGCTCCATCGCCTTCCAGATTCTGGAACGCATCAAGAGCGCGTTGATTCGTGGCGAGTTGAAACCCGGGGACTACCTGCCCTCAGAGACCGAGCTGACCCAAAGCCTGGGTATCGGCAAGTCGAGCGTGCGGGAGGCAATCAAGATGCTGCAGGCCATCGGCATCGTTGAAGTACGCCGTGGCCAGGGCACCATCATTCGTCGCGAGCCGGGTGATCCACTGGTCGACCCCATGGCCTTTGGCATGATTCTGGCGCGCGGCATGACCCGTGATGTGCTGGAGTTCCGCCAGATGTTCGAGCCGGCCTACACATTGCAGGCCATGCACAACGCAACACCGGAGGATCACGCGCGCATACAGCGCAGCATCGACGCCATGGAATCCGCGATAGCCAATGGCGAGCAGACGTCGCACCACGACGTGGCCTTTCACCGGGCGATTCTGCATGCTACCCACAATCCGATGACGATCAGGGTCGGAGAGACCTTGCTGGAACTGATCGAGGCCGCCCTCGAGACCTCGATGCAGACCGACCCGACCACCGCGCTCAAGGACCACAAGGCGATCTTCAAGGCGTTCAAGGCCGGCGATGCCGAGCAGGTTCAGGATGCGATAGCGGTTAGCCGTGAAAGCTGGGAGACCACTCTCACCTACAGGGAGTGACGCTACCCACCACCGGAATGGCCCAGACCAGGTATGTCAACGCATGTCGACGATTGAAGTCGACTCCGCTTTCACGTACTTTTCTGGGCCTCGAATCACGCCGCCCCGATCAGACGGGTGCGATATTCACACTGCGGGAACACTCGATGGCTGGCCAGACAGCAGGTTACCTACTTAGCGGCATCATCCGCATGAACAATCTGGCTCCGCTGCTTCCCGAGTTCACACGGTTCACCCAACTGTCGCGCTGGCCCAAGCGAGTCGATGCGGTGATCGGCTGGGGGTTGAAACCGACCTCCGAACCCGCCAGGCAATACGCACGGAAACACGCCCTGCCCTATATCGCCCTGGAAGATGGCTTCCTGCGCTCGCTGGGCCTTGGCGCCGATGGTTATCACACCCACAGCCTGGTGGTGGATCATAGCGGCATCTACTACGACGCCTCGCGCCCATCCGACCTGGAAACCCTGATCCGCGAGGCACCGTTTTCGGCTGACGAGCTGGCCCGTGCGCAACACGCCATGGCGTTGCTGGCCCGCCATCGGCTGTCGAAGTACAACCATGCCCCGGATCGTCCACTACATGCCTGCGACCGGCCGCGCGTGCTGGTGGTCGACCAGACTCGTGGCGATGCCTCGATCCAGTATGGCGTTGCCGATGCCGACACCTTCGACTCCATGTTCGAATGTGCCCTCGCCGAGCATCCCGAGGCCGATATACTCGTCAAGGTGCACCCGGATGTCATCGCCGGAAAAAAGCAGGGGCACCTGCTGGAGGCGGCACGCCAGCACCCGCGCTGCCAGCTGATCGGCGAAGACGTCAACCCCTGGGCACTGTTCGATGCCGTGGATGCCGTGCATGTGGTGACCAGTCAGCTCGGTTTCGAGGCGCTTATGGCCGGCAAGCCAGTGACCTGCCATGGCCTGCCGTTCTATGCCGGCTGGGGGCTCACCCGCGATCGACAGAACTGCCCGCGCCGCGCAGTCGAGCGCAGCCTGGCCCAGGTGTTCGCCGCCGCCTTCCTGCGCTATAGCCGCTACGCCAACCCCTACACGGGTGAACCCACCACTCTCGAGTCGACCATTGCACTGATCAGCGATCAGCGCCGCCAGCACCAGCGCCTGGCCGGCAACTGGCACGCCGGTGCCTTCACGGAATGGAAGCGCGGGTTCGTCGACGACTTCCTCGGCAAGTCGGCGCAAGTCACCCACCACGACACGCTCACCCAGGCGGCCCACGCCGGACAGCCCGGCGACAACCTGCTCGCCTGGTCGAGCCAGGTCGATACAGCGCTGGAAAACGACTGCGAAGCCCGTCAACTCTCGCTTTGGCGCATGGAGGATGGTTTCATTCGCTCGGTGGGGCTCGGCACGGATCTCACGCGGCCACTGTCGCTGGTGCTCGACAGCCAGGGCATCTACTACGACCCCGGCCAGCCCAGCGACCTGGAACGACTGCTCAACGACAGTGACTTCGACGCTGAACTGCTGGCACGCGCCGCCGCCCTGCGCGAGCGGCTGGTCAGGCTAAAGCTCTCCAAGTACAACGTGGCGGGCCAGCAACTGCCGGCCCTGCCAGAGGGCAAGCGCCGCATACTGGTGCCCGGCCAGGTGGAAACCGACGCCTCGATCCAGCGCGGCTCACCGGATGTGCGCACCAACAGCGCGTTGCTCGCGGCGGTGCGCGAGCGCCACCCGGATGCTTGCATCCTCTACAAGCCCCATCCCGACGTGCTTACCGGGGCGCGGGTCGGCCTGCTCGACGATACCGCCAGGCGCCTGTATGACCTGGATGTCGGCACGGTTGCCATCAGCGACCTGCTGGAGGTGGTGGACGAGGTTCACACCATGAGCTCGCTGACCGGTTTCGAGGCCCTGCTGCGCGGTCGACGGGTATCGACCTACGGCATGCCCTTCTACGCCGGCTGGGGGCTCACCGAGGACCGCCAGCACAATCCCCGGCGGCAGCGCAAGCTCTCCCTGGATGCGCTGGTGGCAGGCACCCTGCTACTCTACCCGGGGTATGTGGATCCTGCCTCCGGCCAGCTCTGCAATGCCGAAACCACTGTGACGCTGCTGGAAAAGCAGCGCGCGCGCGGTGCGTCGCCTTCGCTGAAGACATGGCTGTATCGCTGGTACCGCAATACATTCATTGGAAGGCGCTGACGTGGCACGCTCATTTCTGTTTCTCCAAGGGGTCTGTTCCCCGTTCTACCAGCAGCTTGGCGAGCGTCTGACACGTGATGGTCATCATGTCACCAAGGTGCACTTCAATGGCGGCGACACCCTCTACTGGTCACGCGACGCCGGCAAGGCCGTGGCCTTCAAGGCGCCGCTTTCCGAGCTGCCCGGGTTTCTCGACAGCCTCTACCAGCGCCACGCCATCACCGACCAATTGATCTTCGGCGATCGCCGCCCGGTGCACCGCCCGGCCATCGAGCGGGGCAAGGCGGCGGGCGTGCGCAACCATGTCTTCGAGGAAGGCTATTTTCGTCCTCACTGGATCACCCTGGAGCGCGACGGCGTCAACGGTCACTCGCTGCTGCCCCGCGACCCCGCCTGGTATCTCGACACCGGCAAGGCGTTGCCCAAGGCCCCCTCTCCCCGCGAGTTCCAGTCACCGTTCAAGGTGCGTGCCGTACATGACGTGCGATACCACCTGGCAAGCCTTGCCAATCCCGTGATGTTTCCGCGTTATCGCAACCATGCCCCGATCACCGCCCCGGTGGAGTACGCGGGTTACATCAAGCGCTTCACCCAGCTACGCTTCTGGAAAGCACAGGACGCTCAGCGTATCCTTGACCTGGTGGCGAGCAAGCGCCCGTATTACATGCTGCCCCTGCAGCTCAACAGCGATGCCCAGATCCGCGACCATTCGCCGTTCGCCAACATGCAGGAAGTGATGGACCGGGTGATGGGCTCTTTCGCCGAACACGCACCGAGCGATGCCCTGCTGTGCATCAAGAATCACCCGCTGGACATGGGCCTTTCCCACTACGCCAGGTGCATCCGCAAGCTCCAGCGCTACTACGGGCTGGAGGGACGTATCGTCTACCTGGAATCGGGCAACCTCAACGTGCTGCTCAAGCACGCCGCCGGCACCGTTACCGTCAACAGCACCGTGGGTATTGTCTCCCTCCACCACAAGACGCCGACCATGGCCCTGAGCGACCCCATCTACCATATGGCGGGCCTGACCTTTCAGGGCGAACTGGACGAGTTCTGGCACCAGCCACCCAAGCCTGATGCCAGGCTGTATCGCTGTTTCCGTGATACGGTCATTCATGCCACCCAGCTCAACGGTGGCTTTTATTGCCAGCCCGGTATCGAGCTTGCCGTGGAGAACGCCTCGCGGGTACTCGAAGCCGAACGCTCACCACTCGAGAAACTGCTGGGGATTGGCTTGTGACCACACGTTGCGTACTGATCACCGGTGCCACCGGCGCCATCGGCGGCGCCCTGGCGCGCGAATATGCAGAGCCTGGAACCCGGCTGATCCTGCATGGCCGCAAGCAAGAGGTGCTCGACGCCCTGGCCAGCCAGTGTCGCGAGCGGGGTGCCGAGGTCGAGCTCGCAAGCGTCGACCTCACCGATGACTCGGCCCTGCATGCCTGGCTTGACGACCTCGCCTCCCGAGGGCTTCCCGACATCGTGATCGCCAATGCCGGCCGCAACACCCACGTGGGCCGAAAGCCAGGCGAACTCGAGCCCTGGCAGGAGGTCAGCGACCTGCTGGCCATCAACCTGCGCACCCCCATGGCCATGGCCAATACCCTGGCCCCGCGCATGGCGGCGCGCGGCTCGGGTCAACTGGTGTTCATCAGCTCGCTTGCCGCCTGGCATGGCCTGCCCATCACGCCGAGCTACAGCGCCAGCAAGGCCGGCATCAAGGCCTTTGGCGAAGGCCTGCGCGGCTGGCTGGCCCGCCACGGCGTGGGCGTCAGCGTGGTGATGCCGGGATATGTCGAGTCGGCGATGTGCGATGGCATGCCGGGCCCGAAACCGTGGCTGTGGGCGCCCGAGCGCGCCGCCCGGGTGATCAAGGCGGGCGTGGCGGCCAACAAGGCGCGCATCAGTTTCCCGTTCCCGCTCAATGTCGGCTGCTGGTGGCTAGCCGTACTGCCGGCAGGCCTATCCCAATGGCTGCTGCGCAAGCTCGGCTATACACGCCGCCCGAGGAGCCAGCAGGAATGAGTGCATGCTAGGCGCCTGGTTGCCGCCGCTGCTGGTTGGCCTGGCGGTCACCCTGATCATCGAGGCGCTGTTGCGACCGCCGGTGCCAGCGCCCTGGCGGCGTCCGCCCAGTACCCTGGCCGTGCATCTCGGCAGTTGGCTTGCGCTATTCGCGTTGTGCCTTCTGGTGCTCCAGAGGCCGTGGTTTGCTCTGGTGCTGATCGCCTCGCTGCAACTGGTGGTGGTGCAATCGAGCAACACCAAATCGACCACCCTGCGCGAGCCGTTCATCTGCCAGGATTTCGAGTATTTCCTCGATGCCATCCTGCACCCCAGGCTCTACGTGCCGTTCTTCGGCATTGCGCTGGCGATTGCCGCCAGCACCGCGGGTGCACTCGCCATCGCCGCCTTCCTGTGGTTCGAGCCTTCGCTTTCCACCCGCCATGGCGCCACGGCATTCCTGGCCACCTGCGCGATGCTGTCGGTCGCCGCCGTGCCGCTGCTGTGGTGGGGACTTCGTCATCTGCCCAAGTGCACCCTGAACCCCCAGCAAGACCTCGAACGCCTCGGCCTTGCCAGCGCCCTCTGGGCCTATGGCCGGCTTGCGCTCACGCCGCTCGACACCGAACAGCTGGACTCGCCGTTTGCCGCGCCCAAGGCGCGCCCAGACGCCGAACAGGCCCACCTGCCGCATGTCGTCGCGGTACAAAGCGAATCCTTCTTCGACCCTCGCCCCTGGCACCCGGGCGTGCCAGGCGACCTGCTGCCCGCATTCGATGCACTGAAACGCGATGCCCTGGCCCAGGGGTCACTGCAAGTACCGGCCTGGGGTGCCAACACGGTGCGTACCGAATGCGCCTTTCTCACCGGCCTCGACGAACAGGCGCTGGGCATCCACCGCTTCAACCCTTATCGCCAGTTGGCGCGCCGGCCGGTACCCAACCTGGTCGCCCGCTTCAAGGCGCTTGGTTACCACACCGTGTGCGTGCACCCTTACCCGGCCAGCTTCTATTTGCGTGACCGGGTGATGCCGCGCTTGGGGTTCGACGAGTTCATTGATTCAGCACATTTTTCCGACAATCAACGCGATGGGCAGTACATTGCCGACCTTGCCGTTGCCAACAAGGTTGGAACCTTGCTCAAGGACAGCGATAATGAGCCGTTATTCGTATTCGTAATCACCATGGAGAATCACGGGCCACTGCACCTGGAACGCCCCATACCGCCGGACGCACCGACGCTGGAAGCGCTCGAGGGAACCGCCCAGCCGGGGCAACACGCCGCCACCGACGACTTGCGCGTCTACCTGCGTCACCTGCGCAATGCCGACGGTATGCTGGATCTCCTGCGCACGGCACTGGTGCCATCAACGCCGCATTCACGCCATGGGGTGCTCTGCTGGTATGGTGACCATGTACCGATAATGCCAGCCCTCTACCAACAGGTTGGCGAGCCCAGCGGCGAGACGAGCTACGCCATCTGGTCGAGTCGCACGAGCGCGATACCGCAGACTCGCATCCATGCCGAGCCCATCGACGTATCGATGCTAGGCGTGGCATTGCTGGAACGGGTCATGGAGATGGGCGATCAGCGTGATGCAATTGATCGACATGGTGCAAGTGATCGACATGATGAATGTGATCAAGGTGTATGTGATCCACAAGATGCAGTAGGGCAGACCCAGAACCATCAGGAGCAAGAATGACTAAACGCGTTGCCATCATTGGCGCCGCCCATCGTTTCCCTGGTACCACACCTGAAACGTTCTGGCAGGACCTGCAAGCCGAGAAAGACCTGGTGACCCGTGTCGCCGAAGACCGCTGGAGCCAGGATGCCTATCAGCATCCCGACAAGCGCCACCCCGGCACCAGCGTGACCTTCGCCGCCGGCAGCCTTGGCGACATCAGCGGCTTCGATGCCGGGTTCTTCGGCATCTCGCCGCGCGAGGCCGCCAACATGGACCCGCAGCAACGCATGCTGCTGGAGCTGGCCTGGGAAGCCATGGAAAATGCTGGCGTGCTGCCTTCGCGGCTGCGCGGCAGCCAGTGCGGCGTGTTCATCGGGGTGGCGAGCCTCGATTACTCTTACCGCATGGCCGACGACCTCGAGGCCATCGACGCCTCGACCGCCACCGGCAACACCTCCAGCATCGCCTCGAACCGGCTCTCCTACGTGTTCGACCTGCACGGCCCGAGCATGTCGCTGGACACCGCCTGCTCCTCGTCGCTGGTGGCCTTCCACCAGGCGTGCCAGGCGATTCGTGCCGGTGAGACCGACATGGCGCTGGCCGGCGGCATCAGCCTGCACCTGCACCCCTACGGTTTCATCATCTTCTCCAAGGCCAGCATGCTCTCGCCCACCGGGCGCTGCCAGGTGTTCGACGAGGCCGGCAATGGCTACGTACGCTCCGAAGGCGCGGGCTTGTTCCTGCTCAAGGACTACGACCGCGCGGTGGCCGATGGCGATCGGATCCTCGCCGTGGTGGCGGGCTCCGCTGTCAACACCGACGGCCACAAGTCGGGCCTGACGGTACCCAACCCCAAGGCGCAGATCGCATTGATGCGCCAGGCCTATGAAAAGGCAGGCATCTCGCCGGACGAAATCGACTACCTCGAAGCCCACGGCACCGGCACCGCGGTGGGCGACCCCATCGAGACCCGCGCCATCGGCGAGGCGCTGGGCAAGCACCGCACCACGCCGCTGCTCATCGGCTCGATCAAGAGCAATGTCGGCCACCTGGAAACCGCTTCCGGCGTGGCGGGCCTGGCCAAGGCGCTGTACAGCGTTCAGCACCGCGAGGTGCCGGCGACCATCGGCATCCGCAAGCTCAACCCGCGCATCAAGTTCGACGAGTGGAACCTGCGCGTGGTCACCAAGGCGCATCCGCTCAAGCCGCAAGGCCGGCTGGTGGTGGGGGTGAACTCCTTCGGCTTCGGTGGCGCCAACGCCCATGTGATTCTTGAAAGCCCGCCGGAACCGAGCGCTGCCGAGTCGGCCCACGCCGCTCCCCACGGTGAGCTGCCGCTGCGGCTCTCGGCACGCAGCGAACCGGCGCTGAAAGCCATGGCCGGCGAGCTCGCCGAGTGGTTGAAGCGCAGCGATGCCAGCCTCTACGACATCGCCCATACCCTTGAGATGCATCGCGATCATCACCGCGAAGGTGCTCTGCTGTACGCCGAGACCAAGACCCAGGCGGCGGAAATGCTTGCCGCCTGGGCAGACCCCGAAGCCAGTGAAACGGCCATGGGCGTGGCACGCGGCGAACGCCTGCCCAACGCCCAAGGCCCCGCCTTCGTCTATGCCGGCAATGGCTGCCAGTGGGAAACCATGGGTGCCGAGCTGCTGGCGAGCGCCCCGGTGTTCGCCGCCGCCGTGGACGAAGTCGATGCGCTCTTCCAGCAGCATGGCGATTTCTCGCTGCGCGCCGAACTCGAGGGCCGCAATGGCAGCGACCGCCTGGCACTCACCGAAATCGCCCAACCGGCGCTGTTCGCCGTACAAGTCGGCATCACCGCCCTGCTGCGTCATCACGGCATCGAAGCCACCGCGGTGACCGGCCACAGCGTGGGTGAAGTGGCCGCCGCCTGGGCCGCCGGGGCGCTGAGTCTCGCCGACGCCGTAAAGGTCATCTACTACCGCAGCCACTATCAGGGCAAGACCCGTGGCCAGGGCGAGATGACCGCCGTGGCGATGGGCGCCGAGGCCATCGGCGAGGTGCTCGCCGACCCCGCCTACCAGGGTGTGCACCTCGCCGGCGTCAACAGCGCCAACGGCGTCACCCTCGCCGGTGCCCCGGACGTGCTCGAGCGCCTGGAGCAACGGCTCGGCGAGCAGGGCACCTTCGCCAAGCGCCTGCCGCTGGACTACGCCTTCCACAGCCCAGCCATGGACTCCATCGAAGGCGGTGTGGTCGAATCGCTGGCCGCCATCTCACCAAGCGAGACGCACCTGCCCTACGTCTCCACGGTATCCGGCGGGGTGCTGACTGGCAGCGAACTCGGCGCTACCTACTGGTGGCACAACATCCGCAAGCCGGTGCTCTTTGAAGCCGCCATACAGACGCTGATCGACGACGGCATCAACGTCTTCATCGAGATCGGCGCCCACCCGATCCTGCGCCGCTACCTGACCGACACGCTGCGCGAACACAAGCGTGACGGCCTGGTTATCGGTACCCTGGCACGCGACAAACCCGCCGCCCAGTGCATGCAGGACGCGCTTGGCCAGACGCTGCTGTCGGGCATCGAGTTCGATGTCTCGCGGCATTTCCCAGTGGTGGGACACTTCGTCGAACTGCCCCGCTACCCGTGGCAGCGCGAACGCTACTGGGTGGCCGGCACCAGCGATGGCCAGGGCCTGCTCAACCGCTACTACGAGCACCCCCTGCTCGGTTACCGGCTTGCCCAACAGGCCAATACCTGGGAGAGCCAGCTGGATACCGGCCGAGTGCCATGGCTTGCCGACCATGTGGTCGGTGAAGGCGCGGTATTCCCGGGTGCCGGGTTCGTCGAACTGGCGCTGGCCGCCGCCCAGCACGGCAAGGAGACGCCGCTGGTCGATGTCGAAGAACTCGAGATCCGCGCCCCGCTGCTGCTCGATTCCGCCAACGGGCGTCGCGTGAGGGTGCACCTGAACGCGGAAGATGGCCGCGTGGAGATCCACTCCCGCGAGCCGGTGACCGGCAGCGACTGGCAGCTCAACGCCGTGGCCCGCGTCATGCAGCAGAGCCGTGGCTTCCTGCTGCGCCGCCAGGCACCGCCACGCCCGGCCCGCGACGCCGACGTCACCCTGGCCGAGCACTTGGCCATGGCCGAGCAACTGGGCCTGCACTACGGTCCGGCCTGCCAGGCGATCAGCCAGGCCTGGGTCGAAGGCGACAGCGTCATCGGCGACATCGCGCTGAACGACACCCTGAGTGCCAGCCTCGACGCCCTGCACCTGCACCCCGGCATCCTCGACAGCGCCTTCCAGCTGTTCATCCCGCTGCTGGCCCTGGAGGCGCGAGCGCGTGGCCTGGATACCGATGGCCTGGCCTTCGTGCCGGTGCGCGTCGGCCGCGTGCAGTTCCAGCCCGGTGCCGGCACCCCGGTACTCGCCCATGCGCGCATGGGCAAGCGCTCGCCGCACTCCTTCACCGCCGACTTCGAGCTCTTTGATGCCCAGGGCCGCGCCATCGCGGTGCTCAGCGAAACCCGCTTCAAGGCGATCCGGCTCAAGCGCCAACTGCATCAGCGCTTCAGCTACCTGGATGTCGAGCTGACCCCGGCGCCGCGCCACCTCGACGCCACCGCGCTCGACCTGGCGCCACTGCATGCCGCCATGCCCCACCTGATCGACGATTTCGCCAGGCTCACCGGCCAGCGCTACGCCACCGAGGTCGACCCACTGCTCGATAGCCTGACCGACGCCTTCGCCGCCCAGGCACTGCGCGAACTGGCCGGCGGGTCGCACCTCAGCCATGCCCGCTACCGCGAGCTGACCCGCCACCACTTCGCTAGCCAACCGCTGCTCGACCAGCTGCTGCGCCTGCTGGTCAACAACGAGCGACTGGTGGAAAGCGAACAGGGCTGGGCGCTGGTCGACGATGACGACAGCGTGGATGCCGCCACCATCTGGCAGCTTCTGGTACGCGACTACCCCGACTACTTCGCCCCGGTGCAGCGCATGGGGCGTTTGGGCCTGCACCTGCCGGCGATGCTGGAAGGCCGTGAGGATGCCGAGACCCTGGGTCTTGACGCCAATGTCCTGGCGCAGCTCAACCGCCAGCTGATCGACACCCGTGGCTGGCAGGCACTGGCTGGCGTGCTGTACGAGGCACTGCCGGACGTGCTCGCCAAGCTTCCCGCCGGGCAGCGCCTGCGCCTGCTCGAAGCCGGCCCCGCCGCCCCGGCCCTGGGCGAGCGGCTTTGCGACCTGCTCGACCCCGACCGCTGCGACTACCGCATCCTGACGGTGGGCGACCACGCCTGGCACCACGCCGAGCAGCTTCAGGAGCGCCACCCGCTGATCGATATCGAAAGGCTCGACGCCCTGGATGCCGACGCCAACCCGGCGCAACTCGCTCTGGTCAGCCTCGATGTCAGCCACCGCGAGCGTAACCGCCGTCTGCTCCAGGCTTTGCCCCAGCGCCTGGCGCCCGGTGCCCAGCTGTTGCTACTTGGCGTACATCCCAGCGCCTGGCTCGACACCCTGCTGGCCACCCCCGGCCTGCACGATGACGGCACCACCCTGCATGCCACCGAGCAGGCCGAGGTCATCGCCACGCTCGAAGCCCTGGGAGCCAGCAAGATTCAGCCGATCCCCCTGGAAGACGAAAGCCGCGGCGCCTACCTGCTCTACGCCCGTCTGGAAAATCGGGGACAGACCCCGATTTCAGGCGAGTGGGGAAATGGGGGTCTGTCCCCGATTTCCTACCAGCTGGTAGCCGACGCTGAAAGCCTGGCCGTGGCCGAACAGCTCGCTCAGGCGCTCGAACAGCATGGCCAACAAGCGCGGGTCGTCTCCTCATGGGCCGAGGAAGCCGCCCCGACCATCATCGACCTGCGCAGGGGCGATACCCGCTGCGAACAAGCCGCCCAGTGGGCACAGTATCTGGAACCCTTCGGCGAAAAGGCTTCGTTGTGGCTGATCACGCGTGGTGTAGCGGGCATGTGGGGAAATTGGGGACAGACCCCCATTTCTTCCCAGCAGGGAAATGGGGGTCTGTCCCCGATTTCCCTTTCCCCGCCCCTGGACGCCGCGCTGTGGGGCTTCGGCCGTTCGCTCGCCAACGAGTCCACTGGCTACGCGGTGCGTCTGCTCGACCTGCCAGCCGGCGACACACTCGAACCGGCGGTACTCCAGGCGCTGCTTGATGAACTGATCCAGCCCGATGCCGAGACTGAGATCGTGCTGGACGAGGCGGGCAAGCGTTTCGCCACACGTCTGCGTAGCCTGCCGGCGCCCAGCCCCGAGCAGCCGGCATCGGCCACCGCTCGCACCGCCATGACACTCGGCTTCGCGATGCCGGGCCAACTGCGCAACCTGGCCTGGACCGCGGCGCCGCTACCCAAGCCCGGCACGGGGGAAGTGGAAATCCAGGTACAGGCCACCGGCCTCAACTTCCGCGACGTGATGTACACCCTGGGGCTGCTTTCCGACGAAGCCATCGAGAACGGCTTCGCCGGCCCCACCCTGGGGCTCGAGTTCTCCGGCACCGTCTCCGCCGTGGGGCCTGGCGTCGGCAACGTCGCCGTGGGCGATGAGGTGGTCGGCTTCGGCCCGGCAAGCTTCAGCGACAGGCTGATCGCAAGCCAGCACGCCATCGCGCCGCTGCCCGAAGGGGTGGGCTTTGCCGCCGCCGCGACCATTCCCACCACCTTCTTCACCGTCTACTACGCCCTGAAGCACCTGGCGCGCCTGGCGCCGGGCGAAAAGGTCCTGATCCATGGCGCCGCCGGCGGCGTGGGTATCGCCGCCATCCAGGTCGCCCAGTGGCTGGGCGCCGAGATCCACGCCACCGTGGGGTCGGCCGAGAAACGCGACTTCCTGCGCCTGATGGGCATCGACCGTCTCTACGACTCGCGTTCGCTGACCTTCGCCGAGGAGATCCTCGACGCCACCGATGGCCGTGGGGTCGACGTGGTACTCAACTCCCTGGCGGGCGAGGCGATCAACCAGAACCTGCGTGCCCTGCGCCCGTTCGGCCGCTTCCTGGAGCTTGGCAAGCGCGATTTCTACGAGAACACCCATATCGGGCTGCGTCCGTTCCGTAACAACCTGAGCTACTTCGGCATCGATTCCGACCAGTTGATGAAGGAGCAGCCCGAGCTGACCGGCCAGCTGTTCGGCGAAATGATGGCGCTGTTCAACGACGGCACCTTCAGCGCCCTGCCCTATACGGCGTTCAGCACCCAGCAGGTGGTCGAGGCGTTCCGCTACATGCAGCAGGCCCGCCAGATCGGCAAGGTGGTGGTCACCCACGAGCAGGCGCTCAGCGCCGACATCCAGGGTGGCAACCTGTCGAGCGACACCCTGGCCCTGCACGCCGATGCCAGCTATCTGGTCACCGGCGGCCTGGGCGGCTTCGGTCTGAAGACCGCCCAGTGGCTCGCCAGCCGAGGCGCCCGCCAACTGATTCTGGTCAGCCGCAGCGGCGCGGTGAGCGACGAAGCCAAAGCCGGCGTTGCCGAGCTCGAAGCCCAGGGCGTGACGGTCAAGGCCGCCGCCTGCGATGTCACCAACCGCGAAGCGCTGGCCGCCCTGCTCGATGAATGCCGCGCCGAGATGCCGCCACTGCGCGGGGTGGTGCATGCCGCCACGGTGATCGACGATGGCCTGATACGCAATCTCGACGCCGAGCGCATCCGCCGCGTGCTCGCGCCGAAGATCGACGGTGCCCGTCACCTGGATGCCCTGACCCGTGACGAGTCGCTCGACTTCTTCGTCATGTACTCCTCGGCCACCACCTTGTTCGGCAACCCTGGCCAGGCCAACTACGTGGCCGCCAACCATTGGCTCGAGGCGTTGGCCACCAGCCGCCGCGCGCGTGGGCTTCCCGCCAGTTGCCTGCGCTGGGGGGCCATCGAGGACGTCGGCTTCCTGGCCCGCAACACGCGCACGCGGGATGCCCTGCAGGAACGCCTGGGCGGCTCTGCCTTGCGTTCCGACGACGCCTTGCGCGTGCTGGAGCAACTGCTGGTGCATGGCAAGCAAGGCGGCCGAAGCCTCGGGGTGCTGGAGCTGGACTGGGGGGCGCTGGCGCGCTTTTTGCCCACCGCTCAGAGCCCGCGCTTCAACGAGATCGCCCGGGCAGCCGAGGACGATGGCCGTCAGGACGACGGAAGCGACAACCTCGCCGAGCTGTTTGCCACCCTCTCCCCCGAGGAGTTGCACGGCGCGGTGACCGACCTGCTGCGCGGCGAGCTGGCGAGCATCCTGCTGATCGAAGAGGACAAGATCGACCTCAACCGCTCGGTCTACGACATGGGCTTCGACTCGCTGATGGGCGTGGAGCTGATGACCGCCATCGAATCGCGCCTGGGTATCCAGGTGCCGGTGATGGTGCTCAGCGAAGCCTCCACCCTCGACAAGCTGGCGGGCGTGCTGATCCACAAGCTGCAACAGCAAAACGCGGGTGATCACGACGAAGAAGCCGGCGCCGACGACATGGCCGCCCTCGCCGCCCGCCACGGTGCCGACGGGCTCGAAGCCGACGAGGAAACCGTGGAGGGTGCCGCACGATGAGTGAGCGTCGCGCCGACCTCAAGCAGCAGCTGCTGACCCAGGCCCTCAAGCGGGGACGGCCACGCGCGGCGGAGCCAACGGCAAGCGATGGCGGGTCCTTGCCTGGCGGGCCGGCCAGACGCCAGCCGGTGCCCGAACGCTTCACGCGCTTCGATGCGCACCCTGGCTATCAGCAGATTGAGATGATGCGCGAAGGGGCGCGCAGGCTTGGCCTCACCGACCCCTTCTTCAAGGTTCACGAAGGCAATGCCGGGGCCACCTCGGTGATCGATGGCCGCGAATACCTGAATTTCGCCAGCTACAACTACCTGGGCTTTTCCGGCGACCCCCGGGTCAACCGCGCCGCCTGGGACGCCGTGGAACGCTATGGCACCTCGGTTTCGGCCAGCCGCGTGGTATCGGGCGAGCGCCCGATCCATGGCGAACTGGAGCAGGCTATTGCCGATGCCTACCAGGTCGAGGATGCCGTGGCCTTCGTCAGTGGCCACGCCACCAATGTCTCCACCCTCGGCTACCTGATGGGGCCGAAGGACCTGGTGCTTCACGACGAGTACATCCACAACAGCTCGCTGGTCGGCGCCCAGCTTTCCGGCGCGCGGCGCATCTCCTTTGCGCACAACGACGCCGGTGCCCTGGAGGCGCTGCTGGCCCGCCATCGCGGCCAGTTCGAACGCGTATTGATCGTCATCGAAGGGCTCTACAGCATGGACGGCGACGTGCCGGACCTGCCGCGCTTCATCGACATCAAGCAGCGCCACCAGGCATGGCTGATGGTCGACGAAGCGCACTCCTTCGGTGTGCTGGGGGAGCATGGCCTGGGCCTGCGCGAGCATTTCGATGTACCCGCCGGCGACGTGGATATCTGGATGGGCACCATGAGCAAGGCCATGGCGGGGTGCGGTGGCTATATCGCCGGTTCGCGTCCGATGGTCGAAACGCTGCGCTACCTGGCTCCCGGCTTTCTCTACAGCGTCGGCCTGCCCGCCCAGGTGGCCGCTCCCTCGCTCAAGGCACTGGAGCTGATGCGCGAAGAGCCCGAGCGGGTACACCGGCTGCACGCCGTCTCGCGCTACTTCCTGGAGCAGGCCCGCGGCATGGGGCTGGATACCGGCCACAGCATTGGCGCCGCCGTGGTACCAGTGATCGTCGGCAGTTCGCCGCTCGCCGCCGGGCTATGCCATGCGCTGTTCAAGCGTGGCATCAACGTGCAGCCCATCCTGCACCCCGCCGTGCCGGAAAAGAGCGCACGCCTGCGCTTCTTCCTCTCCTGCGAGCACACCCACGAACAGATCGACCAGACGCTGGAGGCGCTGGCCGAGGAGCTATCGCTCAACCGACCCTGACATCCTTTCCTCAAAAGACCCTGACATCCTTGAGCCAATACCAATGCTCGGGGTGTTCGCGCACCCAGCCGTCGAACAGCGTGTCGATCTTGTTGGCCAGTTCGCGGGCCCGCATGTCGGGATCCGCGTCCGGGTTGGCGGCGAGGTCAGCGGCAAGAGGCGCCTCGATGCGCAGAGTGAAGTGTGCCCCGCCCTCGCGCACGATACGCATGGGCACGATCGTGGCGCCGTGGCGCACGGCCAGTCGCGCCGCCATCCAGCGGTTGCCGGCATAGGGCAGTTCACGCCCCAGTGACGGCCCCTGGGAGACCCCCTGGCGAATCTCGTCGCAGAACAGCATGGTGTGATTCCCACGTGCGAGAGCCGCTTTGACGCGGCGCATCGCCATGCCGGAATCGGTGGGCACCCATTCGACCTCTACGCCGTCCAGCGACTGCCGGGTACGCATGGCGATCCGCATGCGCAGCTCGCTCTCGCGTGGCTCGTAAAGATCGACAAGCGGCTTATCGATCAGCGTCAGCACGCCTGCCAGCAACTCCCAGTTGGCCAGATGCGGCGCCACCAGGATCAGCGGGCCTTCATGGCCCCTCAGGTGATGCTCACCCTCGACCCGAAAACGGGAGGAATCGAGAATCCGCTTGAGCACCGTCAGCTCGGTATACACGCGGCCCACCTGATCGCCATAGGCCAGCAGGCGCTGCCGCCGCTGTGCCTGATCGGTTGGCCCTTTCAGGTAATCGAGATTGTTCAGCAGGCGCGCGACCCAGCGCCGCTCCAGCCGCTGCGCGCGGCGCACATAACGGCGTCCGAGATAGCCTCCCAGGGCCGACACCCAGGCGATGGGCAGAAAGCGCATGCCGAGTGCCATGGCGTATTCGGCACGCGCCGCAAGCGTAGGGGGCTCGGCCTTCATGCGGCGCGCCGTTCCAGGAACATCGGCATCCCGCCGGCCGGCCGCAGGGTCAGGCGGCACTCGATCCTGACCTCATGCTCGGGCACGCGGCGCGGGGTGAAGTGCTGCGCCAGGGTGGCAAGGCACAGGATGCCCTCGTAGAGGCCGAAGCGCTTGCCCAGGCATACCCGTGGGCCAACGCTGAACGGCAGATAGGCGAACTTGTCGGGACGAGGCTGGTCGGGCATGAAACGCTCAGGATCGAAATGATCCGGGTCATCCCACAGCAGCCGATGGCGGTGCAGCAACCAGGGCAGCACCATCATGATGGTGCCGGGCTTGACCTCGCGATTGTGCACGGAATCCTCGGCACGGGCCTGGCGGCTCAGCAACGGCACCGGCGGATAGAGCCGCATGGCCTCCTCGAACACCGCGCGGGTGTAGGGCAGCCGGTCGACATCGTCGAACGTCGGGTCTCGCCCACCGAGTACATCGTCGAGTTCCTGCTGCAGGCGCGTCATCACCTCTCGGTCATGGTCGAGCAGGTACCAGGTCCAGGTGAGCGCGTTGGCGGTGGTTTCATGGCCCGCCATGAACATCACCACGGCCTCGTTGCGCACCGCCGCCCGGCTGAACGGGCAACCGCCCTCTTTACCACCCGGCCCCTGTGCTTGGCCGCGCTGCATAAAGCGGTCGATCAGGCTGAACCGCTCGGCGTCGGGCCGTTGGCCACGGCGTTCGATGATGCGGTCGATGATGTCATGCACTTGCCTTGCCGAGTAACGCGTCCTGTGGCGGCGCACGGGGTTGCCCAGCAGGTTCAGAAACGGCATGCCAAGCGTGCTGCCGAGATCCAACTGCTCGACCTGGCGCTGATACTCGGTGAACCCGGCCACCACCTGGTCGGCCTCCTCCTCCCGGGTATCGTCCCCAAACACCGTCCTGCCGATGATCCGGGCGGTAAGCCGCGCCATCTCCCCAAGCATGTCCACGGGCCGATCCGCGGGGAGCTGCCGCCACTGCTCGGCGGTCTCCCGCGCGGAGGAGGTCATGATCTCCGTGAAGGCCGGCAGCAACTGGTTGCTCAAGGCCGGGGCGCAATCCCGGCGGCGCTGGCGCCACAGGTCGCCATCGCTGACGAACAGGCCATCGCCCAGCAGCGGCTCCAGCGCATTGCGCATCTGCGGGCTCTTGCGGTCGTAGTTGTCATGCTCACGCAGGAACACATGACGCACGCTCTGCGGGCTATTGCAGACCACATAGTCCTGATTGAGCATCTTGAAACGGATGCTCTTGGCCCGATAGTCCCGCTCCTGCCATACCGAGAGCAGGTTCTGGTGGGCCATGCCCATCCGCTTGACCAGACTGGTCTCGGCGTTGGGCAGTGGCACCGCCACCGGGGCCATCTTGGCCGCTCGCGTCGCTTGACTCACAGGTGTCCCCCGAGTGAAAACAGCCGCCATGCTAACCCAAACGTGCGCGCTTCGCGCTGGTGAGCGCTGCGCTTGTGAGTAGTGAGCGCCCTTCGGGCTGGTGAGTAGTAACCCCTAACACCTCACAACTCACCCTTCACGACTCACAACTCACCCTTCACAACTCACAACTCACAACTCACGATTCACGCCCCACACCACGAAATAGGGGTTCAGGTGCTGGTCGGGGCTCGAATAATCCAGAGGCTCGCCGGCCAGTGTCTCCACCCGGCCACCGGCGACTTCCACCACCGCCTGGGCGGCACCGGTGTCCCACAGGCAGGTGGGACCAAGGCGAGGGTAGACATCCGCCTGGCCCTCGGCGATAAGGCACAGCTTAAGCGAGCTGCCCATCGGCACCATGTCGTGCTCGCCGAGTTTCTCGAGCCAGGCGGCAAGATCAGGGCTCGGGTGGGAGCGGCTGCCCACCACCCGCCAGCGCTGCCCTTCGGCGGGTGTGCCGGCCACAGTGATCGGCTCACGCTTGCCTTGCTCATCGACCTTGAAGGCGCCTACGCCACGCGCGGCGAGATACGCCACGGAAAGCGCCGGTGCCACCACCACGCCGAGCACGGGCTTGCCGTGCTCGATCAGCGCGATGTTCACCGTAAACTCGCCGTTGCGCTTGATGAACTCCTTGGTGCCATCCAGCGGGTCGACCAGCCAGTAGCGCCCCTGGCCATCGATGCCGGCAAAGGCACCGCCATCCTCCTCCGAGAGCACCGGAATGGGCTCGGACACGCCCTCGATGGACAGTTCATTCAGGCGATGGGCAATGATCTCGTGCGCGGCCTTGTCGGCCTCGGTCAACGGGCTC
This sequence comes from Halomonas urumqiensis, assembly GCF_003028575.1. Taxonomy (GTDB): domain Bacteria; phylum Pseudomonadota; class Gammaproteobacteria; order Pseudomonadales; family Halomonadaceae; genus Halomonas; species Halomonas urumqiensis. The sequence goes on along the minus strand of NZ_PYUD01000001.1, from coordinate 465,407 downwards.
TTGTCGGCCTTCTCCTGATAGGAGAAGTCACGCGCATAGACCATCATGATCGCATCGCCCGCTTCGCGAGCGATGACCTCGACGGCATCGAGCAGTGTTGCGTAGTTCATAGGGTGTCCTGTTCCTTTGGCTTCCGGCTTCAAACGATCAGTTGCCGATGGCGCAACAGGTCGACGATGGCGTCGGCGGCTTCTTCACTGCTCATCCGGGTGGTATCCAGGCGCAGCTCCGGATTCTCCGGCGCTTCATAGGCGGAATCGATGCCCGTGAAGTTCTTCAGCTCACCACGCCGTGCCTTGCGATACAGCCCTTTCGGATCGCGCTCTTCCGCCACGTCCAGCGGGGTATCGACGAACACTTCGATGAACTCGTCATCGCCCAGCAGGTCGCGGGCCAGCTGGCGCTCGCTGCGGAACGGCGAAATGAAGGCGGTCAGCACGATCAACCCGGCATCGACCATCAGCTTGGTCACCTCGGCCACCCGGCGAATGTTCTCGACCCGGTCGGCGTCGGTGAAGCCGAGATCGCGATTCAACCCATGGCGCACGTTGTCGCCATCCAGCAGGTAGGTGTGCTGACCGGCGGAATGCAGCTTCTTCTCCACCAGGTTGGCAATGGTCGACTTGCCGGCGCCCGAAAGCCCGGTCAGCCACAGCACCGCTGGCTTCTGGCCCTTGGCGCGCGCACGGGCATCCTTGTCGATGTCGACATGCTGCATGTGAATATTCTGGCTACGGCGCAGGGCGAAATGCAGCATGCCCGCACCCACCGTGTTGTTGGTCATCCGGTCGATCAGGATGAAGCCCCCGGTGTCCTGGCTCTCCTTGTAGGGGTCGAAGGCCACGGCACGGTCGAGGCTCAGCGAGCAGATACCGATGCCATTCAGGTCCAGCTGCTTGCCGGCGGTATGCTCCAGGGTGTTGACGTTGATCACGTACTTGATGTCGGTGACGGTGGCCGAGACGACCTGGGTGCCGAGCTTCATCAGGTAGGGGCGGCCCGGCAGCAGGGGCTGCTCGTGCATCCACACCAGCGTCGTCTCGAACTGGTCGGCGGTCTGCGCCGGCTTGTCGACCCCCGAGATCACATCGCCGCGCGAGATATCGATCTCGTCGGCAAGCAACAGAGTGACCGACTGCCCCGCCACGGCCTGGTCGAGGTCACCATCAAACGTATAGATGCGCGACACCGTGCTGGACTTGCCGGAAGGTTGCACGCGAATCGCATCGCCCGGTTTGACCACGCCGCTCGTCACCATGCCGGTGAAACCACGGAAATCCAGGTTCGGGCGGTTGACCCACTGCACCGGCATGCGCATCGGCTCGCGCTGCAGGCGCTCGTCATCGACCTCGACGGTCTCCAGGTAGCCCATCAGCGTGGTGCCGTGGTACCAGGGCATCTTCGCGCTGTGCTCGATGACGTTATCACCCTTCAACGCCGACATCGGAATGAAGGTGATGTTCTCGAGACCCAGTTGCTTGGCGAATTCGCGGTACTCCTCGGCGATCTCGTTGAAGCGCGCCTGCGAATAATCGACCAGGTCCATCTTGTTGATCGCCACCACCACATGGCGCATGCCGATCAACGACATCAGGAAGCTGTGGCGGCGGGTCTGGGTCAGGATGCCATGACGCGCATCAACCATCAGGATCGCCGCATCGGCGGTGGAAGCGCCCGTCACCATGTTGCGGGTGTACTGCTCATGCCCCGGTGTGTCGGCGACGATGAACTTGCGCTTGTCGGTGGAGAAAAAGCGGTAGGCGACATCGATGGTGATGCCCTGCTCGCGCTCGGCGGCCAGACCATCGACCAGCAGCGCGAAGTCGATATCGGCGCCCTGGGTGCCGAACTTCTTCGAATCGGCTTCGATGGCCGCCAGTTGATCCTCGAACAGCAGCTTCGATTCGAACAGCAGGCGGCCGATCAGCGTGCTCTTGCCGTCGTCCACGCTACCGCAGGTGATGAAGCGCAGAAGCCCCTTGTGTTCGTGGGATTTCAGGTAGGCTTCGATGTCGCCGGCGATCATGTCGGATGAATGAGCCATCAGAAATACCCCTCTTGCTTTTTCTTTTCCATGGAGGCGGCGCTGTCATGGTCGATGACGCGGCCCTGGCGCTCGGACGTCTTGGTCAGCAACATCTCCTGGATGATCGCCGGCAGGGTGTCGGCGTCGGATTCGATCGCGCCGGTGAGCGGGTAGCAGCCCAGCGTGCGGAAACGCACACTGCGCATCATCGGCACCTCGCCTGGCTCCAGCGGCATGCGGTCGTCGTCGACCATGATCAGCGCGCCGTCACGCTCCACCACCGGGCGTTCGGCGGAGTAATAAAGCGGCACGATCGGGATGTTCTGCAGGTAGATGTACTGCCAGATATCCAGCTCGGTCCAGTTGGAGAGCGGGAATACGCGAATAGACTCACCCTTGTGCTTGCGGGTGTTGAACAGCTTCCAGAGCTCCGGGCGCTGGCTCTTCGGATCCCAGCGGTGCTGGGCGGTACGGAACGAGAACACGCGCTCCTTGGCCCGCGATTTTTCCTCATCACGACGCGCGCCACCGAAGGCGGCATCAAAGCCGTACTTGTTCAGCGCCTGCTTCAGGCCTTCGGTTTTCATCACGTCGGTGTGAATCGCCGAGCCATGGGTGAAAGGATTGATATCCTTCTCGACGCCTTCCGGGTTGATGTGCACCAGCAAGTCCATGCCCACTTCCTTGGCCATGTTGTCGCGAAACTCGTACATGGCCTGGAATTTCCAGCGCGTATCCACGTGCAGCAGCGGAAACGGCGGCGGCGACGGCGCGAAGGCCTTGCGGGCCAGATGCAGCATTACCGCCGAATCCTTGCCCACCGAATAGAGCATCACTGGATTCTCGGTTTCCGCGACCACCTCGCGCATGATCTGGATGCTTTCCGCTTCCAGTCTCTGTAAGTGTGTCAGTGAGGTCATGGCATTTCCTGAAGTTTTCTTAAGTAAAGTTGAAAGCTAGAAGCTGGAAGAAAACCTCTCTACAGCGCCCCTTATGGGGTATGCCGCGAAGCGGCACTCTTCCAGCTTCAAGCTTCCAGGCGCGAAGCGCCGCTCTTCTAGCTTCCGGCTTGTGTTGCCGGTACGGCTATCAGCCTCATCGATGGATGTCGTTCGAGCCACTCGCCGATCTCGGGGCTCTTGTCGAACGCCGCGCCATGGAATACCACGGCTACCGGCCCGTGGGCCTTGTCGAGAAGGCGTTCGAACATGGCGATGTAGTCATTGGCCTTCGGCGGTGATTCAAAGGTGCGCAGGTGCAGCGCGCCACGCTTGCCGTGCCAGTACACGGCCACCCGGCCAGGCGATTCGGCGCACGGCTTCACCATGCAAACGCCACCCTGCCAGAAGGCGCCGCCCTCTCGTTCCACCGACTCACGCACCGGCAACACCTGCTGGCGGTACCAGCGGCCCGCCGTGTTGCGCCGCTTTTCCAGTGCATCGAGCGCCAGCGGGTTGACCTTGAGCCCCGCGCCTTCCCACCAGTGCTCGATGGCTCTTGGTGTCACCGCCGCGTCGGGTTTCTCATTCAACCATTCGGCATTCAGCTGTTCACCATTCAACCAGTCGGCAAGCGCTCTGCTCGTCCATCCGGGCAGGGGCGCGGGTGGCAAGCACAGCAATTGCTGCCCCAGCGCCTCGCGAAGCCTGGCATCGAGCACGTTGGCCTGGCCCTTGGCCCGCCCCCGCTGGCGAACCGGCACCGCCTTCCAGCCACCCTCCCGAAACGCCTTCCAGGCAGCCGATACGGTCGGTGCGGAAAGCCCTGTGCGCTCACAGGCATCCTTCACAGTATGGCCATCCAGGCGCAGCCTCACCGCTTGCTTGCGGCGTTCATTGAGAACTTCAGGCGATAAATGTTTGGTAGCCAATGAAAGAGATAACCGATTGAATTAGAGAGAATGTTTAAGCTTATCGTGAAACGTTTTCTTCAGCGGTTCGACTTGATGATAAAAGGCTTAGTAGAATCGCACAAGCGATACGCCCCACGTCGGGTTCTTTCTCAAGGATATGAGCACCATGATCACCTGGGCAGTACTGATATCCATCGCCGGGCTGCTGGCCCTGTTGATCAGCGGGCGTGTTCGGCCCGCCTTCGCATTCGTGAGCCTGGCGGGTGCCTATCTGCTGTTCGGGCTGGTGGATACCGCCACCCTGCTCGCCCAGTACACCAACCCGGCGCTGGCGACCCTGATGTTGCTGCTGCTGGTCTCCCTGGCGCTGGAACGCACGCCGCTGCTGGACTGGCTCTCGCAGCGCCTGCTCAACGGTCGCCCCACGACCGCCACGGCCCGCCTGATGGGCACCAGCGCGGTGCTCTCGGCGTTTCTCAACAATACCGCCGTGGTGGCGGCGTTTCTCGGCGCCATCTCGCGCCAACGCCGAATCGCCCCTTCGCGGCTGCTGATCCCGCTCTCCTATGCCTCGATACTGGGTGGCATCACCACCCTGGTGGGCACCTCCACCAACCTGGTCGTCAACTCCTTCACGCTTAGCAACACCGGCCAGCAACTCGGCATGTTCCAGTTCAGCCTGGTCGGCGTGCCCGTGGCCCTCATTACCTTCGGTGTGCTGCTGTGGCGGGCGCGGGCACTTCCTCATCATCACGCCGAAGACACCGCCGAAAAGCTCGCCTACTTTCTGGCCACCGACGTGCAGCCAGGCTCCGAGCTGATCGGCAAGAGCATCGAACGCAACGGCCTGCGTAACCTCGACGGCCTCTACCTGCTCGAGATCGAGCGTGATGGCCGGCTGATCAGCCCGGTGGGGCCTGACGAGATCCTGCAGCGGGACGACACCCTGGTATTCACCGGAGAAGTCAGCAAGGTGCAGGCGCTGCAGCGCTTCCCGGGCCTGAACCTGTTCGGCCACGAAGTCGATAACCTGCTGGCCACCAACCTGGTGGAGGTGGTGATCTCCCACGAGTCGGAACTGGCGGGCCAGACGCTCCAGGACGTGGATTTTCGCAGCATGTTCAATGCCGGCGTGGTGGGAATACGGCGTGGCGACAAACGGCTGGAGGGTCAGCTCGGCAAGATCCCCCTGCGGGTGGGGGATTGCCTGCTGATGGCGGTCGGCGGGGATTTTCGGCAGCACCGCAACCTGGATCGCAACTTCCATCTGCTCAGTGGCAGTTTCAAGAGGCCGCAACTGACGCGCAACGAAAGCCTGTTGACCCTGGCCGGGTTCACGAGCGTGATCGGGCTGGCGGCGGCCAACCTGCTGCCGCTGTTTCATGGGCTGTTGTTGTTGCTGGCGGGGCTGCTGGCGGGGCGCGTACTCAGCGTTGCCGAATTGCGCCGGCGCTTTCCGTTCGAGCTATGGTTGATCATCGGCTCGGCCCTGGCGCTGGCCCAGGCCATGGAGAGTTCCGGCGCCGCGATGCGGCTCACCGAAGGCATTCAGTTCCTGTTCAGCGGCCACGGCGTCTACGCCGCGTTCATCGGCTGCTACCTCATGACGGTGCTGCTCACCGAAACCGTGACCAACAACGCCGCCGCCGCGCTGGCCTTCCCGGTGGCCTGGAGCACCGCCCAGGCCTTCGGGGTCGACCCCATGCCCTTCATCATGGCGGTCGCCTATGGCGCCAGCGCCTGCTTTCTGATCCCGTTCGGCTATCAGACCCACCTGATGGTCTACTCGCCCGGCCGCTACCGGATCAGGGACTTCCTCAAGGTGGGCCTGCCGGTCAGCCTGACCTACTCGGCGGCGGTGCTGGTACTGACGCCGCTGGTGTTTCCGTTTTGATCCAATCTGCCAACCGATGGCGAAGCTCGTTCAATCGCGGCTCTGAAAGACAGCCAATTCATTGCCAGCGCTCCTTGAGATCTTCTTCCGAATAGATATTCGGTTCGTCCTCTAGCCCCCGCATGGCCTGATCCACACTCATGGCGTGAAATTCGCTCTCCGACCAATCGGCTTGCTCAAGGCTTTCGCGCTGGCCATAACGGTGCTCGAGGAAAGCGATGAAATCCATGACTTCTTCTTGCCTATCCGGAGGCAGTCGGCTGACTCGGCTGACCAACTCTTTCATTTGCACAATAAAACCTCCTGAACACACAAACCAATGCATCAAGAATAGCACAGCGATTCAGGCCTTCTGAGCCGCCCGAGGCCCTCACAATACCTCGTCCAGCAGCGCCTTGGCTTCGTCGAGTAGCTGGGCCAGGTGCGCTTCGCCGACGAAGCTTTCGGCGTAGATCTTGTAGAGCGATTCGGTGCCGCTGGGGCGGGCGGCGAACCAGCCATTGGCGGTGACCACCTTCAGCCCGCCGATGGGCGCGCCGTTGCCGGGCGCATTGACCAGCACCGATTCGATGGGCTCGCCGGCCAGTTCGGTGGCGGTGAGCCGTTCGGGCGTCAGCCCCTTGAAGGCGGCCTTCTGCTCCGGGGTGCAGGGGGTATCCACCCGGCGGTAGAACGGTTCGCCATGGCGCTCGGTCAGCGCCCGGTAGTGCTCGCTCGGGGTCTTGCCGGTCACGGCGGTGATCTCGGCGGCCAGCAGGCACAGCAGGATGCCATCCTTGTCGGTGGACCAGGGTTTGCCGTCTAGCGTCAGGAAGCTGGCTCCCGCGCTCTCCTCGCCGCCGAACGCCAGCCATCTGCCATGCATGCCCTCGACGAACCACTTGAACCCCACCGGCACTTCATACAGCGCGCGGCCATGATCGGCGACGACCCGGTCGATCATCGAGGACGACACCAGCGTCTTGCCGATCTTCAGCTCGGCCGACCACTGGGGGCGATGGGTGAGCAGATAATCGATGCACACCGCCAGGAAGTGGTTGGGGTTCATCAGCCCGGCCGCATCGACGATACCGTGGCGGTCGGCATCCGGGTCGTTGCCGAAGGCCAGCGTGAAACGATCCTTGATGGCCAGCAGATTGGCCATGGCGGCCGGGCTCGAGCAATCCATGCGCGTCTTGCCATCGTGATCCGGCGGCATGAAGGCAAACGTCGGGTCGATGCGCTCATTGACGATCTCGAGATCGAGCCCGAAGTGCCGCACCACCGCCTGCCACACCGGCAGCGCCGTGCCACCCATGGGGTCGACACCGAGCGACAGCCCCGCGCGCTGGATCGCCGCCATGTCCACCGCATCGCCCAGTGCCGAGACATACTCGCCGGTCATGTCGACGGGTTCGGCGGCCTCTAGCGCCTGGGCCAGCGGCACCTGCTTCACCCCGGCGAGTCCTTTTTTCATACTGCTAACGCCTTGGGCCAACAGCGCATTGGCGCGATCCTGGATCCAGCCGGTAGCGTCGGTATCCGCCGGGCCGCCATGGGCAGGGTTGTACTTGATGCCACCATCCTCCGGAGGGTTGTGCGACGGCGTGATGATCAGGCCATCGGCAAGCGCGCCAACTTCCGCGTTATGGGCATCGCTATTGTGCGCCAGGATAGCCCGGCTGATCACCGGGGTCGCGGTCACACCCTCGCCCGCCTCGATGCGCACCGCCACGTCATTGGCCACCAGCACCTGAAGCGCGCACTCCCACGCCGGGCGCGACAGTGCGTGGGTGTCGTAGCCCAGATAGAGCGGCCCGGTATAGCCCTGCTCGCGGCGATACTCCGCCACCGCCTGGGCGATCGCCAGGATATGGTCGGCGTTGAAGGTAGCGGCAAGCGCCGATCCGCGATGGCCAGAGGTGCCGAACTGCACGCGCTGCGTAGGCTCGGCAGGGTCGGGCTTGCGCTCATGGAAGGCGTTCAGAAGTGCTTGCATCGGGATACCTGTTGGGGTGTCTGAAGCGTGTGGGTCTGAAGAGTGATTGGCTATTGTCACGTGTATGGGAATGAAGTGCGACCGGCAAAACTCGATGACCCACTACCTCGATGGCCGACTACCTCGATGACCCAGTACCTCAATGACCGACTTACCTCAATGAAAAATCCTCGAACTCCAGCGTGAGGTTGGGGTTGTAGGCCGGATCATTCACCAATTGGTCTGTCCAGGTGCGGCGCATATACGCCACTTCGGATGCCGCGCGTACCTTCTTGGCCTTGTCATCATCACGGCCACGCGATAGCGACTCGTTATGGTAGAGCTCCGCATAGGGTGTCCAGAGGTTGCGAAATCCAGCTCCTCGAACTCTCAGGCAGAAATCCACATCATTGAACGCTACCGGCAGCTCAGCCTCGTTAAGGCCTCCCACCCGTTCGAACACCTCCCGTCTCACCAGCAGACAAGCAGCGGTAACAGCCGACATGCCCTGGGCAAGATGCAACCGGGAGAAGTAACCGGGGGCCTCTCGCGGCAAGTACTTGTGTGAGTGCCCCGCCACGCCCCCAATGCCCAGAATCACCCCGGCATGCTGAATAGTGTCGTTGGGATAATAGAGCTTGGCCCCCACACAGCCGATTTCCGGGCGGCACACCTGGCTGACCATCTCGCCCAGCCACCCTTCGTCAATCGGTTCGATGTCGTTATTCACCAGGCCGAGGATCTCGCCACGGGCATGTCTGGCCCCGAAGTTATTGATCGCCGAATAGTTGAACGCATGCTCCCAGCGCAAGACCCGCACCCGTGAATCGCGGGATTCGACATCGCGCATGAACGCCAGCGTCTCCGCGCACTCACTCTGGTTGTCGAGGATCAGCAGTTCGAGGTTGGCGTACTCGGTGCGCTCCAGAATCGCATCCACACAAGGTCTGAGAATCTCGATGCGATCACGCGTGGGCACCAGCAGGCTCACCAAGGGCAGCGAATCAGGTAGCGGCCAGTGCACACGATAGGTATTCGGGTAGCGGCCAGGCTCGGCCCTCGCGCCAGGGGTGTGGCGCAACAGATGGTCATTCACCGCGGCAAGCCCCGCCTCTGCGGAGTACGACTTCTGATCACTGCCAAGCGCGGTGGAACCGCATGCCGCTCGCCAGTGATACAGCACATGGGGAATATGCACGACCTGTGTTGGTGAAAGATTCACCGTGGCGCGAAGCAGCAGGTCGTGATCCTGGCTACCCTCGAAACCCTCCCGGAACCCGCCGATACGCTTCACCAACGAAGCGCGATAGACACCGAGATGCGAAATGTAATTCTGTGCGAGCAGCAGGTCAGGGTTCCAGTCTGGCTTGAAGTGCGGATCGAAACGCACCCCATGCTCGTCGATCTTGTCCTCATCGCTATACAGCACACAGGCTTCAGGATGACGATGCAACGCTTCGGCCACATGGAAGAGCGCGTTGTGTGGCAATCGGTCATCATGGTCCAGCAAGGCGATGAACTCACCTTGTGCGACCGCCAGTGCGCTATTGGTGGCCGCGCAGATATGACCATTCCGGGGTCGATAAACGACCACCACTCGTGAGTCCCGCTCGGCAAACTCCTCGAGAAGCTTGTGCACCTCCGGATTCGTGGAAGCATCATCGGCAACGCACAGCTGCCAGTGCGGATAGCTCTGGGTCAAAACCGATTCAAGACACTCGCGTAACCAGGTCACGACGGGATCGAACACCGGCACCAACACCGAAATCGTGGGGGCACAGGGAAGCTTCTCGACGATTCTGCGCACGCTGTCGGCACCCAGCTCATGGCGCCTCTTGAGCCAATGCGAGTAGCCATCGAGCGGTGTCATCCAGACAAACGTTTCCCTGTAACGGTCAAGGGCCAACGAGCACCAGGGAATTTTCTGACGCCGGGCCTGTTGCTTGAGTTCGGACAGCACTTCCCGTTGTGGCATGCCGCGCCATGTCTCATGAAGGCGAGCCAATCGTCGAGCCAGCCGGTCATGGGCGAAGCGTGGCGTCAACCAGGCAATCCGAAAATGCAGGAACGTGAAGTACCCGCCAGCTTCCATGGGAGCGAGGTACAACGCCTTTAGTCCTGGCCTGACGAAAAACAGTTGTTTGGTGATTCGACCATGCTTCAGCGGCAGAAGAATCACGTCCTCCGGTTCATTGCAGCCTCCGAACTCGAGATGCATGCGCATCGCCACATTGCACCGATCATGGGCCATCGCGACCTCGAGCATATGCCAGCCAGGCAGCGGTAGATGGCGACGCAACTCGAACACCGGTCGCTCCCCCGTCGCGTGCCAGCGCCATTGCGCGTCGACGGGCATTGCCTGCAAATCACGGCAAGGCACCAGGTGCGTCTCAGGAAAGATGACCAGCGACACCTTTGACTTCATTCGGTCGAGCCGAGACACATGATGGCTCATAGCGTCACCTCGCCTTCACTTGAGCTCCGTCCGCGGATATTGCCCATCAGCTGTGGCCACCCGGTCGATAATGCGTTGCCGTATCTTCTGGATACCAACGCCGTTTGGGCGCTTGGATAGCGCCTGATCAGCTACCAGCAGGGCATCGTTCATATAGCCCAACCGTTCGAGGCAAAGAGCCAATTCCCTCAGGTAATCGGCATCCTTGGCCGTGTGACTGGACAGGGTCCGACGACCACTGTCGGTCAGCGGGTCACGAATGGTGGGTGATTCGTTGAACTCGATGCCCAACAGGTCAAGCAATTTGAGGAAGGTATAGCCCGACTTTCCGGTGTCACGAAGCTCACAAGCCTTATCCCGGATCTGCTCAACCACATCCGGATAATCCCTCACGAGAGCCTGTAGAGGGGCATATAAATCAAGCCCGACAAAAGGTTCCAGGTTGGTTGCCGCATCGCATTCGGCTATCAGCGGTGTCAATACGGGAAATCGCTCGATCACGGGCGCCATCTTGATATACAGGTGTGCCTGCAGTTCCGCGCGCAAAGTAGCGGGCAAGTCATTTACGGTATGGCCGCGTTGCTCGGTTGCCCGGTCTGAATAGCCCTGCAAGCTCCAATCCACACGATAGGCAACTTCATCGGCCAGTTCGGGAAGCACCGTATTGAGCAGTCGCTTGATTTCCAATGCTGAACGTACGTAGCTGCGGTTGGTGATGCCGGCTGCTTCGACCTTGCCAAGCACCTTCACATCGGTGATACCAAGCTGCCTCAGAAAGACCCCTTCAATAGGCTCACCACCCTCGAGCGGGGATTGATAAGGCAGGAAGACACACTGTTCATCGCCAAACGCATCCGCCCAGCGCAGGAACGGAACACCTACCAATGGTTCAACGGGCAAGCGCAACATACCGCTAGCGGCATCGATCAAGCGCTGGGTACCCATATGCCGCTTGATGCCCTGGTTGTGGTTACTCAGCAGGTAGTCAATCGGTGCACGCAAGAACGCCACGATACGCACTCGCAAGCCTTTGGTGATGGCCGACATCTCGGCTTCCCGACCGTACAGGCCTTCCGCGGAGAGAAGCAGGCATGCCTTTTGGCGTCGGGCATGACCGAGCTGCTCATTGAACCAGTGCGCGGCGGCATCCCTCTCACCATTGATCAAACGTCCCGCCAGTTGCGTATGGCCACCGGAAACCCCATTCACATCCAGCGTATGCTCTGGATAAAAATACCCCTGTTGCTCCAACCAGCCCCGGTTCAACTGACAGAAACGCTGAATGGCCGACGTCCCCGACTTGGGCGCGCCAATATGCAAAAGCACCTCGGGCATGTTTCGGGTGCCTCCACGGCTCCATGATGACACGACTCTTTTGATCATTCTGGCTGCCTGACTGATGACTGGCCCTTCAAGGGCAAGCTAGGCTTGTTCTTTAGACTTCGTTGGGCTGAGAATGACGCGTTTGATGACATTAGTTTCACCGTCATTCTCGCGCTCCACCTGGCGAATGGTAACTCGCCCAAGACCAGGCACTCTCAACCGCCCCTCATCGACAGCATTGATTTCTTCCGCCAACGCCTGAAGAGTAATGCGAACGAGCATCACCGCCCGCTTTTCCGGGATGTGGGCAAGTGCGTTGGGATGACGAGATCTGATTCTGTCGATCAGGGACTCGGTTGATATCACGATAGGCTCTTGATGCGTCACGTCTTCCATCACAGATAACTCCATAAAACCCAATAGTCGGTATAGGTCAAAAATACGCCATGGATCATAATGGCGTACTCAATTTCTTCAACACTCGTTCTTGAAGCTTCTGTAATCCCATGGCATCTGGCCGTAGTTTGAGTGCGGCAGCAAGCACTGAGCTTGCTTCCTGCAACTGCCCCTGACGCTCGAATGAAATAGCCAGCTCTCTCAAGGCCACTGCTGGCCCTAACTTTTCATCTTCGAGTATGGTAATTTGCTCAGGTGTAAACAATGGGTCGTTAGCGGAAAAATGTTCATACCCGGCAGAGTCCTTACCTGTTAACGCAATTCTTAACATTTCAATCCAATACGCAAGCTGTTCAGGAGTAGGCTTGATTTTCTTAACACATTGGCCTACAAATTCTTCTAGATCTGTGCAATGCTCCTCAGAAACTTCACTCAACAGCCTCTCACTAGTGATTAATTCAGAAAATCCAACTTTAATAATACGACTATTCTTTAAGCGGACAAGTGAGGAGTAGACAGCGCGCGAAGCAGAGTACTCCCCACACTTCCTCAACGCCAAAACTAAAGCAGACAAAATTGCGACATAGTCTCCACTTGAATTCACAATTACAGTTCGTTGTAAATCACTAAAAACTTCTCTATTGATATACCTGCAATCATATGGAGGTTGAGAGTAGAGGATATGTATAATGTCTTTAAGGATAGCCGTCTTGTTTTTGAGACCTTGTTCGAATGAACATCGCCGAATAAGAGAAAGTATCGAACTCGCGTTATCTAAAGCGACAGAAAATAAATCTTGTTCACAAGCAACTGAAAAACCATCACCTCTATGGCAATCCAATATCGACTCACCAACCCGATGAGAAATCCACGATAAGTCATCATGATTCGCATCAAGAACATTTTCAACCAATGAGCCGGAAAATGCGAGCTTGCTTTCTCCTAATGTTGAGAGAACTCTAACCAAACGATGGTGATCATTAGTAAAACCTTGATAGGGCGACGCCAAGACACCAAAATTACAGAAAGCATATAATAACGACACAGCCTCCAATGAAAGAGACTCATTAGCGCGAAAAATTTCCGAGCCAGACAAACTCACACCAATTCTTTGGGCGAAATCATGAACAACATCGGATTTAGCAAGAGAATCAACCTTGAAAGGAATCAACTCTACATTATCCCTCCCAAAAACTTTATCATATTTTTCGAAGCGCGCCCGGTAGCACGGATACAACTGCTGAGCATTAAGTTGTACACGTCCGCCACCCTTTAACCTTTGTTGAAAAGCCGATTGCATAAAGCCAACTGGAGACCTGACATAGCCATATATTTTTATACGCGAGGCATAATCTGACAAAAAATTATTTAATTTTACCAATTCACCTATGGAAACCCCAGGCTGGGAAAGATACTCAGCTGAAACAATTGCCCTCCTACTCGAGCAATGCAAAAGGGTGCTATGCAGCTTTGTTAAATAATCACTTTGAAGATTGAGCGCACCCTCCCTATTGAGACCATTCCTAAAGTGATTATGATATAACTCAGGATGTTTCAAGAGACATGTCGCCAAAAAACCCGAATGATTAGAATGCCCAAGATCAAGGTATTCCATATCTGCCATGTTTATTCTAGAAAGAGTTTCTTGAATTGAAGTAGACCCTGTTTTATGCATGCCGATATGAATGATAATCTCTTCAATCATTTCGGGACTCCTGGGCATCCAGCCTGGACTTTAGCCTATCCACTTCGCGTGCCAAGGAGACGATGAGCTCCATCATGGCGCGGTTGATATCAAGCTGTGACGTTGAATAGTCCTTGAACCTTGGTGTGGAAACATCAAATTCTGGCTGACCCATTTCTTTCATAAGCGCGTTGATTCTTTCCACTTCTTCCCAGTTATTCTCCACGTAAGTAATCACGTCAGCTTGTTCGGGTAACAATTGGTTGTAAGGATGCGATTTCTGCATTTCACCAACCAAGCCAGCCTTTATCAACAAAGGTTCAATTTCGGATGGAAGGACCTGACCTACTGACAATGAGTTATGCAGTGCAAACAAAGCCATTGCAGCGGGCGAAGGCGTATCATTCTCACGTTGCATGGGAATACCAGGAGCGATGTCAGGCCAAAGACTCTTCAGGAAATGTTCACTGACGTCAGGAATTGCATCAAAATTGGCGAACCATGAATTCTCAACAAGTGCGTGCCACGAGGAAGCCTTGGAATAAACGACATAAGGCATATCCTTAGACCAAACACTGAAAGACTTTAAAGGCCCTTTATAAGTTTTGTGTTTGATCCCCCATTGCAAATAGGCGGAAGTGATCCAGGTATCTGGTCGTCGTATATAACCCACTACCTGTATATCCATATGCTGGCTGATGGCCTGCAATGCGGGCCTGACCAGCTGGATGCTGTCGAAAAGTGACTCATTGGACCACACGAGTGTATGGATGCTTTCGGGCAGGTAGGCATCGAGCTCGGCAAAGGCATCTGATAACTGACGATTAGCTATGTCACTTCCCTTGGCATGCTCCTTCAGATAATCTCGCCAGCCAGACACTTGATGCCATGAAAGGTTACCTGAAAGCTTGGTATGTTCCAGCATCAAACCAAGGTAGAGTATGCCGGCCTCTTTCAGCTGAGGCCTGGCCATGCGCAGCGTTTTTTGAATGGATGAGCTGCCGGTCTTACCCATGCCCACATGTATGATCAATTTACGTTTCATGGACCATCACCAGAATGTACGTTGGGTATAGACTCGCCGTATTTTGAAGCCAGTTTCCTGAATCAATTGTGGCAATACCCTTTCAAATGCATGCAGCACGGTCCCATCGTAGGGAACCGGCTCGGTAAGCTTGAACGTCTCACTATCCAGGCGGCTGAGATCGCTCAGCGCTTGAACGCGCGCCCAGAACATGGTGCCCACCGGGAACGTGTGGTAATAGGGCCTTCGCGAATAGCCCAACGGTTCGAGAAGCGTTTCGATTGCCTCACCGTTGTCTGCCTCGTCGATACAGTGGGCATCCTCGGAAAACACGAGACCAACTGCCTGATCATTGAAATTCGCCAGCACTTCCCTGGTGGCTTGGGGCGACCCCAGCAGATTCCCAAGTAGATAGCGTCGCCAACGGTCTCCTATGCCATCTGCACTGTCAGTCGACTTCTTTGTATGAAAATGACCTACTACGTCATAGTGGTCTTGAATATGTTCAATAAATTGCTGATGAAAATGATGTACGTCGCGCCCGATATTTTCCACTTTATCTGTTACAAGCCTTCCAGAAACACAATCCTGAAGCATGCTGAGCTCATGCTCTCCAAGGTCGTTTACATGGCTGACAAAGAGATCGACGTCATGACCGACCAAGGTCTCGAAGTACTTACAATATTCGAGTATCAAGTCATTATAAAAGACATGAAACTGTATGGCGACCCTTCCTTCGTAGGGCTCACACTCCGCCCCATTCAGAATAGAAAGGGGCATACTAAAATCTTCTTGCAGCATCAGCCATTCAACATAATTGAAAAACGACTCTCCATGCTTGTATGGCCTGCTTTCAACAGCCCCCTTTGCATCAGAACCTGCGAACGGCTTTGAGTAAATCAGGCCCTTATAGAGAAGCGTAAGAAAATGGCGTCTACGGTCACCCTCACCAATAGACAATCGATAGAAATCGGGATCGAAGCGTTCTTTAAACGCCTGCGAACACTCAATTACATGTTCAATTTCTTCTTTCTGTCTGGACGCTAGCCTAAGGTAGGAATCTATTTCTGAAACGTAGTGATCGAATGAAAGATGCCTTACACATATATCGTGATTTAT
Source organism: Halomonas urumqiensis (assembly GCF_003028575.1). GTDB lineage: Bacteria > Pseudomonadota > Gammaproteobacteria > Pseudomonadales > Halomonadaceae > Halomonas > Halomonas urumqiensis. The sequence goes on along the minus strand of NZ_PYUD01000001.1, from coordinate 449,677 downwards.
ACCATCACGAACTATCAAATAATCAAGGCCTGCTACTAAACTTTCCGCCAAGGAATAACAGTCACCGTATGGTGCTTCTACGAATCTACCATCGTGCTCTTTCACAAAATCAGAAATACCGCTCGCTCCCTTGAAAACCGCTAAAGCGCAATCCGCATTCAATGCATCCACAGCAACATTCGGGAAGGGGTCAAGCCTTGATGAAAGTAAAAATATATCCGCATCCATCAGCGCTGCCCTGACATCATGGACAGCGCCTGGGAAGTGGCACTGTTTTTCGATACCAGATTGTTTTATATAAGTTCTAAGCCAAACGGACACATGTACATCGTCTTCCTCATACCCCCCACCGAGCCAAACAAACTGTAGTTTATTAGCCCTAGGATCACCTTGCTTATGAAGAATTTTTTTCATGTAATAACAGGTTTGAAGAAACCAGTCCACGCCTTTTCTAGGTTGGACATGACCGGCACCTGCGATAATGATTGAATCATCCTCAAGACTCAATTTTTTGAGTAAAGACCAGCCTGAATCTACTGAAATTTTTTCGGCAAAGCCAAGATAGCCCTGTGGTTGCACATAGATGTGATTTGGTTCATTTCTCGCTCCAGTTTTATCATACAGCTCCGCAAGCCCCGATTTCTTGAGAGAGCCAGAAGGGTAAACAACTATATCTGAAGCAATAATAGCCCTGCTCATTTTTCCTACTGGGCGAGTATATTCTGAATACTCATGTATTAGAGTTACAGTCGGTATACCTATGCTTGATGCAGCTTCAATGAACGGTAGAGACTCCACTGAGCTCAGCAAAACACAATCTATTCCCCAAATGGAAACCAACCGTTCGAGAATGTGCCTGAGCGCACCTAATCCATAATGAGCGGGAGCATTAAAATGAGATACACCACATTCTACAAACCGATCATACAATGCACCTCCCTGCAATGATGCCGTAATAATATTATAGCTTTTAGCAAGCTTTTTGGCGACCTCTAGTGAAACTACTGGCGCGCCTGTCGATGTTGCATCGTGCGTAACAACTACAACTGTCTTCAGATTTGGGTTCCAGCACGCCCCTCCTTCTATTATAAATTCTTCTATATTAACCCAACCTGCCCTACCTTCAGACTTTCCATGTAGAAGATAGTGCTCCAGTGGATTAACGCCAGCAGCACGTATATCAGGATAAAATTCCAAATACAGTTTAGGGTCGAAAAAACCATCTAAAACCGGCAAATCATCATTTGACAGTGCAATGAATTTTGATACTGCATCATCACGATCCTTTGCCCCCATAATCTGTATCAGCGCTGACCAATCCACAGGCGACGAATCTAATGCCTTCCTGAGGCTCGTATGGCGGGGCGTGTCTCGCGATGTCGATTCCACTAGTTTCTTACCAAGCGATACAACATCCTTGCTGATCACTCTTAGTCTGCACGCATCATCTTCATTCACTTTCGGATGCTGTATTTCCTGATTGAAATTAATGGGTTGCTCAGTGGGTGAAAATGCTCTCCTTCCTTCCTTCTCTCCATACAGCAGAAAATGAACCAGCGGATTGGCCCCATCCTGACGCACATCCCGGTGTTCGGAAAGGTAGTAGTCTGAATCAAACCAACCAGTTACTTTTAATGGGTACTGATCATAGTTCTCGAGAAAGAACCCGATGGGGTCTTTCACGGTGGAAGGCGTTGTGTTCGCATATTGCTTCCAGTCAACACGCGAGCTCTCCAAGAGACTTCGGAAGTCCTTCGGATTTGAGCGTATTTTTTTTGCTGCCTTCCTGATCAGTAGTTTCATATCATCAGCCAAGTTTATTTATGAGATACTGTTCGATGTTCAGGGCGCAGTCGGAGGGGCCTAGAAGTTCATTGACCTTGTCCGTGGAAATGTAGCTATTGACGATATCTGAAGGGTTGGGGTCACACTGCATAATGCTGGCTCCAGGCACGAGCTCGCGGGCCTTATCGATTATCGACTGCAAAGGTGTCGGCTCCCCCCCACCCACATTGAAAATGCCGGTGTGCCCTTCCATGGCCAGCCTCACCAGCTTTTCTGCCATACAGGGCGCATAGATGAAATCACGCTGAGCTCCCTCAGGGAATGCCGCCTGGAATGCTTCCCTTTTTCGCAGTCTTGTAATCAGCACGTCGATCAGGCCGTGGTGCGAGGCCTCCCGATTGCCAAAAGGATTGGATACTCTGGCACAGGCAATCGGAATGCCGTAGTCGTTAGCAAGGCAGCGAATCATGCCCTCTTCCATGACCTTCATTCGCCCATACCAGGAGCTTGGCCGAAGCGGATCCGTTTCCAGGCTGGCACGGCCAGGGGCTTCCCCATAGACGGTACCCGCCGATGAGATATGCAATATCCCCGCAGGGGGCTTGTCCTGTAGATAGCAGGTCAACCGATCCAGGCTAGCCCAGAACTCATTCATCGCCTCTGAGAAGTTGTCACTGAAACTCTTTGGCTTCAAACCACCCAGAGCATTGATGATGATAGGCCTCGACTCAAGAGCCAGGATTATTGCCTTACGATCACTCAATGAAAGAGTTGGTCGTTCCCCGGCGTGATAATTCCGCGCCACCCCGACCCAATCAATTCCTTGATGATCCAGTTCCTTAGCGATGCTCGAACCGATAAAACCTGTCGCTCCCAGCAGAAGCACTTGAGTCATAGAGCTTCACCTCCTGGATGAACCTCGACATCGTAAACTGAATTGCGGTGCATCCTTGAAGGGAAGCCCACGTAAACCTTTTTTTTGAGGCTGTTACTACTATTTATAATACATCTTATAATGTTATTTCTAATACTATTTCTAGTACTGCTTCTAATACTATTCCTAACACTATCCCTAATACCACCCCTAATACTTTTCCTAATACTTCGATTATTACTACGCCTACTACTATGTCGCCGAATTTCCAAACGTTCGCCAGTTAAACGTCATCCCACCAGCTATGGGGGCTAGCCTGGCGCATCGCCGTTATTACACTTGCGTGTCATTCGTAATCTATGAGAATAGGTAAGAAAAACGAAAAGCATGGTGCCGGCCTCCCATGAGGCTAGTTAATCAACTCAGAGCTTAAAATCACTGAGCTTAAATTCACAGTATTAAATATCACCAACTAAAAGTACTAGAGCTTCACTTTTTCCATGACCAGGCGGTTCAGGTATTCTCCGTAGCCTGTCTTGGATAGCGCCTTGGCATGCGTGAGCAGGTATTCATCACTGATCCAGTGTTGCTGCCAGGCGATCTCTTCCAGGCAGGCAATCTTCAGCCCTTGCCGATTCTCTATGGTCTGGACGTATTGGCTGGCCTCCAGCAGGCTGTCGTGGGTACCGGAATCCAGCCAGGCGAATCCACGCCCCAGGCGCTCTACCCTGAGGTCGCCGCGTTTCAGATAGGCATTGTTGACACAGGTGATCTCGAGCTCGCCTCGTCCGGATGGTTTCACTTGCTTGGCGATTTCCACAACATCGTTGTCGTAGAAGTACAAGCCCGTAACCGCGTAACTGGATTTTGGCTTGGCGGGTTTTTCCTCGATGCTGATCGCCCGGCCTTGCTCATCGAACTCCACCACCCCGAAGCGTTCCGGGTCCTTGACCAGGTAACCGAACACCGTGGCTCCCGTGGCATGCTGGTTAGCTCGCTTGAGCTGGTCGGAGAAGTGCTGACCATGGAAGATATTGTCGCCCAGCACCAGGCAAACGGGTGACCCACCAATGAACGCTTCGCCGATGATGAATGCCTGCGCAAGGCCATCCGGGCTTGGCTGCTCGGCATACTCGAAATGCACCCCGAACTCTTCACCACTGCCAAGCAAGCTCTGGTACTGGGGTAGGTCCTGTGGGGTGGAGATGATCAGAATCTCGCGGATGCCAGCCAACATCAGTACCGAGATGGGATAGTAGATCATCGGCTTGTCATAGATGGGCAACAGATGCTTGGACACACCGCGTGTTATCGGGTGCAAGCGAGTCCCTGAGCCCCCTGCCAGAATGATGCCCTTGCGGTTCATGTCTTTGCCCCAGCCTTTTGTGTAATTATGTAAGCAGGCCTACCACTTGATCATAGCTGCACAATGGGGGTTTGGCAGCGCCAGGAAGGCAAAATAAATTGAGTTTTTTTAATTCCTTTTAAATACAGTGGCTTGAATTGAACAAATGTAGCATTATCTTGCCGTCCCGGCAGATTCAGCCTGGCGCGCCCTGCCGCCGGGCCACGGAGGGCTTGGCGACAATCGGTAACCATTGCGTTGCGGAAGGAGAAAAGATGAAGGGTACGGGGGAGGAATCGGGGAAAGAATAAGGTGGGAGGGGTGAATCGTGAGTCGTGAGTCGTGAGTCGTGAGTCGTGAGTCGTGAGTCGTGAGTCGTGAGTCGTGAGTCGTTAATGCAGTTTGTTCCAGAAGGCGGCGGCAAGCTGCACATCGCCCACGCGTCGTGCCGTCTCGGCCGCATTGGCCGCCATGGCAGCCGCCTTGTCGGGATGGTCGAGCAGCCAGGCCAGGGCGTCCCGCCACTCGCTCGGGTCATCACCGGCCAGCAGCCCATTCACCCCGTGCTCGACCAAGTCGGTGTAAGGGCTGCGGCGTGAGTAAACACCCACTGCGCCCATGGCGGCGATATCCAGGAACTTTATGAAGGATTTACCGCGATTGAACGGCGTCTCCAGCAGCGGCGCCAGGCCAATGTGCAGGCGATTCTCGCGCTGATACTCGCGGAACGCTTGCCAAGGGAGCGGGCTGGGTGCCGTGAGCCGCTCGAGCCCATTCAAGGCATCCGGCAAGTGGGTACCCAGCATCACCTCGAACGTTACATCGTCGCGAACGTCGTGCAGCTGCGCCAGGGCTGGCGAGATGTGCTGGATATCCGCCAGATGAGCGCGAGTGCCGTGGTAACCGACCCGCCACGGTGACTCGGAATCGGGGGGAGTCGTGAAGTGCTCGCGACCCGGCAATGGCACGATCAAGGGCGGAGTGAGTACTGACACACTGGCATGGCGTTCACGCAGACGCACAGCCAATGCCGGGCTGCACGCCACTACCTGGTCAGCGAGCGCCAACAAACGCCCCTGATGAGCTGCGGCGTTGGCCATGCGCAGCTGGTAAGCCTCGGGGAGTGTCACATCGTCCCCAGCCGCCTTCAGGTCGTCATCGATCAGATAGACGATTCGCCCGAACTGGGCACGGTGACGCTCAAGCCAGTTCATCCACCCTACCGGCAGCGTTCGGCAAATCAGCAGGTTCACCCCCACCAGCCGCCCCGCGATCATCTTGCCGAACAGCCCACGCCAGCCGCGCACATCCAAGCGCCCCACATCATGGCCAAGGGAACGCAAATGGGGCGCCGCCGACTCGAGGAAGTAGATATCCTCGGTCGGCCGCGCCCCATCGCTCAGCAGCAACCAGCGTTCACTCATGTCTCATTTCTCCCCGCTCCTTGCCGCTTGCTGCTTTCTCCTTACCCCGATGCCCCTCACTCCTCACCAGCGAAGCGCTCACCGGAAAGAAAAGTCCTCGTACACCAGGGTGAGGTTGGGATTGTAGGCCGGGTCATTACGCAGCTTTTTCCCCCAGGTACGCTTCATGTAGGCGATTTCACGCAGCCAGCGTGCCCGCTTCTCGGGCGTGTCTTCCGCACCACGTGAAATGGACTCATGGTGATAAAGTTCGGCATAGGGCGTCCATAGGTTGCGGTACCCCGCTTCACGAACCTTCAGGCATAGATCCACATCGTTGTAGGCGACACTGAGATCCGCCTCGTTGAGGCCACCCACCGCATCGAAGACCTCCTTGCGCAGCAACAGGCATGCCGCTGTCACCGCCGAGAGGTTCTGCACCAGCTTCAACCGCCCGGCGTTGCCATCCTCGTGGCGGGGGAAGAAACGATGGGCGTGCCCGGCCACGCCGCCAAGGCCAAGAATCACGCCACCATGCTGGATGGTGTCGTTGGGGTAATAGAGTTTTGCCCCCACACAGCCGATCTCGGGCCGGCAGGCCTGGCTGACCATTTCGGTGAGCCACTCCCCCTCCATGGGCTCCACATCGTTGTTGACCAGCCCGATGATCTCGCCCTTGGCGTGTTCGGCCCCGAAATTGTTGATCGCCGAATAGTTGAACGGATGATCCCAGCGCAGCACCCTGACTCGCGGATCACGCTGTTCCACCTCCGCCATGTAGGCCAGCGTCTCGGCACAGGTGCTCTGGTTGTCCAGGATCAGCAGTTCGAAGTGCCGATATTCCGTACGTTCGAGAATGGCATCGACGCAGGGCCTGAGAATATCCACGCCATCGCGGGTGGGCACCAGCAGGCTGACCAAGGGAGGCGGCACCGGCAGCGGCCACTTTACCCGCACGCTTTCGGGAAGCATCCCCGGTTCCGCCACCGCGCCTTCCCCACCCGGTAGAAGAGCCAGCAGTGCCTGAACCTGCCCGACCGTGTGGGCCAGCCCCTGTACGTCCGTTTCCCCTGTTGCCTCCGCTGCAGAGCCGGCAACGTGTGCCCGCTCGCCGCGATGATAGAGCACCCAGGGTAGATGACACACCGTGGCCGCCCGCCGCTCACTCGTGAGCTGATACCACCAGGCCAGAAAACGCAGTGCCATGGCATGGTCCAGTTCATTGGCATTCAAGTGATGATGATCAAAGCGGCCGATATCGCGGTAGACCTCCAGGCGCCACAGGATGCGACGCTTGTAGAGCGCCAGGCGCCCCACGTAGTTGCACGAGAGCAACAGGTCGGGATTCCACCCTGGCTTGAAACGCGGGCGAACGCGTTCACCCCGTTCGTTGAGCTCATCTTCATCGGCATAGAAGAGCTGCGCGGCCGGCTGCCTGTTCCAGGCCTCCACCACGCGCTGCAAGGCATCCTCGGCCAGGCAATCCCCTGGCGAAAGCCACATGACCCCTTCCCCGTTGGATTCGATGAATGCCTGATGAGACAGGCGGCCGAGGCTTTCGACAGCGCCATTGGATACCCTCACGCGGGCATCGGTCCCCAGGCACTGCCGCACCTTCGCTGCCATGACAGGGTCCACCCCAGGCGACAGCACCACGCATAACTCCCAATGTGCGTAGTGCTGGTTGAGCATGGAAAGCAGCGACTCCCTCAACGGTTCGAGGGCCTTGTCGATTTCCTCGTCCGCACCATGCGGGTCATTGACAAGGGAATGCGCTGTTTCAGGCCCAAAGTGCATCAGCTCAGGGCCAAAGGGCATCAGTACGGAAATCAGTGGCCGTTCCATCAACATCCGGGGGGACTGTGGGGCGTTGCCCGGTGTCTCCTTGCGAACGGGCTCCACCAGCGCTACCCACTGGTGATAGTCATGACGTGCACAATCCCTGGCGATGGTGCGCTCGAGCTCGGAATAGGCGACATGCCGCCAGCTGCGGCAGCGCGCCACCGACTCCAGGTGCAGAGCACGAATGACCTGCTTTTCCGAGAGCCCCTGGTAGGAAGGGTGAATGTTGGAGAGACGATTCGCCAGGCGGCCACGCGCGAACATGGGCGACAGCCAGATCCAGCGAAAACGCGTGATATTGAAGCCGCCATGGGCATTGAACACCTGCATGGTGATGCGCCGCACCCCCAGCGGCACGTGCAACATCCGCTTGGCTGTCTTGCTGGACCTGAGCGGCATGTCGACACGAATACGCCGGCGCCGGGTCTCCAGCACGAAGGAGGCCACGCCGTGAAGGATATCGCCTTCGATATCCAGCTCGACCATATTCCAGCCCGGCCATGGCCGCTGCCCATGGAGCTCGAAGGTCGGCTCCTCACCACAGCATGTCCACCTATCGGCGGCTGAATCCCAAACCAGGTCCCGATGGCTACGAAACCGCGGTACACGGTGCCAGAAAGGCGCACGATCGGAATTCATGAAAACATCTGGCGATCTGAAGGGTTCTGACATCTGTAAAAACGCACTGACGCTCCCGCTGCAGTTATTCCATGAATTCAGGACTTTGCCGGTTCCACCACGCGACGCGGGGTTGGCGGAAAGCGCTGCCCGGTCGAGGTAACCCGGCATTGTACCCGATCCCCCGCGGAAAGCTTCACTGGTAGATGGAAGCCCACGTGCCCCCCACGCGGCGGCAACAAGCGGCACAACTCGGGGCGCAACTCCACCGCTCGCACGCTGCCGGCAAGCTCATCGTTCACCCACACCTCGATATCCAGCGGCTCATCGCTGTTGTTTTCGCCCGCCCACCAGGCCCATCCGCTCACTCGCTTGGTACTGGCCTCGACAAGGCGGGCATGCGCCCAGGGCTGATCCGACTTGAACATCGCATAACGCGATTCGAACAGCGCCGTGGCATGCTGGTACAGCGCAATATCCCGCTTGTTCAGACGCTTGAGCGCTGCGACATCCTCTTTATCGAGCTGGTGTTGCGCATTCAGCTTTGGCTTGCCCTGATTGTCCTCTCGCCTGGGGATATTGATGCCAAAGTGCTTATTGAGCATTTCCAGACTTTCCGGATATCGCTCCGTCAGCCCGATCAACCCGATGGCTTCGGTATTCACCCCTTGAAGGGCCTTGAGCTGGCGGTTATGCATCTTCGGGTCCGAATAGAACTCCTTGAAGCTGCCCTTGTACCCGTTATGCCTGACAAAGTGCGCATATTCCGACGCAACACGTTGCAGCGGTTCGCGCAGGAAGGTGATGGTACTCCCCACGCCAAGCAAGGAGACAAAGCGCCCGATACGCACATGCCCGCCGATCATGTCCGCCTTTTCGGCTAACAGTGCCTGCCTGAATTGCCAGGAATCGGGCGCATCGCCATACAGATACGCCTTGACCAGGGCGGACGTCGTGTCCGAATTTTTGCCGTAATCATAGACAATGCGCTCCGACGAAAAATACTTCTCGGCCCCCAACCGAAAGCTCGTCCCGGCGGTCTTCGGTATATGCACAAAAAATAGCGGCATCCGCCACGTCTCCAAAAAATCCATGATGTCCATTGGGTAGCAAAAAAAGAAGACTCATATGACACTCACCCAACGCTGTATCAGCTCATCGCAGCATTCCTTGCGGCGCGGGGAAGGGGCGCGCTTGCGGATGCTCTGGCAAGTAGAGGGCGGAGGCCTCCCCCGCCTGGGCATGCCAGGCATTGAAGGCCTGATCGTACTGTTGCCGCATGCCGGAAAAAATCGAAAAGATACTGGTGTCGGAAGCCTGTGTCAGTGAGGTGGCACTGATACGGCCCAACGCCAATGGCACACCAGGCGCCACCTCGAGCACCGCATCGCGCCCGAAGGCGGTCATGATGCGATGAAAATACTCGGTATCCGCGCTGCAATTGACCCGGTCCCAGTAGCCCAGTTGCTCGAACACACTCCGCCGGAACATCAGGGATGATGTATTGCGGTGACACCACCCGGCCCAGCCCGACGGAGTCTGCCAACTGCCGAACGTCAGCTCGCTGGAAGCCCGGATCCAGTGGGAAATGCAGGCCACCTTGTGCGGCGCCGCGCGCAACGCCAGCACCTGTTGCTCGATTTTCTGGGGATGAGACCAGTCATCGCTGTCGTGAACGGTCAACATGTCGCCACGCGACTCACGCAACCCCGCGTTACGCGCCGCATAGGCGCCCTGGTTCGAAGGCTGCTCGATCACCCGCACGCGCTCGTCACCCAGCGACAGCGCTTGCGCCACGGCACGTGTATCGTCGGTGGAGGCATCATCGACGATCAACACCTCCAGGGCCGGCCATGTCTGGCGCAACACGCTTTCCACTGCCGCTTTCAGCCCGGTGGATGCATTGTACGCCGGCACGATCACCGAGACCGTCTCATGTGGCGCGGGCTGGGCACTTCCAGGGGGGATATCCGCGTACAGCGCATCCATCGAGGGCGGCCGTTCCTCCGGCAGCTCATTCCGAAACACAAGCGGCGCCAGCCCGCTCAGTACATAGGGACGATTCACTTGGGCGAGCCAACGCCCCTTTGCGCCCTTTCGCCTTTCGTACATCGGGTGGAGCAGGTTCGCCCTGGCAAGCTCACTTTCGGTGCTCGCTCCCTCGCGCTTCTCCCACTTGCCGAGCATCCGGCCGGCTCGAAGATGTTGCCGCCTCATGCGCATCGCTTCCACCGCCAGCATCACCGGCATTCGGTGCATAAACAACGGCGTACCATCGCGCAAGGTGGTGGAGTAATGGCGCATGTAGCGCCACACTTCGCGCCATTCGTGGTGTACCGCATGCCAGCGACCCAGCAACCATGCGGCGTAGTTGGCCTGAAGCGAAGGGCGTGTACGCAACGAGGCTTTCAGCTCAGCTAACACCGCCGCCGGTAACTCGCCACGGCCCCAAAGCTTCGCATGCGCCAGGCAAGGCATGCGCCCCTCATGGCGGCCATGCATGTAGAAGTGGCGCCAGGCCCCCATGCCGGATGCCACGACATCCGGGTACTGGCTCAAGTACCACTCGGCATCGAACCAGCCGGGTTCGGGGGTATCGCTCAGCGTTTGCTTGCGCGGGCCAAGGCGTAGAAATGACGGTAGTTGGCTAATCAATGAACACTCTGCTTTGTGCAATGGTCAGGCAATGAATGCCCAGCGGATATCGGCGGCATCCAGGGGCAGCAGAAAGCCACGTATGGTATCAGCGGAGATCGAAGGAGGGTATGCCTTACGGCAAGCACGCCATAGAGCGCGTCATCAGCGCGTCGGGAGGGGGGGGGAAGGGCTTGGCATTCGCCGTACCCATTACCACAGGGAACAGCACTTGCCGTTCGGGGAAGTAGCGTTTTCGCAACCGTTGCAGGTCCGGCTCTCTACTGGCCAGAAACGCTTCGCGGTGAGCCTGGCCATGCCAGAGATCATGGTAGTCAGCAACACGTACTCGGCCCAGCCAGAGGGGAGTCACCTGGGTATCCGCGTTGAGCAGGACCGCATCGCGCTACCGGCCAGCTGCACTCCCTGGTTCACCGTGCGAGTGAAGCCCATGTTAGTCGGGTTACGGTAACACTCGAAAGGCCAGCGAGAGCGGTAACTATCCAGCAATTGCTGCACGGCCGAATCCATACTGCCGTCGTCGATCACGATAATCCGGCAGTCGATTTGACTATGTTGCGCCACTGAATCGAGACAGTCACCGAGTGCCTCTATTGCATTGAATACAAGAATGATAACTGCCGATACTGTCTGCTAGGTTGCTTGGGCCATCCCCCAGCCAGGAACTCGCTGTTCGCCAGAAAAGAGTCAGGCACCTCACCAGGCCCCTGCAGCTGCCTCCACCAGGGTTCATCAGTACATTCCCGGCGCGGCTTGAGCCCCTGAGCCTGCCCGATCTCGAGAAAGTGCAGCAAGGTCGCCCACCCTTCGACCTCACCAGCGGGCAATTGAGAGCGGTAGTAGACTGTATCGAATGCCGAGCCTGGTCCTCGGCCTTCGGCGCCACCGTGCCGTAAGTAATGCACCAGCGGATCAATTCCCGCCTCTGCCAAGTCCGGATTTTGAGCCAGATAGCGATCGGCATCGAACAGGCCTGATTCTGCGATCAAGGCATACTCGTCGTACATCTCGGCATCAGCGTGGGCAGTATTTCTGTTGCCGCGTTTCCCCTTGGGCCAGCCAATCCAACCGCGTACACCGATGAGCCTTTTCACGTTACGGACAACCCTCCCCTGCACAGATATCAAATATGGGCGAACCAGAATTCAAACCTCGATCACCCTTCATCCGAACTTTGGGGCATCCATGAAAGCCTGACCCGCGGCGTCTTTCTCAGACACCCGTGGCGCCTCTCCATCCACCAGCGGCCAGTCAATAGCCAGGGTGGGATCATCCCAGCGAATGCTGTACTCATCGCCGGGATTGTAATAGTCAGTACACTTGTACTGAAACTCGGCCTCGTCGCTGATGACGTAAAACGCGTGGGCAAAGCCTGGCGGTACCCACAGCAACTGCTTTTTTTCGGCGCTGAGCATGACCCCGGCCCACTGGCCAAAGGTGGGGCTCGATTGGCGCAGGTCCACCGCTACGTCGAATACCTCACCGCAGGTCACCCGTACCAGCTTGCCTTGGGGCTTCTCCAACTGATAGTGCAGACCACGCAGGATGCCGTGGGCGGAAAGGCTATGGTTGTCCTGCACGAACTGGTAGTTGCCGCAGTGCTGCTCAAATTCAATCTGGCGGAAGGTCTCCATAAAGAAGCCACGCTCGTCACCAAACACCTTCGGCGTCAGCAGCACGACATCGGGTATCGCCAGCGGGGAGTAGTCCATTGATAAGCACCTGAGATGATAACGTCATTAGTTTGGAACACGCACGCCGCCACCGCGTCCACCGCGTTATGGATGGGCACGATAACGGTGTCGGCTGGGGGAGCGCGGCGATCGTGGGGTCGCGCCATCAGTCACTGCCGAACAAATCCCGGGTGTAGACCTTCTCGGCGACATCTTGCAACTCGTCCACCATTCGATTGGCGAGGATGACATCACAGCCTGCCTTGAAGGCCTGGAGGTCACGCTCCACCCGGGAGTGGTAGAAGTTGTCGGCCTCCAGAGCCGGTTCGTAGACCACCACCTCGATCCCCTTGGCCTTGATGCGCTTCATCACCCCCTGCATGGCGCTGGCACGAAAGTTGTCAGACCCAGATTTCATGATCAGGCGATAGACACCGACCACTTCCGGCTGACGCTTGAGCACGGACTCGGCGATGAAATCCTTGCGGGTACGGTTGGCGTCCACAATGGCCTGAATCATGTTGCTCGGCACATCGGCGTAGTTGGCCAGCAGTTGCCGCGTGTCCTTGGGCAGGCAATACCCCCCATAACCGAAACTGGGGTTGTTATAGTGCCCGCCGATGCGCGGGTCCAGCGCCACACCCTCAATGATCTGGCGCGCATCCAGGCCATGGGTCTCGGCGTAGGTGTCCAGCTCGTTGAAGTAGGCCACTCGCATGGCCAGGTAGGTGTTGGCGAACAGCTTGATGGCCTCGGCCTCGGTGCTGTTGGTCAGCAGCACTTCCACGTCCTGCTTGACAGCCCCCTGCCTGAGCAGCTCGGCAAAAGCCGCCGCACGCTCGGAACGCTCCCCGACGATGATACGCGAGGGATAGAGGTTGTCGTGGAGCGCCCTGCCCTCGCGCAGAAACTCCGGCGAGAAGATCAGGTTCCTCGTGCCAAAACGCTGGCTCGCCTCGGCGGTATAACCCACCGGCACGGTGGACTTGATCACCATCACCGCCTCGGGATTGACGGCCATGACCTGCTGTATCACCACCTCGACGCTACTGGTATCGAAGTAGTTGGTTTCGGGATTGTAGTCGGTAGGCGTGGCGATGATGACGTAATCGGCGTCTCGATAGGCAGGCTCTGCATCCAGTGTAGCCTGGAAGCGCAGATCATCGCGACCCAGAAAGGCGGAAACCTCCACATCCTCGATCGGTGAGATGCGATCATTCAGCATCAACACTTTCTCCGGCACGATATCGACCGCGACCACATCGTGATGCTGGGCCAGTAACATGGCGTTGGAAAGGCCGACGTAACCGGTTCCGGCGATAGCAATTTTCATTCTTTCTCTCGTTCTTTCAATAGTGCAGCAATTGAAGGCACTGAGTTTAACCGAGCATTTTTAACCCAAGATGACCAGTCAATCACCTCGCTCCAGCCGCTCAGAAACACGAAATCCAGGCCGGCAGCACTGGCTGCTTGGTAATCGTACTTGCTGTCGCCAAGAAACAAGGCCGGCTGCTGAATGGTGCCGTGGGCAAGCTCCCTCGCCAAGATCTCATCCTTGGTATCCGGGCTACCGAGGATGCCTCCATCAAACAGCTCTGCCAGGCCACGCTTAGCAAACACCTCACGCAGCTCAGCCTGATCACCACCGGAGACAATCAGCCAGCGAGCATGAGGCGTATGCTCACGCAGTTTCCTCAAACCCGGTGCGAACTGGCAAGTCATCAACCCCTGACGAACCTCACCGGCATAGTTTTCCAGCAGGGTCTCCAGATCGGGTCCAGCACAGTTGGCAGCATGCTGCGGGACGATCCGTTCAAGGAAGTGGGCAAACTTCATGTAGCGCGACACGCCGCCATTGGCCACGTGATGGTCCACCAAGGCCTGGGCAGCCGTGTCTCCATACGGCAAGGCGGCCTGGTAGAAGGCCTCGGACTTGACCGTGTTGGAATCCAGCACGACGCCGTCGCAGTCGAAGACCAGGGTGGCGTAGGTGGTAATCGAGTGCTTCATACGGGCACCTGCCCCGCCTGGCGCAGCGCCGCTTCGACGTTGGGCACATCCTCGGGCACATCCACCGCGAGGCTGCCGGGTCGAGTCTCCACCATGCGGATGGTCTTGCCCAGCTCCAGGAAACGCAGGATCTCGATGTCCTCGGCGTACTCCAACTCGCTCTTGCGGCCAAATTGACGGAAGGCGCTCAGCTCCTCACGGGTGAAGGCATAGATGCATACCTGCTTCTTGTATTGCTTGGGAGCGTGGTTGGGATCCTTGAAACCGGGCAAAGCCACACGCGACATGTAAACCAACTCACCGCTTTCGTTGGTGATCACCTTGGGGATATTGACGCTGTGCGGATCCTCGGCTTCGCTAATCCAGCTGAAGCCATTGATCACATCATCCATATTGGCCAGTTTGGCGTCACGCACCTTGCGAATATCAGCAGGATCCAGCAGGGTTTCGTCACCTTGCACGTTGATATACAGATCGGCCTCTACCTGCTCGGCTGCCTGAGCCAGGCGGTCGGTGCCGGTCAGAGCGTCGTCGGTGGTCATCACCGCCTGAAACCCGACGGCTTCGACGACCTCGACAATGCGTCGATCTTCGGTGGCGACATAGACGTTCTCGGCACCGACGGCGCGGGCCGATAGTTCGGCGACCCACAGGATCATCGGCTTGCCCAGCAGGGGCACCAGCGGTTTACCCGGATAGCGGCTGGAGCCATAACGGGCAGGAATCATGACAATTGCACGCACTACTCATCCCCCATGAACTATTAATTTTTTTTCATGAATGGCTAGATTATTCTTTATGTAATCAATATCCTTAGAATACCGGCCGCGCAATAAATCTTTCTCAACATAGCTTAACAGGTCTGGCTTCCCATAATCAATTGAAGGAAACTCTCTCAACAAAAACTTACCAACTTTTTTAAATTTCTCTTCCTCAACACCTCTCAGTGAGCTAAGTAACTCGTACCCGACACTGCTAAATGAATGATTCATTTTGCTGTCTGCAATATTTAAATCAAAGCTTTTGACTCCAAACTCTCTCTCAACCAACTCAAACATTATACTATTATTTCTCTTAAAATCTTCATAGAAAAAAACATGCACCTCGTTGACAAAGTGCAGGCCAAGCATCTGCTTTAGAAGAGAAACCCAGGAGAACTCTTTAAAGTCGATATCTCCACAGTAACTCTCAAATGAAAAAAACTGACCAACCCATTTTAATTTTTGTAGAAAACAGCTCTCTAACCATTCGCCATAGTCTCTCAGGCAGATCCACAAGTCTATAGACTCCCACTCTAGAAGCTCTTGCGCCTTCTCCAAGTTGGCAATAGAGTTTGGATAAACCTTACCAGACGAGAAATCATAATACTTGCCTAATAAATCCTCGTCAGACAAAATAACCGACTCACAGTTTTCATCAATTAACTCATCTAAACTAAAACCATTTCTCCCAAGATAAACATAAGGCCTTGTGAGTTTTTTATGTATATCAGTAATAGAGGGGCAGCACACACCTTTTTCTAAAAGCATTTCCTTATTTCTTTGCAACACAGATTGAAACGATGTGGTGCCTGTTTTGTGCAGCCCTACATGTAGAACTTTTTTCCCTTTATTAACCATAACAGCCACCCTAAGTATAATGAATTACATTACAATGCATAAACCGACTCTGACTTTAACGAATATCTGGTTGGAGTAATCGCGGTCATGGGCAGTGCCCCTTCGGCGGCCTGGTACTGCTCCAGCAGCTGGTGCATTTCGCTGCTACGCGGATCATCGGCGCCGTAGCCGTCGAAGCCAGCCATCACGAGTCGTGAAGCCTGGCCGCTGGTGGCCACCGCCAGGGCATAGCCCACTACCAGGGAGGTGGGTAGGCTGCAGTGCACGGCACCAAAAACGAAGGTGTCAGGCACCACGGTGAGTCCGAAGTCGAGCACATCCTTGTCGGCCAGCGATTGGCGAACATCCCCTGGCAACATGGAGTAGGGGGTAATCAGCGGCTGAGGCAGTCGGGTATGAGTGTCGCAGTCCGCCAGCAGGCGAACCGGATGACAGGCCACGCGTAGATCTATCAGCTCGGCGTCGATGGCAGTCTGGGTATTGAGGGCCAGCACAAGAGGTTGGTGGGTGCGAATATAGCGCTCTAGGGCCACGCAATGCTTGGCCACGCCTGGCCCGGTGCCCAGCAGCAGCACATCACGTCCGGCAAATCGCTCCTTGGGTGCCCATTGCCCCGTGGCTTCGGCGCCAAAGAAGTGACGCGCCGCACCCAAGGTATTGAGGCTGAACTTCTTACCGCCCTCCACCCGCAGGTGCTCAATCACTGCCAGCACATCTTCCTCGCTGTAGCGGGAGTCACTGAGCATCTCCTGAATATAGGTGGGGTGAATGCCGTATTTGCCTGCCAGATAGTAGTAAGGATTGGTGCCCCAGCCGTAATGGGCCTGCATGGGCTTGAAGTGCTCACGCAGGAGCGCCATCAGCGGCACCATGTTGAGCGTCTTGCCACGGCGCTCGGCGATCTCGATGGCCAGTTCCTCGGTGCGGGCATTGCCCGGCCCGCGGCCCATGCCGGTGACGGTGGAATCTACCCAGGTCACGCCCTCATCCAGCGCCCTAATGGTGTTGGAGAGTGCCAGACCCAGGTTGTCATGGGTATGGATGCCCATGGGCCCCGTCCACTCGCTGCGGAACCACTGAATGATCTGTGCGGCCTGATCCGGGCTCATGCTGCCCATGCTGTCGGCGAAGTAGAGTGCATCCATCGGGTAGGCCTTAGCCAGACGAGCAAGCGCCTTCACTTCCTCTTCGGTGCGATCCGCCACCTGCATCAGGTTGAAGCCGACCTGATAGCCACGCTTCTTCAGCCAGGTGACCGCCGGCAGCGCCTTCTCGAACTCATGCACATGGCAGGCGATACGCACCAATTCCACAGGTGAGTCAGATGCTGCATTGGGGAACAGCCGCTCCAGCGCCTCCTGCTGGGGCACCTCGCCCACCAGCTCGTTGCCGTTGACCATCACACCAATCGTCAGCCCGGCCGGAACGGTCAGGCTGCGGATAAACTCATCGGTGGTAAAGGCGCAGGGGCCCTGGAAGCCCTGGTTCTTTAACGTGCGGAAGCCCAGCTCCACTACATCCACCCTGGCGGCCTGCATTGCAGCTAAGTACTGGTGGATAAGTTCAGGAGAAAAGTCCCATATATTATAGTATCCACCATCGCGAAGAGTGCAATCAAGGAAACAACAATTATCCATAAAACCCCACCGAATAGTTTTTTAAAAGCTCATTGAAAAGAAAAAGTTCACTTTCGATGTCGCAGTGATTCTTTTCTCTTCTCTTCATTATATTTTCAAGTTTCACTCCATCATTATAAAAATGCTCAGGTCCTTCATCACGAAAACCTCTCTCCATACCAAATATATTTAAAGAATTTAAAAATGGCAATATAAAGCACAAGTGCGTCACTAACGCAAACCCTGTTCTTGGAGGCTTTTGATACTCTGCTCTTTCACTAATTTTTTCGTTTAATAAAAAATCAATAAGACCGTAAGAGGCCCTGTGGAATGAGTATTCCAATATAATGCCATTTTTATAACTTGAAAAAAACTCCTCGTTTTTCGCTATTGAAATAATTTTTTCATTTCCAGCTAGCGAGTTAAAAAACTTATAGTGGCTAGCTCCAGCCCGGAAACCTACGAATCGCAAATGAGTTTTACAACCGACACTATTTTCATATCCAGAAACTGATGCATTATTGAACCTTATGACAATATCGTGCGAGTCTATTAATTCGCCGTATTTTTTACCTAAGAGGTTTGGAGAGCTCCCAACCACCGCAACATTTTTATTATATAGCTCCGAACTAAGCCACTCGCAGAAGCATTCAAGTTCATATATCTTCACAACCCTACCTCCATCTTTCAAGCCCGTCGCTCGAGTTCAAAAATTCAAATTCCCGTTGCTTGAAATTCTTAATCAACTCATGACATTTAGTCGCCAGATTAAAATCAGATCACTCCTAGGTGAATGCGACAACTATCGAACTTATCCAGAAATACCTTTATAAATTAACGGCTAAATTCAGTGGTTCGAGTTTAACTCATTGAACCAACGAATGGATTCAGACTCACACATAGAGCAGAAACTTAATCAAAATTCCTTTCATTAAAAATTCTCGGCATTTCCCTATGCCAAGATACATTCTTTTTAACAACTGACGCAGGAAAACCAGCAATGATATTATTTTTCTCATAGAATGGCTTTGTTACTACAGAAAAACTAGCAACAATGCAGTCATCCGGAATGCTTGCTCCCTTTAACAATTTAGCATCTTCACCAACCCAAACATGATTTCCGATAACAATGTCTTGAGGAGTGTTCGTTGCTCTACCCGATTCAAGATCTATCACAGAATGGCCATCAGATGTACGAATTTTTATACCCCAAGAGAAAAGACAATCCTCACCGATCAAAAGAGACTCTTCTCCGTCATTCATTTGTACCTCTAAGCCGCCGCAGCCAAACTCTTCTTTAATTTCGCAATACTGGTTGTTTTGACGATGGGAAACTAACTTTAAGTTTTTTATTTTTTTCCTGCTTCTTCTCAAGAAAAAAACTTTTCCGTTACCTTTAAAATTAACTCGAAGGCCTTGAACAAGCTTGCACTCCTCAATAATTATAGTATTGTTTTCGCCGTCAATATATATTTCACTATTCTTAAATAATGTACCCTCAGAAATATTAATTTTATTATTACCAATATCTGAGATCGTCAAACCGTCAATCTTTTTATGGCTCATTTTACTTTATACTCTTTCCTATACATTTCTACTTTATCTTTTTTAAAATTTCCTTCAAAACATCCATTAAACCTTTCTTTAAAATTAACATCATCTATAAGATTTGACCCGCCTGAATCTTTATTATAATCAACCTCCAAAAGGACACTCTCAGGACAATAGACAAACCTTCCATCAAGTCTCGCTAACAGTGTAATTTCATTATCAGCTTTATGTGCCTTATAACTTTCGTGCACAATATTATTCCCATAAAATTTTGATACCCAATCCCTTTCTACCAAACCAAATGAGGCTATTCGCCCGTGCCATTTACCATCATTGAACGCAAGCAGGCCACTTTTTTTCTCGTATATTTTATCGTATGCAATTTTTAGCCACTCCCTTCCAGGATAGGCATCTTGAGCAACAAAGCAGATATATCTAGATATAGTTTTCTTGGCAACTGCATTCAAGGTTTTAATAAAACCTTGCCGAAGTGAATCATATGCAATTATTACGGTACAGTCTATTCCTGCGCGCTTAATCAAAATCTCTGCAGTTTTTTTCCCTAACTCTAAATCAATACATGGCATGACCACAGTTATCTTGGAGCTCCCCTTATACATAAAGCTATCCAGATCATTCACATCAACAACTTGTAATGATGTATAAAAATCACCTTCCTCACAAGAAAGCAACCTACTATAAGGTTTAATCATTTTTGCAATTACCAACTCCTCCCAAAAGGCATTGGCTTTTTTGCATTCCCTAAATACAGCAAGACTTGCCATATCGCTTTCTTGAGTGGCAATCAACTTCAGTACCTGGCAGTTAATCTTAGGCAGAAATTTGTATTCTAGTAGAGGCAAAGAAGATTGGTATAACAGCACAGTTTTAGCACGAACAAACTCACCATAAACATGACAAACTCTACCTCTTTTAAACAGCTCACTTCTAATAGAGTCATGAACTTTTCTCCTCGGATCCCCATCAAATGACGGCAAATGACAGACACCCCATTTTAACCCTTCTTTTTCGGACCTGTAGATAAAGTCTATGGCTTGGTGTGCTGAGTCAGCATCACGGAGATCAGATATAAACAGGCAGTCTACGGCAAAGATACTTTTATCTGAGTACAACATAGCTTCCGGAACTGGATGCTGAGGTTTGTTTTTTTTGTAATTAAAATCTTCCCAAGTAGAGTTACTATGGAAAAATTCGTATGACTCTAAATATTCTTTGCGAACGCCATAGGGAAACCCAAAATAACCTGAAATATTATTATTCGTGAGTGAACCATCTTCAAATCTTCCCAATGATGTAACAGCTGGCAACTCTTCTACTCTCCCCTCAAAAACTTTTTTAAGTCGTTTATAAAATTCACCATCAGCTGCAAACCTTACCTCATCCCAACAACCCAGCGCACTGACAACCTCCTCTCTTTTAAACATTAAAGATGATATATTTAAGTGCCTATATTTTAAGCCGTTCCGCCTAGAAAAGGTTAAATCATTCTTAGCTCTAAGCCAACAGGCCACATTGGCAACAGCCTGAGGGGAACTTATTAACTTTTCAGCTTGATATTGAATTTTTTGCGGATGATTCCAGTCATCTGCATCGGCTACTGTTAAAAAGTGACCACAAGCTTTGCTTAAAGCAAAATTTCGATTTTTATAGGTTCCTTGATTTTTTTCATTTTTGTAGAGCTTTATTCTATTATCAAATTTCGCCAACTCCTCAATTACACTTATTGTTCCATCCTCGCTATTATCATCAACACAAATAATCTCCAAATTCCGCCAAGTTTGTCCCATCAAAGAAACAAGGCACGTGACAACCTCACTTTCAACGTTGAAGCAGGATACAATTATCGTCACCTTACAGGGAGAATCAATATAGTCAAATCTATGTAATGGTTTTGCTGGATAAATGGAATCAAAAAGATGTTTATTATGGCTTTTACTAAGCCGTAAAGCGCTGAGTCCATAACAGTGTAAAACATCATTCATTACTTTAACAGAAAAAGCACCTTCTTCCTTTGCATTTGCTTTCTGAATGAGAAAATCCTCATTGTAATTGCTATCAAACGTTTCTTTTAATACGAACGCAGGATCAACTTCTCTTTTGATAAAAACAAGAGCATGGAGTAATTTCTCGTCTTTTGTGACAGACAATGCCTTATCAACCGTTTCTAAAACTTTTTTTTGGTCAACTCTTGGGTTGATCAAATATAATTGCAGCAACGTCAGATAGGCACAAGCTAACTTGAAGCTATCTTTTAAATCAGCTAAATGAAGCTCTAATTCTTCAGTCGCAACTTCTAAAAAACCCAAATCCCTACCTTTTAAAAACCAAGCTTTATACTTGAAAGGCAAGCTAAAAGGCTCAACATTTTCAGTACAATACCTAAAAGGCCTCTCTGCTCTGCTACTATCAAAGTGGATGTTCGTCTTGGCCGCTACTATTCCATCAGCTTTTGTTTTATTATTATTGTGGGAAAAAATAAAATACAAAGGATTGTCTATACTTCGGATATCGCACTCTTCATCAAAAACTGAATACCTTAAACCGGAGCTATCTAACGCATAGTTTACTGAAAGCTGATCTCTTCTGCTCCCTAACCTTAACTCCCTCCACCAGGCTTCATTGAAGTTTATAACACCAGGATCGGTTGTTTTCCTAAGAATCACATTTGTTTCGAAAAAAACAGAACTTTGACTATAGTTTTTTTCTTGATATCGTCTCAGCTGATCATTCATCAAACCAAAATCATCTTTCTTTAATTCTTGGCATTTGTATATTTCTTGGTATACAGAATCCCTATCAGGATGTTTCCTAAATACAGCACGCTCTTGGTTGTGAATATGTCTAATAACCTCTTCATGGATTCCTTTTCGCAAAAAGACATTACCATCAACCCAGAGGACATAGTCATATTCTGGCAAAAGAAAGTGGGGGTTAAGTTTGACAAATCTCGCAACCCTAACAGGATCTTCGTCTTCAAAAGGTATAGACCGGGTTTCATATACAGTTTCAGATTGGACACTCCCATCAGTAAATAATATATAATCCCATTCAAAAACAACTTCTTCCGGCTCAATAAGTGGGTCGTACCCACCTGTGATTGCAGTAAATACTGCTACCCTTGCCTGCCTTGTGGGCTTGAACTCTTGATATCTTTGAATTAATACTGAATCCTTCCTTGGCCCATCCTCTTCACTAGCAACATAGCCAGTTCCTTCACCCTCTTCAAAACTGCACCTCCTAATATTATACTCAAGTATTTTTTCCAGCTCTGGATTTTCTTCTATTGCTTTAGAGTATAGCAAAAACGCCTCATTATAACTCCCGACTCTAAATGCTTGATTTGCCTTTGTTAAAAAACTCATCACAGATTGCTCTTTATTAATCATGCCCAAGAATAATCGCTTATAAAAACTGCTGATCTTTTTATCTCGCCAGAATTTATAATTCTGTCATGATTTGGCTGATCATTATATTGATGGATAATTGCCAAGATGTTCTCTGAATTCCAACGCTCACGATCTAAAACCGGCTCAGCGAAGCCAATATCATCTGACAATGCCTGCAGTGTGTTTCGTTCATAGCAGTACTCGGGCGCCATCATAGTTGCGATATAAAAGCCCGCTCCCTGGCCATGATCGCGATAGATCACGTGTACATTGTCTTGCCGGTCGATCAATACACAGGGCCGGCTGATCGGGATCTGCAGCGTTCCTCCGCCCTGAAGGTTGAACGGCTGCGAGGCTTGGGCCAGATACTGGTGTCGCCATTCGATGCCGTCATGCCAGAGATGCTGGAAGGTCGGTATGCCCGTGCTCGGGTGATTGCTGTAGAAGACGATATGCGGGCGCTGCTGGCTGTCCAGTGCCATGCTGCACTGGTTCATCAGATTGCTGCCGGGTGAGACGGGCCAGACGGTCTCGGCATTGGCGGGGGTGATGGGCAACTGATAAGGCTGGTGGTTGGATGTCCACCAGTTCAGGCCATTATCGTAGGACTTGGCGTATCCCACGTTGATGTTGTTGACGCGCTTTTCCTCGCCCAGGGTATGGGTGCGCCAGACGAAGCTCAAGTGCAGGCTGCCGTCTTCCCCTACCACGGGGTTGTTCCAGTAGGCGTTGGCCGTCCACGGCTTCTGCTCCGAGCCACTCAGGATCGGCTTGGGGTGGTCCTGCCACTGCTTACGGGCTTCATCATAGGTCTTGATGAAAGCCGTGCCGTTGTTGTGGGTGCCGTGGCGGTACAGCAAGGTCAGCGGAAAGTCCTGCCGGGGCAGGATGAAGGTCGGATAGGTCACCCGTTCCTCGTTCTGCCCGGTCATGGGCAGCTCGTCCGTCCACTCCCGAACGTCGTGCGGCTGCAGGCTGCGGCGATATTTCAGTTGGGTGCCATGATGGTCATAGCTGATGTGCAGGTGGCCTTCTCGATCCATGCCCAGGCTGATGCTGTTGTGGGCATCCTTCAGGTTGTATTCCCCGGCCAGGTCGTGCACCTGCAGGCTGTCATCCTGCAGGTGGCGCCGCACCAGGCGCAGGGTGTTTTCGTCCACGTAGAAGGCCGTGTACTGGTACTCCCCCACCGTCATGATGCCGTGATGACGGAAGATCACCGTATTGATGGTATTGCCCGCCCAGGCTTCGCCCAGGTCCAGCGTCTTGTGCAACTGGAATCGCGGCACCCTCGCCCGCTCCAGCGGCATCACCGGTGCCGCGATCATGGGCCGGTTATCCCGTAGCGGCAGCGGTGCCTGGTCAACCCCCAGCTGTTCCTGCTGCAGCCCAGTTCTGGCCCGCCCCAACAGAGCGGAATCGCTGCCGGGCATGCCGGTGGCGATAGCACCCTCGAAGTGTCGCTGGGCACGCTCAGTCTGGCCGGCCAGCACGCTCACACGCCCAAGGCTGTTATGCACGCCCGAGATCATCACCTGGCGAATGAGCCTCGCTTTCTGCCCCCAGGCCTCGGATTGGCGTAAATGATCGCGAGCCTGCGCCATATTACCGACCTGCATGAAACCCGCCGCCGCCAGCAGGGCCAGCATGGCGCGATCCGGGTGATGCTCCAGCGGCTGTTGCGCCAGTTGGGTGAGGGCCTGCCAATCACCGAACTGCCACTGAGTGCGCGCTCGCTCCAGCAGGTACGGATCATGGGGGATTAGGACCACTTCACCTTGTGCCCGCTGATGGCTGCTGCCAACGCTGGGCGATTGCACACTTTTCTGGCGCTTCAGCTTGCGTTTGGCGCGGGTCTGTTTCTTGCCTTTCTTTCCCATGGTTTCGTTCCGGTTCGGGGAATTACAGGCTGCTCTCGCGCAGCACCCAGTCCTTGATCAGATCGAGCTGGGCTTCAGTCTTGACCATCTCTTCCTGAATCACGTGCTGACGCTGCACAAGCTGTTGATTTTCAGTCTTTAGCCGACTAACTTCCTGGCGGGCATCGCTTAGTTGCGTAAACCGCTCTTCCGCCAGTGCCTTGAGCTTGGTGCATTCCGCCTGGGCGGCCTCCCGGGCCTTGGCCTGCTCTTCACGCTGCTGCTTGAGCGAGTCGCGCTCTTCCTTGAGCTTGTCGCTTTCCGTCTGGGTGGCTTCCCGGACCTTGGCCTGCTCATCACGCTGCTGCTTGAGCCGGTCGCGCTCTTCCTTGAGCTTGGCATGCTCGGCCTGAGCGGCTTCCCGGGCCTTGGCCTGCTCTTCACACCGCTGCTTGAGCCGGTCGCGCTCTTCCTTCAGCTTGGAGCTTTCCGCCTCGGCGGCTTCACTGGCCTTGGCCAGTTCGTCACGCTGCTGCTTGAGCCGGTCGCGCTCTTCCTTGAGCTTGGCGCTTTCCGCCTGGGCGGCTTCCCTGACCCTGGCCTGCTCGTCGCGCTGCTGTTTGAGGGTTTCTTGCTCGGTTGCCAGGGCTTCATGCTCTTTAACCAGCTGTGTGGCCTTGCGCTGCTCGCTCTCGAGGCGCTGCTGGGTTTGCTGCTGCGCCAGCCTGGCATCTTCCAGCTGTTGGAAAAGTGGGTTGCGCTGGAAGTGCAACAGCGGCAGCTCGGGATCATCGGCCTGCTGCCCCTGCAGTTGCATGCCGGCCCGCTGCTCGCACCAGTCGATCAGCTGCGCTTGCTCTGCCATGACCTCGTACAGCGGCTGGGCGGCGCTGCGAATGTCAAGCTGCACCAGTTGTGCCAGCGCGCCGGCTTTGTGCAGAGCCTGCAGCAGCGATAGCGCCTGTTCGGGCTGTTCAAGGATGAGGCGCCTGGGCAAGCCGTCACCGACCTTGAGCTCATCGACAAGAAGCTGCACAGGTTCCGCGTCGCGGCTTTCGGTGCCCTCAAACTGCAAGCCCGGGTAGAGTTCCTTCAGGCCGGTAGCGGGGCTCTGGCTGTCGAATTCCGACAGGCTGTAGCGATGCCAGGTAATGCTCTCGCCATTGGGAGTGAGCAGGGCGGTGCGGACTTCTGCCCTGGGCAGCCGGTCCACCAGGCCCAAAGTTTGATGGCTCGGCTCATCGGGCGTGATCAGCAACAGCGATTCTGGTGCCTCGGCCAGCAACAGGGCAAGGCTTTCACTACGCAGGGGGCCCAGATGGAGTGTGTGAGGCATTACGAAGACTCCTCATCACGCTGCTTCGGCATTACCTGGCGCTGCTCAGATTCCCCCCAACGGATATAGTGCAGCAAGGGATTTTTACCGGCATTGGCGATGTCAGGATGGGCCTTGATGTAGTGCAGCGTGTCGAACTCGGCACTCGGGTTGCGGCCTTCCAGCATGCCGAACTTTAGGTAATGGGTCGCGGGCTCAATGCCGCTTTCGGCTACGTCGGGGTAGGTGCGGGCGTACCAGTCGGCATCGAAGCTCGAGCTGCTGGCCAGCAGGGCCTTGTGTTCCTTGAGCAAGCTGCGGCGCTTCTTGTAGAAAGCACAGTTGGCGTGGGTGGCAAAGGCCCGCAACCATTGCAATAGCAGCTCCTGCTGCTGCTGAGCCCGTTGCTGGTAGTTGTAGCGGCTTTTCTGATCCCGGTGGTTCAGGATATGCCGTTCCAGCTCTTCCTGAACGTAATGGAGCTGTTCCAACAGCAGGGTGTTCTCTTCCTCACTCTCTTTTAGCTGAGAGATTAACCCGTCGCGCTCCTCCTGAAGGGCCTGGAGTTGCTCAGACTGTGCTTGCTCGTCTTTCCGCTGCTGTTGGAGCGCATCACGTTCTTCCTTGAGCTTGGCATGGAGTTTGGCATGCTCCGCCTCAGCGACTTCTCTGGCCTTGGCCTGCTCGACTTCCCGCTGCTGCAGTTCCTGACGATGACGTTGCAGTATGGCACTCAAACCAGAGCCTGCTGCCAGGCACTGCGTGGCATTGTGGGTCGAAGCGGCCAGGTAGCGTAGCACGTCGGCCAGTTCTGCTTCTTGAGCCAGGGACTGGCGGGCCAGCAGGGAGTAGAACGGTTCGATCTCGTCATTCGGCGAATGCGTTGGCAAAGGTACTCGGTCAGTTGCCTCACCTTCGGACGTTTTCGCAGCGACAGGCCAGCTAAGCAGTCTGAGCTGGCGGCGGCGCTGGCGAAACAGGCTGAGCAGCGCCTCAGCCTGCTGCTTCCAATGCTGACACACGGCTTCCAGTTCTTCGCCCCGTTGCAGTCGTTTGGCGATGGCCAGAGCTGGCTGCGGATACACAAGAGTGCAGTGAGTGGAGGGGTGCTCAAGCAACCACTGTTCCAGAGACCCATAGGCCTCTATCTCTTCTCCATGTGGCAGCAGGGTCACCAGGTTGGCGGAGTCGCCTCGCTCAATGGCACTCTTTGCGTCGGTGAGGCTCGCAACCCGGCCCCATTCGGCCAGCCATGATTCACTGCCGGGGTGCAGATCCTGTATGCCGCCGAGGTAGATGACCCATGCCATTGATGCA
Source organism: Halomonas urumqiensis (assembly GCF_003028575.1). Classification (GTDB taxonomy): domain Bacteria; phylum Pseudomonadota; class Gammaproteobacteria; order Pseudomonadales; family Halomonadaceae; genus Halomonas; species Halomonas urumqiensis. The sequence continues at coordinate 422,788 of NZ_PYUD01000001.1, read as the reverse complement.
CTCTCTATCTGTTTAGTGTGAATGAATAGGAGGATAAAGTCCTCGCCCGACATGTCGGGCTCCTACAAGGGGACCGAATCAGCTCTTTGCAACTCGCAACAGATACTGACCGTAGCCGGTCTTCTTCAGCGCGTTGCCACAGACCTTGAGATGCTCGGTGCTGACCCAGCCCTGCTGCCAGGCGATCTCTTCCAGGCAGGCGACCTTCAGGCCTTGACGATGTTCGATGGTCTGTACGTACTGTGCGGCTTCCAACAGGCTGTCGTGGGTGCCGGTATCAAGCCAAGCGAAACCACGACCCAGGCGTTCCACGCGCAGGTCACCGCGCTCCATGTAGGCGTTGTTGACGCTGGTGATCTCCAGCTCGCCGCGTTCACTGGGCTCAACCTGCTTGGCGATCTCCACCACATCGTTGTCGTAGAAATACAGACCAGTCACCGCATAGGGCGATTTCGGCACTTCGGGCTTCTCCTCGATGGAGACCGCCTTACCCTGCTCGTCGAATTCCACCACGCCGAAGCGCTCGGGGTCCTTCACCAGGTAGCCGAACACCGTGGCGCCACTTTCCTGGTCGGCGGCACGCTTGAGCTGCTCGCTAAAGTGCTGACCATGGAAAATGTTGTCACCCAACACAAGACACACGGATGAATCGCCGATGAATTCTTCACCGATAATGAACGCCTGCGCCAGACCATCCGGAGTGGGCTGCACCGCATATTCGAAGCGCACGCCGAAATCCTTGCCGCTGCCCAACAGGGCCTCGTACTGAGGCAGGTCCTCCGGGGTGGAAATGATCAGTATCTCGCGAATACCAGCCAGCATCAGTACCGAGATGGGGTAGTAGATCATCGGCTTGTCGTAGATGGGCAGCAGCTGCTTGGAAACGCCGCGTGTTATCGGGTGCAGACGGGTCCCTGATCCACCCGCAAGAATGATGCCCTTACGATTCATAGTGTTTTCCCAGCAACATCGTGATGATTTGTAATCACACCTATCATGTGATCGTGCCCGTAAAGGAGAGTTTGGTTAGTATCCTGACCAACAAATTTCTGTCTAATTTTGTTAGCGGCTTTCCAAATCAATGAGTTCCGCTAATGTGAGTGCTAATTGATCTTGCCATCTCGGCATTGTTACTTTCAGCTCGTGTTCCAACCGGTTCAGCACTAGGCGAGAGTTGAGCGGCCGTTGGGCCGGTGTGGGGTATTGCGATGTCGGAATGCCCTCAACTCGTTCAGGCGTGACCGCGAGTCGTTGCGCCTGTGCCGCCGCAAGCCGGAATATCTCACAAGCAAAGCCTTGCCAGCTGGTTTCACCGGCAGGGGCCAGATGATAGATCCCTGACGGGGTGTGCGAGGTGAAAAGCGCGCGACCCAGGGCCAGCTCCGTGACCTGTGCAATCAAGCGCGCCGGGGTCGGCACACCGATCTGGTCGTTGACTACTTTCAAGCTGTCCCGCTCGCGCCCGAGGCGCAGCATGGTCTTCATGAAGTTGTTGCCGCGCGCGCTGTAAACCCAACTGGTGCGAAAGATAAGATGCAGGCAGCCACTGGCTGCTATCGCCAGATCACCTTCCAGCTTGGTCTGGCCGTAGATGCTGAGTGGGCCGGTTTTGTCATCCTCCCGCAAGGGCATCGAGCCGGTACCGGGGTACACATAATCGCTGGAGTAATGCACCAGCCAGCACTGTTGCTTGGCCGCGTATGCCGCAAGCTGTTCGGGGAGCTCCGCATTCAGCCGCCGCGCCAGCTCGGGCTCGCTCTCGGCTTTATCGACCGCTGTATACGCAGCGGCATTGACGATAAGCTCGGGCCGGTGTTGCTCAAGCCAGTGGCTGACGGCTTTCTCGTTGGACAGGTCGAGTTCCTGTCGACGGGGCGCCAGCACCGTGCCGAGTAAGCAGAGCTGGCGTTGTAATTCGAAGCCGACCTGACCATTACCCCCGGTGAGAAGTATCTTCATGACCCCGTACCCAGCCGCTGCCCCTGGTAGCTGCCATCCTGAACGCGCTTCCACCAGCTTTCATTGGCCAGGTACCACTCGACCGTCTTGCGCAAGCCAGTTTCGAAGGTCTCCTGAGGCACCCACCCCAGCTCACGCTCGATCTTGCCGGCATCGATCGCATAGCGATGGTCATGGCCGGGGCGATCCGTGACGAAAGTAATCAAGCTGGAAGCTGGAAGCTGGAAGCTGGAAGAATCAGGACGCAACTCGTCGACCAGGGTACAGATCGCTTCGACCACTTCCAGGTTGGTTTTCTCATTATGTCCGCCGATGTTGTAGGTCTCGCCCACATTACCTTCACAGGCCACCTTGATCAGCGCGCGGGCATGATCCTCCACGTACAGCCAGTCGCGGATTTGCTGGCCATCGCCGTAGACCGGCAGGGGTTTGCCCGCCAGGGCGTTGAGAATCATCAGCGGGATGAGCTTCTCCGGAAAGTGATACGGCCCGTAGTTGTTCGAGCAGTTGGTGATCAGCGTGGGCAAGCCGAAGGTACGCTGCCAAGCACGCACCAGGTGATCGGAGCTCGCCTTGCTGGCGGAGTAAGGCGAACTTGGCGCGTAGGGCGTGGTTTCGGTGAACAGGTCATCCGTGCCTTCCAGATCCCCGTACACTTCATCCGTGCTGATGTGGTGGAAGCGAAACGCCTCGGCTTTGGCCGGGTCGCTCTCCTGCAGAGCTTTCCAATAGCGGCGCGCCGCTTCCAGCAGGACGGAGGTGCCCACCACATTGGTTTGAATGAACTCGGCGGGGCCATCGATGGAGCGGTCCACGTGGCTCTCGGCCGCCAGGTGCATCACCACATCGGGCCGGACCTCATCGAACAGGCGCTGCATCGCTGGCGCATCGCAGATATCGGCCTGAACGAAACGATAGCGCGGGTCATCGGCGACACTGGAAAGGGACTCCAGGTTGCCGGCATAGGTGAGCTTGTCGACGTTCACCACCCGGTGCTTGCCCTGCTGGATCAGCTCGCGCACCACGGCTGAGCCGATGAAACCAGCACCACCTGTGATCAGGAAAGTCTTGCTCATGCAAAGGTCCTTTTCGATAGCATTCATTTACATGTTTCGTTGATTCTTGATCAGTCTCTATGATCCCGAATGATCAACACCAGCATGCTGGCGATAAAAGCCAGAAAGATGGTGACGATGGCGAATACGCTGGCGTTGTAGAGCCTGTCCGGGCTGGTGGCGTATTCCGGGTACAGTGGGCTTTGCAGCACGCTGACCTGCTTGAGCTTGCGCGCTGCTTCCAGGCGGGTGCTCTCGAGCGCCCCCAGCGCGCTGGAGTAGGTTTCCTGGGCGAACATGGCACGCAATTCCAGGGTCTGGTATTCCGCCGAAATACGATTGAGCGAATTTCCCGTGGCCTGGGCCAGGCGGTCACGCTGCAGATCGATCTGCTCACGCATCGCGGTGATTTCACTCTGTACGCGGCGCATCTCGGAGGATTGCTCGCTCTGGAAGCTGGCCAGCGCATTGCGCTGAGCCTGCAGCCGCGCCAGTTCACCTTCAAGGGTGGCCACTACCTGATTGATGCTCTCCACGGTACTGGTGGGCGACACCAGGCCATGTTTGTTCTGGTAGGCCAGCAGTTCGGCGCGCGCCTCGTCTAAGCGGTCATCCAGGCGCTCGAGCTGCCCTTCGAGAAAGCGTACCTGCTCCTCCGCCAGGCGCCGGCCCATTTCGTTCATGTGCGCCTCGCCCGCTTCGAGCAACAGGCTGGCCATGGCGTGGGCGAAATCCGGCGTATAACCCTCAACTCGGATGTTGAGCACCCCGGCGTATTCGTCCATCTCGACTTCGACACGGCGCAGGTAGTACTTGTGCAACTCTTCAATGGGAGCTTCGGCGTCCAGCAGGCGAGCGAAAAGATCCCCGTGCTCGCTGTAGTGGTCACGGAAGTCGAGCTCTTCCTGAATGCGCTTGAGCATATCCACGGAGAGCAAGTGCTCGCGCAACAACAGCAGGTCGCTAGAACCCGAGGTGCCAGTGAGAATCGAGGAAAAATCCATTTCCGGCTGGGCGATCTGCGGGCTTTCCAGCACTACGGTTGCCCGCGAGACATAACGCTCCTCGGCCCAAAGGAACCAGTAGAGGCCAACGACCACGATGGCCATGATGGCCACTGCCCAGTGGGGTTGCGATTTGATGAATTGTTTCATTCAGTGTGGCTCGATATCGAATAACGTGGATAGATTTAAGTGAGCGCCCTTCGGGCTTGTGAGCGCGCTGCGCGCTTGTGAGGAGTGAGGAGTAACCCCTTAAAAGCGAAGCGTTAACAAGCGAAGCGCTTACCCTTCTCCGTTCTGTAGTTCCTGGACCGTTTGCTTCGCCTTGTGAAGCTGGTTGCGCGCGCGTTTGAACGCTTGCTGTAACTCGGCCAGCTGTGGCTCCGGCAGCCCATCGGCCTTGCCTTGTTCCCAGCGCAACTTGGCGGCATCCAACCTGGCGCGAGCCTTGATGCGGCGCTGGTTGGCTTGTACGAAGGTAAGGCTGGCGGTTGGCTTGCCGGCACCTGCGGGAGCAGGCATTGCTTTATCGCTCGTGCCCTTAGCCTTGGCCGTGGGGTTGGTTTCTTCGTGATAGGCCTTGATGGCGTCGTTGATGTCGTCGTACCAGGTCGCCTGGCCATCCTTCAGGTAGACACCCGCCTGACACAACTCCTTCAGGATGCCCTCGCTGTGCGAGACCATGATCAGGCTGGCCTGGCCGACCTTGTCCTTGAAGGCCTTGGATGCCTTGGCCTTGAAGGCACGATCGCCGACGGAGGTGGCCTCGTCCGAGAGGTAGACATCGAAATCGAACGCCAGCGACATCCCGAAGTTGAGCCTGGCCTTCATGCCTGAGGAATAGGTACGGATGGGCTCATCGAAGGCATCGCCCAGTTCCGCGAAGTCTTCCACCTTGTCGATGACATCGTGTACGTCATAACCGCCGCCATGCACACGCGCCACGAACTTGACGTTTTGCCGGCCTGTCATGCTGCCCTGGAAACCACCCGCCAACCCGATGGGCCACGACACCCGGCTATGGCGAATGATCTCTCCGCGTTCAGGGGTATCCATGTCGGCGATCAGCTTCAGCAGGGTCGATTTCCCTGCGCCGTTGCGCCCCAGCAGCCCGACACTCACCCCTTTTGGCAGCGTCAGGTTGATGTCGCGCAATACCCAGTCGCTGCCATGGTGGTTGTGGTAGCGCTTGTATAAGCCTTTAATCTCGATCATTTGGCCTTCAACCGCTTGACGAACCGCACATGCAGCAGCATACCGAGTGACAGGCAGTTCAGTGCGAACAACCAGAAGTAGATGCCGCTGGTGCCGTGAACCGCCACATAGCCTTCGAAGAAGCCGAGGCGCAGAATTTCAATGCCATGCACGATGGGGTTGTACATCAGGTACTCGAGCAGCCAGTGTGGCAACTGATTCAACGGCAGAATCACCCCGGAAAGAATCAACAGCGGTAACGTAAGCATGCGGACTACCTTGGCGACTTCCGGTACCAACGTACCCAGCACTGAAACGATAAGCCCAAGCCCTAGCCCCAGGCACCAAAGCGAGAACCAGAAACTCATGGCGAGCAGGGCATCATCGGGGGCAATATCCAGCCCCAGCATCAGCCCACCAGCGATGAATAGCAGGAACACCAGGGTGCGCAGCATGCCTTCAAGGAAAGTGCGCACCAGCACTGTATCGATGGGCTGCACCTGGCGGTAGGCGAACAGCGCGCTGTTGGCATCCACCGCACCCAGGCTGCGTAGCATGCCTTCACGCACCAGGAAGAAGCCCATCATGCCGACGATCATCCAGGGAATGAAGTCGGCCCCCACGATCAACTGGTCGCCACGAATGAAGCCGCGAATGGCCACCATGATCATGGTGAAAGCCGCGGGCTCGAAGATCATCCAGAACCAGCCCATGCGGTCGGCCATGGTGCGCGATATGGCCTCGCGCATGAACATGGCGTACCACACGCTGCGGGTGACCTGCCAGGGGGTGCGCCCGCGCCGGGTGGATTCAGGATTCGTTGGTTGAACCATGTTTCTCTTCAGTTGGTAGGTTGATGATCAAAGCAATCCCCGCTGCCAAGGGACTCGGCTTTACCCACAGTGAATCGTGAACTAAACACATTTGCCGATGAGTAGCGAAGGTGCTTGATCTCTTTCTGAACGACTCGCTCAAGAAAGACGAGCCGCTCAGTGGTATTGTTCTTCATCGAACAGCTTCACTCCCTGGTGGCTGGCTATCCTGTGGATATCCAGTTGCTCGAGGTTCGGGGCATTGAGCAGAATATCCACCTTGCGCCCATGCATGGCGCGCATGATCTTCACGCTGATTTTCGCACTGATCTGGGCGGGGTGCTCAACCTCGCGATCGAGCTCGATCAGAAGATCAATATCCCCTCCCTTGGCATCGTCATCGAGTCGTGAGCCGAACAGCTTGACCTGTGTGTTCGGCCCTAACTCCTCAGCAACGATCCGCTGGATACGCTGTCTCTGAATTTCCGTCAAACGCATACGATGGCCTCGACGCTTGCTCAGCCTACAAATCAATCGCCACTTTAGTCGCCACGGCGATCTGATAGAGGATCTGGGTGAGGCTGGTGGCCAGTTGCAGGTTCTTGGTGGGCACCTTGGGCATCACGAGGATCTCGTCGCCGGGCCGCAGGGTGACGTTGTCGGCGTTCTCGACGGCGCCGTTCTGGCGTACCACCAGGATGTGGTCGTCGTCGGCGCGCTGGGTGAAGCCGCCGGCGCCTTCCACGTAGTCACGCACGCTCTTGCCCTGGTTGTAGACCACCGCCTGGGGCACCACGATCTCGCCGCTGATCAGGATCGAATCCGATACTTCAGGGATGGTGATGACATCGCCATCCTGCAGGCGGATATCGGTGATGCGGTCGTTGTGGGCCACTACCAACCGGCCATTGGGCTCGACTTCCGCGGCACGCTCGACGAACGACTGAATCAGCTCGGCCTCGCGCAGGCGAATCTGTGCTTCTTCGTTGGTGGCCGAGGAGGCACCGAGGTAGGTGGTTTCCAGCCGTCGCAGGCTGTCTTCCAGGGATTGACGCTGCTGGTCGGCGACGCTTTCGCGGCGCAGCGAGACGCTACGCACGGCGGTCATGTCCTGCGGCACGGCGACGGCATCGAGCAGTTCGCTCAACCGGGCATTGCGCGGCAGCGCGTATCGCGAGGGACCGTAGTAGCTGCCTTCCACCTGCACCACGATGGTTTCGTCGCGCTGATCGGCGCTGAACAGCACTTCGTCGCCGCTGCTGATCATCTGTCCACTGAAGGCGTTGAGCGGGTAGTAACGCGCAAAGGGGCCATCGTCACGCGAACCGCGCACCAGCACATGGGAGACGCCGGATTTCAGGCGCGCCAGGTTGACCACCTCGGCACCGGTGAGGCGGTCCCCGGTGAGCTCGTAGCGGTACTCGCGGTGCACGTCGCCGACCACGGCGATGGAGGGGCCACGCTCTTCCACCACCACAGTGTCGCCATCGCGGAACTGCGGGCGGGGAATATCACCATTGATAAGGAAGTCGTAGAGGTCGACATTGGCGACGGTCTGGTTGTCGCGCATCACCCGGATGCGGCGATAGCTGCCCAGGGTGTCATCGATGCCACCGGCCTGATCGAGGAAGTACAGCAGCGAATCGCTGGGCGTGCCGGCATAGCGGCCGGGATTGTCGACGTAACCCGTGACGAAGACACCGACCGGCTGCACGCCCTGGACGTTGGTGTAGACCTGCACGTTTTCCGGATACACCGACTGAATGGCCTGACGCACCGAGGCATCGAGTTGCTGGCTGTTCTGACCCTGCACGGGCAGTGGGCCAATGCTCGGGATGAAGACGTTGCCTTGCGCATCGACCGTGAGCACGCTCTCGATCTCGGCGGCTCCCCAGACACGCAGGGTGACCTGGTCGCCCGGCTTGACTCGATATGAGGGGTTCAGGCCATCGGCCATGGTGCCACGAAAGCCCCCTTCGAAGAGGTTGGCGCCGAAGGGTGGCAGGCTGTCGGCGGCCTCGTCGAGCTGTTCCTGGGGCACCGGGCCGTAGGTGCCTTCACCGCGCCAATCGGCTCGCGGCTGCTCATCGATCTGTTCGGGAATCGCCTGGGCCTGTTGTGACTCAGGCAGCATGCCACTCGGCAAGCTGACCGACTGCGCCTGGGCGAACATGGGCAAGGCCATACAAAGCAGGCCGCACAGCGCAGTGCGAACGCCCCCATTCCCTCTACGTCTCAGTGCCTGGCTCATCAGCGTGCACTCCCTGTAGTAGCTGTTGCATCGGTCACCAGACGCCGCGCCTGCCAGCCTTCAGCGGTTTCGCAGGCCACGGCCTGACGGTTGGACGCATTGGCCGTGACGATCCGCAGCTTGCGGCACTCACGCCCGCTGGCGGAAAAATAGGGGGCATCGGCGATGACCTCGACATTGGCCCCCCAGGGACTTTCCGCCAGATTGACCACGGCACCGGCCGGTGCCTGGGCCAGGAAGCCGTTGAGATTTTCATCCAGAGCGGTGCCCGGTGCACCGCTCACGGTGCCGCCAGCGGAAAGGTCGGACATGCCGCTTTGTGCCGCGCAACCAGTGAGCGCCAGGCCAAGCAAGGCAACCAGGGCCGTTTGGCACCATCGTGAAGAGCGCTGGGGTGAGATCAGTATCGACATCGCGGTTCCCTGAAGAGTCATGCTGCAAAGATGGCATGCCATGAGAAAGCATGGTGAAACGGGTTATTGAAGACTGGCCGTCGCGAAATAGGCTGTTGATGAACGCTGTTGAGGAAATGCCAGCTCAGGCGTTCAGGCACGCTACCGCCCAGGGATTTTACCGGGCGCATTCCCATGCCCTGCCGACATCACCCTGAGCCGAAGTCATGAGGCGGCTCAAGGGGAAAATTGAGGATGCCATTTTAGGTGACGTGGCCTTTAACCTCCAGCCAAACACCCGCCGAATTGAAATTAGCACGGCAAATAACAGAATCGCAGAGCACCTTGCGCACCACGCAAAAAAGCCGGCCCTTGTGGGGCCGGCTTCGTTAGCCATTGGGCTTCGCTCTTCCAGTTGCTGGCAAGTGCCAGGCTTAGAAGTGGTAGCGAGCGCCAGTCAGCCAGTACATGTCGTCGCCGTCGGCGGTGACGTCGGAGTCCAGGCCGTCGATAGTGACGTTGATGGACTGCTGGTCAGCCTGCTGCAGCTCCAGGAACACATCGAAGTTGCTGGAGACGTTGTAGTAGGCGCCAGCGGCCCAGGAAGTGCGGCTATCGGCGTTGTCCGGGTCGATGTTGTAGACGTCGGCGTGGAACTTCCAGGCGTCAAACGCGTAGGTACCGCCCAGGCCGATGGTGTCGTAACCACCGCCACGCACGGTGTGGTCGTCACGCATTTCATAGCCGATGCGGCCAGAGAAGCCAGGCATGAACTCGTAAGACGCGGTGGTGCCGTAGATGTTCTCACCAGTGCCGCCGCCGCGCACGGTGCCTTCGGCGTAACCGAGGGCCAGACGCAGTGCGTCGATTTCGTAGGTCGCACCACCCTGGGTGGCCACCACGGAACCGCGTGACGGCTCGACGTCACCACGATCGGAATAGTGCTTGGCACTGATGAAGGCGGTGAAGCCTTCCAGGTTCGGAGTGATGTAGCCGATGGAGTCGCCACGCGCCTGCTCGCCACCACCGTTGGAACCGGTGACAGAGGCGTTCTGGGTCAGCTCCAGACCACGGTCGAGGTAGACGTCGAACGGCGAGGCAACGAAGCTGTTGTAGAAGCTGTCGTAGTTACCGGCCTGAACGGTACCGTAGGCGTTGCTGCGCAGGCCGATGTAGCTGTGACGCACTTCGTTGAAGCCCTGAGCGGTGTTGCGCTCATCGCCGGTGAAGCGCCACTCGACACGACCGAAGGCGGTCACGTCGGAGTTGACCATATGGCTCATGGTCAGGCCCAGACGGGAATAGACATCGACGAACTCTTCGCCGTTGTCGATCAGCTCGTCATTGGCATTGTACTCGGGGCCGCCACCGCGGATACCCATGGCGATACGGCCATTGACGTCCAGCTTGGTGCCGTCCTGGTCATAAACGGTAGCTGCCTGGGCGGTAGCGGCGGAGAGGGCCACGGCGCCGGCGATAGCAGTCGCTAACAGTGTCTTTTTCATGATCTCGGTTCCTTTGACTAGCTTTCTGTTTCGATCGTTTCTGCCATTTTTGCCACTCGGATTATCCGGTGGGTCGAGGCAGTCGGCTTGCCGGGCATGCTCTTTTTCCATTCCTGCCTTGCTCCCTCCCGGGAGGCGTGCAGATGGGTGTCATCGCCTCAGTCAAGCCTTGTTATAGTCCAATGCTCGCAGGAAGAACTTTATACCGAGCAATTCGGGAACGCAACCAGAAAAAACACTGTTTTCCTTCGTGCCGGATCGTCCCTACGGAACCTTCCCCTGCGATCAGTGTCGTGATGCCCCGTTACCCTGAACCGGTGAACGGGTATCGCCGAACGTGAACATCATGCCCAGCGCATGTGACATTGGCAAGTCAGCTAACTGTCAACGCTGCATAAGCTCATGCGATAAGCACGACCCATGGAGGCGGCCGGTGCAAACGGTGTTCGCGAACAACCCGTCTTTAGAACCGTGCTTTGCGCCATCTTATGCGCCGCCTTGTGCGCCGTTCTATGCACCGTACATTTCATCCAACCGATCAGACCGGTGGCTGGGGGCTCACTGCTGATTGTGCTTGGCGAGCAGTGCCGAAAGCTTCTCTTCCAACGTGGCGGGCGTGGCTTGGTGCGCACCACCCTGCGACGTTATGTCGCTGGCGGGGGCTGGCTCTTGCATGACGGGCTCTTGCTTGGAGGGGCCTGACTTGCGGGGCTGGTTTTTTGCTGGGCCGGGGTTGGCTTGCGGGCCTGAACCAGGTTTTTGGCCGCCGGACTTTTGGCCAATGGGCTTGTGACCAGTGCCGGGCTTGCGACGCTCGCTCTGCAATCTATCGAGCTTCTTTCTGGCATGCTCGGCTGCCTTGCTGTCGACGCTACCGGCAGGCTTGCCTTGCAGGTCGATACGCTCGGCGCCCTCTCGCACGGCCTTCAGGTAACGCGGCAGATTCACGTAACAGGCAAGCGCCCGCTTGACGAGTTTTTCGGGCCATGGCTCGAGGGCGGAGAGTTCCTCGTGAATGCCGACCTTCAGCGGGCGCGTATGGCCCTTGAAGAAGGCGTTGCCATAGCGTTGGTACCATTCTGCAAGCAATGCTTGCGGCGAAGGCGCATCGCCGATGGGCAGATCGTTCTGGCCGGGCTGGGTACTGGCCGCCGGGGATTCGGTAGCTTGCGACGTGACGAATGGGTCAGCTGACCGATTCTGTGATGCCGACGCATCAGGGCGGGATGCTTTAGAGGCTGCCTGTTGCTGGGCTGATTCGCTTCTGGCTAGATCGTTGTGGGCAGGATCGCTTTGGGCTGCCTCATCCGGCGCTTTCGCTTTGGCCTTGGCGTCATCGGCGACGCGGAGCTTGGCGTGTTCGGCCGGGGGCCTACGACCCATCAGTGCCGAGAGCCCCTGAGAGCGGCGCGCCGATCGCGGGAAGCGCCCTTCGCTTTCGTCAGGGTTGCCGGCCAGGCGCTCATGTAGATGACGGTTGTGCTCTTCGAGCTCGCGATTCTGCTCGTCGAGTTCGCGGTTTTCCTCGAGCAGTTCCAGGCGGCTGGCGTTGTGCTCACGCAGGCGGGCATCCAGCTCGGCAATCCTTGCCTGAAGCGCCTGTCGCTGGGCGCGTTCTGTTTGCAGCGTGGCAAGCAGGGTCTCGGTACGACCCTCCAGGGCGTCCAACAGACGGGTTGAGCGTTCCTCGTTCAAACCGGTTTCCTCCAGGCAAGCTCTTGTTGAAGGGCTTTTTTGATCAACAGGGTGAGTCTGTGCCAGTTATGGCGACATGACAAATGTCGCCCTGTGCCGACAGGCGTTTTGTCGGCACAAGCTTGTCGAAAAGAGTGCCGACACGACTAAGAGCGCCGACATATTCACCCCCTCCGCTGATACACCACAAAGCGGTAACCGGGCTGGCCCTCGGCGGGGCTACCCGCGACGCGCTGCACTTCTTCCCATTCGGCCATGTCGAGTTCAGGAAAGCGTGCATCGCCTTCCACCTCGATATCGACCTCGGTGAGGTACAAGCGGCTGGCACTGGGCAGCGCCTGGGCGTAGATCTCGGCGCCACCCATCACCATGATTTCGTCGCTGGCATCGATGGTGGCCTGCTGGTCGGCCAATGCCAGTGCGGCGGGCAGGTCATGGCACACCCGCACGCCGTCATGGGCGAATTCGGTGTCGCGGGTGACCACAATATTGAGACGCCCCGGCAACGGGCGACCGATCGACTGAAAGGTCTTGCGCCCCATCACCAGCGGCTTGGCCTGGGTCATGCTCTTGAAGAACTTGAGATCTTCCGGCAAGTACCAGGGAAGCTGGTTGTCCACGCCGATCACCCGGTTGCGAGCCATGGCGGCGATCATGGCGATGGGGATCAGGGTCTCGTCGGTCATACCGCCACCTCGGCCTTGATGTGGGGATGCGGGTCGTAGTCTTCGATGGCAATGTGCTCGAAGCGAAACGCAAACAGGTCATCGATGCTTGGCTCGAGCGTAAGGCGCGGCGCGGCGCGAGGCGAGCGTGAAAGCTGCAGCTCGGCCTGCTCGAGATGGTTCATGTAAAGGTGGGCATCGCCCAGGGTGTGGATGAACTCGCCGGGCGCCAGGCCACAGACCTGGGCGATCATCCGCGTCAGCAGCGCGTAGCTGGCGATGTTGAAAGGCACGCCCAGGAAGATATCGGCACTGCGCTGATACAACTGGCAGGAGAGCCGCCCTTCGGCGACGTAGAACTGGAACAGGCAGTGGCATGGCGGCAGGGCCATCTCGTCGACCAGGGCCGGATTCCAGGCGGAGACGATCAACCGTCGCGAGCCGGGGTTGGTGCGAATCTGCTCGAGAAGCGTGTCGATCTGATCGACATGGCCGCCACCCGGCGCCGGCCAACTGCGCCATTGATAGCCGTAGACGGGGCCGAGATCGCCATTCTCGTCGGCCCATTCGTCCCAGATTCGAACCCCATGCTCCTTGAGATAGGCGATGTTGGTGTCGCCGCGCAGGAACCACAGCAGTTCGTGAATGATCGAGCGCAGGTGCAGCTTCTTGGTGGTGACCAGCGGAAAGCCCCGCGCCAGGTCGAAGCGCATCTGGTGGCCGAACACCGAGCGGGTGCCCACCCCGGTGCGGTCGTCACGCTCCACGCCGGTTTCCAGCACGGTACGCATCAGGTCCAAATAGGGTTGCTCGAGAGCGGGTTGCTCAAGAGCGGGCGACTCGGAAGTGGACATTGTATCGTCAATCACGGTGGCTTCGACGGCTGGGAAATGGGTCACTCATTCTACACAGAGGCCAGCATGGCCGTAAGGCTCAAGCTGGAAGGCAGAATGACGTCACCAGCCTTGTGGTCAAGTCTTTCCTTCCAGCTTCCAGGAGCGAAGCGACGCTCTTCAAGCTTCAAGCTCCCCGTTAAGGGGTGGGCTGGCGGCGCGACCAGACGATCAGCAGCACGCCGAAGACGATCATCGGTACCGTCAGCAGCATGCCCATGGTCACCCAGCCGAAGGCGATGAAACCGATATGGGCGTCCGGAAGACGCACGAACTCGACGAGAAAACGGAACACACCGTAGAGCGAAAGGAACAGGCCCGAGATCATCCCGCGTGCGCGCGGCTTGGCCGACACGAACCACAGCACCACAAACAGCACCAGCCCTTCGAGCAGTGCCTCATAGAGCGCCGAGGGATGACGAAGCTCAGGCCCCATGCCGGGAAACGGCATACCCCAGGGCAGTTCGGTGACCCGCCCGGGCAATTCGCGGTTGATGAAGTTGCCGATGCGCCCTGCCCCCAGGCCGATGGGCACCAGAGGGGCCACGAAATCGGTCAGCGTGAAAAACGCCAGTTGTTTCTTGCGGGCGAACCACAGCGCCGCCAGCAACACCCCGATCAACCCGCCGTGGAAACTCATGCCCCCATCCCAGACCCGGAAGATCCACAGCGGGTCGGCAAGCCACTGGCCCATGCCGTAGAACAGCGCATAGCCAAGCCGCCCACCCAGCACCACCCCGAGCGCGGCATAGAAGATCAGATCGCCGATGTCGTCGTGGGTCAGGCCAATACGCGCGGCGCGCTTGCGCCCCAGCCACCAGGCGGCCACGAAACCGATGACGTACATCAGGCCATACCAATGCACCTGGAAAGGCCCCAGGGCGATGGCCACGGGGTCGATATCGGGGTAGTTCATCACGAATCCTTCTGGCTATCGGATGGGGTGTCGAGTGGCGTGTCGAGTGGAGTGTCGGATGGTGGAGCGAAAGGCGTGTCGAAATGGCCGGGAAGCCAGTGACGAACACATTCGATCAGCGCATGCGGACGGTACGGTTTGGCCAGGTAGTCATCAAGACCGGCTTCGCGGAAGCGGCGGCGATCCTCGTCACTGGCGTTGGCGGTCAGGGCCACCAGAATGCTGCGCCGGCCGGGAAAACGTCGCGCTTCGCGCGCTCGCCAATGCCGGCTGGCCTCTACACCGTCCATGCCAGGCATGTAGATATCCATCAACACCATGTCGAAGGACTCGACATCGAGGCAGGTCAGGGCTTCCTCGCCCGAGGTGGCGGTGCGCACCTCAAGCCCCTGGCGCTCGAGCACCTGGCGGGCCAGCATCAAGTTGACCGGGCCGTCGTCGACGATCAACACCCTTGGCGCCTGATGCTCTTGCGCTGTCGCGCTGTCGGGTTGGCGCTGTTCGCCGGAAATCCCGGCAAGCAGGGTCGCGACATCGCTCAGCCGCTCGCGAAATTCGTGCACGACCTGCTGGTAGTCACTGCCAGTCACCTCGTTGGCATCCCGAGCCAACAGCTCGTCCATGCGCTCGATGAGCGGATAAAGCTCACGTCCCAGCAACGCCAGGTAATCGGACTTGAGTCGCGATTCCTCGCGCGCACGGTCTCGCCCTGCAAGCAGCCTGTCGAGACGCCGCTCGCGCAGCGCCAGGTCACCCTCTAGCCCCTGCAGCCGCCGCCGCAGGCCTTCGTCGGCGGTGGCTTCCACGCCTTCAACCTCCGTTGCCCTGGAGGGCATGGCTGAAGCGTCGGATGTGGCCGCCCGTGATTGGCCATCGGCTTGCCGGCGCTGAAGCCACAACAGGCAGACCACCAGATTGAGGCTGCTGGCCATCAGCAATGCCAGCATCACCCAGAAGGTCGCGGCGGGGTGAACCAGGTAGGCGAGCAGCCCCAACGCCAACAGGGCTCCCTGAACCAGCAGCGCGACGAGCGGCAACGGCTGGACCTGTGGCAACATGATGAGGCTCCTTGGATGACTCGGTCTTCGTTTTCGTCCCTGGCTGACAAGCGAGTGTACGATGTCGCGACACGCCTGTCATGGCATCCAGTCGCCACCCTTCCCCACCAACCGGCAAGCCGTTAAGCTGCTGCGATGTGCCTGATTGCCTTCGACCACAACCCCTCAAGCCCCTGGCGCTTGCGCCTGGTGGCCAACCGCGACGAGTTTCATGCTCGCCCGGCGGCGCCGCTTGCCGTCTGGCCGGATGCCCCGGACATCATCGGCGGGCGCGACCTTGAAGCCGGTGGCACCTGGCTCGCCGTGCATCGTCAAGGGCGATTCGCCGCGGTGACCAATGTGCGCGCACCAAGCCTTGCGGTACCTGACGGCGCACCCAGCCGTGGGGCCCTGGTGCGTGACGCACTGGAGCAGCCGGACCTGCCCGGCTGGCTTGACACCCTGGCCAGCGGCGCGGCGACCGCCTACGCCGGCTTCAATTTGCTGGCAGGCGACGGCCAACGCTTGTGGCACCTGCATCGCGGGCTGGATGGCGTATCCCTCATGGAAGTGCCACCCGGCCTGCATGCGGTCTCCAATGCCAGCCTCGACACCCCATGGCCCAAGCTGATCGCCGCCCGCCAGGGGCTGGCGGCGAGCCTTCATTCGGGGCAATGGCCACACCATGCCCTGGACGCCATGGCCGACCCGCATGTCGCGGACGATTCGCAACTGCCGGACACCGGGGTCGGCCTCGAGAAGGAACGCTGGCTCTCCTCGGCTTTCATCGTTGGCGAGGAGTACGGCACCCGTGTCACCACCTGGCTTGGATGGCACGCCAGTGGCCGAATCGAAATAGGAGAAAGACGCTTCGCCAGAAACGGCGAGGCGCTGGGGGAAACCGAGATAGAGCTGGAAGCTTGAAGAGCGTCGTTTCGCTCCTGGAAGCTGGAAGTTAAAAGCGAAAACCTTGACCAACTCCAGCTACCTGGCTGATTTGACTTGTTTAATCTTCCAGCTTCAAGCTTCCGGCTGTTGCTAATCCCTGGGCGGTAGCAGATGCGCCAGATTCCAGCCTTCCATCCTGCTGGTGAGGTGCTCGTGAACCGCACGCGGGGAGTCGAACTTGAGGGTCTCGTCGAGCAGATCCCTGGCGCTTTGCAGCGGTACCCGACGAATCGCGGCGCGCACACGCGGCAGGCTCGGCGCGTTCATCGAGAGCGAGCTGAACCCCATGCCCATCAACAGCAAGGCGCCCGCCGGATCACCGGCCAGTTCGCCGCATACCGAGGTGGGCATGGCCAGGCGGCGGGAATCCGCCGCCAGCCGCGACATCGCGCTGAGCACGGCCGGATGAAGCGGGTCGTAAAGCTCCGCCACACGCGGATTGTTGCGATCCACTGCCAATAGATACTGCGTCAGATCGTTGCTGCCCACCGAGAAGAAGTCGACCCGCTCGGCAAGTGCGTCGAGCTGATAGAGGGTCGCCGGCACTTCCAGCATCACGCCCACCTTCGGCCGCCCTACCTCGACCCCCTCCTCGCCCAGTTCGACGATGGCACGTTCGAGCAGCCGCAACGCGACATCGACTTCATCGACGTTGGTGACCATCGGCAGCAGCACCTGCATGTTGTCGAGCCCCTGTGAGGCACGCAGCATGGCGCGCAACTGCACCATCAACACTTCGGGGTGATCCAGGGTGACGCGGATGCCGCGCCAGCCAAGGAAGGGGTTGGCTTCCTCGATGGGGAAATAAGGCAGATCCTTGTCGCCACCGATGTCCAGCGTACGCATCACCACCGGCAACGGCGCGAAGCTTTCGAGCTGATCGCGATACAGGCGTGTCTGCTCCTGTTCGCCGGGGAAGCGCTCGGTGATCATGAACGGGACTTCGGTGCGGTAGAGCCCCACGCCACTGATACGGCTCTTCAGAGAAGCCACCGCATCCACGGCAAGCCCGGTATTGACCATCAGCGGCATGAGATGGCCGTCGGGCGTCAGGCTGGGCAAATCCTGTTCGTGCTCCAGCACCTCGGCAAGCGCCTGTTCTTCGGCGATCAGGCTGGCGTAGTGGGCTTCGAGTTCGGCGCCAGGGCGAACGAACAGCCGACCTCGATGGCCATCGAGAATCACTCGCGCCCCACCGAGCCGCGGCAACGGCAGATCGACCATGCCAAGCGCGGTGGGAATGCCCATGGCGCGGGCAATGATCGCCACATGGGAAGTGCTCGAGCCGCGTACAGAGACGAGACCGGCAAGCTTGTCGCGCGGGACCTCCCCAAGCATCGCCACGCTTATTTCATCGCCCACCAGGATGGTGCTGTCGGGGTAGACATCCGGCGTCTGGGGGGTGTCTTCCTGCAGGTGGGCAAGCACCCGGCGGCCCAGGTCGCGAATATCGGCGGCGCGCTCGCGCAGGTAGTCGTCGTCGACCCGCTCGAGGTATTGCACGTGGCGGCGCACCACATCGGCCAGGGCCCCGGGCGCCCACTGCCCCTCTCGGATGCGCTTCTCGACCTCCTGGGAGAGTGCGGCCTCGCCCAGCATCTGCTGATAGACATCGAACAGCGCCAGTTCCTGCGCCGAAATGCGGTTGGCCAGGCGCTCGCCCGCCGAGCGAATTTCCTCCCGCACGACACCCAGCGCCTCCTTGAGCCGCGTGATCTCGTACTCGATGTCGGTGGGAACGAGGTCAGCCACGCTGTTGAGATCGGCCGGCGGGGCAATGACCACCGCCTCGCCGATCGCCATGCCGGGCGAGGCAGCCACGCCACGAAAGGTCACCTGGCCATCCAGGCTGCGTCGTGACAGGTTGCCGGTAGCCAGCGCATGGGCCAGCACGCCGGCCAACTGCGCCGCCATGGTGACCAGGAAGGCTTCGTCTTCCTCTACATAGCGACGCTTCTCGGCCTGTTGTACCACCAGCACGCCAAGCATCTTGCGCTGATGGATGATCGGCACGCCCAGAAAGCTCGAGTAGCGCTCCTCGCCGGTGGCCTCGAAATAGCGGAACTGCGGGTGGCTCTGGGCATCCTCGAGGTTGAGCGGTTCCTCGCGACTGGCTACCAGGCCGACCAGGCCTTCGCCAATCGGTAATTCGACCTGGCCCACCGCCTGGGTGCGCAAGCCGATGGTTTCCATCAGCACCAGCCGGTCGAGCTCCGGGTCATACAGATAGAACGAGCAGACGTCGGTACGCATCGCCTTGCGAATGCGACGCACCATGGTGGAAAGCGCCGCATCCAGGTTGCGTGCCCCGTTGACTTCCTGTGTGATGCGGCGCAATACCTCGAGCATCGGCGGTCCATCATTCATGTGTATTTTCTTCATCATGGCGCCCGAGTCGCTTGGCGGCGTGGCGGAAAATTGATATGCCCCGTCAGACCCGCCTACGGAGGCGGTGTTCCATCCTCTTCCGCCTGGAATCGTTCATACCCGGAGTCCTTGCAAGTCCAGGTATTCGAAGCCGGCTCGTCCCTGTCCGGTTCCTCGACGAACAGCGCTAACCGAAACCCAGGGCCAGACGCTGTGCCCTGGGTGAAAGCTCGCGCAGCGCGCGACGATAGACTTCGCGCTTGAACGGCACCACCTGGCCAAGCGGGTACCAGTAGCTGACCCAGCGCCAGCCATCGAATTCCGGCTTTGGCGTGCCATCCATGCGGATATGGCTCTCCTGGCAGCGGATCCTGAGCAGGAACCATTTCTGCTTCTGGCCGATGCACACAGGCCGGGAATTAGTGCGAATCATGCGTCGCGGCAGGCGGTAGCGTAACCAACCTCGGGTGCAGGCCAGGAGCTCGACGTCATCAGCCGTCAAGCCGATCTCCTCGTGGAGTTCGCGAAACAGTGCCTGTTGCGGTGTCTCGTTCGCCTTGATGCCTCCCTGGGGAAACTGCCACGCATTCTGCCCTACACGACGCGCCCATAGCAGTTGCCCCTGCTCGTTGGCGATGATGATGCCAACGTTGGGGCGAAAGCCGTCAGCGTCGATCACGGACTTCACCTTATCAATCCAATATTGAAGCCATTCTTCCACAAGGCCACGAAGCGCATCAATACAACATCCATGCCAGGCGCACGTGGCTCGAAGCGCGGGGCGCCTTCTGCCATAATCGCCGACCTTATCGCCACCATGACATGACCCGAGGAAAATGTAGTGAGCCTTGCCATTTTCGACCTGGACAATACCCTGATTTCGATCGACAGCGACCATGCCTGGGGCGAATTTCTGCTCGAACAAGGAGCCGTCGACCCGGTCGCCTATCGCGAGGCCAACGACCGATTCATGGCGGACTACGCTGCCGGCACCCTGGATATGCACGCCTTCCTCGAAGTGGCATTGGCACCGCTTGCCGAGAACAGCCCCGAACAGCTGGCCGCCTGGCATCAGCAGTTCATGGCCAGCAAGATCGAACCGCACATCCTGGCCAAGGGCGAGGAACTGGTGGCGCGCCATCGCACCCGCGGTGACACCTTGATGATCATCACCGCCACCAACCGCTTCATTACCGGGCCGATCGCTGGACGCCTGGGGATCGATCACCTGATCGCCGTGGAGCCAGAGATCGTCAATGGTCGTTACACCGGAAAGCCCAGCGGCACGCCCAGCTACCGCGAAGGCAAGGTCATCCGCCTGGAAGCCTGGCTGGCCGATACCGACCTGACAATGGATGACGCCTGGTTCTACAGCGATTCACACAACGACCTGCCGCTGCTCGAAAAGGTCGAGCACCCGGTCGCCGTCGACCCCGACGACACCCTGCGCCAGGAAGCCGAGAAGCGTGGCTGGAAGATCATCAGTCTGCGGGATTGATCAGTTGGCCGAGCAGTTCCGGATCTCGGGGGATCAGCCCGACCCTGAGACCGAGTGGTCGAAATACCCGATCCAGCAACTCGATAGTCGCGTTGCCTTGTCCCCTCTCCAGGTCGGAGAGGGTTCTGCGGCTTACCCCCACCAAACGCGCGTAGTCATCCTGGGAAAGCCCCAACACGTCCCGGCGCAACGCACGCAATAGCTGTCCTTCACTGATTTCGTCCCGCATCAGTTGCCGAGCAAGCATCAGCAAACGCGCTTCACGCTGGCGGGGCTCGAGTGACGGTCGCTTCATATCAACGCCCATCGACTCAGCCGCGCGTCAAGACTGGCAAGCCCCACCGACGGCATGCCGAGTATTCTCTCGGGGACGCCTCGCTGCCTCAACCGACCGGAAAGCCCCGCCAACTCACTCGCAAGCTGCCGCAGTGCCTGCATGATGCGATCCGGTGCGGCGTGGGTGGAAAGAGCCTCGGCTATGGCTTGCCAGTCATAATCGCCGCCCACTTCGAAAGGCGCCCCCCAGCGCGTGGTGCGTGTCACGCCTTCAGGGTCGGCCTTCATCGGTGCAAAGTCGTAAACCGGCGCCAGCCAGATGCCTTCAGGGCGCTTGATCAATGCCGTGTTTCGGCCATGATTGTCCGAATTGCCAAAGGCCACGTTAAGCAGATCACGACGCACCCACTCGACGACGAAAGCCTCGGCATCGAACCACTCACCGAGCTCTCGGACCCGATACTGATTGGCAAGGGTCTTCAGCAGACTCTCGAGAACGGCGAAATGGTTGAGATGGGTTCCCGGCGGCACTCCCATCAACGCATAGATCGACTCCATGCCATTGCGTACAAGCTCGCCCACCCGGTGCTCGACATCGAACCTCGGCAGCCACAACGATGGGTATCGCTCTCCCTCGATGAGCCTCATTCCGCCAGTGGCGATGGTTTCGACACCTAGTGCGTGCAGTTCCTGATAATAATGGTACTCGGCACGCAGAATGTCGCAGTCGTCAGCGCTGCGTCGGCCTCGCGGGAATTTCACCAGATAAAAGGCGTCGGTGCAGCCAGGATCGTCTTGCCAGGTATCGATCCACACCTGATCGTCGGGAGTACAACGCAGCAGAAGTTTTGGTGCCTCGCCGCCAGCACCGGTAGCACCGCCACTGGCGGCTCCCATCTGCTGGGCATATTCGAGAAAGTCGGTGTCTCGCTCTACCACCTCATTGACGGTGAAGCGCCGTTGATCAAGTGCCAACCTGTCGGAATGCGTGGGCACGGCTTCCTTGATCCTCATGTTACCCACCGGGGCAATGGTGCCATGCCTCAGCAGTTCCACATCTTGCTGGCCAGGCGACACGCCCTGCAGCCCCAACTGGTTGATCCAAAAGCGACGACTGGCCCCCGCAGGCATGATGTCCTCGAGAAAACCGAACCAACGAGGGGCACGATGATTGAGCATCAGCTCCACCGGAAGCGAGAGACTACAGGCATGCTCATCGTCTCGAAACATCCAATCCAGCGCGTAAGCCTGATAGTACATCAACCGGCAGGAGCCACGAGTCCCCTTCTCAGGCTCGGGAAACTCGACAATGGCGGCATCTCTCCAATGCGACCGGTCATACAGCTGTAAGGTAAGTTCCATGACTGGTGATTACCATTTTGACAATGCGCATTATGCTGCTCATAGCGTAGTCCAGCATCGATAAAATGAGAAATCTAATGCACAAAAGACTGCAGCAACACAGTTTTTGAGCAGTATACAGCTCATAATACCCCTCCCTATCTCCTTCAGTTGCAGCACGCCACGGAGATGCTCTTCGGGCGCAATCACATAGAAAACCCCGCCAAGCACAGCCTGGCGGGGTTTTCTTACAGCTTAAAGCTTATGGCTTAAAACTGGGGTGCTTACGGCTTACCGCTGGTGTTAGCCCAGCAGGTGCTCGACGGCGGCGCGTTCCTGGCGCAACTCGTCTTCGGTGGCCTTCATCTTCTGCTTGCTGAAGTCGTCGTGCTCGAGGCCCTGGACGATTTCGTAGCCGCCGTTCTTGCACACCACCGGGTAGGAATAGATGATGCCCGGCTCGATGCCGTAGCTGCCATCGGCGGGGATACCCATGCTCACCACTTCATCGGTGCCCAATGCCCAGTCGCGCATGTGGTCGATGGCGGCGGAAGCGGCGGAGGCGGCGGAGGAAGCGCCACGCGCCTTGATGATGGCGGCGCCACGCTGCTGCACGGTGGGAATGAAGTCGTTCTCGTACCAGTCACGCTCGACCAGTTCGGCGGCCGGGGTGCCGGCGACCTTGCAGTGGGCGATATCAGGATACTGGGTGGCGCTGTGGTTGCCCCAGACGACCATGCGCTCGACATCGGTGACGTGCTTGCCGGCCTTCTGGGCCAGCTGGGTCTTGGCGCGGTTGTGGTCCAGGCGCATCATCGCGGTGAACTGGCCCGCGTCGAGATCCGGCGCGTTGCAGGAGGCGATCAGCGCGTTGGTGTTGGCCGGGTTGCCGACCACCAGCACACGCACGTCGCGGCTGGCGTTGTCGTTGAGTGCCTTGCCCTGCACCGAGAAGATCGCCGCGTTGGCTTCCAGCAGGTCCTTGCGCTCCATGCCCGGGCCACGCGGACGGGCGCCGACCAGCAGAGCGAAGTCTGCATCCTTGAACGCAACATTGGCATCATCGGTGGCGATGATCTCTTGCACCAGCGGGAAGGCGCAGTCGTTGAGCTCCATGACGACCCCGTTCAGGGCGTCCATGGCCGGAGTGATCTCGAGCAGTTGCAGGATGACCGGCTGATCCTTGCCAAGCATGTCGCCGGCGGCGATACGAAAGGCGAGGGAGTAGCTGATCTGGCCGGCGGCGCCGGTGATGGCAATACGAACGGGCTGTTTCATGGTTGCTCCTGTGGTTTCAACTGCAGGGGTTTCGACAGCAGGGTTTCAACTGCAAGGACCGGAAAACGAATCGCCAAGATGTTATGCCTGCAGTGCACAAAACTCAATGCGACCTAAATAGGGTGAAGTGTGAGGTGTGAGCAAGCAGTGCGGTCGTGAGCGGTGAATGTAAGGCGCGGGTGGTGAAGGGAGAGGCGTGAGGAGTATGCTGGCTCTTTCATGCTCCGCTGATGGACCACACCCGCATGACGCGTCGTCTTCCCCCGTTTTCGGCATTATTGGCCATCGTGCTTGTCCTGCTGCTTCTGCTGTGGCTTGCCTTTGGCGACCTGCAACGCTTCAAGGACGAGCCGCCGGATGCCGAGGTGGCGACCGAACAGCCCGATCTCGAGCGCGTGGAAGTCATCACGCTCGATGCCGAGGCCCATACCCCACGCCTGATACTGCAGGGGCAACTGGAAGCCCACCGCGAACTCGAGCTGCGTGCCCGACAGGCGGGCCGGGTGGCGGCATTGCCGGTCACACAGGGCAGCCATGTCGAGGCGGGCCAGGTGCTCCTGGAACTTGCCGAGGACGAGCTTCCCGAGCGTCTCGAACAGGCGGAAGCGGCACTGGCCCTTGCTCGCGCGGAACTCGCTGGCGGCAGTCAGCTGCGTGAGCGTCAGTTGATCTCCAATCCTGAATATCTTCGTCTGCAGAGCCAGGTCGCCACCGCGGTGGCCGATTTGGCCGGCCTGCTCCGACAGCTGGCTGACACCCGGCCCGAGGCGCCATTCGACGGCGTGCTCGACCGCCTGGATGTGGAGCTTGGCGAGCTGGTGCAGGTCGGCGAGACCTGGGGGCGGCTGGTCGACGACTCGCGCTTGACCGCCAGCGCCGCTGCCGCTCAACGCGATGCGCTTTCGCTGGCACCGGGGCTGTCCGTGGACGTACGCACGCTAGATGGCTCGCGCCTGACAGGAACGCTGACTCATATCGCCAGTCGCGCCGATGAGCAGACCCGTAGCTTCGCCGTGGAAGTAAGCGTGGACAACCCCGAGCGACGACGCCTGGCCGGGGCCAGCGCCAGCCTCGAAATCGCCTTGCCCGAACGGCGCCTGCACCGCTTCTCCCCCGCCCTGCTGGTACTCGACGACCAGGGTGATCTGGCCGTCAAGCACCTCGATGACCAGGATCGTGTGAAGGTCACTAGCGTGGAACTGGTGGAAGCCAACGCCGAGCAGGCCTGGGTGGCTGGCCTGCCCGACACCGTGCGCCTGATCACCCTGGGCGGTGGCTTCGTCGAGTCCGGTGAAAGGGTCGACCCGGTGGAGGTGGAAAGCGCTGAGCCGGGCGAACGGGATGACAGCGTACCCACTGGCGAGATGCCCTGAGTATGCGCACCTTGATTGCCGCCGCCATGGCGCGCTCGCGTACCACGCTGATGCTGCTGATCGCGCTATTGCTGGCTGGGCTTGCCGCCTGGCAATCGGTGCCCAAGGAGGCCAATCCGGATGTGCCGATTCCGATGGTCTATGTCTCGCTATCGCTCGAAGGGGTGAGCCCCGAAGATAGCGAGCGGCTGCTGGTGCGGCCCATGGAGCAGGAACTGCGCGGCATCGAGGGCGTTCGCAAGCTGACCGCCCAGGCCACCGAAGGTCATGCCGCGATCACCCTGGAGTTCGATGCCGGCTTCGATGCCGACCAGGCGCTCACCGATGTACGCGAACAGGTCGACATCGCGCGCAGCGAGCTACCCGCCGAAGCCGACGAGCCACGGGTCATTGAAGTCAACGTCGGGCTGTTTCCGGTGCTGTCGATCGGCATCTCGGGGGAGCTCGAGGAAGCCCAGCGATTAGCCGTGGCGCGCCGCCTCCAGGAGGAGATCGAGGGCATCGCCGAGGTACTGGAGGTCGAGATTGGCGGCGACCGCGAGGATCTGCTGGAGATCGTCGTCGACCCCTTGGTGCTGGACAGCTACGGCGTCGACTTCGACGCCCTGTTCAACCTGGTCAGCGCCAATAACCGACTGGTGGCCGCCGGCAGCCTGGATACCGGCGCCGGCCGCATGGCCTTCAAGGTGCCGGGGGTGATCGAGAGCCTCGATGATGTGATGAGCATGCCGGTCAAGGTGGATGGCGACCGGGTTGTGACCTTCGGCGATGTGGCCTGGATTCGCCCGACCTTCAAGGATGCCCAGGGCTATGCCCGCATCGATGGCGAGCCTGCCCTGGTACTGGAGGTTTCCAAGCGTGCCGGCGCCAACATCATCGCCACCATTGCCCAGGTAGAGACTCTGCTCGAGCAGGCCGACGAGTTGATTCCCGAGGCGCTAACCATCACCACCATCATGGATCAGTCCGAGACCGTTCAGCAGATGCTCGATGAGCTGCTCAACAACGTGGTCACCGCCGTGGTCCTGGTGCTGGTGGTGGTACTGGCGGCCATGGGCCTGCGTTCGGCGCTGCTGGTGGGGCTGACCATTCCCGGCGCCTTCCTGACCGGTATCCTGCTGATCTGGGCGCTGGGTTTCACGCTCAACATCGTGGTGCTGTTCGCACTGATTCTGGTGGCGGGCATGCTGGTGGATGGTGCCATCGTCGTCTCGGAACTCGCCGACCGCCACCTGCACCAGGGCCAGCCCCCGCGCGAGGCCTGGCTGAATGCCGCCTCCCGCATGAGCTGGCCGGTGATCGCCTCCACCGCCACCACCCTGGCGGTGTTCTTGCCGCTGCTGTTCTGGCCGGGGGTGGTCGGTGAGTTCATGAAATACCTGCCGGCCACGGTGATCCTGTGCCTGCTGGCCTCGCTTGCCATGGCACTGGTGTTCCTGCCGACGCTTGGCAGCGTGTTCGGCGGCAAGGCATCCGTGAACGCCAAACGAGCCGACCAGGTCAGCGCCGGTGGACGCGCCTACCGCAACGTGCTGGCGACACTGTTGGCAAGGCCCGGCCTGACCCTGCTGTTCTCCCTGCTGCTCATCGCGCTGGTCTACACCGCTTACGGGCGTTTCAACCATGGCGTCGAGTTCTTCCCCGCCGTCGAGCCCGACAATGCCCAGGTGCTGGTTCGTGCCCGCGGTGACTTCTCCATCGAAGAGAAGGACGCCGTGGTGCGTCGTGTGGAGGCAAGGCTGTCGGGCATTAGTGAAGTACAGGCGTTGTATGCGCGCTCGTTCGCTGCCCCCAATGACCAGATGGGCAGCGACGTGATCGGCGTGCTGCAGTTTCAGTTGATCGACTGGCAGAAGCGTCGTCCGTTCGATGCCATCGCACGCGACATGCAGCAACGCACCGACAATCTCGCCGGTATTGAACTGGAGTTCCGTGAACAGGAACAGGGCCCGGCCGCCGGCAAGCCCATCGTGCTGGAGATCAGTGCCCACGACGAGGCGTTGACCAACCGGGTGGTGGACGGGCTTCGTGGACTGATGAACGAGCTTGGCGGCTTTCGCGATATCGAGGACAACCGCAGCCTGCCGGGGGTTGAATGGCAGGTGAATGTCGACCGCGAAGCGGCGGCGCGCTTCGGCACCGACGTGGTCAGCGTGGGCAGCGCCGTGCAGCTGATCACCACGGGGCTGCAGGTGGCGAGCTACCGCCCGGCGGGGGTCAACGACGAAGTGGATATCCGCGTTCGCCTGCCGGAAGACTTCCGCTCGCTGGACCAGCTCGGCCGCCTGACCCTCAACACGCCTCGCGGCCAGGTGCCGATCTCGCACTTCGTGTCGCTGGAACCCGCGCCCAAGGTCGGCACCCTGCACCGGATCGATGGGCGGCGCGCGATCACCCTGGAAGCCGATGTGGCACCGGCCGAGCGGCCCGACGAACGGCTGCAGGCGCTACTCGAGGCGGCCGGCCAGCCGCCGGAAGGGGTATTCGTCAATGTCGCCGGTGAACAGGAAGACCAGCAGGAAGCCATGACCTTCCTGGCCACCGCCTTCCTGGTGGCCATCGCCCTGATGGCGTTGATCCTGGTGACCCAGTTCAACAGCCTCTACCAGGCCGCCCTGGTGCTCTCGGCGATCATCTTCTCAACCGCCGGCGTGCTGCTCGGCCTGCTGGCCAACGGCCAGTCGTTCGGGATCGTCATGGTGGGCATGGGGATCATTGCACTGGCGGGCATCGTGGTGAACAACAACATCGTATTGATCGATACCTACAACCAGTTGCGCAACGAGGGCATGCCACCCGGCGACGCCGCACTGGAAGCGGGTGGCTTGCGCCTGCGGCCGGTGCTGTTGACCGCCGTCACCACGGTACTGGGTCTCGCGCCCATGGTGCTTGGGGTCAACGTCAACCTGTTCGCGCCGAGCCTTGGCATCGGCGCGCCTTCGACCCAGTGGTGGACCCAGCTTTCCAGCGCCATCGCCGGAGGCTTGACCTTCGCCACCGGCCTGACGCTGCTGCTCACCCCCTGCATGCTGGTGCTGGGGGCCAAGTGGTTGAAGACGAGGTAAAGGTAGCTTCAAGCTCCCGGCGAAGCCGGGTCAAAGCTGTGAGCGAAGCTCGGCCCGGGCAGCTTCGGGGGCGTGGGCGGCGTGCAGGCGGGAGATCAACTGGTCTTCCAGGGTGAAGCGTTCGGTGAGACCACGCGCCAGGCGTTCAAGCCAGGCAGGCAGGCGGCCAAGGTGCTGCATGACCTTCACGGGGCTTTCGTAATCGGCATCGAAGGAGAGCACCAGTTCGGTGGACAACTCGAGCCGCTCCAGCAACTGATCGGCAAGGGTTAGTGCCTTGTCGTCTTCGAAGGCGCGGGCCTCCTCGCGCAGTTGCGGATACACCTCGAAGTGACCGGCGCTGATGTAATCCATCAACAGCTCGCTGAAGGCGTCGATGCGCTCCTTGCTGACCGCTTCGAGCTCGGCATCGCAGGCTTCCTTGAGCTCGACGAAATTGACCAGCAGTTCCCGCCGCTCATCCAGCCAGCGATCAATCAGTTGGTGCACGCCGCCCCAACGTTCCAGTGCATTCTTGCAATCTTCCAGCATGGGGCCTCCCTTGAGAAATACTGCACAAATGCCTGCGCGGGCAAATCACTGCGTTGCGCGGTGCGCGATCTCCTCACCTATACCCCATAGGCTCCGGTGTCTGTGCTCCGTGCGCCTTGTGCTTCACTCCGCTCGTCGATTTGTTCAGCATTTCACTTGCTAGCGGCGGTGCCTCGCTGCCGAGGCGTTCGGGCCAAGCCCGATCACGGACTACAAGACTCTCCCCTGCACGCGTTGCTGTCAATCCTATCTCGGCGAGTTCTCAACGCACCTTCTAACGCTTATTCATCCGCGTAGCGCTCACCCTCCGGGAGGCTGGCAAGGGCGCGGCGTACCGCCTGAAGACGCTGGCGGCCAAGCCGATCACGCAGGCTCATGGGGCCGGTCGCCAAGTTCAAACCGAGACACATGGCGGTGTCGATCTGCGCGGCTCCGGCCACACCCTCGGATTCAACGCGCTGCGCTTCGTCGGCAAGCATCATCACCATGCGCGCCACGATCAGGCCGGGTGCATCCCTTACCGCTACCAGTCTGAAACCGGCGTCTTCGGCAAGCGCCTGCCAGTGCGTCAGCGTTTCCTGGGCTACCCCATGAGCCGCATAAGCCAGGTTCAAGGGGCCTCGGTCGGTTGCTGGGCTTGGCATGGCATCCAGCACCACCACGGGTTGGCCTGTTCGGCTGGCCACTGCCTGGGCGGTCTCCCCTTCACTGACCAGGCAGTGCGCGCCACCCGCCTGGTTCAATAGCGCCGCCAGGGCATCCACACTGGCCTGCGGCCTCTTGCACTCACGTGGCGCTTGGGCCTCCCGTGGGTAGCGATAGAACCCTTCGCCACTCTTGCGGCCAAGCTTGCCCGCCTCGACTTTCTCGACCAGCAATGGCGAGGGCAGGAAGCGCGCCGGACGGCCCAGCGCTTCCCAGATGGTGCGGGTCGCACCGAGTCCGATATCGAGCCCCACCAGGTCCATCAACGCGAAAGGCCCCAGCGGGAAACCCGCGCCATCGGTCAGGCAGGCATCGATCTCGGCCTCGGTGGCCACTCTCTCTTCCAGCATCCGCAAGGCCTCGCCGTAATACGGGCGAGCACACCGGTTGACGATGAAACCGGGGCTGTCCAACGCCACGACAGGGTGCTTGCCGAGCCCTTCGACGAAGGATGTCAGCCGCTCGCAGGTCTCGGCCGAGGTGAGTTCGGCGCGCACCACTTCGACCAGCCGCATGACCGGCGCCGGGTTGAAGAAGTGCAGCCCGGCGATGCGTTCGGGACGGCGTGCGCCCTTGGCGATCTCGCCGACACCCAGCGAAGAGGTATTGGTACACAACAGCGCCTGGGGCGAGCAGTGCATCTCGAGCGCGTCGAAAAGCGCACGCTTGATCTCGAGACGCTCGACGATCGCCTCGATGACCACCTTCGCCGGCGCAAGGTCGGCAAGCTCAACGGCGATCTCGATGTTTTCGAGGATGGACTCTGCCTCAGCCTCGCCGAGCTTGCCCCTCGCGACCCGCCGCGCAAGCGACTCACCGATCGCTTCGCGGGCACGCGTTGCCGCGCCCTCGGCGACGTCGTAAAGCAACGTCGGCCAGCCTGCCTGGGCACACAGCTGGGCAATGCCCTGGCCCATGGTGCCGGCCCCCACCACGGCCACTGCGTTCAGCCCGCTCTGCCCTGTCATGACGTTTCTCCAAAGCGTGGTTTGCGTTTTTCACGGAAGGCGCGCATGCCCTCTTCCTTGTCCGGTGATGACAGCAGCACCTCGAAGCTGCGCCTTGCCATCTCGAAACCCTGGCGATGCATCTCCTCGGTGGCCGAGAGCACCGCACGCTTGGCGAGCCTCTGAGCCAGCGGCGCGCCCTTGGTCAATCGGTTGGCGGTCGCCATGGCCGTGGCCAGTGCCTGGCCCATTTCGCAGCACTGGGACGCCAGCCCCCATTCGAAGGCCTCGCGGCCGCTGAAGGTATCGCCGGTCAATGCAAGGTGCATGGCCCTCGTCTTGCCGAGCGTGATCGCCAGGCGATGCAATCCTCCGGCGCCGGGAATGATGCCAAGGCGTATTTCCGGCTGGCCGAGCTTGGCATCCTCGGCGACCACCAGCAGATCGGCGCTGAGCGCCAGTTCGCACCCACCGCCCAGGCAGTAGCCCTCCACGGCGGCGATCACTGGCTTGTCGAGACGCTGCAGACGCTGCCAGGCGCTTACCCGCGGATCGCCCGGCCCATCGGCTGCACCACGGGCAGCGAGCTCATCGATATCGGCACCAGCGGCGAAGTTTCCTTCGCTGCCGGTGATCACCAGGCAACGCACCGCGGGGTCGCTGTCGGCGCGCTCGGCGGCATCGGCAAGCCCCAGCATCAGCTCGGTATTCAGGGCATTGCGGGCCGCTGGGCGCTGAAGCGTCAGCACCGCCACCTGGTCACGGATGCTTACGTCCAGACTCGCTTGCGTTGATGTGGACACGTTGTTCTCCCGGGTTGCCAATGACATGACCCTCGCGAGGATCGATTCCACCACGCCAGTCGCGATCCCTCCAGTCGCCCTCCTGCAATGGCCTTCTGCTGCTGGGTCATGGGGGTGGCTATCACCATAATTGAGAACAGGCAAAACATTCAAACTTAAAACTTTACACTTGAAGCATTTGTCGTAACGGCATAGGTTTGAGGCAGTGGGCTGGCCAACAGGCCAACTCGAAAACACTTACCTTCCGGGAGATAACAACAATGGATCCCCGCTGGAACCTGTTTGCCGCATCCACGCTGGTGGCTGCACTGACGACTTCGAGCGCTTTGGCCGCGGCGCCGCCAGACCCCGATCACCAGGCCATGCTGGAAAACTCCCGACAACACATCCCCCTTCCACCCTGGCCCAATGGTGACCAGGCGGGAATGGGCAATACACAGGGGGCCGGCACCTGGCAGCGCTGCGCCTTCCACATGGCTCGCCCCGACGCCAGGACCTACGAGCTGTCCCATGTGCGCTCGGCGAACATGCCCCAGTCCCCCTTCGCGGCTCCGGCGTCTTCCGAATTCGATCCCACAAGCGGTATTCCGGGCACACGTCACGGGTTCAATACCGAATCGGTCAGCGGGAATGTCGGCGGACAGGGCACGCAGCTCGATGCACTGGGCCATTTCGGCCATCTCGCCACCCCATGGGATGGGCAAGGTGAGTTTCCCGCCGATGAGCTGCGCTACTACGGCGGCCTGACCCAGGATGAGGTAAAACCCTCCGCGGATGCCCCCTTGAGCAAGCTGGGAGTCGAGCACGTTCCACCGATCGTGACTTCGGCGGTGCTGCTGGACGCTTCTGAATACCTCAACGAAGGCGAGCCGCTCGCCGCCGGCACACAGATCGACAAGGCCGACATCCAGGGAATGATCGAGGCCCAGGGCCTTGGTTGGCGAGGCCTTCAGCCGGGTGATGTGCTGTATGTGCATACCGGCTGGGGCAGCCGCTGGGATGATGAAGACGGCATCTACTACGGCATGGGGCCGGGGCTCGACTACGACACCATGGCGTGGCTTGCCGAGCAGGCCATCGTGCTGGTGGCGCTGGACAATCCCTTCACCGACCCAGTCCCCGAGGGCATGCTCTCGGGCGAGTCGGCGCCGCAAGGCGTTCCCGACGGGCTACCTTTCGCCATCCACCACCACAACCTGACCCAATCAGGCATCTACCAGATTCAGAACGCCAACCTCGGCGAGATGGCCAGGGATAACGTCTGGACCTCATGCACCATGATCCTGCCCAACCGAACGCAGGGAGCCGCTCAAGCGCCTGTTCGTCCGATTGCCATTGGCAGCCCCACAAGACCGTAAACACCGATTGATGGACAACATTGATGGACAACAACAAAGGAGTATTCATCTTGAAACTCGATACCCGTCTGATAACCGCAATAGGTACCGCGCTTGTATCCGCTGGCCTGGTAACGCAAGCCGTTGCCGACACCGCGACGCTGAGAACCGTCAGCGCTTTCACCCCCGGTACCGCCATCCCGCACACCTTCGAGCAATTCCTCGATGAAGTGGAGAGCGACGCCGACGCACCGGTGAAGTTCAATTTCCTCGGCGGGCCGGAAACCATGCCGCCCTTCCAGATCGGCAATGCCGTGAGTACTGGCGTGGTCGACATGGCCTTCGTCACCTCGGCCTTCTATACCAGCCAGTTGCCCGCCGCCCATGCCCTGAACCTGACTCGCTACTCCCCCGAGGAGTTGCGCGAGACCGGCCGCTTCGAGCAGTTGCAGGAAATGTGGCGTGAGCAGATGAACGTGCACTACCTGGCCTATACCAACTATGGCAACCGCTACCATCTGTATCTCAACGAACCCGTCGAGACACCGGATCTCGATGGCCTGCGGATGCGCATCACGCCCGTCTATCGCGCCTTCGTCGAGGCCATGGGCGGCGAAGCGGCCCAGACACCGCCCGGCGAGGTCTACACGGCGCTGGAGCGCGGCACGGTCGACGGCTATGGCTGGCCGATCCAGGGCATCTTCGACCTGGGCTGGCAGGAACACACCCAATACCGCCTGGACCCTGGCTTCTACCACGTGGAAGTGGGCGTACTGGTCAACCAGGACACCTGGGAAGGCCTGACCGACGAACAGCGCGAATACCTCACCGAGAAGGCCGTGTGGCTCGAAGGGCTGAACGATCAGAACGAGCAGATCAACGCCGAGGAGGCAAGGCGCCAGGCCGACGCCGGCATCGAGGCCATCGAGTTCGAGGGTGAGGCACGCGAGCGCTATCTCGAGATGGCCTATGAGGTCCAGTGGGAGCGGCTGAGCCAGGAGCATGCCGAGAATACCGAGCGCCTGAAGGCCATTCTGGACAGCGATTGATCATGTCGGCTTCCACACCCAAACCAGCCCCCACGACACTCCAGAGGGGATACCACATCGTGATGCAAGCCTGCGGCCTGTCCGCAGGCATCCTCATTGCGTTGGTATCCGTGGTCATCACCGCCAATGTGCTGAGCAGGAACCTGGGGGTTGGCTCCATCTACGGCACCATCGAAGGCAGTGAATACGCCATTGCCGCGGCGACCTTCCTGGCCGCGCCCTGGGTGCTCTACCAGGGCGCCCACGTCAGGGTCGACCTGCTGCAGAACGCCCTGCCGGAGCGCCATCGGCGGCGCCTGGAGATGCTGATCAATCTCTTCGGTGCAGTGATCTGCGTGCTGTTCGGTCACTTTCTGCTGGCCGTGGCGGGGGACTACCTGGCCAAGGGCACCCTGGTCTTCAAGTCCTTCGTGTTCCCGGAGTGGTGGACCTTCATTCTGCCGGTGTTCTGCTTCGCCTTGCTGACCATCGAGTTCCTGCGCCGCTTCTGGCGCCTGATGTTTCCTGCACGATGTTTCCTGGACAAGGGTGACGCCTGATGGAATGGCATTCCGCATTACTGCTTCTGGTAGGAGGCTTGATCACCCTGATGGCGCTTGGCATCCCGGTGGTCTTTGCCTTCATCGCCATCAACCTGGTGGGCGCCTTCCTGTTCATGGGCGGCGAGATGGGCATGATGCAGATGGCGCGCAACAGCGCCGAGGCCATCACCAGCTTTTCGCTGATTCCGATCCCACTGTTCGTGCTGATGGGCGAGGTGCTGTTCCATACTGGCCTTGCCTACAAGGCGATCACCGCCATCGAGCGCCTGATCAGCCGTGTACCGGGTCGACTGAGCATCGTCTCGGTGCTCGGCGGCACCGTGTTCGCCACGCTCTCGGGCTCGAGCATCGCCAATACCGCCATGATGGGCAGCTCGCTGCTTCCGGACATGCTCAAGCGCGGCTATCACCCGAGCATCGCCATGGGGCCGATCATGGCCGTGGGTGGTATTGCCATGCTGATTCCCCCCTCGGCACTCGCCGTCACTCTGGGGAGCCTTGCGGGGATCTCGATTGGCGAGCTGCTGATCGGCGGCATCATCCCTGGCCTGTTGATGGGCGTTGCCGTGCTGCTCTACGTGATGCTGCGCTGCTGGCATAACCCGGCACTGGCACCCGCCGACAGTGGCGAGGAAGGCATGACCCTGTGGCAACGCTGGCGCCCCTTCTGCGTCTACGTGCTGCCGCTGAGCGGGATCTTCTTCGCGGTGGTCGGCAGCCTGCTGGCGGGCTGGGCGGAACCCACCGAATCGGCCGCCTTCGGGGCGGTGTCCGCCACCATCGCCGCCGCCTGCTATCGGTGCCTTTCACTGGCATCGCTTGCCAAGGCGCTCATGGAGACCGCCAAGGTCTCGGTGATGATCCTGTTCGTGCTGGTGGCCTCGACGACCTTCTCGCAGTTGCTCTCCTTTTCCGGCGCCACCAGCGGGCTGTTGCAGGTGGTTACCGGCTGGGACCTGACGCCGTTGCTGGTGGTGCTTGGCATGCTGCTGGTGCTGCTGGTACTGGGCTGCTTCGCCGACCAGATCAGCATGATCATGATCACCCTGCCATTCTTCATGCCGATCGTCTCGACGCTGGGTATCGACCCGGTGTGGATCGGCGTGCTGTTCCTGGTCGCCATGGAGATCAGCTTCTTGACGCCGCCCTTCGGCCTGCTGCTGATCGTCATGCAGGGGGTGGCACCGCCAGGCATCCGTCTCACCCAGGTCTACCAGGCGGCGCTGCCCTTCCTGCTGTTGCAGCTGTTGATACTGGCGCTGGTGGTGGCTATCCCGTGGCTTGCGGTCGGCCTGCCCAACCTGATGCGCTGAACAACCCAAGGACAACACAACATGGCTGAACGTACTTTCGTCTCGGAAGTCGGGAAACTCCACCTTGGCGAGGGCGACACCTTCCAGGGCGAAGGCATCCTGGCGGTGACCAAGGCGCTGCTGCAATCCGGAGTCGCCTATGTCGGCGGCTACCAGGGTGCGCCGATCTCGCACCTCATGGATGTGCTGCATGATGCGCATCCGATCCTCGAGGAGCTGGGAGTTCACTTCGAGAACAACGCCAGTGAAGCCGCCGCCGCCGCCATGCTGTCGGCGTCGGTCAACTACCCCCTGCGCGGCGCGGTGGCCTGGAAGTCCACGGTGGGCACCAATGTGGCCTCGGACGCCCTGGCCAACCTCGCCTCGGGCGGCGTGACCGGCGGCACCCTGATCATCGTCGGCGAGGACTACGGCGATGGTTCGAGCATCATGCAGGAGCGCACGCACGCCTTCGCCATGAAGAGCCAGGTGTGGCTTCTGGACCCACGCCCCAACCTGCCCTCGATCGTCGAAGCCGTCGAACACGGCTTCGAGCTCTCCGAGGCCAGCAACACGCCGGTGATGCTGGAACTGCGTATTCGCGCCTGCCACGTGCATGGCCGTTTCCAGACCCGCGACAACCGGCCACCACGCTTCTCCATCGACGAGGCGATCGCCAATCCGGTGCGCGATACCAGCCGCATCGTGCTGCCCCCGGCGAGCTTCGCTCACGAACATGAGAAGGTGAACGCGCGCTGGCCCGCGGCCGTCGAGTACATCCGCGAGCATGGCTTGAACGAGTTTTTCCCGGGGGAGCGCTCGGACATCGGCCTGATCATGCAGGGCGGGCTCTACAATACCGTGCTGCGCTCGCTGGAGCGGCTCGGGCTTGCCGATACCTACGGCAACAGCCTGATCCCGCTGTACGTGATGAACGTTACCTACCCGCTGGTCGACGATGAGCTGGAGGCCTTCTGCGCCGACAAGCGCGCGGTGCTGATGATCGAGGAGGGCCAGCCCAACTACCTGGAGCAGGCCGTGGCCAGCATCCTGCGCAGCGCCGATATCCAGGCGCGGCTGCATGGCAAGGACGTGCTGCCCAAGGCGGGCGAATACAGCGGGCAGGTCATGCTTGCCGGGTTGCTCGCGTTTATGGGCAAGGCGGCACCCGACCTGCTGGCAGGCGCCGACGCACCGGCGGCCATGGCAAGCCCAACCGCCACCCCCGAGCTTCCTCCCAGGCCGCCGGGGTTCTGCACCGGCTGCCCGGAGCGCCCGATCTTCACCGCCCTGAAGCTGGTCGAGCGGGAACTGGGACAACACCATGTCAGTTGCGACATCGGCTGCCACCTGTTCTCGATCCTGCCGCCCTTTAACATCGGCAACACCACCATGGGCTATGGCCTGGGCGCTTCGGCGGCCTCGGCGTTTCACGGCTCCCAGGGGCGCCGCGCGATCAGCGTGATGGGCGATGGCGGCTTCTGGCACAACGGCCTGACCAGCGGTGTGGCCAATGCGGTCTTCAACAACGAAGACAGCGTGCTACTGATCGTCGACAACTTCTACTCGGCGGCCACCGGCGGGCAGGATATCCCCTCGTCGCGCGCCGAGAACCCCATACGTCACACCAACATCCCCATCGAACAGGCCGTCAAGGGTGTCGGCGTCAAGTGGCTGCGGGTGGTCGACGACACCTATGACGTGCAGCGCATGAAGGACATCCTGAGCGAGGCGCTGACCACCGAGGAGACCGGCCCCAAGGTGATCATCGCCCAGTCGGAATGCATGCTTAACCTGCAACGCCGCGAAAAGCCGAAGGTCCGTCAGGCCCTCGCCGAGGGCAAGCGAACCGTGCGCGTGCGCTTCGGGGTCGACAGCGACACCTGTACCGGCGACCACTCGTGCATACGCATCTCGGGCTGCCCGTCGCTGTCGATTCGCGACAACCCCGACCCGCTCAGGGAGGACCCCATCGCCCAGGTCGACAACACCTGCGTGGGGTGCGGGCTGTGCGGCGAGGCCGCACACGCCGCGGTGCTTTGCCCATCGTTCTACCGCGCCAGGGTGATCAGCCACCCCAATCGGCGCGACCGCCTGTTCGAACGCATCCGCCAGGGTGTCATCAGCCGGCTACAAGCATGGCGCGAGAAACGCCTGGCGCAGTTGCCGCCCTCCACCTTCACCCCGCTCACGGGAGACCAGCATGCCTGAACTCAATCCTGCGCCACGCCCCATCACCATCGCCATCATGGCCATGGGCGGCCAGGGCGGGGGGGTGCTTGCCGATTGGGTGGTGAGCCTTGCCGAGGCCAATGGCCACCTCGTACAGGCCACCTCCGTGCCAGGGGTCGCACAGCGCACCGGGGCGACCATCTACTACCTCGAACTGTTCCCCGAAGCCGAGGCGCAGCGAAGCGGCCAGGCACCGGTACTGGCCCTGATGCCCTCCCCGGGTGACGTGGATATCGTGCTTGCCGCCGAGTTCATGGAAGCTGGCCGCGCCCTGGAGCGGGGTCTGGTGACACCCGACCGCACCACCGTGATCGCCTCCAGCCACCGGGTCTACGGCATCACCGAAAAGAGCGCCATGGGCAATGGCATACTCGACCCCGAGCCCGTCCGCCAGGCCCTGCACGACAAGGCCAGGCAGGTCATCGAGTTCGACATGGACGCCATGGCGCACCAGCAAGGCAGCGTGATCAGCGCGGTGCTCTTCGGCGCCCTCGCGGGTAGCGAAACGCTGCCCTTCGCACGTGAGGCCTTCGAAGAGGCGATTCGCAAAGGGGGGATCGGTGTCGAGGCAAGCCTTCGCGCCTTCGCCGCCGGCACTGAACACGCCAGCACCACCCCCTCACCCGACCCACGCGACGATGCCCAGGGCAAGACCGAAAGCGGCCTCGATCTATCCCACCCCACGGAACTGCACGCCCTGGAACAACGGATCGACGAATTGCTGCCGGCCGATGCCGCCGACTTTGCCCGCGATGGGGTGCGGCGCCTGATCGACTACCAGGACACCGCCTATGCCAGCGAGTACCTGGACCTGCTGTCGCCCCTGGCGCGCAAGGAGCAGACAGTGGCCGCCGAGCGGCATGGCATTCCGATAAGCCAGGAGCTGGCGCGCCATCTCGCGCTGTGGATGAGCTACGAGGACACCATTCGCGTCGCCGACCTGAAGATACGCCGAGACCGCCAGGAGCGGGTCCGGGAAGAGGTCAAGGCGAAGCCGGACCAGATCGTCTATACGGCGGAGTTCATGCACCCCAGGGTCGAGGAGGTGTGTGACACCCTGCCGGCACCGCTTGGTCGCTGGATCATGAACACGGGGTGGGTGCGCAAGCCACTGGCCAAGCTGACCCAGCGAGGGCGGCGCATCAGCCCCCAGCGCTTGCGTGGGTTCCTGTTGCTGTTTTCGGTGGCGAGCCTGCGTCGCTGGCGCCGCGGGACACTGCGCTATGTGGAGGAGCGGCGTCGCATCGAGGCATGGCTCGCCACGGTGGAGCGGGCGCTGGATATCGATGCCAACGTGGCACTCGAGGTCATCAAGGCACAGGGCCTGGTGAAAGGCTATGGCGACACCCACCGGCGGGGCCTGGCCAGCTTCGATACCGTGATGCAGGGCTTCGAACGATTCGGCGATCAACCCGACGCCGCGGCGAAGTTGAAGGACTTGCGCGATGCCTCCCAGGCCGATGAGGAGGGCACGGCCCTCAAGCGCAGCGTGGGCGAATGGATGCCTCAGGCCGATTCTGGTGCCGAAAAGCACAGGAACCGGATCGATATCCAGCAGCTCAACTGACACCCCATGGCCTGGATTATAACTTTCAAATCAATTAGATAATGATATACCCAGTCAAGCGCCGGGAATATATTTCAAGCTTAAACTTTTTATACTTGAATTTTCCCGGGCGCTTTCCTACTCTCTTTCATATTCAGGGCTTTTATATTCAAGGCTTTTATACGCAAGGCTCAGCCATCAGCCTCGTCGTACTTGAGCCAGGTCGGTCTGGAAACACGCCAGTGTGGAGAAAACAATGAGAATCGCTTGTCTGGGTGGAGGGCCCGCGGGGCTCTACTTCGCCATCAGCATGAAACGCCATGACCCCTCCCACGAGATCGTGGTGATCGAGCGCAACCAGCCCGACGACACCTTTGGCTGGGGAGTGGTGCTTTCCGACGAGACGCTGGACAACCTGGCCGCCAACGACGCACCCAGCGCCGAGCGCATCCGCGAGCACTTCGCCTACTGGGACGACATCGCGGTGATTCACCAGGGCGTGAAGACGGTATCCACCGGGCATGGCTTCTGCGGCATCGGCCGGCACAAGCTGCTGGTGCTGCTTCAGGAGCGGGCCCGGGAGCTGGGGGTGGAGCTGCGCTTCGGCTGCGAGCTCGACGAGTCACAGATCGACTCCTTGCGTCATGAGTACGACATGGTGCTGGCCGCCGATGGCCTCAACTCGCGCACCCGCACTCGGCATGCCGAGCACTTCAAGCCCGACATCGATGTGCGTGCCTGCAAGTTCGTGTGGCTTGGCACCCACCAGACCTTCAATGACGCCTTCACCTTCATCTTCGAAAAGACCGAGCACGGCTGGGTGTGGGCCCACGCCTACCAGTTCGATGACGACACCGCGACCTTCATCGTCGAGTGCAACGAAGCGACCTGGCAGGCCTTCGGCTTCGGCGAGATGAGCCAGCAGGAATCCATCGCGGTGTGCGAGCGCATCTTCGCGCGCCACCTGGGCGGCCATTCGCTGATGAGCAACGCCAACCATATTCGCGGTTCGGCATGGATCAACTTCCCCCGCGTGTTGTGCGAACGCTGGAGTTTCGACAACGTGGTGCTGATGGGCGATGCCGCGGCCACCGCGCACTTCTCCATCGGCTCCGGCACCAAGCTGGCCCTGGAAAGCGCCATCGCGCTTGCCGACTACCTGCACAGTGAACCCGACCTGCCCGCCGCCTTCGACCGCTACGAGGAGGAGCGCCGCACCGAGGTGCTGCGCCTGCAGTCGGCGGCACGCAACTCCACCGAGTGGTTCGAACAGGTGGAACGCTACCTGGACCTCGACCCGGTGCAGTTCAACTATTCGCTGCTGACCCGTTCCCAGCGTATCAGCCACGAGAACCTGCGCCTGCGCGACCCCCAGTGGCTTGCAAGCGCGGAAGGCTGGTTCCAGGCCCAGGCCGGCAACCCGGACAGCACCCGCCCGCCGATGTTCGCGCCCTTCCAACTGCGCGACATGGCCCTGGCCAATCGTGTGGTGGTCTCGCCCATGGCGCAGTACAAGGCCATCGACGGCTGCCCCACGGACTGGCACTTCGCTCACTACGCGGAACGCGCCAAGGGCGGTGCCGGGCTTGTCTACACCGAGATGACCTGCGTGACACCCGAAGGTCGCATCACGCCTGGGTGCCCCGGCTTCTACTCCTCGGCCCACGAGGTGGCCTGGAAGCGCCTGTGCGATTTCGTGCACGCCGAGACCCCCGCCAAACTGTGCGCCCAGATTGGCCACTCCGGCCCCAAGGGCTCGACCCAGCTCGGCTGGGAGGAGATGGATGCCCCGCTGCCGGAAGGCAACTGGCCGATCATGGCCGCCTCGGCGGTGCCCTGGGCGGAGCGCAACCAGGTGCCGAAGGCCATGGACCGTGCCGACATGGACGCGGTGCGCGACGCCTTCGTCGACGCTGCGCGCATGGCCGACCGCGCCGGGTTCGACATGCTCGAGGTGCACGCCGCCCACGGTTACCTGCTGTCGTCGTTCATCACCCCGCTCACCAACCGCCGTGACGATGAGTACGGCGGAAGCCTGGACAACCGCCTGCGCTATCCGCTGGAAGTGATTGGCGCGGTGCGTGACGCATGGCCCGCGCACAAGCCGCTGTCGGTGCGCATCTCGGCCAACGACTGGGTGGGCGAGGAAGGCATCACCCCGGACGACGCCGTCGAGATCGCCCATCGCCTCAAGGCGGCCGACGTGGACATCGTCGATGTCTCGGCGGGCCAGACCTCGACCCAGGCACGTCCGGTGTATGGCCGCATGTTCCAGACGCCATTCTCCGACCGCATCCGTAATGAAACCGGCATGGCCACAATGGCGGTGGGCAACATCTACCAGGCTGACCACGTCAACTCGATCCTGATGGCGGGCCGCGCCGACCTGGTCTGCCTGGCGCGTCCGCACCTGGCCGACCCCTACTGGACGCTGCACGTGGCGGCCGCGCTTGGCGATCGCGAAGCGGCGTGGCCGGCGCCCTACCGCGCTGGCGCCGACCAGTTGAAGCGCCTGGCCGAACGCGGCGAAGGATGGGTGTAGGGCGATGGGAAGCGACGACATGACCCCAACCAGTAATGCACAGCCCTGTGAAAGCCAGCTCAGCGGCAAGCGCGTGCTGATCACCGGCGGTGGCAGTGGCATCGGTGCCGACATGGCACTGGCGTTTGCCCAGGCGGGCGCCGCGGTGACCATCACCGGGCGGCGCGATGGCCCGCTTGCGGCCATGGCCGACCGCCATCCCGGCATTCGCGGCGAGGTGGTCGACGTCACCGATGAGGCCGCTATGGCCGCGCTGTTCGCGGGACTGGGCGAGCTCGACATCGTGATCGCCAATGCCGGCGCCGCCGATAGCGCGCCGCTCTCTCGCACCTCGCTTGCGCAGTGGCAGCGCATGCTCGATGTCAATCTCACCGGGGTGTTCCTGACCCTTCGCGAGGGGCTGGCCCACCTCGCCAACGATGGCCGGTTGATCGCTGTTGCCTCCACCGCCGGGCTCAAGGGCTATGCCTACGTGGCACCCTACTGCGCCGCCAAGCATGGCGTGGTGGGGCTGGTACGCGCCCTTGCCCAGGAGACCGCCTCCCGCGGCATCACCGTCAATGCGCTGTGTCCCGGTTTCACCGACACCCCGCTGCTCGAGCAAAGTGTCGAGACCATCGTCAGCAAGACCGGGCAGGACAGCGAGCAGGCCCGCGATCACTTCCGCTCGGTCAACCCGAGTGGCCGGCTGGTACAGCCCGCCGAAGTCACGGCCACCGCGCTGTGGCTGTGTGGCCCCCACAGCGGCGCCATCAACGGCCAGGCGATCTCGATTTCCGGAGGTGAGACATGACCGCGCCGCAGACACCCCAGGTTAATTCGCGCCAGGCTGCGTTGAGCCAGGATGCGTCGAGCAAGGAGCGCCTCAGGCTTTGGCTGCGCATGCTGCGGGTCACCCGGCA
The DNA here is from genome assembly GCF_003028575.1 of Halomonas urumqiensis. Lineage (GTDB taxonomy): Bacteria > Pseudomonadota > Gammaproteobacteria > Pseudomonadales > Halomonadaceae > Halomonas > Halomonas urumqiensis. The sequence goes on along the minus strand of NZ_PYUD01000001.1, from coordinate 380,839 downwards.
AGTGGAAGCGGCGCTGCGCGAGAAGTTACGCACCGAGTACGACTCCACACTGCCGCGCTTCGATGTCATGGCAGCACTGCTGCAGGCCCCGAACGGGCTGAAGATGAACGAGCTCTCCAAGCGCCTGCGCGTCTCCAACGGCAATGTCACCGGCATCATCGACCGGCTGGTCGAGGACGGTAGCGTCGAGCGCATCGCCATCGAAGGCGACCGACGCGCCACCCGGGTAAGACTGACGCCGGCGGGACGCGACGCGTTCACCCTCATGGCGGAGGCACACGAGCACTGGGTCAACGACCTGTTCGAGGGTGTCACCGCCGAGGATGCCCACCATATCGGCGAGCTGCTGCATCGCTTGCCGACCCATACCGGAGCCCCCTCATGAGCATGGCCGAACTGTCACCCGAGCACTTCTTGTGGCGCATGGAGGGCGATGTCGCCGTCATAAAGCTCAATCGCCCCGAACGCAAGAACCCGCTGACCTTCGATAGCTACGCCGAGCTTCGCGACACCTTTCGCGCGCTTGCCTATGCCGACGACGTCAAGGCCGTGGTGTTCGCCTCCAATGGCGGCAATTTCTGCTCCGGCGGCGACGTGCACGAGATCATCGCCCCGCTGGTGGGGCGCGACATGAAGGAGCTTCTGGCCTTCACTCGAATGACCGGCGACCTGGTCAAGGCGATGCTTCACTGCGGCAAGCCGGTGATCAGCGCAGTGGATGGCGTCTGCGTGGGTGCCGGTGCGATCATCGCCATGAGCTCGGACATCCGCTTCGCCACACCGCGCGCCAGCACCGCCTTCCTGTTCACCCGCGTGGGCCTGGCCGGCTGCGACATGGGGGCCTGCGCGATACTGCCACGCATCATCGGCCAAGGGCGTGCCGCCGACCTGCTCTACAGCGGGCGCAGCATGAGCGCCGAAGAGGGCCATCACTGGGGCTTCTACAACCGCCTGGTCGAACCGGACGCGCTGGAGAATGAGGCGATCGCCTACGCCACGCGCCTCGCCAAGGGGCCAACCTTCGCCCATGGCATCACCAAGACCCAGCTCAACCAGGAGTGGTCGATGAGCCTCGACCAGGCCATCGAAGCCGAGGCTCAGGCCCAGGCGATCTGCATGCAGACCCGCGACTTCGAGCGGGCCTATCACGCCTTCGTTGCCAAGCAACGTCCAGAGTTCGAGGGGGACTGATGAGCGACAAGAGCTTTCTGAACTGGCCGTTTTTCGAACCACGCCACCGCGAACTCGCCGAGGCACTCGAGGCCTGGTGCGCACGCGAGCTGCCGCGCGATCACAGCGATGTCGATGCCGCCTGTACCCGCCTGGTGCGTGACCTTGGCGAGGCCGGGTTTCTCGAGGGCACGGCGGGTGACGCCATCGATGTGCGCAGCCTGTGCCTGATCCGTGAAACCCTCGCCCGACACGATGGCCTGGCCGATTTCTCCTTCGCCATGCAGGGGCTCGGTACCGGTGCGATCAGCCTGTATGGCAGCCCCGCCCAGCGCGAGTGGCTCGACAAGACACGCCGAGGCGAGGCGATCTCCGCCTTCGCCCTGAGCGAGCCGCGTTCCGGCTCCGACGTGGCCCAGATCGATACCCGCGCCGAACCCGACGGCGACGGTTACCGGTTGAATGGCGAGAAGACCTGGATCTCCAACGGCGGCATCGCCGACCTGTACACGGTGTTCGCGCGTACCGGTGAAGGCCCCGGCGCCAAGGGGCTGTCGGCCTTCCTGGTGCCCGCCGACACCCCCGGACTCGAGATCCGCGAACGTCTCGAGACGATCTCGCCGCATCCGCTGGCCCGGCTCGGCTTCAATGACATGACCCTGCCCAGGGAAGCGTTGATCGGCCAACCCGGCCAGGGTTTCCGCATCGCCATGTCGGTGCTGGACGTGTTCCGTTCCACGGTCGGCGCGGCAGCACTTGGCTTCGCGCGCCGCGCGCTCGACGAGTCGTTGATGCGCTGCCGCACCCGCGAGCTGTTCGGCGACACCCTCGCCGACCTGCAGATGGTGCAGGGGCACCTGGCCGAGATGGCCCTGGACGTGGATGCCGCCGCCTTGCTGGTGTATCGCGCCGCCTGGACCAAGGACCAGGGCGCCGAGCGGGTGACCCGTGAAGCGGCCATGGCCAAGCTGTACGCCACCGACCGCGCCCAGGACGTGATCGACAAGGCCGTGCAACTGCACGGTGGTGATGGCGTGCGCAAGGGTCACATCGTCGAGAGCCTGTACCGCGAGATTCGCGCGCTGCGCATCTACGAAGGCGCATCCGACGTGCAGAAGGTAGTGATCGCGCGCAGCGTACTGGCTGACAACGGCTGACCAGAGTTGGCCAAGCGACGCACCAGGTACCGTATCCCCGCCGACGCCTCCGGGAGTGGCGGGTCACAACGACACAACATACGGAGATTGGTCATGTACAGTCCATCGGCCCATGTCGATACCTTCGCGCGGGACCATCTGCCGCCCGCCGAATGGCAACCCGACCTTCCGCTGTCGGGGTTCGATTACCCCGACACGCTCAACGCCGCAGTGGAACTCTGCGACCGCCAGGTCGACAACGGCCACGGCGACCGGGTGGCGCTGGTCGGCAACGGGCGTAGCCGCACCTACACGGAACTGCAGCGCTGGACCAACCAGTTGGCCCACGCGCTGGTCGAGGAGCTTGGCGTGCGCCCCGGGAATCGCGTGCTGATTCGCTCCGCCAACAATCCGGCCATGGTGGCCTGCTGGCTTGCCGCCACCAAAGCCGGCGCCGTGGTGGTCAATACCATGCCAATGCTGCGCGCAAGCGAGTTGGCCAAGGTGGTCGACAAGGCCCAGGTGACCCTGGCGCTTTGCGACACTCGCCTGCTCGAGGACATGCAGGCCTGCCATGCCCAGTGCGACGTGCTGACCCGGGTGGTCGGTTTCGATGGCGGCGCCGATCACGACGCCGAACTCGACCGCCTGGCACTCGACAAGCCCGATACCTTTACGGCAGTGGCGACCGCCGCTGACGATGTCGCCCTGCTCGGCTTCACCTCCGGCACCACCGGCCTGCCCAAGGCCACCATGCACTACCACCGGGATCTGTTGATCATTGCCGACGGCTATGCCCGCGAGGTGCTAAAGGTGACGCCCGACGATGTCTTCGTCGGTTCGCCGCCGCTGGCCTTTACCTTCGGTCTCGGGGGCCTTGCGATCTTCCCGCTGCGCTTCGGTGCCACGGCGGTGCTGCTGGAGAATGCCTCGCCGCCCAACATGATGGACATCATTCGCGATCATCGCGCCACGGTGGTGTTCACCGCCCCTACCGCGTACCGCGCCATGCTCAATCATTTCGAGCGGCGCGATGACCTGGCAAGCCTGCGCGTCGCGGTTTCCGCCGGCGAGACACTGCCACCGCCGATCTACCACGACTGGATCGAGCGCACCGGCACCCCGATCATCGACGGGATCGGCGCCACCGAGATGCTGCATATCTTCATCTCCAACCACCTGGACGACCACCGCCCCGGCTGCACCGGCAAGCCGATTCGTGGCTACGAGGCGCGCATCGTCGATGCCGACATGCGCGAGCTTCCTCGTGGCGAGGTAGGCCGCCTGGCGGTACGCGGCCCGACCGGTTGCCGCTACCTGGATGACGAACGCCAGCTGGGCTATGTGCAGCAGGGCTGGAACCTCACCGGTGACGCCTTCTACCAGGACGAGGAAGGGTATTTCCATTTCGCCGCCCGCAATGACGACATGATCGTCTCGGCGGGCTACAACATCGCCGGGCCCGAGGTGGAGGCCGCTTTGCTTGCCCATCCGGCGGTCAGCGAATGTGCGGTAATCGGCGTGCCAAGCGAGGAGCGTGGCCAGATCGTCGAGGCCTTCGTGGTGCTGGCGGACGGCATCGTGGAAGAGGATGACTTGAAACGTGAGCTGCAGGAGCACGTCAAGCAGACAATTGCCCCTTACAAGTATCCCCGTTCAATACGATTCATCGATATGCTGCCCAAGACGGCAACCGGCAAGGTACAACGCTTCCGGTTGCGTCATGAGCATTAACCATAGCGCTCAACCTGACCCCAGGGACGCGACACACTGTCGCCACCCCGTTCCCACAACAACACTGCTGACACAACGAGGGACACCCATGAACAACATCGCTCGACTTGGCCTTGGCCTGCTGCTTTCCTCAAGCCTTGCCACCGCTCACGCCGAAGACGTGAAGATCGGCATGATCACCACGCTGTCCGGGGGTGGCTCGCACCTCGGCGTCGACGTTCGCGACGGTTTCATGCTGGCAATGGAGCAAGCCGGCCGCGACGATATCGAAGTGCTGATCCAGGACGATGCCCGTCGCCCGGACCTGGCGCGTACGCTGTCCAACGAATTCATGCAGCGCGACGAGGTCGACATCATGACCGGCATCATCTGGTCCAACCTGGCGATGGCGGTGGTGCCTGCCGCGGTGCGCCAGGGTACCTTCTATCTCTCGCCCAACGCCGGCCCGTCGGATCTCGCCGGGCGCATGTGCCACGAGAATTACTTCAACGTCGCCTACCAGAACGACAACCTGCATGGGGCCATGGGCGCCTACATGCGTGAGCAGGGGTACGAGAACCCGATCATCATGGCGCCCAATTACCCGGCGGGTACCGACGCGCTGGCCGGGTTCAAGCACCTCTTCGAAGGCGAGGTGGTCGATGAGCTCTACACCCAGATCGGCCAGACCGACTACGCCGCCGAGATCGCCCAGATCCGCGACAGCGATGCCGATAGCCTGTTCTTCTTCCTGCCGGGTGGCATGGGTATCTCGTTCATGAAGCAATGGGATAACTCGGGTGTCGACATGCCGGTGTTCGGTGCCGCCTTCTCGTTCGACGAGATACTGATCAAGGCGGTGGGCAGTGCGTCCATCGGCGCGATGAACACGTCGCTTTGGGCCTACGACCTCGACAACGAAGCCAACCATGCCTTCGTCGAAGGGTTCCAGTCGGCCTATGAGCGGATGCCGACGCTGTATGCCGCCCAGGGCTATGACACCGCCAACCTGATCCTGAGCGCACTGGAAAAGGCACATCCCAGCGACAAGGACGCCTTCCGCGAGGCGCTGCGCGAGGCCGATTTCGACTCGGTTCGCGGCGAGTTCCGGTTCGGCCCCAACCATCACCCGATCCAGGACATCTACGTGCGTGAAGTGGTCGAGGGTGACGACGGTGAGCCGACCAACCGCCTGGTGGGCGTGGCCGTGGAAGACATTCAGGACGTCTACCACACCCAGTGTGAGATGTGAGTCGTGAATAGTTAGCGCTGCGTTTGTGAGGGGTGAGTCGTTAGCGCGCTTCGCGCTTGTGAGGCCCCTCACCACTCACCAATCACCACTCACAACAACAAACACACGCTTTCTCAGAGGATGCCCGACGTGTCCGTGACCTTGCTAATCGAGCAACTCATCAACGGTCTGCAGCTTGGCACCATGCTGTTCTTGATGGCCAGCGGCCTGACCCTGGTGTTCGGGGTGATGGGGCTGATCAACCTGGCCCATGGTTCCTTCTACATGGTCGGTGCCTATGCCACCGCCGTGGTGAGTGCCGCCAGCGGCTCCTTCCTGCTGGGCCTGGCCGCCGGCGTCATCGCCGCCGCCGCCACCGGGGCGCTGGTCGAACTGATCGTTATCCGGCGCCTCTATCATCGTCCGCACCTCGATCAGGTGCTGGCCACCTTTGCCTTGATCCTGATCTTCTCGGAGGGCACGCGCTGGCTGTTCGGCTCATCGCCGCTATGGTTGAACCCACCGGAGTGGCTCAACGGCTTCGCCACTCTGCCGGGCGGGGCACGCTACCCGATCTACCGCCTGGTGATCATCGGTGTGGGGATCGCCGTCGCCATTGCCCTGTACGTCGTGATCTCGCGCACTCGCCTTGGCATGCGTATCCGTGCCGGGGAAAGCGACCGCGAGATGATCGGCGCCCTGGGGGTCAACATCGCCAAGCTGTATACCCTGGTATTCGCCATGGGGGCGGCACTGGCCGGGCTCGCCGGGGCCATGGTCGGTGCGCTGCAATCGGTGCAGGTGGGCATGGGGGAACCGGTGCTGATCCTGGCCTTCGTGGTAATCGTGATCGGCGGCATCGGCTCCATCAAGGGCGCGCTGTTCGGCGCTATCCTGGTCGGGGTGGTGGACACCCTGGGCCGGGTGTACCTGCCGGCGCTGTTCAACAACTTCATGCCCGCCTCCGAGGCCACCGCCATCGGTGCCGCACTCGCCGCCATGCTGATCTACATCCTCATGGCCGTGATCCTCGCGTTCAAGCCCAAGGGACTGTTTGCCGCCCATGACTAATCTCGACTCCTCCTCCACCGCGGAGCCAGGCGTTGCGCAACACCGCGCCCGCTGGCACGACCGCAAGGGCCTGGTGCAGATCGCGCTGCTGGCCGGTCTGCTGCTGGTGCCCATTGGCCTGCACCTGCTCGGTCACGTCTATTACGTCAACCTTGCCTCCAAGGTCACGCTGATCGCCATGGCCGCCGTGGGTCTCAACCTGGCTATCGGCTACGGTGGCATGGTGAGTTTCGGCCATGCCGCCTACTTCGGGCTGGGCGGCTACGTGGCCGGCATCAGCGCCTATCACGCCTTCGACGCCACCGCGTTAATCACCTGGCCGGTCAGCATTCCAGGCAGCGACAACATGCTGGTGATCTGGCTGGCGGCCATTGTGCTGTGCGGCTTGCTGGCGTTGGCGATCGGCGCCATTTCGCTGCGCACCACCGGGGTCTACTTCATCATGATCACCCTGGCCTTCGCGCAGATGGTCTACTACTTCGCCAACTCCTGGCCCTCCTACGGCGGCGAGGACGGCCTGCCGATCTACCTGCGCAATGGTCTGCCGGGGCTCGATACCAACGATGCACTGACCTTCTTCCTGATCAGCTTCGCGGGCCTGGTGCTGGCCATGGCGATCACCTCACGGCTGATGAAATCACGCTTCGGCGCCGCGCTGACCATGGCGCGGCTCAACGACACGCGCCTGGCCACCGCCGGCATCAACCCCTACCCGATCCGCCTGGCCGCCTTCGTCATCTCGGCGATGATCACCGGCCTTGCCGGCGCCCTGTACGCCGACCTCAACGGTTTCGTCAGCCCCTCGATGCTCAGCTGGCACTTCTCCGGCGAGCTGATGGTGATCGTGATTCTCGGTGGGGTCGGGCGACTTTATGGGCCGCTTGCAGGCGCCGTGCTGTTCGTGATGATGGAAACCCTGCTGGGCGGCCTGACCGAGTACTGGCAACTGTTCCTCGGGCTGCTGCTGCTGGTGGTGGTGCTGTTCGCCAAGCATGGCGTGATGGGGTGGCTTGCAGGGAGGGAACATGATGAGTGAGATATTGCTGTCACTCGATAATCTGAACAAGAGTTTCGGTGCGCTGCGGGCCACCCAGGATGTCTCCCTGGACCTGCGAGCCGGCGAGATCCACGCGCTGATAGGGCCCAATGGCGCGGGAAAATCCACACTGATCGGCCAGATCGCCGGCAACCTGCGCCCTGACACAGGCAGCATCCAGCTGGTGGGCCAGGAGCTCACGTCGATGAGTGTCGCCCAGCGTGCCCGCCTGGGGCTTGGCCGCAGCTTCCAGGTCTCGTCGCTTGCCGAGCCCCTGTCGGTGATGCGCAACGTGATGGTTGCGGTACAGGCCCTGCAGGGCCACAGCTTCCGCTTCTGGAAGCCGGTCAACCATGACCGCAGCCTGCTCGAACCCGCCTATGAGGCGCTCGAGCGCATGCAACTGACCCACCGCGCCTGGACACCGGTGTCGGAACTCTCCCATGGCGAACGCCGCCAGGTCGAAGTCGCCTGCGCGCTGGCCTTGAAGCCACGTGCCCTGCTGCTCGACGAACCCATGGCGGGCCTTGGCCCGGAAGGCTCGGCACACCTCACCGAACTGCTCGAGACCCTCAAGCTTGAGGTACCGATACTGCTGATCGAGCATGACATGGAGGCCGTGTTCCGGCTCGCCGACCGTATCTCAGTACTGGTCGCGGGTGCCGTGATCGCCCATGGCGACAGCGCCACCATCCGCCAGGACCCGCGCGTCCGCGAAGCCTACCTGGGAGATTGAGATGCTCAAGATCGCCGATATCGAAACGTTCTACGGGCCTTCCCAGGCACTGTTCGGGGTCAGCCTCGAGGTCAAGGCCGGCGAGATGGTCGCGCTGATGGGCCGTAACGGCATGGGCAAGACCACCACCATCCGCTCGATCTTCGGCCTGACGCCCGCCGCACGCGGGGATATCGAGTTCGAGTCACATGACCTGCGCCGCCTGCCCGCCTATCGCATCGCCAAGGCGGGGCTCGGTCTGGTGCCGGAAGGACGGCGCTGCTTTGCCAACCTCACGGTGCGCGAGAACCTGTTGGTGACCGCGCGCCCCGGCGACTGGACCCTGGAACGGGTCGAGGGGCTGTTTCCGCGCCTGGCGGAGCGCCACCAGCAGATGGCCAGCACCCTCTCCGGTGGCGAGCAGCAGATGCTGGCCATCGGCCGGGCACTGATGACCAACCCACGCTTGCTGGTGCTCGATGAAGCTACCGAAGGGCTTGCCCCGGTGATCCGCAAGGAAATCTGGCAGGCGATCCGGGTGCTCAAGCAGGAGGGCCAGTCGATCCTGATCGTCGACAAGTCACTCAGCGAGCTTCTACCCATCGCCGACCGCTGCACGATCCTCGAGAAGGGCCGCAACGTCTGGGACGGCACGCCCGACCTGCTCGACGATACCCTTCGTGATCGCTACCTGGGCGTTTGAACCATGACCAACACCACGACAGATGTCGCCGGACACGCCAGCGCCGCGCCGTTCATCACTCGCCGCAAGGTGCGCTTCGGCCACTGCGACCCGGCCGGTATCGTCTACTACCCGCGCTATTTCGAGATGATCAACTCGGTGGTCGAGGACTGGTTCGCCGAGGTGGTCGGCCAGGACTTCAATCAGTTGCATGTGACACTGGGCACCGGCGTGCCCACCGCCGCCATCGATACCCGCTTCCACGCGCCAAGTCGCCTCGGCGAGTGGCTGGAGTTCCGCCTCACGCCCTTGAAGACGGGGCGCACCAGCCTTTCGATAAGGATAACCGCCCACTGCGATGACGAGCATCGGCTGACATCCGATTCCACCCTCGTCTTCGTTGACCTGAGCAACGGAACCCCCGTTCCCTGGCCCGACACCATGCGCCAACGCTTTGCCATGGATAGACAACAAGGATCCCAAGATGAGTGACGCCACCACCCACCAGTTGCTGCACCCCTCCCACTGGAAATCCGCCGTGGGCTATGCCAACGGCATGCTTGCCAGCGGCCGTACCGTGTTCGTCGGCGGCCAGATCGGCTGGAATGCCGCGCAGGAGTTCGAGAGTGACGACTTCGTTGCCCAGGTCCATCAGGCACTGAGCAATATCGTCGCGGTACTCAAGGAGGCAGACGCCGGGCCTGAACACCTGGTACGCCTGACCTGGTACGTGACCGACAAGAGGGAGTACCTGGCACGCCTGAAGGAGGTCGGCGGTGCCTATCGCGATGTGCTCGGCAAGCACTTCCCGGCCATGACCATGGTCCAGGTGGCTGACCTGGTGGAAGACCAGGCCAAAGTGGAAATCGAAGCCACGGCGATGATTCCAGACTGAGCGAGCCATTGGGTCAGTAATAGACTTCCCGATCCCCTGCCCTCATCGCCCGGCGCTTGATGCTTAGTACCTGAATCCAAGCATCAAGCGCCGGGCGATGTCATTCACCCAACCGCCAACCCGCAACCGTCAACCATCAACCGTCAAGAATGGAAGGCGCGGATCAACTGCTGGAAAACACCAGCGCCCTGCCCGCTCGTCAGGTAGTGCTCGAGAATCGTGAAGTGATCGTCATCCTCGAGCAGGCTCGGCGCTACATTTGCCCCCTGCCCGCCAAGGTGCTCGGCGTAGGCCTGCATCTGGCGCGCGAACTCCGTCGATTCCCTGCCTCCGGCGGCGAGGTGAACGGCGGCAGGCACCCGACAGGCCTGGAAAAGCGGGCTGAACTCCACCACGTCACGCCCATCGAGCTGAAGCTTGGGCTGCAACCATGACCAGGGAAACGGGCCGAGATCATACAGGCCACTGACGCACAGCGCCCCCTTGATCAACTCACGAGGCAGACCAAACTCGCCTTGCCAGTCGGTGGCCAGCAGCATGCCGCACAGGTGTCCACCAGCGGAGTGTCCTGAGATGCTGATTTGGCCTGGATCGATACCCAGTGATGCCGCATTGCGATACACCCACGCCAACGCCGCGCGGCTCTGGCGCACCACTTCGCTGAAGCGTACCGTCGGGCACAACGCATAGTTGACCACCGCCACGCTGATGCCAGCGGCCACCAGGTCGTCGACGACGAAGCTGAACTCCTTGTGGCTGAGCGAGCGCCAGTAGCCACCATGAAAGAACAGGTGGCAGGGGACTTGCTCACCCTCACCCGTTCCATCAGCCCTGCCCTCGGCATGGAAGATATCCAGGCACTCGGCAAGCGTCGGCCCATAGGGAATATCGAGTGTCACTCGATGGCGTTCGCGGGACACCGCACTGCGCGCGCGCCAACCGGCAAGCAGCGCGGCGGGGTCCTGGCCGCGCATCGGGTCGTAGGCGGCATCGATCGCTTCCTGGGAGGCAAAGTCACGGTAGAGCATAAGGATCCTTGGCCGTGAGTCGTGAGTCGTGGGTCGTGAGTACAGCTCCGGGCGAAGCCTGGTTCAGCGAAGCCGGGCGAGCATGCCAAGCGGTGCTGCGGCCAGCACCACGAAGCCGACCAGCGTCCAGCCTGGCAGGGAGATGCCAAGCAAGGCGAAGTCGATCTCGGCGCATTCGCCGGAGCCTGACAACACCGTGGCGACCACATCGCGCCATGGCAGGATGTCCATCATGTAGTCCAGGCCGGGGCCGCAGCTCGGCACTTCATCCGCGGGCAGCGATTGCAACCACAGGTGCCGCCAGGCGATCCCGATGCCTCCCACCGCCGCGGCAAGCCCCAGCAACCCATAGGTAGCGGCGCCGGCACGGCTTGCCGGGTTGTGGATCGCGGCAATGGCGAACACCACCCCGGCACAGATCACCGCCACCCGCTGGAAAATGCACAGCGGGCAGGGTTCGAGACCGCCGATATGCTCGAGCCCGAGCGCCACGGCCATCATCAATACGCAGAACGCGAGCCCCGCAAGGCTCCATTGACGCACCGACAGACGCGAGAAGGATGACATCACAGGCTGGCCTCCTGGCGCAGTCGGGTCTCGCGGGCACGCGCGAAATAGCGGGAGAGAAAGGCATCGAAGTTATCGATATCGGCACGCTCGATGTCGGCCTGCTGCTGGAAGGAGGTCTCGACGAGTTCGAAGAACAGCGCCTCGCGCGCCGGGTCCATGGGTTCCTCACGCAGATGTGCGGCCTGTTCGCGGGCGATCGACAGCATCGCGTCGCTGAACTCCTCGCCGCTATCCCGCAGGCGCGCCAGCAGCTGCCCGGAAGGGGTCAGGTCTGGGTCGGACAGGCGCGGCATCATGGCCTCGACAGCGATGCGGTGGGGAGTGCCCTCCTCGAGCTCATCGAGCAGGTCGGCCACCTTGGCGATTCCGCCAAGAATCTCGCCGCCCCAGTCGGCGATGCTGCGCTCGCGCCCCTGATGATCGAGCGTAAGCGCGGGGTCGCGGCCGCGTTCCACCACCAGGCGACGATTGTCGTCCAGGGTGTCGCACTCGGCATCGGGAATCCAAGGGCTCTCGGCGAGCAGGCACCACATCACGAAGGCATCGATGAAGTGAATCTGGGATTCATCGACGCCCAGCGTCAGCAGCGGGTTGAGGTCGAGACAGCGCACCTCGATGTACTCTACGCCACGGGCCTCGAGTGCCTGGCTTGGCGTTTCGTCGTGGCGCGCCACGCGCTTGGGACGAATATCGCTGTAGTACTCGTTCTCGATCTGCAGGATGTTGGCATTGAGCTGCTGCCAATCACCTGTCTGGTTGACGCCCATCGCCTCATAAGGCGGCCAGGGCGTGGAGATGGCGTGGCGCAGGGTGTTGACGTAATTGGACAGTGAGTTGAAGCAGATCTTCAACTGCTCCTGCACCTTGTTCTGGTAGCCGAGGTCGGACATTCGCAGGCTGGTGGCATGCTCGGACACCAGCGTCTCGTCGCCATGGGGCTCGAGCTTTTCCGGCACGCGGCCATCGGGCAGGAAACTGCGATCGAGCGCCGGCGAGGCGCCGAACAGGTAGAGCAGAAGCCAGCTGTGACGACGGAAGTTGCGAATCAAGCCGAAGTAGCGCGACGAACGATAATCGCCCATCGGGGTGTTCTGCTCGCCATCGATATCGCGCAGCAGGCTCCACAGGTCATCGGGTAACGAGACGTTGTAGTGTACCCCGGCAATGGCTTGCATGATGCGCCCGTAGCGCACGTCGAGCCCGCGACGGTAGACGTGCTTCATGGTGCCGACATTGGAGTCGCCGTAGTCGGCGATGGGCACGCTGTCATTGCCGGCAAGCCGCGCCGGCATGCTGGCGGGCCAGATCAGCTCGTCGCCCAGATGACGGTAACTGAAGCGGTGCAGGTCGGCGAGAAACGCCATGGCATCGGCGGGCCGGCAATAGACCGGGGTGATGTACTCGAGCAACGCTTCGGAATAATCGGTGGTGATGTGCGGATGGGTCAGCTTGGACCCAAGCGTCAACGGATGCGGCGTCTGGGCGATGCGCCCCGCCGGGTCGACGCGCAGCCCTTCCTTCTCAAGGCCTCGGCGCAGACGGCTGAACTGGCCACGGCGGGCGGGCCCCTCGAGACGGGCGATGCGGCTTGCGAGTGTGTCGGACAAGGTGAACACCCCATATCGTATGAACGGTCGTGACCGGACGGTATCTCGGCGCTTGGACGCCATCATCAGGCACCCGTGATGGGCTGATTATGGTACCTGAGCGCCGGGATTCAAAGGTTAGCCGGCTATTTGCTTCGGCTTCACACTGCGGCCGATAGCTCAGTGTTACTCCAAGGGTGAGCGGCACCGGGGGCAGGCCTGAAGGGGGTCTTTTGCCAGGGAAGGCAAAAGTAGCGCCCAGGGAAGGGTTCACAGCGCCCCCGAAAGGCCTGCCGCCGGTTAAGCCGGCCCCCCATCCCTAGCGGCCCTTCTTGGCCTTGAGCAGTGCCGCGCCAAGCGCGCCCATCTGGCCGCCGCCTTGGTTGGCGGAATCGCCACCACTCTTGCGGGCCGGCTTGCCACCCTGGCGCTTGCCGTTATCCTCACGCCGGGGCTTGCTGGTGCGCCGTTCGCCGCCGTCATCAGCGCCTGGCTGATCGTGCAGGCGCATGGACAGCCCAATGCGCGCGCGCTCGATATCTACGCTCATCACCTTGACCTTGACGATGTCGCCGGCCTTGACCACCGAGCGCGGGTCCTCGACGAAAGAATCGGAAAGCGCCGAAATATGCACCAGGCCATCCTGGTGAACCCCGATGTCGACGAAGGCACCGAAGTGGGTGACATTGGTGACGCTGCCTTCGAGGATCATCCCCGCTTCCAGGTCCTTGAGGGTCTCGACGCCTTCGCGGAACTCGGCGGCCTTGAACTCGGGACGCGGGTCGCGGCCCGGCTTGTCGAGTTCCACCAGGATGTCGCTGATGGTCGGCACGCCGAAGCGTTCGTCGGCGAACTCGGCAGGCTTGACCGCCTTGAGCGTCGCGCTGTCGCCGATCAGGCCAGCAAGCTCACGGCCACTGCGGCTGGCGATCTTCTCCACCAGGGGGTAGGCCTCCGGGTGCACGGCGCTGGCATCGAGGGGATTGTCGCCATTCATGATGCGCAGAAAGCCCGCGCACTGCTCGAAGGTCTTGGGGCCAAGGCGGCTGACATCGAGCAACTGCTTGCGGCTGGTGAAGGCCCCGTCGGCATTGCGGCGGGCGACGATGGCATCGGCCAGGGCGGCGTTCAGGCCGGCGACCCGTGAGAGCAGCGCGCTGGAGGCGGTATTGAGGTCGACCCCCACCGCGTTCACGCAGTCCTCGATCACCGCCTCCAGGCTCTTCGACAGCTGCAGCTGCGAAACATCGTGCTGGTACTGGCCCACGCCGATCGACTTGGGCTCGATCTTGACGAGCTCGGCCAGCGGATCCTGCAGGCGCCGTGCGATGGATACCGCACCACGGATGGTCACGTCGAGGTCGGGCAGCTCACGCGACGCATACTCCGAGGCCGAATAGACCGAAGCACCCGCTTCGCTGACCATCACCTTGGCCAGGCTGCGCTTGCCGTCCCCTGTTCGTGAAGCGAAGTGCTTGACCAGGTCGCCGGCGAGACGGTCGGTCTCGCGGCTGGCGGTGCCATTGCCCACGGCGATCAGCGCCACATCGTGCTTTTCGACCAACCCGGCAAGCTCCCCAAGCGAGGCATCCCAGCGGTTCTGGGGGGCATGGGGGTAGATGGTGGCATGGGCAAGAAACTGGCCGGTGGCATCCACCACCGCCACCTTGCACCCCGTACGCAGGCCAGGGTCGATGGCAAGCGTGGCCTTCTGCCCGGCCGGGGCGGCCAGCAGCAGATCCTTGAGATTGGCGGCGAACACATCAATGGCGTCGAGTTCGGCACGCTCACGCAGGCGGCCAAGCAACTCGGTCTCCAGGTGGGTGTAGAGCTTGACCCGCCAGGTCCAGCGCACCACGTCACGCAGCCACTTGTCGGCGGCACGGCCCTGGTCATGGATATCGAAATGCCTGGCAATGGCCACCTGGGCGGGGTGGATCGGTGCGTCTTCCTCTCCCGGCAGGCGAATGGCCAGGGTCAACACCCCTTCGTTGCGGCCACGGAACATCGCCAGTGCCCGGTGGGAAGGCGCTTTCGACAACGCCTCGTCGTGCTCGAAGTAGTCAGAAAACTTGGCGCCCTCGCGCTCCTTGCCGGCAATCAAGCGCGCGGAGAGTTGACCCTCGCTCCACAGCCGCTCGCGCAGCCGACCGACCAGTTCGGGGTCCTCGGCGAAGCGCTCCATGAGGATCTGCCGGGCGCCATCCAGCGCCGCCTTGGCATCCTCGATAGCGGGAATGTCGCCATCGGCGGCACGCAGGTAGCCCGCCGCCTCGCGTTCCGGATCGAGGGTCGGGTCGCCGAGCAACGCATCGGCCAGTGGTTCGAGGCCCGCCTCGCGGGCGATCTGGGCCTTGGTGCGCCGCTTCTTCTTGTAGGGCAGGTAGAGGTCTTCTAGGCGCTGCTTGGTGTCGGCGGCCTGCAACTGCTTTTCAAGGTCCGCTGTCAGCTTGCCCTGCTCGTCGATCGCCGCGAGCACCGCCGCACGGCGCTCCTCCAGCTCACGCAGATACCCCAGGCGCTCATGCAACTGACGCAATTGGATGTCATCAAGCCCGCCGGTCACTTCCTTGCGGTAGCGGGCGATGAACGGAACGGTCGCCCCGCCGTCGAGCAATTCGACCGTGGCAGTCACCTGCGCCGGACGAACGGCAAGCTCTTCGGCAAGACGAGAAATGATGCGGTTAGTGGCGTCCATGTAACCCCTTCGCTGATGCACTAAAACGAATCGCGACAAGGTATCACAAGCGCCACCTCCGCGGCAGGCTTGACGTCAGTGGCGCTGCTCAGGCGGGAACGAAGTTCAGTGCCAGGCCGTTATTGCACCAGCGCAGGCCGGTAGGATCTGGGCCGTCCTCGAACACATGGCCCTGATGGCCACCGCAGCGGGCACAGTGATATTCGGTGCGCGGCCAGACAAGCTTGATGTCGAGCTTGGTGAGCAGGTGGCCTTCCACGTGCTCGAAGAAGCTCGGCCAGCCGGTGCCGGAGTCGTATTTCATTGCACTGGTGAACAACAACAGGTCACAGCCCGCGCAGCGAAATTCGCCTTCGCGGGTTTCCTTGTCCAGCGGGCTCGAGAACGCGGGTTCGGTGCCCTCCTCGCGCAGGATCTCGTACTGCTCATCGGTCAGGCGCTCGCGCCACTCGGCCTCGGAGAGTTCAAGAGGTTCGATGTCAGCTGCTCGCGAGACGTCGGGCTTGGGCCGCGCACTGACCATGCCCGGTGCCAGGCCAGCCAGGCCGCCAAGGCCGAGCAGTCCAAGAAAATGGCGTCGCTTCATGTGGGTACTCCCATGATGTGGAGAAGATGACGTTATGTCGCTTCGTCTGCCCCAACCTTACAACCCCGAATACGTGCGTGTTCTTCTAGGGAAACACTGGTGACACATGCGCCAATGAAAAAAGGGGAAGCCGCGGCTTCCCCTTTCCGGCGTCCCTACTGGGACACCCCGACGCTCGCCGGGTTCGCCCGGCAGCGCTTATTGATCCAGCTTATTCACAAAGGTCAGTCACTCAGGTCAGTGATGGGCCGGCCTTGACGATTGCCTCGCTGACGCCTTCGAACTTCTTGAAGTTGTCGACGAACTTGGCGGCCAGTTCCTTGCGCTGGCGATCATACGCGGCCTGGTCTTCCCAGGTCTCGCGCGGGTCGAGCAGGCTTGAGTCGACGCCCGGCACGGCTACCGGCACGGAAAGATTCAGGCCGTCGATCTGCCGGGTCTCGACATCGCGCAGCACACCGGACTGGATGGCGCCGATGATCGCCCGGGTGGTGGGAATCGAGAAGCGCGACCCGCCCTGGCCGTAGGCGCCACCGGTCCAGCCGGTGTTGACCAGGTAGACCTGGGCATCCTTCTCGGCCACGCGCTTGACCAGCAGGTCGGCGTACTCACGCGCCGGGCGCGGGAAGAACGGTGCGCCGAAGCAAGTGGAGAAGGTGGATTCCAGGCCAGCAGAGGAGCCCATCTCGGTGGAGCCGACCTTGGCGGTATAGCCGGAGAGGAAGTGGTAGGCCGCGGCTTCCTTGGAGAGCACGGAGACAGGCGGCAGCACGCCCGACATGTCGCAGGTCAGAAATACGATGGCGTTGGGCTCGCCGGCACGGTTCTCGGGCACCCGCTTGTCGATGTGCTCCAGCGGATAGGCGGCACGCGAGTTCTGGGTCAGGCTGTCGTCGGCGTAATTCGGCTCGCGGCGGTCATCCAGCACCACGTTTTCGAGCACCGTACCGAACTTGATGGCGTTCCAGATCACCGGTTCGTTCTTCTCGGAGAGGTCGATGCACTTGGCGTAGCAGCCACCTTCCATGTTGAACACGGTGCCCGGCCCCCAGGCGTGTTCGTCGTCACCGATCAGGTAGCGCGCGGGGTCGGCGGAGAGCGTGGTCTTGCCGGTGCCGGAAAGGCCGAAGAACAGGCAAGTTTCGCCGTCCTCGCCGACGTTGGCCGAGCAGTGCATCGGCAGTACATCGGAGGCCGGCAGCAGGAAGTTCTGTACCGAGAACATCGCCTTCTTCATCTCGCCGGCGTAACGCATGCCAGCGATCAGCACCTTCTTCTGGGCGAAGTTGATGATCACCGTACCGTCGGAGTTGGTGCCATCGCGGGCCGGGTCGCACTCGAAGCCCATGGCGTTGAGGATGGTCCACTCGTCGCGGGTGGCGGGGTTGAAGATCTCCGGACGCACGAACATGGTGCGACCAAACAGGTTCTGCCAGGCGGTCTCGGTCTGCACACGCACAGGAATGTAGTGCGCCGGATCGCTGCCCACATGCAGTTCGCTGACGTAATGCTCGCTACCAAACAGGTAGTCCTCCACACGTGCCCACAGCGCATCGAACTTTTCGCTATCGAAGGGCTGGTTGACACTGCCCCAGTCGATCTGGGAACGGGTCGTCGGCTCGTCGACGATGAAGCGGTCCTTGGGCGAACGGCCTGTACGCACGCCAGTGTCTACCACCAGGGCGCCGTTGGCGGCCAGGCGACCTTCGCCTTCGGCCACCGAACGTTCGATCAGTTCGGCGCTGCTGAGGTTGACGTGGGCTTTGGGAGCGGCTTGGGATGTGGTCATGTCGATTCCTGGGCCTGGTGGCCGTTTCTCTCTCGTGTGCCGGGCGTCACTGACGCTCGAAAGCTGTCTCTTGGCCATCGCGGCTAGAACCGTCTTGTGGATGAGCCTGAGCCGATAAAACGCGGCCATTATGGCAAAAAGGCACGGCCCGGGGAACGCCAATCTTTGGCGGAATTCGTGTAGTTTTACTACTACATGACGCCGATTTCGGCGCATTTCACTACAAGGCGACTTGTGCACCGCAATATATGTCAACGCCACCAGGGACGGGGGCAGGCCGTGCTGAACGCCATTCAGTGCAGCACGGGCGGCGGCTGGTCGGAATCGGCCAGCAGGGCTTCGATTTCGACGCCATCGAAGGCGTAGCGGGTATGGCAAAAATGGCACTGCGTCTCGATGCTGCCCTGCTCGGCAAGTACCTGGCGCAGCTCATCCTGGCCAAGGGTGAGCAGGGCCGAGGCGATCCTGTCGCGTGAACAGGTGCAGCCGAAATGCAGCGTCTTCGGATCGAAGACCCGCAAGGTCTCGTCGTGATAGAGACGATGCAGCACCTCGAGTTGCTCGAGTCCCAGCAGCTCCTCGGGCGTGATGGTATCGGCCAGGTGCACGCTGCGCTCCCAGGCATCGGCATCCTGGTTCTGCGACTCATCCGGCAGGCGCTGCAGCAGCAACCCTCCGGCTCGCTTGCCATCGGCGGCCAGCCACAAGCGCGTGGGTAGCTGCTCGGATTGCGTGAAGTAGGTTTCCAGGCAACCGGCCAGGCTGTCCTGATCGAGGGCGACAATGCCCTGGTAGCGATGGCCGTCGGTAGGGTCCAAGGTGATGATGATCCGGCCCTGGCCGAGCAGTTCGCGAAAACCGTCATCCTCGGCCGGGTGCTCGGCATCCTCGGCCAGGCGGGCGATGGCACGCAGTTCGCCGCCGGGGTTCGACTCCGCCATCAGCAGCGCCAAGGCGCCCTGGCCACGCACTTCGATGCTCAGGGTACCGTCGAGCTTGACGGTATCGGTGAGCAGCGCCACGGCGCTGAGCAACTCACCAAGTAGGCGATTGACCACCGGCGGGTAGTCGTGGCGGTCGAGCACCTCGGCATAGGCCTGCTCGAGGGTGACGATTTCGCCACGCACATTGGTATCGTCGAAGAGAAAACGCTGGATCTGATCGGTCATAGGGGGTCTGTGATTGGTGAGTCGTGAGTCGTGAGTCGTGAGTCGTGAGTCGTGAGTCGTGAGTCGTGAGTCGTGCAGGGGCAGTCTAGTCTTCGCCGCCTTCCTTGAAGCGTCGGATATCCCGGCGCTGCTTCTTGTCGGGCCGCTTGAGCGGATGCTGCATGGCCTGGTTGGTAAGGCGACGTGCCTCGGCCTCGCGGGCACGGCGCGCGACACTGTCGGCGGTCTCGCGATACAGCTCCCGAGCCTCCGGAGCGCCGCGTCGCTGCTCGGAGAGCGCCATCACCTCGACCTCGAGCAACTCCCAGCCCTGGGGCACGCGCACCAGCGCACCGACTTCCACCGTCTTGCTGGTCTTGGCGCGACCACCATTGTAGTGAACCTTGCCGCCTTCGATTGCCTTCTTGGCCAGTGCCCGGGTCTTGAAGAAGCGTGCCGCCCACAACCACTTGTCCAGCCTGACGTTATCCATGGCCACCCTGCTCGCTCGCCGCGCCCTGCCCCGGCGGCTCGTTTCCCGGCATGATCGCGGCGAAACGGTCCAGGGCAATGAACTCCTCGAGTTCCTTGTCGGGCCGGCGACTGTCGGGCTGCTTGATGCCGAGCAGGTAGCGAATGCCAAACTCGCGTGCACTCTCGAGCACCGAGGCGTTGTCGTCGATAAACAGCGTGCGCGCGGGATCGAAAGGCTCGACGTCCTGCAACGCGAACCAGAACCCTTGATCCTCCTTGGGCACACCGAGATCCGCCGATGACACGATGGCGTCCAGGTAGTCCTCGAGGCCTGTCAGCGGCAGCTTCAGCGCCAGGCTCTCGCGATCGGCGTTGGTCGCCAGCACCACCCGCGGATGGGCCTGCTTGAGCCACTTGAGAAAATCGAGGGCATCGCTACGCAAGCCGATCAGATGCTGGACCTCGCGTTTCAAGGCGACGATGTCGACATCCAGCTCACGACTCCAGTAGGCCAGACTGTACCAGTTGAGGGTGCCCCGCTCGTGAAGGATCCGCGAGCGGATTTGCTGCTGGGTCGACTCATCGAGACGGTGCAACTCCACGTAACGTCTCGGCAGGTGATCGAGCCAGAAGTGACTGTCGAAATGCAGATCCAGCAGGGTACCGTCCATATCCAGCAGGACGGTGTCGATGGCGCGCCAGTCGATCATCGAAGCTCCGGGGGTGGTCCAGGTAGGGGGTTACGAAGGATGATAGTGTATCAGCCAGCCCTTCTCCCAGAAACGGAGTTCCCCCATGTCTCAGCCTTCCTGGCCCCAGAAGCCCCGCGTACTGTCTCGCCAGTCGGTGGCCAGAAGCCGCCTGTTCCACGTTGAATCCCTCGACCTGCGGTTCTCCAACGGAGAGGAGCGTACCTTCGAACGGCTGACCGGCAGCGATCAGGGCGCGGTGATGATCGTCGCCATGCCCGACCCGGAACACGTGCTGCTGATTCGCGAGTATGCGGCGGGGTTCGAGGATTACGTGCTGACCCTGCCCAAGGGGCTGGTCGACCCCGGCGAAGACATCGTAAGCGCCGCCAACCGCGAGCTGATGGAGGAGTGTGGCTTCGGCGCGCACAACATCGAACCCCTGGTGGAACTGTCGCTTGCGCCCAACTACATGCGCCATCGCATGCAGGTGATGCTGGCAAGCGACCTCTACCCCAAGCGGCTGCCCGGCGACGAGCCGGAGCCCCTGATCGTCGAGACCCACGCCCTGGATGAGCTGCCAGCCCTGCTGGCACGCGAGGACTTTCACGAAGCGCGGGCCATCGCGGCCCTCTACATCGCACGTGACCGGCTACGCGACGGCCGGGACGACGCGATGCGGTGGTGACCAAGGCTATAGCAGTTAGCAGTTTCACTCGGTGCTGAACCGTCGACAGGTCTGCGAGGAGGCGCTGTAAACCCCTCCCTGGGCGCTACTTTTGCCATCCATGGCAAAAGACCTCCTCTTCGACCTGTCCCCGGCGCCCCTCGTCATGTCCAACTATGATTGCCCTTGGAAGCCCCGCTAGAGCTTTACCCAGCGGCCCTGCCGATAACTGTCCAGCCCGCTTTCCAGCAGCGCCATCACCTCGAGGGCGCCATCGATGTCTACCGGCGGTGGCGTGGCATGCACCAGGTGCTCGGCGACACCTGAGTAGAAGGCCAGGTAGTCGCCGGGTTGGCAGCGCAGCTCGCGTGGCTCGCCGGGATTGCCCTCACCATCGGCCAGGGTCAGGCGTGCCATCAGCGGGTCGTCGCCCCACTGCGGCGAAGGGGTCTCGCCGGCCTTGAGGCGAGCTTCCTGCGGGTCTAGCCCGAACTTCACGAAGCTGCCACGGGTGCCATGCACCCGAAAGCGTGGGGTCGGTTCGGCGGCGAGTGTCGCGGCACTCAGCGACACCCGAACACCGTTGTAGTCCAGCAGCGCCAGGAAGTCGTCATCCACCTCGGCGCCATCACGCCGCGTGGCGATATCCAGCAGGATCGCCCGCGGCATGCCGAACAGTTCGCGGGCCTGATCGAGCAGGTGCGGGCCGAGGTCGTACCAGAGACCGGCACCCGGGCCACGGCGCTCACGCCAGCGGTCGGGCACATCGGGGCGGAAGCGATCGAAACGTGACTCCATGGCCACCACGCGGCCCAGTGTGCCCTCCTCCATCACCCCCTTGAGGGTAAGGAAGTCGCTATCCCAGCGGCGATTGTGAAACACGCACAGCGTGCGTTCGGCTTCTTCGGCCTGTTGCTTGAGCAGACGCGCCTCGGACAGCGAGATGGTGAACGGCTTGTCGACCACCACATGCTTGCCGGCGGCAAGCGCCGCCTTGGCCAGCGGGTAATGGGTGGCGTTCGGGGTGGCGATCACCACCAGGTCGATGTCCGCGCGGGCATACAGCTCGGCGGCCTTGGCCACCATCTCGACCTCGGGCATGGCACGCTGGACCTTGTCCGGGTCGCCGCTGACCACACAGCTGAGTTCGAGCCCCGGCGTTGCCTGAATCAACGGCGCGTGAAAGACCTGGCTGGACATGCCGAAGCCGACCAGGCCGACATTCAGGATGGGGGTTTTCATGGTCGGGCTCCCTTGCGGATGGGTTTCACGGGGGTATCAGCAAAACCCCGGCGCTGGGGCCGGGGTCGGTAGGGTGGTCGCTCAGTCGAGCTTGGTGAGATCGCGCACCGCGCCCTTGTCCGCCGAGGTGGCAAGCAGCGCATAGGCCTTGAGCGCCGCCGATACCTTGCGGTCACGCTGGATGCTGGGCTTCCAGGCCAGGCTGCCCTTCGCCTCTTCCGCCTCGCGGCGTGCCGCCAGCTCCTCGTCGGAGAGCTTGACGTTGATGGCACGCTTGGGGATGTCGATGTGGATGATGTCGCCGCTTTCGATCAGGCCGATGGCACCGCCGGCGGCGGCTTCCGGCGAGACGTGGCCGATCGACAGCCCGGAGCTGCCGCCGGAAAAGCGGCCATCGGTCATCAGCGCACAGACCTTGCCCAGCCCCTTGGACTTCAGGTAGGACGTCGGATACAGCATTTCCTGCATGCCGGGGCCGCCACGCGGGCCCTCGTAGCGCACCACCACCACTTCGCCGGGCTTCACCAGCCCACCCAGCACATGCTCCACCGCCTGGTCCTGGGATTCGACCACATGGGCCGGCCCCTCGAACACCAGGATCGACTCGTCGACACCGGCGGTCTTCACCACGCAGCCGTCCACGGCGATGTTGCCGAACAGCACGGCAAGGCCGCCTTCCCGGGAGAAGGCATGTTCAAGGTCGCGGATGCAGCCACTGGCGCGGTCGCCGTCGAGGCTCGGCCAGCGCGCGCTCTGCGAGAACGCCGTCTGGGTGGGAATGCCGCCGGGCCCGGCCTTGTAGAACTCGACCACCTCAGGCGTGGGGTTGCGCATGATGTCCCACTCATCCAGCGCGGCCTTCAAGGTGTCGCCGTAGACGGTGGGCACCCGGGTATCCAGCACGCCGGCGCGGTCGAGCTCGCCGAGGATCGCCATGATGCCACCGGCGCGATGGCAGTCCTCGATATGGTACTGCTGGGTATTGGGCGCCAGCTTGCACAGCTGCGGTACTTCACGCGACAGGCGGTCGATATCGGCCATGGTGAAATCGACCCCGCCCTCCTGGGCGGCGGCCAGCAGGTGCAGGATGGTATTGGTGGAGCCGCCCATGGCGATGTCCAGGGTCATGGCGTTCTTGAACGCCGCCTTGGAACCGATGGCGCGCGGCAGCAGATGAGCCTCTTCCCCTTCGTAGTAGCGCTTGGCAAGCTCGACGATGCGACTGCCCGCTTCCTCGAACAGGCGGCGGCGGTCGGCATGGGTGGCAAGCACGGTACCGTTGCCGGGCAGCGCCAGGCCAAGCGCCTCCATCAGGCAATTCATGGAGTTGGCGGTGAACATGCCCGAGCAGCTGCCGCAGGTGGGGCAGGCGCTGCGTTCGATCTCGTCGATCTCCTCGTCGCTGTACTTGTCGTCGGCGGCGAAGATCATCGCATCGATCAGGTCGATGCCGTGGTCGAGCAGTTTGGTCTTGCCGGCTTCCATGGGGCCGCCGGAGACGAAGATCACCGGAATGTTCAGGCGCATCGCGGCATTCAGCATGCCGGGGGTGATCTTGTCGCAGTTGGAGATGCACACCAGGGCGTCGGCGCAGTGGGCATTGACCATGTACTCGACGCTGTCGGCGATCAGGTCACGGCTCGGCAGCGAATAGAGCATGCCGTCGTGGCCCATGGCGATGCCGTCGTCCACCGCAATGGTGTTGAATTCCTTGGCCACGCCGCCGGCTTTCTCGATCTCGCGCGCCACCAGCTGGCCCATGTCCTTGAGGTGCACATGCCCGGGCACGAACTGGGTGAAGGAGTTGGCCACGGCGATGATCGGCTTGTGGAAATCCTCGTCCTTCATGCCGGTGGCACGCCACAGCGCGCGGGCGCCGGCCATGTTACGGCCGGCGGTGGTGGTGCGGGAACGATACTCGGGCATGGTGTCCTCTATCTCATGCTGTCCAGTCGATCGCAGATTCTGGCATGAGCGTCGCGGCCTTGCCACAAGACAGGTGCAAAGCAACCAGCGGATCGAGTGGAAACGCGGCTTTCCCGTCGACAGACCTTCGAGGAGGCGCTGTGAACCCTTCCCTGGGCGCTACATTCGCCATCCATGGCGAATGACCTCCTCTACGGCCTATCCCCGGCGCCGCTCGTCATGTCCCGCTGCGATAACCCTGTTTGGCTCTTGCTATTTAGTGACCCTTCCAGCTTCAAGCCGTTGGCTTACCGTTTCGGCGCCGCTGAGCTTATCCAAACACCACCTTGGCGACATCCTTGTAGCGTTTGGCGAAGTGCACCGTCATGCCCTCCTTGAGGTGGTTCGGCAACTCGTCATAGTCGCGGTGGTTGGCCTCGGGGAGAATCACTTCGAAGATTTCGCTTCTGCGCGCGGCGATCACCTTCTCGCGGATACCGCCCACCGGCAGCACATGGCCGGTCAGAGTCAGTTCGCCGGTCATCGCCAGCGGGCGTTCGATGGCCTGGTGGCGGGCCAGTGACAGCAGCGCGGTGGTCATGGTCACCCCGGCCGACGGGCCATCCTTGGGCGTGGCGCCCTCGGGCACGTGCAGGTGCACGAAGGCCGAGTCGAAGAAGTCGGCGTCGGCACCGAACTCGGCCAGGTGCCCAAGCACATAGCTGTAGGCGATGTTCGCCGACTCCTGCATCACCTCGCCGAGCTTGCCGGTGAGCTTGAAGCCACGGGTCAGCGAGTGCACCTTGCTGGCCTCGATGGGTAGCGTGGCGCCGCCCATGGAGGTCCAGGCGAGCCCGGTCACCACGCCTTCACCCTTGAGCACCTGCTCCTTGCGGAAGATCGGCGCGCCAAGAAAGTCTTCGAGATTCTTCACCGATACCTTCACCGATTGCTGGTCGTTTTCCAGCAAGGTGACCGCAGCCTTGCGCACGATGCGATGCAGCTGCTTCTCGAGCTGGCGCACGCCCGCTTCGCGAGCA
This sequence comes from Halomonas urumqiensis, assembly GCF_003028575.1. GTDB lineage: Bacteria > Pseudomonadota > Gammaproteobacteria > Pseudomonadales > Halomonadaceae > Halomonas > Halomonas urumqiensis. The sequence goes on along the minus strand of NZ_PYUD01000001.1, from coordinate 355,768 downwards.
TAACCCTCGACCACATGACGCAAGGCCGCCTCGGTGAGGTTGATGCGCTTTTTCGGGATGTTGTCGCGCTTGAGCAGCTTCGGCCACAAGTGGTGCTTGGCAATCGCGACCTTTTCCTCGGCGATGTAACCAGAGAGACGTATCTGCTCCATGCGATCGAGCAACGCGCCGGGAATCGAGTCCAGGGTGTTGGCGGTGCACACGAACAGCACCTTGGAAAGGTCGAGCCGCACATCGAGGTAGTGATCGAGGAAGTCGACATTCTGCTCGGGGTCGAGCACCTCGAGCAATGCCGAGGCGGGGTCACCCTGGAAGGACTGCCCCATCTTGTCGACCTCGTCGAGCATGATCACCGGGTTCTCGACCTCGACCTCCTTGAGCGCCTGCACCAGCTTCCCGGGCATGGCGCCGATGTAGGTGCGGCGATGGCCCTTGATCTCGGCCTCATCACGCATGCCGCCCACCGAGAAGCGATAGAATTCACGGCCCAGCGCCTCGGCGATGGAGCGGCCGATGGAGGTCTTGCCGACGCCGGGCGGGCCGACCAGCAGCAGGATCGAGCCACCCACATCGCCCTTGAAGGTGCCCTCGGCGAGAAACTCGATGATCCGTTCCTTGACGTCGGAAAGCCCGTCATGGTCGCGGTCGAGGACCGTGCGCGCATGGCCGAGATCGAGCTGGTCCTGGCTGCGCACGCCCCACGGCATCGAGGTCAGCCAATCGAGGTAGTTGCGCGTGGTGCCATATTCCGGCGAGCCGGTCTCGAGCACCGAGAGCTTGTCGAGCTCCTCCTCGATACGGGTCAGCACCTTGGGTGGCACCACCAGGTTCTCGAGGCGATCGCGGAAGGTGTCGACATCGTTTTCGCGGTCATCCTTGGAGATGCCCAGTTCGCGCTGGATCACCTTGAGCTGTTCACGCAGGAAGAACTCGCGCTGGCGCTCCTGCATCTGGGCGTTGACCTGGTCGCTGATCTCGCTCTGCAGCTGGGCGACCTCTATCTCCTTGCGCAGCAGGGGCAGCACTTTCTGCATGCGATCCATCACCGGCAGGGTATCCAGCACGTCCTGGAGATCCGGCCCCTTGGCCGAGGTGATGGCCGCGGCGAAGTCGGTGAGCGGCCCCGGCTCGTGGGGGCTGAAGCGATTGAGATAGTGCTTGAGCTCTTCCCCGTACAGCGGATTGATCGGCAGCAGTTCCTTGATGCCATTGATCAGCGCCATGGCATAGGCGCGCGCCTCATCGGCCTCGGCATCCACTGGCTCGCGTGGGTAGCTCACCTCCACCAGGTAGGGGGGCTCCTTGGAGAGCCAACGCTGGATGCGAAAGCGCTTCAGGCCCTGGGCGATGAACTGGATCTGCTGGTCCTCTCCTTGCAGGCGATGCACCTTGACGGCGGTGCCGACCTCGGGAAAGTCGTCATGACTTCCGCCTTCGGACGCCGTCTCACCGACGAACGCCAGGCCCACGGTGTGGTGGGGCGTCTTGCCGACCAGTTGCATGGTCTCCTGCCAGCGTTCGCGGTTGATCACCAGCGGTTGGACCTGGGCGGGGAAGAATGGCCGATTGTGGATCGGCAGCAGGTAAATGCGCTCCGGCAGCGAATCGCGGGCGGGCACCACGGCATGTTGAATGTCGTCGTGCGGGTCTTCCGTCGAGCGCGAGTCGTCGTGCTCGTCGAGCGACTCGCTCAGCCATTCGTGAATGTCGGCGTCCCGGTTGCGATCCTGGTCATCACTCATGAAGTTGTATCCTGATCCGGTTGACGGCACTAAGCCAATGCCACAGGAATGCGGGCGAGCGCGGCCAACTTCAAGTGATGACGCCAGAAAGGGGATACCGGCTGGGCGGTTCAGCGCCACAGTGGAGGAAGCGGCCGGCCGTTGACTCTCACCTGGCCACGCACCACGTCGATTTCGAGTTCGCGGGTGTCCAGTGGCAAGCCAAGCCACAGCGCCACCACGGTGGGCACGTCGTGCCAGATGAAGTCGCCATCCAGACGCGAACGCCAGCGCTGCCGCTCGGTTGGCTCCGACAGGCGCAGCAGGCTCAACTCATCGAGGCGCCGGGAATCGAAGAACAGCGCCCCGTTGCCTTCGGCCGATAGGCCAAGCATCGGGCTCTGCAGGTTGACTTCGCCGACATCCAGCCGTGGAGAGTCCCGCAGGATCTCGATCAGCTCGGGTTCCAGCAATGCCAGCAGTTCACTGAGCTCAAGGTCGGGCTGGCCTGAGGCGGCCAGCTCGCGCAGCTCGTCGAGCACCACGCGCAAGGCATCGGCATCGAGTCGCGACAGGCCCATGGCCACACGGCCAGTCAGCAAGACCTCGCCGGCGGCCCGCACTTCATTGATTTCAAGCTGGCCATCGATACGCAGTTCGCGCTCATCGAGCCGCATCAGGCTGTCGTAAACCAGCTCACTTGTCTGAAGCGAGAGATTGGGTTGCTCCCAGCCGAGCGATTCGATTCGCAGCAGGTCATGCTGGGTGAAATGGTAGGCATCATCGATGTAGGCGTAGCGGCTATCCAGCGAGATCGGCCCGGCTTCGAGCGCCACCTCGCCATCGGAGAGCCTCCAGGGCGAGAGCTGCATGCGCAGCTGCCAGTCACCGTATTCGCCTCCAAAGGTCAACCGCCCTCCCTGGAAGTCGAGCTCACGCTGACCCTGGTCGGCAATGGACTGACTGGCGATGAACGGCGCCAACTGAATGTTGCCCTCCAGGGTGCCACCGATGGTGTGGTAGCGGGCATGCCAATAGGGTGGCCGGGATGACAGCACATCGCCGAACAAGCGCACCTGCATGGGGCCAAAAAGCGGACGCGCCTCGCCCTCGATACGCGTGCTGAGCACCCCATGGCGAGCCTCGTAGGTGAGCTCCAGTTGCCAGGCATCACCCAAAAGGGGCGACATGCGAATGACACCGGTGGAGGTGAGCCAGCCAGGCTCGACTTCGTCGCGCTCGACCACCAGCTCGCCGCGCGCCTCGAGATCGTCGAGCGCACGTGCAAGCTCACGCTCGAACAGCAACGAGGCAAACAACTGAGCCGCCGCCCAGATCACCGTCAGCCCGACCACCACGGGCACGATCAATCGTTCCTTGCGCATCTTGCTCTCATTCCCTGTGACACCCTCGACGCCTGTCGCAAGGCCAGTGATCAGTCCCGAACTCCGCTGTCAGTCGGTCAGTGTAGCCAGAACCTCAGTGCAACCAGAACCTCAATGTAGCCAGAACCTCAATGCAGCCAGAACCACAGATGCATGATGCTCCAGGCATAGATCCCGGCGAGCACGTCATCGATCATGATGCCGAATCCGCCTGCGACTCGGCGGTCAGCCCAGCGAATCGGCCAGGGCTTGATGACATCGAAGACGCGAAACACCGCGAACCCCCACAACGCCGCTTCCCATGAGAAGGGCACCGCCGCCATGGTGATCCAGTAGCCGACGAATTCGTCCCAGACGATGCCCGAGTGATCATGCACGCCCAGGTCACGCGAGGTCTTCTCGCAGATCCACACGCCCCACACGAAGGCCACGGTTATCACGCCCCAGTACCAGGAGAGCGGGAGTTCGGAAAGCAACCAATAAAAGGGGATAGCGGCCAGGGTACCGAAGGTGCCTGGCGCGAAGGGCGCTGCACCGCTTCCCATGCCGAAGGCCAGAAAATGGGTCGGGCGATGCCAGATGCTGGCGGGGGCTCGATTCATGGCATCCGATCCTTGTTGCCCGGGCCAGGCTCACCTGCCCCTTCGAAGTGCTGCCAGCCCCCGTGGGTCACTGACGCCACCCCACGAATGCCGGTCTCGCGGGTCAGTTCACCGATCACGGTCAACTCAACGCCGAGGCTCGCCAGTCGCTTGCGTGCTTCGACGAGGTGCCGGGGCGCAAGGCTGATCAAGAGCTCATAGTCATCGCCGCCCGAAAGCGCCGCCTGAAATGCCCCCTCCTCGCCCAGCGCATCCCCAAGCCCAGCGGCCAGCGGCCAGCCGTGCGGGTAAAGCTCGGCACCCACGCCCGAACGCTGGCACAGGTGGCCCAGATCGGCAAGCAGACCATCGGAGATATCGATGGCCGCCGTGGCAAGCCCAAGCAGTGCCTGGCCAGCGGAAAGCCTGGGCTGAGGCAACAAATAGCGGGCCAGCAAGGGGTGGTCGAGGTCGCGCTCACCGCGCTGCCACAGCGCAAGACCACCCGCACCGCCACCCAGGGAACCAGTGACCGCGAGAAGCTCCCCAGGGCCGGCACCACCACGGGTCAGCGCCGCTCGAGGGTCGACCTCTCCCATCACGGTCACGCCGATCGCCGTCCTGCCACGTGTGGTGTCGCCACCGACCAACGTGGTACCGGTACGCTCGCACAAGCCGAGAAAGCCCTGCGAGAACTTGGCCAGCCAGTCATCCTCGGCTGATTCGAGGGTCAACGACATCAAGCACCAACGAGGGCGCGCGCCCATGGCGGCGAGGTCACTCAGGCTGACCGCCAGCGCACGGTGACCGATGGCCAAAGCCGGAGCATCGGGCGGGAAATGCACGCCGGCAACCGACGTGTCGACGCTCACGGCCAGACGCTTGCCAGGTGACGGGGACAGCAGCGTGCAATCGTCTCCGACCCCGAGCATCACGCCATCGTCGGCACCGTCGACTGGCGGCACAGTGAAATAGCGGGCGATCACTTCAAATTCGCTGGGCATCCGGTGGCAACCTTCAGCGGCGGCGGGCGGCGACCTCGGAGGAACGCAACCGGCCGGCGAGCTTGTCGAGTATGCCGTTGACATACTTGTGGCCATCGGTGGCGCCAAACGACTTGGCGAGTTCCACCCCCTCGTTGATCACCACGCGGTAGGGAACCTCCAGCCGCCGCGAGAGCTCATAGGCCCCCAGGCGCAGGATGGCGAGCTCGATGGGGTCGAGTTCCTCGAGCTTGCGGTCGAGCAGCGGCGAGATCGACGCGTCGAGATCGGCCTTGAAGCGCACCACGTTGTGCAGCAGCTCATGAAACAGCGCCAGGTCGGCGATCTCCATGACCTTGTGCCAGTTCTCGTGGTCTTCGATGTCGTCGCAAGCGACCTGGCTTCTGAATTCAGCTTCAACCGTGGTGATGGACTTGCTGGTCATCTGCCACTGGTAGAGCCCCTGAACCGCCAGCTCGCGGGCGGCACGCCGTGCCAGTTGGGCCTTCGAAGGCTCGCTGGAGCGTTCGCGGCTCATGCCTCACCCCCGTCCTCGTCACTGAAACAGCGCAGCAACGAGACCATTTCCATGGCGGCCATGGCCGCCTCGGCGCCCTTGTTTCCCGCCTTGGTGCCGGCGCGTTCGATGGCCTGTTCAATGGAGTTGACCGTCAGCACACCGTTGGCGATGGGCGTCTCGAATTCGAGCTGCAGGTTGCCAAGCGCCGTGTTGCACCCGCCGGCCACGTATTCGAAGTGGGGCGTGCCACCACGGATCACCGCCCCCAGGGCGATGACCGCATCGGGGCGTGCCACCTTGAGTACCTTCTTCACCGCCAAGGGCAGTTCCCACGCGCCCGGCACGTGAACGATATCGATGTTCTCGCCATCGACACCATGTCGCACCAGGCTGTCCACCGCGCCCTCGACGAGGCTATCGACCACGTGGTGGTTGAAGCGCCCCACCACGATCACGTAACGACCGTCGACGTCGACGAAGCTGCCTTCCACTTGAGAGATGGGTTGCATGTCACTTTTCCTGAGAGAGATGAGCCAAGAGATTTAAGCCAAGAGATTTAAACCAAGAGTTATCAGCTGAAAGGTTGCCCTGCTGGCGATCACGGCCCGACCGTTACGAGGTCATGTCCTCGGGGCCCAACAGCTCGACCACTTCCAGGTCGAAGCCGGAGAGCGCGGAGAATTTCCAGGGCGAACTAAGCAGGCGCATGCGGCCCACGCCCAGGTGGCGCAGGATCTGCGATCCGGTCCCGATGGTCAGGTAGTTGCCGGCACCGTCGGAATCGCTGGTTCGCGGGGCGCGCCGTCGCTCCAGGAAGATATCCAGGGAGTCGCGCATGTCGAGCCTCGGGCGACCATCGTCGAGCAGCACGAAGACACCGTGCTCGGCCTTGGCCACCTCGGCAATCGCCTGTTGCGAGGTCCAGTTGGCGGTATCGCCCTTCTGCAGGCACAGCAGATCGCGCATGGCATCGGCCAGGTGCACACGTACCGTGGTCGGCGTCTCCGGGGTCGGGCGCCCCTTGACCAACGCCAGGTGGTGAGCGCCCTGGATGTTGTCGCGAAACACGTGCAGGGTCAGCTCACCGAAGGCGGTGCGCACCGGGGTGTCCTCGACGTGCTCGACGGTCTGCTCGTTATGGATGCGGTAATGAATCAGGTCGGCGATGGTGCCCATCTTGATGCCATGCTGGACGGCGAACTCCTCGAGCTCGGGGCGGCGCGACATGCTGCCATCGTCGTTCATGATCTCGCAGATCACCCCACTCGGGTCGAGTCCCGCCAAGGCCGCCAGGTCGCAGGCCGCCTCGGTATGTCCGGCGCGACGCAGCACACCGCCTGGCTCGGCCATCAGCGGAAAGATATGGCCCGGCTGGACGATATCGTCGGCGCTGGCACCCCTGGCCACGGCAGCCTGCACGGTGCGGGCGCGGTCGGCGGCGGAGATACCCGTGGTCACGCCTTCAGCGGCCTCGATGGAGACAGTGAACTTGGTGGCAAAGCCCGAACCGTTGTCGGTGACCATCAGCGGCAACTTGAGCCGCTCGCAGCGCGCACGCGTCATCGGCAGGCAGATCAGCCCCCTGGCGTGGCGCGCCATGAAGTTGATGTGCTCGGCCTGGACCTTCTCGGCGGCCATGATGATGTCGCCTTCGTTCTCGCGATCCTCATCATCCATGAGGATCACCATCTTGCCCTGACGGATATCCTCGATCAGGTCTTCGATGGGGGCCAGGCCCCCGGAGGTGGAGTGCACCATGGGATCTCCAATGATTCAGCGTGGCGGACGTCGCGCCTTTGCGACGGGTTGGTCGCTGGGTGGCTACGCCCGCCTCGAAACGGCGTCAGGGTACCGTGGCGCGGCGTCGGGCGCCAGTAAAGTGCGACAGGCAGCGTGCATGACACTGACACAGGGACGATATGGAAAGGTTCTGACTGTTCAGGCTTGGGTGTTGCGGTATCGGCAACGCCACGTTGCCCATCTCGGGCTGTCATCGAGCCGCCATCAGCGACTAGAATCACCGGCGCAATTGATAATCAATATCATTCAAGGTGAATTCCATGTCCCGCTTCGCACCCATGCCCATCATTGGCGGCACCCTGACACGCACCGCACTGGCCAGCGCCGTGGCGCTGGCCGCCACTAGCACGGCCCTGCCGATCCTGGCCCAGGACGGCGAGCGCCTGGATAGCATCGTGGTCACTGCCGCCGGCTTCGAGCAGGCCCTGCGCGATGCCCCCGCCAGCATCTCGGTAATCTCCGGCCAGGAACTGCGCGAGCAGCGTGTGACCAGCATCGCCGATGCCCTGCGCAATGTGGAGGGGGTGGATGTCGGTGGCCAGGTGGGCAAGACCGGGGGGCGCAACATCAGCATTCGCGGTATGCCCAGCGACTATACCCTGGTGCTGATCGACGGACGACGCCAGAACGCTGCCGGCAGCGTGACACCCAATGGCTTCGGCGAAACCTCGACCAGCTTCTTCCCGCCAATCTCGAGCATCGAGCGTATCGAAGTGATTCGTGGCCCCATGTCGACGCTCTATGGCTCCGACGCCATGGGTGGGGTGATCAATATCATCACCCGCAAGGTCGATCGTGAGTGGACAGGTTCACTGGCCGTGGAAAACACCTTTAATGAGGATGATGACTTCGGCGACAGCCGCGCAGTGAGCGTATATGCCAGCGGCCCGTTGGTGGAAGAGCGGCTGGGGCTTCAGTTGCGCGGTCGTTTTTACGAGCGCGAGGCGTCCGACCTCGAGTACCTGGATGCCGATGGTCAGCCCATCGAAGTCAGCAAACGCGGCCCGAGCCCGGTCGAGGGCGATATCTACAACCTGGGCGCCCGCCTGACGCTCACCCCCGACGATACCCATGAAGTATGGCTGGACGGTGAGATCAATCGCCAGCGCTACAACAACGACGAGTGCCAGCTCGGCACCCTCGATGGCCGCACGCGCAGTTGCGAGGACGACCCCGGCACCGCCTTCGGCTATGCCGACGAACTCCGCTTCGAACGCCAGCAACTGGCGCTTGGCCATATCGCTCGACTGCCCAGCGGCACCCTGGAATCGAGCCTGTCACGCAAAACCACTTCGACAGAAGGACGAACCATCCCGGGAGCCATCGGCGAGCCCTATGCCGGATTTCCATCGATCATCGGCGGCGCCCCACGTGAGCTGGAATCCACCAACACCATCCTCGACAGCACATTCACCCTGCCCCTGGGCGACCATATGGCCACACTGGGTGGACAGTGGTGGGATGCCCGGCTCGATGACGGACTGGCCACCGAAACGTTCGAACAAACCACCTGGGCGCTGTTCGCCGAGGATGAGTGGTGGCTCACCGACGAATTGGCGTTGACGCTGGGTGGCCGCTATGACCACCACGACGCCTTCGGCAGCCAGTTCAGCCCGCGCGGCTACCTGGTGTGGAACGCACACGATGAGTGGACGTTCAAGGGCGGCGTCAGCCGTGGCTACAAGACCCCATCGCTGAACGACCTGCATGACGGCATCAATGGGGTCACCGGCCAAGGTACCGTGCTGACCATCGGCAACCCGGCGCTCACGCCGGAGACCAGCACCAGCAGCGAGCTGGGCGTGCAGTTCGACAACCAGCAGGGCTTCATGGCCGGCGCCACGCTGTTCCACAACCGCTTCGACGACAAGATCGCCAGCGGCAACGACATCGTCGTCGAAGGAGACCCGCTGATTCCCGATGGCGTGTATGGCCAGGACGTCAATATCGACGAGGCGATCACCCGTGGCGTGGAGCTTTCGAGCCGCATTCAACTGGCGCCGCGCTGGAATCTGTCGGGGAACTACACCTTCACCGACAGCGAGCAGAAGAGCGGTGAGAACCAGGGCGAGCCATTGACCGACACGCCGGAGCATGCACTCAACGCCACCCTGCGCTGGCAAGCCACCGAGCGTCTCTCCACCTGGCTCTCGGCCGAGGTACGCAGCGAGCGCTACCGCAACCGCGAACGCATGCGCGGCGCGCCATCCTTCGCCGACCTCGGCGACTTCAAGGGCTATGAGCTCTTCCACCTGGGCGGCAGCTACGCGGTGGCGGACAACGTGACCCTGGCCGCCACGATCTACAATCTCTTCGACAAGGACTTCGTCGACTATCGCGCCTACGACGGCGGCGTCGGCAATGTCTATGCTAACAGCGAGGAAGGTCGCCGCCTGTGGCTCTCCGCCACCTTCGCGTTCTAGGCCCCGCCCCTCGCTTGGTAGTGTCTCGATCGTTGTGCTCGCTTGCCCCGGCCATGGCCGGGGCTTTTCGTGATCCGCCCCACCAAGACAAGAATCCAACTCAAACGACAATGATTTTCATGTCCTTTTGAATAGTGGCATACTTTCCCCGCACGCCCTTCCTATTTGCCGGCTGACACCATGCACGACTTCGACGAACTGGTCGCCTTCGATGCCATCATGGCATCCGGCAGCATGACACAAAGCGCGCAGTCCCTGGGGCTCGCCAAATCGACACTGAGCCGCCGCATTGCACAACTGGAGTCGCGCCTGGGGCAGCCACTGTTGCGGCGCCAGGCCAACCGTCTGATCCCCACCGAGGCGGGGCTGGTGTTCCATGACTACTGCCGCGAGATGCTCACCCTCGCCGACCGCAGCCATGAGGCGCTGGCCGAGCTCAGCGGAAAGATCAGTGGCCGTGTGACCATCGAGGTGCATGTTGCCCTGACCCGCAGCTGGCTGGCCCCAGTGATGGATGCCTTCATGACCCGCTATCCGCAGGTGGAGTTGACCCTGCATGCCCGCGAGACGCCACCGCGGGCGCCGGACAGCTACTTTGTGCACGTGTGGCTCGGTCCAGCGCCGGAATCGGGCCTGAAACAGGAGCCGCTGGGGCGGCTGACACGTGGCCTCTACGCCAGCCCGGACTATCTGGCGCGGCATGGAACTCCCGAACATCCCAGGGAGCTTTCCGAACATGCCTGGATCGACCTGCTGGGCACCACTCGCAAAGGCCTGACACTGCACCATCCCGACCAGAGAGAGGTGCATTTCCAGCCCCCGCATTCGCGCCTGCGAGTCGATCTCCCCGTCCTGCATGTCGACGCCATCGCCCGTGGCCAGGGCATCGGGTTGTTGCCCCACTGGATCGTCGCCAAACGGGAAGCCCACCACCCGGGCGAGCTGGTACCGTGCCTGGAGCGCTGGCAGCCGGAAGCGCTGCCGGTCACGCTGCTCTATGCCTATGGCCATCAGCCGCGCCGGGTCAGCACCTTGCTCGACTTCCTGCGCCAGGCGGTGCCAGCGGCCTGGCAAGCTCAACCGGAGATAGCGTGAAGCCAGCCGGCTTGCTTGCCAGCCAGCCAGACAATTCACGACAATAGCCACTCTCTCCCCGTCATGGACCCCGCGATGCTTGCCCAACTGTTCGCCGTGATGGCGCCTGTGCTTGCCGGCGCCGGGCTCGGATTCACCTGGATTCGCCTTGGCCATCCCTATCCGATCGAGTTCGTCACCCGCCTGGTGTTCAACATCGGCACACCGGCACTGGTGCTCGCTTCGTTATCCGGCGCCGACATCGATGCAGGAAGCTTTGGTCTCACCATGCTCGCCACCGCCATGGTGCTTACCAGCATGGCGGGCGTGGCCTTCCTGCTGGCACGCCTGTTGCGCCGTGACTGGCGGGTACTGCTGGCATCGACCATGTACCCCAACACCGGCAACATGGGGCTGCCGGTGGTGCTCTACGCCTTCGGCCAGAGTGGCTTCGTTTATGGCATCACGGTGATGGTCACCGTCTCGCTGTTCCAGTTCACCGTGGGCTCGATGATGGCCAGCCGCAGTGGCAGGCCGTGGCGCACCCTGGCGCGAACGCCCACTGTCTATGCCATCCTGATCGCCTTGACGTTGCTGCTCACCGATACCCAACTGCCGTTGTGGCTCGACAACAGCGTCGACCTGATCTCGGGTTTCACCGTGCCGCTGATGCTGATCACCCTGGGTGTGTCGCTGGCCAGCATCCAGGTCAAGAATCTGAGATCGGGCATCGGCTTCAGCCTGCTGCGCATTCCCACCGCCGCACTGATCGCCTGGGGGGTTGGCCACCTGCTGGGGCTGCCGCCGCTGGCGATTGGCATCCTGATCCTGCAGATGAGCATGCCGGTGGCAGTATTCAACTACCTGTTCGCCCAGAAGGCCAAGCGTGAGCCGGAATATGTGGCGAGCCTGGTGTTCTGCTCGACGCTGCTCTCATTGATCTACCTGCCGATCCTGCTGGCCCTGCTGATGTAACGCGGCGAGCGCAACGCTCGCCCCTACTGTCGCAATAGCGCGACATGGAACAACACCGCAACGTGGAACAACACCGCGACCGGAAAGTCTCTAATCGCATGGCCACTCACGATTCACAACTCAATCACGCTATTCACCTCTCCCCCCGCCACCATGAGGTCGCCATGAACATGCCGACACACTCGACTTTGCGCACGCACACGTTGACGCCCGTACTGACCGCCAGCCTGCTGGCGACCGGCTTGCTGGCCACGCCACTCCAGGCGGCCGAGGTGGTGGCCGAACGGATTGCCACCGATCATCACGACATGCGCCTGGAGCGTATCGCCGACGGCCTCGAGCATCCGTGGGCCATGGCGATGCTGCCCGACGGCCGGATGCTGGTCAGTGAGCGTCCTGGCCGGTTGGCGCTGATCGACGAGGGTGGCGAGGTCAGCCATGTGACGGGATTGCCAGAGGTCAGCACCCGCGGTCAGGGCGGCCTGCTGGACGTGGTGGTGCACCCCGATTTCGCCGAGCCGGACAACGGCTGGCTCTACTTTACCTGGAGCCAGCCTGGGGATGGCGGCACCGCCACGACGCTCAGTCGCGCCCGGCTCGATGGCGACCGGCTGGCCGATAGGGAGACGCTGTTCGTGCAGAACCGTTTCTCGGGTGCCGGCAGGCACTATGGGTCACGGCTTGCCTGGCTGGACGATGGCACCCTGCTGATGAGCATCGGCGATCGCGGCAGTCACCCCCCGCGCGCTCAGGACACCGGCGATCACGCCGGCAGCTTCCTGCGGCTGACCGACACCGGCGGCATTCCCGACGACAACCCCCATGTCGATGATCCCGACACGCTCGATGCGCTGTATACCCATGGCAACCGCAATCCCCAGGGCTTGACCGTGGCCGCCGACGGCACCGCATGGTCCACCGAGCATGGCCCACGCACCGGTGACGAGCTCAATCGGCTCGACGCGGGCGTCAACTACGGCTGGCCAGAGGTCACGCTCGGTCGCGACTATGCCACCAATCAGCCTATCGGGCTCGACAGCGCCCCGGGAATGCGGGATCCGGTGTATGTCTTCGAGGGGCGATTCGCACCGTCGGGGCTTGCCGAGGTCCAGGGTGACACGTTTCCCGCCTGGCGCGGCGACCTGCTGGCCGGGGGGCTTGCCAGCGAAAAACTGCTCAGGCTCGACCTCGAGGATGGTGACGTGGCTGGCGTCGAAACCCTGCTCGATGGCGAGATCGGACGAATCCGCGACGTCCGCCAGGGCCATGACGGCGCCATTTACCTGCTGGAGGACGCCGCCAACGGTGGCCTTTACCGACTGATCCCCGCGGACTGATCGACGTCGCCTCCCGGGCGCACTTCGCGCGGGAGGCGCGTGCCTCATGACATCCTGTCGTTAACGGACTCCAATGCGCCTTCGCAACCTGATCATCCTCACTGTCATCGTGCCCCTGTTCTTCATTCTGGTGGTATTCAGCCTGCTTGCGATCACCACGCTCGAGGAGAACATGCGCTCCAAGCTTGAGACCGAGGTCGAGATCATTACCCACGCCCTTGGCACGTCGCTTGGTCATGCCATGGCTCGCGATACACCCGACTCGATACAGGACACGTTGCAATCAGCCTTCTCCTTCCACCGTATCTACGGTGCCTACGTCTTTAACACCGAGGGAGAGGAGATCTATGGCCTTGGCCTTGGCGAGGCGCTGTTCAAGCCCGAAGATATCCGTGCCGTGGTCGACAGCGGCGAACTTACTGGCGCCTATCGCGACCATGACGACTGGACCTATTATTCGGCACTGATGCCGCTGACCACGCCCGATGGCGAGGTGCGTGGCGTCTTGCAGGTCAACCGACTCAATACCGGCGTCGAGAACTACAGCCACTTCATCAGCCTGGTCGCGGGGCTGGTGTTCGTCATCGGCGCGCTCGGCATCGTATTCAGCCTTTGGTGGGGGTTTCGCCAGTTCATCGAACGGCCGATCAATCGCCTGCTGGGGGTGATGGCCAGCGTCGAGGGCGGTAATCGTGATCGGCGCGCCGCGGTGCAAGGCCCCGAGGAGTACCGCCGCCTGGCAGAGGCGCTCAACGGCATGCTCGATGCCATGGCCGAAAAGGATGCCGATATCGAAACGCGCCGCCACAAGGAGGTCGAGCTGGAACGACGCCTGCACAAGTCTCACAAGCTCGCCGAGCTTGGTGTCTTGGCCACGGGCGTCGCCCATGAGATCGGTGCGCCACTGACGGTGATCAATGGTCAGGCCCAGCGGCTGGCCCGTCGCGAGACCATCGGCGATGACGAACGCGCTCGCCTTGGGCGTATCCGCGGAGAGGTCGAACGCATTGTCGAGATCGTCCGCCAATTGATGGAGCTGGGGCGCCGTCACAACCTTGCCAAGGAGTGGCACAGCCTGGATGAGCTGGTGGCCACGGCACTTGGCCTGGTCGAGGATGACATTGAACGACAGGCGATCGAATTCGAGACGGACCTTCCATCGCCGCCCTATACACTGCTCGCCAATGGCCAACAACTGATCCAGGTGTTTACCAACCTGCTGCGCAACGCCATCCAGGCCGGCAACGTCAGCAACATTCGCCTGACAGCCCGCGCCACGAACACCGAGCTGCGCCTGTGGCTGGAGGATGATGGCCCCGGCATTGCTGCCACAGACCGCCCGCGGGTCTTCGATCCTTTCTTCACCACCAAGCCCGTCGGCCAGGGCAGCGGACTTGGGCTCGCCATGGTGCACCGTATCGTCAACGACCACGCCGGCACCATCGGTGTGATCGACAGCTCGCTTGGCGGCGCAGGCTTCGAGATCGTGCTGCCACTGGCCGAGCCTGCCCGCGACCCCTCGATTACCCCTTCTTCGTCTACCACTTTTTTTACCAATTCCATGAACCGAGGAAGCCTCACGTGACCAGGATGGCCCCCGCACCCTTTGCACCGATCCTGATCGTCGAGGACGATCAGGCAATCCTTGAGTTGCTCGACGAAGAACTTCGTGATGCAGGCTTCGCCACGCTGCTGGCCGCCAGTGCCGAGGACGCCATCGCTGTCCTCAGCCATAGTGAGGTAGGGCTTGTCATCAGCGATGTGCGCCTACCAGGCATCAGCGGCATGCAACTGTTGCAGCAGCTCCGCGAGCAGGGCGACCGGGTGGGGTTCATCGTGATCACTGCCTTCGGCACCATCGACCAGGCGGTCGAGGCGCTCAAGATCGGTGCCGATGACTTCCTGACCAAGCCACTGGATCTGGAGGGAGTACAGGAAGCGGTCTATCGCGTGCTGACACGACAGCGCCTGGCCGAACGTTATCAAGGTCATGCGCAATCCCGTCATTTCCATGGCCTGGTCGGCGAGAGCGAGGCAATGCAGGCGTTGTTCCACGATGCGGGCAGACTTGCCAGAAGCGATGCGCCGATCCTGATCCTCGGCGAGAGCGGTACCGGCAAGGAGCTTCTGGCACGCGCCATTCACACCGAAAGCACCCGCTCCGAAGGGCCGTTCGTGGCAGTGAACTGTGCCAGCATTCCCGCCGAGCTGCTGGAGAGCGAGTTCTTCGGTCACGTCAAAGGTGCTTTCACCGGCGCCAGCGACCATCGCCAGGGCCTCTTTCAGGCGGCCAGTGGTGGCAGCCTGTTCCTGGACGAGATCGGCGAGATGTCGCCGGGCCTGCAGGCCAAGCTTCTGCGCGCCCTGCAGGAAAAGACCGTGCGCGCGGTGGGGGCCGAGCGCGAGGAACGAGTGGATGTGCGCATCATCGCCGCTACCCATCGCGACCTGGAACTGGCCATCGGCCAGGGAGACTTTCGTGAGGACCTGTTCTATCGCCTCGAGACGTTTTCGTTACGCATTCCGCCGCTGCGGGAGCGTAACGGCGACCTTGAGCGCCTGATCTCGGCGCTGGTCGACAAGCATGCCGACGCCCAGGCCAAACGTATCGAGCGCATCGAACCCGCTGCCCTGCAGGCACTGCTCGGGTACCCCTACCCAGGCAACGTACGCGAGCTTGAAAACGCCATCATGCGCGCTGTGACCCTGGCCGAGGCCGAGGAACTGCTGCATGCCGACCTGCCCGAACGCATTCGCGAGCATGCCGCCGACCAGCGGCGCCTGGGGGGCGAATTGATGGCGCGTGAAGAAAGTCCTCACGACGCTTGGGTGGCGACAACCGCACAGCAGAACTGGCCTAGCCTTGCCGATGTCGAGAAGCGCTACATCCTCAAGGTGCTGGAGGCCACCGGTGGCAACAAACGGCGTACCGCCGACATTCTGGGAATCGCCCGCCGCACGCTGTACCGTCGCCTGGATAACGACTAGGCGCCTTCATAAGGACTGTTCATTCAAGAAAAGCGGTCCAATCAAGAAAAGCCCCTGCCGGGTGGCAAGGGCAAGAAGGCATCAATGGGGCCGGTGCTTGCGAGGGAACGGCGGGGCACACCGGCCTTGGAGACATGACGCCTGCAAACTCACGACTCAAGGTGACTCATCATGACTGGCGGCTCATCCGAGTTTTCTTCGGGGGAGCCGATCACCAGGTACTGTCCTGATCCTCCTCATTGTCGGCAGCCCCCGGATCATTGGACATGCTCGGGTCATCGCTGGACATGCTCGCCCCTTCGTCAGTCATACTCGACGGCGAGGACTGATCGGTTTCACCACTGGGCATGGGGTCAGTGCCCTCTCCAAAGCCGGGCTCTTCGGCGGGTTGCCCCGGCTCGGCCATCGGATCATTGCTTGTCGGATCATTGCTTGTCGGATCACTGGCCGGATCCGACATCGCCGGGTCGGTTGACTCGGTGGTGGTGCCTGGCTCCTGAGCGACGGGTTCGTGCATGTCGGCCAACGCCAACGGGCTTACGCTGAGGCCAAAGACCACACCGAGAATACCCAGCTGCTTGAGGGACTCTTGGGTCTTCATTCATTACCTCCTGATTTACTGCTCCTGGATTCATGCCGGGTCATTCGCGTGGTGACGATCATGCCGAAATGTGCATGGTGTCGCTTGTGTCGGACATGGCGTCTGACGCCGTTGATGATGCCACCCTGCCGAATCCCTGGCTCGCTTAATCCACCAGCACAGGCCGTGCCAGACCCGGCAATGAAAAGAAAAACCATTGGATATCAAATTGATAAAGAAGCACGGCGACAGATGATGGTACCGTGCCTTGTCAGCAGTGGGTGGTCATATATGGCACACTGGGTCGCGATGACTCAGCGAAGGCCGTATGAGCCGCGTTGAGAGCAAGGGTTGATGAATGCCACGCGCGCGCCATTCTTTACTCTGACAGCCCTAGGCCTGTTCCCAGCACCAATGAATCATCCACCGAGAGTGACATCGGACACTCACGCAACAACACATCACTGAAAGGAGAAAGCCTAATGGCAACACCTGACAAGGATGAGACGCCACCGGTTTCCGATGGCGTTCCTGCCCCGGACGGTCCGGCCAACCTGATCGACACCGATTATGTGATCGGCCAGGACAACATCACGACCTCGGCACTTGGCTTCAACGTGGACCTTCACGGCAAGGTCTTTGCCGTGTCGGCCATCGTGGTGCTGTTCTTCGTGATCATCACCCTGGCCCTGCAGGATCAGGTAGCACCGCTCTTCGATGCGACCTTCAATTTCCTGACCGGCAACATGGCCTGGTTCTTCCTGCTGGCCGCCAATGTGTTCGTGCTGCTGTCGATCGTGCTGATCTTCACCCCACTGGGGAAGGTACGCATCGGCGGTCGGGATGCGACGCCCGACTTCAGCTATGCCGGCTGGTTCGCCATGCTGTTTGCCGCCGGCATGGGCATCGGCTTGATGTACTTCGGCGTCTCGGAACCCATGGCGCACTATCAGTCCGCCCTGGGGGGTATTGCCACAGAGAACGGCGTGCGTACTGACTGGGCACCGCTGGGCGGCGCCGAAGGCGACGAGTCCGGCGCCATCGCTCTGGGGATGGCCGCCACGATCTTCCACTGGGGCCTGCACCCATGGGGCATCTATGCAGTGGTGGCGCTGGCGCTGGCCATCTTCTCCTTCAACAAGGGGCTGCCACTGACCATGCGCTCGATCTTCTACCCGATTCTGGGGGAGCGCGTATGGGGTTGGCCGGGTCATGTGATCGATATCCTGGCGGTGTTCGCCACGTTGTTCGGTCTTGCAACGTCGCTTGGCCTTGGCGCACAGCAGGCCAGTAACGGCCTCAACGATCTATTTGGCATCCCCAACAACAATACCACCATGGTATTTCTGATCGTTGGCATCACTATCATTGCCATGGGCTCAATCGTCCTCGGCGTGGAGAAAGGCGTTCAGCGACTTTCTCAGCTCAATATGGGTCTTGCCCTCCTGCTGCTGGCATTCGTCATCATCGTCGGACCCACGCTGATGATCGTGACAGGATTCTTCCAGAATCTCGTGAGCTACATGACGTATCTGCCCGAGCTGTCCAACCCGTTCGGTCGTGAGGATGCCAACTTCACCCAGGGCTGGACCGCCTTCTATTGGGCCTGGTGGATCTCCTGGTCACCGTTCGTCGGCATGTTCATCGCCCGTGTGTCGCGTGGCCGCACAGTGCGTGAGTTCCTGATCGCCGTGTTGCTGGTACCTTCCATCGTATCGGTACTGTGGATGACCTCCTTCGGTGGTGCCGGCATCGAACAGTTGCTCGCCGGGACCTTCGATGGCGAAGCCGACGAGCTCTTCGTGATGCTGGCTGGACTGCCGCTGACCGAAATCACGTCCTTTGTCGCCATCGTGCTGGTGATCGTGTTCTTCATCACCTCGTCGGACTCGGGCTCGCTGGTGATCGATTCCATCACCGCGGGTGGCAAGGTCGATGCCCCCACTCCCCAGCGCATCTTCTGGGCGATCATCGAGGGCGCCATTGCCATTGGCTTGCTTATCGGTGGTGGCCTGGCGGCACTGCAAGCGGCTGTCATATCGACTGGATTGCCCTTCACACTGGTATTGCTGGTCGGTTGCTACGCCATCGTCAAGGGGCTGATGAGCGAACCAAGATCTTGATGTAAGTGCACAGCCAAGCATGCCATCAGGCGGCCTCAGGGCCGCCTGATGTGTTTGTGGGCCAGCAGCCTCCTTGAGGGCCGACATCCCGTGGTGAGATATGACACACTGGTCAGGGGGCGCACAGGGCAGGCAGGATGAGACGCGTTGATCGCGCGCCTTGATGAATCCCCTCTCCCAACCCATGCTGGATGTGATCATCGTACGCCAAGCCCCTGGCTAGTACGCAAGGTGAACGCGTCGATCTCGAGCTTCACTCATCGAGTACCAGAAGGTTGAAAGGAGACATCGCCATGTACAAGAAGATCATGGTGCCGGTCGACCTGGCACACATCGAGGTGATAGAACCCGCACTCGAAACGGTGGCGGACTTGGCTCGCCATTATGATGCAGAGGTATGCTACGTGGGCGTCACATCCAACACGCCGAGCAGCGTCGCGCGAACGCCCGAGGAGTTCACCCGAAAACTCGACGCCTTCGCCGAGAAGCGATCCAAGGTGCATGGCCAGCCAGTAAGTACCCACACCATCGCAAGCCCTGACCCCATCGCCGATCTCGACGACGAGTTGATCAAGGCTATCGATGACGTCGGGGCGGACCTGATCGTCATGCCCACGCATCCCCCCAGGCACCTGGACGTCATCATGCCATCGCACGGTGGAAAGATCGCGACCCACACCAAGGCATCGGTGTTCCTGGTACGCCCCTGAAACCCTCGTCGCAGGGTCAAGACACGACTCACCATGAAAGCGATTTCAAGGAGACCTTATCGTGAGCCATCCCCAAGACGAAAAACCGGATGAGCCGAACAACGGTTCCGAAGGCATTCCTGCCCCGGAGGGGGCGGCGAACCTCATTGATACCGACTATGTGATCGGACAGGACAACATCACGGCCTCCCCCCTGGGGATCAACGTTGACCTGCATGGCAAGGTGTTCACCTTCTCCTCGATCGTGATCCTGTTGTTCGTGATCCTGACGCTAGCCTTGCAGGATCAGATGGAGCCGATCTTCAACAGCATGTTCAGCTTCCTGACCACCAACCTGGGCTGGGTGTTCCTGCTCGGCGCCAACGTCTTTGTGGTCCTGGCGCTGGTGCTGATCTTTACCCCATTGGGCAAGGTACGCATCGGTGGCGCCGATGCCACGCCAGACTTCGGCTACGCCGGCTGGTTCTCGATGTTGTTCGCCGCCGGCATGGGCATCGGCCTGATGTTCTATGGCGTGTCGGAGCCGCTGGGCCACTACGGTACCGCCTTCGGTGGCATCAGCATGGGCGAGGATGGCCTGCGCACCGACTGGGCACCGCTGGGTGGCGCCGAGGGTGACCAGGCCGGTGCCATTGAGCTGGGCATGTCCGCCACCATCTTCCACTGGGGCTTTCACCCCTGGGGCGCCTACGCCATCGTCGGCCTGTCACTGGCGATCTTCGCCTTCAACAAGGGCCTGCCACTGACCATGCGCTCGATCTTCTACCCGATCCTGGGAGAGCGGGTGTGGGGTTGGCCCGGGCACGTGATCGACATCCTGGCGGTATTCGCCACCCTGTTTGGCCTGACCACCTCGCTGGGCATCGGCGCTACCCAGGCGGCCGGGGGCCTCAACTACCTGTTCGGCATTCCCGCCAGCGACGCCACCCTGGTGCTGCTGATCCTGGGGATTACCGTGGTGGCACTCGGCTCGATCATGCTCGGCGTCGACAAGGGGGTGCAGCGTCTTTCCCAGTTGAACATGGTGCTCGCCCTGCTGCTGCTGCTGTTCGTGATCCTGGTCGGCCCGACGCTGTTGATCGCGACAGGCGTGGTCGAGAACCTGATCGGCTACGTGACCCACCTGCCGGCACTCTCCATGCCGTTCGGGCGCGAGGACGCCAACTTCAGCCAAGGTTGGACCGCCTTCTACTGGGCCTGGTGGATTGCCTGGTCACCGTTCGTCGGCATGTTCATCGCACGTGTCAGCCGCGGCCGCACCGTGCGTGAATTCCTGATCTCGGTGCTGGTGGTACCGACTCTTGCCTCGGTGGTGTGGATGACCGCCTTCGGTACTACCGCCATCGATCAGGTGGTGAGCTCCGGTATCACCGAGGTGCAGGATGCGGCCCTGGAGCTGCAGCTGTTCACCATGCTGGAGTACCTGCCGCTGACCGCCATCACCTCCTTCGTCGGGATCACGCTGGTGATCGTGTTCTTCATCACCTCGTCTGACTCGGGCTCGCTGGTGATCGACTCCATTACCGCGGGTGGCAAGGTCGACGCCCCCAAGCCCCAGCGTATCTTCTGGGCACTGATCGAGGGGGCACTCGCCATCGCCCTGCTGCTCGGCGGCGGGCTTGCCGCCCTACAGACGGCCGCTCTCACGACGGGGCTTCCCTTCACCCTGGTCTTGCTGGTGGGCTGCTACGCCATCGTCAAGGGGCTGATGAGCGAACCCCGAGCCTCGTGATCATCCACGCTTCACAGCCAAGCAACGCGTCAGGCGGCCTCAGGGCCGCCTGACGTTTTTGGTGAGAGCACTGACACGCTTTGAAATACGCAAGCCATGAACAACCACGCTTCGAAAAACAATAGTATGCAGTTTCAACCATAAGGAACGGCTTTTCTGCTATTACTGGAAGTAACATACGTCGATACTCGGCAAAGGATGCCCCTTTGACGGCGCTGCTTCGTCCCCTCAGTCATACCCTGTGGATAGCCTTGTTGCTGCCTACCCTGGTGCTGGCACAACCTCTGCGTGTGGGTGTCTATCACAACCCACCCAAGCTGTTCATTGATGACCAGGGGCAGCCCAGCGGCATCCTCTGGGAGCTGCTGGAAGCGATAGCCAGCCAAGAGGCGTGGAGGCTTGACCCGGTCGACTGCCGCTGGCAAGCCTGTCTTGAGGCGCTTGTCGATGAGCGGCTCGACTTGCTGCCCGATGTCGCCTGGAGCCAGGCGCGCAGTGCCCAGCTGGCCTTTCACCGCGAACCCGCGCTGCACAGCTGGTCGCAGATCTACCAGCGGCCTGGCACGGCGCTGGATGCCATACCCGATCTCGATGGCAAGCGTGTCGCCGTACTGCAAGGCTCGATCCAGCAAACCTATCTGGAGAACCTGGGGGAAGGCTTTGGCATCACACTGGATCTGCTGGCGGTCGACACTTACGCAGCGGGGTTCGAAGCCACCCTGGCAGGCCAGGTGGAGGCCGTCGTGGCCAACCGTCACTTCGGGGACTGGCAAGCGCGTCAGCTGGGCCTTTCGGCCACACCGATCATGTTCCAGCCTGCCAGGCTGTTTTACGCCGCACCCGCTGGCCGCAAAGCCAGCGTTCTTGCGGCTATCGACGAGCATCTCATCGCCTGGAAACCCACCCAGAACACCCCCTATCACGAGATACTCGAGCGCTGGAGCGTGCGCAACGACGACCAGTTTCGGATCCCCGAGTGGCTTTGGTGGAGCCTTGGCGGTCTGACCGCCATGCTCGCGCTGGCACTTGTGGGCAACATGCTGCTGCGACGACGGGTGGCCGAGCGCACGACACGCCTTGCCGCCAGCGAACAACGCCTCGCCGCGATTCTCGACAGTGTCGAGGCCTTCATTTTCATCAAGACGCCAGACCTGCGCTATACCTACGTCAACCGCAAGGTCTGCGAACTGCTCAACCGGTCCGCCACGTCGATTCTTGGACACCGAGACGAGGAGTTCTTCGATGCCGACACCGCGGCCAGATTACGGGCCAATGATCTCAGGGTCATCGAGGGTGGCGAGAAGGTCACCGATGAGGAAACCAACCTGCTCCCTCGGGGCGGCAAGCCGCATGTCTTCCTGTCGGTGAAACTGCCCCTTTACGATGCCCGGGGGGAGGTCGTATCGCTGTGCGGGATCTCGACCGATATTACCGAATACCGGGAGATCCAGGAGAGCAACCGCCTGCTTGCCAACTTCAACCCGGTGACCGGGCTTCCCAACCGCCAGCGCTTCATGGACAAGCTCACCCAGGCCATCCTCAACACCCGTCACCGCCACCCGTTCATCGCCCTGCTGCTGATCGACCTGGATCATTTCAAGTTGGTCAACGACCTGCATAGCCACGAGGCTGGCGACCGACTGCTCAGGCATGTCGCTCAGCGCCTTGGCCTGATCGTGGACGACACCGATACCCTGGCGCATCTGGGCGATGATGAGTTCGCCCTGCTGATTGATAACCTCGCCCCTCCCTTGGAGAGCGCCGCTCACCGGATCGAGCAACTCGGTGAGCGTTTGCTTGCCGCCGTGCAACGAAATGGCGGGGAAGAAGATACCCCAACGATCACCGCAAGCCTGGGCCTGACCCTGTTCAGCCGACATGATGTGGAACCGGGTGGCGCCATGCAGCAGGCCGATATTGCACTCGCACAGGCCAAGGCCGCAGGAGGCAACACGCTGCGCTTCTTCAACGATCAGATGCAGGTGCGCGTGATGGAGCGGGTGCGCCTGGAGCGTGACCTGCAACGCGCACTGCAACGCGACGAGTTTCGCCTTTGCTACCAGCTCAAGGTCGATACCGACGAGCGACCGGTAGGCGTTGAGGCACTGATCCGTTGGCAGCATCCCGAGCGTGGCTTGATTCCTCCCGTCGAGTTCATTCCGCTGGCGGAGCAAAGCCAACTGATACTTGCCATCGGCCAGTGGGTAGTGGAAACCGCCTGTGAGGTGCTGTCACGCTGGGCAGATGATGAGGCGCGCGAGCAACTCAGCATGGCGGTCAACGTCAGTGCCGTTCAGTTCCATGACCCCGGCTTCGTCAGTCAGATAAAGGCGGTACTGGCGGAGTCAGGCGCGCCTGCCGAACGGCTGATGCTCGAGGTCACCGAATCAGTGCTAATGGAAGAGCCGGAGAGCGTGAGAAATACCCTTGCGGCACTCCGCGAGCTGGGCATTCGACTGGCGCTGGATGACTTCGGCACAGGCTACTCCTCACTGAACTATCTCAAGCGCCTGCCTCTCGACGAATTGAAGATCGACCGCAGCTTCATCCTGGGCATTCCACACGACGCATCGGACACCGCCATCGTCGAGACGACGCTGACCCTGGCCACCCACCTGGGGCTCGACGTGGTCGCCGAAGGTGTGGAAAACGACGCACAATTCCAGTGGCTGAAAGCCCGAGGCTGTCGGGTCTTCCAGGGTTACCGCTTTGGCAAGCCGGTGGAGCTCGAATCTCTGGCGTTGGCTGCGACCTCGGCTTGAGGTCGGGTCGTCATCAACTCCACAGCTGACCGACAGGCGTCTCGGGGCGATAGCGCGTGGCAATCTGAGCCTGCAGCAACTCGGCCGTGCCCAGTGCGTCGATCAGCGCATGATGGCCCTGATACGCCGGGAGCCCATAGCGCAACCGACTGTTGTGCAAGCGAATCGATACAGGGGGACGCCCAGCCCAGCGGCGGAAGCGCGCCCACAGCGACTGACGATGAATACGCGCCTCCAGCGACATGGTATCGATCACCGGAAAGCGCATGCCCTCCCCCAGCCGCGCCTTGATCGCACCATCCAGGAAGGGGCGTTCGATGTGCCGGTAGTGCACCACCGCCAGACGTCCGGCCAGCGCCTCGAACAACTCCGGCAGGATGACGGCAAGATCGGGGGCATTGGCCACCTCGGAGTGGGTGATGTGGTGCATGGTCACCGACTGCTCGGTAAGCTCGCGCACCGGCTTGAGCACCCAGTAACGGCGCTCGGCCAGGCGGATGCGCGCCAGCGTAAAAGGCACCAGCCCGATGCTGACGATGGCGGCGCGTCTGGGATCGAGGCCGGTGGTCTCGATATCCAGGGCGACCAGGGGCACCTCGGCGATCGGCGTCTCGGGGGCTGGGCAACCGGCGGCGAAATATCCGGCCAGTAGGGGGTCCTGAATCACTCCGGCGCGATCGGCGAAATAATCCGGCCAAGTCGGTCCACGGCGACTGTCTTTGCGAAGGACGAGCATGGTTAGCGGGACCGCGGACTGTTGGGCTTGGGCTTGGACACGACCGGTACCGGGTAACGGTATTTCAGGAACTTCTGTGCGTTGCTCAGTACCTGGAAGGCATCCTTGAGGTTATGCCGCTCGTTGTCCGAGACGTTTTCAGGTTCGATGGTGTTATCCGGCGCCTGTTCTTTGGCAATATCGATCGCCTGGTGACGAATGCGCGCCATGGCGAGAAACTCCAGCGCGTAGCGCAACTTGTCGCTGACACCCGTGGCCAGAAGCTGGGTGCGGTCGATGTCATCGAGCCTGGCAAAGCTATTCTGGGCTTGTGACCCGCAGGCCAGCGCATGGACTCGGATCAGGTCGACCATCGGCGCGGTCCCCCGGCGCTTCAGGTTGATGGTGTTGTTGTGCTTGCCGTCCTTCTCCATCACGAAGGTACGGAAGAACCCAAGTGGTGGCGTGCGCCCGAGGGCGTTGCGAGCCATCGCCGCGAGAAACATCGGGTTCTTGCTCGCCTCTGTGGCCACCAGGTCCTGCAACTGTTCGACGAACCTGTTCTCGCCATACACCACGTCCAGGTCGAAAAAGATCGAACTGTGCAAGAGCCGTTCGGGAGTCGGGTTGTCGATCCAGTCGTGAAAATACTGCTTCCATACCGCCAGCGGCTGACGCCACTTGGGGTTGGTGGCCATGATATCGCCAGTACAGTAGGTGTAGCCGCAAGCATGCAGGCCATCGCTGACGCGTTTGGCCAGGGCCAGGAAGTAGGCATCGTGCTGTTCGGGATCGAAGGCATCGTCGAGCACCAGGGCATTGTCCTGGTCGGTGACGATGGATTGTTCGTTGCGCGCCATGGATCCCATGGCCATGAAGCAGTAAGGCACCGGCGGCGGCCCAAGCTCTTCCTCGGCGAGCTCCAGCAAGCGCCGCGAAATACTGCGTCCGATGGTGGAAAGCGCACTGCCGATCATGCGTGAGTCGGCACCATCCTCGACCATACGCACGAACGCGGCGCGAATATCCGGCTCGAGCCTGGCGATACCGTGAGCCGACGACTGGTTGAAAATGTTGTTGACCAGGTAGAGGCTCGAATGGGTCTCGTAGCGGATGATATCGGAGAGATGCACGATCCCCACCGGGCGCCGGCGATGCATCACCGGCAAGTGGTGGACGTTGTTGCGCAGCATGCACAGCATCGCTTCATGTACCGACTCGTCGGACTGAATGGCGATCAAGCCGTCATGGACTACCTCACCCACCGGCGTGTCCGGGCTCAGGCCTTCGGCCACTACGCGCTTGCGAAAATCGCTGTCGGTGAGGATGCCACGCACCTGCCAGGGTCGCTCCTCGCTATCGCGAAAGGTGTAGCGCGGTGCATCGCCCGGCTTGCCGAGTACCAACACCGCGGATGCCTGGAAATCGGTGAGCTGGCGGGCCGCCTCCTGCACCGACGCGGTATCCTCGACCATCACCGGGTAGCGCGTCAGTAACTTGCGCACCCGGGTGATCATCATATCGTTTTGCTTCTTCTGCTCCGCCACCGCACTTTCCAGGCGCGGTCGTGCGAGCTCGACGAAGTCGGCGAAGTGCTCGTCCTCGTCGCACAACCGCTGAAACAGCGCGTTGGGGATGAAGTAGATAAGCGAGTCTTCGAGGGCCTTGGCAGGAAAACGCACGCGACGGTTTCTCAGCAAGCTGAAGTGGCCGAAGATATCGCCCTCCCCCAGCCTGTTGTAGAGATCGCCATTGCGTCGGCTTATCTCCACCGCGCCACTGCGGATATAGCCGAGCTCATGAACCTCCTGATCGAGTACCAGGATATCGCTGCCGGCCTTGTAGTAGGCGACTTCCACCTGTCCCGCCAATTCATCGAGCAGGTCGTCGGCGATGTGATCGAAGGGCGGGCAACGCCCCATGTGTTGACGAATCTCCAGCAGTTCGACATCCACGTGTCAGGCTCCAGGCAAGGGCTTTTCCATGGACGAAAGTCTGGAGGCTCGCGACACACCTGTAAAGCAATCAGCCCAGGCAATTAATGCAAACACCTCATTCTCAAACACCCATTTCTCAAACACCCATTTCGCAACCGTCACAAAAGAAAACGTCACAAAAGAAAACGGCCACCGCGAGGGTGGCCGTTGACGTCAGCTGGGATTCACCAGGGAATCCTGTCGTGAATCACGACTGAGCCATTTCCTGGACACGCTGCATCAGTTCAGGGTCCTGTTGAATGGCTTGGCCAATGGCATTGAAGGTATCCACATCGAGACCGCTGTCCTCGACAACCTCGACCATTTCCTCGTTGGCTTCCATGCGCACTTCCTGCTGCGCTGATTCGTCCTCGGCCTCCTGCAGACGTTGTGTGTACTCCTGAGAGATCACTGCGATTTCCTCGGATGCGTCAGCAAACTGCTGAAGCTGGTCATCGGAAAAGTCCTGTGCCGGAGCGGCTGCCTGGGGCTGTTGAGTGGAAGCAGCCGGGTCTTCCTGGGCCTGGGCGGTGGCGGACATCATGCCAACGCTGAGCAGGGCGGCAGAGAACAGTGCAGTCAATCGATTCATGAATACCTCCAAGGGTGTTGCGTGTATGTGCTACCTGTGACGACACCCAACGGGCTGCGTTCAAAATTTTCGTGTAAAACCTGGAAACAACGAGTAACCAAAGAGTCACATTCGTCTCCATGTCGCGACACCGAAAGTCGACCTTTAGGCCTCGATGCCGCCATGGCGGGCGCCGCGTTTCATTATCATAAAACCAAATGATATGAATTATCACCTCCTTGACACTCTGTTTGCCTGCGAACGGCTTTGCCGCAAGCGATCAACACAGTATCGTCTGTATAGTGTGCCCCGTGACCATCACTGACCTGGACCTCAAGTATGCCACCCTCGCTCTCTTCGCGGCTTTCCGCCCTGAGTCTCGCCGCCATGCCGCTGCTCTTCGTAGCGCTGTGGAGCACTGGCTTCATCGGTGCCAAGTTCGGACTTCCTTACGCCGAACCCTTCACCTTCCTGTTCATTCGTTTCGTCTGCACGCTCGCCTTGCTGATACCGCTAGCGCACTGGTTGAGCGATGGCTGGCCGAAGGGGGCGCGGCTATGGGCGCACATCGGCATATCAGGGCTACTGGTGCATGCCGCTTACCTGGGCGGGGTGTTCTACGGCATTCATCTTGGCATGCCGGCGGGTTTGGCATCGCTGCTGGTCGGTCTACAGCCGTTGCTGACTGCCGCCCTTGCCGGGCCGCTGCTGGCCGAGCGGTTGACCGCAAGGCAGTGGGCCGGCTTGCTGCTGGGCCTGGCGGGCGTCTCGCTGGTGCTGGGCGGCAAGCTCGATCCGGGTGATGGCCTGTTCCAGGGGTTCGGGCTTGGGGCATTGGCCAGCGTCACCATCGCCCTGCTGGGCATTTCCGGCGGCACCCTTTACCAGAAGCGCTACTGCACCGGCATGCCGCTGCTTTCCGGCACCGTGGTGCAGTACCTGGCGGCGGGCGTGGTACTCGGGATTGGCGCACTGCTGTTCGAACAACGGCGGGTGGAGTGGACCTTGACCTTCGCGCTGACGCTGGGCTGGCTGGTGCTGGTGCTGTCGATCGCCGCCATCCTGCTGCTGATGGCGCTGATCAAGCGTGGCGAGGCGTCACGCGTGGCCAGCCTGTTCTATCTGGTGCCACCGGTGACCGCCCTGCAAGCGTGGTGGTTGTTTGACGAGCGCCTGCCCATGGCCTCGCTGGCCGGCATGGCGATCGCCATCGCCGGCGTGGTGCTGGTGGTCAAGGGCAAGCGCGTTTAGCCCACCACGAGGGGCCTGACGTGGGTGTGAGCCTTGGCGTCACGTCAGCGGTGAGGAGTCGACCCTGCGACGTCGCCGCCGCGCCGCTCGCCCTTGCGAGGGCGCGTCCCGCGCTACCCTGGGCGGCAAGTCGACATGTTCAGCGAGTCTTGCGAACACATCGCTGCGATGGGGAATCGCCATGGCGGCCACGAAATGCTCCTGGAAACGTGGCTCTGTCGCGGTTTCAAGCTTCTCGACACGCCTGACCACGGCTTCGATCTCGCGGCGCGCCTTGCGGCTGAGCAGTGCGATTCGTCCTCCGGTACCCGCGGCGTTACCCGCCGAGGTGACATGTTCCAGGTCACAGTCGGGAATCAATCCGAGCACCATGGCGTAGCTGACATCGATATGCGCTCCGAAGGCACCCGCCAGGCGAATACGATCGACATGATCGGTGCCGTAGTGCTCCATCAGCAGCCGGATGCCCGCATAGAGCGCCGCCTTGGCCAATTGAATCGCGCGGATGTCCCCTTGGGTGATGGCCAGGGTACGGTTGCCATCGCGGTGCAGCACGTAGCGAAATGTTCGGCCGTCGGCCTCTACGCGCGGTGAGCGCTCGGTAAGCGAGCCTTGGATTACGCCCTCCGCGTTGATCACCCCGGCCAGGAACATCTCGGCGATCACTTCGATGATCCCCGACCCGCAGACGCCGGTGACACCATGCCCGGCGATCTCGGCCTCGAACCCCGGCTCGTCGGACCATCGCTCACACCCGATTACCTTGTAGCGTGGTTCCAGGGTCTGACGATCGATGCGTACCCGTTCGATGGCGCCGGGTGCGGCACGCTGGCCGCAGCTGATCTGGGCACCTTCGAAGGCCGGGCCGGTGGGGCTCGAGGCCGCCAACAAGCGATGACGATTGCCCAGCACGATTTCGGCGTTGGTGCCGACATCCACCAGCAACATCATTTCCTCACCGAGATACGGCGTTTCAGAGAGGATCGCGCCCGCGGTATCGGCCCCCACGTGGCCGGCGATACACGGCAAGGCATAGACGCGGGCATTGGGGTGGATCGCAAGATCGATTTCGGTGGCCCATAGGCCATCGATGGCCTCGTCGGTGGCAAGCGCAAAGGGGGCGCCCCCCAATTCCACCGGATTGATGCCGAAGACCAGGCTCTGCATGATCGGATTGCCGACGAACACCGCCTCGATGATCGCCTCAACCGCCACCCCGGCCTCACTGGCAAGCTCGCTTGCCAGTTCGCACAACGCCTCGCGTACCACCCGGGTCATGACGGTTTCCCCACCCGGGTTCATCATGATGTAGGAAACCCGGCTCATCAGGTCCTCGCCGTAACGAATCTGGGGGTTCATGCGCCCCGCCGAGGCCACCACCTCGCCGGTCTGCAGGTTGCACAGGTGGGCGGCGATGGTGGTCGACCCGACATCCACCGCCATGCCGAAGATGCGCTCCTGAAACCCCGGCCATACGGCGATGATCCGGCGGTCATCGTGGATCGCCACGGTCACCCCCCAGTCACCGCGCCGCAGGGCATCCTGTAGCTGCTGCACCACGCGGATATCGGTCTTGAGCTCGCTGAAATGCCACTCATACTCCAGCGCTGCCTTGAGCCGCCGCAGGTCGGACGCCGGCACATGCAGGTCGGGCTGCTGCACCTGAACGAAATACAGCCGCACGATCGGGTCAAGCTCGATGTCGAGCACCTCGGCACGCTTGCGCACGATCTGGCGGTGTACCTGGCTCGATGCCGGCACATCGATCAGTACATCGCCAAGCAACTGGCTCGAGCAACTCAGCCGTCGTCCTTCGCGCAACGCGCCACGACGCTTTTCCCAGGCCCACTCGGTGTCGCTCTTGAGCGAGAGATGATTCGCCGAGGACTCCACACCGTGCTTGGTGAAACTCCCCTCGCAGAGGTCGACCTGGCAGCGACCACACAGCCCCCGACCGCCGCACACCGAATCGATGTCCACACCCAGCGCACGTGCCGCCTCGAGCAGCGGGGTACCCAGCGGGAATCGACCACGCCGCCCGGATGGGGTGAAGACGACCAGCGCATCATCCTGATGGGACATGGCAGCGACCCTCAGGAGGTGGCGCGGCGACGGCGGGTCTGGCGACGCCCCCGTCCTTCGCTGCCATCGGCGGCGAGCGGTGGCGCCTCGCGAAACGTCTTGATCCAGCGCAGGCAGTCCGGGTCGTGTCCCATCATCACATCGGCGCCTTTCACCGCGGTCATGATCTCGGCATGCAACGGGTTGGTGATCGCCGACGTCAGCCCCGAGGCGATGGCCATGGTCATGAAGGCGGCATTGATGCCATTGCGGTTGGGCAGGCCGAAGCTGACGTTGGACGCACCGCAGGTGGTGTTGACCTTGAGCTCCTTCTGCAGGCGATGACACAGCGCAAAGACCTGACGACCGGCGGTACCCACCGCACCGATCGGCATCACCAGCGGGTCGACCACCACGTCGCAGGCCGGAATGCCATGGTCGGCGGCACGCTCGACGATCTTCTTGGCGATGGCAAAGCGCACATCGGGGTCCTGGGAAATGCCGGTCTCGTCGTTGCTGATCGCCACCACCGCCGCGCCATGCTTGCGCACCAGCGGCAATACCGCCTCGAGGCTTTCGTCCTCACCGGTCACCGAATTGACCAGCGCCTTGCCCTTGTAGACCGAGAGGCCGGCCTCCAGCGCTTTGATGATCGAGGAGTCGATACACAGCGGGACATCGGTCATCGATTGCACAAGCTCGATGGTGCTGGCCAGTATCGCCGGTTCGTCGGCCAGTGGAATACCGGCGTTGACGTCGAGCATGTGGGCACCATTGGCCAGTTGATCCTCCACGTCCTTGACCACTCGGCTGAAGTCTCCGGCGGCCATTTCCGCGGCCAGTTGCTTGCGACCGGTGGGGTTGATGCGCTCGCCGATCACCACGAAGGGCCGTTCGAAGCCGAGCACGACTTCCTTGCTGTGCGAGCTGATCACGGTATCTGTCATGACACATCCTCGATGCTGTTGGGATCATTGGGGTTGATGGGGCAGACCATCATGTCGCGTCGGTAACCGAATGCCCCTGCACTGCCTCGGCTTCCATGGATTCGGGATTGCGCTCGGCCGGATTGTCACGTCCGGGGTACCAGGGCACACGGCCCTCCAGCACTCCGGTGGTCTCGATGATCTCGGCGACGCTGTGCTCCTGGCGATACGCCATCAGGTGGGCACCACTGACGCCGGGGATGTCGCGTACCTGGTGCAGAAGATCCATGCACAGGTTCTTGCCTTCGCGTTTCTGGTCGCTGGACCCTTCGAGCCGCGTGATCACCGCATCGGGAATGTGCACGCCAGGTACGTTGTCGCGAATCCAGCGCGCGCTGCGCGCCGAGGCCAGCGGCCCGAGCCCAACCAGGATGAACACCCGGTCAGGGCCTTCGAGCAGACCCAGGTCGTTGACCTTGAGCATGAAGTCACGCATCCGCTCGATATCGAAGCAGTACTGGGTCTGGATGAACTGAGCACCGGCCGCGACCTTCTTGGCCAGACGATGCGGGCGCCAGTCGATGGGCGGTACGAAGGGATTCTCGGCGGCGCCCAGAAACACCCGGGGCGGCAGGTCGATACGCCGGCCACTCTGGAAGCGACATTCGTCACGCATGGCGCGGGCGATCTCTAAAAGCGACATCGAATCGAGGTCGAACACCGGCTTGGCCTGAGGGTGATCGCCCGCCTGCACCCCGTCGCCCGTCAGGCACAGCACGTTGCAGGCACCCATGGCCGCCGCACCCAGAATCTCGCCCTGCATGGCAATGCGATTGCGGTCGCGGCAGGACATTTGCAGGATGGTGGCGTAGCCGACACGGGTCAGCAGCGAGCAGACCCCGACGCTGGACATGTGGCAGTGCGCCCCCGAGCCATCGGTGGCATTGATGGCATCCACGTAGCCATCGAAGATCGCCGCGCGCTTGAGTACCTCGGCGGGATCGGCCGAATCGGGCGGGTCGATCTCGGTGGTAACGGCAAACTTGCCTGCGCGCAATACCCGTTCCAGTCGACCGGGCGAAACATGGCCCGGCAGGATGGGCAGTGAATATCCAGGTACCGGTTCGTCTTCGAACTTCATCGTTTCACCGCTGAACAGGGGATGGGTCGGCGTCGTGGGACAGCTCGCGAGCCACACGCAACCACGAGGAACTGCCCTGCTGGCCATGGTCGACCGGTAACTGCACGGCATGAATCCGGTCGCCGTGGCGCATGCGCTGGCTGCCCTCCCAGGCCTCGACCCATACGCACTTCATGTCGGGCTCGACCTCGCAGTGGCCATTGGCCCGCACCCCGCCACAGGGGCCATTGCGCAGCTGCTTGGGGCAGTTCATCGGGCACGACATGCCGGTGTCGCTGAGCACGCAATGGCCACACATGCGGCAATCGAACAGCAGCCCTTTCACTGCATGCTCGACGCGCGCCACTGGCGCTTCCAGTCGCGAATACCCCAGCCGCCGCCATAGCGGGTCGAGTCTTGCCAACAGCTGGGCGAAGCCTCGATAGAAACGCTCGAGCCCCCTGGCATGACGAACCGCCCAATGCCGAATAGTGACCATCGCGATACCTCCCGCGTTACTGGCGCTAGTCCGTGTTTTCCGCTTCACCCGGCGGTTCGGCTGTCGAGCTCGTCTCGCCTGGCGTGAGGTCAAGCCCCTTGTCACTGACAAGGCGCTTCAACATCGCCGCGTCATAGGCCTGGTCGATACGTGCCGCCTCGGCGTCCGCCTCGACCTTCAGGTCGTCGCCACAGGGGCGCGGCACGCTGCGCTTCCAGTCGGCCAGATACGCCTCGGAGCCACCCTTGCCGGCACGCATGGCGGCGCGGTCGATGGCATGCTGGAAACGCTCCGGCAATATGACCTTGGCGGTCTGACGACCGCGCTTGACGATCACCTGGGCGGGAATGTCCCGCCAGCTGACGATGCTCAGCATGGCCATGCTGTCGACTCCCTGTTGGTGAAGGAAGAGACGGGTGACGACGCGTCGGAGGGTGACGCGCCGGAGGATGACTCGACCAGCCGTATCAGCGAGGTCTCGAGGGCGCCATAGCCGGTATGGCGGTAGTGATACTCGAGTCCCAGCCGTTCGGCTGCCGACCGGGCTGCCTGCTCGAGCGCCGTATCATCACGCTGCGAGAGATAGACCAACCGCCGGTAGTGGCCGAAATAGCAGGCGGCCAGTTGGGGGTGGCGATCGATGCCCAGTTCGCGGATCACCAGCCGGTCGAAATGGCGTACCAGAAAATCGGTCAGATAGAAGGTGCCCGGCTCCTGCTCGGCAAGCGCCGCCATCGCCGATTCGCCTGCGAAGGTGTCATAGCAGTGCGCGCCCGGCAGGCGTTCGACGCCATACGGCGCGAGCACCGCGTCGAGCCGCCCTCCGGTGCCGCAGTCGGCATAGGCAACGAAGGTGGTGTGGTCCGCCGGCCGCCGGGCCACACGCTCGGCCACCGCCTCGGGAATGCGCTCAGGGTGATTGTGAAGGTCCGCCGGCAGGCACTCCAGGTGCAGATCATGCCAGCCATTGGCGACGATCAATGCCTGGATCTCTCTGGCCAGCGCTCCACAGGCGATGATCGACATGGGCGGCATCTCGACACTCCTTCATTCGGGCCTCTTGCGGGTCGTGCTCAGGCCGCGCGACGCCGGGCAATCAACTCCTTGGCCATGTCCACGGCCACGCCGGCATCTCGGCAATAGGCGTCGGCGCCGATCGCCTGGCCGAACTCCTCGTTCAGCGGCGCCCCACCGACCATGACGATATAGTCATCCCGCAGGCCCTTCTCGATCAGCGTATCGATGACCACCTTCATGTAGGGCATGGTGGTAGTGAGTAGCGCCGACATGCCGAGGATATCCGGCTTGTGCTCTTCAAGGGCCTCGAGATAGGTCTCGACCGGAATATTGATGCCGATGTCGATGACTTCGAAGCCCGCTCCTTCCATCATCATCGCCACCAGGTTCTTGCCGATGTCGTGGATGTCGCCCTTGACGGTGCCGATCACGATCTTGCCGATGGTTTCGGAATCGGATGCCGCCAGCAACGGGCGCAACACCTCCATTCCGCCCTTCATGGCATTGGCCGCCATCAGCACTTCGGGCACGAACAGGATACCGTCACGGAAATCGACGCCGACGATCGCCATGCCGGCCACCAGCGCCTCGTCGAGCACGCGATTGGCGCTCCAGCCGCGCTCGAGCAGAATGTCGGTGCCTTCGACCACTTCATCGCGCAAGCCGTTGTACAGGTCGTCGTACATCTGCTCGACCAGTTCGTCGTCCGGAAGCTCGTTGAGGTCGAAATCTTCCTCTTCGTTATAGGTTTCTGTCATGGCGATCCACTCCTGATCGGTCGTTCCACCCGACGTCCATGCATCGCAAATGCGTGACCAATGGGTGGGGTTGCGCCTGCAGAGTAGGCCCGGCCGATAGCCGGCACTTCCATGCAGGCGACTTCCGCATGCCGATGCACGACGCCATCGCCACAACGCCAAGGGTCGTGCCAGGAAACCCGGCAATGAACTGATTTCAGCGTTGTTTCTTGTTCATGTTCTGAGCCACTCATGCCTTGCTCGCGTCGTTGGCACGACCTTGCACGTCGTCGCTGAGCAAGCTCGATGATCCGCCAGGCGTAGAGTCGACAAAATGGGGCAACACTCGAACGAGGAGTCAGCGTGACCAGGATCATCGACGGCAAGCAGCAAGCGAATCGACTTCGCGAAGTGATCGGCCAGGAGACTCTCGGCTTGCAGGAGCGGCATGGCATTCGCCCGGGCCTTGCCGTGGTAATGGTCGGAAATGACCCGGCAAGCCAGGTCTACGTGCGCAACAAGGCGCGACAGGCCGGCGAGGCGGGTATTGCTTCGTTTGAACACCGGCTGGAGGCGAACGTCTCGCAGCAGGCGCTACTCGCGTTGATTGCCACGCTTAATGCGGACCCCGCGGTGCACGGCATCCTGGTGCAACTTCCCCTGCCGGCTTCGCTGAGTGAAGCCGCGGTGATTCAGGCTATCGCGCCGGACAAGGATGTCGACGGCTTCCATCCGATCAACATCGGCAACCTGGCGACCGGCGCCAGGGCCATGGTGCCCTGCACACCGCTGGGCTGCCTGATGCTGCTGCGCCAGCAACTGGGCGAGCTCGCCGGCAAGCGAGCACTGGTGCTGGGGCGTTCGAACATCGTCGGCAAGCCGATGGCCAACCTGCTGCTGCGCGACAGCTGCACGGTGACAGTGGCGCACTCCCGCACCCACGGTCTTGCCGAGGAGTGCCGTCGCGCCGATATCCTGGTGGCCGCCGTGGGACGCCCGGGGCTGGTTACCGGCGACTGGATCAAGCCAGGCGCCACGATCATCGACGTAGGCATCAACCGCATCGAGGAACAGGGCCGCAGCCGCCTGGCGGGAGACGTGGACTTCACCAGCGCCAGCCAGGTCGCCGGCGCCATCACTCCGGTACCCGGCGGTGTCGGGCCGATGACCATCGCCTGCCTGCTGCTGAACACCTTGCAGGCCACCTGCCACCAGCACCGGCTGCCATTCGCCGAAGATATCCCGCAACGCGCTTTACCCACCCATCGAAAGCCAACCCGGAGTGTCACGTCATGACCACCCATGCGCCTCGTCGCCGCACCCGCCCTACCGCCGGCAGCCGCCGCGCCGGACGCGACACCGGCCAGCCCCCCGCCGCTCCCTACGCCACCCGCCAGATACCCTATTACG
The DNA here is from genome assembly GCF_003028575.1 of Halomonas urumqiensis. Lineage (GTDB taxonomy): Bacteria > Pseudomonadota > Gammaproteobacteria > Pseudomonadales > Halomonadaceae > Halomonas > Halomonas urumqiensis. Next base: position 319,791 of record NZ_PYUD01000001.1, on the reverse strand, counting down.
AGGTGCTCGGCGAAGAGGGGCTGGCCATCATCGAGCGAAACGCCGACATCATCCTCGAGGAGATCGGCATCGAGTTTCGTGGTGACGCCGAGGCCCTGCAGGTATGGCGTGACGCCGGCGCCGATGTACAAGGAGAGCGGGTTCGCATGCCACGTGGGATGTGCCGCCAGTTGATCCAGGCCCATGCCCCCGCCCAGTTCACCCAGCATGCGCGCAACCCGGCCAACAATGTCGAGATTGGCGGCCCGCACACCGTGCATGTGCCGGCCTACGGCAGCCCTTTCGTCTACGACCTGGACAAGGGCAGGCGCTACGGCACCCTGGAAGACTTCCAGAACCTGGTCAAACTGGCTTACCTCTCCCCCCAGATTCATCACTCGGGCGGTACCATCTGCGAGCCTGTCGACCTGCCGGTCAACAAGCGGCACTTCGATATGCTCTACGCCCACATGCGCTATTCGGACAAGTGCTTCATGGGCTCGGTGACTCACCCGCAGCGTGCCGAAGACAGTGTCGAGATGGTGAAGATCCTGTTCGGTGAGCGTTGGATGGACCCGGACACCGGCAAGCCCCGAACCTGCCTGATCAGCCTGATCAATGCCAACTCGCCGATGACCTTCGACGACACCATGCTGGGTGCCGCCAAGGTCTATGCGCGCCACAACCAGGCCTGCATCATCACGCCATTCATCCTCGCCGGTGCCATGTCACCGGTGACGGTGGCCGGCACCGCCGCCCAGACTCTCGCCGAAGGGCTTGCCGGCATGGCCTTCGTGCAGTTGATCAACCCCGGTGCGCCGGTGGTGTTCGGCAGTTTCGCCAGCTCCATGTCGATGCAGTCCGGCGCCCCCACCTTCGGTACGCCGGAGCCGGCACTGGTACTGTACGTGATGGCCAACCTGGCGCGTCGGCTTGGCGTACCTTTCCGCTCCGGCGGCTCGCTGACCGCCTCCAAGGTGCCCGATGCCCAGGCCGCCAGTGAAAGCGCCAACACCCTGCTGCCGACCACCCTTGGCGGGGTCAACTTCGCGCTGCACTCCGCGGGATGGCTGGAGGGGGGCCTGGCGATGGGCTACGAGAAGTTCATCATGGATGTCGACCAGGTCGGCATGATGCAGACCCTGCTGAAGGGCGTCGATCTGTCCGAGAACGGCCAGGCCATGGATGCCATACGCGAGGTCGGCCCGGGCCAGCACTATCTTGGCTGCAGCCATACCCAGGCCAATTTCAAGAGCGCCTTCTATCGCTCTCCCATCGCCGACAACAACAGCTTCGAGCAGTGGAACGCCGATGGCCGGCTGGACATGGCGCAGCGCGCCAATGCACGCTGGAAGGCCCTGCTGGAAAGCTACGTGGCGCCGGAGCTCGACCCCGCCATCGATGAAGCGCTGCTTGCCTTCATCAGCGAACGCAAGGCCGCCTTCCCCGACTCCAACACCTGATGGCGTCATACCAACCACCCCCCAGGAGCCATCTCCTGGGGGTTGGCTTTCAGTCTTGAGAAAACCTCAGAACAGCCCTTCCACCCACCCTTGCTCATCGAGCCGAATGTTCTCGGCGGCAGGCCTCTCCGGCAAACCGGGCATGGTCATTATCTCGCCGCAAACCACCACCACGAAGCCGGCACCCGCCGACAGGCGTACCTCGCGCACCGGCACCGAATGGTGGGTAGGCGCGCCCCGCAGGTTGGGGTCGGTGGAGAAGCTGTACTGTGTCTTGGCCATGCAGATCGGCAAATGGCCATAGCCAGCCGCTTCCCAGGCATGTAACTGTTCACGCACCGTGGTATTGGCAAGCACTTCGTCGGCGTGATAAATGCGCCGGGCGATGGTTTCGATCTTCTCGAACAGCGGCATGTCGTCGGGATAGAGAGGCGCGAAGCAGGACGCCCCACTGTCCGCCAGCTGCGCCACCTTGTGGGCAAGTTCCTCGGCTCCCGCCCCGCCCTCGGCCCAGTGCGTGCAGACGATAGCCTCGGCCCCCTGGGTGGCCACGAACTCCCTCACCGCCTGAATCTCGGCATCTGTATCACCGTGGAAATGATTGATGGCCACCACCACCGGCACCCCGAACCCCTTGACGTTGGCGATATGCCGCCCAAGATTGGGGCATCCATTCTCCACGGCTTCCACGTCCTCGTTCGCCAGGTCCTCCCTGGCCACGCCGCCATTCATCTTCATGGCACGTACCGTGGCAACGATAACCGCCGCCGCCGGATGGAGGCCCGCCTTGCGACACTTGATATCGAAGAATTTCTCGGCGCCAAGATCGGCCCCGAAACCCGCCTCGGTGACCACATACTCGCCTAGCTTGAGCGCCGTGGTGGTGGCGATCAGCGAGTTGCAGCCGTGGGCGATATTGCCAAACGGGCCGCCGTGTACCAGTGCCGGGTTGTTCTCCAGGGTCTGCACCAGGTTGGGCTGCATGGCGTCCTTGAGCAGCACCGTCATCGCGCCATCGGCCTTGAGATCACGACAACGAATCGGCGTCTTGTCGCGCCGATAGGCGATGATCATGTCGCCGAGCCGACGCTCCAGATCGCCGAGATCCTTGGCAAGGCATAGTATCGCCATGACTTCCGAGGCCACGGTGATATCGAAGCCGGCCTGGCGCGTGAAACCATTGCCGACACCGCCAAGGCCAACCACGATGTCGCGCAGCGCGCGGTCGTTCATGTCGAGCACCCGGCGCCACACGATACGCCGCTCATCGATTTCCAGGCTGTTGCCCCAGTGGATGTGGTTGTCGAGCATCGCCGTGAGCAGGTTGTGCGCCGAAGTGATGGCATGAAAGTCGCCGGTGAAGTGCAGATTCATGTCTTCCATCGGCACCACCTGGGCGCGCCCACCCCCGGCCGCACCGCCCTTCATGCCGAAGTTGGGGCCTAGCGACGCCTCGCGGATACACACCACGGTGGACTTGCCGATACGGTTGAGGGCATCGCCGAGCCCCACCGTGGTGGTGGACTTGCCCTCTCCGGCTGGCGTCGGGTTGATGGACGTCACCAGGATCAACTTGCCATCGGGACGGTCCTGTATCTGGCGGATGAAATCCTGGCCGATCTTGGCCTTGTCGTGGCCATAGGGCAGCAGGTGCTCCGCGGGGATGCCCAGCCGGTCACCGATGTCCTGAATCGGAAGCTTCCTGGCCGCGCGGGCAATCTCGATATCGGTCTTGAATTCGGCCATGCGCTTTCCTCGAAGTCGAACGGTGTCGGAGAAACAGGCGCAAGCATGCAGATATCGCCTGTGTTCAGCGCATGCTAGCGCCAGGCAACCCCACGCCGCTTTTCCAATAGAGCCATATGACGACCTGTTTGCGACATCTGTGCCCGGGCGAGTGGGTAGGCACTCGATACACCCGGCAAGACCCGCTGCATGCATGACGCATCCGTGAAACCAGAGGTCGTAACTGAACTGTTGGTGGCATGCGGCCCCCCCGTACACTGAAATGCCAAATCACCAAGCCGTTTGGCACCACCAGCTTCCGGCGGAGACGCACCTCATGGCCCAATTCCCCAGTCACGCTGACGTCGTCATCATCGGCCTTGGCGGCATCGTCGGCGCTTCGCTCGCCCATCATCTGATCGAGCGGGGCTGGACCAACATCGTCGGTATCGACAAGTCCGCGGTTCCCACCGACATCGGCTCCACCGCTCATGCTTCCGACTTCTGCTACATGACCTCCCATGACCAGCTGACCTGCTACACGACGATGTACAGCGCCGATTTCTATGAGCGGCTGGGTCATTACCACCGTATCGGCGGGATCGAGGTCGCCAGGGTCGGCGATGATGAGCGCATGAACGAACTCAAGCGCCGGGTCGACTCCGGCAAGGCCTACGGCACCCGCGCGCGGATGATCTCGCCTGCCGAGGCGAAGGAGAAGATGCCACTGATCGAAGAGGAGATGATCCAGGGAGCCATGTGGGACCCGGACGCGGGGCTGGTGACGCCGCGCTCGCAGACTGTGGTGGGCGAGCTGATCAACACGGCCGAACAGAGCGGCAAGCTCTCGGTGTTCGCCAATACCCCTGCCACCGACCTGGAGATTCGCGATGGGCGCATCGTCGGCGTGCACACCCACCGTGGCTACATCGAGGCGCCCTATGTAGTGGTATGTGCCGGGCTATGGGGTCGACTGATCGCCGAGATGGCCGGCGAAGACCTGCCGGTGATGCCGGTCGACCATCCGCTCCTGTGGTTCGGGCCCTATGACGAATTCGCCGGTAGCGGCAAGGAGATCGGCTACCCGCTGCTGCGCGACCAGGGCAACTCGGCCTACCTGCGCGACACCGGCGACCCGGCCACCACCGAGGGCGGGCAGATCGAATGGGGCTATTACGAGGAGAAGGCACCACGCCTGGTGCATCCGAGCGATATCCTCGAGAAGGAACAAGCCAGGCTTTCGCCCTCCCAGCGCGATCTCGAGATGGAGCAGATCATCGAGCCACTGGAGCGCGCCATCGAGCTTACGCCGATACTCGCCGAGCTTGGCTATGACGAGAAGCGCTCCTTCAACGGCCTGCTGCAAGTCACCTCCGATGGTGGCCCGTCGATCGGCGAATCGGTGGAGGTGCGCGGGCTATGGTATGCCGTGGCGGTCTGGGTCAAGGATGGCCCGGGCATCGGCAAGGTGCTGGCCGACTGGATGACCGATGGGGTCACCGAGTTCGACCATCATGGCATCGACGTGGCGCGCTTCTACCCCGCACAGAAGACCCGGCACTACATCCAGGAGCGCTGCTTCGAATCGGCCTTCAAGATCTACAACCCGCCGGTGCACCCCCGCGAGCCCTATACCGCCGCGCGTGGCCTGCGGCGGAGCCCGTTCTGGCCCCGCGAGAAGGAACTCGGTGGCCACTTCATGGAACTTGCCGGGTGGGAGCGCGCACACGGCTACGCCTGCAACGAGCACCTGCTGGAAAAATACGCCGATCGGGTGCCGGTGCGCGCCAACGAGTGGGACAACCGCCATTTCTGGCGGGTCTCCAACGCCGAGCACCTGGCACTCAGTGAAAGTGTCGGCATGATCAACCTGTCGCACTTCGCGGTCTACGACGTGACAGGCCCCGGCGCCGAGCCGCTGCTGGAATATCTCTCGGTGGCCAAGGTTGGCGGCGATACGCCCATCGGCAAGGGGGTCTATACCCACTTCCTGGATGGACATGGCGGGGTACGCGCCGACCTGACGGTGCTGCGCCTGGGCCCGAGCCATTACCGGGTCATCGATGGCGCCGATGCCGGCAACCGAGACATGGCATGGATGAAGCGCATCGCCGACGAGCGTGGCCACGATGATGTACACATCCAAGACCTCTCCGACCACTGGGCGTGCCTGGGCGTGTGGGGTCCACAGGCACGCGCCACGCTCCAGCGTATCGCCGACCGGCCCGAGCAGTGGGACCTCGACGCCTTCCCGTTCGCCCACGTTCGCACCCTGACCCTGCAGGGCATTCCGGTCACCGCCTTTCGGATCTCTTACGTCGGCGAGCAGGGCTGGGAACTGCACGTACCATTCAGTCATGGGCTGGCACTGTGGGATGCGCTGTTCGACCTGGGGGTGACGCCGGTGGGTATCGAGACCTATGCCAACAGCCGCCGCCTGGAAAAGAGTCTGCGCCTGCAGAACGCCGACCTGCTGACCCACTACAACCTCTATGAGGCGGGGCTTGCACGCCCCAAGGTCAAGGCCGCCGAGTTCCATGGCAAGGCCGCCTACCTCGAGCAGCGAGAGAAGGACCAGCAACCGGCCTACCTGTGCACGTTGACCATGCTCGACAATCACGATGGCGAAGGTGTGGCACGCTACCCGGTGGGCAACTGCCCGATCATCGACCCCGCCACTGGCGAGGTGCTGATCGACGCGCTCGGGCGTCGCTCCTACACCACCAGCATCGCCTTCGGCCCCTCCATCGGCAAGAATATCGCGCTCGGCTATCTGCCTGCGGCGGTTGCCGAAGTGGGCAAGGAATTGCTGATCGAGTACTTCAACGAGCCCTATCCGGTGCGTGTCGAGGCCGTGGGGTATGGCGCGCTGTATGACCCGGAAAGCGCCCTGCCACGCTCTTGAGCGCTACCCGCCACGCTCTGAGCGCTGAATAACCGCTCATGGCCATCAAAATGCATCGGGAGGCACGTGGTGAAGTGCCTCCCGATGTCGTTGCAAGGACAGGACCTGGTACAGGACCTAGTCAGGCTTGTGCGGGGGCTTCGGCCGTGTGCTTCTCTGCGCGGGTTACCCGACACGCGGCATACTTGAACTCGGGAATCTTGCCGTAGGGATCAAGCGCCGGGTTGGTTAGCAGGTTGACCGCCGCTTCCACATAGCAGAACGGGATGAACACCATGCCATCCGGCATCACCGGGTCGACCCGCGACTTCAGGGTGATGGCACCGCGCCGCGTGGTAATGGTCAGCGGCTCACCGGGGGCCACGCCCAGGCGGTTGAGCTCGCCCGGCGAGAGGCTTGCCGCCGCTTCAGGCTCCAGGCTATCCAGCACCTGGCTGCGCCGGGTCATCGAGCCGGTGTGCCAATGCTCCAATTGTCGCCCGGTGGTCAGCACCGTGGGGAAGTCACCATCGATGGGTTCATCAGGCGGTAGCGGCCGTGTCGGTGTGAACCGGGCGAGCCCCCCGGCCCGCGGGAAGGCGTCGCTGAACACCACGTCGGCACCCGGGGCATCCTCGGCGGGGCACGGATAGGTCACCGAACTCTCGCGCTCGAGGCGTTCCCAGGTAATATTGGCAAGCGACGGCATGCCATGGGCCATCTCGGCGAACACCTCTCTGGGGTGGGCATAGTCCCAGTCCAGGCCAAAGCGCCGGGCGATTTCCTGGGTGATCCACCAGTCGGGGCGTGCCTCACCCGGCAACGCAACCGCCGCACGGCCCAACTGCACCTGACGATTGGTGTTGGTGACCGTGCCGTCCTTCTCCGGCCAGGCCGACGCCGGAAGGATGACATCGGCGAATTGCGCGGTCTCGGTGGCGAACAGGTCCTGCACCACCAGGTGCTCGAGCTTGCCCAGCGCCCCCCGTGCATGATTCAGATCCGGGTCGGACATCGCCGGGTTCTCGCCCTGAATGAGCATGCCCTTGATGGTGCCGCTGTGAATGGCATCCATGATTTCCACCACGGTGAGCCCGGGCGTGTCGTCGAGCGGCGTGTTCCACAGCTCCTCGAAGGCGGCACGCAACTGGGCATCCCCCACTGGCTGGTAGTCGGGCAACACCATGGGAATCATCCCGGCATCCGAGGCACCCTGCACGTTGTTCTGGCCACGCAGTGGATGCAGCCCGGTGCCCGGGCGCCCGGTGTGGCCGCAGGCAAGTGCCAGGGATATCAGGCAGCGCGCGTTGTCGGTACCGTGGGTGTGCTGGGAGATGCCCATGCCCCAGAAGATCATCGCGCGCTCGGCGGTGGCATAACGCCGGGCCAGATCGCGGATCACCGCGGGCGCAACGCCGCACAGGCCGCTCATGGCTTCGGGGGTCATATCGGTGACACTGGCCGCCAGCGCCTCGAAGCCCTCGGTGTGGTCGGCGATATAGCTCTCGTCATACATGCCTTCGCTGATGATGACGTTGAGCATCGCGTTGAGCAGTGCCACATCGGCACCCGGGGTGAAACGAACACTGAGACTTGCGTAGGCATCCAGTGCCTGGCCACGCGGGTCGAGGATGATCAATTGGGTGCCGTGCTTGGCCGCCTGCTTGAAGTAGGTGGCCGCCACCGGATGATTCACCGCCGGATTGCAGCCGATCAGGATCACCACATCGGCCTTGAGCGCCTGCATGAAAGAGGCGGTCACCGCCCCGGAACCGAGGCACTCCATCAGCGCGGCCACGGAACTGGCATGGCACAGCCGCGTGCAGTGATCCACGTTGTTGCTGCCAAAGCCGGTGCGCACCAGCTTCTGGAACAGCCAGGCTTCCTCGTTGGAGCACTTGGCGCTGCCAAACCCGGCCAGGGCCTTGGGCCCATGGGTGGTCTTGAGCTCGAGGAGCCCCGAGGCGGCAGCATCCAGCGCCTCGTCCCAACTGGCTTCACGAAAATGCGTGAGCGGCTGGGCGGGGTCGAAGTCGGGATCGAGCCCCTTGGGTAAACCGGGCTTGCGGATCAAGGGCCGGGTAAGGCGTGCCGGGTGACCCGGATAATCGAAGCCGAAGCGGCCCTTCACGCACAGACGGTTCTGGTTCGACGGGCCATTGCGTCCTTCGACGAACAGGATGCGCTCTTGGCTCGGGAATCCGGTGACAGAGCTGCGGGAAGGCGCTGTGAATCCTTCCCTGGACGCTACCTCGGCCGTCCCTGGACCTCGGACCTCCCCTTCGCTCTGTCCCCGGAACCCCTTGCGGTCACTGGGCTCCTGCTGAATATGGTAGGTGAGCTGGCAACCCACGCCGCAGTAGGGGCACACCGAATCGACCTTGCGGTCGGCCTGCGCCGAATCACCATGGCCCTGATGATCGACCAGGGTGGCCGGCATCAGCGCGCCGGTCGGGCACGCCTGCACACACTCGCCGCAGGCAACGCAGGTGCTGTCGCCCATCGGGTCGTCGAAGTCGAAGACGATCTTTGACGCCGCACCGCGATGGGCAAGGCCAATCACGTCGTTGCTCTGTACCTCGCGGCAGGCGCGCACGCAGAGATTGCACTCGATGCAGGCGTCGAGGTTGACGCGCATCGCCGAGTGGCTCTGGTCATGGCCCTGCGCATGGGGAAGCGACTCGTCACGCCCGGTGACATGCTGCACGGTGGGGGCGTGGCGCGCGGCACGCGATGGCAGCCATTCGCGTACCGCCGCCACGTCGATGGCCAGCGAATCGGCCATCGCCCAGAAGTGGCTGGAGCGGTCGGGGCTTGTGTCACGTGCCGGCTGGTCGGCGATCAACAGCTCCATCACGGCCTCGCGGGACGTCCGGGCCCGTTCGGACGTGGCGCTCTTGACCACCATGCCGGGGGCCGCCTCGCGCAGGCAACTCGCCGCCAGTACCCGTTCGCCCTCGATCTCGACCATGCAGGCACGGCAGTTGCCATCGGCGCGATAGTCCGGGGCATCCTTGAAGCACAGATGCGGAATGGTCTCGCCGGCGCGCTTGGCGACTTGCCACAACGTCTCGCCCGGGTGGGCGCTGACATCGACGCCATCCAGCGTCAGGGTGAAGGTTTCCGATGCCATGATGCCCCCTTATCCCTTGACGATGACGTGCTGATTGGCGAGCTCGCCACGGAAATCCTTGAGCAGGCCGAGCACCGGATTGGGTGCCGCCTGGCCAAGGCCACAGATCGATGCATCCTGCATCACCTGGGCGAGCCTCGTGAGCTCCTCCACCTGCCAGGTTTCACGTTCGAGCAGTGTCAGCATCTTTTCGGTACCCACCCGGCACGGCGTGCACTGGCCGCAGGACTCATCGGCAAAGAACGCCAGCAGATTGGTGGCCACGGCGCGCAGGTCGTCCTGGTCGGAGAGCACGATGACCGCCGCCGAACCGATGAAGCAGCCCTCGGCCTGCAGGGTATCGAAATCCAGCGGAATGTCCGCCTTGCTGGCCGGCAGTATTCCGCCCGACGCGCCCCCCGGCAGGTAGCCGGCGAGCCGATGGCCTTCCGCCATGCCGCCACCGTACTCCTCGACCAGCTCGTTCAAGGTGATGCCCGCCGGCGCCAGGTGAACGCCGGGGCGCTTGACGCGTCCGGAGAGCGAGAAGCTGCGTAAGCCCTGGCGGCCGTTTCGACCATGCCCGGCGAACCACTCGGCGCCCTTGGCATGGATCAGTGGAATCCAGTAGACCGTCTCGACATTGTTGACCAGGGTCGGGCGACCGAACAGCCCCACCTGGGCGACGAACGGCGGGCGATGGCGAGGCTTGCCGGGCTTGCCCTCGAGCGACTCGATCATCGCCGACTCCTCGCCACAGATATAGGCGCCGGCCCCTCGGCGCATGACGATGAAGCCAGGCGCGGCAAGCCCCTCGGCTTCGAGCTCGGCGATGGCCTCGTGCAGCACCCGGTGCAGGCCGGGATACTCGTCACGCAGGTAGATATAAAGCGCACTGGCTTCCACTGCCCAGGCGCTGACCAGCGCACCTTCGAGAAAGCGATGCGGCGCACGCTCCAGGTAGTAGCGATCCTTGAAGGTGCCGGGCTCGCCCTCGTCGGCATTGATGGCGCAGTAACGCGGGCCCGGTTCCTGGCGCACGAAATGCCACTTCTTGAAGGTCGGAAACCCGGCCCCACCCAGGCCACGCAGATTGGCACGCTCGAGCTCGTCGCTCAATGCCTCGACCGTGACCGTCCCCTCGCGGCACGCCTCGAGCAACGCGTAGCCGCCCTCGCCGCGGTACTCGGCCAGGCGTTGCCAGAGGATCGCCTCGGGGTGGTAGTGGCCGGTATCCACCACCGCCTCGACCCCTTCACGGGTGGCGAACAACACATGGTGGTGGCCCACCTCCACCACCGGTGCACTGTCACAGCGGCCCATGCATGGGGCGCGCACTACGCGCACCCTGGCCGGGTCGGCCCCCGCCGCGAGCTCGGACTTGAGGGTGGCGGCACCGGCCAGCTGGCAGGAGAGTGAGTCGCAAACGCGCAGCGTGACCTCCGGTGGCGGGGTCTGCTCGTCATGCACCACATCGAAATGGGCGTAGAAGGTGGCGGTCTCGTAGACCTCCGCCATGGGCAGGTTCATGTAGGCGGCAAGCGCACGCAACTCGACCATGCCGAGATAGCCATGGGCATCCTGCAGGGCATGCAGATGTTCGATCAACCGGTCGCGGCGCTTGAGTTCTCGGTCGCTGCGCTCGTCACCGAGCAACTGGCGCAACGCCGCAAGCGCCACCGGGGGCAGATCACGGCCACGGGGCTTGCCGCGAAAGCGACGCGCAGGATTCAAGGTCTCGACGGTCATGGTGGTCCCGTATCGCTAGTGGTCTTGGTTGTCGTTATCGGGTCGGAAATAGGGATATACGCTGATGGTGTCACCCACCCAGCGCCGGAACAATGCCTGACAGCTCGCCTCAGGAGGAAACGGACAAGCGGATGTCGCTCTGGCGAATGTCATGCCGGCCAGGCACCCACTCAATCATTGTCATTGATGCCGGCACCCGCGCCATCCCGGGAGGCCTCGCTCGACTCCACGAGTATGCGATGGGCAAGCGTCTTGAGGCGAGCCCAGATGGCGTCATCCACCTGAATGCCATCGGCAAGCGCCTGTTGGCGGCACGCCAGCAGCTCCGATTCGGGGTGGTGAGCCAACAGATCGAGATCGTGGTCGGCACCAAGCGAAGGCAACAGTTCGACATGATTGGCCATCACCAGGGTGATACCGTCGTTCGGCTCGTTCTCCTCGGGTACCTCTCGCACCGCATAGACGCGCACTTCCGGCGTGGCATGGCCGGCGCGAAAGCCCACCACCTGCTCGGTGAGCGGTATCTGGGCGTTGCGCCAGAAGGCGGTGATGTTCATGCCACGCCCGGCCAGCCTCGAGAGGTATCCCATGATCAACTGGCGATTGTGGCAGCGGCGAATCTTCACCACCGAGAGCCCCCGGGCACGGGCCTTGGCGAAGCCGAGCTCGGTGGCAAGGCTGATGCTGCGCAGCACGCTCTGGGACTGACCATCGAGTACCGCCAGGTCACCATCCTGATAGATCACTCTGGGCAGCGCCTCGGGATCCTCCTCGAGCAGGAAGTCGAGACCACGGTTGAGCTGCTCGACACCATGCAGGCCATGACACTGCATCCAGGCAACCATGTCGGCGGCATCGGCGGCATCCCCCTCCTCGAAACCGATCCCGCTGAACGCCTTGCGGCAAAGTCCCTGCAATTCATTGTAGGAGACGTTCATTTGACCATCACTCCCGAACGCGAAGAGAGGCAGGCGAATGGCGCACCGTCGCGTGCCGGCATACCCGGCTCCAGAGGAAAGCTCCAGTCATCGAAGGTACCGAGATCGACGGGCTCCGCGTTGAGCTCCTCCACCAGCGGTGCCCCCTGGAAGAGAGTGATGCGCACCCAGCGGTCGGACTTCGGGTCGAAACGGCTGGCACCGAAGAATGACAGCTTGGTGCGCAGCAGATGCATGGGTTTCATGTCGCGATGCCAGAGGTTGGCGTGGATATCGCCATAAGGCGCCTTCACCAGGGTCTGAATACGGCGCACGATTTCCTTGTGGCGCGGATGTTCGAGCAGGAAATCGACCACCGAGGCGCGCGGTCGCTCATCGAGAAACGCCCGTATCGCGTGGTGGGTGCGGGCCACTCGCGGCCCGATGGCGATGGGCATCTCCTTCTCCGCACCGGCTTCGAGATGGCGTTGCCCGAGCCTTGGCTCCTCTTTTTCCGCGGAGCGGTACCAGAACCACCACGCGCCTTCGACGCTCTCGTAATCATGGGCCAGCGCCCAGCCATAGTGAGTCTCGATCAGTTGGCGAAGGTGCATCAAGGGCATGTCCGGCGCCAGATCGAGATTCTCGGTGACGCCCATATGATCCTCGAGGCTATCGATCGGATCGGGGTAGAGTTCGATCAATAGCGTATTGACCAGTTCCTGAGCCTCCAGGGAGAGCGTGCGTGCCCCCCACTCCACCAATTGCCACCAAAGATCGGCGGCCAATGGCACATTGGCAAGCCAGTTGAGCACATCGGGCAGCGCCGCCACGGTGGCGGCATTGCGTTCGCGCTGATCGGCATCCTCGGTCACCGTCTGCTCGAAGTGGCACATCGCACGCCGCGTCAGGTCGATCAGCCGCTGCCGGTCGGTTTCGTCGGGCACCTGCCGCATGGCCAGCGCCAGGGCGGTCTCACGCTGGGCGATCCACTGGGCAATCAACTGTGGATGGTTGATCAGAAAGGGCGCCATGCCGAGCCCGGTGGAGTTGCCGATCCCCAGGTAGCGGCGCAGTTCGGTGGCCAGGCCACAGGCGGTGTCGGGGGCACGGCAGGCCGCGAGATGCTCGACCTGCTCGATGGAGAAGTGGCGCAGCAGATAGACACCGGCCATCTGTGCCGAAAAAGGGCGTCGAAAGTCCGGGTTGTCATGAAGTCGCGCGAAATCGGCAATGCCGAACTTGCCGTTGCCGTAGACCGCGGTGGTGCGATACAGGTAGCCGACCCAGGTCAACCAGGCGGGGTCGGGCTGATGCCCGGCGGCCAGCGCCTCGACGAAGTGGGCGAAGTTACGCAGGCTCTTGTTGGCGCGCGACAGCACCAGCACCCTGGGGTGCTGGCGCCCGGCCTCTTGCAACGGCACATTGGCTGCCATCTGCGCCAGCAGGCTATCGTCGACATCGCCCTCCACCAGGCCGAAGGTCACGTCCCAGGCCTCGGCGATCACCCGGTCGGAGCGCTGCGTATCCTCGAGTGGCTGGGCGAACATCACGCCGTGATAGCGGCCATGCGGCGTCTGCAAGCGATAGATGGCCGTGCCATGCCCGTTGGCATCCAGGTCGAAGCGCTCGCGGCTGATCCGCCAGCGCTGGCGAGCCATCTGCCGGACCAGGGTGCGCACGAAGCTTAAGCGCGTGGCATGCAGGCTACCGAGGCGTTCGAGCCGCATCACCTCGTCGGCCGGACGCAGACCGGGCAGCGCGGCCGACAGCCGATCCGCTTCAGTCATTGACGATGACCTTGGGGCGGGTCGTCAGCCCCTGTTGACGTGCCATGGCGTACGCTGCCTGCGGGCCGGTCCACAGCGATGGCAGCAGCACCAGCGATACCGGAATGGCGGTGATCACGATGAACTGTTGCAGCACGCCGATCTGTCCCGACCCCATATAGAGCAGGATGGCGGCCATCAACGCCATGGTGATGCCCCAGAAGATGCGTACGCCGGTGTGGGGCTCGTCGTGCCCGGTGCAGACCACGGCGATGGCGTAGCTCATGGAGTCGCCGGTGGTGGCCACGAAGATGGTGGTCAGAAGCAGTATCGCCAGGGCCATCAGCGTGCCGCCCGGCAGGGCCTGTGCCACGGTCAGCGTCGCCACGTCGAACTGGAAGTTGTTGAGGGCCTCGGTCAGGTCGATGGCCCCGGTGAGCTGGAAGTGAATCCCCGAGCCGCCCAACAGCGTGAACCAGACGGTAGTGGCGATGGGGGCCATCACCGCCACCGCGAGGATCATCTGGCGAATGGTGCGCCCCCGCGAGATGCGTGCCACGAAGATCGCCATCAAGGGCCCATAGCCGATGAACCAGGCGAAGAAGAACACCGTCCACCACTGCATCCACCAGGCCGGCGCGGTCTCCGACGTCATGGTGGCCATGGCCAGAAATGAGCTGACGTACTCACCGAAGCCCTGCAGGTAGGCATTGGTCAGAAACAGCGTCGGACCCAGCAGGAAGATCACCGCGGCAATGGCCAGCGCCAGGAACACATTGAAGCGGCTGAGCATCTGGATTCCCCGGTCGATACCGGTGGCCGCCGAGGTGACATACACCGCACCGAGAATCAGCAGGATCACCAGTTGGGTGCCGTAACCTTCTCCGACGCCAAGCAATTCATGTAGCCCGAAGCTGACCTGGGTGGCCAGAAAGCCGATCGGCCCGACGGTTCCGGCGACCACCGCGATCACGCAGCAGGCGTCGACCACGCCACCCAGCCAACCCCGCATCAGCCGCTCGCCGAACACCGGTATCAACAGCGTCCGCGGCTGCAGCGGAAGCCCCTTGTCGTAGTGCCAGTGAGCCAGCACCACGGCGGTCAGCGAGCCCAGCACCGCCCAGGCCAGAAACCCCCAGTGCATGAAGGACTGCGCCAGGGCACCGGCCACCGCCTGGACACCGCCCGGCTCGGTATCGAAGGCCGGTGGCGTGACCACGAAGTGGTAGACCGGCTCGCCGGCGGCGAAGAACACCCCACCTCCGGCGAGCAGCGTGCACATGATGATGGAAAGCCACTTGAAGGTGCTCAGCTCGGGTTTGTCCAGCCCGCCGATCTTGGCGCTCGCCGCGGGCGATACCGCAAGGCCCATGGCGATAAAGAAGGTCAGCAACAGCAGCAACTGAAAATAGGAACCCAGCATGGCGGCGGTCCAGGCGAACCCGGCGCCGATCACGCTCGCCACACCTTCGATGTCGTAGAGCGAAAGCCCCACGAACAGCACGATGAAGCCAGCGCTGAGGCCGAGCACCACGGGATCACCAAAGCGGGTCGGTGCGGAACGGGAAGTCTTGGGGTCAGAGTGCATGAGCGTGTCCTTTGCAGAAGGTCATTGTTGTTGTGGAAGCGACGTAGGATGTCGTTGTCTGGCGTGATTATCCGACGGCCAGCTGCGTGGGTGTCTGCGCGGGTGTCGCCGCGCGCTCCAGTAGCGCCACCCAGTTGCGCCCCATGATCCGCTCGACCTCGTCGCCCACGAAGCCCTGCCGGTGCAGACCGTCGATCAGGTTGGGAAAGTCGCGGCTGTCGCGCAGCCAGGCCAGCGGACGTGGCCACCCAGCGTTGCTGGCACTGCCTTCGCCGTAATCCATCTCCTTCGACCAGCGACCATTGCGCATCCACTCGAGCACCGATACGGGCTGGTCCTGGCAGAGGTCCGTGCCAAGCGCTACATGCTCGATGCCCATCAAGTCGACCGTGCGCGCGATCATCTCGCAGTAGGCCTCCAGGGTGCAGTCCGGGCCATCCTTGAGATGGAAGGGATAGGCGGAAAACCCCAGCAGCCCCTGGCACTCGGCGATCGCCGCGAGCACCCGGTTGGACTTGTTGCGCCTGGCCGGGTGAAAGAACGCCGGATTGGCGTGGGAGATGATCACCGGCCGTTCGGACAGCTCGATGGCCTCGAGCGTCGAGCGCTCGGCACTGTGGGACATGTCGATGACCATGCCGACGCGGTTCATCTCACGTATCACCTGACGTCCGAAGCGGGTGACCCCGCTGTCATCGCTCTCGTAACAGCCACAGGCCAGCAAGCTCTGATTGTTGTAGGTGAGCTGCATAATCAAAAGGCCCAGGCGACGCATCACCGCCACCATGTCGATATCATCCTCGATTGGCGAGCAGTTCTGGGCGCCGAGAAAGATGCCCACCTTGCCGAGCTCACGGGCACGCGCGATATCGGCGGGTTCGAGGACCGGCATGATCAGGTCATGATGCTGCTCGAAACGACGGTTCCACTCGCCAAGTCGAGACAGCGTCTCGCGGGTGGTCTCGTGATAGACCAGGGTGGCATGCACGGCATCCACTCCGCCCTCGCGCATCTGTTCGAAGATCTCCCGGGACCAGCAGGAGTACTGCAGCCCATCGATGGTCAGCATCTCTCGGGACATGCGTCGCTCCTTACGCCTTGACGTAGCAGGTCTTGACCACGGTGTAGAATTCCCGCGCGTAACGCCCCTGCTCGCGTGGGCCGAAGCTCGAGTCCTTGCGGCCGCCGAACGGCACGTGATAATCGGTGCCGGCGGTCGGCAGGTTGACCATCACGCAGCCCGTCTCGGCACGCGCCTTGAAGGCGCTGGCAAGCGCGAGGGAGTCGGTGATGATGCCGGCGGTGAGACCGAAATGGGTGTCGTTGAGGGTCTCGATGGCCGTCTCGGCATCGGCAACCTTGATCACGCAGGCGATCGGGCCGAACACCTCCTCGCGGTTGATCGGCATGCTATTGGTGGTCCCGGTCAGCAGGGTCGGCGCCATGAAGTAGCCATCGGTATCACGCTCGAGGCGCTCGCCGCCGAAGGCCAGGGTCGCACCATCGCCGACGGCCCGCGCCACCCAGTCGAGATTGGACTCGAGCTGGCGGGCATTCGCCACCGGGCCGATCTGCACGCCCTCCTCCAGCGCATGGCCGACCCTGGCCCCGGCCAGCCGTGCCGTCAGCTTCTCGACGAAGGCATCATGCACCGCCTCCACCACGATCAAGCGCGATGATGCCGTGCACTTCTGACCGGTACCGGAATAGGCACCGTTGAAGGCGGCCTCGACGGCCAGGTCCAGGTCCGCGTCCTCGGCGACGATCAGCGCATTCTTGGACCCCATCTCCAGTTGGCACTTGACCAGATTGCCGGCGGTGGCCGCTGCCACCCGTCGCCCTACCTCCAGCGAGCCGGTGAAGCTGAGTGCGGCAATGTCAGGGCTCTGGATCAGTGCCTCTCCGACACTACCGCCAGGGCCCATCAACAGATTGAAGGTGCCACCAGGCAGTGCCTGGCGGCTGATGATCTCGGTCAGCGCCCAGGCGCTGGCGGGTACCAGGTTGGCCGGCTTGAACACCACCGCGTTGCCGAATGCCAGCGCCGGGGCGATCTTCCATACCGCGGTGGCCATGGGGAAATTCCAGGGGCTGATGATGCCCACCACGCCGACCGGCTCACGTCGGGTGTCGACCTCCACCCCCGGACGCACGGAGTCCACGCGCTCGTCGAGCTGACGAAGCACCTCGGCGGCGTAGTAATGAAAGAACTGCGCCGAACGAGCCACTTCGCCGATGCCTTCGGCCAGGGGCTTGCCCTCCTCGCGCGACAGCAACCGCCCCAACTCGTCCTTGCGGGCGGCGAGTTCGTCTCCGATGGCCATCAGCACGCCATAGCGGCGCTCCAGCCCCGTCTTCGCCCATTCACGCTGGCCGCGCCGTGCCGCGATGATCGCCTCGTCCACTTGGGCGACACCTGCCTGGGCATAATGCCCGATGAGGTCATGGGTATCCGACGGGCTGTGGTTGGCGAGTACTCCCTCACCTTCGACCCACTGACCATCGATGAAGAGCGGAAACGTCTGCGACATGGAACACCTCCTGAATGACATTGACATCATCCTAGGAGCCTCACCAAGATAAGGATAATCAACAGTTTCAATAAAACGATCAGGAAATCTTACCTTGCTTCCCGAACTCAAGCTTCAGCCTCTGCGCTGCGTGCTGGCGATCATCGACCAGGGAGGCTTCCACGCCGCCGCCAAGCACCTGCACCGCAGCCAACCGGCGATTTCCATGGCGGTGGGCGAACTGGAGTCGCGGCTGGGACAAGCGCTGTTCGAGAAGGGCAGCGGCAAGGCACGGCTGACGCCCTTCGGCCAGTGGTGTGAACCGCGCTTTCGCGAACTGGTGGCGCATCACGACCGCCTGAGCCGCGATGCCCTGGCCATGGCCAGCCACCAGGTAGGCCGTGTCGATATCGCCGCGGTACCCTCGGTGGCCAGCCGCCTGATGCCCGACATTCTGGCCAGCTTCGTGGTCGACTACCCGGGAATCGAGATCAACCTGCACGATGGCAATTCGGAACTGGTACGCAGCATGGTGCTCAAGGCAGAGGTGGATCTGGGAATCACCAGCCTATGGCAGGCCGAGGAGGGTCTGGACTTCACGCCGCTGCTGCAGGACGCAGTGGGGGTGGTGTGTCGCGACGACCACCCACTGGCCGACTGCGACCCGTTGCACTGGCGGGAGCTCAGCGGCCACACCCTGATCCGCAATGGCACGTCACGACTGCTCGAGGGATCGCCGGCTGCCGGGTTGCTCACTCACAGCACGCTCTACGTTTCCAACATGATTTCGCTGACGGCCATGCTCGAGGCGGGGATCGGTATCACCACCCTGCCGCGCCTGGCCTTCCAGGAAGAGCGCCGGCGGCTGCGTTTCATCGCGCTTGCCGAGCCTTTGCTCGAACGCCGGATCGGCCTGTTGAGTCGCACAGGAGTCAGCCTGTCACCCGCCGCCCAGGCCATGCGCCAGCATGTGATGGCGCGACTCGATCACAGCCGTTCTAGATAAGTAGCGCCGCCAAGATTATTGATCTGCTGGCGAATCCAGGCACTGCGCCGCTCGACCTGGACACTCGGCCTGGCGGCGTCCAGGCCCCTGGGGTTAGGCAGGATGGCCGCCAGACGGCTGGCCTGATGGACGCTGAGCTGGTCTGCCGAAACGCCGAAATAGTGCTGGGCCGCTGCCTCCAGCCCGAATACACCATTGTCCCATTCGACGATATTGAGATAGACCTCGAGAATCCTTTCCTTGGGCCACAAGGTTTCGATCAGCAGCGTGAACCATGCCTCGAAGCCCTTGCGAATCCAGCTTCGCCCGGTCCACAGGAAGAGGTTCTTGGCGGTCTGCTGGCTGATGGTGCTGGCCCCCCGTAGCCGCCCCCCATTGCGACTGGCTTCCAGGGCGCGTCGCATCTCATGCAGGTCAAACCCCCGGTGCGCGGGGAAGCGCTGGTCTTCGGCGGCGATCACGGCGATCTTGGCGTGATCGGACAACACCGCCCAACTGCGCCATTGATGTTCGATACTCAGCGGCTCGCGGGCTACCCAGGATTCCACCTTGCGCTCCACCATCACCATGGAACCGAATACCGGCACCACCCGGAACACCAGCACCAGCACAACAGACAGCCCCATGAAACCCGCCACCACCAGGGCCAGTTTGCGCAGCACACCGCGCAGGGTAGGACGGCCTAACCGGGGCAACGACATGCAAGTTCCTTGTGTTGTGATGAGGGAGGTGACTGGCGGAAGTGAGACCGCCCTGAGTCATGCGGGCAGTATAACAACATCACGCCCCATGACAGGGGCGCGATGGTCGTTGCAAATGGTCAGGGACGCAGCCGCTTCACAGCCGCACGCTTGCATAGGTGGGCTCACCCTTCGCCTGGGAAAGCGCCAGGATCGCACAGGAGACCGGCAGTTCCGGCACGTTGGCAGGCAGGACACCGGCCATTCCACCAGGGACGTAGGATGCCAGCTGGTGGCGAGAGGCTGCGTGCGGGGCAACGCCCAACCGCTCGTCTCGCGGGGTCACGCCGAAATATTCGCGATAGCACTTCGAGAAATGCGGGGTCGACACGAACCCACAGGCCGAGGCCACCTCGATGATCGACATGGCGGTCTGCTTGAGCAACTGCCTGGCCCGGGTCAGGCGCAACTTCAAGTAGTAGCGCGAGGGTGAACAGTGCAGATAGCGCTGGAAAAGACGCTCCAGTTGACGCCGCGAGACGCCCACGTAATCCGCTAGCTCATCGAGTTCGATCGGTTCCTCGAGATTGGCTTCCATCAGCGCGACGATCTCCAGCAGCTTGGGCTGGTTGGTGCCAAGCACATGGCGCAGTGGAATACGCTGGTCATCCTGCTCGTTGCGCATGCGTTCGCAGATGAACATCTCCGAAATCCCCGCCGAGAGCTCTCGTCCATGGTCTCGGCCGATCAGGTTGAGCATCATGTCCAGTGGGGCCGTGCCCCCGGAGGCCGTGGCACGATCACGATCGATGGAGAACAGCCGGGTGGTCAGCGCCACCCGTGGATGCGCTTCGCGCATCGCCGCAAGGCACTCCCAATGCACGCTTGCCTCGTGACCATCGAGCAACCCGGCCCGGGCCAGCGCCCAACTGCCGGTGCACACCGCGCCGAGACGTCGCGACAACCGCGCCTGCCCCTGCAGCCAGGTAATGTGCTCGCGCTGGACACTACGACTCGGCCCCACGCCGCCGCATACGATGACCATGTCCAGGGCCAGGGGGATGGTGATCGCCGCATCCGGGGTCACCTGCAGGCCGTCACTGGCTCGTACCGGTTCGCCATCGATACTCAGGGAGTACCAGCGATAGAGCTCACGACCGGCGAGCTGGTTGGCCATGCGCAGTGGCTCGATGGCCGAAGCAAGCGATATCAGGGTGAAATTGTCGAGTAGCAGAAAGCCGATGGTCTGGGGAATCGGCGACTGGTTGGCGGTGGTCATCGGTCGGCTCTCCTGCCTGGTGTGCCAGGCGGTCACGCGTGTCGTTGTCAACCCTCAATTTGCCTATACACGCCATTCGACGCCAGCGCCAGTTCGGTGTGTGTCGCGAATGGGCATATCCCCGTCGCTATGCTTCCAATGCCTCCTGTTCCTGCACAGATTGCGACATGCCCTGACGTCTCACAACTCACGACTCACGCCACACGACTCACGCCACACGACTCACGACTCACACCTCACGACTCCCACCACCAGCTCAGCGCTTGTGGAGTCGCTCGGCGTGATAGCGCAGGTGATCCTCGAGAAAGGTGGCGATGAAGAAATAGCTATGGTCGTAGCCCGGCTGACGGCGCAGGGTCAGCGGATGATCATGATCGGCGCACACCGCTTCCAGGCGCTCGGGCTTGAGCTGCTCGTCGAGGAAGTCGTCGGCGTCGCCCTGGTCGATGAACAGCGGTTGGCTTGACGCCCCGCGGGCCACCAGCTCGCAGGCGTCATACTGGGTCCAGCTGCCGGCATCATCACCCAGGTAGCCGGAGAACGCCTTCTGCCCCCAGGGGCACTGGCTGGGATTGACGATGGGGGCGAATGCCGACACCGAACGATAATGGCCGGGGCGGCGCAATGCCATGATCAACGCGCCATGGCCGCCCATGGAGTGGCCACTGATAGATTCACGACCGTTTACCGGGAAGTGTTGGCGCACCACCGAGGGCAACTCTTCCGCCACGTAGTCGTACATCCGATAGTGCTTCTTCCAAGGCTCGCGGGTGGCATTGAGGTAGAAACCCGCGCCACTGCCGAAATCGAAGCTGTCATGCTCACCAGGAAGGTCGGTGCCTCTGGGGCTTGTATCCGGGCAAACGATGGCGATGCCCAGTTCGGCGGCCAACCGCTGAGCACCGGCCTTGTGCATGAAGTTTTCGTCGGTGCAGGTCAGCCCCGACAGCCACCACAACAGCGGCACCCGCTCGGTCTCCGCCTTTGGCGGCAGGTAGATGGAAAATACCATCTCGCAATCCAGTGCTCGTGAGCGGTGGCGATAGCGCTTTTGCCAGCCGTCGAAGCTCTTGTTGGCCGATACCAGCTCGAGGGTTTCAGTCATGGTCATGGGCAGGTCTCCCGACTCAATAGTGAAGGACGGTACGGATGCTCTTGCCGGCATGCAGCAACTCGAACGCCTCGTTGATCTTCTCGAAGGGCATGTCGTGGGTGATGAAATCGTCGATGTTGATCTCGCCATTCATGTAACGCTCCACATACCCGGGCAGTTCGGTACGTCCCTTGACCCCACCGAACGCGGAGCCCTTCCAGACCCTGCCGGTGACCAGCTGGAACGGCCGGGTGGATATCTCCTCACCGGCACCGGCCACACCGATGATGATCGACTCGCCCCAGCCCTTGTGGCAGCACTCCAGGGCCGAGCGCATCACATTGACGTTGCCGATGCACTCGAAGGAGTAGTCGACACCGCCATCGGTGAGATCGACGATCACCTGCTGGATCGGGTCGCTGTGATCCTTGGGGTTGACGAAGTCGGTGGCGCCGAACTGCTTGGCGAGCGTGAACTTGTCGGGATTGACGTCGATGGCAATGATCCGCGCGGCCTTGGCCATCACGGCACCCTGAATCACCGCCAGGCCAATCGCCCCCAGGCCAAATACCGCCACCGTCGAGCCTGGCTCCACCTTGGCGGTATTGAGCACTGCGCCGATACCGGTGGTCACTCCACAGCCGAGCAGGCAGATCTTGTCCATCGGCGCTTCGCTGGAGACTACCGCCAACGACACCTCGGGCAGTACGGTGTACTCGCTGAACGTGGAGGTGCCCATGTAGTGGTGAAGCATCTTGCCATCCAGCGAGAAGCGGCTGGTGCCGTCGGGCATCACGCCCCTGCCCTGGGTGGCACGCACGCTGCCGCACAGATTGGTCTTGCCGGAGAGGCAGAACTTGCACTTGCCGCACTCGGCGGTATAGAGCGGAATGACGTGATCGCCCACCTTGAGGCTGGTGACACCCTCTCCCACCTCTTCCACGACCCCGGCACCCTCATGCCCCAGCACCGCTGGGAAATTGCCCTCCGGGTCGGCACCAGAGAGCGTATAGGCATCGGTATGGCAGACGCTGGTGGCCGCCATGCGCACCAGCACCTCCCCGGCCTTGGGGCCTTGCACATCGATCTCGGCGAGCTCCAGCGGCTTGCCGGCTTCCAGGGCCACAGCGGCACGTGATTTCATCTCGACTCTCCTTGCATGAATGGTAACGTTGATCGGACCAGTGCTGGCCTGGGAGAAACCGCACAAAACTCACAACATGATGATGTTGTACCAATAATCCAATCGAGAGTCATGGAGGCGGCGCCGGGACAGAATCGAGGTATCCGACGAGGTGGGCATCATCGATATGAAAAAGGCGCCCCGAAGGACGCCTGAAAACTCGCGGTAGGGTAGCAGCCCGGTTACTTGAAGTTCTTGTGGTACATCTTGTTGATCTCGCCCACGATGCCGCTGCGAAAGCTCAACACGCAGACCACGAAGATCACCCCGAGAATCACGCTGACCCAGTTGCCCAGCGGCGACTGACCCAGCATATGCTGCAGACTGACCACGATTCCCGCGCCCATGATCGGCCCGAACAGCGTTCCTACACCGCCCAGAAGCGTCATCAGGATCACCTCGCCGGACATATGCCAGTGGGCATCGGTGAGAGACGCCAACTGGAACACCACAGTCTTGGTGGAACCGGCAAGCCCGGCGATCCCCGCCGAGAGGATGAAGGCCACCAGTTTGTAGGCATCGACGTTATAGCCAAGCGATACGGCCCGTGGCTCGTTTTCGCGGATCGCCTTGAGCACCTGGCCATAGGGGGAGTGCACGGCGCGCTGAATGATCGCGAAGCCGATCAGGAACACGGCGAACACGAAGTAGTACATCGCCAGGTTGCTTCTGAGGCTGATGATACCGAACAGCTCGCCCCGGGGTACGCCGTGCAGGCCATCCTCACCGCCGGTGAAGGGTGACTGGACATAAGCGAAGTACACCAGCTGGGCCAGCGCCAGGGTCACCATGGCGAAGTAGATGCCCTGGCGGCGAATCGACAGCGCGCCGAACGCCGCGCCGAGCACCACGGCCGCCAGTGTGCCGGCGATGATCCCCATCTCCGGCGTCATGGCCGGGTAGCTTGCCAGCAGGTAGCCGGTGATATAGCCCCCGGTCGCCAGGAAGGCGGCATGACCGAAGGAGAGCAGGCCCGCATAGCCAAGCAGCAGATTGAAGGCGCAGGCGAACAGCGCGAAGCACAGCACCTTCATCAGGAACACCGGGTAGGCCAGGAAGGGTGCCACCATGCCCACCACGATGAGTATCAGGTAGAAGGCATTGCGCCGCAGGTTGGCGCGACGCTGGCGCTTCATGGTCGGCGTCAGGGTCTGGGTCGTTGACATGTCATGCCTCCTTGCCGAACAGGCCGGCGGGTCGCAGCAGCAACACCAGGATCATCACCAGAAAGATCACGGTGTTGGCAGCTTCTGGGTAGTACACCTTCGTCAGGCCCTCGATCAGCCCCATGCCGAGGCCGGTGAGCACGGCCCCGAGGATCGACCCCATGCCACCGATGACGACCACCGCGAAGACCACGATCAAAAGGCTCGAACCCATGGTCGGCGACACCGGATAGAGCGGTGCGGCCAGCACCCCGGCGAAGGCGGCGAGCGCAACCCCGAAGCCATAGGTCAGGGTGACCAACAGCGGCACGTTGACCCCGAACGCCTGCATCAAGGCCGGGTTCTCGGTACCCGCCCGCAGGTAGGCGCCCAACCGTGTGCGCTCGATCATGAACCAGGTGAACAGGCAGACCACCAGGGCCGCCGCCAGTACCCAGGCACGGTAGGCCGGCAGGAACATGAAGCCCAACTGGAAACCGCCCTGCAGCACCTCTGGGGTGGGATAGCGCGCCCCGGAGACACCGAAGAAGTTGACCAGGGTGCCCTCGAAGATCAACGCCAGCCCGAAGGTCAACAACAGACCGTAGAGATGGTCGAGATGGCCGATGCGGCGCAGCATGAAGCGCTCGATCAGCATCCCGAAGCCCCCGACCAAGAGCGGCGCGAGCAACAGCGCCGCCCAATAATTGATGCCCAGGTAGCGCATGCCGAGCAGGGCCGCGAAGGCCCCCAGCATGTACATGGCGCCATGGGCGAAGTTGACGATCTTCAGCAGGCCGAAGATCACCGCCAGCCCCAGACTCAGCAGGGCGTAGAAGGCGCCGTTGATCAGGCCCAGCAGCAGCTGCCCCATGAACACTGCCAGGGGCACCCCGAATATCATCGTCATGTCAGGAATCTCCCGTCAGAGGGGCGGCGGCGCAAGCCGCCGCCGGGTCGTGCACGGCTCAGTTCTGAACCAGCTTGCACTGGCTCTCGGAGAGCGGACGGAAGGCCTCTTCGGCGGGAATGGTCGCCAGAATCTCGTAGAGATCCCACTCATGGGTGGATGCCTCGGGAGACTTGACCTCGGCCAGGTACATGTCATGCACCATGCGGCCATCCTCACGGATGCGGCCGTTGCGCGAGAAGAAGTCGTTGACCGGCATCTCGGCCATCTGGGCGCGCACGGTCTCGGGGTCATCGGTGCCCGCTTCTTCCACTGCCTTCAGGTAGTGCATGGTGCTGGAATAGATACCCGCCTGAACCATGGTCGGCATGCGGCCCACGCGCTCATAGTAGCGCTCCGCCCACTCGCGGCTCTCGTCGTCCATGTTCCAGTACCAGCCGGTGGTCAGCAGCAGCCCTTGGGTTGTCTCCAGGCCCATGGCGTGAACGTCATTGAGGAACACCAGCAGGCCGGCGAGTTGCTGGCCGGCCTGGGTAAGCCCGAACTGGCTTGCCGTGTTGATGGCGTTGACGGTATCGGCGCCGGCGTTGGCAAGGCCGACGATCTTGGCGCCGGACCCCTGGGCCTGCAGGATGTAGGACGAGAAGTCCGAGGTCGGGAATGGATGACGTACGCCACCGACGATCTCGCCGCCATTCTCCTCGACGACCTTGGTGACATCGCCTTCCAGGGCATGACCGAAGGCGTAGTCGGCGGTCAGCATGAACCAGGTGTCGCCACCCTGGTCGACGATCGCCTTGGCGGTGCCGTTGGCCAGCGGGTAAGTGTCATAGACCCAGTGAATGTGGTTCGGGGTGCAGTGTTCGTTGGTGATACTGGATGCCGCGGAGCCGGAGATGATGCCCAGGCCATCGTTCTCCTCGAGCACCTTGGTGACGGCGATGACCACCGAAGACGCCACCATGCCCGCCACCATGTCGACGTTGTCCTGGTCGATCCAGCCACGCACGGTATTGGCACCGACATCGGCACTGTTGTTGTCATCGGCACTGAATACGTCGATGGCAGCGCCATTGACGCTGCCGCCGAAATCTTCAACGGCCATGTTGAGGGCTTCCAGGCCACCCGGGCCCGCCAGGTCGCGGTAGGTGCCGGACATGTCGGCCAGGTAGCCGATGCGGACTTCTCCATCGCTCATTTCGGCTTGCGCGCTCGTCGCCATGACGGTCGCGGCGGCGAGGGCGATGCTGCTGGCGAGGGTCTTCTTGATGAAGGTCATTGTCGTCTCCATGGCCCCACGTCGGGGCGGCTTCTTGTTGTGATGCTTGTTGGGATGCTTGTTGTGATGCTTGGTGTGATATTCGACTCATACCCCGAGCAGGGTATGCAGGTGCTCGCGGCGTGACGGCAATTCCGCCGCGCTGATCTCCTCGACGATACGCCCGTGATCCATCACGAAGTGACGGTCGGCGAGCGGTGCGGCGAAGCGAAAATTCTGCTCCACGAGGACGATGGTCATGCCTCGCTCCTTGAGCTTGATCAATACGTCGCCCAGCGCCTGCACGATGACCGGGGCAAGGCCCTCGGTGATCTCGTCGAGCAGCAGCATCCGCGCCCCGGTACGCAGGATGCGTGCCATCGCCAACATCTGCTGCTCACCCCCGGACAGCCGGGTGCCCTGGCTGCGGCGACGTTCGTAGAGGTTCGGGAACATCGCATAGATGTCATCGAGGGACATGCCACCGGAACGCACGGTGGGTGGCAGCAGCAGGTTCTCCTCGACGTCGAGGCTGGCAAAGATGCCGCGTTCCTCCGGGCAGTAACCGATGCCCAGGCGGGGAATATGGTGGGGCTTCATGCCCAGGGTCTCGTTACCGTTGATGACGATCGAACCGGTACGGCGTCCCACCATGTTCATGATCGACTTGAGCGTGGTGCTGCGGCCCGCGCCATTGCGGCCGAGCAGCGTGACGAGTTCACCACGCTTCACGTCGAAATCGACACCATGCAGGATGTGCGATTCGCCGTAGAAGGCATGCAGGTCGCGAACGCGCAGCATCTCGGCACCATCATGGTCATGATGCTGGCTGGCCTCGTTCTGGGCAGTAGCAGCTATCTGGTTCATGCGCTGGCCTCCTCTTCTTCCGCCTCGCTGCCCATGTACGCTTCCTTGACCAGCGGGTTGGCGGAAACGGCGGCGTAATCGCCCTCGGCGAGAACCGAGCCACGCGCCAGCACGGTGATACGGTCGCAAAGCCGGCTCACCACGCTCAGGTTGTGCTCCACCATCAGCACGGTGCGCCCCTTGGCGACGCGTCGAATCAACTCGACGATGCGATCGACATCCTCGGCACCCATGCCCTGGGTCGGCTCGTCGAGCAACATCATCGTCGGCTCCATGGCCAGTGTGGTGGCCACTTCGAGCGCTCGCTTGCGGCCATAGGGCATCTCGACCGTCAGCACATCGGCGTACTCACGCAGCCCTACCTGATCAAGCAGCTCGATGGCGCGGTCGTTGAGATGATCAAGCGTGCGCTCGGATTTCCAGAAATGAAACGACGTGCCGATGGGGCGCTGCAACGCCACACGAACGTTTTCCATGGCGGTCATGTGAGCGAATACCGCCGATATCTGGAAAGATCGCACCAGGCCGAGACGCGCGATGCCGTTGGCCTTCATGCCGGTGATCGGCTTGCCACGGTAGAGGATCTCGCCGCGAGTGGGCGGCAGGAACTTGGTGAGCAGGTTGAAGACGGTGGTCTTGCCGGCCCCGTTGGGGCCAATCAGGGCATGAATATGCCCTTCCCGAACCTGCAGGTTGACGTCGTCCACGGCGGTGAAACCGCGAAACTCCTTGGTCAACCCACGCGTCTCCAGAATGAACTCCTGGGTCATGTGACGTCCTCTCTGGATCGCGTGCGCGATCCGCCGTTGATGCGATTATCGTTGTTGTGATCGCGGAAAGAAGCCGATTCCGCACTTTACGTTAACGTAAGCTAGAGGACGCGAGCACGCTGGGCAATAGCCAGTAGGGTCGAACTCGACCAATGGATTAGATACCGGAAATTCAATAGCTTGCAAACAAACAAAACGCGACACCCTGGGTGTCGCGCCTAAGTTCAATACTCGCTTGATGTGCAAGTGATTTGGCTCGCTCAACAGGACTACCGCAGTCAGCAGTTCCACTCGGTGCTAAACCGTCGACAGGTCTGCAAGGAGGCGCTGTAAACCCTTCCCTGGGCGCTACTTTTGCCCTGCTGCGCTCTCGCATCCTGCTCCGCTTGCAGGACCGGGGCTGGCCATCCATGGCCAGCCCGTTCGGAGCAATGCTCCTCACCCATGGCAAAAGACCTCCTCTTCGACCTGTCCCCGGCGCCCCTCGTCATGTCCAACTGCGATTGCCCTAGCTAGATCAACACTCGATGGCGTTTACAGCAAGCCCTCCTCGCGAGGTCTCCTTGTACTTTTCCTGCATGTCGGCACCGGTATCGCGCATGGTGCGAATCACGCGGTCGAGCGAGATGAAATGCTCGCCATCGCCACGCAAGGCCATGCGCGCGGCATTGATCGCCTTGACCGACGCGATGGCGTTGCGTTCGATGCATGGCACCTGCACCAGGCCACCCACCGGATCGCAGGTCAGGCCCAGGTTGTGCTCGAGCCCGATCTCGGCAGCATTCTCGACCTGTGCCACGCTGCCACCCATCACTTCGGCAAGGCCGGCGGCGGCCATCGCGCAGGCCGAGCCCACCTCGCCCTGGCAGCCCACCTCGGCGCCTGAGATGGACGCATTCTTCTTGCACAGAATACCCACTGCCCCGGCGGTGAGCAGGAAGTCGACCACTTCACGCTCACAGGCACTGGGTTGGAAGCGCATGTAATAGTGGAGTACCGCCGGAATGATGCCGGCCGCCCCATTGGTCGGCGCGGTGACCATGCGGCCACCGGCGGCATTTTCCTCATTGACGGCGAGCGCGAAGACATTCACCCAGTCCATGGCCGAGAAGGTCGAGGCGATCAGGCTCTGGTCGTCCTCCAGGGACGTGAGGCGGCGATGCAGGGCAGCCGCCCGACGCTTGACGTGAAGCCCACCGGGCAGCACCCCCTCATGCTCGAGCCCGCTCTGCACACAATCCTGCATGGCCTGCCAGATCCGCCATAGCCCAGCGCGCACATCCGCTTCACTGCGCCAGGCCTTCTCGTTCTCCATCATCAGTTCACTGATGCGCAGGCCATGCTGGCGACACATCACCATCAATTCAGCGGCCGTGTGGAAGTCGTAAGGCAGCACGGTGGTATCACTGTCGAGCCGTCCTTCACTGGCCTGGGCCTCATCGATCACGAAGCCGCCCCCCACCGAATAGTAGGTGTTGCGATACAGCTCCTGGTCCTGACCCTGCTGGGCCTGGTAGGCGACCAGGGTCATCGCGTTGGGATGGTACGGCAGGCATTCGTCGTGCCATTGCATGTCGCATGCCCAGTCGAAGGGCACGCCATGCTGGCCGTCGAGCTGCAAGGTTGCGCTCTGCAGCAATGCATCGATGCGTGGCTCGATCACCGCCGGGTCGATGCGTTCCGGACGCTCGCCCATCAAGCCCATGATCACCGCACGATCAGTGCCGTGCCCGACGCCGGTGGCAGACAGCGAGCCGTAGAGCCTCACCTCGAGCCGTGACACTCGCGCCAGTTCATGCTGCGCGCGCAGGGCTTCGACGAAGGTCCGCGCGGCCACCATCGGCCCCACGGTATGGGAGCTCGATGGCCCCACGCCAATCTTGAACATGTCGAATACGCTGATGGACATGCTGCCTCCCTCGTGGCGCTCTGAAAAAAGCGCCACGCGACTTATTCGTTAACCCACAAATGAGCTTGGCTAAACCATGCACACACATCTCGACACGCGAACGCGTTGAGTGTCATGTTCCTAGCGTTGATCAAGGGAAGCAATGGATAATATCTCTCTTTGAATTTAGTAGAGCTAAACCATGAGTCGACATCTTAACGCCCAGACCCATGCCTGGCTCAAGGTCTTCGCGGTCAGCGCCCGCCACCTCTCCTTCACACGCGCCGCCGAGGAGTTGAACGTTACCACCGGAGCGGTGAGCCAGCAGATCAAGCAGCTCGAGGAGCGGCTTGGCTTTATGCTCTTCCGTCGGCGCCCGCGCCAGCTCACGCTGACCGAAGAGGGCGCACGCCTGGCGGCCGTGGTGGATGTCGCCTACCAGTCGGTGGGGCTTGAGGTGAAGCGCCTGCGCAGCGGCGTGATGAGCGGGGTGCTGAAGCTGCGCTGCGTACCGGCCTTTCTGAGCACCTGGCTGATGCCGCGGCTGCCGCGCCTGCAGGCGCGTTTTCCCGACCTGGAACTGCAGTTGATTGCCGAGGACAGCCATATCTCGCTGCGCGATGGCGACTTCGACCTGGCACTCGACCTCAACGACGGGCAAGTGCCAGGGCTTGCCGTGACACCGCTGATGAGTGAACGCATCTTCCCGGTCTGCGCGCCCTCATTGCTGCGCGGCCGACCACCCCTGCGCCAGGTGCAGGACCTGGCCTGGTATCCGCTGCTGCATGACGTTACCGCCTGGCGGGGTAGCCACGACTACGCCGAATGGGAGCATTTCCTCGCTGCAATCGATGCCCCACTGGTCAACATCCGGCGTGGCTACACCTTCAATCGCAACAGGCTGACCATGCAGGCCGCCATTGTCGGCATGGGGGTCGCCATCGCCCGCGAGACGCTGATCACCACCGAGCTCAAGAGCGGCGCCTTGATCGCACCATTCGATGAGCGCGTGGATACCGGCATGCGCTATGGCATCGTGCATGCCCCTGGCGCACTGGAAGACCGGCGCATTCGCGGACTCCACGACTGGATCGTCGAGGAGGCATCCAGAGGTCGCGCCGCGATGGTGGGCACAGGTCGATGACGCTACAATGACATACAGCCCTGCATGTCATGACTTCGATGGATTATTCATGCCCGACACCTCACCCCCCGGCCAGCCATGGCCGATCGGCTTTGGCGCCACCTGCCTTCGCGCCACGCTGTACATCCTGTTCATCGGCGCCCTGGCCCAGGGCACGCTGCTCGAAGCCCAGCATCTGACCGAGACCCGCTTCACGGAGCTCGGCTTCACCGAACTCGCCCAGACAACGCTGCTGGCCGTGGCATCGGCACTGCTGCTCTACACCCTGCTGGCACTCAAGCAGATGCGCACCGTCTGCCTGCTGATGTTTGCCTTCGTGTTCTCCTCACTCATACGGGAACAGGATGCCCTGCTCGATTCGCGCGTCTTCGATGGCGCCTGGCAACTGATAGTGGCCCTGGTCATCGTGCCGACGCTGGCCGTGGTGATTCGCCTGCGGCGACGCTTCGTGAGTGAATTCAGCCGCTACAGCAACAGCTTTTCGTTCGGCCTGTTCGCCGCCGGCGTGCTGACCACCTACGTGTTCTCGCGGCTGTATGGCCGCAGCGAGATGTGGGAAGCGATTCTCGCCTCGGACTACACGCGAACCTTCAAGGATGCCGCCGAGGAAGTGGTAGAATTGTTCGGCTACGCGTTGATCCTGATCGCGGTGATCGAGCTGACGTTGCTGGCTCGGCGCTGGGCATTGGCACGGCAGGTCCGTTGAGATAACGCCCCCGGCAATCACGCAACGCCGCAGCACGAACACGAGACCGCAGCACACGCACAACGCCCGCGACCAGAGAACTGATCGCGGGCGTTGTGATTGGCACGGCCGGTGGCCGGGATTACTCGTCGAGGAAGGAGCGCAGCGGCTCGGAGCGGCTGGGATGGCGCAGCTTGCGTAACGCCTTGGCCTCGATCTGACGAATGCGTTCGCGGGTGACATCGAACTGCTTGCCGACCTCTTCGAGGGTATGGTCGGTGTTCATGTCGATGCCGAAACGCATGCGCAGCACCTTGGCCTCACGCGCTGTCAGTCCACCCAGCACATTGCGGGTCGCCTCGATCAGGCCCTCGCCAGTCGCCGAATCGATGGGCAGGATCATCGTGCCATCCTCGATGAAATCCCCCAGGTGCGAATCGTCGTCGTCACCAATGGGCGTCTCCATGGAGATCGGCTCCTTGGCGATCTTGAGCACCTTGCGCACCTTGTCCTCGGGCATCTCGAGGCGCTCGCCAAGCTCTTCCGGTGTCGGCTCGCGCCCCATCTCCTGCAGCATCTGCCGCGACACACGATTGAGCTTGTTGATGGTCTCGATCATGTGCACCGGAATACGGATGGTGCGTGCCTGGTCGGCAATCGATCGGGTGATCGCCTGACGAATCCACCACGTAGCGTAGGTCGAGAACTTGTAACCACGCCGGTATTCGAACTTGTCCACAGCCTTCATCAAGCCGATGTTGCCCTCCTGGATAAGATCCAGAAACTGCAGGCCACGGTTGGTGTACTTCTTGGCGATCGAGATCACCAGACGCAGGTTGGCCTCGACCATCTCCTTCTTGGCACGACGCGCCTTGGCTTCGCCAATCGACAGACGCCGGTTGACCTCCTTGATCTCGGTCACCGGCAGGCGAACCATTTCCTCCTCGAAGGCGATCTTGCGCTGGGCGCGCGCCACATCGGGACGCAACGGCGCCAACCGGTCGGCATACTTCGGATTGGCACTGATGAACTCATCCAGCCACTCGGGACGCGACTCACTGCCGGGAAACGCCTTGATGAAGGTCTTGCGCGGCACCTTGGCCTTCTTGACGAGCAGTTGCATGACCGCCTTTTCCTGGGCGCGCACCTGCTCGACACTAATCCGCACCTGATTCACCAGACGCTCGAAGTGCTTGGGCACCAGCTTGATCGGCGAGAACAGTTCGGCAAGCCGCGCAAGCTCGTCCTGGGCTTCGCGGGATGAGCGCCCGTGCGCCGCGATGGCCGACTGAGCGGCGGCGTTCTGTTCACGAATCTGCTCGAAACGCGCGCGCGCCTCTTCCGGATCCGGGCCACCCTCGTTGGTGTTGCTGTCGTCATCCTCCTCGTCCGACTCCTCGCCGTCATCATCGAGCTCTTCACTAACCTCAGGCTCGGGAATTTCGGCCTCGGCAACGCCGGGGATACCCTCGTCGGGATCGATGAACCCGGAGAACAGATCGGAAAGACGGCCTGGCGCCTCCTCATCCTGGGTCCCATCGTAGGCATCCAGGATCGACTCGACCGCCCCCGGCAGATAGGCCAGGGCGGACATCACCTCGCGGGTACCCTCTTCGATACGCTTGGCGATCTCGATCTCGCCCTCGCGGGTCAAAAGCTCCACCGTACCCATTTCGCGCATGTACATGCGCACCGGGTCGGTGGTGCGGCCCACGTCACTCTCGACCGCTGCCAGGGCAGCCACGGCTTCCTCGGCGGCAGACTCGTCCGTGGAGTGATCCGACATCATCAGGGTATCTTCATCGGGGGCTTCCTCGACGACACTGATACCCATATCGTTGATCATGCCGATGATGTCTTCCACCTGATCCGGGTCGGCGATATCCTCGGGTAGATGGTCGTTGACCTCGGCATAGGTCAGGTAACCCTGTTCCTTGCCGCGCGCGATCAACTCCTTCAGACGTGACTGCTGCTGCGCATTTCCAGCCATAGAAACCCTATCTCGACGAAGAAGAATGAAGCACCTGAAGCGCTAGGTGGAGAAAAGTCATAAAGCCGAACAGTATAGCGGCAAAAAGCACCTTTCTGCCAGTTCGATCTATTTGCGCGGTTATTCAGGTGTGTTAGGTTGTCAGGTTACGCTGGTGCCGAGCGTTATCCCCTATGTGGTGATGGTAGGAGAAATTTCAACCCCGGCGCCAATATCGGTGAGGCGTTGGCGTCAGCCGTGCAACTCGTTGATCAGCTCCATCAAGCGCTGACGCTCCTCTCGCGACAGCCGCTCCCCAGCCTTTTCCCTGGCCAGCAACGCATCGATTTCCTCCTGGGGCGAACGCCTGAGGCGTCGCTTGCGAAAATGCTCGACCAGCCCTTCGAGTTCCGCCCCACGTGCCGCGCGCGGAATCAACAACTCCCTTCGCGCAAGCGCCGCAAGCCGAGCCCCCTCGGCACTGCCATGGAAGTGCGCCAACAGCACCTGGGCACTGCGGTAGCGCCCGGCTCGCAACAACCGGATCACCTCACGGCACAGCGCACCATCGGCATCCTCCACCGGACACCAGTCGTCGCCCTCGGGCAGTTGCTCGACCAGTGTCGGTTCGTGCACCAGCAGTTGCAGCGCCCTGGCCGGCAGGCTCAGCGAGCCATCCTGACGCGAGGCTTGCGGGCGGCCGGGCGAGGCACTGCCGACCGGAGGCGGTACGCCGTCACCCATGCCGGCGGCGTCATCCGCATCGCTGGGCGATGGCGCCGCACGCGCCATCAAGGCGGCGAAGCTTGACTGGTCGACGCCGGTACGCCGCGAGAGTTCACTGAGCATCAGCGATTTCAGCACGCCTTCCGGCAATTTCCCGAGTGCCGCCAATACCTGGCTGGCGTAGCGTTCGCGATCCTCTACCCTTGCCAGGTCCCGCCCCGCCGAGGCCTGATCGAACAGGAACTCCGACAGCGGACTGGCACAGGTGATTCGGTCATTGAAGGCATCCGCCCCCTCACGCCGCACCAGCGTGTCCGGGTCCTCGCCCTCGGGCAGGAACAGGAATCGCGCCTGACGCCCATCGATCATCAACGGCAACACGGTTTCCAGTGCACGCGTCGCAGCCTGGCGACCCGCCCGATCACCGTCGAAGCAGAACACCACTTCGCCAACCAGACGGAACAGGCGACTCAAGTGATCTTCACTGGTCGAGGTGCCGAGCGTTGCCACGGCATTACGAATGCCGAACTGCGCCAGCGCTACCACATCCATGTAGCCTTCGACGATCACCAGGCGCTCCAGGCGATGATCCGCCTGGCGCGCCTCATGCAGCCCGTACAGCTCGCGCCCCTTGTGGAACACCGGCGTCTCGGGCGAATTCAGGTACTTGGGTTTGGCATCGCCGAGCACCCGGCCGCCAAAGGCGATGGTGCGTCCCTTGATATCGCGTATCGGGAACATCACCCGATCGCGAAAGCGATCGTAGGTACGCCCGCTCTCCTCGCGATGCACCAACAGGCCGTATTCCACCTGCACCGCCTCGCTGACACCCCGCTCGGTCAGGTGGCGCTTCAGCGCCTCCCAGTCATCGGGGGCATAGCCAATACCGAATATCTGCTGCACATCCGTCGAGAGGCCGCGTGTTGCCAGGTATTCCCTGGCGCCGCTGGCTTCCGGCATCTTCAAACGCTCGCGAAAGAAAGCGGCCGACAACTCGAGCAGGTTGACCCCTTCCTTGCGCTTGCGCTCGCGGGCCTGGGCCTGGGGGTCATCGGCCCCTTCACGAGGCACCTCCATCGCCAGGCGAGCCGCCAGTTGCTCCACCGCCTCGGGGAAACGCAACTTGTCGTACTCCATCAGGAAGCGCAACGCGTTGCCGTGGGCCCCACAACCGAAGCAATGATAGAACTGCTTGTCGGCACTTACCGTGAACGACGGTGTCTTTTCCTGGTGAAAGGGACACAGCCCCGAGTAGTTGCGCCCGGCCTTCTTGAGCTGCACGCGCTCACCCACCACCTCGACCACATCGACACGGGCGAGCAGGTCATCGACGAAACGCTGGGGGATTTGTCCGGCCATGCGGGTGAATCACCTCGTAAGGCTGCGACATCCAGGGGAGATGCGCAGTGACAGGCGCTTGCCCCTTCAATAAACAAGCGGCCACCTGATGGCGGCCGCTTGGCATCCCTCTTGAGGCCGCCTGGGCAAATCACCCAGGCTGCCCCCAGTACGGATCAATAGAGCCGTTCGAAACGCTTGCGCTCACGCTGGAGCTTCTTGGCGTGACGCTTGACGGCAGCCGCCGCCTTGCGCTTGCGCTCCGCAGTCGGCTTCTCGTAGTTCTCGCGACGACGAACTTCGGAGAGAACACCGGCTTTTTCACAGGAACGCTTGAAGCGACGCAGTGCGACGTCAAACGGCTCGTTATCACGTACTTTGACAGAAGGCATTAAGCACTCACCTACCTTAGGTAACTAGAGTTCGGTTAGTACGCACACCCCTGCGGGTGGCAGTGACCGAGAAACGACACATCACCCGATACTCGTCTGGCGAGCAGGGCGAAAGGCATTTCACGGGATTCGCCACCTGGGTGCACGACCCAGTGTTGCAGCGCACAGAATTCTAGACGTGACACCCTGGCTTTGCAAACTCTTTCGAGCCCCCTGACCCTGCCGTCGCACCGGCAAAAGGCGTAGGATAGGCGGTTTAACGCACTACGAGCCTCCCCTTATGCGCGTATTGGGCATCGAGACTTCCTGCGACGAGACCGGCGTCGCCCTGTTCGACAGCAAACGCGGCCTGCTGGCCGATGCACTCTACAGCCAGATCGCCATGCATGCCGAGTATGGTGGCGTGGTGCCCGAGCTCGCCTCCCGCGATCACACAAGGCGGCTGCTGCCACTGATCCAGCAGGTGCTGGACGAGGCCGGGCTAGCCCGTGGCGATCTCGACGCTATCGCCTACACGGCAGGCCCGGGGCTGGTCGGCGCCCTGATGGTTGGCGCAAGCACCGCCCATGGCATGGCCCGCGCGCTGGGAATCCCGGTGCTTGGCGTACATCACATGGAAGGCCACTTGCTTGCGCCGATGCTCGAGGAAAGCCCTCCCGATTTCCCCTTCGTGGCGCTGCTCGTATCGGGTGGGCATACCCAACTGGTGGAAGTCAGCGGCCTCGGGACATATCGCCTGCTGGGGGAGTCGGTGGATGACGCCGCCGGCGAAGCCTTCGACAAGGCGGCCAAGATGCTCGGCCTGGATTACCCTGGCGGACCGCATGTGGCGCGCCTGGCGGAAAGCGGCGACCCCGCCCGGATGCGCTTCCCGCGCCCGATGACCGACCGCCCGGGGCTGGATTTCAGCTTCTCGGGGCTCAAGACCCACACCCTGACGGCCATCCGCCAGCTAGAAGCGTCCGACGAGCTGGATGACCAGGCTCGCGCCGATGTGGCGCGGGCGTTCGAAGAAGCGGTGGTGGACACGCTGGTGATCAAGTGTCGTCGCGCGCTGGATCAGACCGGCCTTAAGCGCCTGGTGGTGGCTGGCGGGGTAAGCGCCAATTCACGGCTGCGCGAGCGCCTGGCCCATGAAACCGCCAAGCGGGGCGCTCGCGCTTTCTATCCGCGCGGCAGGTTCTGCACCGACAACGGCGCGATGATCGCTTATGTGGGCGCCCTGCGCCTGCTGGCCGGCGAGCACGACGAGGTCGGCATCATGAAGGCGGTACCGCGCTGGCCGATGGATACCCTGCGGGAACCGTGAGTCGTGAGTCGTGAGTCGTGAGTCGTGAGTCGCGATGGTGTCATAAACCCGGCTCATTGCCCCGGCCCAGGCGCTGGATATTGAGCACATGGCGGGCCAGCACCAGTGCGGTAAAGGCGATCACCACGCCGGTGTACTCGGGGGCCAGCCACACACTGGCCAACGGTGCCAGGGCGGCGCTGACCAGCGAGGCCACGGCCGCGGTTCGCACCCGCCAGGCCAACAACGCCCAGCAGGCGGCACATACCAGCGCCACCCAGGGGGCCAGCACCAGCATCACCCCGAAGGCGCTGGCCACCGCCTTGCCACCACGAAAGCGGTGCCACACTGGATAGCTGTGGCCCAGCAGCACGCCAAGCCCCACCACGCCCTGCGCCCAGGGAGGGAATCCCAGGCCCATGGCCAGCCACAGTACCGGCATGCCCTTGACGGCATCCAACAGCAGGGTGGCAAATGCCAGGCGCAGGCCATACAGCCGCAGCACGTTCGAGACCCCTGGATTGCAGGAGCCTGCCAACCGCGGATCACCCCGGCCCGCCAGCCGACACACCGTCAGCGAACCCAGCCAGCTGCCGCTGAGATAGCCCAGCGCCACCAGTGGCAGCAGCAGTTCCAGTGGTACCGCCATCGCTGACCTCCATGAATGAATGCCCTATTCTGACAGCGGACAACTGACGCGCACAGTCGGTATCGGTGTCGTCATTGCGGTGTCAAGCGCCGTGGTGCTCGCGTACAATCGCCGCCACACCCGTCTACTGCCCGGATGTTTGCATGGATCTTGTGCTGATCGAGTCGCTTGGCGTCGACACCGTGATCGGAGTCTACGACTGGGAACGTACCATCACCCAACGGCTGGTCCTCGACCTCGAACTCGCCACCGACATCCGCCCTGCCGCGGCAAGTGACGATATCGCCCAGACGCTGGACTACGCGGCGATCAGCCAGCGTATCGCAGGGTTCGCCACCGAACACGCTTTCGCGCTGGTCGAAACCTTTGCCGAACGCCTGGCGACCACCCTGCGCGAGGAGTTCGGGATCGCCTGGCTGCGTCTTACCGTGAGAAAGCCGGGCGCGGTGGCTGCCGCCGCCGCGGTCGGCGTGACAATCGTGCGTGGCACTCGCCCGGAGGCAACCTGATGGCCACCGTCAGCGTCAGCATCGGCAGCAACATCGACCGCGACCACCACGTTCGCACCTGCCTGGATGCGCTTGCCGCAAGCTTCGGTGAGCTTGCGATTTCACGCGTATTCGAGAGCGAACCCGTGGGGTTCGAGGACGGACGAAATTTCTACAATCTGGTGGTGGTGTTCGAATGCGGCTGGCCGGTGGGAGAGCTGCAGGCATGGTGCAAGCGCCTGGAATTCGCCAATGGACGCCGCAAGGATAGCCCCAAGTTCAGTCCGCGCACCCTGGACATCGACCTGTTGACGGTAGGCGAACTCACCGGCATGCACGACGGCGTCGAACTGCCGCGCGACGAGATTCTCCATCACGCCTTCGTGCTTCAGCCCATGGCGGAATTGCTGCCCAAGGCTCGCCATCCGCTCACCGGCGACACCTATGCCGACCTCTGGGCAGCCTTCGATGCCACCGACCAGATCCTCTGGCCGGTGGCTTTCCGCTGGTCAGGAAAGCTGATCTCGCGGGCCTGACCCACTTCAGCGTTCGCCCGCCACCAGTGCCGCCTCGATCGCCGACAGGCGCCTGTGGGCGAGCTCTTCGCCCAGCGCCTTGCCCTTGAAGCCCTCATCGACCAGCGTGCTGGCCAGCACTTGCTGAGCCAGCCGCCAGGCAAGAGCGAGGTCGGCGGCCAGGGTCGCATCGTCCAGGCTGACCAGGCTGATCAACGGGGCCACCCGCTCACTACGCCGCCACGCGTCGATGGTATCCAGCCAGGCCAGCACCTGCCGTCCATCGAGCCCTTGAGACTCGCTCGTCAGCCGCAAGGTGCGCGTCACTGCCGCCTGCCTTGCCAGTGCCGCATGCGCCTTGGGCAAGCGCAGCCGCTCACCCAGTGCCGCACGGGCCTCGTCATCGAGGTGCTCAAACAGCCTGGCCAGCCGCCAGCGCACCGTGGCATCACTGTGGATGTCCTCAGGCAGGCGGTGCAGTCGGCCCAGAGCCTCGTCCAGGGCTTCACGATCCACGACCAGCTCCGGCATCAGAACCCCCAGCGCACCGCATTCATCGAGCGCCTGGAAATAGACTTCCGGCCAAGGCTCACTCAGGGCCTTCTCGGTCTCGACCCATACCCGTTCGGCGACCAGGTGAGCGAGTTCACCACTGTCCGAAAGCTGCGTCATCAGCGCCCGGGTCGCTTCACAGATCACGAAACCAAGCCCTGCATAGCGCGCCAGGAACCGCGCGGTACGTAGCACCCGCAAGGGATCCTCGACGAATGCAGGTGAGACATGTCGCAACACCCTTGCGTCCAGGTCGGCCATGCCGCCGTAGGGGTCGACCAGCTCGCCTTCCGGTGTCTCGGCCATGGCGTTGATCGTCAGGTCACGACGGGCCAGGTCTTCCTCGAGAGTCACCGATGGATCGGCATGCACCACGAAGCCCGTGTAGCCATGCCCGGCCTTGCGCTCGGTACGCGCCAGAGCATATTCCTCATGGGATTGCGGGTGCAGGAACACCGGAAAATCGCGGCCAACGGGCTTGAATCCACGCCGCCGCATGGTCTCTGGAGTAGCGCCCACCACGACCCAATCGTGGTCGTAGACCGGCCAACCCAGGGCCGCATCGCGAACCGCGCCCCCCACCCGGTAGACCTCGAGCCCGGCGATGGCCGGATCACGCGTACACGCCATGATTCAGCGCTCGACCCGATCCGGGTAACGGTTCTGCCACTCGGTGAAACCGCCATCCAGGCTGTAGACCTCCTTGAACCCCTGGCCAGCAAGCCAGGCGGCAGCCTGCTGGCTGGAATTACCGTGGTAGCAGACCACCACCAGCGGCAACTCTCGTGAGGCTTGCTCGAGCAGTGTCGGCACGCTCTCGTTGTCGAGGTGCCGACATCCTGGAAGATGGCCCATGGCGTAGCTTGCGGGATCACGGATGTCGACCAGCGTCATCGCTCGCTGGTCGGCAAGCCAGCCGTCGAGCGTCGGGATATCGAGATGTTGAAACGTCGCGGAGATCATAAGACCTCTAGGAATCTGTCGTCAATCGATGGCTTTGCACATGCGTTCGCTCACCACTATCGAGATTCAAGGCAGTGAGCGAGCCACCCCACACGCAGCCGGTATCCAGTGCCTCGGCGTTGACCCGGCTGCCGGGCACCCGGCCCTCCAAGGCTGCCCAATGGCCGAACAGCAGGCGAACCCTGTCGCCACGTGGGTAACGGAACCAGGGCGCGAACCCCGCGGGTGCGCTGTCGAGCCCCTCCTTGGCGGCGAAATCGAGACAACCATCAGCATCGATGAAGCGCATGCGCGTCAGGACATTGACGATCACTCGCAGGCGGTCGATGCCTTCGAGATCATCATGCCAGCAGGCTGGTGCGTTACCGTACATGCGCTCGAGAAAGGCGCCGGAACGTTCGCTCGCCAGACACGCCTCGACTTCTGCGGCGAGTCCTGCGGCTTTATCAAGCGTCCACTGGGGCAACAGGCCCGCATGGGTCATCACGGTAGGTGCCTGGCCAGCCTCACGCACCAGCAGCGCTCGGGCCTGAAGCCAGTCGAGCAGTCTCTCTCGATCGGCAGCGGCGAGAATGTCGTCCAGCGTATCCTTGCGGTTCAGACGCGCCCCGCCACGCGCCACGGCAAGCAGATGCAGGTCGTGGTTGCCAAGTATCACCTTGGCGGCGTCACCCAGCGCCATGACCTCGCGCAGACAGGCAAGCGAACCGGGACCGCGATTGACCAGATCACCGGCCACCCACAGCGTATCGCGGCGTGGGTCGAATGCCAGTCGCTCGAGCAATTCGACGAATTCGGCGTGGCAC
The DNA here is from genome assembly GCF_003028575.1 of Halomonas urumqiensis. GTDB lineage: Bacteria > Pseudomonadota > Gammaproteobacteria > Pseudomonadales > Halomonadaceae > Halomonas > Halomonas urumqiensis. The sequence continues at coordinate 278,501 of NZ_PYUD01000001.1, read as the reverse complement.
CCCTGAAGATCACCGATGGCATAACGGGTCATCCTGGTCTCCTGTGTGGCTGGGTGAACCGAGACGCTCAATGCACCTGATTGGGACTCGCCAGGCGAAACGGCGCGATGGGCACTTCAAAGGGGCGCTGGCTGGCGGTATCAATGCAGGTGTAGTCACCTTCCATGACGCCCACAGGGCCATCGAGAATCGCCCGACTGGTGTAACGAAAGCTCTGTCCCGGGGCGATCAACGGCTGCTGCCCCACGACCCCCTTGCCGCGCACCTCCTGCACCTTGCCACTGCCCTGGGTGATCTTCCAGTGGCGTGCCATCAACTGGATGCTGTTGGGCGACGTGTTGAGAACGGTGACGGTGTAGCTGAACACATAGCGCTGCTCGGCGGGTGCCGACTCCTCCTCGCGAAAGGCCGGCTCGACTTCCACGCGAACGCTGTCGATGAGCGCTTCCGGCGGTGTATGCGTCATGTCGCCACTCCCGGCTGCGGGTCGCCACTAGCCAGATGATTGGCGATACGCACGAACTCGGCGACTGACAGGGTCTGGGGACGCCGGGCCGGGTCGATGCCGAGTGCCTCCAGCGCCGCCGAATCGATACGCCCCTTGAGGTTGTTGCGCAGGGTCTTGCGGCGCTGCCCGAAGGCTTCGCGCACCAGGGCGAACAGCAGCGCCTCGTCGACGGCGGTCTCGGGCAACTCGCCGTGCGGGGTCAAGCGCACGATGGCGGAGTCGACCTTGGGGCGCGGCACGAACGCCTCGGGCGGCACCACGAACAGGGAGTCCACGCGGCAGCGATATTGCGCCATTACCGACAGACGCCCCCAGTCCGGGCCGCCCGGTTCGGCGGCCAACCGGTCGACCACTTCCTTCTGCAACATGAAATGCATGTCGGCAATGGCATCGCCCGCCTGCAGCAGGTGCGCGATCAGCGGCGTGGAGATGTTATAGGGCAGGTTACCGACGACCCGCAGGCGTTCACCTTCACCGCGCAGGGCCTGAAAGTCGAACTTGAGTGCATCACCCTCATGGATGACGAACTCGGGGTAATTGAAAAACTGTACCCGCAGGCCGGGGATCAGGTCGCGGTCCAGCTCGATCACCTCGAGCCGGCCGGTGGCCTCGAGCAACGGCTCGGTCAGGGCCCCCTGACCGGGGCCAATCTCCACCAACCGTTCGCTGGGGCGAGGCCCGATGGCGCGCACGATACGTGAAATGATGCCCGGATCACGCAGGAAATTCTGGCCGAAACGCTTGCGGGCCTGGTGAACCGGTGAGCGGGATGCCATTCAGGGGTGTCCTTTTTGTCGCTGGGGTCTTCTATGCATCGCATAGCCGCTGATTCGGGGCTGATCCGGCGATAGACCATTCGCGGAGGCGCAGTGAATACGTCCCAGTACGCTACCGATTCCTTCCCTGGAATCGGACCTTCGCTTCGGTCTATTCCCGGCGCCCCTTGAGCGGCCCGAATTCTGGTTCAGTTGCCACCGCCGCGGGCGGCCATCTCGGCGGCCAGGGAAACCGCGACCCTCAGACTGCCCGGGTCGGCGCTACCGTGGCCAGCCAGGTCGAGCGCCGTGCCATGGTCCACCGAGGTGCGTACCAGCGGCAGGCCAAGGGTAATGTTGGCGGCGCGCCCGAAACCGGCATACTTGAGTACCGGCAGCCCCTGGTCATGATACATCGCCAGCACCGCATCGACCCCGGCCAGATGGCGTGGAGTGAACAGGGTATCGGCGGGTAGCGGGCCATCGAGGCGCATGCCGGTGGCGCGCAACCGGTCCAGCACCGGTGAGATCACCTCGATATCCTCATGGCCGAGATGTCCCTCCTCACCCGCATGGGGGTTGAGGCCGCAGACCGCGATGCGGGGATCGGCCACCCCGAACCAGCGCGAGAGATCGGCATGCAGGATATGCAGCAAGCGCTCGAGACGCGGCCCGGTGATGGCGTCACTGACCTCACGCAGGGGCAAGTGGGTGGTGGCCAGCGCCACACGCAGTGCCGAACTGCCTTGCCAGTCGGGTCGATCGCCATGCAGGGCATGATCGGTGGCCAATACCATCACCACCTCATCGACCCCACAAGCATCGCGCAGGTATTCGGTATGGCCGGTGAAACCGGCGTGCCCGGCCTCGAGGATGGCGCCCTTGTGCAAGGGTGCGGTGACCATGCCGGCAGCATGGCCGGCAAGGCAAGCCCGCACCGCGACGTCCAGGGTCTCGAGCACGTAATCGGCATTGGCCGCCTCGAGCACACCCGGACGCGAGGGGCGGCGCAAGGCGACCGGCCATACCGGCAGCTGGCCACGCCGCGGTGGGGGCAACGACTCACCGGGAGCGAGTTCAATGATCGTGAGCGACAAGCCGAGCAAGTCTGCCCGCTCGGCCAGAAGCCGCGGATCACCCACCGCCACTATTCGAGCACCGACACTGGCATCCTCACCTGCATCGCCGCTTGCATCGACAGGGATATCCAGCGTCCCACCGGCGGCCAGCATCACCACCAGCTCAGGTCCGATACCGGCGGGCTCTCCGGTGGTCAGCGCCAGAACCGGCATAGCGGCGTCATGCATCAGCGAGCGTTGAGCCGGTTGTCGACGAAGGCCTGGGCGCGAATCTCCTGCAGCCACACCTCGAGCTCCTCGTTGGCCTTGCGCTGGAACACGGCCTGCTGAGCCTCTTCGCGGCTGACGTTTTCCTGCTGCATGAAACGCTCGACTTCACGGTCGGAGAGAGAGACGCGGCCGCCAATCTGGCGCTGGTGCAGTTCGCGCAGCACCAGCTCGCGGCGGATCTCTTCGCGCACCGACGACAATGCCAGGCCATCGGCCTCCAGCGCATCGGCGAATTGTTCGAGGGTCATGCCGTTGTTCTCGGCGATGGCGCGAACCTGGCGATTGAGCTCGGTGTCATCGACCGAAAGGCCTGCTTCGCGCGCCATCTGCATCTGCACTTCCTCGACGATCATGCGCTCGAGCACCTGCTCGCGCAGTTCGCGCTCCGGCGGCAGATCGGCACCACGCGCGCCAAGCTGGCTGCGCGCCTGAACGACTCGTTCCTGGAGCTCACTTTGCATGATCGCACTGTCATTGACCACCGCGACAATACGGTCCAGCGCCTGGCGCTCGGTGGACTGGAAGTTCTGGGCATGGCTCGCGAGCGGCACGGCTCCAAGGCACAGGGCGAGCATCAGGCTGGCGCCCAGGGTGGCGGTACGTCGGGTCCGCATGGTGTGTAGTCCTCTCATCATCCCTCTCTGAACGGGTCATCCGGTCGGGCTCAAAACGCTGTGGAGCGATAGCCCGGGATGGCCTCCTCGAAATAGCTGTCGGCATTGCGGCCCACACCGCCAAGGCCCTTGAACACGAAGCGCAGGAAAATTCCCCGGTCGTTGAAATCATCTTCGACCCGCGCGGTGTCGTTGTCATCGACCCACTCTCGCCAGACCAGTTGCAGACCATAACAGCAGTCGTTCCACTGCACACCCGCCAGCTGCTCCAGCGGGCGGTCGTTGGTGTTGTCGTACAGGAAGCGACCGATCAGGTCGACACGTGGACTGGCCTTCCAGGCGAAAGAGACATTCGCCTCCTCGCGGTTGAAGTTGCGGAAGGCGTCGTCCCCCGGCTCGAGCGAAGGGTCGAAGCCTTGGAGCTCCCAACGGTAGCCAAGGTTCAGCACATGGCCGACCGAAGAACGGTACTGCAGATCGAGGCCGGTGCGCTCGGTACGCTCGCGCTGGTCGTCATACAGCCACTCCCAGCGGGTACGCCATTGCTCGGTGATCCGCCAGTCAACATGACTGACCAGCGGCGAGCGGTCGCGGGTCGCACGGTACCAGGCCTCCGGGTCGGTGTCGCGGTTGGGTAGCGTGTCGGGGTCACCATTGATGTCGATATGGCGGTCATCGAAGTAGGCGGACTGACCAATGCCCACCGAGAGACGCTCGCGGCCCTGCTGATCATCGAGTAGCCGTGATTCGACCCCCAGCGAAATTCGATTGAGATCCCCTACCCGGTCGGCGCCGGAAAAGCGCCGTGGTGACCACAACTGGTTCCAGGAGAAGGGACGCTCGCTGGCATCGAAGTCGGGAAACTCCGATTGGTCGCGTGCCGGCACGAACGCGTAGTTGATACGTGGCTCGAGGGTCTGACGATACCCTCGACCGCCAAGATCCAGTTCACGATCGAACACCAGTCCGCCATCGATGGAGGCCACCGGTACATTACGCTGGAGGCTTTCGGAACGCTCGGTCTCGCGGTCGCCGTAATCGAGGTCGTAGGCCGTGGCGAGCCACTCCACGCGGGGTTCCAGATGCCCCCACATGGCCTCGGCGCGCCAACCGACCGCCGGTGAGAGATGCACCCTGGTACCGGTGGCCGCTTCGCGCAGCGGCACGCGATTCTCATCGACGTCCCGCCAGAAGTAGGTCGCATTCGAGCGCCACTGCTGATACAAGCCGGAGGGTTGGTCCCAACGCGCGCTGGCCGAGAGGCTTGGCAGCCGGTAGAACGGTTTGTCGCGATCGGCGAGCGGATCATTGAGGCGCTGGAACCCTTGGGCACGGGCATCCAGGAGCCAGCGATCACCGCGATAGTCGACCTGCGCCAACCTCGCCATGGCGTTGGTGGTCTGCTCGCCAAAGTCGCTGCCGAAATCCTCGAAGTAACGCCCGTCACTGGCCGCCCCATAGCGCAGTTGATAACGGGTCCGCGCATCGAAGCGTCCGGCATGCCGATAATCCAGGTACCAGCGATCCTCACCCTCGTAGCGACGCGAGGGGGCATCCCGGCTATCCAGCCCGCCATCGTCGCCCGAAAGAAACGCCCCTTCTATCTGGCCGGCGTCACTTGGCAGCAGGTAGCGATATTCACCGCCCAGCAAAAGGCCACGATCCGTGATCCAGCGTGGCGTGATGGTGGCATCCTGATTCGGCGCGATGTTCCAGTAGAACGGCTGGGCATAGTCCAGCGACTCATCGGAGAAGCCGACACTGGGCCAAAGAAATCCGGTCTGGCGACGGTCATCGATGGGGAAACGCACCCAGGGCCAATAGAAGACCGGTACGTGACCGACTTCCAGGCGGGCATGACGAGCGGTGCCGAAACCCTGTTCACGGTCGAGCAGCACGTCGCCACCCACCAGACGCCACAGCTTGCTGCCCGGGTCGCAGGTGGTGAAGGTGGCATCGGAGAGCCGATAGCGGCCGTCCTCCAGGCGCTCGAGGCGCGAAGCATCGCCGCGCAGATGCTGATCGTGAACCACATAGTGCGCGCCGTCGATACTGGCGGCATCGCTGTTCAATGCCAGTTCCGCGGCATCACCGCGAACCAGCAGATTCTCGTCACGCAGCGCCAGCGGCCCTTCGGCAAAGGCGCGATCGCGGCTGCTGGGCACCCGCACATTGGGGGACTCGAGCTGGGCAGTATCACGACGCAGGATGACTTCGCCGGCAAGAATGGTTTCACCGTCAGACCCGTAGTTGGCCAATTCCGAAACACTTGCCACCTTGCCTTGCTCGGGAGCCGCCACGCGATAATCCGGCATCACGTAGATCCCCCGGCACAGCGCGTCGGCCGGCCGATCATCGCCCCATGGGCGAAAATCCAGGGATTCGGCCGGCAGAGGCGCAGGCGGTGCCGCCGCGAGCGGACCGCTGGCCAGACCGATGGCCGCAAGGCCAGCCAGAGCCGTCCATGAGTGTTGCTTGCCCATGTTCCTCGATGTCCTTGGCGGGGTGAATCGGTATTATACAAGCTCGGCGCTCAGCATGCGGCGCTACCAACAGGCCGTCAACCGGCCAGACCTCTAACCGGGAGCCTCTCGCACCATGTCAGACGCCGCCACCACGCGCCTTGCCCGACTGCACCATTGGACTGCCGATCAGCACCGGCTGCCCGCGGACGCACTGGATCTGCGGCTGGCCGCGGGCGATGCCAGCTTTCGTCGCTACTTCCGGCTGACGCTGCCCGACGGCACTACGCGCATGCTGATGGATGCACCACCTCGCAAGGAAGACAGCACGCCCTTCGTGGCTATCGCCCGTGCCTGGGCCGACGCCGGCCTGCCGGTGCCGGGGCTTCATGCGGTGGATCTCGAGGCTGGCTTTCTCGAGCTCGACGACCTTGGCGATACGCCGCTGCAACACCATTTCCGGGATGTCGATGCCGGCGAGACACTGGATTGGCACGAACGCGCCATGGCGCTGCTGCATACCCTTCAGAACCAGGCACCCTCCGCCGCCCTGCCGGCCTATGATGCGGATCTGCTGGGTCGTGAGCTCGACTTGTTCCCCGAATGGTGCCTCGATGGCTGGCTCGAGATGCCCGTACCCGCTGGATGGGCGGCACTGCGCGATTCGCTGATCGCGTCGGCGCTGGCCCAACCGGTGGTGGCCGTGCATCGCGACTTCGACGCCATGAACCTGATGGTGCATGACCAGCAACTGTTCCTGATCGACTTCCAGGATGCCGTGGCGGGCCCGATAAGCTATGACCTGATTTCGCTGCTGCGCGGTCGTTACTGCCGCTTTCCGGCCCGCCGCTTCAACGCTTGGGTCGAGGCCTTCCGCCGCCAAGCGGTGACCGATGGCCGCCTGCCGAACGGCATTGACACCGCGACCTTCCTTGGCCAGGTGCAAGCCATGGCCGCGCAACGCGCCCTCAAGGTGCTTGGCATCTTCTGCCGCCTGACCCTTCGCGATGGCCGCACCGGCTACCTCGAGCGCCTGCCGCATTTTCTCGATCACCTGGAAGACAGTCTGGCGGGCATTGCCGGCCACGCGGATTTTCGCCAGTGGCTTGCCGAAACATTTCGCCCGTCCCTGACGCGTCGGCTGGAGGCTCACCAATGAAGGCCATGATTCTCGCCGCCGGCCTCGGCACGCGAATGCGCCCGCTTACCGACCATTGCCCCAAGCCACTGCTCCGGGCCGGGGGGAACCCCCTGATCGTTCACCATCTCGAGCGCCTGCGCGCCGCGGGTATCCGCGACGTCGTGATCAATGTCAGCTATCTGGCCGAGCAAGTCATCGAGGCACTGGGTGACGGCAGCGAATTCGGCATGGCCATCCACTGGAGCCACGAGACGACACCGCTGGAGACCGGCGGCGGCATCCACCAGGCCTTGCCGCTGCTCGGTGAAGCGCCCTTCGTGCTGGTCAACGGCGATATCTGGTGCGATCTGGACCTGGCAACGCTGCCGGGGCTTGGCCACGACCTCGCCCACCTGGTGCTGGTCGACAACCCGGCGCATCACGCCACGGGTGACTTCCACCTCGACCGGCATGGCCGGGTGCATGAACACGGCGAGCCACGCCTGACCTACGCCGGGCTCGGCGTCATCGACCCTGCGCTTGTCGCCAACCAGCCACCCGGCGCCTTCGCCCTGGCCCCGCTGCTGCGTGCGGCGATGGCCTTGCATCGCGTCAGCGGCCAGCACCATCGTGGCGCCTGGGTGGATGTCGGCACGCCCGAGCGGCTGGCCGACCTCGACCGCCGCCTGCGGAGCTGAGCCGCAAGCTATTCGCAAGTAGCGGGATCGCTCGAAGCTGTTCCGGCGACAGGCTCTCGAGGGGGCGCTGTGAATACGTCCATGTACGCTACCTCGGCCATCCCTGGTCCTCGGACCCCCTCTACGACCTGTCCCCGGCGCCTCTCGCTTTGGGCAACTGCGATACCCCTGTATGCTGGCCACCTTTAACCGTCAATCGAAAAGGAGCCCTTGCCATGAAAGCCAGCATCAAGTGGACCGATGGTCGTCAGTTCGTTGCCGAGAGTGGTAGCGGCCACAGCCTGGTGATCGACGGCCCGCCCGATCACGGTGGCCGCAACACCGGCCCGCGCCCCATGGAGATGATGCTGATGGGGCTGGGCGCCTGCACCTCCTTCGATGTGCTGGAGATACTCGAGAAGTCACGCGCGCCGGTCAGCGACTGCGTGGCAACCCTCGAGGCCGAGCGCGCCGACGAGGTGCCGAGCGTATTCACGCGCATTCACGTGCACTTCACCGTCAGTGGCCGTGGCCTGAAGGAAAAGCAGGTGCAGCGCGCCGTGGAGCTTTCCGCCGAGAAGTACTGCAGTGCCTCGATCATGCTGGGCAAGGGCGGTGTCGAGATCAGCCACTCGTTTACCATCGTCGAGGGGTAAGCCGTCGGGCGAAGCCCAGTTATAACTTGTAGACGCTGCTGGTCATCACCTTCGACATCAGCGTCATACCGGCCTTCACCGGAGCGGGGAAGCGCGCACCACCGGCCTCGAGGGCCAACTGGGCGTGATGCGCCTCGTCGATCACCATCTGCTTGAGCACCGCGCGTGAACGGCGATCCCCGGACGGCAGGGTCTCGAGATGCTTGTCGAGGTGCTTGCCGACCTGCTCTTCGGTGGCCGCCACGAAACCCAGGCTGACACTGTCGCCGACCGCTCCCGCCACCGCCCCGATACCGAAGGATGCCGCATAGAACAACGGGTTGAGCAGGCTCGGCCGGTCATGCAGCTCCTGCAGCCGCTCGTCGCACCACGCCAGGTGGTCGACCTCCTCCTGAGCGGCTTCTTCCATCTGACCGCGCACCTCAGGCAGCTTGGCGGTCAAGCCCTGACCCTGGTAAAGCGCCTGGGCGCATACCTCGCCGGTATGGTTGATGCGCATCAACCCCGCGGCATGGCGGCGTTCGTCATCATCCATCGGCTCATCGACGATCTCCGGCGTGGCGGGAGATGGCCGCGAGGGCTGGGCGGCGTGGGGCACCAGGGTGCGAAGCACGGTATCGAACTGATGGATAAGTTGGTCGGTACGGGTAAGCGTGCGGTTCATGTCGACCTCATCACTGGACTCGCCACAGTGTAACCGAGCAGGCACCTGACCAGAAGTTCCCGGCGTGCGGCATGACGCCGCCCGAAGGCGGCGTCACAGATGCACCCGATGCGCCGAGCGCTGATAGTCGCGCGGTTTACCCGCAAAGCGCCGGCTACCCAGCCGGCCACGTGAAGCGTCGACCGCCCATCAGGTGCATATGAATATGATAGACGGTCTGCCCACCATGGTCATTGCAGTTCATGACCACGCGGTACCCCTCCTCGGCGAAGCCCCGCTCGCGGGCAAGTCGCGCGGCGGTGCCGGTGAGTCGCCCGACCAGGGCATCGTCGCCCTCGCCGAGGTCGTTGAGGGTCGCGATATGGCGCTTGGGGATGACCAGCAGATGGGTCGGCGCCTGGGGGTTGATGTCCTCGAAGGCCAGTACCTGATCGTCCTCGAAGACGATCTCGGCGGGTATCTCGCGATTGATGATCTTGCAGAACAGGCAGTCCATGGGTGTTGGCTCCTGATAGACGTATGGGGGTCGCCACGCTCAACGGAAGCGGCGCTGTGCCAGCAGATGGCGAACCAACGGCGCCAGGATAAGCTCCATGGCCAGCGACAGCCGTGAGCCCGGCACCACCAGGGTGTGCGGACGGCTCATGAAGGCATCCTGGATCATTGCCAGCAGGTAGGGAAAATCCACCGTGGCCGGGTCTCGAAAGCGAATCACCACGAAGGACTCGGCATCGGTGGGGATGTCTTGCACTTCGAAGGGGTTGGAAGTGTCGACCGTCGGCACGCGCTGGAAATTGATGTGGGTACGCGAGAACTGCGGCTGGATATAGCGCACGTAATCGTCCATGCGCCCCAGGATGGTGTCGATCACCGCCTCCTGGGAGTAACCGCGCAGCTTGGTGTCACGGTCGATCTTCTGGATCCATTCGAGGTTCATGGTCGGGGCCACACCCACCAGCAGATCGACATGGCGAGCGATGTCGTGCTGGGCGGTCACCAACCCCCCATGCAGCCCTTCGTAGAACAGCAGGTCGGTGCCGAACGGCAACGGCTGCCATTCGGTGAAGGTGCCGACACGGTAGCCGGCCTCGATCATCTGCTTGTCTTCGGCATGGATGTAATGCCGGTAGGTGCCGCTGCCGCCGTCGCCGTACTCCATGAACAGCGCCTCGAGCTCCTCGAGCAGGTTGGCTTCCACGGCAAAATGCGACAACTCGTCCTTGCGGTCGGGCTCTTCGCGGAAGATTCGCCCCAACTCCTCACGGGTATAGCGATGGAAGGCATCGCCATCGACAAAGGCGGCATGCACGTCTTCGCGGGCGAACATGCGCTCGAAGGTGCGCTTGACCGTGGTCGTACCGGCACCGGAAGAGCCGGTCACCGCAATGATCGGATATTCCCGTGACATCAGGTGCCTCCCGCCTCGGCAATGGCCTGGCGCACGGGCTCGGGTACGCTGACGGGGCGGCCGCTGCTGGTATCCACCAGCACCAGGTTGAGCCGGGCGGTGGCCACCACCCGGTCGTCATCGGCCTTGAGCAGGCGATGATAGATGCAGATCGCGCGGCCCTGCGGTACTGGAATGGCCGTTTCCACGACCAGCGCATCGGGCCAACGCGCCTCGGACTGATAGGTCACGGCGAGATCGGCGACCACACTGGGATAGCCTGCCAGGTTCCACTCATCGAAGCCCAGTGCCGCCAAGGCATGTTTACGCCCCTCGTGCATCAGCGACAACAACGCATCATGACCCAGATGGCCGCCGTAGTTCATGTCGGATACACGCACGCTCAGCGGGTGACGATGCACCCGGCGAGCCTCGGGAAATTCCAGCCTGACGCGCTCCATGCTCGCTCCTTGGTGGTGGTCTGTTACCCAGTTGACCAGGCGGGATCAACTCTCGTCCCGCTCCCGGGCGATCGCACGGTGGGCAATATCGCGGCGATACAGGGCCTGCGGCCACTGGATCGCCGCCACGCCCCGATAAGCCAGGTCGCGCGCGGCACCCACGCCTTCGCCAAGTGCCGTGACACACAGCACCCGACCGCCGGCGGTGACAAGCTTGCCATCGCGCTCACTGGTACCCGCATGGAAGACCTTGCAGCCGGTGCCTTCGGCGGCCTCGATGCCTTCAATGACGTCAGCCTTGCGGTAGCTGCCGGGGTAGCCACCGGCTGCCATCACCACGCCCACCGCGACACGCGGGTCCCATTCACAGGCTAGGCCGGCAAGCTCTCCCCGGGCACCCGCCAGGCACAGCTCGGCAAGATCCGACGTCAGGCGCAACATGATCGGCTGTGTCTCGGGGTCACCGAAGCGGCAGTTGTACTCGATCACCCTGGGGTTGCCGGACGCGTCGATCATCAGGCCGGCATACAGGAAACCGGAGTAGGCATGGCCTTCCTCTGCCATGCCCCTCACGGTGGGCAGAATCACCTGGTCCATGATGCGCTGGTGCACGTCGTCGGTGACCACAGGCGCGGGCGAATAGGCGCCCATGCCACCCGTATTGGGGCCGGTATCGCCTTCGCCCACTCGCTTGTGATCCTGGCTGGTGGCCATCGGCAGCACCGTCTGGCCATCCACCATGACGATGAAACTGGCCTCCTCCCCCTGGAGAAACTCCTCGATCACTACCCTGGCCCCGGCATCGCCGAAGGCATTGGCCTCGAGCATGTCGCGGATTGCCGCCTCGGCCTCGGCCTGATCCATGGCAACAATCACCCCCTTGCCGGCCGCCAGACCATCAGCCTTGATGACGATAGGAGCACCTTGCTCGGCTAGATAGGCAAGCGCCGGGGCAACCTCGGTGAAGGTCTGGTAGTCGGCGGTGGGAATGGCGTGACGGGCCAGGAAGTCCTTGGTGAAGGACTTGGAGCCCTCGAGCTGGGCGGCGCCGGCGGTGGGGCCAAAAATCGTCAGCCCCGCCTCGCGGAAACGATCCACCACACCTGCCACGAGCGGGGCTTCGGGACCGACGATGGTCAGGTCGATGGCGTTGTCACGGGCAAAAGCCACCAGGCCGTCGAGGTCATCCACTGTGATGTCGACATTGGCAATCCCCGACTCACGAGCGGTTCCGGCATTGCCGGGGGCCACATGAACCGACGTGACCCGAGGTGAGCTTGCGACCTTCCAGGCCAGGGCATGTTCGCGGCCACCGCCGCCAATGATCAGAACCTTCATCCGTCAAACCTTGTGTCACAGCGCGTTAGACGTTTCAACGCGCGAGATGGGCTACTCGAAACGTCGCGGCATTATGTCAGAAAGTGCCCTCGGCCGCCCCCATCGGCGACAACGGTCCAGGGCTATCGCAGTTGGCAATTCCACTCGGTGCTGAACCGGAGACAGGTCACTGCTTCTTGCCATCGCCATCGTCGCCACCTTTGCCATCATCCTTGCCTTCCCCCTGGGAGCCGGTCGGGCCGATGGTCTGCTGCCAGAAGCGCATGTTTTCCTCGGCAAGTTCGCGCATCAGCTCCATCGGCGAGTGGCGCATGGCCTGCTGCCACTGGTCCTGCATGCGCTGCTGCTGCTCCAGCATCAGCTTGGTGCCTTGCTCCAGGTAACGCGCCAGGGGCAGCGGCTGGGCCATGTCGTAGACACGGATGAACTGGGCCAGCAGGTCATTGGAGAACACCTCGGCCTCCCCATCGCCCTGTTCCTGCTCGATGATGATCGACAGCAGGATGGTGCGGGTCAGGTCCTCGCTGGTCTTGGCATCCTCGACCCTGAACGGCACTTCCTCGAGAATCAGGCGACGAAGATCCTCGAGAGTCACGTAGCGGCTCTGTTCGGTATCATAGAGCCTACGGTTGGCATACTTGCGAATCACGCGCACGGCGCTGCTCCTTGTCATGTCGTCGGTCACCGAAAAGTATCGGTGCCGGCTGGGCAACTGCCCTCGTCTACTGGAGTATTGTGCACCGCGACACCATCCATGCAAGGGAAGTGGCATCAACGAGGCCCAATGAACCTGATTCTTCTGTCTCCCGACGACATCGAACACGACCATCTGGCGCGAGTGCGTGACCCGCGACGCGTGACTCACCTGCGCGAGGTTCACCGCGCACGCGTGGGTGATGCCATGACCCTGGGTGTCGCGGGGGGCGGTATCGGGCGTGGCGAGCTGCTGTCCCTCGATGCTGACGAGGCCCGCTTCGCCATCGACACCCTGGACCAGGCGCCGCCGCCCGCGTTACCGGTACACCTGGTACTGGCACTGCCCCGTCCGCGAATGCTGGCGCGCACACTGGAGCATGTCACGGCGTTGGGCGTGAAGCAGTTGACCCTGCTGCACACGCGACGCGTCGAGAAGAGTTACTGGCAATCGCCGGAGCTTTCACCCGCCAAGATTCAGGCCCACCTGACACTCGGCCTGGAGCAGGCGCGTGATACCGTGCTTCCGGATGTCACCCTGGCGCGTGGCTTTCGTCCATTCGTCGAAGACCACCTGCCGGAGCTCCTGGCCGCACGTCGTGGATTGCTTGCTCACCCGGGCATGCCGATCAGTTGTCCGCGTGGCATCGACGCCCCCACCCTGTTGCTGGTGGGGCCAGAAGGGGGCTTCATCGAGTGGGAAGTAGAGCGGTTGCTGGCAGCGGGCTGCGAGGGCATTCATCTCGGCCCTCGTATCCTGCGCGTGGAAACGGCGGTAACGGCACTGCTTGCCAGGCTATTCTAGTCCGGAGCCGTAGCGAAATGGGCAGGCGCTGGACGCGTCCGCGTGCCGTCAGCCGTAGGATCAATCCGACTCGTGTTCCACCACCTCGGCATCCTCGCCACATTCGGGGTCATTCAGGAAGGTGTCTCGGACATCGAGCAGCCCCAGGTGGGAAATGGTGCGCCGACCCAGCAACAGCGGATAATTCATCTCGCCACGGTCGCGCAGGCTGAACTGCTCTTCATAGATGGTATCGCCCATGCAGATATTCATCAGTACCACTGGGCGCTCATCGCGGCCTCCAGCGCCGCGCACTCTCAGGTCTCGGTACAACGGCAGCTCCATCTCTTCACTGACGGTTTCTCCGTTGCCTTCATCCTCGAGCTTGAGACGAAAGCGCACCCACTCCTCGCCGTCCTGCTCGAACGTTTCGATGTCGCGCGCATCCAGAGAGGACGTCAGCGCACCGCTGTCGAGCTTGGCCTTCACCTGGATGTCCAGTGCTGGCAATGTTGCCATCTCGACCCAGCCAAATACCTTCTCCTCGCGCTCGTCTCCCTCTTCGGCCAGTGCCGGTAGCGTGGCGATGCTCAAAAGTCCCACCATCAACGCCTTGCCGAAGCTGGAAGGCCAAACGGATAACTTCATCAATGACTCCTCAAGAGATTAGCGTTGCAACCGTTCAAGCAGACTTACCGTGGCGAAACCATCGGGAATCACCCCGATGTCGCGCTGGTAGTCACGCAGCCCACTGCGGGTATTGGGCCCCATGATTCCGTCCGGCGTGCCGACATCGAATCCTCGCGCGTTGAGCGCGCGCTGCATGTCGCGCATCTGGCTGCGCGACAAGGGCTGTTCGTCACGTGGCCAGCCCTGCTGAATGCCATCTCGACCGGCAATCTGATTGGCAAGATTGCCGACAGCCAACGCATAGCTCGTGGCATTGTTGTAGCGCAGGATGGCCCGGTAGTTCGGGCCCACCAGGAAAGCCGGGCCACGGGCCCCGGCCGGGGCGATCACCGAGGACTGTTCGAAGGCTGGCAAGGCGCCGCCAGCCACGCCACGAACGCCTTGATCAGCCCACTCGGCAGCGGTGCGACGCGTCGAGAGCTCGGTCTGGGCGTAATCGAAACCTTCGGGGAGTTGCACCTCCATGCCCCACGGCTGCCCTGCCCGCCAGCCGGCACGCGCCAGGTAATTGGCGGTGGATGCCATCACATCGGGGATGCTGCCCCAGATATCCCGGCGTCCATCGCCATCGCCATCCTCGGCGTAGGCTTCGAAGCTCGAAGGAATGAACTGGGTATGACCCATGGCGCCCGCCCAGGAACCGATCATGCTGTCGGCGGCGATGTCGCCAGCCTCGATGATGCGCAGCGCCGCAAGCAATTCGCCTCGGGCAAAGTCGCTTCTACGCCCCTCAAAGGCCAGTGTCGCCAGTGCCTCGAGCGTCGAAAAGTCCCCGAAGTTGCCGCCATAGTTGCTCTCGATCCCCCAGATCGCCACCACCACCTCGGCGGGCACGCCATAACGCTGTTCCATACGGCGCGCGGTGTCACGATGCTCGGCGAGCCTGTCACGCCCCTGAGAGACACGCTGGGCGGATACCGCACTGTCGAGATATTGCCAGATCGGCCGGACGAACTCCGGTTGCGAGCGGTCGAGCTCGATCACGCGTTCGCGGTAGCGCAGGCCATCCAGCGCGCTGGAAAGGGTCGCTTCGCTGATGCCCTCGGCACGAGCCTCTCGCCGAAAGTCCGCCAGCCAGGAGGCAAAATCCTCAAGCTCAGACTCGGCGTCACGCGTAGGCTCGGCGTCACGCGCAGGCTCGGAATCTCGATGGTCTGTCGCTTGGCTCGTGGAGGCTTCACTGGCAGATGGCTCGGCGCCCTCGTGGTCGGCGGCACTGGCATTTCGAGCAGGGCCGCTCTGGCAACCGGCCAGCAGCGCCAGCATCAAGGTAGTGGTCAACATCCTGCGCATGGTCAAACGGCTCTCCTTGGCGAATAGGCAGCAACGATCATCGCGCAGTTTGCCGCGCCCCGCCACCCGCAAGGCACCGGCAATGCGAAGGCGGCGTCACACCACCATGAAGCGCCAGATCACCGCCGCATGACAGATGAGCACGACCAGAGTCAGCAGGGTACGCAAGCGCTGGTACCAGGCCGGCAGCGGTTGCCGGCCTTCACGGCTGAGCTCGTACAGCCTCATCACCACGAACCCGGCGGCCAGCGCCCAGGCACCACTCAACGGGTGGAGCATCAGGGCGGGCCAGGCGATCAGGCTGGGGGCCATGCTCACGACCAACCTGGCCATGACGTCGTGACCGCTGCTTGGCCATGACATCGCCACTCCCCACTGCACGCCGCCCAGAAACGACAGGATCACCGCGCTGTAGGCAAGAAAGGCATTGATGGCCACCCCCTGCCAGGCCACCGGGGCAAGCCAGGTGGCCATGGCGGCGCCAACGAAAGGCAACAATCCGGCGAAGCCAAGCGCCAGGGCCAGGCGGGAGAAACCAGTGGCAAACATCGTGTCTCCTGTGAAAAAGGCTTGAATTGATGACTCATTCGTCGGGCTCGACCGCCTCATGGATCGCCAGCAACCGGTCTTCCCAGGCCTTGGGGATCATGATCGGGGGCGGGTAGCGATCGGGGTCGACTCGCCACGGTTGATGACGCGCCCTGCCGGCCGGCAGGGCGCGCAGCGAAGGCTGCCAATGGGTGACATACCTGCCCCAGGGGTCATACTGCTCGGCTTGCCTGAGCACATGAAACCAACGATCACGGGTATCCCGTCCCACGCCCGCGACATAACGCCAGTTCCCCCAGTTGCTGGCCACATCGAAGTCGACCAGGCAATGCTCGAACCAGGCCGCCCCAAGCCGCCAGTCACCTCCCAGGTCCTTGACGAAGTAACTGGCCACGTTCTGGCGTGCGCGATTCGAGAGCCAGCCGGTCGCGGCCAGTTCGTGCATCGCCGCATCGATGAACGGCACCCCGGTGCGCCCTTCGGCCCAGCACCGGAAGGTGGCATCCGCTGTCGGAAGCTCACGCCGCCCGAAAAGCCCGCTGCCCTCCTGGCGGGCGGCCCAGTGGAAGTAGTCTCGCCACAGCAGCTCGAAAATTATCCAGTAACTCGATTCATTGGGGCCATGCTCGGCCTCCCACTGGCGCACCGCCTGGTGGACCTGACGCGCCGATAGGCAGCCGTGTGCCAGCCAGGCCGAAAGCCGCGTGGAAAAATCGGCCCCCAGCAATCGGTTGCGGGTCTGCTTGTAGCGCATTGCCAGCCGGCTCTGCCACAGCACATGCTCGAGCCTTTCATGACCCGCCGCCTCCCCGCCTTCGAAGTGGAACTGACCGCGAGGATCGGTTTTCCAGGCGGCAGCATACTGACAGACGCCACGCAGTGCGGGAAGGCCTCGTGACACGGCGTCGGGCCACGGCGGCAGGGTCACGGGAGCGAGCAGCGGGTCATTGATGCTCCCATTGCGCTCGGCACGCCGTCGAAACGCCGAAAAGGTAGGCGGCAACGACTCGACGTCAACCGGCAGCGTCAAGGTATCAAACAGTGTGCCACTGTCATGCTCGCTGAGTCGGATCCGGCCATCCAGACGCGTCCTCAGCGTCCTGACATCACGCATCTCGTCATGGCCCGCATCACGGCGCACACGAATTTCACTAGCACCATGGCACTCCGCAAGGCTTGCCACCTCATCAACGGGGTCGCCCACGCGAATCAACAGGTCACTGCCCCGTTTCAACAGCTCGCCGCGTAACGCCATCAGGCTCTGCCAGATGAATTTAAGCCTCGCCGGCCCCACGCGTGGCACGCCCAGCGCGGGTGTCGGGGATAACCACTGGCGATCAAGCACATGAAGGCAGACCAGGTTCTCGGGCATGCGGTCGAAGGCAAACAGCGGATTGTCGGCCAGACGCAGGTCGTGTCGCAGCCACACTATGCAAAGGCTCATGTCAGGCCTCCTGCACAACGATGGGCTCGACGCGCCTGGCGCTTCGACTCGCGCCGGCAACGCTCACTGCAGAATCGTACCGCCTCCCAACAACGCGCCCATTTCTTGCGCCAGGAGAAGGGGCGTCCGCAGAGGATGCAGGGTTTCGTGGGCAGGTCGGCCTTGCGCTGCATGGCAGCACCTCGACTCATTATTAGTGGACATGTACAAGATTATCGTACAGTTCTTGTACATGCACCACTCCCCAACGCAAGAGACCACCCGAAGGTGGTCTCTTGCGTAAGGCCAAGTCGTTCAGGGGGCATCTGTTTCACGAGGCTGGCGCCGAGCATTGGCCTCGGTTTCCATGCCACTCTTGAGCTCATGGGTCAGCGGGTCATAGTTCGGACGCAGCTCGTCCTTGACCGTACCGCTCCACAGCTTCGAGCCGACGAAGTAGCCAGCGCGTCCCAGCACGTGAGCGGCAACTGGAGCGGTCATCAGAATGAACACGATAATGGCAAAGGCCCTGGCGACAACACCCACTTGAGCAAAGTGCAGCGCCACCGCGAGCATTATCAGAATGACGCCCAGGGCGGCGGCTTTAGTCGTGGCATGCATGCGGGTGAGCAGGTCGGGAAGTCGCAGAATGCCAAGCGCCGCGAGCAGCATGAATATGGCTCCGGAGAGGATGAAAATACCCTTGAAAACATCAATCATCTCGCGGCCCTCCACGCTCGAGAAAACGCGCGAAACCAATGGCTGCCAGAAACCCCATCAAGGCAATGACGATAGCCGCATCGAGAAAGCTTGGCACCCCAGTCTGGATGGCAGTAACACCAACCAACCCCACCACGATACTGGCGAACAACTCCAGTGCCACCACACGATCAGGCAAGCTTGGGCCGCGCACGACCCTGACGAAAGCGAGGATCAGAGCAAGCGCCATCACCACCTGGCTGATCAGGATCACAGTCTCCATGGTGGCACCTCTTGAAGGCAGGTTTCAGCGAAACAGTTCCAATGCACGGGATTCCATTTCCTTGAGATTGCGCCGCAATTCATCTTCGTTGTCGAGGAACATGGCGTGAATGTAGAGCACCTTGCGGTCATCGGAGACATCAAGACTCAGCGTTCCGGGTGTCAGCGATATTAGGTTGGCTACCATAGTGATTTCGAGCTCACTGCGCGCCTCCAACGGCATGGCGATCACCCCTGGCTTCATGTGCCATGGAGGCGTCAGGATGTCGAAAGCCACCTTCAAGTTGGCCAGAAGCAGCTCTTTGATGAAGAAGCCTAGAAAGCGAAGGATGCGCGGCAGCCGCACCGAATAGCCCCCTAGCGCCGGGACCTGAGGCTCGATCAGTACCAGGGTGATGTAGCCGAATACCAGGCCGACCATCAAGTTCAGCCCGGTAAAATCGCCACTGAGAACCACCCA
The DNA here is from genome assembly GCF_003028575.1 of Halomonas urumqiensis. GTDB lineage: Bacteria > Pseudomonadota > Gammaproteobacteria > Pseudomonadales > Halomonadaceae > Halomonas > Halomonas urumqiensis. Next base: position 259,637 of record NZ_PYUD01000001.1, on the reverse strand, counting down.
GGCCAAGGCAAGAAGCAGATTCCAGATGGCGCCGGTCATGGACTTGACTCCTCAAGCTGCGACTCCAGAAGCATGTCACCGACATCCACTCCTGGCCCAAGCACAGCCTCGATATAGCCCTGCGGGGTCATCAATTGATCACCGATCACCTGCATGGTCACCATCAGAGGCTGGGCGAAGATACCAATCAACACAGCGCAGAACGCCAAGCCAGCTACCGGGAGGTACATGAGCCACAGGTTAGGCTTGACCATTCGCGAATCATCTCCACTCGCCACACCCAGTTCAGGAACCAGGTTATCCTCAGGTAACGATTTCCAGAAAACCTCGTTCCATATCTTGACCATGGAATATAGCGTCATGAGACCCACTGCAAGCGCGATGCCTGTGACTACGTAGGCTTCGGCCTCGATACCGGCCCTGACGATCACGAACTTGGCAAAGAACCCGGACAGGGGCGGCACCCCAGCCAGTGAGAAAGCTGAAATAAAGAAAGCCACTGCCAACCAAGGGTGCTCCTTGTAGAGCCCCCCCATCTTCTTTAACTGGTAGGTGCCCTGCAAGCGGCGAGTTATCCCGCTGACCAGAAACAGGTTGGTCTTGACGACGATATTGTGCATGACAGCGAAGATCCCGCCGGCAATGGCCAACGGTGTAAACAGCGCCAGCCCCAGAATCATATAGCCGATCTGACTGACGATATGAAACGACAGGATTCGCCTGAACTCGTACTGCGCAGCTGCGCCCAGTACACCAGTCACCATGGTGAAAGCGGCCCCCCAGATAAGTAGGTCCTGAGTGTAATCAAGCGTGTCGTTAAACATCAGAGTGAATACCCGAAACAACGAGTAGACACCGACCTTGGTCAGCAGCCCTGCAAACAAGGCAGAAACTGCCACCGGTGGGGTGTGGTAGGACGCTGGCAACCAGAAGAACAAAGGGAAAGCCGCCGCCTTGATACCAAAGGCCACCATGAACATCACCGCCAGTACCTCGACCATACCGCGGTGTTCTGCCTCGGCCAGGCGCAGGGCAATGTCGGCCATGTTCAGAGTGCCAACCATGCCATACAACAACCCGATGGCTGTCAAAAAGATCACCGATGCCAGCAAGTTGAGGGTAACGTACTTGATAGCCCCTTCCATCTGCGGCTTTTCGCCGCCAAGGATCAATAGCCCGAAGGAGGCTACCAGCATGACCTCGAACCACACGTAGAGGTTGAAGATATCCCCGGTCAAGAAGGCGCCAGCCACACCTGCCAGCAACAGATGCATCAGAGGATAATAGCCAAACTTTTCATGATCCGGCCCCGTCGAAGCCAAGGAATAGATCGACAGGGCAAGTCCTATGATGGCTGTCAGAACGATCATCACCGCGCTGAGCATGTCGGCAATCAGGGTAATACCGAATGGCGCCTCCCAACCTCCCATCTGGATGCTGACGTAACCATCACGACTGACGGAGGCCATCAACCATAACGAGACGACCAGCAAGGCAAGGTTACCGGCCACGGCCACGAAGCGCTGCATGGGTCGCGCACGCCAAAACAGTATTGAGATGGAGCCAGACAACAGCGGCAACAATACGGGTAGAGCGACTTCGGGCCTCACGTGTCGGTATCCTTCATCTTGTCCAGGTCATCGGCCTTGACGATCTCATAGGCACGGCGGATCAGAACCACTGCGAAGGCCAGCACACCGAATGCGATCACGATAGCCGTCAGCACGACCGCCTGCGGAAGAGGATCAGCGATAGTGCCGAGTGGTCCAGGCATACCATCTGGAATCAGTGGCGGGGCACCGCGTGTCATGCCCGCCGAGGTAAAGATCAACAGATTGGCAGCATTCGAGAGCAGCATCAGGCCGATCACCAACTTGACGATGGAGCGCCGCAGCATCAGAAAAATGGCCGCCGCATAGAGCAGTCCGATGGCCACTGCCATCAAGGGTTCCATGAATCACCTCCCCCTGAGGGTTTTGCCAGCGTGGGGTTATCATGCCTTATCGTCATTGGTTCATGGCTCATCCTTGTCGACCTCCATCAACGTCATCACCATGGCCAGTACCGAGCCCAATACCGCCAGATAGACACCGATGTCGAAAATCAGCACGGTCGATGCCTTGAAATCGATGATCGGTATAGTCCACCACTGAGCAGTCAGGAATGCCTGCCCCATGAACCACGCCGGGAAGACCGATACCATTCCCAGCAATAGCCCCACACCGATCAGATCACGAGGATCGACCATGCGAAGCACTTGCTTGGTAGCCGAGACGCCAAAGGCGAACAGATAAAGCGTGAAGGCGCCCGCTGCCACCAATCCGGCAATGAAGCCACCACCAGGCTCGTCATGACCGCGCAACAGCAGAAATACCGAGAACAACAGTTGCAGTGGCATCATCAGCCGCGCAGCAGTATTGAGAATGATGGTACCGGACTTAACCATCTGCATTCTCCTTGGCTGCAGCGCCCTGTTTCACTGATCTCTCCGGGGCACGGAACTTGAGCATCGCGAAAACGCCAATCGCAGCCAGTGCCAGCACGAAGATTTCACCCAAGGTGTCCAACGAGCGATAGTCGACCAGTATGACGTTGACAATGTTGCGGCCGTGCGCCAATGGCACACTGTTCTCGATCATATAACCGGAAATTGGCACGAACTGATCGATACTCCACGAAGTGAGCACCAGCAGGGTGATCATGCCTCCCATGCAGCCTGCAACAATGACGTCGCGAACTCGCTCCAGTGGATTCGACAAGGTAGAGAAGCGAGGTAAACGGAACAGCACAAGTACCAGCAGTATCACTGTCAGGGTCTCGACCAGCAACTGCGTGATACCCAGGTCTGGAGCGCTGAACTGAATGAAAGTCAGGGCTATGGAGAATCCCATTATGCCCACAGAGACCACCGCCCCAAGTCTTGAGCGAGCGATGGTGGCGAACAATGCCCCCATCACCATCATGCCCACCACAACCGCTTCGTGGAACTGTACATCCAGGTGAAAAGCCAACTGTGGTGCATGCCGCAGCAACAATGAATTGCCGATCAAGGCAATCAGCGTGAGGATCATCACAAGAATATAGTTGCGCATATAGCCGTTCTGCAGCACGCGGGTCTGCCACTCGGAGAACACCACCACCCAGGCCATCAACGCCTCGTAACCGGCTTCTGGCCCCCGCGCCAGCAGCGGATCAAGTCGTGCCAAACGGGCACGCACTCGATCCCAGTGGCGGTAAACAAGCGCCCCCAATGCCAGGCTCACAAGCGACAGGATGAGCGGCAGGTTAATGCCATGCCAGAGTGCCAGGTGCACGTCTGGTCCAGCAACGCCCATCTGCTCTACCGTCGCGGTTACCAGGGAGTCGAGAACCCCAGGCATCAGGCCCAACAGTAACGATAAGGTGGCAAGCATGGCAGGACCTGCCAGCATGCCTGTCGGGGCTTCATGTGGTGTCTTGGGTGTCTCGCGACGTTTGCCAAAGAACGGTTTAAGCACCATGACAGCCGCCACCGCCAGGGTAAGGAAGGCCGCGATGAAGGCCAGCATCAGTATCAGCATGTCAAAGTGATCAGCAGCGAGCACTGACTCCAGCATCAGCTCCTTGCCGACGAAGCCAAGCAGCGGCGGCAGGCCCGCCAGCGACAACGCCGCGATACAGGCCACCAGGGTGGTTTTGGGCATCACGTGGCGCAAACCACCCATCGCAGTGACATCCTTGGTGCCGGTCTCATGATCCAGGATACCGGCAACCATGAACAGCGCGCCCTTGTACAGCGAATGAGCCAGCAGGAAGGTAACGAAGGCAATCAGCGCGCCTTCGGTGCCGATCCCCAACAGCATCGTCAAGGTTCCCAGGGCCATCACCGTGGAGTAGGCAAGCAGCTTCTTGACGTTGGTATTGCGAATGGCCAGGAAGGCACCAGTGAACATGGTGAATGCCCCAACAACCGAGAGGATAATAATCCACATCTCGGTACCGCCAAGGCTTGGCTGCAGTCGCGCCAGAAGATAAATCCCTGCCTTGACCATGGTGGCGGAGTGCAGGTAGGCCGAGACCGGCGTGGGCGCAGCCATGGCATTGGGTAGCCAGAAATGAAACGGAAACTGAGCCGACTTGGTAAAGGCACCGAGCAACACACAGATCAGCAAGGGGGTGTAGAGATCATGCTCACGCAGGACATCACCCATGGCGTTCAGCTCGGACAATGACCAACTGCCGCCGGCAACACCCAACATCACCAGTCCTGCCATCAGCGCAAGACCGCCAGCCACCGTGACGAACAGGCCTTGCTGTGCCGATTTTCGCGCCGTGAGATCGGTGTGGTTGAACCCGATCAACAGGTAGGAGGTGATACTGGTGAGTTCCCAGAAGACGAACAGGGTTACCAGGTTATCGGACAGCACCAGGCCGAGCATCGACATCATGAAGGCGACGATCACCACCAGAAAGCGTGGCAGATCACGATGGCCTTTCAGATAGTCGCCGGTATAAATCAGCACCAGTGCGCCGATCACGGTGATCAGCATCGCGAAGAGCCAGGCCAGGCCATCGATCAGGAAGGTCAACGTAATACCGAGCGCGGGTACCCAGGCCCACTCCAGCAGCAGCACGTCGCCGGCCGCAATCGTTGGCCACTGCCCCATCAACCACATCGCCATGGACAACGGCAGAATCGCCATGACCAACGGTGTCCTGGCACCAAACCAGTGGTGCAGCAGTGGCGCCATTCCCGCCAGGATGAAGCCACCCATTACGGCAAGCTGCATGTCACGCCCTCCCCGTTACTCTCTGCCCCTGCTACCTTCATCTTCGGGCTTGGCCGGATCAAGCAACTACTCTATAGAGCCAAGGTGTTGAAAGGCAAGGAAGGGGCGACCAACAAATGTTTACGGTAGAGTAGACAGGGCAAGATCATGGGTGGGCGCGTTGGCCAAGGGATGGCAAAAGGCGACAAGCCGCTCACAGATCCCGACAGCAACATGCCCCTAATTCAGACCCGCGCAGGATGACCGTTCAATGACATTGCTGTGGATAGCCCTGTTGCCGCTGCTGGGTGTCATCGTACCCGTGCTGACCTCGGGGCGTGGAAGGCGATTCTGCTCGCTTGCCACCGCTGCGCTCCCTGCCCTTGGGCTGTTACTGACCCTTGCCCAGCTACCCGGAATCGCCGCTGGAGAATCGCTACGCTTCGCCGCCGCCTGGATACCAAGCCTGGGGCTCGACCTGGCGCTGAGACTGGATGGCCTGTCGGTGCTGTTCAACCTGCTGATCCTCGGCATCGGGCTGCTCATCCTGCTGTATGCCCATTTCTACCTGTCGCCAGAGGAACCCTACGGCCGCTTCTACGCCTACCTGATCCTGTTCATGGCCTCGATGGTCGGCATCGTGATGTCCGACAACCTGTTACTGCTGTGGCTTTATTGGGAACTGACCAGCATTTCTTCCTTCCTGCTGATCGGCTTCTGGTCGCACCGCAGCGACGCCCGCAAGGGTGCACGCATGGCGCTGACCGTGACCGGCGCTGGTGGCCTGGCGCTGCTCGCCGGCCTGCTGCTGCTCGGCGACATGGCCGGTAGCTTCGACATCGACGTGGTGCTGGCCAGCGGCGATGCGATCCTCGCCGACCCACGCTATCCATTGATGCTGGGCCTGGTGCTGCTTGGCGCCTTTACCAAGTCGGCACAGTTCCCCTTCCAGTTCTGGCTGCCCCACGCCATGGCCGCGCCCACCCCGGTGTCGGCCTATCTGCACTCTGCCACCATGGTCAAGGCCGGCATCTTCCTGATGGCCAGGCTCCACCCTGCGATCGCTGGCAGTGAACTGTGGTCGGTGGTGGTGTCGCTGGTGGGCATGGCGACGCTGCTCTATGGTGCCTGGTTCGCGCTGCTAAAGACCGACCTCAAGGCCATCCTGGCCTTTTCCACGGTCAGCCACCTGGGCCTGATCACCGTACTGCTGGGCATCGGCAGCCCAATGGCTGTGCTTGCCGCGCTGTTTCACGTTCTCAATCATGCCACCTTCAAGGCGGCGCTGTTCATGAGCGCCGGAATCATCGACCATGAAACCGGCACCCGTGAACTGGGAAGGCTCGGCGGACTTCGCCGCGCCATGCCGGTCACCGCCGTGCTGACCACGGTGGCCGCCGCCGCCATGGCCGGCGTGCCCCTGCTCAACGGCTTTCTCTCCAAGGAGATGTTCTTCACCGAGAGCCTTTCGACCCCGGTACTCGGCGGCTTGAGCTGGGCGATGCCGGTGCTGGCCACCCTGGGGGGTATCCTCTCGGTGGCCTACTCGTTGCGCCTGGTGCATGCGGTCTTCTTCAAGCCTGCCCGCGAAGCACCGCCATCCCCTCCCCATGAACCACCACGCCTGATGCGAGCGCCGGTGGAACTGCTGGTCGCCTTGTGCGTGCTGGTGGGCCTGTTCCCTGCGGCGCTGGCCACCGGCCTGCTCGACATGGCCTCCCAGGCGGTCCTTGGCGAGTCGCTCGACTTCCATCTGGCGATCTGGCACGGCGTGAACCTGCCCCTGGCCATGAGCGTGGTGGCACTGATGGCCGGCATTGCCACCTATTGGCGCCATGGCGACCTGCGACGCTATCTCAAGGGATTTCGCTCGGTGGACTCGCGCCTGGTCTTCGAGGACTCGGTCCAGTCGCTGAACCGGCGCGCCGAAAAGGTACTCACCCGCTTCGAGGGCGGCTCGCTGCAGCGCTACATGGCTTGGCTGCTGCTCGCATCACTGGTCATGGGGGGAATCGGACTCGCCGGCATGGGGCCGCTGACCGGCAGCAAGGGCAACCAGCCCATCGACGGCGTGCTGCTGCTCGGTGCGGCGCTGCTGATCTTCGGGGGTGTGGGCACCGCCGTCACGCATCGCTACCGGCTGGTGTCGTTGATCCTGCTATCCGTGGTGGGTCTGATGGTATCGCTGACCTTCGCGCGCTTCTCCGCGCCTGACCTGGCCCTGACCCAGCTGTCCGTGGAGGTGGTGACGATGATCCTGCTGATGCTGGCGCTGTTCTTCCTGCCCCAGAAGACACCGCGCGAATCCTCTCCACGACGTAACCTGCGTGACGTGGTGCTGGCCGGCACCCTGGGCTTCGTTGTCGCAAGCCTCAACTACGCGGTACTGACCCGCGACAACGCGCCAATTTCGGGCTTCTTCCTCGACAACAGCATCCCCGGCGGCGGTGGCCATAATGTCGTCAACGTGATTCTGGTCGACTTTCGTGGCTTCGATACGCTGGGCGAGATCACCGTACTGGCTCTTGCGGGGCTGGCCATCTTCAAGTTGCTCAACCGCCTGAGGCTGTTCATGCCCCACAGTGACGGCGAAGGGCGCGTGTGGTCACCGGATCGTTATCCGGCCATCCTGACGTCGATCTCCATGGCGCTGCTGCCACTTGCCTTGTTGGTGTCCGCCTTCATCTTCCTGCGCGGCCACAACCTGCCCGGCGGCGGCTTCATCGCGGGGCTGATTACCGCCGTGGCGTTGATCCTGCTCTACATGGCTCGCGGCGTGGAATGGGCCCAGCAGCGCCTCGACTTCCCCTACCAGCCTGTCGCCATCATCGGCGTGGCCATCGCCACCCTCACCGGCCTCGGCAGTTGGCTGTTCGGCCACCCCTTCCTGACCTCGGCATTCGGACACTTCCACCTGCCACTGGTGGGCGAATTTGAACTGGCCACGGCCATGCTTTTCGATCTGGGCGTCTACCTTGCCGTGGTGGGCGCCACGTTGATGATCCTCGCCAACCTCGGCAAGGTCACCACGTCCCACCGCCCAACCAAGGAAGCTTCGCAGACAAGCGCCGCTGCCAACAAGCGGCTCACCAAGGAGAATCGCTGATGGAAAGCCTCTATGCCATCACCACCGGGGTATTGACCGCCTGCGGGCTCTACCTGACCCTGCGTGGCCGCACCTTCCCGGTGGTGGTCGGCCTGACCCTGCTCTCCTACGCGGTGAACCTGTTCCTGTTCTCGATGGGCGGTCTTACCACCGATGGCGCCGCGATACTCGATGGCCCAGGGACCTATGCCGATCCATTGCCCCAGGCGCTGGTGCTGACCGCCATCGTTATCGGCTTCGCCATGACCGCCTTCGTGGTGATCCTGGCAATGCGTGCGCGCAGCGAGGCGGGCAACGACCATGTGGACGGTCGCAAGCGTGAAGATGGGGAGGGTCGGGCGTGATCCAGCATCTGATCGTACTGCCGGTGGTACTACCGCTGGTGGCGGGCATCCTGCTGTTACGCAGCCGCCAAGGGGTGACACGCACCAAGCGCCTGATCAGCGTGGCGTCCACCGCGCTGCTGGTGCTGATCGGCATCGCGCTGGTGGCAAAGGCGGCCGGCGGCGAGGTGACCTACTACGCCCTGGGTGACTGGCAACCTCCGTTCGGTATCGTGCTGGTGCTGGACCGACTCTCGGCCCTGATGGTGCTGCTGACCGGGGTGCTGGCGTTGGGTGCTGTGGTATTCGCCTGCGCGGGGGATGACGAGAAGGGCAGCAACTTCCATGGCCTGTTCCAGTGGCAGCTGATGGGCATCAACGGTGCCTTCCTGACCGGCGACCTGTTCAACCTGTTCGTATTCTTCGAGGTGCTGCTGCTGGCGTCCTATGCCCTGCTTCTGCATGGCGGTGGCAAGGCGCGTATCCAGTCAAGCGTGCACTATGTGGTGCTCAACCTGGCCGGTTCCTCATTGTTCCTGATCGGGGTGGGCATACTGTACGGTGCCACCGGCACGCTCAACATGGCGGACATGGCGGTGCGCCTGGCCGAGCTCCCCGCCGAACGCGACGGGCTGGTCAAGGCTGGTGCCCTCATACTGTTGGTGGTGTTCGGCCTCAAGGCGGCCATCCTGCCGCTCTACTTCTGGTTGCCGCGGGCCTATGCCGCCGCCCCGGCACCGGTGGCGGCACTCTTCGCGATCATGACCAAGGTCGGCATCTATTCGATCCTGCGTGTCTATTCGTTGGTATTCGGTGAATCGGCCGGCGGTCTCGCCAACCTGGAGCAGGCCTGGATATGGTGGTTCTCGCTTGCCACCCTAATTGCCGCCGGCGTTGGGGTGCTGGCAGCGCGCGACCTGCGCCTGCTGGTCGCCTACCTGGTGCTGGTATCGGTGGGCACGCTGCTGGCGGGCATCGGCATGGGCTCGGTCGAGGCCGTATCCGCACTGCTCTACTACCTGATCCACACCACCCTGGTCACGGGTGGATTGTTCCTGCTCGCGGAACTGATTGGCGTACAGCGCGGCAAGGCCGGCACGCGCCTGGTCAAGGGACGCCCGCTCAAGCAGGGTGGCTGGCTTGCCGGACTGTTCTTCGTCGGTGCCGTGGGGGTGGCAGGCCTGCCCCCCATGTCGGGCGCGCTAGGCAAGGTACTGGTGATGGCCTCCGCCGAAGGCAGCCAGCAAGCCTGGTTGTGGCCGATCCTCCTGGCGACGGGCCTTGCCGCCACTGTGGCACTGTCACGCGCTGGCTCGACGCTGTTCTGGCGCAGCCAGGGAGATGCCATGGGCGAGGCGCTGCCACGTCGTCAGTGGTTTGGCGTGATGTGGTTGCTGGGCGCCTCACCGCTGCTGGTATTGCTGGCAGGGCCGATCACCGGATACACGCTTGCCACCGCCGAGCAGTTGGCCAACCCCGAGGCGATGATCCACGCGCTTTTCGATGCCCCGATGATTAAAGTCGACGGAGCGACCCCATGATGAAGCCTCGTTCCTGGCTCCCCACACCGTTGATGTCGATCCTGCTGCTGGTGGTGTGGCTGCTGCTGGTGCGCAGCGTGGCCTTCGGCCATATCCTGCTGGGGAGTGCGCTTGCCATCGCCATACCGCTGTTCACCCACCGCTTCTGGGACGCCCAGCCACACGTCGCCAAGCCATGGACTCTGCTGCGCTTCGTGCTGCGCGTGCTCGGCGACATCATCATCGCCAATCTCGAGGTGGCCTGGCTGATCGCCAACCCCTGGAGCAAGCTGAGGCCCCACTTCGTCGAGTATCCATTGATGCTCCAGGATCGCTTCACCGTGACGCTTTTGGCCAACACCATTAGCCTGACTCCGGGCACCGTCTCGGCCAACCTGCGCATGGATGGCAAGACCCTGCTGATCCACGCCTTGAACGTCGATGACGAGGAGGCGCTGATCACCCACATCCGCGAGCGCTACGAGCAGCCCCTGAAGGAGATCTACGAATGCTAGATATCGCCCTTTCGATCACCCTCGCGCTGGTGGTGATAGCCCTGCTACTCAACGTTTATCGCCTGGCGGTGGGTCCGGACATGCCGGATCGGCTGCTGGCACTGGACACCATGTACATCAACTCGATCGCGCTGATCGTGCTGATGGGGCTATGGCTCAATACCAAGACCTACTTCGAGGCGGCGCTGTTGATCGCCATGCTCGGTTTCATCAGCACCGTGGCGGTCTGCAAGTACCTGCTGCGCGGCGACATCATCGAATAGGAGGTCTCATGCTCTACGTGATTCTCGAAGGGGTGATCGCCTTTCTGCTGGTGGCCGGCGGCACCTTCGTGTTCATTGGCTCATTGGGGATGGCGCACCTGCGTGACTTCTACATGCGCCTGCACGGCCCCACAAAGGCCACCACCCTGGGCATCGGCTGCATGCTGATCGCCTCGATGCTGTACTTCTGGGTCATTGATGGAAAACCCGATATCCAGGAGATGCTGATTGCCCTGTTCTTGTTCATTACCGCACCGGTCAGTGCCCACCTGCTGGCCAAGACCGGCCTGCACATGCAGTTGCGCCACGAGGACCACACTGGCGGCAAGCCACCGGAACTGCGGGATGAGGAGATTGGTGAGCGCCCGGTGCCCCACCCGGACCGCGGCCACGGCTGAGCGCTTCCTCCCCAGCCGCGGCAGATACAGCGGTTAAATCCAACCGCCGAGCTCGTTCTCGATCACCGAGAGCAACGCGGCGATATGGTCATCGCGCGCGTTGAGGCAGGGAATGTAGGTGAAGGTCTCGCCGCCTGCCTCGATAAAGCTTGAGCGGATCTCCTGCTCGATTTCCTCGAGGGTCTCCACGCAATCGGAGGAAAACGCCGGCGACACCACCGCAATGTGCTTCTTGCCCTGGCGGGCAAGCTCGGCCACGTGCTCCACCGTCGCCGGCCCCACCCACTCCTCGGGGCCGAACTTGGACTGGAAGGCGGTGACGATCTCGTCGTCCTTCCAGCCCAGGCGCTCCTTCAGCAGGCGCGTGGTCTTCTGGCACTGGCAGTGGTAGGGGTCGCCCTCGAGCAAGTAGCGCTTGGGCACGCCGTGATAGGACGCCACGAGGACGTCGGGACGTGATTCGGTCGCCGCATAGGCCTCGCGCACCGAATTGGCCAGTGCCTCGATGTAGGCGGGCTGCTCGAAGTAGGCAGGCACCGTCCGCACGGCCGGCTGCCACTTGAGCTTCATCAGCGTGCGAAACGCCTGATCATTGGCGGTGGCCGTGGTCGGTGAGGCGTACTGTGGATAGAGCGGAAAGAACAGGATGCGCTCGCAACCCTCGGCCTGCATACGTCTGAGCACGCTGTCGGTGGATGGGTTGCCATAGCGCATGCAAAAATCCACCACCACCTGATCACCCAGCCGTTCTTTCAGGCCCGCGGACACCTTGCGGGTCTGCTCGCGAGTGATGGTCAAAAGCGGGCTCTCGTTCTGCTCGGTATTCCAGATGCTGCGGTAGGCCTCGCCGGACTTGAAGGGGCGGCGCGAGAGAATGATCAACTGCAGCAGGGGCTGCCATTTCCAGGCCGCGTAGTCGACCACCCGCCGGTCGGAGAGGAATTCGCTCAGGTAGCGGCGCATCGACCAATAGTCAGTGGCGTCCGGGGTACCCAGATTGGCCAGCAGCACCCCGACCTTCTTGCGCGGCACCGCCGGATGGTCGGTCGGGGCATGGGCCAGGCGCCCGCTCCCGGGCTGATCCTGCTCCAGATTGGCTGATGTCATGAACAAGACTCCTGCTGTGCGTTCGATACGGGTGAGGGCAAACATGCCGAATACATGAGCACAGTCTATCAGGGCTCGAGACGACAGCAGGAATGAAGTTGTACTATTGGGTGAATTTGTACAGCTTGAGGTACATGCATGATGCGCCCCCTGACGCTGGTGCTTGGCGACCAGCTGAGCCTCGACCTGCCGAGCCTCGTCGGCCTGCCCGACGGCGGCGTGGTGGCGCTGTGCGAGGTTGCAGCCGAGGGGACCTACGTCGCTCATCACCCCCAGAAGATCGCGCTGTTTCTCTCGGCCATGCGCCATTTCGCCGAGTCGCTTCGCAAGCGTGGGGTCAAGGTGCACTACAGCGCGCTGGACGACGCCGACAACACCCACGACCTGCTCGACGAGGCCGAGCGGCTGGCCGGGCTCTATGATTGCGACGAGATTCGCGTGGTACGGCCGGGAGAGTGGCGGCTGTTGGAGGAGATTCAGGCGCGCGCCAACGCCCCGCTCCCCTGGCGAATGATCGAGGATGATCGCTTCTTCACCACGCCAGCCGATTTCGCCGCCTGGGCGCAGGGCAAGAAGCAGCTACGGCTCGAATACTTCTATCGTGAGCAGCGCAAGCGCACCGGCCTGCTGATGGAGGGCAACCACCCGGCCGGAGGGAAGTGGAACTACGATCATGACAATCGAGAGCCCCTGGCGAAAGACGCCGTGTTCCCGGCGCCCCCCAGCCATCGGCGTGATGCCATCACCGACGATGTCCTGAGGTTGGTTGCCGAGCAGTTCGGCGACCATTTCGGCACCCTAGATGGCTTCAACTGGCCAGTGACCCGACGCCAGGCACTGGTCGACCTTGGGCATTTCATCGAGCATTCGCTCCCTGACTTCGGGCGTTTCCAGGACGCCATCAGCGATGCCGAGCCATGGCTCTACCACTCACGCCTCTCGGCGGCGCTGAACATCGGGCTATTGTCGCCCCACGAGGTCTGCGAAGCGGCCGAGGAGGCCTGGCAGAATGGCGCGGCGCCACTCAACAGCGTCGAGGGTTTCATACGCCAGATCCTTGGTTGGCGCGAGTACGTTCGAGGGCTCTACTGGACACGCATGCCCGATTACAAGCGCGGCAATCGATTGAATGCCGGGCGTGGTCTGCCCAGCTGCTACTGGAGCGGCGACACCGAGCTGCGCTGCCTCAAGCGCGCCATCGAGATGACCCGCGACAATGCCTACGCGCACCATATCCAGCGCCTGATGGTCACCGGCAACTTCGCGCTGCTGTGCGGCGTGGCGCCGGAAGCCCTCTGCGACTGGTACCTGGCGGTCTATGCCGATGCCAGCGAATGGGTGGAGTTGCCTAACACCCTGGGGATGGTGCTGCATGCCGATGGCGGTTTGATGGGCTCCAAGCCCTACTGCGCCTCCGGCAAGTACATCGACCGCATGTCGGACCACTGCCGACACTGCCGCTATGACCCCAAGCAGGTCACCGGTACTCGCGCCTGCCCACTCAACAGCCTCTACTGGCATTTCCTTGAACGCCATGCCGATACGCTGTCCACCAACCCACGCATGAAGTTGATCTACGGCTCGCTGTCACGCATGAGCGATGAAAAGCGTAACGCCATGCACCAGCAGGCCGAAGCGTTTCTGGCTTCCCTCGATTTTGCCCCCGCCTATGGCCGCGGTGGACAGCACCATGCGCATAGAGCCGGCTATCAGGCCGCCAAGGAGAGCCACGAATGAGTCGCCACACCGCCATGGACGCCCAGGCTCCGATCACTCTCTACCACGATGGTCACTGTCCCTTCTGCCAGAAGGAAGTCGCCTGGCTTTCCCGCCACCCAAACCATGAACGTGTCGTGCTGGTGGATATCCACGCACACGGCTTCGATGCCCAACGGCTGGGAACCACCTTCGAGGCCATGATGGGCAAACTGCACGTGCGCGACGATGAGGGACGCTGGTTCATCGGCATGGACGCCAGCCGGGCGCTGTATGCGGTACTGGGTTATCGCCGGCTGGTATGGCTCAGCAGCCTGCCGGGGCTTCACGGGATGATGAATGCAGGATACCGCTGGTTCGCTCGCCGCCGGGTGCGCCTGGGGCGCTGGTGGGAAAATCGGCGGCGAAGTTGATGAAGCGCTTGAGTGCTTGAATGGTGGGTGGTGGGTGGTGATAGTGAGCGGTGCTAAAAGACTAGCGGCATGCGTGAGGTCAACGGGTCCTGATAGTGGGCATCACGCCCGATCACTTCGTCGTGTGGCACCTGCTGAACCAGGTAGGCACGGTGAACCCCGGCACGTTTCAGCTCCAGGTAGACATCGTCCAGAGACCGGAACAACACCGGTTTGCCACGCTGGGTGAGCATATGCCGTGCCCCTTCGATGTCTTCCAGTTCGACCTGGTAAAAATGACTGCCGGCATGGCTGATCACTCGGATCTCGAAATTGTCGTGATGTTCGACAAACGCCTTGATGTCCTTGAATTCCATGGTTCCCTCCCTTCATATGTTCAGATGACCATTGGGCACAGCGTGGACCTGCCCAATGACAACTGAGTTACCCTACTGCTTCACGTTTGTGACCACGGCTGATGCAGGGGGTTCCAGGTGTGGGAGTGAACGAGCATCAGCCGATCATTGATAGGTCGAGGGATCGATGGCCTTGCCAAGCGAGTTGCGATCGATCCATTTGCCAGCCTTGGTCTCCTTGTAACGAAACACCACCTGGTCACCCACCTGTACCGGCAGCTCGGCATCCTCGGTCTGGTAACTGTAGTGTTCGCCCTCCACTACCAACTGGTAACGGTAGAGGTCGGGCATGCCGAGCCACTCCTTGAAGGGCCCTTCCCGCTCCATCGACTGGAGCTCACCTCGAGCCTGAAGCTTGGGAGTTCGCTGTCGATTGCCGCGTCGGAATCCGCCTGCCATGCTGCCTCCTTCCTGTTGTATCGGGCCGCTCTCGAAGGGTCGGCATTATACGGGCCTGTGCGAGTGGCTCAAGCGCAGTGTCTTGCCTTCGCTACTCGCCAAACGTATCGCGGTAACTATCCGGTGCCAGATCCTCGAATCGCGTGTACTTGCCGATGAACGCCATATGTACCGTGCCAATGGGGCCGTTACGCTGCTTGCCGATGATCAGCTCGGCGAGGCCTTGGTTGTCGGGGTTATCTGGATTGTAGACCTCATCCCGGTAGACGAAGGCAATGACATCGGCATCCTGCTCGATGGCACCGGATTCGCGCAGGTCCGACATCACCGGACGCTTGTTCGGGCGCTGCTCCAGCGAGCGGTTGAGCTGGGAGAGTGCCACCACCGGACACCCAAACTCCTTGGCCATGCCCTTGAGCGAGCGTGATATCTCGGAAATCTCGCCGGTACGGTTCTCGGAAAACCCCGGGATCTGCATCAACTGAAGGTAGTCGATCATGATCAGCCCCATGTTGCCGTGCTCACGCACCAGGCGCCGAATACGAGAGCGCATCTCATTGGGCGAAAGGGCTGCCGTGTCATCGATGAACAACTGCTTGTCCTTGAGCAGGTTGACCGCCGAGGTCAGGCGCGGCCAATCCTCGTCCTCGAGCTGGCCGGTTCGCACCCGCGTCTGGTCGATACGTCCAAGTGATGACAACATGCGCAGCATCAACGATTCGGCGGGCATCTCCATGGAGAACACCATCACCGGCTTGTCACTGGCGATCACCGCATGCTCGACAAGGTTCATGGCGAAGGTGGTCTTGCCCATCGAGGGGCGCCCGGCGATGATCACCAGATCGGAGGGCTGCAGGCCCGAGGTCATGTCATCCAGATCACTGAAACCAGTGGACAGACCGGACATCTCGCCCTGCATGTTGAAAAGCTCGTCGATGCGGTCAACGGCCTTGGAGAGCAACTCGCTCATGCCGATCGGCCCACCCGATTTGGGTCGTTCCTCGCTGATCTGGAAGACCAGACGCTCGGCTTCCTCGACCAGCTCATCAGCCGGGCGACCCTGGGGGCTGAAGGCACCGTCGGCGATCTGGCTTGAAGCCCGAATCAACTTGCGCAGGGTGGCGCGCTCGCGAACGATATCGGCGTAGGCGCGAATGTTGCTGGCCGAAGGCGTATTGCGCGCAAGCTCGGCCAGATAGGCAAGTCCACCCACGGTATCGAGCTGGTCACGGCCTTCCAGGGCCTCGGAGAGGGTGACCACGTCCATCGGCCGCCCGCCTTCGGCGATGGCGGCCATCACGTTGAAGATCAGGCGATGCTCATAGCGATAGAAGTCGTCGGCGACCAGGCGATCGGCGACGTTGTCCCAGGCCTGGTTGTCGAGCATCAGGCCACCCAGCACCGACTGCTCCGCCTCGAGTGAGTGCGGGGGCACCTTGAGGGCAGCGGTTTCCTTGTCGTGCTCGATCATTTCGTTCATGGCGCGGCGAACCCTGGGCGAAACTGGGCAAACATTCTACCCCAGGCCGAGCCTCTGCCCCTACCGACCAGCTCGGCTCCTGCCCACGTAGATTCCATCGACGTAACCCCCACCAGAAAAATCCCCACCAGTGCCGCCTCCTCTCACCAACGTTACGCCATCGTCACACAAAGGAAAGGGGCGTGGGAATCCAATCCCCACGCCCCCTTGTCCGCTGCATCGACCCTGGCAGGCCAATACGGCGCAGATGAGACGACCTTACTCGGCCACCACCACCACGCGCACGGTGGTGTCGACTTCCGCGTGCAGATGCAGCTGGATGTCGTATTCGCCGGTGTGGCGAATCGGACCTTCCGGCATGCGCACTTCGCTCTTGGCGATATCGATACCGGCAGAGGCGATCGCTTCGGCCAGGTCACGCGGGCCGATCGAGCCGAACAGCTTGCCTTCGTCACCAGCCTTGGAGACCAGCGACAGTTCGATCTCGGAAAGCTGAGCGGCACGCGCCTCGGCCTCGGCCTTGCGGTCGGCTGCCTGGGCTTCGAGCTCGGCGCGCTGGGATTCGAACGCGGCGATGTTGTCCTTGGTGGCCGGCACGGCGAGGCCGTAGGGCACCAGGTAGTTACGGCCATAGCCGGGTTTGACGGTGACCTGGTCACCCAGACCGCCCAGCTTGCCAATATTGTCGAGCAGAATGACTTCCATCTCGTAAACCTCTTGTCAGTTGCGGCTAGCCAGACGCCCGCGGAAATCCGCGAATACGTCGATCAAGGCCAGCAGCAGCACAATCAGAATCATGGGCCAGGTGGTGATCAATAAGACATAGAAAGCCACCAACCACAGCCCGTTCATCCCCTTCAATCCGATAACACCATGTACCAGCGCAATGCCGGCGACCATCAGCGGCACCCACATCAGCATGCCGAGTGCCACAATACCCAGCAGCATGCCAGCGCCCCCGAGCACGACCAGCACGGCAAGCTCACGCGGGGCCATGCGCAGCGCATGGAACTCCTCGCGAAAACCGCCGGGGTTGTAAAGCCCCGCTTGCCAGCCACGCGCCAGAGCCAGGCACGTCACGGCCGCCACCAGCACGACCAGTCCGGTCACTCCGCCAATCACCATCGCCGCCAGTTGCTCGGTATCGAGCCCCTGGTTGGCGAACTCGGTGAGCATGCGGTCGACCTCGGGCGCGCTCTGGCGAAGCTGCTCGAGCATCGGCCCCGCCCCACCCGGGGGCAGGAAGATGCCGATCTGGATCATCACCGCCCCGGCCAGGGCGCCGATGATCAGAGCCTCGCTCCAGCGCAGCCGTGAGCGCAGCACCACCGCCATCAGGGTGACCAGCAAAAGACATGCCAGCGGGATTACATCACCCTGCGCCCACCACCAGCCGGAAGGCACCGCCGCCGCAACGATCACCGGCAACGCGGAAGAGAGCCCGCGACGCAAGGTGACCAGGGCGGCAATGCCCGCCCCCAGCCAGAACAGCCAGGGAACCAGCGTAGCCAGGGCCGCCCCGCCAGCGGCATGGGGCGTGCCGCGCATCACGAAGCGGGCAATCGGCAACATCACGCCAGCAACTTACTGGTGGCTATCGGTGTAGGGCAGCAGCGCCAGGTAGCGGGCACGCTTGACAGCGGTGGCCAGCTGACGCTGGTAACGGGCCTTGGTCCCGGTGATACGGCTGGGAACGATCTTGCCGGTCTCGGTGATATAGGCCTTGAGCGTGTCCAGATCCTTGTAGTCGATCTGCTTCACGCCTTCAGCGGTAAAACGGCAGAACTTGCGGCGACGGAAAAAACGTGCCATGTGAAGACTCCTTCAAACGTGCGATGGGTGGGCTCAGGCAGATTCGGCGCGCGGCTTCTCTTCACGACGAGCGCGCTTTTCTTCCGTCGGCTTCATCATCGGCGACGCCTCGGTGACGGCTTCCTTGCTGCGCACCACCAGGCTGCGAATGATAGCGTCGTTGAAGCGGAAGATGTTCTCGATTTCCTCGAGAGTCTCGCCCTTGCACTCGACGTTCATCAGCACGTAGTGAGCCTTGTGGATCTTGTTGATCGGGTAGGCCAGGTGACGACGGCCCCAATCCTCCAGACGATGCACGGTTCCACCGTTCTCGGTGACGAGGCTGGTGTAGCGCTCGACCATGGCGGGAACCTGCTCGCTCTGGTCCGGATGGACCATGAAAACGATTTCGTAATGACGCATGGGATCTCCTTGCGGTTTGACAGCTTCCTCGGACCGCTCTGGTTCACGGGAAGCAAGGAGTGGCTGTCGACATGCCAACGTGGCAAGCGACATTGGCTGACATAGCCAGTGGCTGAGGGCAAGACTGAATCGCAACAGACCTTACAAACAACCGCGCCCGCTCGACAGGCGAACGGGCGCAGGTATTCTAAAGACTGGGCGCCGGTTGCGCAAGCGCCGACTGCCACCACGGGCGCAAGCAACGTCTCGTATTGAATCCGCGGCTTTTCCGGTGAAAGGCCTTCGAGGAGGCGCTGTGAACCCCTCCCTGGGCGCTACCTCTGCCATCCATGGCAGAGGACCTCCTCTACGGCCTATCCCCGGCGCCGCTCACCGAGGCGGCTCACCGATCGTCGCCTTGATGAGGTGTCTTCCCGGCGTTCTTAAGCTTAAAGCTTATGGCTTACAGCTCCCGGCGAAGCCGAGCCCCGCTGGCGCACCGCTTCAAACAGGCAGATTCCCGTCGCCACCGAGACGTTGAGGCTCGAGACACTGCCGGCCATGGGCAACTTGACCAGGGTATCGCAGGCTTCGCGCGTCAGGCGCCGCAACCCCTTTCCCTCGGCGCCCATCACCACGGCTAGCGGTCCTTGCAGGTCGACATCGAACACCAGGCTCTCGGCCTCCCCGGCGGTACCGGTGATCCACACGCCCAGTTCCTTGAGCCGGGCGAGCGAACGCGCCAGGTTGGTGACTTGATAGACAGGCACGCTCTCCGCGGCGCCACAGGCCACCTTGCGCACCATGGCATTGAGAGGCGCCGACTTGTCCTTGGGCACGATCACCCCGTGCACCCCCGCGGCGTCGGCGCTGCGCAGGCAAGCGCCGAAGTTGTGCACATCGGTGACGCCATCCAGCACCAGCAACAGCGGCGGTGACGGGTGCGGCCAGGCCTCGAGCTTGAACCACAGCTCCGCCTCATTGCCGAAGGCGAGCGGTGCGGTGAACGCGACAATGCCCTGATGGGCCGCCCCCCTGGCCAGCCGGTCGAGCTCAACGCGGGGGCGCGGCGTGATGCGCGCCCCCCCTTGGCGGGCAGCCTCGAGCAGCTCGGCAAGCCGGCTACCGGCACTGCCTTCCTGTACCCACACTTGCTTGGGCGTCTCGCCGCGTTCCAGCAATGCGCGCACCGCATGCACACCAAACACGGCATCCAGGCCTGGGGGGCCTGGTTCGCTCCGGCGGGGCTTGTTCTGTTTCATTTACGCGGTTTCAATCCTGGGCAATACGTTCAGGTCATGTCTCAAGGCCGGGCGATGGCGCCACCTGGCGGGAGAACTCCCGGCAGATGTCGGCACCGAGGGGTCAGCGGCGCGAACGGCGACGGCCGCCGCTTCGCTTCTTGCCACCCTTGTCATCGGCCTTGCCGTCCTTCTTGCCATCGGCCTTGGGCGGCTCGCTTCCGGCACGCGCACGACCGCGGTCAGGCGCATCGTCGACGGCCCGCCGGCGGCGCGGCTTGCGCTGGGGGCGCGGCTTGTCATCGGCCAGCTCGAAATCAATCTTGCGATCGTTCAGGTCGACCCGCGCCACCTGCACGGTCACCCCGTCGCCGAGCCGGTAACTCATCCCGGAACGCTCACCCTTCAGGCGGTGCTTTTCCGGCTCGTAGTGGTAGTAGTCGGAGGGTAGCGAGGTGACGTGTACCAGGCCCTCGACATACACCTCGTCGAGCCGCACGAAGATCCCGAACTGGGTCACCGAGGCAATCGTGCCGTCGAAGATATCGCCGAGCTTGTCGGACATGAACTCGCACTTCAGCCAGTCCTCGACGTCCCGTGTGGCATCGTCGGCACGGCGCTCGGTCATCGAGCAGCGCTCGCCGAGTTCGAGCATCTGCTCGAAGGTGTAGGGGCACCATTTGCTGGGCGGCTCTACCTTGGCGCCATCGGCGCGCAGCACCGTGTTGGTCTGGCGTGGGCCACGAATCACCGAGCGGATGGCGCGGTGCACCAAAAGGTCCGGGTAGCGTCGGATCGGCGAGGTGAAGTGCGCATAGGCCGGATAGGCAAGGCCAAAGTGGCCTTCGTTGTGCGGCGAGTACACCGCCTGGCTCATCGAGCGCAGCATCACGGTCTGGATGACGTCGGCATCGGGGCGGCCGCGCACCGTCTCGGCCAGCGTCCGATAATCCTGAGGCGTCGGCTCGTCCCCACCCCCCAACGACAAGCCCAGCTCGTTGAGGAACAAGCGCAGCTTGTCGAGACGCTCCGGCGAGGGGCGCTCGTGGATACGGTAGAGCGCCGGCAGATCGTGCTTGTCGAGAAAGCGCGCCGTGGCCACGTTGGCAGCCAGCATGCACTCTTCGATGATCTTGTGGGCGTCGTTGCGCGAACGCGGCACGATCTTCTCGATCTTGCGCTCGTCGTTGAAGATGATAGCCGTCTCTGTGGTTTCGAAGTCGATGGCGCCACGCGCCACGCGAGCTTCGCGCAATACCGTGTAGAGGTCCTTGAGGCCGTGCAGCGACGGTACCAGGTCGCGATACTCCTCGCGCAGCGCATCACCTTCGGTGTTCTCGTCATCGAGAATCGCCGCGACCTTGTTGTAGGTCAGACGTGCATGGGAGCGAAATACCGCCTCGTAGAAGCGATAGCGGCTGATGGTGCCGGTCTTGGAGATATTCATCTCGCAGACCAGTGCCAAGCGATCAACATCCGGATTCAACGAGCACAAGCCATTGGAAAGCAGTTCCGGCAGCATTGGCACCACCTGCCCCGGGAAGTACACCGAGTTGCCACGGCGTATCGCCTCCTGATCCAGGGCGCTGCCGGGACGCACGTAGTGAGAGACATCGGCGATCGCCACCAGCAGCTTCCAGCTACCGGACTTGGTCTTCCAGGCACATACGGCGTCGTCGAAGTCCTTGGCCGACTCATCGTCGATGGTCACCAGCGGCACGTCGCGCAGGTCGATGCGATGCTGCTTGTCGCCCTCGGCGACCTCGGCGGACATCTCGCTGATCTGGTCATTTACCTCGGGCGGAAATTCGGCGGGAATCTCGTAACTGCGGATGGCGATGTCGATCTCCATCCCCGGATCCATACGCTCACCGAGCACTTCGACCACCTCCCCCACCGGCTGCTGGCGAGTGGCCGGCTGCTGGACGATCTTCGCCGAGATCACCTGGCCATCCTTCGCCCCCCCACAGGCGCTGTGGGGAATGATCACTTCCTGGGTGATGCGCGGGTTCTCGGGGATCAGCACGCCGAACTCGGGGGTATTCTCGCGGTACACACCGACGATGGTCTGGGTATTGTGCGACAGCACCTCGACGATGGTGGCCTCGTCACGCCCGCGGCGGTCGCGGCCACTGACCCGCACCAACACGTGATCACCATGGAAGGTACGGCGAATCTGCCGCGGAGGCAGGACCAGATCAGGCTTCTTGCCATCATCGCGCAGCAGGAAACCAAAGCCGTCACGATGCCCAAGCACCTTGCCCTTGATCAGGTCGAGCTTGTCGATCAGCGTGTAGGCATTGCGGCGGTTGCGCAGCACCTGACCGTCCCGCTCCATGGCGGCCAACCGCCGCCGCACCGCTTCCTGAAGGTCTTCGTCCTCGAGGCCCAGCAGACGGCTCATTGCCTCATGGGTGAGC
The DNA here is from genome assembly GCF_003028575.1 of Halomonas urumqiensis. Lineage (GTDB taxonomy): Bacteria > Pseudomonadota > Gammaproteobacteria > Pseudomonadales > Halomonadaceae > Halomonas > Halomonas urumqiensis. Next base: position 237,400 of record NZ_PYUD01000001.1, on the reverse strand, counting down.
GGTTTGCCGGCGTCTTCCAGGCGTTTCAGCAGATATTCTCGGCTGGGCGCGGGGTTGTCGTACTTGTGGGCTTCGCGGCTCGCGTGGGGGTCGTCGCTGAGCGTCCAGTGAGTCATGCTGGGAGCATCCTTGGCAGGGTCGGTGACGGCATGCGGGAGAGGGCGCGCTGGCGCCGCGGGCATGAGGTGTTGCTTTGGGAGTCTTTTGTCATGGGCGCAGTATAGCGCCGTGCTGGCCCGTACCCAACCATCTGACCCGCCGGGGCTTGCCGAAAGGGGCAAAAAAACCCTCGCAAGCGCCTGCCGAGGCCTTGCATTGACAATGGAATCGGGTACCATACGCGTCGCTTGCCCAGATGGCGGAATTGGTAGACGCGCTAGCTTCAGGTGCTAGTATCCTTACGGATGTGGAGGTTCAAGTCCTCTTCTGGGCACCATCGATACCCTTGTGAACATCATGATCCGTTTCGGTGATGCGTGTCGCGGGATATCGAGAGGCAAGCACCGGGACCCGTTCCCACGCTCTTTGTCAGCTCGAATCGCTCGTGTTAGCCCAGGTGGCGGAATTGGTAGACGCGCTAGCTTCAGGTGCTAGTATCCTTACGGATGTGGAGGTTCAAGTCCTCTCCTGGGCACCATCATCGTCTTCGACGATGACACCAGAACACGCAGTGAATCAGCATACCCAAACGCAAGAGCACACAATTGCATGATGCGCCCAGGTGGCGGAATTGGTAGACGCGCTAGCTTCAGGTGCTAGTATCCTTACGGATGTGGAGGTTCAAGTCCTCTCCTGGGCACCACCGCCTCGACAGGCGTAGCCCGCGTCATGCAACCCCGATATCAATGAGAAAAACCGCGACTCAAGCTCGCGGTTTTTTGCGTTTGCATGTCGTTCAGAAGCGCGAAGGAAGACGGGCGACCTCTTCGAGCGCCCAGCCCTGAGTCGCCACCTGCCCTTCCAGTGCCTGTGCCGCTTCGTCTGGCAATCGCGGGAAGAAATCGAGACCACTACGCGCCTCCACCTGGTCGATGGGTACCAGGAAGTCATCCAGCGGCTCATCGCCACGCGCCTGTTGCGGCATGATGAAGGCCAGCGCCATGGGCGACTCGCCTGGCACCACGATGATCTTGTAGAACGCTTCGGGTATCTCGACGAACCCCACCCGATTGAGCACGTTGTCGGCGAAGGTTTCCGGAAACAGCGGGCCGGTGATCACCTGCACCACGCCGAAGCGCGGCACGAAGTGGTCGATCACCACCTCTTCGAGGCGCTGCCAGAGCTTTCGATTCAGGTCGGGGCGTTGAGGCGTCATATTGCTCATGCGAAAGGTCTGGCGCTGCGCCTCACGGCCATGCACCGCGGCAATCGCATAATTCGGCGCCAGGTGGCCCCGGTCATAACCACTACCGAAATAACTCTCGGTGCCGACAGGCCACAGGGTCCGCCAGTCGCGCTGGAAGCCTGGGCGCGGCCCGGCACTGGGCTCGTCGACCTCATGCAACTGGTAGCTGACCCATAAAGGATTGACCCGCACATCGGACCAGCCCACCAGAAACCCCTCGTTGCGCAGCACCCTATGAAATGATGTCGGCGTGAGAGACTGCCACTCCGGCACTCCCATCCAGACCAGCTGGTCACGGACGCGGCGCTCCTGGCTATACCAAAGGCCACTGGTCACTACCACGAACAGCAGAGTCACCCCGAAACGACGCCCGTGCCGGCGCCAGCGAGGAATAGTACGTCGACGCGTCATCCTTGAACTTCCTGTCCTTGAAAATCCTGTCCTTGAAAACCCTGTCCTTGAAACCCGTTGCCAGCACCATTTGGCCTAGTGCCTACCAAATTAGTGCTTGCAAGATTAGTGCCTGCCAAATTAGTGCCTACCACCCCAGCGAAAACATGGTCTCGAGATCATGGCGAGAGTGTACCTGCATGGCATTGAGGGTCTCGGTGTCGCGAATGCCCTCCACGGCATTCAGACGCTCGGTGACAAGATCGGCCAGGCTCTCGAAGTCACGGGTGCGGGCGATCGCCACCAGATCATAGCGGCCGCAGGTGGAATAGACTTCACTGATGCCTTCCACATCGGCCAGGCGCTCGGCAACGGCCTTGACCTGCCCCTTCTCGGTGTTGATCAGGATCACGGCATTCTGCATCGGGCTCTCCAAAGCGTTGAGTCATGACATGCCAGGCGGTGGCCCGGCAGATCGACGGGCCTCCCTGGTGGGCGAACCGGAACTGACACGAGTATACCAGCGCGACACCCTCGGCAGAATCGCCAGGCATGGTCGCAACGACTCTCAGACACCCTCTCAGGCAAGGCTGCCTTCCAGCGCCAATAGCTTGCGCTTGAGCTGTGGGCCGCCGCTGTAGCCACCCAATCCATCGGCAGCCACCACACGATGACAGGGAATCAGCAGTGGCAGCGGATTGGCGCCATTGGCCGTGCCGATCGCTCGCGCCGCGCCATCGCGACCAAGGCGCCGGGCAAGCTCACCATAGGTGCGGGTCTGACCGTAGGGTATGCGCAGCAACGCCGCCCACACCTCGCGCTGAAACTCGCTGCCTCCGGGCGCCAGCGACAGGCTGAAGTGCTGGCGGCGCCCGGCGAAATAGCCCATCAGTTGCTCACGGGCATCGGCCAGGGCCGCGTCGTTGCGCTTCGCATCCTCTGGGTCTGGCTGATCATCGGCGGCGAGGCACAGGCGGGTCAGCCCTTGCTCATCGGCGGTCAGCAGGATCTCGCCGAGCGGCGAATCGAATCGAGTAAAGAACATCCCACCCCCCTGTAAAATGAAAACCACCGGTGTCCATTCACGCGACAGATTGCCGCACTCGCCACGCGCGAATCGCATCAACCCGGACACTCCACTAGCATGGTATAGCAAGCCAAGCACAGAGTATCGAACTCACCGGTCCAGTGCCGGTCCGAGTATAGAGGTGGTCAACCACCCGAAAAAAGAACATGCGGGCAATGTGAAATGCCCAACCGTGATATGCACGTCGACCGTGACGACAAGGAGATTCCATGGCCAATCAAAGCCGTCGTGACTTCATGCGCAACAGCCTGATGGGCGTCGCCGCCCTGCCGCTGGGCGCCGGCATTCTTTCCAAGAGCGCCTTCGCTCAGGACCTGCCACCACTGGACCCGAATGCCGAGCAGGCTCAAGCGCTGAACTATGTCGAGGATGCCGCCGACGCCAGCGATCACCCCGCCTATGAAGAGGGAGAGCGCTGCGACAACTGCATGTTCTGGCAAGCGGACAACCAAGGCTGCCAGCTGTTCCCGCAGAACAGCGTAGCCGCTGCCGGCTGGTGCCAGTCGTGGGTCGCCCAGGGCTGATCAATCCTCCATACCCAATCGCCCGTCGCCTGGCACGATGACCACGCATCACCGCCGAGACCCGCGCCATCGAGCTCCGTTCGATGGCGCGGGTCTTCTCGTTGTGTTTCCCTCTCGGTTGTGCCCCCTCTCAGTTGAGTCCCTCTCAGGCGCTAGGCCTGGCGCGCCTCATCCGGCAGCGGCCATTGATAACGTCTGACCACCTCGTCGTCCTCCACCGACTCCAGGTGCACCGGAAAGCCCCACAACTGGTGAAGATGGCGAATCACTGGATAGACGCTACGCGCCAGCGGGCGTCGACTGTCCTGCACGTGGCGCAAGGTCAGTGAGCGGTCACCGCGAATATTCGCCGAATAGATCTGGATGTTGGGCTCGCGAACCGAGAGCGCATACTGAGTCGACAACGCCTCGCGCACCCGGTGATAGCCGCGCTCGTTGTGAATGGCCGCCACTTCCAGCATCTCTTCCTGGTCGTCATCCACCACCATGAACAGCTTGAGGTCGCGGATCACCTTGGGCGAGAGGAACTGCTGGATGAACGATTCGTCCTTGAAATTGCGCATGGCGAACTCGAAGGTCTCTCGCCAATCGCTGCCGGCGGTGTCCGGAAACCATTCGCGATCCTCCTCGGTGGGGTTCTCGCAGAGCCGCTTGAGGTCAGTGAAGATCGCAAATCCCAGCGCATAGGGATTGATGCCGTTGTACCAGGGGCTATCGAAGGCCGGTTGATTGACCACCGCGGTGTGCGACTGCAGGAACTCGAGAATCAGTCCTTCATCCACCAGGCCCTCATCGTACAAGCGGTTCATCAGGGTGTAGTGCCAGAACGTCGCCCAGCCCTCGTTCATCACCTGGGTCTGGCGCTGCGGATAGAAGTACTGGGCCAGCTTGCGCACGATGCGCACCACCTCACGCTGCCATGGCGCCAGCAAGGGCGCGTTCTTCTCGATGAAATAGAGCAGGTTCTCCTGGGGTTCGGCGGGGTAACGGCCACCGGCATGGAGTCCCAGCGGATCCTCTTCATCGGCATCCGAGGTAAGCAATTCATGGGACGAGGGCGTGGGGATGGTCCGCCACAGCGTGTTGACCTGCGCTTGCAGATACTCTTCACGCTCTTTCTGGCGGCGTGACTCCTCGGCGGCGGAGATCGGCGAAGGCCGCTTGTAGCGATCGACGCCATAGTTCTGCAGGGCATGGCAGGCGTCGAGCAGTTGTTCCACGGCGGTGACACCATGGCGCTGTTCGCACTCGGCAATGTATTTCCTTGCGAACACCAGGTAATCGATGATCGAAGTGGCATCGGTCCAGGTGCGAAACAGGTAATTGCCCTTGAAGAAAGAGTTGTGTCCATAGCAGGCGTGGGCCATCACCAGCACCTGCATCATCAGAGTGTTCTCCTCCATCAGATAGGCGATGCAGGGGTCGGAATTGATCACCAGCTCATAGGCAAGCCCCATCTGGCCACGCCGGTAAGCCTGCTCAACGGCCAGGAATTGCTTGCCGAACGACCAATGGTGGTAGCCCACCGGCATGCCCACGCTGGCGTAGGCATCCATCATCTGCTCGGTGGTGATGATCTCGATCTGGTTGGGATAGGTATCCAGCCGGTACTCGTCTGCCAGACGGGCGATTTCCCGCTCGAACTCGGTCAGGGTCTCGAAATTCCAATCGGAACCAGTGGCGATCGGCTTGCGTCGGGTCATCTTGCCTCCTGAGCCGTAGCCGGCGTATCAATTGCCGGTGATACGGCGCTTGAAAAGCTCACGGAATACCGGGTAGATATCCCCCGCCTCGACGATCTGGCGCATGGCAAAGCGTTCGGGAAACTCGGCGGCCACACCCTCGTACTCCTCCCACAGCGCCTGATGGGCGTGCGGAGTGATCTCGACATAGGTGAAGTACTGCAGGCGCGGCATCAGCTTCTTGATCAACAGGTCGCGACAGGTCACCGAGTCGTCATCCCAATTGTCTCCATCCGAGGCCTGGGCCACGTAGAGGTTCCACTGCCCTGGCGGATAGCGCTTGGTGACGATGTCATCGACCAGCGAAAGCGCGCTCGAGACGATGGTGCCACCCGTCTCCCGCGAGTAGAAGAACTCCTCCTCGTCGACTTCCTTGGCGGCCGTATGGTGGCGAACGAAGACCAGTTCGACCTTCTCGTAGTTGCGCTCCAGAAACAGATAAAGCAGCAGGAAGAATCGCTTGGCAATGTCCTTGTGGGCCTGGGTCATCGAGCCCGAGACGTCCATGACGCAGAACATCACCGCCTTGCTCGAGGGCTGGGGCTGGTTGATCAGATTGTTGTATCGCAAGTCGTAGGTGTCGATGTAGGGAACCGACTCCAGGCGCTTCTCGAGCCGCTCGATCTCCTCTTTCAACTCGCTGATGCGCGAGGGATTGCGCAGCACCGGGTCCTTGCGCTCTTCGGCCTCCAGTGCTTCGCGGGCCTCACGCAGCGCCCGACGAATCGGCGCGCGCATGGCGATACGGCGGGCATAGGCTTCGCGCATCGAACGCACGATATTGATGCGTGCCGGCACGCCATCCCGCGACACCCCGGCACGCACTGGCCTCACTTCATCAAGGTCGACCAGCGCCTTGCGCTCCAGGTTAGGCAGCTCGAGGCCATCGAACACGAAGTCGAGAAATTCTTCGCGAGACAGCGTGAAGGCGAACTCATCCATGCCCTCGCCCTGGTCGGAAGCACCACCCTCACCCGCGCCCCCGGCACCTGAGCCGCCCCCAGGGCGGCGCAAGCGATCCCCTTCGCTGAACTCCTTGTTGCCGGGAGTGACGATGGAGCGCTTGCCCCCCGGGCCGTGCTGAAACACCGGCTCGGAAATGTCCCGAGAAGGGATCGAGACCTTTTCGCCACGCTCCATGTCGGTGATCGAACGACGATTCACCGCCTCTTCCACGGAGCGCTTGATATGGGTGCGGTAGCGGTCCAGGAAGCGCTGGCGATTTACCGCGCTCTTGTGCTTGGCGTTGGCTCGCCGATCGATGAAATAGCTCATGGCGCTCACCTCGTCGCCCGAAAACCAGACTATTGCGACTTGCGTACCCGCAGATACCACTCGGAAAGCAGGCGTACCTGCTTCTCGGTGTAGCCGCGGTCGACCATGCGCGCCACGAAATCCTCGTGCTTCTTCTGGTCGGCCTGGGACGCCTTGGCGTTGAACGAGATGACCGGCAAGAGCTCCTCGGTGTTGGCGAACATCTTGTGTTCGATCACCCCGCGCAGCTTCTCGTAGGACTGCCAGCTCGGGTTCATGCCGTTGTTCTGGGCACGCGCCCGAAGCACGAAGTTGACCACTTCGTGGCGGAAATCCTTCGGATTCGAGATCCCGGCCGGCTTCTCGATCTTTTCCAGTTCCTCGTTGAGCGCCTGTCGGTTGAACAGCTCACCGGTCTCCGGATCACGATACTCCTGATCCTGTATCCAGAAGTCAGCGTAGGTGACGTAACGATCGAAGATGTTCTGCCCGTACTCTGAGTAGGACTCGAGATAGGCGGTCTGAATCTCCTTGCCGATGAAATCAACGTAACGCGGCGCCAGGAACTCCTTGATAAAGCGCAGGTAGCGCTCGAAGGTCTCCTTGGGAAGTTGTTCCTGTTCGAGCCGCTGCTCCAGCACATAAAGCAGGTGCACCGGGTTGGCGGCCACCTCGAGACTGTCGAAATTGAATACCTTGGAGAGAATCTTGAAGGCAAAGCGTGTCGAGAGCCCTTGCATGCCTTCATCCACACCCGCGGAGTCACGGTACTCCTGGATCGACTTGGCCTTGGGGTCGGTATCCTTGAGATTCTCGCCATCGTAGACGCGCATCTTGGAGTAGATGCTCGAGTTCTCCGGCTCCTTGAGTCGCGAGAGTACCGAGAACTGCGCCAGCATGCGCAGGGTGTCCGGAGCGCACGGGGCATGGTTCAGCGAGGAATGCTCGAGCAACTTCTGGTAGATCTTCACTTCCTCGGAGACACGCAGGCAGTAGGGCACCTTGACGATGTAGACACGGTCGAGGAAGGCTTCATTGTTGCGGTTATTGCGAAACGCCTGCCACTCGCTCTCGTTGGAGTGGGCCAGCACCACGCCCTCGAAGGGAATCGCCCCCATGCCCTCGGTGGGGTTGTAGTTACCCTCCTGGGTGGCGGTCAGCAATGGATGCAGCACCTTGATCGGTGCCTTGAACATCTCGACGAATTCCATCAGCCCCTGGTTGGAACGGCACAGGCCACCCGAGAAGCTGTAGGCATCCGGATCGTCCTGGGAGTAGAGCTCGAGCTGGCGGATGTCGACCTTGCCGACCAGCGAGGAAATGTCCTGGTTATTCTCGTCGCCGGGCTCGGTCTTGGAGACGGCGATCTGGTTGAGGCGTGAAGGATAGAGCCTGACCACCCGAAACTGGGAGATGTCGCCACCGTACTCCTTCAATCGCTTGGCCGCCCACGGCGACATCACGCTCTTGAGGTAACGCTGGGGAATGCCGAACTCCTTCTCGAGCAACTCGCCATCCTCCTCAGGCGAAAACAGCCCTAGCGGCGATTCATACACCGGGGAGCCCTTGATGGCATAGAACGGAACCTTCTCCATCAACAACTTGAGCCGCTCGGCCATCGATGACTTGCCGCCGCCCACCGGCCCCAGCAGGTAGAGGATCTGCTTGCGCTCCTCGAGCCCTTGGGCGGCATGCCGGAAGTAGGCAACGATCTGCTCGATCGCCTCCTCCATGCCGTAGAACTCGGAAAACGACGGGTAGCGACGAATCACCTTGTTGGAGAAGATGCGCGAGAGCCGCGAATCCTTGGCGGTATCAACGACCTCTGGTTCACCGATGGCTTCGAGCATCCTTTCAGCCGCGGAGGCATAGGCCATGGGTTCCTTGCGGCAGAGTTCCAGGTACTCCTGCAGGCTCATCTCTTCCTGCTGGACACGCTCAAAGCGATTCTGCACATGATCGAAGATGCTCATCGATGCCTCCTGTAATCCCGTTGTCTCGATACCATCCACTAGGGTTCGCACGAGAGGGGTACCTTCAGCGTAGACAGCCACCCACGGTACAAACGGATAACCAATCAACGCTTTGGGCATACCCCTATGAACATCGGGTCGCAGCGAGGTTCTGGATCAAATGTGCAGAATTTATCAACGTTATAAGGACGCAACCGCCTCAGCGAGCCGCCTGTTCACGCACCGCATCGATATCCCATGCCTTGAGGAGATCGACCGCCACGTCCTGGGATTCGAGGTTCTGCCCCTTGACCTGCATCAGAATGCGGCCATCGAGCAGCAAGGTGACCTCGGCACGCGCGCGATCGGATTCCCACTTGACCATCGCCGATTCCCGCCCGATACGCACGCGTTCGGTGTTGGGCTGGGCGGCCATCATCGCAGGGTTATTGAGGATACCGGCCATGGCCTGGATCATCGGGTTGTCGATCATCAGTGAGGCTTCCAGACTGGCGTTCCCGCCTTCCTGGCGATACTGGCGCTGCAGCGTGGTGCCGCCACCTCCCATCATCGCCGCCGCCCCTGCACCGGAAGCGGACTCGGACTCGGCTTCGCTTGCGGTCCACCCTTCTGGCGCCTCGGGAAAGGTCGAGGCAATACGCCCGGACACCAGCTTGCGCAGGTCATTGATGGCGAACTCAAGCTCGGTGATGGCGCCGCCGTAGTCCTGCTCCTGATAGAGCTCGAGCCCCAGCTCGATCTGCTCGATGATCTCATTCTCCTGGGCTTGAGCCATCAGAGGAAGGCTCAGGACAACGGTCAATATCCCCAAACCCAGATGTGTTTGCACGCTACGCATAGGTCATCTCTCTCATTGGTTGGTCCCACTATCGGTCGTTACTCGGAGGCTGGATGCGCGTCGCCTTGCGGCTGACCACCGACCGCCTTTTCCTTTAGCTTGCGAAACTTGCTGGACATGCCATCCAACTTCGATTCCCACTCTGCATCGGGGGCCTGACCCTCGATCACCTTGAAATAGGCCTGCATCATGCAGGTGATGGCGAAAGGCTCGAGTACCGCCACCTTGACACTCCAGGCAAACAGCAGCGCCACCACCACCCCGGTCGCCGACCAGCCACCGGGAATCAGGTACGCCACTGCCGCCGCCGGTGCCAACATGACCAGGAAGACGACGAAGGAGAGCCCATAAACGATCAGCGCCAGCCAAGCCGCATTCTTGAGCATTGGCTTGGCATTCTGGCCATACAGCACCAAAGCATCACGGGAAGAGGCCCAGGCATTTGTCGAGCCTGTGCGAATACAGTAGGCAAGAATCACTTCATCGATGAATCCCACCGCGATCTTCAGGAAAGCTTCGATGAGCCGGATGAACTGTCGGGCGCCAGGAATCGGCACCAGGCCGAAGATTCCCCGCGCAAGGCCAGTGATGGTCCGCAGTACGCCCTTGATCAACTGGTCGATACCGAACAACAGGCTGGCCTGACCGAAGCGCTCCTTGACAACGCTCGAGGCATGATCGATCTGGCCCCGTCCTTGCGGCAGCGATTGGCCATCGATAAGCTCAACCAGCACGGCGATATGCCCTGCCTTGACGAGGTAGAGCAGATACTCGCGTAGCGCATACATCACCGCGCCCACGATACCGAAGCCAACGACACCCCCCCAGAAGGTCGAGGCCGCTCGGAACCCCTCATCGCCCATTCCACCAACCCCCCAGCCGACGCCTGCGCCCACGCCCGTCATCAGCACATAGGCCAGGGCAACGCCAAAGTAGACGACCAGTCGGAAAACGATGAACGGTAGTGTCTTGAGCATCATCCCCAATGCCCGACCAACCTGAAAATCCCACATAGTTCCCCCGGCTTCACTGCAATGGTGTGGCTGGATACGCGTTCCAGTGCCACCCAGACTAGCCAGAAGCACAACGCCCCACCCCGTTGATTCAAAGGGGGCGCCTGAAAAACGTCTCCCTCGCAGGTGGCTGATGCGAAAGAGGCTCATGGACAGAGCTGCGTGATCCACTCGTCAGGATCGATGCCACCTCGCCGACACCGCTGCTGCCGCCCTACCTCGTCGAGTCGCCAACGTCCCTCGTCCGCCGGAGTGAAGTGAAGCCGGTAGCGGATGGCACGCACCGAGTCATCCTTGAGCCCATCCAGGCGCAGCGTGACCACGCTGTCACCACCCGACAGCCTCCGCAGAGTGACCGTTTCCTCGATGAGCGCGTTGGGCTCGCGCAGGCCGTAAAGCTCCCGCGCGAGCGCCACCGGATCGTCAGTGGTCCCTGCTTCGGGCAGCTCGATGACCTGGTAGTCGCTTTCCCCCGTTTGGCCAGGGGCTTGGTTGGCTGTCTTGGTCCGCCACAATCGCACCACCGCTGTGGGAAAGGTCGGCGGTTTGCCCGCCCACACAACCTCCTCGCCCGACGGCCCAAAGGCCAGTGCATCGGCGCCGCCTTGCTGACGAATCAGGATGCCATGCTCGAGCGGTGTGCCATCGAGTGCCAGTAACAGGCCATCACGGAAACCGCCCGCCAGGATCGTGCCATCCGGGCTCATGGCGACCGGCGTCGAATCCAGCAGTGCATGTCGATGGACAATGACGGCACGCTGCCAGTCCCATACCGTCACCTGCCGCGGAGTTTGGCGTTGCTCATCCCCCTGGCCTTGCGCTACCAGGTGGCGACCGTCGGGAGTGAAGGCGAGATCGGTGACACTGGCACCCACCTCGAGAACACCGATCTGGTTGGCTCCCTGCCGCGACAACCCCCACAGCACGATACGCTGGCTGACCTCGGGGTCGGGCCCTACGTTGGCGGCTACGCTGGCCAGGATCTCCCCCTCGGGATGCAAGGCAATGGCCTCGACGGGGCGATCACCCAGGTCACTGGTCATCTCGCCATTCGCCAGGGAATAGCGCTGCACGCCTGCGCCACAGGAGGCCCACAACGCCGTTGCATCGGGCGTGAAGGCCGCGTCATGGCATCCCTGCCCCTCGGCCAGGGCCAGGCGCGCTTCGCCTGTTGCCAGGTCCCAGAGTATCAGCGATGCCTCCGGGGACACTCCCTGACTCCAACTGGTGGTGGCCAGCAACCGGCCATCGGGGCTGAAGGTCAGCGACGAGACCGGCAACGCCATGTCCATGCCGGCGGCAAGGTGTCCAGACAATCGATGACGATGCTCACCCAATTCCATGCCGAAGACGTCCAGTTGCCCTTGCGCCGTCATCGCCAGGTGCAGGCCATCAGGAGACACGGCGATAGTGTCCAGCCGTTCCTCCCCCCATTCGATTTCAAACACCAGTTCAGCACTCCGCCAGTCGGGCATCTCGGCCAGATCATCCTGACCCACGGCATCGGCGAGACCCGCCATCCCCAGCAGCCCGGCGCTGGCCAGCACCAGCAACTTCCGATGACTGTTCAAGACCGATGGCATCGGCCATGCGCTGCGCTGCTTCATGACGCCCCCCCCCTGGCTGACTGGGCAATTGACTCGACAAGCCGAATGGTGACGGTGACGCCTTGAGTGCGGCACCTATCACGCTCAGCGATCCAGGCCGAGCCCGAATTCCAACTGCGTCACCTGTTGAACCGAGGATGACTCGGGAATTTCCATCTCGAGCGTGACATCCTGCCTGTCGCCTACCACCACCAGATTGGACTCGGCATGGGAAGGCTCTGGCGTATCGTCCTGGCCAAGCGCGGTGATGCCCAGCAGGGAGCCTTCCCGCATGAAGCAGAAGAGTTCGAGTGGCTCATCATCCGGTCGCTCACGGCGGTCGTCACGACAGGTGACGGTGTGCCCGCCCGCGTCAATGTCCACGCCCCACCCCGGTATATCAGTGAAGTCGATGTTGTCGACCGTCACGTGTCGAGCGCCGTCCCCGGCAAGCGCAAGCTCCAGTTCAAGTTCAAGTTCAAGTTCAAGTTCAAGTTCAAGTTCCATGCTCAACGATGTCGCTTCCCGATCAGGCACGTCCGGGGCAAACACCGGCACACGCAGCCACTTTTCTTCAAGATTGCTGGTGATCTGATGCCTCATCAAATAGCCATTTTCCGCGGGGTCGAAACCGAATTGCGCCTCTGGCGACACCTCTGTTTCCAGCAAATCGTTGCCCTGGTCATCTTCGAGCGATACGACCCTGGAGTCGTCACCAAGGCTTGCGATACCCGGCAACGAAATCCATAGATCCAGCATCGTATGTTGTTGGTCGGTATCCGTGGCGGGGTGGGTGATCGTCAGCTTTTCTACCTGCACATCGGCCGTCTGCGCCTGAGCCACAGTGACGGTGACGGCCAGCAGGCTCCCCGTGAAAACCACGCGTGGGATGGAATACCACATCATGCTTCTCCTCTTCGTCGACTCTCTTGCGACTTCCTCGAATCGCCATGGTGTGTGAACGGCCTGGCCTGATGCTGGCCATCCACGTCATTCAACGACGACCTGATCGACGTCCCAGGCAATCGGTCGGGACGGGTTGTCGGCAAGCCCACGCACATCGATCAGCCCCTCGCCGGATGGCTCGTCCAAGGGGAAATGCAGGCGCATCCGCCGTGGTTCTCGCGGTGGCAGGTGAGCATTCCAGGCCAATGGCGTGCCATGGGGGTCGGTGATCGCGCTCGGCGTGACTCGCCTCTGGGTAGTGGATGAAGTGATCCCCAGGCGTGATTCCATGGGCCAGAACCCAGGCCCGTCGGTTTCGTTGAACACCTCAACCTCGACTTCCAGCCCCTGCTCGGTGCGCTCCAGGTCGGTGATCCTGACGCGGAGTTGCTCAAGCCCAAAGTCGACAACGGTGTCTCGCTCCTGATAGGCAAAGTCCTCGGCGTTTTCACCGAAGAACATCGGCTCGGGGAAGCCCTGGGTGCCTTCGGTAAGAGTGCCGAAATTGGGGAAATACAGGGAGACACGATAGTCTTCGACTGCCTCGGGCAGCGAAAACACCAGCTGTCCGCCGGAAAGCAGGTCGGGAAGGAAAGTGGGAATACGCTCCATATCACTGAACTCCCAATCCGGCAGGTAGACGTAGCCATCCGAACTGACCAGTTGGATGTGCAGGTCCGCGTAGAGATAGGGCACCACACGCGGGGTCTCCACAGTGGCCTCCGGGTCGGCATCGCCATCATGGTGGTTGGCTGGATTGGTGCGCGTCAGCTGGCTCCGGCCCAGCAGGTCCATCGCCACGACTCGCCGGTCATCGGCCGGTCGGCTCAACTGGCCGGCATCGAGCTCTTGCAGATTGGCAATGCCGAGTTCCAGAAATGGATGCCGCTGAAGGTCGACCTCGCGCTGCACCCATGATGGCTGCTCCGCCTCCTGAATCGTCGCGGCCATGGGCGGGTATTCGCCATGGTAGTAGCGCAGCGACATTGAGCCCGATGTGGTGCCCGTCACCCGGTACGCCACCTTGCCACGCCTCACCTCACCAGGTTGGGGCAGCTCGAAGGTGTCGGGTAACAGGTCATCTCCCGGAAGCTCACGATTAAGCGCGGCATGGGTCTTGCCGCCAGCCAGCAGCACGAGATTCTGATGAAGATTGCCGACTTTCAAGGCACGCTGGCCGCTATCCTGCAGGATCAGATCAAAGGGCTTGCGGTTCTCGAACAGCAGATCCAGGACCAGATAGGCGTCGCCGTTTTCCACGACCTCGCCGTGCCATTCCGTGTGGGTCTCGATGCCCAGCACGCTCATGCCCATGACACGATTGTCCTGCTCGAGCAGCAAGGGGGCAGCGAAGGGTGGCGACAGGTCGGAATCTGTCGACAGGGAGATACCGGGGCGAGACTCTTGCGCCGGTGGCGCATGACGCAGCCCGGCACTCTCCAAGGCCTGGGCCACGGATTCATTGACCGGCGCGCTCAGCGTCACCGGGTGATAATCAGGGGCAAGATCGGGCAACCCTAGCCAGGTGACACGTCGCCCACGCTGGCTACGCGCATCGATCACTCCCTCGGGCGGGACGCTATACAGGTTACCGAACCCGCTGCCCATCACGAAGGCATCGACACGCTCTCCTGCCTGGTCGATGAGGCTGCGCAGAATGCCGTGATCGCCGGCATAGAGCACCACGACCCGGTCGACCTCACCCGGCAACCCATCGAGGGCGTCATTCAAGGCCTCCCCCGCTTCACGCAGCCGAAACAACTCACCGAATGACTGCCAGGCGGGTAGCTGGCGGTACTCAGGCGGCACACCCGAAATGCCGATCACGCCGATTCGTTGGTCGCCCTGCTCTACCACCAACGACGCCGGGACCAATGGCTCTCCCTGACCATCGACGAGACTCGCCGAGATGAGCGCCGGGCTCGAGCCGGAGAGCGCCTCGACCAGGGCCGGACTGACATCCCGCCAGGTCAGATGCAGGGCCTGGATACCCAGACGATCCGCCAGTGCCAGGCTCGCCTCCAGGCCCAGTCGATCCACTTCGCCCCCATCGAGAAAGCCACCGGCATCCAGCCAGATACCCTCATCGGCCTTGTCACGCATCACGCCCACCTGGCGTGCCAGGCCCGGCTCCGACGTCTCCAGGCACTGGAAGCAGGGCAGCAGGGCGCCACGGATATCGCCGGTGATCCAGAGCCCGGCCTGGGCACTGAATGACAGCGCAGTGGCGGCGAACAGGCTCAGCGCCATCAATGAACCCTTCATGCTATACCCTCCGTCATGAGCCACCGGATATCCGATTGTTGACGACATTCGCGCAAAAATTGGCGACTCGTTCAGCCTGGCCACTCGCTTCACTCAAGCTCCAATGAAGGTCATTCCCGAGGCTCGAATAGAGCTTCAACGAGGTCAGCGCCACCGCCATCCCACAGACGAGATGGGTGCCGACAGTGCTCTTGGCCACGGTCGGTGCCAGCGATGCCTTGAGCAGATAGAGCCTGGTCTGAAGCATGAGCGAGTAATCCGTAAAGCTTCCCCAGCCCATGCCTCCGTAACCCAGGGCCTGGCCACTCAGCGGGTCAACGCTCCACCAGGCGTGGGGAAAGGGCTTATCTTCGGGCCACTCCTCGAGTGAGGAGATCAGCGGGAAATAGAGGTGTTGACCACGCGCGAGCTGCGCCTGCATGGCCTGCCGTGCGGGTCTGGACAGTGTGAGATCGTCAAGCCCTCTCGCCTGGGCTTGCGTCAGCCACAGCCCCTCTTGCCCCTTGGCCATGGCGGTTTCCAGACGGAGGGCGGCATTCTCGCCGTCAAGCGCCTTCACCCTGTCGACGGGCGGATTCCGCTGCGCCAGAAGCTCTGCTTCCAGCAGGGTTTCCAGGACTCCCTGGGCGAAACGCCACTGCTGAGCGTCGTCGGCCCGGGGATCGTCGTCGGGGATGGCGTGCAGGGGCACATGGGCCAGGTCGATGGCTCGATAATCCCTGAAGCCCTCGGGTAGCTGCTTGAGTCCCACATGCTCGATGAGGATATTGGGCTCGCCGATATACAAACGCCCGGGATGCAGGGAGGCCGTAAAGCGATGCCTGGCGAACTGCATGGCCGTTTTCGGTAGATCCACCAATTCATCGATGGCACCCTGAAGCAGCTCGATATCGTCATCTTCGAGCCCCATCGTCATGCCCTGCAGCGCATAGGCGTTGCGCAGGAAGGACCCCAACTCCATGCGATACAACAGTGCCTCGGAGGGCTCGGCGGTCTGCAGCACCATATTGGTATCGCGGAGCAGCGCAACGCCACGTTGGAGTCGTTGTTCACGTTCGAGCTCGTAGGGGGGCATGTCTTCCGCGGCCAGCGAGAACCAGGGGCGCGACAACCGCTTGACCACCTCATCCCCATGGCGATGCGTCACCTCCAGGGAGAGGCCGATAAAGGCATCGCGAGATTCATCCTGCTCGGCACGCCCGCCAACGCTGATTCCCCCCAGCAGGCTCGAGGCCTCCTCCATCTGCCTGGCCTGGGCGGGTTGCGCAAGATCCCGGACTCGCCCCTGATCATCGATGAGATCACCGAGCAGGCGCTCCTCGCCATAGCGGATATAAGGTACCCAGCCGGTATTCCCCAACAGGTCTTCCGCCAGCGCCTGCTCGCTGTCGCCTGCGTAGAACTCATCGATGTCGAGCTGTTCGGGTACGATACCGACGCGGATCGGCTGCATGGCAAGCCTATGTGCCTGAACGTCATGCTCGAGCAGAGTGACGCGATCGAACCGACCTTCCTGCCAGCGCTCGGCGACGATTGCGATGTCATAATGATGGGCATGACGGGAGCTAAAGGCCGACAGGCTTTGACTCTCGTCAGGCGGAGCGGGGTCTGCCGCACTGAGGTCACCGTCACTCAGGTCGATGGACGACCAGTTTCCCTGGTCATCTTGCCACCAGACGCGCACGTTGGGTTCGCTCGCTGCCCCCTGTTGGCCTGCCTGCTCATGCCAGGCGGGAAAACCGGAACTCTCCGCGAGCCGTTCCATCAGGCTGGCCGCCCGAATCTGGAGGTCCTGATCGAAGCGGTTCCATTCGGGACGCATCGCGACGTCCGGTTGCGGAGGGTCCGAGGGTGAGCCCATGCGCACCAACAGTTCACGTGTGTCGTCGGACAAGGCCACCGGCGGCGGGCGCGGGCGGTCATCCAACGATGTCGGGGAAGGAGCGGGCGCCCGAGTCGACGAGACCTCCAGCCGCACCGCACGACCGGTTTCATCGATCAGCCGAGCGAGCATCATCGCACGGTCCAGATGATTGCCCAGGCGATCCTGAAGCACACCAAAATCGCCTCTCACCAGCCCCTGGTAAGGCACATGGGTCGTGTGCTCACGCACCCAGCGAGCCAGCGCCTCGGGATCATTGTCCACCTCGTCCAGCAGGGCCGGGACATCGAAGGCGTCGTGCCGCAGCACATCACCCAGGATCAAGCGTACCTGGCGCTGGGTGGCGTCCAGCTCAGCCGTCAGTTCCTCTGCCGTTGGAACGCTTCTGTCGGCCATTGCGATACTTGCCAGCCCGGCCATGGCGGCGATCGTCACCAGCATGGCGTTCCGAATGACCGTCAACATGAGATGCAGATTTATTCTCGTCATCATCACTCCTTCCGGGCTGGGCCTTCACGACCCGCTCGTGTTCGCTCGCCTCTGGTCGGGTATCAGAATTCGTCCAGGGCCGCTTCGGCGACAGGGCTGAAGTCGGGGTCCCCCTGGTCCCTGACCCGGGCCAGGAACTCGATCCACTCGGTTTGCGCCTGCGAGTCCCGCGATAGCCAGCCTGGTCGAGCCGTCATGAGATCGGCCAGCACCTCCGGCGGGAAGGGGGCCTGCCAACCGCTGCCGGTATCGAAGATGACCGGCTCGAGGATGCCGATGATGCCCGCAACGCTGTTGTGCTCGAGAT
Source organism: Halomonas urumqiensis (assembly GCF_003028575.1). Lineage (GTDB taxonomy): Bacteria > Pseudomonadota > Gammaproteobacteria > Pseudomonadales > Halomonadaceae > Halomonas > Halomonas urumqiensis. Next base: position 219,760 of record NZ_PYUD01000001.1, on the reverse strand, counting down.
TGGCCAGGGCCCCGCCCCCACGGTTACGCAGGAAGTGATCGCCGATATGGGCGAAGTCGGCCTCGGGATTGACCAGAATCCGGCCCATTTCCATGGAAGCTTGCTCTCGGCTCGCCGAGCGCTCGAGCCCCCGGGTCAGCCCGGAGGACATCAACACCCCTACCGCCGGGTTGATGGCCCAGCGGTCGCGATGATCATCGATGGACTCGAGGATGGTATCGACGACCTGCGGGGCGTGCTCGGCCGAACGCATCGGGGTGCCCAGCAGTTGTTCGGGAAGTTCGGCATCACTCGGAGACTCGGCCTTCCAGAGCAGTGCCACCGCACGCTCGATGACATAGCCCGGGTCGGATTCGACGAGGCGGGCCGGCGACCGTTGCAGCGTCGAGGTCGCCTGTTGGCGCACCAGCTCGGACGTATCGGGTTGCTCCAGAACATCGAAGACGGGCCCCAGCGTCGTCGACGGGGGTGTCTGCGGGTGGCGCTGTTGAAACCTGACCAGGCGCTGAATACCGATCAGGCGATGGTCGTCGCTGGGTCCCTGGGCTATCAGGTCGGCCATGGCATCGCTAAAGCCCGTGAGAGCCGGTTCGGCCTGCGCCGACGAACCGAATCCCGCCGCGCCGGTGGCAAGCTCACGGGCGAGTTGTTCCATGCGGTTGGCCAGATGCGCCGTTTCCTGCTGGGTAATCTCGTCGCGCAGTGCCGCAAGCAACCGCCTGAACACAGGCTCTGGGCCCAGCGGACCCCTGGCGAAGCGATCAAAGAGCTCGCCGCGCTGGGCCGGGGACTCATCGATCGCCAGCGCCAGTTCCAGGGCATCCTGGGTACCGATCTGGGCCAGCGCTGCCTGTACCTCGGCCCGATTCTGCGTGGCCAGGTCGGCATGTTCACGCACGTAGTCAAGCCAGGTCGCGTCATCGACAAACTCGAGATCGTCCATTCGCGCCAGGAAGAAGCGGGTGGCGTCCTCGTCATGCTCGGTATGGAAGAGCGCCTCTGCGAGCGGTGAAAGCACGCTGTCGGGGAGGGCATCGGTCACCATCAGCCTTGACGCATGCTCAGGCTTGCTGTCGGCAAGCGCCAGAAGATCCTGACTCAGAGTCTGCTCGTCGAGGCCGGCGGCGACAGCCCCCAACATCAATTCACGTTGCGTTCGCGGGTTGTCGCTGAAGCCCGGATCCAGGATCGCCTGTCGCAGCAAGGCCTCGGCTTCCGGGGCGCGTATCATGTAGAGCGTGTTCAAGGCCGCCAGCCGTAACTGGTCAGCCTGCCTCGCCGTCATCTCATCGCTGCCGTCCTGCCGAAAGACGCGCCGCACCAGATCGCGGGCAGGCAGGCCATCGACCCCCATCGCGCCAATTCGCTCGAGCCCCATCAGCCGCTGGGTAAAGGCATCCGCCATCAGCAGTTCGGCATGCTCGAGTGCCGTCTTGCCGCGGTAGGTCGCCGCGTCGTCGTGCTCCGGCACCGGCTGTTGCATCATCCGCTCGGGGTCGGGCGCCTGATGGGCCAGCGTGGTGGCCGGCAACATCATGGCGAGAAGGCCAGTCACCAGAATACGCCTTGCCGTCGATACCCTCTTCATGGGGAAGACTCCGTTGGGACGTCGTCCAGACGCAGCTCCATCGTCTGACGTGGCGCCATGTTGAATGTCTGGTGACGCTCGCCATCGTGAGCCTCCACCACCAGGGTGTAGTCGCCTGGAGGGAGTGACCTGGCATCGCCGTCGACTCGCCCATGGGCAATGGTTGCCTTCTCGCTGTCGAGCACTCGCCAGGTGGCGGCTAGCGCATCGGCAAGCCCCTGGCTCAGCTCACTCCCATCCTGGCTGTCGAAATACTCTCCCCCACCTTGGGTGGCAAAACGCTCGAACTCGTCTTGCAGGCCTATCTCGTCGATATGGAAGCCCACGATATTGAGGCGCACATCGACACCCTCATCCACCAGGCGCTCGACCGACTGTTCCAGGTCACCCTCGCAGGTCTCCTCACCATCGGTGAGCATGACCACGAGCCGGCGTTGATCCTGGTAATCCGCCAGGTCGTCGAGTACCACATCCAGGGAATCAGCCAATGGCGTGCGCGCCAGATTGATCGCCTGGATGCCTTCGACGGCACGCCGCACCTGGGCATGGTTGTCATCACCAGGGGCTACCAGCAGCTCGGTTTCGCAGCTATGCGGCTCGGTATGGCCAAAGGCGCGCAGCGCCACGGGCACCGAGGCCGGCACACGCTCGTCGAGCACCCGCTGGACGATGTCTCGGGCAATGTCAATGCGCCGGCCCCCCTCCATCCGCTGCAGCATGGAGCCCGAGGCATCGAAGATCAGTTGCACGGCACCGGCTGCAACGATGGGCGCCTCGCCACTGGTCACCCGCAGGCTGCCGGGCTCGGGAGGTTCCTGATAGCGGCGCTCCACTTCAAGCGCGAAAGTGGTGGGCAGGCGCAGCTCGCGCATGCCCGCCTCGAAGGCGCGGATCAGCTCGCTACGGTTGGTGGTGTAGTCATAGCGGCCATCTGCCACGTTGGCCCAACCGAGCATCTGGTCCTGGTACCAGCGGTACTCCTCGGTATCCCGTCGGCCGCCATGGCCGATTTCCAGGGTAAAGATGCGCGGCCGAACTCCCTCCAGTCGCTGCCAGACCGACATCTCACGACCCAGCTGTTCGGCATCGGTGATCAGGAAGATGGCCTTCTCCCCTTCCTGATTCGCCAAGGCGCGTGAGGCTAGAGCGAGTGCCGGGTCTGAATCGGAACCTGAGAAGCGCCCGTTGTAGGCATTCAGGGTCCGGGCGACCTGGGCGGGAGATTCTGCCCAACCATCGATCAACAGCGGCCCCCCCAGGGGCAGCAAGTTGGCGACTTCCCTGCCCGGCTTCAACCCCTCGGCGAAGCGATTGAGTGCCTGATAGATAGACGGCTGGTGCTCGGAGACACTGCCGCTGCCATCCCACAGGAAGACCACCGAGCGAGGCGGCTCGGCGACTGACAGCCGATAAGTTCCCGGCGTCAGATCCACGGCCTCGGCATGGCGCTTTCCGCCTTCGACATCCCGCCAGTTGAGCGCCTCCTCGGCGCCCTCGGGGCCGGTCAAGCTTGCCTGCAGCCGACCGCGCTGTGACTCCTGCAGCGCAAACGCCAGCGTATTGTCACCTTCCTCCAGATCGATTCGATAGTGGCGTGTGTCACCTGGCTCCTCGACCCTGCCAGTGATTCGCCTCTCCACTACCAACGGCTCATCGGCCTGGCTGTGGGTGTCCTCGACCTCGACCAGCGAAAGCTCGCCAGGGGGCTGCTCGGCTTCCAGCGGCCCACGCGAGTGGTCCATGCCCCAATGCCCCAGTACCGAGCGGCCGCTGCCCAGGCTATCCGCCTCATAGGCCTTCAAGGCTTCAGGAATGCGCCAAGTGGCACGTCGCTCACCCTCGGGAACCTCCGGCTCATCGAAGACCAGCCGGACATAGCGTGCGCGGGGCGACTCGGGCAGTTCCAGGCTGGCCACTCCTTCGTCGTCGCGCTCGAGCGTCCAGTCCGCCTGTGCTTGCCAGGGCCCCACCGGGCTCTCGGTGGCGGTATAAACCTTCACTCCCGCAACAGGCAGGCCTTCCCAGTCGAGGTTTTCCACCCACTGCAGCTCGTCGAGTCGCGCCGCGCGCTGATGCAGGAAGGCAAAGACCATCTCGATGGTGCGCCCTCGGATACGCTCACCGCGGCGGACCGCGCGCTCATCCATGACGCTCCGGTTGGTGGAGCGGTGGCCCTGGACCCCATACAGCGAGCCGATATCCGGTAGCGTGTAGACCCAGTGCCCCCCCAGGTCGTGGTCGAGCAAGTCGTGACGCCGCTCGGCCAGTTCGCCCTCAGGTTCGCCGAGCACGCGCAGCAACCCGGTGCCATGGGCATTGCGGCGAGCCTGGTCATCGCCCCAGACACTCCGGGGCCTGAGCTGGGCATAACGCGCCTCATGGGGTGCCTGGAGCTCGAAGAACTGCTCACCGTCGGCTGAGGAGAGCTCAAGCGTATCGACCACTTCCAGGGTGTCGTGACGATCCCCCAGGGCAATGTCCACTTCGCGCCAGCGGTCTTTGTGATCGTGGTTCGAGCGTTGATTGAAGGCGATGCCCTTGACCCGGCCACCCTCGCCGGCCAGGCGGATCGGCGGCAGCGCTTCACCCAGATCGCGTTCCACCCGGATCGAACTACCGGAACCGGCCATGCCATCGATCAGGAAATGTGCGTAGCCGCTGCGCCGCTGCAGCAGGTCATCGATGGGTTCACCACTTGCGGGATCCACGAAGGTGGCGCCCAACGTATTCCATGCCAGGTCAGTGAGCCCCACCAGCGACGCCGGCACATCCGGCACCACGGAGGGCTCGACTGGCGGCACCCGTGCATCCAGCGCCAGCTCATGGCGCAGCACCTCGTCACCGGCCTTGATGTAAAGCGTCAGCGGTGCACTTTCCAGCATGTTCGGCGGGAACGTCCAGTCAAGCGGCAACTCGGCCTCCTCACCGGGAGCGAGTTCGATGGAATCCGGCAACCCGGACACCGTCGCCCCGCCATGGCTGACATGGGACTCAAGGTCAAGCTCCAGTGATTCTTCACCAGGGTTGTCAAGGATCAACCGCGATCCCAGACGCTGCTCCGTCGCCGCAAAGGGGGGCAGGCGCTCGGCGTCCATCTCCAGGCGCATCTCCAGCGGAGGCGGTGCCGGCAATGGATAGGCCGGATCGGACACCGACACGTCCCGCGATGCCCGACCGAAGGAGACTTCCAGGATCACCGCCTCGCCACCGGGTATCGTCACCACATGCCGACCACGGCCTTCGGCCTCGCCAATCTCCAGCACTTCCCCCCCCTCGGTGCGGAATTCAAGACCGGTAAAGGCACTGTCCAGGCTATCGATGCGCCCTTCGAGGTGGATGTGGCGATCCTGGTCGGTGATCGGCAGGCGTAGCAAGCCACCGCCTGTGCTGACGCCTCCCATGTCACTACTGAGAACGGCATTCTCAGGAAGCAGCGGTGCGTTGGAGGCCACTGAGGAAGGCGCCGGCATGTCATCATGGGTCCACGGATCGGACACCGACACCTTGGCTTGGTAGCGGGCTCGGGATACCCGGTCGCCTTCCAGCACCAGAATGTAATCACCGGGAGGTAGCCACTGGTCCACTGACAGGGGCTCATCCTGGCCGGACACCCTCAACATAGCCTGTTCCTGCCAAAACAAGCGGGCATCCAGCTCCCCGTCCTCGGGCGGGTTCAGCTCGAGCGCCACACGGTTCCATCCCGGCAAGTGAAAGTGGAAACGATCCTCGTCTCGCAAGGCATGGAAAGACCCCTGCACCTGCTCGCCCAACCAGAGCGGATTGGCATCACTATCGTCGTCGTTGGGCTCCTGCTCCCCACCTGGCTGGGGCTGGCCCGTCGGCGAGGCCTGCAGGCGATACTCGGTCTGCTCACCCACCAGGCGCAGCAGATAGCGCCCCGGCAACAGGCGGACATGTTCCAGCCACAAGTCCTCATCGCCGCTTCGCGTGCCACGATTGTCGATGAACGCTGCATTTTCACCGTCATGGTAGAGGGACAGGCGTTCCAGCGACTCGCCCTTGGAGGAAATTTCCCACTGCTGGGTCTCGCCACTGACCTGCAGGGCGAACCAGGCTTCGCGGTTTGCATCGAAGTGCCCACGAACCGGCTCATCGGCGACCAACGGCAGCGCCCATTCCCGGGCGTCGTTGGGACGACTGACAACACCCTGGGCGACCGGCTCGTCCTCGTTGAGACTCAAGGTATACGCAAGCGACTCGTCGCTGCGCCCGCGCCGACGCAGTGCCAGCGCATAATCACCGGCGGGCAGGCTCATCCGCTCGAACAACGTCTCGCTAACACCCTCCCGGCACACCTCATCGGAACCGCCGATCTCGCGCAGACAAACCTCGAGGGGGGGCTCGGCATCTTCGGCGCTGACACCGAATGTCAGCGCCTCTTCTTCCCTTACCTGAAACGCGAGGTAGCGGCGGTCATTGCGACCCATTTCCAGGGTCAACGCTTCGCCGGCCTCGAGCCACAGCCGCGTTTCGGGAGAGCCTGCCACCGTCGGTGCTTGCTGGTCTGGGTCGTGTCCCGCCTCCGCTTCGTCAGGACTCGTTTCCTCCTGGCGCCGGCCATCCTCGACGACCCTGGCACCCAGTCGGCCAATGACACCGCCTTCACTGTGGCGCAGGTGCATCGAAGCACCTTCCGGCAACTCAAGCTGACCCCACTGCTGCTGAAGTGGGGTTCCTTCCATGGCCTCGGCGATAATTTCGCCGTCCGCATCTTCGATCCATGCCTCGAGCGGTACACCCAGTTCACCAAGCACGACCACGCGCCACAGTTGGCGCGCATCATCCTCGGCAACCAGTGGTATGGCTAACTCGGGCACATCGAGCTGGAAATACCATTGTCGCCCTGCCTCGACGGCGATCTCATCGGCCTCGTCCGGCCCAACGGTGCCGCGAATATTGATCCGTTCGTCGGACGTCAGTGTCAGGTGGTACTCCCCCCCCGAACCTTTCGGCAGCATACGAATGAGATGTTCACCTGCCGGCACCATCAACGACCCGCGACGCGCCTGGTCAACGCCAGGTGACACCGCGAGCCGTAAAAGCGAGACATCCTCGCTGGCCTGTGTCTCAGGCTCGGCACCGAAGGTGGTGACACCCGAGGTCTCTGGCGCTTCGCCAGGCCACAGGAATTCCACCTGGAGCTCCCCCTCGCCATCACCCTGCAACTCGAACGTCCAGAGTCGATCGGTCTCTGCATCATCCAGTTGCCAGGCAAAGTGATCCCGATCATCGCCCGACACCTCGCCCACCAATCGGGCTTCTCCACGGAACGACGGAGCCTGCTCGACGCTATCATCGGGTTCCTGGGAAAACATCATGCGTGGAAAGGCCTGGACCTGCTCGAACACCAATAGAGCGGACAGCAAACAGGCTGGAATGGCGACCAGACGCATGGTTGTCTCCAGAGAATCCAAGTGGGCTGACACCCCAGACTAGAACAGCCCCGCTGGTTCGCCCCCCTGCGTTTGAACGGGGTCGGAAAGATGAGGGAAATTTAAGATAGTGTGACGCTGCGTAGACTAAGGTAACCAGGGACATCCGACCGGAGAGGGGTCCGCCATGCAGGCCATCCGCACGACAACACTCAGCCTGACTCTCGCGACAATCATCATGCTTTCTGTCATCGCCCGTGCCGACCCGTTGGCGGAACCTCAGGAAAGCCCGCTACTGCGCATCAGCGGCAACATCGAGCGAACCAACGTGGGTGACGAGGCGCACTTCGACCGAGCCATGCTCGAAAGGCTGCCCAGGAGGACGCTTGCCACCTCCACCGTGGTCACCGACGGCATCAACCATTTCGAGGGATTCATGCTGCGCGACCTGCTCGAGTGGGTGGGTGCCGATGGCCAGCGTGCCATCGCCTCGGCGCTCAATGACTACGAGATCGACATCCCCATGGCCGACTTCCACACCTTCGACGTCTTGCTGGCGGATACCATGGATGGCGATCGCCTGACCGTTCGCGACAAGGGTCCGCTGTGGATCGTCTACCCGCGGGATGATCATGCCAAGCTGCAGGATATCCGTTACGACTACCGTTGGGTCTGGCAGCTCAATCACCTCGAGATCCAGTGATGCCATGGCCTCGACGGCGTCCCGTGCAGGCCATACCGGCCCTCGCCATCCTGGCCTTTGCGGTCTTCCTGACCTTCGCGCTGACCCGCTTGTTTCAGGTCGAACAGGAAATGCGCAGCAATGTCAGCGAAAACATGCTGTGGGTGGTCACTCAGGCGCAGGTGGCCAGTCACCGACTCGATGAGGCGGTCCATCGACGGGTACTGGGTGACAGCGATGTCCAGCCGACGCTGCGCTTCGATGTGCTGGTCAGTCGCCTGACGTTATTGGATGAAGGCCCGCAACGGCGCTATATGGAAGCTCTCGGCTTCGGTGGCGAGTTGTCGATGGCCTTCCAGCGTCTGGAGGCCATCGAGGCCAGGCTGGGTGACGTCGAACCGGGCGCCACTGACGCCGCTGACGACATCCATGCGGAGTCCGAACCGCTGCTCAGGGAACTCAACCGGATTGCCAACGCGGTGATGGTGGAAGAATGGGAGTCCACTGGGGCTCGGCTCGACAAGCATCGCGACAGCCTGGTGCAGGCCATTGCCTCGGTGATGGGCATCACACTCAGCGGCTGTTTGCTCGCCATTCTCCTGCTGGCCTCTCTGCGAGACCGCCTCGAGACGCAACGCCTCGAGCGCTCTCTCGAGCAGGAAAAGCAAGCCAGCGATTTCTACCGTAGTTTCGCCGCCATGGTCTCCCATCAGTTCAGAACGCCCCTGGCGATCATCGATTCCGGCTTGCAGAGGCTACTGCGACGCGGCGAGACGATGACCCAGGAACAGCGTCACACGCGCTACCAGCGCATGAGAGAGGCGATCGCCCAGATGACACGCCTCCTGGAGAGCTCCCTTGCCACCGCGAGACTGGACGGTGGCAAGGTAGAAGCACGCCCCGAAGCCTGTGACCTGGTCGCCCTGACGAAGGTTGCCTGCCACTTGCAGGAGGAAGCAAGCGCACAGCGGCGCATCGAGGTGCACGCCTCGGCCCCCAGTATTCTGGCCTGGTGCGACCGCTCACTCGTCGAGCAGGTGCTGGCCAATCTGCTGTCCAATGCCATCAAGTATTCTCCACCGGACACAGAGATCACCGTTGGCCTGGATGTCGATGGCCAGGGTCGCGTGGTCTGCAGCGTAGCGGATCGCGGCATGGGAATCCCGGCGGATGAGCTGCCGCGGCTGTTCGAACGCTACTTTCGCTCCCGCCATGTGACCAACACGTCGGGTATCGGCCTGGGGCTCAACATCGCAAGGCACCTGTCGCGCCTCCAGCATGGTGATCTGGAGGTTCGTTCACAGCATGGCGAAGGCACTACCTTTACTTTGACTCTGCCCGGCATGAGAGGGAGGCATGAGCATGTCGATCATCAAGCCACCAACTGATGCAAGGCCCTTGGTACTCTGCGCCGAGGACCATGGCGAGCTGCGTCTCGATATCTGTGATGAACTCAGGGAAGCCGGCTATGCCGTCATCGAGGCGGCGGACGGTGATGAGGCTCTCGAGCAGATCGACAACCTGGCAGCACCCCCTGACCTGATCCTTTGCGACATCAACATGCCAGGGCGCAATGGTTACCAGGTTCTCGAGACGCTGCGGGATGACTACCCGAGCCTTGCGGACATGCCCTTCGTGTTTCTGACCGCGTTGTCGGATTCTCGAGACGTCATCGACGGCAAGCGGCTAGGCGCCGATGACTACCTGTCCAAACCGATCGACTACGACCTGATGCTCGCCACCGTGGAAGCACGCCTGCGCCAAGTCAGACGGATACGCGAGCAGACCAACCGCGAGTTTGACACCCTGCGCCAGGCCATGAATGAGCTTCGCCGCAAGGCCTCTCGCCAGGGCTTTGAGTCTACCCTTCGTGCTCTGGACCTGGTCTCCCCCGGCCTGGTGCTCATCGATGAGAATGGTCATGCACTGTTCGCCAATCGCCAGGCCAGGCAACTGATCTGCCAGGCCAATGGCTTGCGACTGGAGAGAACGCTGACAGCATTTGGCGGGGATCGCGCACGCGAGCTTCGCGGCACGCTTCGGACTGCCCTGAAAGCCAGTCAAGCCGGTGAGGAGACGGTCTCCTGCCTGCGCCTGGCACGCCCCGGAGAGCGTCGCGACCTGCTGGTACTTGCCTGTTCCTTGCCAAAAGCCCAAGGCTCGGACCCGAGTGAGCCAGCCGCGGTCATCCTGTTGGCCGACCCCGAACAACGCGCCCGTCTGCCCCAGCAGGTGCTGGCCAACCTGTTCGGGCTGACGCCCACCGAAGCACGCATCGCTCTGGCGCTAGCCGAGGGAAAACGCAGCGAGGATATCGCCGCACAACTATCGATCGCCGCCACCACCGTGGCGTTCCACCTTCGCAACCTGTTCCAGAAGACCGACACTCACCGTCAGGCCGACTTGATCGCCCTGGTGTTGTCCGGCGCCATGTCGGTCTCTCTCGAAGAGGATTGAACGCACATCGCCATCACAGGCTCGCCGCCACCCGCGTCCCCTGGTCGATGGCGCGCTTGGCATCCAGCTCCGCCGGCTCGAAGGCGCCACCGATAACGTGCACCTCAAGGCCCTCGGACTGGAGCGGGGCGAGCAGTTCCTGCACCGCCTCTTGGCCGGCACAGACGACGACGGTATCGACCTCGAGCAGGCGCGGCTCACCGGCGACACGCAGGTGCAGCCCGTCAGCGTCGATGCCCAGGTACTCGCAGCCGGCCAGCGCCTCGACACCCCGGTGCTTGAGCGAGGCGCGATGTACCCAACCGGTGGATTTGCCAAGCCCCTTGCCAGGCTTCGAGCTCTTGCGTTGCAGGAGATAGACCTCGCGCGGCGTTTCAGGGCGGCTTGGGGCCTTGAGTCCACCTGCCTCATTCACGGCAAGATCCACCCCCCACTCATCGCACCACGCCTCGATCACCTGGGCGGGGTGGCCGACATGGGTCAGCAGTTCGGCCACATCGAAGCCGATGCCGCCGGCGCCAATGATCGCCACGCGCCTGCCTACCCGTTCGGGATGGGTGATCGCCGTGGTGTAGCTCACCACTTTCGGATGCTCGATGCCCGGCATGTCCAGGCGGCGTGGCCGGACGCCAGTGGCCAGCACCACCGCATCGAAGCCACGCAACTGATGAGGCGTTGCCTCGACACCCAGCCGCAGCGTCACCGCATGCTTTTGCAGCATCACCCGGTAGTAACGCAGCGTCTCGTCGAACTCCTCCTTGCCGGGGATCTTTCGCGCGTAGTTGAACTGACCACCCAATTGGTGATCGCGCTCGAACAGCGTCACCCGGTGGCCACGGCTGGCCGCGGTGAGCGCGGCCGCCATGCCGGCCGGTCCACCACCGACTACGGCGATATCGCGCGGAGAGTCGCTGGGGGCGATGACAAGCTCCGTCTCATGGCCGGCACGTGGATTGACCAGGCACGAGGTCACCTTGCCCTGGAAGGTGTGGTCGAGACAGGCCTGGTTGCAGGCGATGCAGGTATTGATCTCGTCCCCGCGACCCTCCGCCGCCTTGGTCACCCAGGCCGGGTCGGCCAGGAATGGGCGCGCCATGGAGACCATGTCGGCATGGCCTTCGGCCAGTACCTGCTCGGCCACTTCTGGCATGTTGATGCGATTGGTGGTGATCAACGGGATCGACAGCGCCTCCCTGACCTGGCGCGTCACCTCGGTGAAGGCGGCGCGTGGCACGCTGGTGACGATGGTCGGCACCCGCGCCTCGTGCCAGCCGATCCCGGTGTTGATCATGTCGGCCCCTGCCGATTCGATGGCTCGACCGAGTGCAACGACCTCATCGTGGGTGCTGCCATCCTCCACCAGATCGATCATCGACAAGCGGAAGATCACCAGGAAATCATCCCCCACCGCGGCCCTCACCCGGCGCATGATCTCCACGGGAAAACGGATGCGGTTGTCGAAGCTTCCACCCCAGCGATCCTCACGATGGTTGGTGCGACGACAGACGAACTGGTTGATCAAATAGCCTTCCGAGCCCATCAGCTCGATGCCGTCATACCCCGCTTCCTTGGCCAGGGTCGCACAGCGCACGTAATCGTCGATCTGCTTTTCGATGGCTTCAGCGTCGAGTTGCCGTGGCTTGAAGGGATTGATTGGCGCCTGAATCGCCGAGGGAGCCACCAGTTCCGGGGTGTACGCATAGCGCCCGGCATGCAGGATCTGCAGGCAGATTCGCCCACCTTCGCGGTGCACGGCCTCAACCACCCCCAGATGATCAGCCACCTGCTCGGCCCGCTCCAGGGTCGTCGCGCCCTGGAAGAGCGCGCCCTCGGCATTCGGCGCTATACCGCCGGTAACGATCAGGCCTACCCCCTCCCGTGCACGCTCGGCATAGAAGGCCGCCAGGCGCTCGAAGCCACCCGGCAGCTCCTCGAGGTTAGTATGCATTGACCCCATCAGGATGCGGTTCGGCAGCGTCAGCTGGCCTACCTCGAGGGGGCGGAACAGGTGGGGATAGGGGGTCACGGCTAGCTCCTCGCGGGAATCGGGGATCTCGGCACCAGGCCGGAATTCAAACAACTGTATGACAGCCTGGCGAGATACGCAAAGGTTGCCGCACACGAAAACCCCGATGTCCATAGGACATCGGGGTCGAAATTCGTTATGCAGATGGCGGACCGGACGGGACTCGAACCCGCGACCTCCGGCGTGACAGGCCGGCATTCTAACCAACTGAACTACCGGTCCGCGTGGTGGGTGATACCGGATTCGAACCAGTGACCCCCAGCATGTGAGGCTGGTGCTCTAACCAACTGAGCTAATCACCCACGTGAACTGCTTCTTCAAAACTACTTACACTAGTGCTGCACTGCTGCCGTGCTTGCCTGGACATCGTGGCGGACCGGACGGGACTCGAACCCGCGACCTCCGGCGTGACAGGCCGGCATTCTAACCAACTGAACTACCGGTCCACAAGATGACGCTTGCAATACACTTTCTTGCAATACACTTTCCAGAAATACTGCTTTCCGGAAAAAACCACTTTCCTGGAATACCACTATTGAAACCACGTTGGCGGACCGGACGGGACTCGAACCCGCGACCTCCGGCGTGACAGGCCGGCATTCTAACCAACTGAACTACCGGTCCGCTGCGTGCTTCCTACGTATTCGGGCACTGCACGAGGCAGTGGTGGGTGGTACAGGGTTCGAACCTGTGACCCCCAGCTTGTAAGGCTGGTGCTCTCCCAACTGAGCTAACCACCCCCGGTCACGTGGCGCTGCATTCTACAGGGGCCAAAGTCAAAGTCAACGCGTTTTTGCCTCACTCATGAAGGCCGCGACCACCGCCGCGCCTTCGTCGATCAGCTCATCCTGACGACGCCCCGAGGCACGCCGCGGCTTCCAGTCATGGTCACCATCTTCCAGAATGTGAACACTGGCACCCCAGAGATCATAGCTGGCAAGCTCCTCACGGCTGCCGAAGGGGTCCCGACTCCCCTGCACCACCAGAGTGGGACAGGCAAGCAACGGCCAGTGCGAAAGCCTCAACGCATCCGGCTTCGCCGAAGGGTGGAAGGGGTAGCCGAGCAACACCAGTCCGGCTGCCTGATCTCGAGCCGCCAGCAGGCTTGCTGCCCGTGCGCCCATCGACTTGCCACCGAGCCACGGTGCAGACAAGTCATTGTGCGTCACAAGGTCGCACCAACGCGACAGTTCGTCGACCAGTCGATCGATGCGCGGGGGTGGCCTGCGACGAGCCTCGCGACGCATCTGCCGCATGTAATCGAACTCGATGGCCAGTGTCTGCACCCCCTTGTTCGCCAGTGCCACGCGCACACGTTTCAGGAAGGCGGAATCCTGCCCGGCTCCCGCACCATGCGCCATCAGCAGGCGCCCATGACGTGGCTCTCCAAGAATCTCGAGCGCGCCGTGACCCTTGACCAACACACCACCGGCAAGCCCCGACAACAGCCGCTCGGGAAGCTCCGTCGTGGTCACGCGCTCCTCGATCGGACAAAAGAATTCCGACACTCGCCTCTCCCTTCGAGTTCATTAATCTGGTGAATGATGGCTATGGTATGTTCAGGTTGTGGGCACGCTGCGCTAGAATCCTCGCGGGATTATGACCTGCATCATCACAGCGGGAGGCGCACTGGGGCAGAATGCCACGGAGCAACCCGACTACCGCGTTCGATGGGAACCTGACATGAGCACAGCATTAGAACACCCGACCTACAACTACAAGGTAGTTCGGCAGTTCGCGATCATGACAGTGGTGTGGGGCATCGTGGGCATGACCCTCGGTGTCGTCCTAGCCGCACAACTGGTATGGCCGGAACTGAACCTCGGATTGCCCTGGACCAGCTTCGGGCGCCTTCGCCCGCTGCATACCAATGCCGTGATCTTCGCCTTTGGTGGTTCGGCACTCTTCGCCACCTCCTATTACGTCGTACAACGCACCTGCCAGACGCGCCTGTTCTCCGACAAACTGGCGGCGTTCACTTTCTGGGGCTGGCAGGCGGTCATCATCTCCGCCGTGGTGAGCCTGCCGCTGGGCTACACCACCACCAAGGAGTACGCCGAGCTGGAGTGGCCGATCAATATCCTGATCGCGGTCGTATGGGTCAGCTATGCCATCGTCTTCCTGATGACGGTCAAGCAACGCAAGACGCCTCACATCTACGTGGCGAACTGGTTCTTCGCGGCGTTCATCCTGACCGTTGCCGTGCTGCACATCGTCAACAACGCGGCGATCCCGGTGTCCGCCATGTACTCCATCTCCATCTACTCCGGTGCCATCGATGCCATGGTGCAGTGGTGGTACGGCCACAACGCGGTCGGTTTCTTCCTGACCGCGGGCTTCCTCGGCATGATGTATTACTTCGTGCCGAAGCAGGCTGAGCGCCCGGTGTACTCCTACCGCCTGTCGATCGTCCACTTCTGGTCACTGATCATGGTATACATGTGGGCCGGCCCCCATCACCTGCATTACACCGCACTGCCCAACTGGGCGCAGTCTCTGGGCATGGTCATGTCGATCATCCTGCTGGCCCCCTCCTGGGGCGGCATGATCAACGGCATGATGACCCTGTCGGGCGCCTGGCATAAGCTGCGCACCGACCCTACCCTGCGCTTCCTGGTGGTTGCCCTGTCATTCTACGGCATGTCGACCTTCGAAGGGCCGATGATGGCGGTAAAAACCGTCAACGCACTGTCCCACTACACTGACTGGACCATCGGACACGTTCATGCAGGCGCCCTGGGCTGGGTGGCGATGATCACCATCGGCTCCATGTACCACCTGATTCCGCGCCTGTTCGGCCGCAACGAGATGTATTCGGTGAACCTGATCGCCGTGCACTTCTGGCTGGCCACCATCGGTACCGTGCTCTACATCGCCGCGATGTGGGTGAATGGCATCCTGCAGGGCCTTATGTGGCGCGCCATCAATGACGATGGCACCTTGATGTACACCTTCATCGAGTCCGTCGAGGCCAGCGGGCCAGGCTACATCGTGCGCCTGATTGGCGGCCTGTGCTGGGTACTGGGCATGCTGATCATGGCCTACAACGTCTTCATGACCGTACGGCGTGGTGAAGGTGCCCGTCAGCCGCTTCCGCAGACCGCCTGAGCCAAACAGGGAACGAAACACCAATGAGACACGAGATCGTCGAAAAGAACGTGGGCCTGCTTGCAGTGCTGATCCTGGTGATCATCAGTTTCGGCGGGCTAGCCGAGGTCGTGCCACTGTTCTTCCAGAAGCAGACTACGGAACCCGTCGAGGGGCTGCGCCCACTCACTGCCCTGGAACTCGAGGGGCGAGACATCTACCGTCGAGAGGGCTGCGTTGGCTGTCACTCCCAGATGATTCGCCCGTTCCGCGCCGAAACCGAACGCTACGGCCACTACAGCGTGGCCGGCGAGTCGGTCTACGACCACAACTTCCTGTGGGGTTCCAAGCGCACCGGCCCGGACCTTGCCCGCGTCGGTGGTCGCTACAGCGATGACTGGCACCGCGCGCACATGTACAACCCGCGGGACGTGGTACCCGAGTCGATCATGCCGGCCTACCCTTGGCTCTTCGAGCGCACCCTCGATGGTGAATCCACCCCACGCAAGATGCAGGCCCTGCGTGCACTGGGCGTGCCATACACCGAGGAAGACATCGCCGGCGCGACCCGCGAGGTGCGTGGCGAGCAGGAGATCACCGCATTGATCGCCTACCTGCAGCAACTGGGCACCGTGCTCGAGGGAACCCGCTGATCATGGATACCGGGACCTTTCGAGGCATCATCACCGGGCTTCTGATCCTGGCTTTCATCGGCATTACCGTGTGGGCCTACTCCAGGCGGCGCAAGCCGGACTTCGACGAGGCGGCCAACCTGCCGTTCGCCGACGAAGATGAGCTGAACCGTGATGCACACCACTCGCCGCAGCAGCCTAAGAGCGAGGGCGATTCCCGACACGTGGATTCCCGCAAGAACAAGGGAGACAGGAACACATGAATAATCTCTGGGGTGACTCCCTTTCCAGCTTCTGGAGCGCCTGGATCATCATCGTCACGCTGGGCTCTATCGGCCTTGCCTTCTGGCTGCTCTATGCCAACCGCAAGACCGACAAGATCCCCGATGAACAGGGCAACGTGGACACCACCGGGCACGCCGCCGATGGTATCGAGGAGTACGACAATCCCCTGCCACGCTGGTGGTTTCAGCTCTATGTCGCCACCGTGATCTTCGCGCTGGGTTATCTGGTGCTCTACCCGGGACTGGGTAACTTCAGCGGCGTGCTTGGCTGGAGCCAGGAGAGTCAGTGGGAGGAAGAGGTCGCCCAGGCCGAAGAGCGCTTCACTCCCATCTTTGCCCAGTACCAGGAAGTACCGATCCCCGAGCTCGCCGAGGACAGCGAGGCGATGCAGGTTGCCGAGCGCATCTACCAGAACAACTGTGCGGTGTGTCATGGGGCCAACGCCCAGGGCGGTTATGGCTTTCCCAACCTGACCGACGACGACTGGCTGTATGGTGGCGAGCCGGAAAACATCCTCACCTCTCTGAACCAGGGACGTAACGGCCTGATGCCTTCCTGGCAGCAGTTGGGCGAGGAGAACATCGAAAACGTCACCCAGCACGTGCTGTCTCTGTCGGGTCTCGACCACGACGCCGAGCGTGCCGAGCAGGGTGCCGCGGTGTACGGCTCGGTGTGTGCCGCTTGCCACACGGCGGAAGGCACCGGCAACCAGGCCCTGGGCGCGCCCAACCTGACCAACGACATCTGGCTCTATCAGGCGCCGGGCCAGAGTGTCGCCGATTCGGTTCGCCAGACGCTGCGCAATGGTCGCAACGGCCACATGCCCGCCCAGGCGGCCTATATTGGAGAGGAACGAGTGCACCTGGTGGCCGCCTACATCTACAGCCTGCGCCTCGACGACTGAACGTCGCGAGGCAAGACGCCACTAGCGTGACCGGGAAAGGGTGCGGCGCCGAGTCGCACCCTTTCTCGTGGCAGAACGCCGTCGATACAATATGTGCGTAGGCCATGCCCCCCTCCTCCGCCTGCCGCGAGCCTGACATGAGCGACAAGATTCCGACCCGTGACGTCACCCCGGATCCGGTTGGCCATCATCCGGCCAACGGTGCCGTGCAGCAGGAGATGTATGCCAAGCGCCGACATCTTTACGTGCGTGAGATCAAGGGGCTGTTCCAGCGTCTGAGGCGTGGATCGAACTGGCTGTTGATGCTGGCGTTCTTCCTGCTGCCCTGGTGGCAGTGGGGTGATCGCCCGGCGATATGGTTCGACCTGCCGGGCCGCGAATTCCATATCTTCTCGGCCACCTTCTATCCTCAGGAATTCATCCTGCTATCCTGGCTGTTGATCATCTGCGCCTTCGGGCTGTTCTTCATCACCGTGTTCGCTGGGCGGGTATGGTGTGGCTATACCTGTCCGCAAAGCGTATGGACCTTCCTGTTCATCTGGGTCGAGCACCGTATCGAGGGACCTCGCCATCGGCGTATCAAGCTCGACCGCCAGGCGATGGACCGCGACAAGCTGGCACGCAAGTCCGCCAAGCATGCTGTGTGGCTGATCATTGCCCTGGCGACTGGCGTTACCTTCGTTGGCTACTTCACGCCGATCCGCCAGCTGGTGGTCGACCTGCCGACGCTCGAAGCCCATGGCTGGTCATATTTCTGGGTAGGCTTCTTCCTGGTC
This sequence comes from Halomonas urumqiensis, assembly GCF_003028575.1. GTDB lineage: Bacteria > Pseudomonadota > Gammaproteobacteria > Pseudomonadales > Halomonadaceae > Halomonas > Halomonas urumqiensis. The sequence continues at coordinate 201,930 of NZ_PYUD01000001.1, read as the reverse complement.
TTCACTTACCTGAATGCCGGCTGGCTGCGCGAGCAGGTATGCATCTACATGTGCCCCTACGCACGCTTTCAGGGCGTGATGTTCGACCGCGATACCTTGATCGTCTCCTACGATACCGCCCGTGGCGAACCGCGCGGCCCTCGCAGGAAGGCGCTCTCGCATGATGACGTGCGTGCCCAGGGCCTGGGTGACTGCATCGATTGCGATCTATGCGTGCAGGTCTGCCCTACCGGCATCGACATCCGCGACGGCCTGCAGTATGAATGCATCACCTGTGCGGCCTGCATCGACGCCTGTGACAGCGTGATGGACAAGATGGGCTATCCGCGCGGGCTGATCCGCTATACCACCGAGAATGCCCTGGAGGGCAAGCCCACCCATATCCTGCGGCCGCGCCTGCTCGGCTACCTGGCCGCGCTGGTGGTGATGATCGGCGTGTTCGCCTGGTTCATCGCCGATCGCATGCCACTGGACTTCGAAATTGAGCGGGACCGCAATGCCCTATACCAGTTGACCCGCGAAGGACGCCTGAGCAATGTCTACACACTAACCGTGCGCAACCGCGACGATACCCACCACGTCTATCGGCTGGATGCCTCGGGCCTTGCGGGCATGACGCTCGACACCGACCGCATCGAGGTGCCCGCGGGCGCCGCGCGCAGCAGAGTGGTCGAGATCACCGTCGACCCTGAACAGATCGATATGCCCAGCCATACCATCGAGCTGCGTCTGCAGGCCATCGACGACGACGATATCGGCCTGACGCGTGAAACGCGGTTCATCGGACAGACCCGGAGATGACATGTCCCACCCCGTAACCCCCTGGTACAAGCAGTTCTGGCCCTGGTTCCTTATCGGCTTGCTGGCGATGGCGATCAGTGTCAGCACCACCTTCGCCGTGCTTTCCGTCCGCACGTTCGATGGCATGGCGCAAGAGGATTACTACGAACACGGCAAGGCCATCAACATGGTGCTGGCCAAGCAGCGCACCGCCGCTGACCATGGCATCAGTGGACAACTGCGACTCGACCCGTTGACCAGTGACCTGGTGCTCGACCTGGAAGGCGAGGCACGCCCGGAGCGGCTGATCCTGAAGCTTATCTTCCCCACCGAGGATGACCGCGACATGGCACTGACACTTACTCACGTGCGCGATGGCCGCTATCTCGGCCAGGCGCCGGACAACCTGCGCTACCGCTGGTACCTGCAGCTCGAACCCGACAGCGCATCGCCCGAGTGGCGACTGGTCGGCGAGGCGCGCTTCCCTACCGAGAGCCATATCACGCTGACCCCGGGCCGCGCCGCCACCTCGGATGACGCGTGAGCGGCGCCTACCCAACGTGCCAATGAGCCCCGATGCCACCACGCCGCCGGTCACGGACTGCTATCACTGCGGCAGCCAGGTGCCGGCCGGCGCCCCCTGGTCGATCCGCCTGGACGAGCGGCGCCACCCGCTCTGTTGCCCTGGCTGCGAGGCGGTGGCCCACGCCATCGTCGAAGGGGGCCTTGCCAGTTACTACCGCTATCGCACCGAACTACCCGAGCGCCCCGACGATCGCCAGGCGGTCAAGGCCGAGACCTGGGCGGTATTCGATGATCCCGCCCTGCAGCGGGAGTTCGTGCACCCCGAGGCCGAAGGCGACGCGGTCCATGCCACGCTTGCCGTGGATGGCATCACCTGCGCGGCCTGCGCCTGGTTGATCGAGCACCGCCTGAATGCGCTTGCCGGGGTTGCCGCCAGCGCCGTGAACCTCTCCCATCACCGAGTTCGCGTCAGTTGGAATCCCGCCGAGATCGCGCTTTCGCGGATACTTGCCGAGATGGCGTCGATCGGCTATCAGGCCCAGCCCTACGAGCCGGATGCCGCACAGGCCCGGCTGCAGCACGAGGAGCGCATGGGCGTGCGCCGGCTGATCATCGCCGCGGTGGGCATGGCCCAGGTGATGATGTTCTCGATCCCGATCTACATGTCCGGCCCCGGAGAGATCAGCGAAGACTTCCTGGCGCTGTTCCACTGGCTCTCCTTCGCCCTGGCCACCCCGGTAGTGGTTTTCTCGGCCCAGCCGTTCTTCGCCGGTGCCCTGCGCGACCTGCGCACGCGGGTGCTGGGCATGGACGTGCCAGTATCGATCGCCATCGGCGGCGCCTACCTCGCCAGCGGTTATGCGGTGATCACCGGGCTTGGCGAGATCTATTTCGACTCCGTGGCGATGTTCACCTTCTTCCTGCTGTTCGGGCGTTATGTGGAAGCTCGCGCGAGGCGCCGCAGCGGGCATACCGGCAACGCCCTGACGGGTGCCCTGCCGCTTTCGGCGACACGACTAGACGATGCTGGCGCCGAAAGGATACTGCCGGCAAACGCCCTGACGGTAGGCGACCGGGTACTGGTCAAACCCGGCCATGGCGTGCCGGCCGACGGCGTGATCGAAGACGGTGAATCGAGCCTCGACGAATCGATGCTGACCGGCGAATACCTGCCGGTGACCCGGCGGGTGGGTGACACCGTCAACGGCGGTAGCCAGAACATCGAAAGCCCACTGGTGGTGAGGGTCACACACGCCGGGCGTGATGCTCGCGTCGCCGGCATTGTCGACCTCACCGACCGCGCCTTCGCCAGTCGCCCGCGGATTGCTCGGATGGCGGAGCGCATGGCGCACCTGTTCGTGCTACGCCTGCTGATGGTGAGCGCCGGTGTGGCGATCGCCTGGTGGTTCATCGACCCCTCGCGGGTGCTATGGGTGACACTCTCGGTGCTGGTGGTGACCTGCCCCTGCGCCCTGGCGCTGGCTACCCCAACGGCACTGACCGCCGGCCATGGGCAGCTGCGCAGACGCGGCGTGCTGATCACTCGTGCCGACGCCATCGAGGCACTTTCCCAGCTTGACCGGGTGATTCTCGACAAGACTGGCACGCTGACCACTGGCCGCATGAGCCTGGTCGAGACCCGACCACTCGGTGAGCTTTCCGCCGAGCGGGCACGCGTTGTGGCCGCCGCCCTCGAGGCGCATTCGGAACATCCCATCGCCAGGGCCTTCCATCCCTTCCGTGAGTACACTCAGGCGGCAAGTGCGCTTGCCAGCCAGGCTGGCCAAGGGCTCTCCGGCAGCATCGACGGAAGACGCTGGCGGCTCGGCAAGCCCTCTTTCGCCGCCCCGCAAGCGGGCGTGGAAGCCCCCGACGATGGGCAGTGGCTGCTGCTTGCCGAAGAGGGCGAGCCACGCGCGTGGTTCGCCTTGCAGGATCATGTTCGTGAGGACGCCGCCGACACTGTCGCCGGCCTCAAGGCACTGGGCCTGGAGGTGGAACTGCTCTCCGGCGACACTCCGTCGGCCGTGGGTGCACTGGCCGAGCGGCTGGGGATCGACACCTGGCAGGCGAGCGCCAGCCCCGAGGACAAGCTGGCGCGGATTCGCGAGCGCCAGGCCGCGGGTGAGAAGGTCGCCATGGTCGGCGACGGCATCAACGATGTGCCGGTGCTGGCCGGCGCCGACGTGGCGATCGCCATGAACGGCGCCACCGACCTGGCGCTGACCCGCGCCGATGCCGTCTTGCTCAGCCCGCGGCTGATCCGTATCGTCGAGGCCATCGAGATCTCGCGCGCCACCAGACGGGTCATGCGGCAGAACATGCTGTGGTCGGTGTGCTACAACGCCTCGGCCATGCCGCTCGCCGCCATCGGCATCGTACCGCCGTGGCTCGCCGCCATCGGCATGTCGGCGAGTTCGCTGGTGGTGGTCGGCAATGCCCTGAGACTCAACCGGTTCAAGCTCGCCCCGCCACATGCAGGAGTTCGCATGGCCTCCCGACAGGTGAACGCATGAGCATTCTCTACCTGCTGATTCCTCTCTCGCTGATCCTCCTTGGTCTGGCCGTGTGGGCATTCTTCTGGGCGGTGAAGCATGACCAGTTCGAGGACCTCGAGGGCCCCGCCCACCGTATCCTGTTCGATGAGGATGACAACGACCTGACCGAGGCGGAGCGTGAACGCCGGCGCCAGGGCACCCAAGACGACGCCACGGGCGCGGATCAGGACGAGACGCCGCGCTGATGGATCCCACCGGCCTTGGCCTGCCACCCATGCTGGCGGCCTTCGTCTTCGGGCTGCTGGGCGGCGCCCACTGCATTGGCATGTGCGGTGGCATCATGAGCGCGCTGACCTTTGCCGTTCCCCCCAGCATGCGCTCACCGGCACGGCTGTCGGGACTTCTGCTCGGCTACAACCTGGGGCGCATCGCCAGCTACATGGTCGCCGGTGCCCTGGTGGCAGCGCTCGGCACGCTGATCGCCATCACCCCCCTCGCCCGCCTGGTGCTGCAAGTCCTCGCCGCAGTGATGCTGATTCTGATGGCGCTGTACATCGCCAACTGGTGGAAGGGGCTTCTGGCAGTGGAAGCCGTCGGCAGGCGCCTCTGGCGTCACCTGGAACCGCTGGGCCGCCGCCTGATGCCGGTGATCAAGATCCCCCAGGCACTGGCCCTGGGCGCGGTATGGGGCTGGCTGCCCTGCGGGCTGGTCTACTCGATGCTGGCATGGAGCCTGGCGGTGGCCGACCCGCTTCATGGCGCCGTCCTGATGGCCGCCTTCGGGCTCGGCACGCTTCCCGCGCTACTGGTCACTGGGCTGGCGGCCCGCCAACTGGGAGACTTGATTCGGCACCGTACCACCCGGACCCTGGCGGCGCTTTCGATCATCGCCTTCGCGCTGTGGCAATTGTGGCGCGTGCTGCCGGCCATGACGCACGGCTGAGGAGCGCCGGCTTGACCTGGCGCAATACGCCACCCTCGTCACGCGGCTAGGCTTGACTCACAGCTGAGCTGTACTCAACACCATTGGACTGCCACTGCCTTTGGTGCACGGCTATGCCCTTTGTGCTGATTCCTCCATACTAGCGTTATGCTATTTTTCATGGAGGATTGGTCATGCCTGATGTCCTGGCCCAGCAACGGCGCTCCCTGTTGCACGAGACCCATTGCCAGACCTGCAGCCTGAGCTCGCTATGCCTGCCCCTGGCGCTGGAGGTCCAGGACATGCAGCAGTTCGATGCCATCATCCGCCGACGTGCGCCACTCAAGAAAGGCGAGGCACTGTTCCGCCAGAACAGCCCGTTCAACAGCGTCTACGCGGTGCGCTCGGGAAGCCTCAAGCAGGTGACCACCGAAGGCAGCGAGGATCAGTTGACCAACTTCTACCTGCCCAGCGAGCTGGTCGGACTGGATGGTATCGATAGTGACCGCTATCCCGGCGCGGTGATCGCCCTGGAAACCACCACCGTCTGCGAGATCCCCTTCGACCGTCTCGATGCGCTCTCGGAATCGCTACCGGAGCTGCGCACGCAGCTCTACCGCAGCATGAGCAAGGAATTACGTGATGACCGGCGCATGATGCGCCTGTTGTCGCGCAAGACCGCCGACCAGCGCCTGGCCAGCTTCTTCATCGGGCTATCGGAACGCTTCCGCCGGCGCGGCTATTCGCCCTTCAGCTTTCGCCTGTCGATGCCGCGGGCGGACATCGGCAACTACCTGGGGCTCGCCGTGGAAACGGTCAGCCGCATTCTGGGACGCTTCCAGAACCAGGGGCTGATCGCCGTTTCCGGCCGCGAGGTGAATATCCTCGATATGGATGGCCTGGTGCATGTCGCCGAGGAGGAAGGGGCGAAATGAAAGGCGTGTGAGTCGTGAGTCGTTGAGTCGTGAGTCGTGAGTCGTGAGTCGTGAGTCGTGTGCCATTCTGAGCCGAATCGCCCCGTGACAAGGTCACGGGGCGATTGTCCAGTGACTCAGCGCTCCTGCTGGATATCGATCCGCGCGGCGCGCTGCCGGGCCTGCTTCTCCTCGAGGCCCACGAAGTCGAACAACTCGCGGTCGGCAAGTTGCGACGGGGCCACGTTGGTGACCGCCTTGAACATGTTTTCAAGCCGCCCGGGGAACTTCTTGTCCCACTCGACGAGCATCTCCTTGACCACCTGCCGCTGCAGGTTGGGCTGTGAACCGCACAGGTTGCAGGGAATGATCGGGAAGTCCATCAGCCGAGAGAACTCGGCGATATCGGCTTCGCGGCAGTAGGCCAGCGGGCGGATGAGGATATTCTTGCCGTCGTCGGAGAGCAGTTTCGGCGGCATGGCCTTGAGGCTGCCACCGAAGAACATGTTGAGAAACAGCGTCTCCAGGATATCCTCGCGATGGTGCCCAAGCGCCACCTTGGTGGCACCGATCTGCTCGGCGAAGCCATACAACGAGCCGCGCCGCAGTCGCGAGCAAAGCGCGCAGGTGGTCTTGCCTTCCGGCGTCTTTTCCATCACCACCGAATAGGTGTCACGCTCGAGGATGTGATACTCGACGCCGATGCGCTCGAGGTATTCCGGCAACACGTGCTCTGGAAAGCCAGGCTGCTTCTGGTCGAGATTGACCGCCACCAACGAGAAATCGACAGGCGCATTGCGCTGCAGGCTGCGCAGGATCTCGAGCATGGTGTAGCTGTCCTTGCCACCCGACAGGCAGACCATCACCCGATCCCCCTCATTGATCATCCCGTAATCGATGATTGCCTTGCCCACCTGGCGCCGTAGCCGCTTCTGCAGCTTGTTGAATTCACGCTTGGCCTTGGCATCCAGCAGAGCCTCGGACTCGCTGGCGTCGGTTTCAAGGGCTTGGGTTTCAAGGGCATCGACGTCAGGGTCGAAGGTCACGGCATCTTGCATGGTCACGGCGCTGCCTGAGCGGACAGAAATGTAAGGGGGCAAATTCTACCATTGCCACCGCCGCGAGGCGACGACCCCGTATCCCACTTGCCCGGGCATCACGAAGGGCGCCTGGCCAGCAGGACGCCACGTGTCAGCCGCAGGTGCATCAGTGCTGTGGTCACCGCGTCACCCAGCGCCGTGTTGCGCCCCATTACCGGCACCCCGAGTGCCTCGGCGACCGACTCGAAGCACAGGACAGGGTCGACCTCGGGATGACGACGGCGCAGTAGACGCTGGTAACTCTGCGCCACGTCGATGGTGGCATTGGGCAACGCGAAGCCGAATCGCGGACGCAATTCGCGGTTGATGATCGCCAGGTCGAAATCCAGGTGCCAACCGACCAACGGCCGGTTGCCGACGAAGTCGATGAACCGGCCAAGGGCGGCATCGATCCCCTCCCCATCCGCCAGGTCGATACCGCGCAAGCCATGGATGCGAATCGAATCTCCGGTGAGGCTGGCCGGGCGGGCCAGGCGCAGATCGAGCGATTCGCTGGTCAGCACCCGATCATGGCGCAGCTTGACGGCGGCGAGCGACACCAGTTCGGCGTTTCGGGTATCGAGCCCGGTGGTCTCGGTATCAATGACCACCATCTCGTCACCCGTATACGGATGGAACAACCAGGCATAGTGCCCGTTGGCCTGACGTCGTCGGTCGGCGGCACGCCGCAAGGCCCTGATCATGTCACTGTCTCCATGTGCAATCGTCATCCCGAGGCTGATGGCCTAGCCTCATGAATACTCCAGATGAAAGCGGTGCGAGAGCCGCTGCTTGAAATCCTTGACGATGTGCAGCGCTTCGCGCAGCAGGTCGCGCTCAAGCGACGAGAGCTCCTGCACCACCACCCGGTCGGGATGCCGGGTCGACTCGTTCCCCTCGAGACGCGTGAGTTGCTGCCTCAGGCGCAACTCGGTGAACAATGACAGTGCCTCGCCAAGATCTTCGGCGAAACGCGCCTCGAGCCGACCGTCGGCCGCCAGGGCATCGAGGCGCTCGAGGGTCGAGGTCACGCGGATACCACGTTCTAGCGCCATGGCGCGCACACCATGCACGATGGGGAAGATGCCACCCTTCTTGATATCGATGCCGTGCTGGGGCTTTTTCAGCGAACCGAACAGCGTCAGCGGGGTGGAAAAACTCAGCACCGCACGCGCCAGGTAGGAAAGCAGAATCTCGTCACGCGAGCAGCGCTCGAAGAGTTCATCGCGGATGCGGTCGAGCAGTGCCGGATTGCCGGCAACCGCATGGGCATCGAGCATGATGGCAAGCTTCATCAGGCTGTCACCGTCACGCGCGCTGGCCCAGCCGGCAATTCGCCCCCGCCACTGGGATTCCGTACCCACCCACTCGGGGTTGGACACCATGATATTGCCAGGGCACGGCGGGTAACCGAGATCGATCAGTGTGTCGGTCAGGCGCTGCATGTGCTCGGCGCACTCCGGCCAGGCCAGGTCGTCTTCGAGGATCAACCCATTGTCCTGATCGGTCTTGAGGATCTGTTCACCGCGACCTTCACTGCCCATCACCATCAGGCAGCTGTGCTGGTGGTAACGCTCATCGATGGTGAATGTCCAGGCCTTGTTGATGATTCGCCCATTCAGCGCCGCCAGCAGGCCCATGGCGAAGCGCAGCTTGACACCCTGCGCCATCAGCGCGCGCACCAACTCAGGCGTGCGCTTGCTGGCAACGGCCAGTGCCTCGAGGTCATTGGCCTGCTCCACCTGCAGACTGACCACGTAGCTGCGGCTGGAGAAGTAACTCAGCACATCGGTGAGTTCCACCACCCCAACGGGCTTGCCCCGCTCGATGACCACCACCCGCTCGACCTTGTGGCGGGTCATCATCACCAGCGCCTCGAAAAGGTACTGCCCGGGGGCAACGGTCACCAGTTCGCGATGCGCGATGCCATCAAGCTCGCTTTCGACTCCCTGCCGCTCGACCACCAGGGCATTGAGCAGATCGGTCTTGGTCACCATTCCCGGCCCAGCAGCGCCCTCAACCAACAGGCTGTCCGCATGCCGTTCATTGATATATGCCACGGCCCCGGCAATGGTAGTGGCGGCTGGCACCAGCAAAGGTTCGCGCATGCATTCGTCGACCCGCGCCAGCATGAAACCCGCCATGGTGACGCCGCCTTCGGCACGCTGCTCGGTCAACAGCCGGGTCTTGTGGGCCAGCGACTGGCGGAAGAATTCGGCAAACGCCGGGTAGCTCTCGCACAACGCGAGGAACAGCGACTTGGGCAACAGGTAGCAGAGGCTCTCCTGCTCGGCGCGGAATCGGTAGCGGCTCTTGCCATTGAGAATGCTGATGGCCCCGAACAGATCGCCAGCGGTGTAGTGGCCAATGCGTTGACGCGCGGCCGGCTGGGTGGTGTCGAGTTCGGCAACCTCGCCCTTGTGAATGAGAAACACGAATTCGCCTGGCTGGCCGGTTTCGAGAATGATCTCGTCATGATCGTAGTAGCCAAGGTCGATACCATGACGTACTCGCTGGCGTCCCTCGTCATCGAGAAGCGTGAAGGGGGGGTGAGACAGATCGACATCGACCATGCGGCTACCCAGGCTAGCGTCATGGACATTGCAAAAGCAGCCATGACATGAATGATCATTGCAGAATAGCAAACGGCTCATTTCATATAATAGCTAGACAATCGTCCCATCCATTGGTGCGTTAGACTATTGTCCAACTAACGACAATCGACACATGAAAGCCTAGACAAACGTCTATGTCCGGCAATGCCATAACACGCTATACCAACGTCCTATCCACTAATGGAACGGGCTGACATCGCATCGGGAAAAATAAAATAAACCACTGAAAATAAAGGATTAGTCTAAAGCACTATTAATCGATTTATTCTCATGATACCAAAGTCTGGGATTTATTTTTCGACCTCATTGACCAGAATTCTCGGTGCGACATGCAGGGCAATCGCACGTCTACCTATTGGCGTGGCAATCGACCAGCATCAACAACTACGCATGCAGCCGACGGGCGATTGCCCTGAAAATCCATCAAACTCGCGACACTAAGCCCCACCTCTCAATAACAAGTGGAGAGCAAGACCATGGCAGAAGATAAATCCAATGCCGAAGCTTACTGGAAGGCGAACGTCCGCCTGATCACGGGGTGCCTGATTGTCTGGGCATTCGTGTCCTATGGCTGCGCCATATTGTTCCGGCCTCTGCTGGCCGGCATTCCCGTGGGGGGAACCGACCTGGGGTTCTGGTTCGCTCAGCAGGGTTCCATCCTGACCTTCATCTGCTTGATCTTCTTCTACGCCTGGAAGATGAACAAGCTGGATGAAAAGTTCGGCCTGGGGGAGTAAGCCAGCATGAGTCAATTCGCTATCAACCTGCTGTTCGTGGGCGCTTCATTCGCCCTTTATATAGGTATCGCGATCTGGGCCCGCGCAGGGTCGACCAAGGACTTCTATGTCGCCGGGGGTGGCGTACACCCCATCACCAATGGCATGGCCACGGCTGCCGACTGGATGTCCGCCGCCTCGTTTATTTCCATGGCCGGCCTGCTGGCCTCCGGAGGTTATGCCAACTCGACCTTCCTGATGGGTTGGACCGGCGGCTACGTGATCCTGGCCATGCTGCTGGCGCCGTATCTACGCAAGTTCGGCAAGTTCACGGTGCCTGACTTCATCGGTGATCGTTTCTACAGCAGGGCCGCCCGGCTGGTCGCGGTGATCTGCCTGATCGTCGCTTCGGTGACGTACGTCATCGGCCAGATGACCGGTGCCGGCGTTGCCTTCTCGCGATTCCTCGAGGTCAGCAACACCTGGGGGATCTGGATCGCGGCCTTCATCGTGTTCCTCTACGCGGTATTCGGTGGCATGAAGGGCATCACCTACACCCAGGTCGCCCAGTACATCGTGCTGATCATCGCCTACACCATTCCCGCCGTGTTCATCGCCATGCAGCTGACCGGCAACCCCATTCCGATGTTCGGCATGTTCAGCACCCATACAGAATCCGGTGTGCCGCTGCTTCAGAAACTCGATGATGTCGTCAACGCGCTGGGCTTCAGGGATTACACCGCCGATGTCGACAACAAGCTGAACATGGTGCTGTTCACCCTGTCGCTGATGATCGGCACCGCGGGCTTGCCCCACGTCATCATCCGCTTCTTCACCGTGCCGAAGGTGGCCGACGCACGCTGGTCAGCGGGCTGGGCTCTGGTGTTCATCGCGCTGCTGTACCTGACCGCGCCGGCGGTGGGCTCCATGGCTCGCCTCAACCTGATGACCACCGTCTACCCGGAAATGTCCGGCCAGGTGGAAAACTACGAAGAGGCCGCCAGCAACCCGATTCTCTATGAGGATCGACCTGAATGGGTGCGTACCTGGGAAGAAACCGGGTTGATCACCTTCAACGATGCCAATAACGATGGCCGCATCCAGTTCTACAACGATGGCAACGCGGACTTCGCCGAAACCGCCGAATCGCGTGGCTGGGAAGGCAGCGAATTGACGGTCAACAACGATATCCTGGTACTCGCCAATCCGGAAATCGCCAACTTGCCCGGCTGGGTCATCGGCCTGATTGCCGCCGGGGGTATCGCCGCGGCATTGTCCACTGCGGCAGGCCTGTTGCTTGCGATCTCGTCGGCGATCAGTCATGACCTGATCAAGACAATGATCAACCCCAATATCACCGAGAAGGGCGAAATGCTTGCCGCGCGGATATCCATGGGGGGGGCCATCCTGCTGGCGACCTACCTTGGGCTCAACCCTCCGGGCTTTGCCGCCCAGACCGTGGCACTCGCCTTCGGGATCGCCGGCGCCTCGCTGTTCCCGGCGCTGATGATGGGGATCTTCTCCAAGCGAGTGAACAACAAGGGCGCGGTCGCCGGCATGCTGGCGGGTCTGCTGACCACCCTGCTGTACATCTTCACGTACCTGGGTTGGTTCTTCGTACCCGAGACCAACATGCTGCCCAATACACCGGACAACTGGATACTCGGCATCTCGCCGCTGTCCTTCGGTGCGATTGGTGCGATGTTCAACTTCGCGGTTGCCTACCTGGTATCCAATGCCACCGAAGAGCCGCCCCAGGAGATTCAGGACCTCGTCGAAAGTGTCCGCTACCCGAAAGGCGCTGGCGGTGCCGTCAGCCACTAAGCCATAATGGCACGCGGCCAGGCCCGACCTGGCCGCGGAATCTCACCCGATCGGGCTTCCCATGGGAAGCCCGATTTCGTTGACAAGGTCGAGTTATGATTTGGCACCTGATTGCAGCCATCTTCGCCGGTCTCGGCGCTGCGGGTATCGGCATGCTGCTGCGCCTGCTCAGCGGCAAGCGCCTTCCCCGCTGGATCATCCCGGCCTTCGCGGGCCTTGGCATGCTGGGCTACCAGATTCACTATGAATACGCGTGGTTCGATCACAAGCTGCAGCAATTGCCCGCTACCGCCCACGTGGTCGAGGTGGAGCAGGATGCCATGTTCTGGCGCCCCTGGACCTACCTCCACCCCATGACGACCGGCTTCAGTGTGGTCGATGAACAGAGCATGTCGGTACGAGAGGAGGACGGCGAGCGGCGGGTCGAGTTCCTGCTGTACCGTTTCGAGAAGCAGCTCCAGGACCGGGTCAGCCACCAGACATGGCTGATGAATTGCGCTAGCCGGGAGGTCCTGCCACTGGAGGGCGAGGGGCGCGAGCCGCGCCTGGACGAGATGCGCCGCCTGGGCGATCAGGCCCCCCTCTACCGTGCCATCTGCCGGGAAGCCTGATCGCCACCTGCCCACGGCGGCACCATTGCCCTAGAATGGGCGCCCACACCGTGGGAGGAAGCTCATGTTTTCTGGTTGGTTGCTGGTTGCCATCTCGCTTGCGTACATTGCCGTGCTGTTCGGTATCGCCTGGCGTGGCGATCGGCACGCCCGCCGCCATGGCGCCAGTCGGCGACGTCCGGTGGTCTACAGCCTGGCGCTGGCCATCTACTGCACATCCTGGACCTTCTACGGCGCGGTGGGCCAGGCCGCCACCGCCGGCTGGTCCTTCGCCAGCATCTACGTGGGACCGATCCTAACCTTCCTGCTGTTCTGGCCGGTGCTGGCCAAGATGATTCGCGTCGCCAAGCACCAGAATGTCACCTCCATCGCCGATTTCATTGCCTCGCGCTACGGCAAGACTCAGTCACTGGCGGCGTTCGCAAGCCTGGTCGCGCTGATCGGTACCTTGCCCTATATCGCCCTGCAGCTGAAAGCCGTCTCCACATCGTTCAGCGTACTGACTGACGCCTCGGACATCACCCGCACGCCACTGTTCGGCGATACCGCCTTCTATGTCGCCATGGTAATGGCCGCCTTCGCCATCCTGTTCGGCACCCGGCACACCGACGCGACCGAGCACCACGAGGGACTGATCCACGCCGTGGCCTTCGAGTCGTTGGTCAAGTTACTGGCCTTCCTGCTGCTCGGCGCCTACGTCACCTGGGGCATGTTCGATGGACTTGGCGATCTGCTCGCGCGGGCCGAAGTCCAGCTGGAACTGCAGCGTCAACTGGCCCAGCAGGACTTTGGCCAGAGCTTCTGGGCGCAGACCTTGCTTGCCATGCTGGCGATACTGTGCCTGCCCCGACAGTTCCATGTCGCGGTGGTCGAAAATACCCACCGTGACGACGCCACCAAGGCACGCTGGCTGTTTCCGCTCTACCTGCTCGCCTTCGCCTTCTTCGTCATACCGCTGGCCGCCGCCGGCCTTACCCTGTTCGCCGGGACGGGTGTCGAGCCTGACACCTATGTGCTGGCCCTGCCCATGGCGGCGGGCAACGAATGGCTGACCCTGCTGACCTTCATCGGCGGTTTCTCGGCGGCCACCGGCATGGTGATCGTGGCCGCCGTCGCGGTATCGATCATGATCTCCAACGAGATCGTCATCCCGGCCCTGTTCAGACTGCGCTGGTTTGACACCAAGGCCCGCGACTACGGCCGGCTGGTGCTGCGCGCGAGGCGCATCACCATCGCCGCGGTGCTGGCCATGGCCTATGGCTTCTACCAGTTGATCGGCGAGTTCACGTCGCTTGCCTCCATCGGCATGCTGTCATTCGCCGCCGCTGCCCAGTTTGCCCCGGCACTGATCGGTGGGCTCTACTGGAAACGCGGCAACCGGCTGGGGGTGATCGTCGGCATGAACGCCGGGTTCGCGATCTGGGCCTACAGCCTGCTGATGCCTTCGATGATCGGTGCCGGCGTGCTGCCCACCGACTGGCTCGATGGTGGCCCATTGGGGCTCGCCTGGCTGGCTCCCACCTCGCTGTTCGGTCTCAATGTCGGCGACGGTTTCACCCACGGGGTCATGCTGTCGCTCGGGGTCAATCTTTTCTGCTACATCTTCGTCTCCCAGGTCACCTCGCAACGCGTGGTGGAACGCATCCAGGCTTCGCTGTTCGTCGATAGCGTCGAAACTCGCCAGACCTCGGTAAACCGCCCCTGGACCGGCGCCACCACGGTGGGCGATCTCAAGGTATTGTGCGAGCGTTTCCTGGGTGCCCAGCAGGTCAATCGCGCCTTCGATGACTACGCCCGACGCAACGGTACGACGCTCGAGGACGGCACCCGCGCTTCCATCGATGTGATCCAGTTCACCGAGCGCTTCCTGGCCTCGGTGCTGGGGGCCTCCTCGGCGCGGATCGTCGTCAACTCGGCACTGCAGGGACGCGGCATCGGCATATCGGATGTCATCTCGATCGTCGACGAGGCTTCCCAGGTCCTCGAATTCAACCGCGCGCTGCTGCAGGCCACCATCGAGAACATCAATCAGGGCATCAGCGTGGTCGACCAGAACCTGCGCCTGGTGGTCTGGAACCAGCGCTACCTGGAGCTGTTCCGCTTCCCTGACCATCTGATCCGGGTCGGCGCCCCCATCGACCGGATCTTCCGCTACAACGCCCACAACGGCGAGTACGGTCCGGGAGACCCCGAGGAGCATGTCCAGCTGCTGCTCGACAACATCCGCGAGGGCCAGCCGCATCGCTATGTACGCTACCGCCAGGACGGCAGCGTGCTTGAAGTGCAGGGCAACCCGATGCCGGGTGGCGGCTTCGTCTACACCTACCAGGACATCACCCAGCAGAAGCGAATCGAAGAAGCGCTGATCCGCTCCGAGAACAATATCCGCATCTATACCGACAACGTGCCGGCGCTGATCGCCTACTTCGACAAGGAGTGCCGCTACCTCTTCACCAACCGCGCCTATGAACAGGCCTTCGGCATCGATCGCAACGCGGTGATCGGCAAGCGCGTGGAACAAGTGATCTCGGAGGAGATGGCGCGCGAGCGCGAACCCTGGATCGCCCGCGCTCTGGACGGTGAACGAGTCAGCTTCGAAGTGTCGTTGACGCTGCCCGAAGGGCGGCGCTACATGCTGGTGACCTATACCCCGCACTTCGGTGACAGCGGTTCTATCCTCGGTTTCTTCGCGCTCTATCAGGACATCACCGAGCGCCGCCTGGCGGAAGTGGCATTGAAGGAGACCAATGAGACCCTCGAGGAGCGCGTGCGCGAGCGTACCCAGGCGCTCTCCGAAGCCAACGCCGCGCTACGCCAGGAAAACCGTGTGCGCGCCGAGGCGGAACTGGCACTGCGCCAGGCCAAGCAATTGGCCGAGGATGCCAACGCCTCCAAGACCCGTTTCCTGGCCGCCGCCAGCCATGACCTGCTGCAGCCACTCAATGCCGCGCGACTGTTCACCTCGGCCTTGTCGCAAGAGATGGAAGCACGCGACATGAAACGCACCATCGGCCATATCGATAACTCACTGCAGGCCGCAGAGGAGCTTCTGGGCACGCTGCTCGACATCTCCAAGCTGGATGCCGGCGCCCTGACACCCCGGCGCAGCCACTTCGCGCTGGCTGACATCTTCCGTCCGTTGCGTGCCGAGTTCGAGGTGATGGCCGAAGAGCGTGGCCTGGACCTCGTCGTGGTGCCGACCCGCGCCTGGGTCGATAGTGATGCCCAGATGCTGCGAAGAATCGTCCAGAACTTCCTCTCCAACGCCATTCGCTACACCCAGGAGGGCCGCGTGCTGTTGGGCTGTCGGCGTCAGGGAGCGCGCTTGACCATCGAGGTCTGGGACAGCGGCCCGGGCATTCCCGAATCCAAGCAGGCGGAAATCTTCCAGGAGTTCCGCCGCCTCGATCAGGCCTCGCGACACAAGGAGAGCGAGAAGGGATTGGGGCTCGGGCTTTCGATTGCCGACCGCATGAGCCGAGTGCTGGACCACCCGATCCAGGTTCGCTCACGGGAGGGTCATGGCACCATGTTCTCGGTTTGCGTGCCAGTAGTAGAGGCGCGTAGTGAGGCGCAGCAGGCCGAGGATGCCGCATCGCCGCGACGCGTCGGCAACAAGCTCTCGGGGACGCGTATCCTGTGCATCGACAATGAGACACTGATACTGGAAGGCATGAAAGCGATGTTGTCGGGCTGGGGCTGCGAAGTGTTCACCGCGACTACCATCGGCGGCGCGAAGTCGGTGATGCGCCACCTCGACGGCGACCCCGACGCGATACTCGCCGACTACCACCTGGACAACGAAGTCACCGGCCTGATGGCGCTAGACGCGCTGGCCGAACGACTGAACGGTGCAGTGCCTGGCATCGTGATCACCGCCGACCGCACCGAAGAAGTCGCCGAAGAGGTCAAGCGAGCCGGCTACCAGTTGCTGCTGAAACCCGTTCGGCCTGCCGCCCTTCGCGCGCTACTGACTCGCACTCTACAGGCCAGCCGGGCGTCGACCCCCTAGGACTCCACCTTCGGCGGCTCGACCTCGAGCTTCTGGGCGGCGATCACCGCCTGGGTGCGCGAATGTACGCCGAGCTTGCGAAGAATCGCGGTGACGTGTGCCTTGATGGTCGCCTCGGAGACATTCAGCTCGTAGGCGATCTGCTTGTTGAGCAGGCCTTCGGTGAGCATGTTGAGCACCCGAAACTGCTGCGGGGTCAACGAGGCAATGGCTTCGGCGAACTTGGTCTCTTCCTCGTCGGCCTCGCCCATCACCTCGGCAAGTTCCGCCGGCAACCACACCTCACCATCGAGAATCTCGCCGACAGCCTCGGCGATCAACTGCAGTGACGAGGACTTGGGAATGAATCCCGAGGCGCCGTAATCAATGGCACGGCGCACCACATGGGGTTCGTCGCTGCCGGAGACCACCGCGACGGGAATATCCGGGGTCTGGCCACGCAGTTGAATCAGGCCGGAGAAACCATGGGCGCCCGGCATGTGCAGGTCAAGCAGGATCAGGTCAGCATCAGGGTGACGCGTCACCACCTCGGCGGTGGCCTCCATGGTATCGGACTCGACGATCTCGGCCTGGGGCGCCAGTTGTCGCAGCGCCTGGGTCAAGGCTGCACGGAACAGCGGATGGTCATCGGCAACGATGAATTTCTGGGCAAACGCCATGGATCTTCCTCCGGTTCCTCGAGTAGCGCCAATCGCCGCCACGCTGAACACATCTATATTGTGAAGGCATGTTACCCCATGGCATCGGCGATTCCCAAGCACATCACAGCGCTTGTGACACTCGCCGCCGACGCCACGCCTGGCACAGCACCGCGAATACCTGGATCGCCCAGCCACCTACACGCAGAGGCCGGCACCTGGGCCGGCCTGTTGCACGGCCCGGTCGACGCCGGGCCTTGGGGATTTGCAAGGCAAACCCGGGGGTAGCGCCCCCCGGGATGCATCACCGATTGACGCGGTGCTCGATCAGCTCGTCGACCACCGACGGGTCGGCCAGGGTGCTGGTGTCACCCAGGCCATCGCACTCGTTGGCGGCGATCTTGCGCAGGATACGGCGCATGATCTTGCCCGAGCGGGTCTTGGGAAGGCCCGGCGCCCACTGGATGACATCCGGCGAAGCGATCGGACCGATGTCCTTGCGCACCCACTGGGTCAGTTCCTTCTTGAGCTCGTCGCTGGGCTCCACACCATCGGTCAGGGTCACATAGATATAAATCCCCTGGCCCTTTATGTCGTGTGGGAAGCCCACCACGGCGGCTTCGGCCACCGATTCGTGAGCCACCAGCGACGACTCGATCTCGGCGGTGCCCATGCGGTGCCCGGACACGTTGAGCACATCATCGACGCGGCCGGTGATCCAGTAATAGCCATCCTCGTCACGCCGGCAGCCATCACCGGTGAAGTAGACCCCCTGGTAGGTCGAGAAATAGGTCTGCACGAAGCGTTCATGGTCGCCCCAGATGGAGCGCGCCTGCCCCGGCCAGGAGTCGGTGAGCACCAGGTTGCCATCCACCGCGCCCTGGAGCTCCTTGCCCTCGCTGTCGAATAGCGCCGGCTGCACGCCGAAGAACGGCAAGGTGGCGGAACCAGGCTTCAAGTCGGTGGCGCCGGGCAGCGGAGTGATCATGATCCCGCCGGTTTCGGTTTGCCACCAGGTGTCGACGATCGGGCAGTTGGAATTACCGATCACGCGGTAGAACCATTCCCACGCTTCGGGGTTGATGGGCTCGCCCACCGAGCCGAGCAGACGCAGGCTGTCGCGCTTGCTGGAATCCATGACCGCATCGCCATGGGCCATCAGCGCACGAATCGCGGTCGGCGCGGTATACAGAATGCTGACGTCGTGCTTGTCGACGATCTCCCCCATGCGACCATGAGTCGGGTAACTCGGCACCCCCTCGAACATCAAGGTGGTGGCGCCATTGGCCAGCGGCCCATAGACGATATAGCTGTGGCCGGTGACCCAGCCGACATCGGCGGTGCACCAGTAGACCTCGCCATCCTGATAGTCGAACACGTACTGGTGGGTCAGGCTCGCGTAAACGAGGTAGCCGCCGGTGGTATGCTTGAGCCCCTTGGGGGCACCGGTGGAGCCGGAGGTATAGAGGATGAACAGCGGATCCTCGGCATTCATCTCGACCGCCTGGCACTCGGTGGACTGCTTGTCGACGCATTCGTGATACCAGACATCGCGAGCATCATTCCACTCGATCTCACCACCGGTGCGCTTGACCACCAGCACCTTCTCGCACACCTCGGTGCCCTTGCGGGTCAAGGCGGCATCGACGTTGTCCTTGAGCGGCACCTGCTTGCCACCACGCACGGATTCATCGGCGGTGATCACGAGCTTCGAGTCGGCACCGATCACTCGCTGAGCAAGCGCGTCCGGGGAGAAGCCTCCGAATACCACCGAGTGCACCGCGCCGATGCGTGCGCAGGCAAGCATGGCCACGGCGGCTTCGACGATCATCGGCATGTAGAGCGTGACCACATCGCCCTTGCCGATGCCCAGTTCCTTGAGCGCATTGGCAAGCTGGCAAGTCTGAGCGTGCAGCTCGCGGTAACTGACATGCTTGGAATCATTGGGGTCGTCGCCTTCCCAGATGATCGCGGTCTGGTCACCACGCTTCTCCAGGTGGCGGTCAAGACAGTTGACGCTGGCGTTGAGGGTACCGTCCTCGAACCAGCGAATATCCACATTGTGCGAGTCGAAACTGGTGTGCTTGATCTTGGTCGGCGCCTTGAACCAGTCGACGCGCTTGGCCTGCTCGGCCCAGAACGCATTCGGGTCGTCCACCGACTGCTGGTACATGGCCTGGTACTTGGCCTTGTCGGCCCAGGCCTTGGCGGCGAAATCGTCGCGCACGGGATGTACGTTGTGCTGATCGCTCATGGAATTGCCTCTGTCCTGGGGGTGGCCCCGTCGGTGAGTGAAGCCGATCGAAAAAAATACGATCGGCGCCAGCAAATAGTGCGCTCAGCATAACCTCGCCGAAGCCGACTTCCCTTTAGACATTGGTATGAGCGCTTTTTATTTTCATAACAATGACTTATGATCAGCTTTCAAACACGACCCGGCCTTGATAGACCAAGGTCTCAGCGCAATGGCGGCAGCGATACGCCCGCCCCCGGCGGGCCAGGGCATGGCGGCGCGGGGTGAAGTCATGCTCGCGACAACCACAGGCATAACGGTGCGGAGCAGGGCTTGCCCGGCCGGTATCGAAACGGTGCGTGGTGAGGGGCTCGAGACCGAACAACCGGCGCATCACGGTCTGCCATTCATGGCCATGCGCCCGTGCCAGGTGACCATCCTTGAGGTGATGCACCAGCCAGTGGGCCATTTCGTGGGGCACCACCTCGACCAGAAAGGCCAGGCGGTTCTCCTCGAACAGCACCGGATTGAAGCGCAACCCGCCACGCCCAAAGTGCGCTTGTCCGGCACCCTTGCCACGCAGGTCACACCACACCTCGGGCCTCGGCAACTGAGGATGAACCTCCCGGCATAGCCGCCAGGCGGCCTCGACCCGCGCATGCAGGGTCGCATACAACGCCTGGCGATCGAGTGACGCCAGGGTGTCGGAATCGGGAGTAGGCAGCGCCGGACGGTTCATGGGGTGGTAGAATGGCCCTTCGACCGGCGGCCGTAAACCCCGCCATCCAAAGACACCGTCACAGAGACCCCGTGATGTCCGATACACCGCCAGCGCGCCCGCAGCCCGAGCCTTTACTCGATGACGAGGACCTCGACCTGTTGGATGACTTCCTGGATTCCGAGCGGGTCGGCGAAGATGCCCTCGACCTGATCAGCGCCCACGGCTACCTGGTGGCGCTGGCCGTCGCCCCGCGCGATGTCGAACCCGCAGCGTGGATCGCCGAATTGTTTCAGGGCGAGCCCGTGTTCTCAGATGACGCCGAGCGGGAACAGATACTCGGGCTGCTGGAGCAGTTGCGCCGTAATGCCATCGCCGCCCTCGAGCAGGGCCTGCTGCCGGAACTTCCCTTCGAGTTGACCCTGGACAGCATGGCACCGGAAGAGACACCGATCGGCGACTGGTGCGCCGGCTTCATGGAAGGCGTCTTTCTTGACGAAGCGGCATGGTTCGAGGAGGACGAAGAGGCCACGGCAACGCTTTTGCTACCCTTCATGGCACTCTCCGGGCTCTTCGACGATGAGCCGGACATGGCCGAGTTCACCGCCAACACCTCGCGCCTGGACACCCTGGTGGGCCAGTTGCCGGAACTGGTGCTCGACCTCTACCTGCATTACCGAGTACCACCGGAGGCACCCAAGCCGAAGCCACGCCGCAAGCAACCGGCTGGGCGGGGCCCTGGAGGCGGAAAGGGCAACCGCAAACGCTAGGTACCTGCGGGCAGCCCATAGCGGAAAGCTAGAAGCCCTTGGCCCGCGGCTCGACGGCGACAGACCTTAAGCGGACACGCTGTGAACCCCTCCCTGGGCGCTAACTTTTTCGTCCCTGAAAAAGATGTCCGCTACGGGCTGTCCCCTGCGCCGCTCGGCCTGCAGCTAGCGCAATCTGGTAAGCCAACCGTCCAGGGTACCGAACAGCCACTCCTTGAGACGTTGCCAGCGGGGTCGCCGCGCCCATTGCGCCGGGTCGATCTCCTGGCTGGTGGCGAAGTTGCGCTCGAAGAGCCCGGCGACGTCCTCGGCGAAGCGATGATCCGCCACTTCCTGGTTGGCTTCCAGATTCCACTGCAGGCTCCAGTGGTCAAAGTTGCAGGAGCCAAGGCTCACCCAGTCATCTGCCAAGGTGAACTTGGCGTGGATGAAGGTCGGCTGGAACTCGTAGATGCGCACGCCCGCACGCAGCAGACGACCATAGAATCGCTGCCCGGCATAGCGAATCCCCGGGTGGTCATGCAGCTCGCCGGGCAACAGCAGGCGCACGTCGACACCACGCCGCGCGGCACGCGCCAGGCGAATGCGCAGGCTGATGGTCGGCACGAAATAGGGGGTGCAGATCCAGATACGCTGACGCGCCATGGCCACCTGCCGCTGCAGCGAATGGCGAATCGCCTGATAGCGATACCCCTGGCCCCACACCACGCGCCCACGCATGCCGTGATATCCCTGGCGGGGAGCCACGTCGAGCCCCAGCCCGTGCACCAGCGACGCCGCACCACTGCCGCGGGTCAGCGGGGAATCCCACAATCGGCAGAACAACCGTACCCAATCGGCAACCACCGGCCCCTCGATGCGTACCGCCACTTCGTACCAGGCGTCGAGAAACTCATCCACCGCCCCGAATCCGCCGGTGAAGGCCAGGCGTCCATCCACCACAACCAGCTTGCGGTGGTCACGACTCAGGTTGCGGGCCAGCGAATGGAAGCCCAGGGGATTGAAGAAGCGCAATGCCACACCGCCCTCCTCCAGGCGCTCGCGGTCGTCGCTGGCAAGGCCCATGGCACCGTAGCCATCGAGCAGCAGCAGTACCGTCACACCGCGTTCCACGGCACGCACCAGCGCATCCACCATCGCCGTGGCAAGCTTGCCAGACTCCATCAGGTAGAGCTCGATCAATACCGAATCGCGTGCCTGTTCGAGCGCCTGGAACATGGTCGGCAGAAAACGTGCCGACTCGGGCAGCAGTTCGAACTGGTTACCGTCTCTCCACATGCCGTGCATGGCTGCATCCCTGTTTGCTTGCAAGTCGCGTCCGCGCTGACAGTGCTCGAGCACCTGACCCACCCCACCGCAATGACTATACTGGCCCACTCATGGGCTTTGCCACTCAACGCCGGGGCGATTCGATGGCCAATCTGACCTTTCTGACCACACCCTGGCGCGTCTTTACCGCCAGGCTGATTCGCGCCTGGGTCGCCCCCCGGTTGATCGAGCCCGAGCCCACGACGCTTGATCTGGATCCCGAGCTTCCGGTGCTCTACGTGTTGCCACGTCCCGCCTTGAGCGATGCCCTGCTGCTGGCGTCTCTGACCCGGGAGCAGGGCCTCCCAAGTGCCGCGGGGCGACGCCGGATCGGCCGGGTCGAGTTGCCGGCGTGTGTTTCGCTGCCGGTCTCTCGTCGGCGCCTCTGGCGGCGTGGCCAACGCGCACAAGCCCCCTTCCAGCCGCTGATCGAACAACGCATGTCGGATCCGGCTTACGAGGTGCAACTGGTGCCGGTCAGCGTGTTCTGGGGACGGGCCCCGGGCAAGCCATTCGGCTTCTGGAGGTTACTTGCCGCCGACAGCTGGCAATTGACCGGCCGGCTGCGGCGAGCCCTGTCGGTGCTGGTCAATGCCAAGAGTGTCGAGGTCCACTTCGGCGCGCCACTGACCCTCGGCGCCTTGCTCGATGAGCGCGACCCCAGCCTGACCAATCGCAAGGCGGCACGCCTGCTGCGCGTGCATTTTCGTCGCAAGCGTACCCAGGTGCTCGGCCCCGACCTGTCACACCGCCGTACCCTGATCGAAGGGGTGGCGAAAAGCCCCGAGGTCCGTCGGGTCATCGACGAATTGGTCGCCGAGGACCAGCGTGGCCGGCCGATCTCTCGCCAGCGCCTCGAAGGTCGCGCGCGTCGTTACGGCCGCGAGATCGCCTCCAACATGACCTACCCGGTGCTGCGTTTCATGGACGGCCTGCTGCGCCGGCTGTGGAATCGGCTCTATGCTGGGGTCGAGGTGCGTGGCATCGAGCGGGTAAAGGCGCTGGCCGGCGACCACACGCTGGTCTATGTGCCCTGCCATCGCAGCCACATCGACTATCTGCTGCTCTCATACGTACTCTATCGGGACGGGCTGATGCCACCCCATGTGGCGGCTGGGCGCAACCTCGACATGCCAATCATCGGGCCGCTGCTTAGGCGCGGCGGCGCCTTCTTCCTGCGCCGCAGCTTTCGCGACAACCGCCTGTATGGCGCCGTCTTCAACGAGTACCTGCACCGGCTGATCTCACGTGGCCATCCGCTCGAGTACTTCATCGAAGGGGGTCGCTCGCGCAGCGGGCGCATGCTACCGGCACGCCCCGGCATGCTGCTGATGACACTGCGCTCCTTCCTGCGCAGCGCGGCCACCGGCAGCCACCGGCCGCTGGCCTTCGTGCCGGTCTACATTGGTTATGAACGCATCATCGAGAACGCCAGTTATCAACGCGAATTGCGCGGTGCCAGAAAACGCAAGGAGAGCCCGTTGGCGCTGCTGCGCGTGCTCGGCAAGCTGCGCCAGCCGTTCGGCCAGGTGGCGGTCAATATCGGCGAGCCGTTGTTGCTGGGCTCATGGCTCGATGAACACGCACCGCAGTGGCGAAAGCCCAGTGGCGAGCCACGCCCCGCCTGGCTGACACCGCTGATACCGCGGCTGGGCGCGGAGCTCGGCCGTCGCACCAATGCCGCCGCAGCGCTCAACCCGGTCAATCTGGTTGCCCTGGTGCTGCTGGCCACCCCACATCACGCCATCGAACGGAGCCTGCTTTCGCGCCAGCTGGAACTGCTTGCCGAGCTGCAACGCCATCAGCCGGGTGGACAATACGCCAGCCTGCCGGAGGGCAACCCCGAGTCATGGATCGAGCAGGTCGAGGCGCTGGGCATGGTCGAGCGGCGCCCGCATCCACTCGGCGACCTGATACTGGCCAATGCCGAACAGGCCGGCCTGCTGGGCTGGTACCGCAACAACGTGCTGCACCTTTTCGCCCTGGCGGGGCTCGCGGCATTCGCCTTTCGCCACCAGCAATGCCATACCCTGCAAGAACTTACCGATTTGCTGGCGCCCGGCTGGCCGATTCTGGCCCGGGAGCTCACCGTCGAGCCACCGGCGGCACTCGACGCAGCACTCGGCGACACCCTGGCCCTGCTGGGGGAATATGGGCTAATCGCCAGCGACGGTGAGCGCTGGCAGCGTATCGAGCATTCGCTGGAAGCGGGAGAGTGTCTCGACCTGCTGGGTCAGTTGATGCAGCCTTCGCTGGAGCGTGGTTACCTGCTGCTGTCGGTGCTGCTGGCGTCTCCGCCTGGCCAGCTCAGTGCCGAGCAGTTGGCCGACCAGAGCCGTCGGTTGGCCGAACGCCTGGCGTTGCTGTCCGGCCTCGATGCTCCCGAGTTCTTCGATACCCAACTGTTCGCGAGCCTGGTGGAGAGCCTCGAAGCACAAGGCTGGCTGTGGCGAGAGCAACAGCAGCTTTGCTACGGCGAATCCCTGCGCGACGCCGCCCAGCGCTCTCACCGGTTGTTCGACCCGGCGCTGCGCCATCGCCTGCAGCTGATCACGCGGCAACCATCGGCATGAGGCGTCGGGGGACACTCAACTCAAGGCGCGATGCACATAGAGATCATAGCGACTGGTCTTGCCCTCGATGACATGCCGCGGCGGCGGGCCATCAATGGGCGGCGCCTTGCGCGGACGCTTGACCACCACCCGATGGCTGGCCACGTCCAATGCCGCCTCGAGCAGCCGGGGGGCATCGGCATCGTCGCCGGCCAGCAGGCGAAACAGCCGCATCTCCTTCTTGACCAGCGCTGACTTGTCGCGGTGGGGAAACATCGGATCGAGATGAATTACCTGGGGGGCCACGCCTGACGCCGCCACCAACGCGTCCAGGTCACGGCTGGCATCGCCATGGGCCAGGTGCATCCGGGCGGCGATCTCACCGGTCTGAGGGTCGGCCAGGGCGCGGGCCACGCCATCTTCCAGCAGCGCCATGATCGCCGCGACGCGCTCGACCAACAACACCTCGGCCCCCAGGCCCGCCAGTACGAAGGCATCCCGCCCGAGCCCCGCCGTGGCATCCACCACCGACGGCGTCACCCCCTTGCCAAGGCCGCAGGCGCGCGCCACCAGTTGACCTCGCCCGCCACCATAGCGACGCCGATGTGCGGCGCGGCCGGCGGCGAAATCCACCGCCAGAGGATGACCAAACACCTGAGGGTCGCCACCCAGCGTCAGGCAGCCATCACGCATTTCCAGAGCCAGTTCGGATGCCCCGCCAAAGGGCAAGCCGAGCCGGTCGGCAAGCCCCCGCAGCGCTTCACCGCGGACCGTCACCGGCACGGCCGGTGACTTATCCTCCAACCTACCCGGTGAGGCAATCACAGGTGGGGAGTCACTCATCGAGCCTTCTTCCACGCCACCTGGTCGCGCAAGTAAACGGGCTGCACTTGATCGGCCGGAAGGCCTCCACCGGCACCGAATTCCCTGGCGGCGAGCAACACCATATCAGCGGCATCGGCCTCCATATCGGGCAAGTGCTGGCCCAGCGCAGCCTTCACCTCGGTGGGCATCGCATCCCACAGCGTCCAGCCCGAGCCGACGCCGACCCAGTCGTGGTCTTCGTGCTCTGCCGGCAATCTCAGGCGCTCGGGTGGCATGACCGCCTCGTCGCTGAGCGCCTCGGGCATCCCGTCACGGCACTGCCAGGTGGCCACGTAGATCTCGCCCATGCGGGCATCCAGCGCGGTGACCAGGTAACGGAAATGATGGCGGCGGTGAGCCCCGAGGGCCAGGGCGGCCAGGGTCGAGACACCGATCAGCGGCCGGTCCAGGCCATAGGCGAGTCCCTGGGCGGCACCGGCGGCAATGCGCAGGCCGGTGAAGGAGCCAGGGCCGCGTCCATAGGCAACCGCGTCCAGCGCCTGGGGGGTGATACCGGCTTCGGCAAGCACCTCGTCCACCATCGGCATCAAGCGGCGGGTATGCGCACGCGGCGCCATCTCGAAGCGCGAGAGCAGTTCATCGTCGGCACCTGGACGACGGCGCAACAGCGCGGCGGAGCAGGCGCTCGAGGAGGCATCCAGGGCCAGAAGAGTCGACATGGGCAACGCCCTTCACAGGAAATCAGCTGGCCATTATACGGATCATAGGCCAGAACGACGATGGCCCGCGGGTGCGGGCCATCATAGGGCCGAATGCGGCATTACCCATCGCTTCAGGATCGGGGCTGATCCGGCGACAGGCTCCGGGGTGCCGGACCATCGAGGAGGCGCTGTAAATACATCCCTGTACGCTACCGATTCCATCCCTGGAATCGGACCTCCTCTTCAGCCTGTCCCCGGCGCCCCTTGATCAGCCAGCTGCGGTTTCTATGAAAATGCTCAGCCCTCGAGGGCCTCGATCACCTGCCCGGTAATCTCATCGACGCTGCCGACACCCTCGACGCGATGATAAGCCGGGGCAACGTCAGGGTCCTTGGCGGCCCAGGCCTGGTAGTAGTCGACCAGCGGTGCGGTCTGCTCGTGGTAGACGGCCAGACGGTTACGCACGATGGATTCACGATCATCGTCACGCTGGATCACCGGCTCGCCGGTGACATCGTCCTTGCCGGCTTCCCTGGGGGGGTTGTACTCGACGTGATAGACGCGCCCGGAGCCCGGGTGCACACGGCGACCCTCCAGCCGCTTGACGATCTCCTCGTCTTCGACGGCGATTTCGAGCACGTGGTCGAGTTTCACGCCCGCTTCCTTCATCGCATCGGCCTGGGGAATGGTCCGCGGGAACCCATCGAACAGAAAGCCATTCTGGCAATCGGGCTGGCTGATGCGCTCCTTGACCAGCGCGATGATGATGTCATCGGACACCAGGCCACCGCTGGTCATGATCTCCTTGACCTTAACGCCAAGCTCGCTGCCTTCCTTGACGGCGGCACGCAGCATGTCACCGGTGGAGATCTGCGGGATATTGAAGCGCTCGCAGATGAACTGGGCCTGGGTGCCCTTGCCGGCGCCGGGGGCGCCCAACAGGATCAAACGCATGTTTATGTTCCTCGTAAAATAAGTGGTCGTAAGGAATGAAGAATTGGATGGGAAGGAACGATAACCGTGGCTTCGTCGCCAGACAAGCAACCGGGGCTGAACATCTTCATGAAAAACCGGGAAATCGTTTTCAGATCAAGCCGCTGACGACAAAGTTGCACTTTGGTCTTCCCCGGCCGAATACGCCTCGTGTAGCACAGAACATACTGAACATGTCGCACGTGAACAGTACGCGACCGGAAACACAAACAGCGACGGCGCCTTGCGGCGCCGTCGTCGAATCATCGGCCTGAGTTTACAGCAGCAGGCGACGGATATCAGTCAACAACTGCCCCAACAGTGCGGTGAAGCGCGCCGCATCGGCGCCATTGACCGCCCGGTGGTCGTAGGAAAGGCACAGTGGCATCATCAACCGCGGCTCGAAGGCCTTGCCATCCCACACCGGCTTCATCTGCGCCTTGGAAATGCCGAGGATGGCCACCTCCGGTGCATTGACGATCGGCGTGAACGCCGTGCCGCCGATGGAGCCAAGGCTTGAGATGGTGAAACAACCACCGGTCATCTCGTCGCGCTTGAGCTTCTTCGACTGCGCTTTCTTGGCCAGTTCCACGGACTCCTTGGCGATGTCGATCAGCGATTTCTTGTCGGCATCACGAATCACCGGGACCATCAGACCGTCCGGGGTATCCACCGCCAGGCCGATGTGGACGTACTTCTTCCACACCACTGTCTCGCCATCCGCCTTGAGGCTGACGTTGAACTGCGGGTACTGACGCAGTGCATAAGCACAGGCCTTGACCAGGAACGGCAGCGGCGTGAGCTTGGCACCCTGGGCTTCGGCCTCGGCCTTCATCGACTTGCGGAAGGCCTCAAGCTCGGTGATGTCGGCTTCATCGAACTGCGTGACATGCGGCAGATTGACCCAACTGCGATGCAGGTTGGTCGCGCCCATCTTCATCAGGCGGCCCATGGGTTTCTCTTCCACCTCGCCGAACTGGCTGAAGTCCTGGTCGGGGATCGGCGGAATACCGCTTCCGCCCGCGGCCGCTGCCGCCGAGGCTGCCTGAGACTTGCCCTGCCCCGCCATCACCTGCTTGACGTAGTTGTGCACGTCTTCCTTGAGCACACGCTCCTTGGGGCCGCTGGGCTTGACCAGCCCAAGGTCGACCCCCAGTTCGCGAGCCAGCATGCGCACAGCCGGGCCTGCATGGACCAGCTTGCCGTCACGCGGCTTGTGGGCGGCCATCTGCGCCTCGGGGCTGGGACTGCCCGCAGGTGTCGGCTCAGGGGCCTTGGCCGCGGGTGCCTGCTGCTCGGCCTTGCTGGCAGCCGGCTGGGGCTTGGCGGCGCCGGCCACCTCGATGTAGCCGATAAGGTCACCCTCGGAGACCGTATCGTCCTCCTTGACGGTGAGCTCGAGAAGCTTGCCCTTGTAAGGGCTCGGCACGTCCATGGAGGCCTTGTCGGACTCCAGGGTGATCAACGGATCTTCCTCGTTGACCTCGTCCCCTGCCGCCACACCGATCTCGATGATCGGCACGTCACTGGATCCGGACAGGTCCGGCACACGAATCTCGCGGCGCTCGGGCTCGCCGGAACCACTGGCCTGTTCGGCCGGCGCTTGCTGCTCGGCGGCGGCGGGTTCGGGAGCCGATTCAGCCGGTGCGGCCTCATCGCCACCGCTTTCGCCTGCAATCTCCATGGTGCCGATCACATCGCCTTCAGAGACGGTATCGCCCTCCTTGACGGTGAGGCTGACCACCTTGCCCGCGTGCGGACTCGGCACATCCATGGACGCCTTGTCGGACTCCAGCGTGATCAGGGTCGCTTCCTGCTCGACCTCCTCACCTTCCGACACCGCCACCTCGATGATCTCGACATCCGAGGAGCCACCCAGGTCCGGCACCTTGATATCGACGGTCTGCTTGCCACCGCCGGCGGCCTTGGGGGCCGGTTTCTCGGCAGCTTCGGGGGGAGCCTTCGGCGCCTCGGCGGCCGGTTCCTCCTTCGGTGCCTCAGGTTCGGCGTCACCCCCACCCTCGACTTCCAGTTCGACGATATCGTCACCCTCGGAGACGCTGTCGCCCTCCTTGACCAGTACTTTCAGCACCTTGCCGCCCTTCGGCGCCGGCACATCCATGCTGGCCTTGTCGGACTCCAGCGTGATCAGGGTGTCCTCGGCCTCGATCACGTCGCCTTCCGACACCGCAATCTCGATGATTTCGACATCGGTATCGCCACCGATGTCGGGAACTTTGATGATTTCGCTACTCAAGGTCGCGCTCCTTCCAAATCGTGCCTGGAACAGGCGGGCCTGCTGCGCCCGCCGTCACCGGATCAGTCGATCGACGCCTCACACCACCAGCGGGTTGGGCTTGGCCGGGTCGATGCCATACTTGGCGATGGCTTCACCGACCACCTTGCGATCCAGCTCACCACGGTCCGCCAACGCCTTGAGCGCCGCCAAGGTGACGAAGTAGCGGTCGACCTCGAAGAAGTGACGCAGCTTCTCGCGGGTGTCGGAGCGCCCGAAACCGTCTGTCCCCAGTACATAGTAGTCGCTGGGCACCCAGGCGCGGACCTGGTCGGCGAACAGGCGCATGTAGTCGGTGGAAGCCACCACCGGTCCCTCGCGCCCGGTCAGGCACTTCGTCACATGTGGCTTGGCGGGCTCGGCATCCGGATTCAGGAATGCCTCGCGCTCGAGCCCCAGCGCCTCGCGACGCAGCTCATTGAAGCTTGTGACGCTCCAGATGTCGGCGCCCACGCCCCACTCATCGCTGAGCATCTCGGCGGCCGCCTCGACTTCGCGCAGGATGGTACCGCTGCCAAGCAGCTGGAGACGCGCCTTGTCTCCCTTGGTCTCGCGCAGCAGGTACATGCCCTTGACGATATCCTCGGCGGGAACCGTCTCGAGTTCGGGCTGCTCGTAGTTCTCGTTCATCACTGTCAGGTAGTAGAAGCAGTTCTCCTTGTCGGTGAACATGCGCTTCAGGCCATCCTGAAGGATCACCGCGACCTCATGGGCATAGGTCGGGTCGTAGCTGCGGCAATTCGGGATGGTCGACGCCTGCAGGTGGCTATGGCCGTCCTGGTGCTGAAGGCCCTCGCCATTGAGCGTGGTCCGCCCCGCGGTACCGCCGACCAGGAAACCGCGCGCCTGGAGGTCACCCGCCGCCCAGGCCAGGTCGCCGATACGCTGGAAACCGAACATCGAGTAGTAGACGTAGAACGGCACCAGCGGCAGGTTGTGGTTGCTGTAGGAGGTCGCCGCGGCGATCCACGCCGACATGGCGCCCGCTTCGGAAATGCCTTCCTCGAGGATCTGGCCCTTCTTGTCCTCGCGGTAGAACATGATCTGGCCCTTGTCGACGGGCTCGTACTTCTGGCCCTCGGAGGTATAGATGCCGAGTTGTCGGAACATCCCCTCCATGCCGAAGGTACGGGCTTCGTCAGGCACGATCGGTACCACCTGCTTGCCGATCTTCTTGTCCTTGACCAGGCCATTGAGCACGCGAACGAAGGCCATGGTAGTAGACACTTCACGGCCCTTGGAGCCGCCTGTCTGTGAGGCGAAGGTCTTGTCCTCCAGCGACGGAATCGGCAGCGACTCGAAGTCGCTGCGACGCCACGGCAGGTAGCCGCCCAGGCGCTCGCGCTGCAGGTGCATGTACTTCATTTCCGGCGAGTCGTCTTCCGGCTTGTAGTACGGCACGTCCTTGAGCTGCTCGTCGGAGAGCGGAATACCGAAGCGGTCGCGGAAGGTGCGCAACGCCTCGTACTCCATGCTCTTGACCTGGTGGGCTTCGTTGGCCGCTTCGCCATCGCCGCTGCCCATGCCGTAGCCCTTGACGGTGTGCGCAAGGATCACGGTCGGGCGGCCGTTGGCGTTGTTCACTGCCTGGTGATAAGCCGCGTAGACCTTGAACGGGTCGTGCCCGCCGCGGTTGAGCTTCCAGATATCCTCATCGGAAAGATCCTTGACCAGCTCGGCGGTCTCCGGGTACTTGCCGAAGAAATGCTCGCGTGTGTAGGCGCCGCCGTTGGCCTT
Source organism: Halomonas urumqiensis (assembly GCF_003028575.1). Taxonomy (GTDB): domain Bacteria; phylum Pseudomonadota; class Gammaproteobacteria; order Pseudomonadales; family Halomonadaceae; genus Halomonas; species Halomonas urumqiensis. Next base: position 170,684 of record NZ_PYUD01000001.1, on the reverse strand, counting down.
GTAGTTCTGGTACTCGCCGTCGACCGCTTCATCCATGCGCTTCTGCAGGATGCCCTTCTTGTCCTTCTCGAAGAGCGGATCCCACAGGCGGCCCCAGACCACTTTCAAGACGTTCCAGCCGGCACCACGGAATACGCCCTCGAGCTCATCCATGATCCGCGAGTTGCCGCGCACCGGGCCATCGAGACGCTGCAGGTTGCAGTTGACCACGAAGATCAGGTTGTCGAGCTTCTCGCGGCTGGCCAGGTGGATGGCGCCAAGGGATTCCGGCTCATCGCACTCGCCGTCGCCCATGAAGCACCAGATCTTGCGATCATGCATGTCCTTCATTTCACGTGAATGCAGGTACTTCATCACGTGGGCCTGGTAGATGGCCTGGATCGGGCCAAGGCCCATGGACACGGTGGGAAACTGCCAGAAATCCGGCATCAGCCAGGGGTGCGGGTAAGACGACAAACCGTCACCATCGACCTCCTGACGATACTTGTCCATCTGGGTCTCGGTCAGGCGACCTTCCAGGTAAGCGCGCGAGTACACCCCCGGCGCCACATGGCCCTGGATGTACACCAGGTCACCCTCGAAATCGCCATTCGGCGCACGGAAGAAGTGGTTGAAACCCACGTCATACAGGGTTGCCGCCGACATGAAGCTGGCAATGTGGCCACCCAAGCCAGGGTTCGCACGGTTGTTGCGGATCACCTGGGCGATCGCGTTGTAGCGGATCAGCGAGCGGATTCGCCGCTCCATGAACAGATCCCCCGGCATGGGGGCTTCGCGATGCACCGGGATGGTGTTGCGGTGCGGGGTAGTCACCGAGAAGGGGGCCTGGGTTCCATCCCGGCGCAAGCGATCAGCCAGGCGGGTCAGCAGGTATCGGGCGCGTTCCTCGCCCTCACGATCGACGACCGATTCCAGGGATTCCAGCCATTCCGTGGTTTCGACCGGATCGAGATCTTCTCTTGCCTCCAGACTCATAGACGTCTCTCCGAATGACGATGGGGGGTGTCGGGTGCCCCGCAGCGCAGGGGGCCTGGGTGCGCTCTCTTGTGAAGAGGCCTACACGCCGCATGTCGGGGGTTGTGTAGTAGTTTTACAAGACGACGCGATCTAAGTGCCGCTGTTGCCAGGAAGATACCGTAAACGCCTGTGCCTGCCAATTCAAGAAAAGATGGAAATTATTTCCGTAAAACCAATATTGCATCGCAACACAAGGCATTACATGCACATGCCTCAGGGGAATTCGACCAAGGACAAGGAGTTGTAGCCGAACTACCGTATGATTCAAAGCCAAGTCACTTAATCGATTAATCCGCTATGTTTTTTCACTCTATTGGGGATTTGCGACCCTACCCAGCATTTGCCGGAAGAATGCCCAGTCGAACGCGGCGCCCGGATCGGTCTTGCGCAGAGGGGCTACATGGGCATGACTGGTGATCCGTTGGGCGTTCAAGGCAGGGTAATGCTCGAGCAAGCTCCACGTCACCGCCGCGAGTGTACGGTACTGAAAAAGCGTGTAGGGCGTGAGTTCATCGCCCTCGAGCTCGATGCCTATGGAGAAGTCATTGAGCGCGTCACGTTCGCGGCCACCATCGCGCCAGCGCGAGCGCCCTGCGTGCCATGCCCGGCCGTCGAAGGGCACGAACTGCACGCACTCGCCATCGCGACGAATCAGCAGATGGGCCGATACTTTCAGGCCCTCGATGGTGGCATAGAAGGGATGCTCCGCCGGGTCGAGCTGGTTGGTGAACAGCTGCTCGATGGCGACCCCACCGAACTGCCCCGGCGGCAGGCTGATAGAGTGAAGCACCAGCAGCGAGATCTCGCCGCTTGGGCGGGTATCGAAATTCGGCGATGGCACCCATCGCGCCCCATCCAACCATCCTTGATCAATCGACATTCCCTTGATCGACATCTCCCCCCCCCTGACGCATCGCTTATCGATTCCCTATAATGAACGTCCAAGACGACCACTGCCTAGCTGTCTCGCCGACCAAGGCTTCACTACGAGAGTGACATTTCGCCATGCATTACCAGGACGCCCTTGCCGAAGAGATTCGCGACGCCGCCGCCCGTTTGCTGGCCGAGGATGTCGGCGCAGGCGATATCACCGCCCAGCTGATTCCCGCCCGCCAGCATGCTCGCGCCCGCGTGATCACTCGCGAAGCGGCAGTGCTGTGCGGCGTGGCCTGGGTGGACGAGCTGTTCCGGCGCCTGGATGCCAGTGTTGCCTTGCATTGGCAGGCAGCCGACGGCGATGCCCTCGAGGCCGGGCAGGCATTCCTCGAACTGGAGGGACCGGCGCGCAGTTTGCTGACCGGCGAGCGCTGCGCGTTGAACCTGCTGCAGACGCTTTCCGCCACCGCTACCCGCACTCGACACTATGTAGAGCTGCTGGCAGGCACCGGCGTTCGGCTGCTCGATACCCGCAAGACACTGCCCGGGCTTCGCCTGGCGCAGAAATATGCGGTGACCTGCGGTGGCGGCCACAACCACCGCATCGGGCTGTTCGACGCGTTTCTCATCAAGGAGAACCACATCGCGGCATGTGGCGGCATCGAGGGGGCGGTCAAGGCCGCACGTTCAATAGCCCGTGAACTTTCCGTGGAAGTCGAAGTGGAAACCTTCGATGAACTGGACCAGGCCCTGGCGGCTGGCGCCGACATCATCATGCTCGACAACTTCTCGCTTGCCGACATGCGCGAAGCAGTCCGGCGCACCAGCGGTCGCGCCATTCTGGAGGCATCCGGCAATGTCGACGAAACCACCTTGCGCAACATCGCCGAGACTGGCGTGGATTGCATCTCAAGCGGCGCGCTGACCAAAGATGTCAAAGCCATCGACCTGTCGATGCGCCTGATCGACTGAACACTCCCGAGCCCCCTAAAAGTCGGCCGCTTCAGGTTTCGACGGCCACCAGGCGCTTCTCGAGGCGCATACGACGCAGTTGCTCGCCGCCCCGCTCCACCGTCTCCTGGCCAAGCTGGATCCAGCCGCGCCGCAGTAGCCCATCGGCCAGCACCAGGCTCGCATCGAGGATCACCCGACTCGCACCGTGCTCCACCAGCAGGCGTTCCGCATGCACCAGGAGATTGCTGCCGATGCCACGCCGGGCCAGAGACGGCCAGACATACAGGGTGACAATGCGTTGCCCCGAGAGATCCAGCTCCAAGAAGCCAACGCAACGCCCATCGCAGCTAGCCACCAGCGTTGTGTAGAGCGCGTGGCGTGCCGCCCAGGCACTGGCATCGCGCGGCAGGGCACTGGCCCAGGCCTCGCGCTGCGCGACATCATAATGCGCCATGGCCCCCTGCATCACCGCATGATGGAAGACCTCAGCCTGGTCGGCGGCATCACGGGCCTGGGCTTGGCGGTAGACGATACGAGGGGCGGTAGGGTGCCTGTCGAGCGCTGCTGACACGTCCTGAGGAATGGTTTGTATCATTATTGACATCAACCCTGCATAGGTAGCGATTCGGCGAGCAAGCGGCAAGACGCGACGCTCCCTGTGCGCAGCCGACACGGCAGACTACACAACTGCAAGAGGCTGGCCAATCCCCTCTCGTCGCGATGCCAGCGAGCAGGCATACTTGCGCCATGTCAACGCACGATCACATGCCCCCCGACGCCTTAACGCTGACCCCCATCGGGGTCATCAAGAGCGACTACCCCGACAAGTTCGGCATTCCACGCCAGCCAGGGCTTGCCCCAGCGGCCCAGGCGAGCCTGGTACTGCTACCGCCCTACGATGACCCGCTGGCGGTGCGCGGCCTGGATGACTTCAGCCATATCTGGTTGACCTTTATCTTTCATCTCAGCCCTGAGCGGGGGTTCACGAACAGCCCTGGGCGGGGGTTCACGAACAGCCCTGGGCGGGGGTTCAAGAACAGCCCTGAGCGGGGTGGAAAAAACAGCCCTGAGCGGGGTGGAAACAACAGCCCCGAACACGGGCCAGAAAAGTGGTCGCCGTTGGTTCGCCCGCCTCGTCTGGGGGGTAATGCCAAGGTCGGGGTATTCGCCAGCCGCAGCACTCATCGCCCCAACCGGCTCGGCCTGTCGCTGGTCGAGCTCGTTGACATCGATACCCGGGGCGGCGTGCGCCTGCATCTGAAAGGTGCCGATCTGGTCAACGGCACCCCAGTACTCGACATCAAGCCCTACTTGCCCTGGGCGGAAGCCCATCCGGAAGCCCGGGCGGGCTTCGCGCCGCAAGCACCTGTTTGCCTGGCCGTCACGTTCTCTGACCAGGCTGAAGTGGACCTGGCCAACCACCCCCACGCCGCCGCGTTGCGCGAGCTGATCGTTCAAGTCCTCGCCCAGGATCCACGCCCCGGCTACCGCAAGGGGGGTGACACCCGACGCTATGGGGTTCGCTTGAGAGACGTGGACGTGCGATTCAGCGTCTCGACGACCGAGGGCCACGAGACGCTGGTGGTGGAAGCTATCGTTTCGTTCAACGATATTCGATATTGAAGGTGGCCTGGGCGCGGGTCAGCCCGGACGTCACGTTTGCCTGCGTCTGGTAGTAACGGGCACGCATATCCTGGGTGAATTGACGTTCCTGGCCGGCCTGTACGGTGCCCAATTCAAGTACCTCGCCATTGGCCACCGGCGCTTCGCCGGGCATTCCCAGCAACTGGATACCCATGCCACTGGCGGCATCGACTCCCTGCTGCAGGCGAATCACGCCCGCCGCCGCAGGGGCAGCGGTGTCGGCCGTGTACTCGAACGACAACGCCGCGACATCCTCGCCGACATTCGGCCCGTTGCAGGTCATGCCGATCGAGAAATCCCGCGGGGTATGGGTCACCCCGACCCCGGTGAAACGGGCACTGGGCACACTGCCGAAATCCACAGCGATATTGCGCGAGCCGGCATCCAGCTTGCAGGACGACGACACCACGGTGATGCCCTCGCCCACGACCTCGGAGGTCAAAATCGGTGTGTCTTGGTAACCGCCAATGTAATAACTGGTGTACTGACCTGGTAACAACGGACCCGACCCAGTCTGCTGGGCGATCTTGAAAATCTCGACGCGAAAATAGCCCTCCGCAAGGCTGTAATTGGTATTGGGATTAAGAGAAAATGTATGTGGATAAACCACCAGATCAGCCAGGCTACTGCCAACGAGCCTACGAGACAGTCGGATCCCCACGCCCTGAACATTGGTGGTATAAATTTCAGGGTCAATTGCACTGGGCTGTTGGCCTGACTGAATATCCCCATAGGCGAAACCACCGCTGCTTCCGCAATCAATGATATCTGCCACTCGTGTGATAGGAAATTCCTGGGCGGCCAGCATCTCACCCACCTCGGCATCCGGGGGAATGATCACCTGACCCAATTCCATGATGATATTCTGGGCCTGATGATACGGATCATTCATCGTGCATGCCTTGGCCGCTTCCGGCAACAGCAGCACCGTAGCCAACAGCGAAAACAATCCGGCCTTGTGCATCTTGGTGCTCTTGAGTTCAGCGTTCACAGTGGGCCTCCAGATGAGTATAGCCAGAATCGGATGGCGTCCCGGACGCGACGCTGTAGTCGAGGTAACAGTCGGGTGCATCGCCCTCGCCTTCGACTCTGAGACGCCCGCTCTCGGCCTCGGTCCGCAGGTAAATACGCCCTCCCTGGGTCACGATGGCCACCGGCTGGCCGGTTTCATCGTAGACCTGGGAGCCGAACTGCAACGGCTCGCCATCGGCGGTCCGCACGCGAATCAACAGCGCACGCCCTGCCACGGTCTCGAACTTGACGTGGGCGATGGCACCGGCATAAGGCGCCACTGTCTGTCGGGTGTTCTTCAGTTCGACCTCGGTGGACATGCCATTGGGGTCCAGCGACACCACGTTCTGGCGGTAAGGAGACACGAACGGCACCACCGCATACCCATTGCCATCGACACGTACGCCAGCTGAGCTGGCCACTTCCGCGCCGGCGGCGCCATCCGCCTCGACCAACACCAGGGTATCGCCACGCTGGGGCGAGAATGTCACTCCCCCGCCATGCGCCACCACGGTGCCACTGGCGCCCAAGTTGGTCTGTCGAGAATTGCGGCTAACACTCTGCGAAGCCCGCAACTGCGCGATATCGCTGCGGTACTGCCCGGTCACGCTGCCCTGGGGGTCGCGGTTCGCGCCGTCACTGGCCGTCACGTTGTAGTTGAAGCGTCCCTCATCACCGGCGCGCCCCGACAAGCCGATACGGCTGCTGTCGTAATCGCCATCCCGCAGGCCAAGGGAACTGGACAGACTTGCCGAGCCGGCACCAGTGGTGATCGGCATCGACAGGTTCAGCGAGTACTGCATGTCATCATCGCCAAACGCGTCGGTGGTGCGCAGCGCCGAGATGCCGTAGTTCACAATGCCCCAACGGTTGTTGTAGCCCACCTGGAAATTCTGAGTGTCGCCTTCGTCATCCCAATAATCCCGCCAGGAGCCGGTGAGGTACAGCGAACCATAGTGTTCCGGCAAGCTTTGGCTGATCGTCAATTGCAGTTCGCTACGCCGACGGCGCAGCGCATCGATATCCAGCCCTTGTTGTTCCAGGTCACGAGCGAGCACCGCCTCGCGCAGGCCGAGGAAGCCTTGAGTAGCATATCGATAGGCGGCCACGCTGATATTGGTGCGTGTCGGGTCAACCAGCTTGCTGTAGCCGAGCCGGTAACTCTGCCCTTGCCGAGTGGGGTTATCGTCGAACTTGGTCTTCGCCTGGGTCACGTCGAAGGAGACCGCCCCCACCGGCGTGGCCACCGCCGCGCCACCTTGAACCGACACATAGCCATCACTGACATTCATGCCGGTGTAGCCGGTCAGGGAGTTGGTCAGGCCGTGTTCGTAGGTCCACTGGGCCAGCATGGGGTCGCTTTGCACGCTCGCCTCGCGCACTTCACCCACGGTGATATCGTAGCGCTGGTGGCCTTCGCGCAGCATGCGCGGAACGGCGGCAAAGGGCACGCTGAAGTTACGCTCGCGACCATCCGCCTCTATCACCGTGACATCCAGGTCACCGCCATAGCCGGTCGGGTAGAGGTCATCGATCACGAAGGGTCCGGCGGAGACTGCGGTCTGGTAGATGAGCTGACCACGCTGGCGCACCTCGACCCGCGCCTCGCTCTCCGCCGTGCCGCGAATCACCGGGGCGTAACCACGCAGCGAGTCTGGCAGCATGCGGTCATCGGTGGCGATGTTGACGCCGCGAAACCCCACCGAGTCGAACAAGTTACCATCGGTGAAGCTGTCCCCCAGCAGCAGTTCGCTGTGCCAACCAGGTAACGGCCGCTTGGCATAGGTGGCGATGTTCTGCCAATCGGCGTCGCCGTCACGCACGCTGTAACTGGCGCTATGGCGCAATTGCCAGGCGCCCAGATTGTAGCCCGCATCCATGTTCAGCAATGCCAGATCCGAGGTGTTCCAGCGATCCACCAGGGTGCCGTCGTCGGCCGCCACGCTGCCCCGGGAGCGGTTATGAAAGGCGTTGAAATTGTAGTTCAGGAAACCGGCATTGATACCGGGCTCCCAAAGCCTCGGGTCGACATAACCACGTGCCGAGCGGCGCATGCTGGCCTGGGGAACGCTGAGGTCGAGCCGCTGCACGCCGGTATCGAAGCGCGCGAAGGCACCTTCTACCCAAGCCTCAAGGGGCAGGCAGGTATCGAGGTTGACATCAGGCAAGTCGAGTTTCTGGGTATCGACGCCTAGCTGGTCAAGACGCTCAAGCGTAAAGCAGGTGCGCGCGTCCTCTTCTCCCTCGGGCACCTTGAACTCCACCTCTTCCCGCCCAAGCCAATCGCCATTGATGTAGACATCGGCCAAGTAGCGCCCCGCCATCACCGGCGAGCCCTCGGCGAAGCGGCTCACATCCATGCCGCGCGATTGCCCCTGGAGAAAGCCACTATCGAAATCAAATCCCTGGCCTTGCGCTTGCTGAGCCTGCGCAGTATTACAGGCGAAGCCCGCCCCCATCACCACCAAGGAGAGAAGCAGACGAGGCACGCTGTGCCCACTTTCCGCGGAGTACCACATAACCATCACCTAATCCTCTCCGGTGCTGTTTCTTTGTAGCGGGAACGTCACTACTACAGGCCTATCTCTACGACTCTCCTAGAAGGAGAACTCCCGCGTGGCGCGGCCACCATAATCATTGATGAAGGTCAGTTCGCCCTGGCGCGGTGATGAAACGCCAGCGGGCAGCGGGTAGGTGGTACTGCCCCGTGGTGGAATCAGGCCCTCGCCAATATCCACCTCGCGGCCGCCGACTATCAGGCCACTGAGATTCACGTGGTACGGAGTGGGGTTATCGACCCGCAGCTCCCCGCCCGCCACGCGCCAGCGCAACTGTTCCGGTGCACCGCTAGCGCGGCCCTCCAGGCTTGCGGGGCGATAGAACAGCTTGATGCGCGAGCGAAATGCCAGTTGCATGAAGTTGCGTGAGCCCTCTTCACCGGCCTGGGGGCGTGGCGGAATATCCAGCACGTTCAACCAGAACAGCGATTCACGATCAGCGGGCAGGCTGCCTTCGCCACTGAAGACAAGCCGCAGCGTCTGCCCGGCATCGGGCTCGACGCGGGAAATCGGGGGAAAGATGACGAACGGCGCGGCGCTATCGTCGGGGCTGACACTGGCATCGCCCTCGTCGACCCAGGCCTGTACCAGCGACGGGGTGTCACCGGAGTTGTTCAACGCCACCGACACCTCACGTTGATTCTCCGGGTAGATGACCCGGGTACCGCCGATCACGATGCTCGCCTGAGTCAACGACGACCAGCCAAACATCAGGCACAGAGTGACAATGGCCAGACGTGTGCGTCGCATGGAAATCTCCTGGTGCGTAATCAAAACCTTGGCTTGCGGTGGCTGCTATTGAATCGGAATGATCCTGCAAGGGTCGCGGCCAGTGGCCACGACCCCGGGTCAAACGATTAACGATAGGAGATGGTGTACTGCACGCTGGACTCGACCAGACCGGGGATGGCGGCCGCTTCGGCGTAGTACTCGGCGTAATAATTCAGGTCGGCGGTACCGGAAGCCTCATCAACAGTGACCCACTGGGAGTTCTGCTGATTGCCATCGGCGCCGATGGCCTGAATCGGCAGGAAGCCGCTGTTCTGCCCCAGCAGCTGGATCATCACGTTCTGGGCGCCGTCCGCTGCCGGATCGACCTGGTTGATCAGGCGGCCGCTAGCGAAGTCGACGGTCGGGCCCGGCTCGAAGTACGTGGACACCTCGGTGGCATCTACACAATCAGTGAGGCTGATGGTGAACGGGGTGCGGCCAGCGGTTTCACCGGCGCCACTCAGCGTCGCGGAGGATACAGTCGGCAGAATCACCGAGAAATCCGGCGCGCCGCTGTTGATGGTGCAGCTGGCCGCGGTGACTTCGCCTTCGAAGTCGATGGTGCCGTCGGCGGCGTTGACGTTGGCGGCCAGGGAAGCGAGGCCGATGGCCAGACTCAGAGTCGCGATTTGCTTGGTGTTCATGTTGAGTTAAGTCCTGTACGTGCGTATGGGCGTTGCGTCTCGACATCCGGCTTGGCCGGTAGTGTGCAAGACAGTGCCGATCCACAATTCAGGGCATCTCATCCACCACGCCGCATGATTTATGAATGAATCATGAAACGGTTATAGTGGTGTTGATTCCTGACTTGCACGAATCGCGACGCAAGGTTCGCAGATTACAGAACTCACACAATAGCTTTTACACTAGTTCACAGCGGAATTAACTGTTGTTTATTTGAAATCGTTTTCACCATAATCGATGTAGGTTATGTCCTACGTCGAGTTGTCTTTGTATTACTCCATCAAGGCTCATTCAACATGAAAAAATATTAATCGATACGATCCCTTTCCGCACCGGTCACCATGTCTTCCTCATCTTCGACATCGATATCTTCACAACGTGGGAGTGTGATCCAGAAGCGGCTTCCCTTTCCCTGCTGGCTTTCACAATTCACGCCCCCGCCGTGCCGTTCCAGCACCGTCTTGACCAGGGCCAGTCCCAAGCCATACCCACTGGCCACCTCATCGGTGTGACTACGGCGATAGCTCTCGAAGATGTAAGGTAACGCCTCACGCTCGATGCCCAGCCCCTCGTCGCTGACTTCCAGCATGACCGACTGTTCGCACTGGTATATCGAGACGTCCACCCTGTCACCCTGCTCGCTGTACTTGATGGCGTTCTCGACGAGATTGTAGATGGCCCGGGAAAGGTAGCTCCTCTCGCCCATCACCGGCCCGCCGCTGTCGTCCTTCATATGGCTCTCGAGATGAATGCCGCGGGTGCGTGCCAGTGGCAAGGCCTGATCGAGCACTTCGAGCAGCACGTCTTCCAGCAGCACGAACCGGAACTCGAATTGAAACGACTCGAGCCGTGTGATCTGGATGAAGTCATCGGTCAACAACAAGGCTGTACGAATACGCTGCTCGAGACGTTCATGAAAAAGCGTTGGTGGCAGGCTCGTGCGTGGGTTGCGCTGCAGATCGATCAACGCCAGGGCGCTGGTTTGTGGTGACTTGAGATCGTGGGAAAGGAAACGCAGCATCTGGCTACGCTGCTCTTCTGCGCGTACCTCGACGGTAAGGTCGACGAACCCCAAGAGCCAAACTCCACCCACCTGACCCGCTGACGTTCGCAGCGCCGAGACTTCGATTCGAAAGCAGTGCTGCCGGGAATCGATGCAAATCTGGCCATGCAGGTCACCCAGGTGCTCATTCCATCCGCCTGGCCTTGTTGTGGTGCCCTCGGCACGGTTCAACATCGCTGCCAGCAGCGTCTCGATATTGGCGAGAGGCCGTGAGAATTCCGTTGCCCGAAGCTCCTGCGCCAGGCGGTTGGAGAGCAGCACATCACCGGTTTCGCTGGTGATGAATACCGCCACCGGCAAGGAGTTCATGGCATCCGTAATGAAACAGCGGGCATCCTTGAGGCGTTGCAGGGCGTGATCCAATGCCAATAGCTTTTGCTGCAGACGCCCACCCCATTGGTCGCGTTCAATATCGTAATGATCGGGTAACACATCCGGCGAGTAGGACAACGATTTCAGTTCATGCTGGAACCAGGACAGTGCCTCCGCCTGGCTTCGCCAACTGAACAGCACGACTACCACCACCAGGCCCAGCAGGCTGACCGTGGGCGGCCACCACCAACCCAATGTCATGGCGCCGCCGACACCCAATAAGGTCGCGAATCCAATGGCAGCGCCCCATCGGGCCAGATAACGAAATCGCCCGATCAACAGGGCAAGCAATAGCGCAAGCGCCGGCAGACACGCCATCCAGGCGCCGAGTTTCCTGTCCACTTCAAGGATGAACGTGCGGTCGCGTAGCGCATCCAGAAGCTGCGCCTGGATCTCCACACCCGGCATGACACCTTGCCCAAGCAAGGAGACGGCATATCGATCCCCCATGCCGAGCGCGGTCATACCGACCAGCACGATGCGCCCTTCGAGCAACGACGCGGGCACTTCGCCGGCCAACACACTGGCATAGGGAACCGAGGCGTAATGGCCCGCGTGGCCACGATAGGGAATTCGCACTCGCGAGCTGTCTCGCTCACGCCAGGGCGGAGTCGAGGCATTGGCGGTCGCCTCGCTCGACACGACGCCCTGCGCTTCGAGCCATTCATGCAGGCGAAGCATCAGTTGAGGCAGGCGCACGCTCTCGAGTTGTTTCTCCAGTTCGATATTTCGTACCACACCATCGCGATCCACCTGCACATCGATATGACCGAGCCCGGTGGCCGCAAGACGCAGTGGCTCGATCGGCAACGTGACCCCGCCCGGCACACCCGCAATGGAAGAGTGAGTGGTGAGAGGCAGGAATACGCCACCATGACGCTCGATGGCGGCAGCAAAGGCACGGTCTTCCTCGGGGTCTTGCGAAGGTTCGAGAAACAGCACATCAAAGGCCACGGCGCGCGCTCCGCCCGCTCGCAACCGATCCAGCAGCCGTGCATGGGTGCTTCTCGACCACGGCCAACGACCTAGTCGAGCCAGACTGCGCTCATCGATATTGACCAGCAGGATATCCGGGGACGCCGGTTCGGCGTGCCAGGAAAGCAACCAATCGTAGAGGTAGTCGTCCGTGAAGGGACGCGATTCATGGTGCAGCCACCAGGTGGCCGGCAACAGCACGACAAGCAGCAGGCACCAGACGCCGAGGAATCGCCGGTATAGGGTTCGATCCCGCCTAGCGAGGGTCGACATTCACACTGCCCGAATCGAGAAGTCGTGTCGGCTCAACGTCGTCATCTTCACGCCATGACTCCAGTTTCCAATACAGGGTACCCGCCGGTAGACGGTTCAAGCGCACAGGCCCGGATTCGTCGGTCTGCACCGCTACCAGTTCATGGCGGTGTGCGGGGTCCGCGGAAAGCTGCAAGCGATACTGAACATCAGGCGACGATGCCCAATCGAACGACCAACTGTCACCGTCCAGCTCGCGGGCCATGACCTGGGTGGGGCGATGATAGATGATTCGCGTGAGGTAGCGGCCTTCCAGCCCCTGCTCATCTAGGGCGGAAGCTCGAACATGGTAGAAGCCTTCATCGACATCGACCAATCTGAGCTCGTCATCTGCCACATAGGCTTCACGGCTAATGGTCAGGAAACCGGGGTCTTGCGAGAGCTGGACGCGATAAGACGCTGCACCATCGACCGACGCCAACTCCAGCAATAGATCTTTCCGTTGGCTGACAATGTCCAAGCGCTGTGGCGCCTCCAGTAGATCGACGACATTCTGGCCACCCTGAGCGTCGATTAGCACACCTTGACCGGCATCCACCAAGCGAGCTGACGCCGAGCCTTGCGTCGATGAGTTGATCCTTCCCTCGAGCACACTTCCTAGCGAACGCGATGGCGTATGGTTAACGCGAAAGTGCGTGCCACGCACCCCAATGACGCCCAATGGTGTGGTCACCTCAAAGCGCTGACGGGGCAATCGGCGCTTGGGAACCAGCGACTCCACCTCCCCTTCCAGCAGTTGGACGCTCAGGCCGTTTTCGTCATCGCTTGCCAGTGTGACGCGCGATTTCGACGGCAACACGACACGTGACGCATCGTTCATCATCAACGTCACGAACGCGTTGCCGCCCGTCTCCAGGGTATCCCCGTTATGGATGGTTTGACCATGCACCAAGGGGTCGGCCTCTCCCTCCCGAATCAGCCAGGCCTCTCCCGAGAGATGAGCGACCGTGACGGGAAAGGGATCGACTTCGCCGAGGTCTATCATCTGGCCTGGCTGAAGGTGACGCGGTTCATCCACCGCGTTGATATCCTGGAGCAAAGGCCATGAGGATGACTCACCAAAATAGGTTTCGGAAATGCCCCAAAGCGTGTCTCCCGGCAGTACCTTGTGGTAAAGGGTGGCAGAGTCGGATGGTTCAGTCGATGGTTGTGCGTGGACCATGCCCGCCAAGACCCCAACACTCATTGCCAGTGTGAGCACGCTCCTTGCGATGCAATCCATGGCTTACCCCCCTATAGGCAATGTCTCAAAAAACCATGATATTTTACATTGCCGCAAATACCACCATGGGATTGATTCTCCAGCACATAATTCACTAAATTTTATACTTGTCCGCTTGTGGAAAATCAACTAACCCTTAGAATCCTGCCTTGCCAACATCAAGGACGTGACACAGGCACGACACCAGGATGTGTCCGATTCCGCATGGACAGCGGAATGTGCATCAAGACTGCCCGGCCAAGGAAGGCCTTCTGATGCTTTAAGCTTAATTAATTCAGGCCGTATAAACGAACCCAAGTCGATCAATGCGTTATTACCTTTTATTTTTTTAATCTAATAAAGCAGTCACAATAAAATACATCCATCAAAATAAGTTCGACCACTCACTGGTTAGTCGAGCAAATTCGACGACACCCAGCCAAGCGTTGGAGTACCTTCGACCTCCAGGTAAATCTGGCTCCATCCGTCCACACTCCCCAACTCCTTGACGTCTTCCCCTCGATCCATGGTGGTGAGGATTTGGCTGTCCGTACCAGCAGCCGCCCTGATGTTCACTCGGCTTCCGGCGATGGCACGTGCCTCGAGATGCTCCAGGCTTGTCTCCAGATTGTCTCTAGCCTGTTGATTGCCCGCCTGAGCCGACATGGCAAACCAGAAGACCGCCCAAGCATGATTTCGCTCGGTGCCACGCCCCCTGGCATGCATCGCTCCCAGGTTGTTCTGGGCCAGGCTATCGCCTTGCAGTGCAGCCTTCTCATACCATTCGATGGCGCGAGTGTCGCTTTGCACGACACCGCGCCCCGCCTCATACAGGCTGCCAATATTGTTCTGCGCTCCCGTATGGCCTTGCTCAGCCGCCACCTCGAGCCATCGCGCCGCCTCGCGTTCATCGACTGAGACACCCGAGCCTTCCAGGTAAAGCAGCCCCAGCTGGAATTGAGCGACGTCATCGCCCGCTTCCGCCGCCTGGCTCAACCACTGAATGGCATCCTCGGGCTTCCCCTCCAGACGCCCAGCGAGATAAAGCTGTCCCAACCTCACCTGCGCGAACGTGTTACCGCTCTCCGCCGCAAGACGAAACCACTTGCCTGCTTCCTCCAGGTTTTCACGAACCCCGAGACCCTGCTCGTACATCCTGCCCAACGCGAACTGGGCTTCGGGGTCCCCACGCTCCGCTGGATCCCGCCACTCGTGAATGGCCGATGCATAGCGCTGTTCCTGGAAGGCGTTCATTCCGGCCTCGAAATCCGCTTGCACGGCTGGTACGGACAGCGACAGCCACGCCAACACGCCATAGGCGCAATGGCGCCACCCACCTACTCGCCCAGCAGATAACCGGAGGGCTGGCTGTCTGACAGGCGAGCGCGGCTCGATGGATGAAACATCCGCAAACGTCATGATGCCACCTTGTCGCCATCTCCATGGACTTTGTGTCGACCCCATGCGCTCAAACCTCTTTCTACTCCTCTTCAGGCGTAGAGATACGCTCATGGGTCAGTATGCAGAGCACTCCGGCCTTGGTCTGGTGGATGGGGTGCTCGATATCACAGTAGAGTGCCATGGTGTTCAACAGGCGGTTCTCCATCATCAAGGTGTTCAGTTCACCCTCCTGCTGGCTCAACCTTGCCATGAACAAGGCACCCTCTGGACAATCCAGCGCCTGTTGATCACTGTTGGCGACACACACTTGGCTTTGATCGATGGAGCTCTGGGCCGGCGCTTCGTGCTGGTCGGCTTCAGCGAAGCCTCCCAGGCTCGCGAGTGAAATGCCTACCGCGGCTATCACCGACACTCCAAATGTCACTATATGGCCATAGTTGATCATGATCAGACCCCTTTTCGCTTTGCTCCAATGTACGCGATGCTGATGCTTACTCGCTTGACTCTCGACACATCATCGAGCCGGTGTCAGGGCGGTGAAGGTTCTGCCCCTTCAGTGACTTCGATGTCGACTCGCCTGTTGGGCTGGAGGCATTCCGTCAACGCCGACGTCACCCTGACACCCGAACACTCGACGACTGGCTCAGCATCGCCTTTACCCTCTGATGTGATGGTGGATGCCTCTACCCCCTGAGCGACCAGATAGGCAGACACGACTTGTGCACGCGACCGGGACAACCCCAGGTTGTAGTCATCATCGCCCAGGCGGTCGGTGTGGCCCATCACGGAGATCGACGGCTGATCGAAGTCCCGATCCAGTATTTCGGCCACCCTATCCAGTGCCCTTCGCCCTTCGAGTTCCAGTTCATCGCTGTTGAAAGAAAACAGTACGTCGGAGGCAAGCGTGAGTTGCTGGACACGTTCTTCCCGCTCGTTCAGCTTCTCCACTTCGATGGGTACCAGCAAGGCGGGGCACTGAGGGGTACGCCAACGCGTTTCATCCACACGCATCTCATCGTCGAACACGACCTTGTACTGGCAAGTGATGTATTCCCGGTCATTGCCCGTATAGACATTGCCCGTATAGAAATTGAAGACATAGTCCCACTCCCGCACCCCAAAGAACCCTTCGCTGAAATGCGGACTGTCGAGCAGTTGCCGAACCTGGTCCTTGTTCTGCCCTCTTGACACTCGCATGACAGCATCGGGGTCGACGAACTTCCCTTCCCCATGCCAGTTGCCTTCGATATCCGGAAACCCATCGTCAGGTGCCCCTTCGCCCACCAAGGAAGATGACGATCCCGCACAGCCTGACAAGGCGACAGCAAGCGCCATGAGGGCCGCAATCGTAGGGGCCTGCCAGCCCCTTGCATCACGCATGTTCATCACTCGGATTCTCCTTACCAGTGCCATCCGGCACCCACCCCGGCACCGAAATTGCTCTGACTATCGCCCGTGGCATTCAGCTTGATCACCCAACGGCCATTGTCCGAAAGACGCGAGACACCCACGGACACCGCGGATTCCCCGCTGTAGGTGCCGGCACCCACCGACACCATGCTCTTGCCGGGCATGAACGCCTGAGGCACCGAAGCCGCGGCAATGGCACTCGCCGCACCGGCATTGGCATTACGTTCGACGCGATCGATTCGGCCATTAACACCATCGAGTTCGCTCGCGAAACGCTGGCCCAACTCTTGAAGCTGGCCCACATTGGCGGCATCGGTGGCATCGACACCCGGCGCGACATTACGCATACGAGTCGGCGTGCCTTCCCGGCCAAGCGTGACCGAGCTGTAATCGACACTGCCATCCTCGTTGCGGTCATAGTTCACCGCCCCGGCCTGCACCGACTCCAACTGCCGCACATTGACCGCATCGGTGGCTTCGGTGCCCCCCGCGACGTTGGTGATCTGGCGTTCGTTGCCCTGGCTGCCCACGGAAACCGCACCCTGGCTCGAGGCGACTTCAACATCGGAGAAGCGTTCGCGCTGGCCATTCATGCCTTCACGGTCGGCGACGGAATCGGCACCCAAGGCGACACCGCCTTCCACCTCGGCCCGCGCCCCGTCGCCTGCGGCAACACTACGATCTCCCTGAGCCACACTGCCGGAGCCCATGGCGATGCTGTCCCCGCCCTGTGCTTCGGCCGCCGGCCCATCGCTATTGGCGCTGAAATACTTCGATCCGCCTTGCTCGATATTGGTGACCTGGTCCTGTAGATCCCAAAGCTGCCCGCCGTTGACGGCGTCGACACTGTTCTCGCTGATATCGCCATCGGCCACATTGGTGATGGTGGTACCGGCATCTCCCGCCAGCGTGATGGTCTCGTAATCGACGCTTCCATCCTCATTGGTGTCGTACTTCACCGCCTGATCATTCAGCGCGTCGACATTGTCTCCCAGGTTGGCCACATCGCCCTCGACGAGGGTCACGCGGTCGCCGAGCTGGCTGACGTCACCCTCGACACCATCGATCCTGCCTTCGACGGCATTCACCGCCTGGTTGGTGGCATGCAACTGACTGCCATTTACCGCATCGGTGCTGTTCGGCGACAGCCGCCCGGCCGCCACATGGGTGATGGTTCGCTCGGCACCGGTGCTACCGACACTGACCGTGGCCACCGGCTGCGTGCCCGCGAATTGATAGGTTCGCCCGGCGATGGTGACAGACTGCGTACCCACCGCGGCACTGGTCTGGGCACCAGCACCCAGCGCCACGCTACCCTGATGCGATGCCACCGCGCGATACCCCATGGCGAGGCTCTCATCCGCCGAGGCAAGCGCCTCATAGCCTACCGCCGTGGCACGCGGCGCTTGTGCGAAAGCATCGCTCTCGTCAATCCCGCTCTCATTGGTACGGACATAGCGGATACCGGTCCCGTTAGTCTCGGTGAAGGTCTCGCTGGTATCGCCACTGACCAGGGTGAAAGCATCACCCAACTCCTCGAGCACCAGGTTGGTGGTATACAACTGCGAGCCATTGATGCCATCGGTGCTGTCGGCCTCGATGCGGCCCGCCGCCATATTGGTCACGGTCCTTTCCAGCCCATCGTCGCCGATACTCAGCGTCGCGAACGGGTTCTGGCCGGCGAAGCTGTAGGTTACCCCCTGAAGCGTTACACCGCTGGTCGCCTGTGCCGCCTGAGTGACACTGTTGCCCCCCAGGGCGATACTTCCCGCCTGACCAGCCGTTGCGCCAGCGCCCAATGCCAGGGCCTGCTCCCCCGTGGCGGAAGCCTGGGTGCCCATCGCGACCGCATCGGCGAGGGTAACAGTGGCCTGTTGCCCGAGCGCCATGCCGCCAGGGGCGGTTGCTTCCACCAGCGCCTGATTGCCCATGCCGATCCCGTTGTCGCCATTGACGATAGTCAACGGACCCACGGCGATCGACTCCTGCCCCACCGCCAGGGAGTCCCCTGCAGTGGAATTGGCATGGAAGTAACGCGTATCCGTCACCGAAGCCGAACCGATGGCGCCCTGTAACTGGCGAATGGTGACCGCATCCTGAGACTGCGTACCGTCGGCGACGTTGGTCACTTGGCGATAGGCGGAGTCATGCCCCACCGATATCGCGCCCATCAGATCTCGATCGGTGGTATTGAAGGTAATTGCCGCCGACCCCGCCGGCAGCGTACCCGAAGTCGGCGCCGTGGCACGGCTGGCCACAGAGTCACTGCCCAACGCCACACTGCCGAGAATCATCGACTCCGAGTCGCGGCCCAGCGCCACAGCATCCTCGCTCATGGCACGGGCGCCAATGCCGGTGGCCATCGAGAACAGCCCAGTGGCACCATCGTTCTCGAAGTTGTCCCTCGCGGTATTGCCATCGTTGACGCTGTAGTAGCGCGTGCGGTTCTCATTGAAGTAAGTCAGGTTGACCGCATCACCCCCATTCACCGGGCCCGCGACATTGCTGATCACCTGGTTGCCGGCATCGATGCCACCACTATTGGTGATGCTGGGACCGCCAACGATCGTCAGGCCGTCATTGTTCAGCGTGCTGTTGCCGGTGGTGACGCTGTCGACGTTGAGGTCGGGGGCCAGGGTAATGTCGATCTGGCCGTCATCGTCCACCCCGCTCTGCGCCACATCAATATTGGCATCACCGCTGAAGGTGACGTTGCCACCGGGGCCGATGTTGGCCGCGTTGGTGCCGTCGGTGACGTTCCAGCCGGCGTTGGCGGCGGTGTTCACCGAGTCAATCGCGTCGTGCACCGTGTCTTGGCCGGTGTTGCCGATGTCGCTGGTGGTGATGGTGCCGTCGGCATTGACGATCGAATTGCCGCCGATGACGGTGTTGATCGAATCGACCGACCCGAACAGCTGGCTGCCGTTGATGGCGTCGGTGCTGGTGCCGCTGACGTCGCCCGCGCCGACACTGCTGATCACTTGATCATTGGCATCGATGCCGCCGCTGGCGGTGATGCTCGGGCCACCGGTGATGGTCAGGCCGTCGTTGGTCAGGTTGGTGACGTTGCCCGCGCCGTCGTCAATGGCCAGGCCATTGGTGTCCAGCACGCTGTTGCCGGTGGTGACGCTGTCGACGTTGAGGTCGGGGGCCAGGGTAATGTCGATCTGGCCATCATCGTCCACCCCGCTCTGCGCCACATCGATGTTGGCATCACCGCTGAAGGTGACGTTGCCATCGGGGCCGATGTTGGCCGCAGTGGTGCCGTCGGTGACGTTCCAGCCGGCGTTGGCGGCGGTGTTCACCGAGTCAATCGCGTCGTGCACCGTGTCTTGGCCGGTGTTGCCGATGTCGCTGGTGGTGATGGTGCCGTCGGCATTGACGACCGAATTGCCGCCGATGACGGTGTTGATCGAATCGACCGAGCCGAACAGCTGGCTGCCGTTGATGGCGTCGGTGCTGGTGCCGCTGACTTCACCCGCACCGACACTGCTGATCACTTGATCATTGGCATCGATGCCGCCGCTGGCGGTGATGCTCGGGCCACCGGCAATGGTCAGGCCGTCGTTGGTCAGGTTGGTGACGTTGCCGGCGCCATCGTCGATAGCCAGGCCATTGGTGTCCAGCACGCTGTTGCCGGTGGTGACGCTGTCGACGTTGAGGTCGGGGGCCAGGGTAATGTCGATCTGACCGGCATCGTCCACCCCGCTCTGCGCCACATCAATATTGGCATCACCGCTGAAGGTGACGTTGCCACCGGGGCCGATGTTGGCCGCAGTGGTGCCGTCGGTGACGTTCCAGCCGGCGTTGGCGGCGGTGTTCACCGAGTCAATCGCGTCGTGCACCGTGTCTTGGCCGGTGTTGCCGATGTCGCTGGTGGTGATGGTGCCGTCGGCATTGACGACCGAATTGCCGCCGATGACGGTGTTGATCGAATCGACCGACCCGAACAGCTGGCTGCCGTTGATGGCGTCGGTGCTGGTGCCGCTGACCTCACCCGCACCGACACTGCTGATCACTTGATCATTGGCATCGATGCCGCCGCTGGCGGTGATGCTCGGGCCACCGGCGATGGTCAGGCCGTCGTTGGTCACATCGGTGGTAGTGGCGCCATCGGTCACGCTGATACCGCCGGCGGTGGTGCTGGTGGTATCGGTGCCGTCGGTGACCTCGCTGCCGGTGGCCGCGTAGCTGGCGACATTGCCCGCGCCGTCGTCAATGGCCAGGCCATTGGTGTCCAGCACGCTGTTGCCGGTGGTGACGCTGTCGACGTTGAGGTCGGGGGCCAGGGTAATGTCGATCTGACCGGCATCGTCCACCCCGCTCTGCGCCACATCAATATTGGCATCACCGCTGAAGGTGACGTTGCCACCGGGGCCGATGTTGGCCGCGTTGGTGCCGTCGGTGACGTTCCAGCCGGCGTTGGCGGCGGTGTTCACCGAGTCAATCGCGTCGTGCACCGTGTCTTGGCCGGTGTTGCCGATGTCGCTGGTGGTGATGGTGCCGTCGGCATTGACGACCGAATTGCCGCCGATGACGGTGTTGATCGAATCGACCGACCCGAACAGCTGGCTGCCGTTGATGGCGTCGGTGCTGGTGCCGCTGACCTCACCCGCACCAACACTGCTGATCACTTGATCATTGGCATCGATGCCGCCGCTGGCGGTGATGCTCGGGCCACCGGTGATGGTCAGGCCGTCGTTGGTCAGGTTGGTGACGTTGCCCGAGCCGTCGTCAATGGCCAGGCCATTGGTGTCCAGCACGCTGTTGCCGGTGGTGACGCTGTCGACGTTGAGGTCGGGGGCCAGGGTAATGTCGATCTGGCCGTCATCGTCCACCCCGCTCTGCGCCACATCAATATTGGCATCACCGCTGAAGGTGACGTTGCCACCAGGGCCGATGTTGGCCGCGTTGGTGCCGTCGGTGACGTTCCAGCCGGCGTTGGCGGCGGTGTTCACCGAGTCAATCGCGTCGTGCACCGTGTCTTGGCCGGTGTTGCCGATGTCGCTGGTGGTGATGGTGCCGTCGGCATTGACGACCGAATTGCCGCCGATGACGGTGTTGATCGAATCGACCGACCCGAACAGCTGGCTGCCGTTGATGGCGTCGGTGCTGGTGCCGCTAACCTCACCCGCACCGACACTGCTGATCACTTGATCGTTGGCATCGATGCCGCCGCTGGCGGTGATGCTCGGGCCACCGGCGATGGTCAGGCCGTCGTTGGTCAGGTTGGTGACGTTGCCGGCGCCATCGTCGATAGCCAGGCCGGCGTTGTTCAGCACGCTGTTGCCGGTGGTGACGCTGTCCACCGCCAGGTCGTCGGCCAGATCGAAGGTGACGTCCTCCTGTGCCCCGTCGGCGGCGTTCTTGGCGATCACCAGGTTGCCATCGGTGTTGCTCAAATCGACCGTATCGCCCGGCGCGACGTTGGTGCCGTTCACGCCCTCGGCAGTCAGGTTCCAGCCGGTGTTGGCGATGGTTTCCACCGCGTCGAGCTGGCTGACGTTGACCGCGTCGTTGTCAGCCACACCGTCGGATACATTGCTGATCACCTGACTGCCCGCATCGATGCCGCCAGTGGTGACGCTCGGGCCGCCAGAGATGGTCAGGCCGTCACTTGTCACATCAGTGGTGGTGATGCCATCGGTCACGCTGATTCCATCGGCACTGGCCACACTGGTGTTGCCGGCACCATCATCATAGGTGGTGTCAGCGGCCGTGGTGGTCGTGGTGTTGGTGCCGTCGGTGACCTCGCTGCCAGTGGCGGCGTAGCTGGCCACATTGCCAGTACCGTCGTCGACTTCCGTGCCTGTGGCCGTCACGTTGGTGACATTGCCCACGCCGTCATCAATGGCGAGGCCGTCGTTATCCAGCGTGCTGTTGCCGGTGGTCACGCTGCCGGCAGCGCCCAGGTCGACATTCTCGGCGAGCTGGATCTCCAGAGTGTCGGTGCCATCGCCCACCACGCCGATGTTTCCGCTGGTCAGGGTGCCGGTGGCGCCACCATTGATGTTCAATGTCTCGCCGAGTTGGCGCTCCACATCGGTGCCGCTGTCACCGGCGAAGGTCAGCGGCGTATCTCCCAGCGCTTGCAGTTGCGCCACATTGACGGCATCGGTTTCGGCGGCACCCGCGGCCACGCCGGTAATCTGGCGAGTCAGGTCATTGGCGGCATCGCCCACACTGATGGCACTC
This sequence comes from Halomonas urumqiensis, assembly GCF_003028575.1. Classification (GTDB taxonomy): domain Bacteria; phylum Pseudomonadota; class Gammaproteobacteria; order Pseudomonadales; family Halomonadaceae; genus Halomonas; species Halomonas urumqiensis. Next base: position 148,240 of record NZ_PYUD01000001.1, on the reverse strand, counting down.
GCGGTGCTCAACCAGGTACTGCCGATATCTGTGCTTGGGGCGCCGCTCAATGGATCATAACCGGCAACCCCGCTGTCGGTGTCGGCAAGCGTACCGCTGCCGATCGCCACGCCGCCATCGACGGTGACATTGGCGTCGTTACCCAGAATGAACGCATCGGCGGCGGCAATGGGTGTGATGGCATCACCATTACTGTTGCCGATAATCCGGCTACCCGTGGCGGTCGCGCCCAGCACGTTGTCGTTGCCGAAGGTACCCGCTTCATCAGCATCGATAGTGTTGTCGTTGCCCAGGGCGTAGGAGCCGCTACCGTTGATGATATTGGGGTCACCGACGGCACCACTACCCGTACCACTCACCTGATTACCCAAGCCGATGCTGATCGACTGGTCACCAGAAGCGGTTGCCCCCGTACCGATGGCAATGGCATCGACACCGCCTGCGGTAGATTCTCCTCCCACGGCAATGCTGTTGACACCCTCGGCCAGCGCCCCCCTGACGGTATTGCCACCAATGGCGGTGGCGCCATCAGCCGTCGCCTGGGCCCCTTGAAAGGACCCCTGCACTCCCCCTCCGCCAAGCGCGGTGGCACTGGCGCCGTCGGCAATCGCGAAATTACCGAAGGCCGAAGCGCCAACACCCAACGCGTCCGAAGAATTACCCACAGCCGCCGAATTGCGACCTGTCGCTTCGGAAAAATTACCCACTGCCATGGAAAAATCCGCTGAGGCTGTTGCGCCGGACCCCGTCGCCATAGAACGAATTCCTGCGGCGTAAGACTCGGCACCAATGGCCAAGGATCGTTGTCCTTCGGCGTGATTCATGGTGCCGATGGCGGTCGAGAACTCGCCTTCCGCCAGCGAGGCGGTACCGACCACCGTTGAGCCAACCGCGTAGGCCACGGAAGAGGTGCCCACCACGGTGCTGCCCAGCTCTCGCGCCTGGCTTTTCAAGAAACCAGAGGGCGTGCCAGTGCCCGTCAACGGATCGATGGAGTCATCATTTTGTTGATAGAGCCAACCCTTGTCCGCGATAAAGTCGACAAAGGTAGAGTCGGCACCATCCAGGTCATCGCCGCCGATCGCGACAGCGGCATAGCCAATGGCACTGGTATCATTGCCAATGGCAATGCCCTGGGATGCTGTGACTCGCGCCCGGGAACCGATAGCGGCAGCCTGCTGGCCTGATGCCAGGGTCTGGTCACCCAGCGCGATTGCTCCTCGAGTGCCCAAGCCACTTGCTGCAGTTGCCTCGAAACCAAGCGCCACATCGAACACACCCGATGACGTGGCGGTTTGGCCTATGGCGATTGTATTGTTTGCCTGAGCCTGAGCCCCGCGGCTTGCCCCACCACCGATGGCAATGGCATCCGTGCCATTGGCACGGGTTTGGGTGGCGGCGTCATAGTCACCCGACTCATTACGCCCCCCGATGGCGATGGCACGGGCACCCTGGGCATTGGAATTGACGCCGATCGCCATGCTGGCCGCGCCCTGGGCGTAAGACACGCGCCCCAACGCCAATGAGTACTGCCCTTCGGCCGCGCTTTGCCGCCCCACCGCAAATGCGCTTCCGCCCGAGGAGATAGAATGGGCGCCGATCGCCACCCCCGAATTGACCGCATAAGCATTGGTGCCAAGGGCGACAGCCCCCCAAGTACCTGTAGATTCAGCTGTGGAGCCTGCACCAATGGCAATCAAGCCATGGGAGTTGCCACTATTTGAGATGGTTCCGGCACCGTCGCCTATGGCGATGGCGCAATCGACATCGGTGTCGTCGTAGAAAGCCGCGACACCCGGATTGCCATAAAATGACCAAGTCCCGCCTGGGCAAACATTAGCGCTACCGCCACCCGCAGAATAGGATTGCGCCTCGGCATTCATCGGCGCCATGGCCCACGCCATGGCCAACACCAGAGTAGAAGGCATCAACCGCAGACTCGACCCCACAGGGGAAGACTCAAGCCCGACAAGACCCACGCAGCCTGACTGCCCGGCCGATTTCCGAGAAGCCCGCGCGGCCTCGGACGCCACCACCAGTCGCCGCAGAGTACGATTCCACACCAGACGAAAAACTCTATTCACAGCCTTGCACTCCTCGATGGGCAGCTGGCACCGCGGCGCACCAGCAGCTCAGACAACCCGATAAAATAACAGCAGGGAACGATCGAAGAATGGTCAACGGTTATCTCCCTGCAAGATAACCCGCCATAGAGGGGAATACGCAGATCCGCGAGCAACGGATGCACTGCTTGGCATATTATTTTGTAAGCAAGCTCATATTTATTTGTAGGAAATTTCTTACAAAGCTTGTAGTATTTATATAGGAAGAAGATTCGCATACGCTCGTTTTATGCCGTTTTTACATGGGCATCATTTCGCATGCAATGAAATGTGACAATTGTTCATATTTACGCTAACTCGTTAGCAGGGTCGCTCATTTAATATCAATAAAAACAATAAATTGACTTTCCCATCGCCGTACAATGACACACTTTTTCATAGTCAATATTCATTTCAGCTGCTAGGGCCTTCCTTGAGGCGGCAGCCCCATCACTCGCTTTAACCCCCATGGGCGAACGGGCATAATACTGGCCCTCACTGAATGGCAAGACTCGTCAGGTGTCGTCAGCACATGCGCCGCAGGCCGTTCATGCAAGTTTACTATGTACCCAGGACGTCAGAGCCGAGATGCAGTAAGGTCGCAATGCTCATGTGGTCGCTCTGCATGAGTTCCCTGCTTTGGGCCTAGGCTTTCTAGGCCTTTTTTTAGTTTTCAACAGGCATTTCACTTTCAGCACAACCCAGCAGCCTGCCTGACAATGAACAAGAACCGATACCCATATCGTCACGCTGATCCACTCACACAGCCACGCCGCAACGCCCATGTCCGGTGATCGGGATCGAACTCCAAGAATCGAATAAGGCGTGGGAACCAAGCGGAAGCCAAACACTCTCAAGATGGCGGGTCAGCATCTTGGATTTCACTGAGCCCGGGAAAATGCTATGAATACCCCTGTGCCAAAAGTGGTTAAGCTTTCCGTGCCAAGCGACATAGTCAAGCCCCCAGACGATCATGGAGAGCTTAGGGAATGACACAGAGGGCCAAGTGATGCGCATTGCCGTAGTGGATGATGACAAGATTGCACTGGAGCATATTGCTCGGACGCTCGAGGCCAATAGCCTGGACATGGAAAGGCGGCCTGACATCCAGTCGTTCGGCACCGCCAAGGATTTCACGCGAGCCGCGGTGCGTGACACCTTCGACCTGGTGGTGCTCGACTGGCAGCTACCGGATGGTGATGGCATCACCTTGCTGGGATGGATGAAGAGCTTCTTCGAGATGCCACCGGCAGTGATCATGCTTACCAACCGACAGGCCGAGGCGGATGTCGTGGAGGCGTTGAGCGCCGGCGCCGAGGACTTCATCAGCAAGCCCTATCGTCCCAAGGAACTTCAGGCGCGGGTCATGGCGGTGCTGCGCAGAAAAAACGCCCATACGTCCCTGGGTAACAAGGCAGGCGGAGTGATTCAGCACGGCAACATCCAGATTGACCTCGGTCGGGAAGCCATCTTCGTGAATAGCGCCGAGATCAAGCTGACGCGCCAGGAATATCGGCTTGCCTATCAGCTGTTCAGTCAGCTGGGCTGCCCCTTGTCGCGCTCCTACCTTTACGAATACGTATGGGGCCGAGCCGATCATCCCAATTCCAGGACCTTGGATGTGCATATCTACCGGGTCAGGAAGAAGCTGGGCCTCACTGCGGAATACGGCTGGAACCTGGTGTCTGTATATGGGTACGGTTACCGCCTGCAGGCGCAGGGCGATGAGGAAGCCGAGTCAGTGGCTGGCTGAGCGATGCGTGCCACGCATGCGCACCTTCACCCTTGATGGCCCCCCCAGTCTATGTCGACTGGGGAGCTCGCGCCTGGACATGGATCAATCCGCACCGATGCCGATACGACGCCCGACCTCTTCGTAGGCCTCGATGACGCCACCGAGCCCCTGACGGAAACGATCCTTATCGAATTTTTCCCGGGTATCGGCATCCCACAACCGGCAGCCGTCAGGCGAAAACTCGTCACCCAGCACGATCTCGCCATTGAACAGGCCAAACTCCAGCTTGTAATCAACCAGCAGCAACCCACCCTCGGCAAACAGCTGCTTGAGCACGGCATTGACCTTGAAGGTCAGGGATTTCATTTCAGCCAACTGCGCCGGCGTCGCCCAACCGAAAGTATCGGCCAGCGACTCGTTGATCATGGGGTCGTGCAGCGCGTCGTTCTTGAGAAACAACTCGAAGGTGGGCGGCGTCAACTCACGCCCCTCCTCCACTCCCAAGCGCTTGACCAGCCCGCCGGCGGCGACATTGCGCACCACGCACTCGACCGGAATCATCTCGAGCTTCTTGACCAGGCTTTCGGTGTCGGAAAGCCTGCGCTCGAAATGCGTGGGAATGCCCGCCAGTTGGAGTTTCTCCATGATGAAGGCATTGAAGCGGTTATTGACCATACCCTTGCGTTCAAGTGACTCCATGCGTTCACCATCGAAGGCGCTGGTGTCATCACGAAAATTCAGGATCAACAAGTCCGGATCATCGGTGGCAAAGACCGACTTGGCCTTGCCGGCGTAGAGTTCTTGACGCTTTTCCACGGAAGCCTCCCAGGGCTGAATGGCAATGCTTGAGTTGAATCGAGAGGGGTGTGTCACCGCTTCACGCGATGGTTTGCCACGCCACGCCTTCATCCTGCAAGGCGACGATCAGCCGAGAATCATCTCCATCAAGGAGTGGCGTGAGAATTTCCAGCACCCGCTCTGGATGATTGTTGTGCTCCGATAGATGTGAACACACGATAGTCTGCAAGCGCTCGATATCCAGACATGGCAGAAGGCTTGCCGCCTGTGCATTCGACAAATGTCCCCAGTTTCCGCCTACACGGCGTTTCAGACGAGCCGGGTACGGGCCTTCGGCCAACATGCGCACATCGTGATTGCACTCCAGCACCAGGGCATCGCAGCCTCGAAATGCCTGGGCGACGTGCTCGGTGGGATGCCCCAGATCGGTCAACACTCCCAGGCTGCGGCCGGCCCCCCGAAAACGAAACTGCACCGGCTCTCGCGCGTCATGCGGCACGGTCACGGGATCAACCACCACACCCTTGATGGCAAAGCGCGCCTGCGGCGTGATCCAGTGGCGAATCGGCAGCTCACCCATCCGACCCGATGCCCAGGCACCAGGCGTCAAGTAGACCGGCAGCGCATGGCGACGGGCCAGGGGGCCTACCCCACGGATGTGATCACCATGCTCGTGAGTCACCAGGATGGCATCCAGTTGCCTGGGGTGTAGCCCCATCGCCGCCAGCCGCCGTTCGGTGTCGCGCAGACCAAAACCACAATCCACCAGTAGATGGGTCTCGCCATCGCTGACCAGTGTCGCATTGCCCTTGCTGCCACTGCCCAGCGAAGCGAAGCGCATCACGCCGGCGGGAGGTGCTGCCACCCGCCGGGTCATCAGCGCAGCAGGCCAGACACCCGCTCGAGCAGCTCACGCTGGTCTTCGGCGGTGAAGGCCCGCTCGCTGGCGTTTTCGGCCCGCAGCACGGTTTCTTGCGCACCACTGGATTCCAGCACCAGCCGGACCTGTTGAGACATTTGCCTCACATCGGCACTGAATACGACCTGCAGCGGGTTACGGTTACGCTCGCTGAGTGTCATGTAGCTGATCAGGAAGTCATGGGCCGCGGGGTCGCTTTCGAGCAACTCACGCCGCTCTTCCACGGTGAAGTCGCGTTCGAGCTGGTAGCTGAGCTCGGCCCAGGTCCGGTCGATGTCCAGCGGCACCACGACCTGCCAACTATCGCCTTGCTGTTCGAATCTCAGGCGCTCCTCACCGGCCATTCGCTGAGCCGCCAACGAGGTTGCCGAACTGGCGGAGGCGCTACGCGACTCGAAGTATTGCTCGAGCGCTCCGAGACATTGCGCAACGGCTGCGCCGCCCTGTTCACATCGCACTTCGCTGTCACCCGCACGAAGTCCCTGACTGACACTCAAGCGCGCCTGACGGGTTTCGATCACGCCGCGCGAGGAGTCGCTTGCCACGACACCAAGATTCCGGGTGCGGGCGAAGTTCTCCAGCTGCGGCCAGACGCTGCCGGGATCTTCGGCGACCACCAGCCAGCTGTCACTGCCGATGTCACGACGCTCGACGTAACTGCGCTCCAACGCCCGACCAGCGGCGAGGGGTTGCGGACTAGGCGCGCTGAAACGGCCATCCGCCGGTGTGAATTCGCCCGCGGCCTCGGGCACCGGCATGGCATTGCGGTAGCGCTGGGCATTGCGAGTGTCGGGCAACACCAGCGGGGTGCTGTCACTGGCATCGGCGTAATCGACATTGCGATCATGATAATACCCATCGGGACGGGCACAGCCGGTTGCGGCCAGGGCGACGACTGCCACCAACGGCATCCATTTCAGCGCGGTATTCATGCGTCCACCTTGCATCCAGTTCTCCAGGTTCCGGCACAGCGCCGATCAATCATCGATCACTCCGGCCAACTGCAGGGCCTCACTGATGGTGGAGTGGTACTTCTCCGAAAGCCAGGTCAATGGCAGGCGAATGCCTGGCTCCATCAACCCCATACGGTGCAGGGCCCACTTGACAGGAATCGGATTGGACTCGATGCCGAGATTGGTATGCAACGGCATGAGTCGCGTATTGAGCTGATGGGCGAGCTCGGCATCACCCGCCACCGCAGCCACACACAGCTCATGCATGGCACGTGGCGCGACATTGGCGGTCACCGAGATATCGCCATGCCCGCCCATCAGCATGAAGTCACAAGCCGTGCCATCATCGCCCGAATAGAGCATGAAGCCGCTGCCCTCGAGCCGCGAGATCAGGTCCTCGGCACGCTCCAGGTTCCCGGTGGCGTCTTTCAAGCCGATGATGTTGTCGACCTCGGCAAGCCGCAGCACCGTCTCGTTGTAGAGATCGGAGCAGGTGCGACCGGGCACATTGTAGAGGATGACCGGCAGCTTGCTGCCTTCGGCTACCGCCTTGAAATGCTGATAAAGGCCTTCCTGAGTCGGCTTGTTGTAGTAAGGGCAGACGGAGAGACAATAATCCGCCCCCACTTCACTGGCATAGCGCGCCAGTTCCACGGCCTCGGAGGTAGCATTGGCGCCGGTGCCGGCAATCACCGGAATTCGGCCGTTGACCTCTTCCACCACCGCGCGGATCACGTCGAAGTGTTCGGCGAAGGACATGGTAGTGGGCTCGCCAGTGGTACCGGCGGCCACGATACCATCGGTTCCATGCTCGAGGTGGAAGTTCACCAGGCGCCGCAGCGCCTCCCAATCGATGTCGCCATTGACCTTCATCGGCGTCGCCAGGGCGACGATACTGCCAGTGATCATCCTCTTTATCCTCTCGATTCGGCTACGGCGTCTGCGGCTTTGACGGGCCGGGGGCGTATTGCCCCCGGCAGGATACCGGAATCGCCAGCATCCAAAGAGCAAATGGTACTCAGGCGACCAGAGAGTGTACAGCATGGCCTTTACAGAGCGTGTCGCGTTGCGTGTAATCAAGGCTCATTTCGACCGCCATATCACACCTCAGGAGATAGCCCAATGAGCCTTCGTATCGGGCAACCAGTCCCCGACTTCACCGCCACCGCCACAGGCGACACCACGCTACGCCTCTCGGACTTCAAGGGAAAACAGGTCGTGGTCTACTTCTACCCCAAGGCCAGCACGCCGGGCTGCACCACCGAGGGGGGTGACTTTCGTGATCGCAAGTCGGACTTCGATGCAGCCAATACGGTAATTCTGGGTGTTTCCCGGGATGGCATCCGTGCACAGGAAAACTTCAAGACCAAACAGTCGTTCAATTTCGAGCTGATTTCCGACAAGGACGAAAGCGTCTGTCAGCTGTTCGATGTCATCAAGCTCAAGAAACTGTATGGCAAGGAGCACCTGGGCATCGAGCGCAGCACCTTCCTGATCGACGCCGATGGCAACCTTGTGCGTGAATGGCGGGGCGTCAAAGTGCCGGGCCATGTGCAAGATGTGCTCGAAGCCGCCCAGGAGCTTCATGCCAGTTAAGCGTCGCGACGCGTGAATGACGTCTGGCGAGGCCGCAACAACCGCGGCCTCGTCTTGCTCATCGGTTACTCTTCGGTCACCACCTCCCTCGAGGCTGCCTGCCGATACTTGATTCCACGTGGCCAGGCATATACCAGCGCCTTGAGCAAAGTCGCCAGGGGAATCGCGAAGAAGATGCCCCAGAAGCCCCAGATCCCACCGAAGAACAGCACCGCGACGATGATCGATACCGGATGCAGGTTGACCGCCTCCGAGAACAAGACCGGGACCAGCACATTGCCATCCAGCGCCTGGATCACTCCGTAAGCGATCAGCACATAGAGAAACTCGTTGGTCATGCCGAAGTGAAAGCCCGCTACCGCCGCCACCGGCAGGGTCGCCACCGCCGCGCCGATATACGGCACCAGTACCGAGAAACCGACCAGCACCGCCAGCAGCGCCGTGTAAGGCAGCCCGAAGTAGGCGAAAGTAAAGAATGCCACCGTGCCGACGATGATGATCTCGATGAACTTGCCGCGCACGTAGTTGGCGATCTGGTCGTCCATCTCCTGCCAGATGCGGGTCATCAGCGTGCGCTTCTGGGGCATCAGCGAGAGCATGAAGCCTACCAGCGTCTGACGATCCTTGAGCAGGAAGAACACCAGAATCGGCACCAGCACCAGGTAGATGATCAACGCCAGGACGTTGCCAAGCGATGCCAGCGAGAGCGTCAGGGCGCGCTGACCGAACTGCGTCATTTCGCGCCCCGCCACCGCGATCCAGTTCTGGATCTGGTCGGGCGTCACCAGGTTTGGGTAGCGTTCCTGCAAATCGTCGAGTAGTTGCTGCCCACTGGCGAACATGCGTGGCGTCTCCTGAATGAGCCCCACCAGCTGATTCCAGATCAATGGCATCAAGATGAACGCCAACGCCATCAACAAGCCGATGAACCCCAGGAATACCACGATCACCGCCAACAGGTGCGGGGTGCCTCGTCGCTCGAGCCAGCTCACGGCACCCTGCAGCAGAAAGGCAATCACGAGTGCGGTGAAGAACGGCGCCAGCATGCGGCCAAGATAGATCACCGCCGCGAAGCCCAATACCAGCACTACCAGCAGAATCACCGCTTCCTCATCCGAGAGGTAGTGATCGATCCAACGCTTGAAAACCGTACGCAAGCTCATGTATCGCGCGCTCCACCCTTGCGGATCCAGTAGTGGTAGACATCGTCGCGTTCCTCGCGGGCGGGCATTTCATGCTGGCTCTGGGCGACGAAGGTGTCGAAGTCATGCCAGGAGCCCGTGTCGGTGGCCATCACCTCCAGCACCTGGCCCACGTCGAGACGTGACAGCGCTTGCTTTGCCTTGAGTAAAGGCAGGGGGCAGGGAAGACCGCGGGCATCGAGCACGTCGTCGGGTTGTAAAGCCATGTTGTCTCCCGGAAAAATAGCGTGGCCAGCCGATCTCGGATTCAGGTTCGGCTGGAAAAATGTTCTATTGCTCTGACGATAACCTTGCTGCCTACTGCGAGGACCGCTCTTTCGGACAATGTCATACGCTCTGATTGGGTAAACAGCAGGCTATTCGCTTCAGCGGATCGATAAGCTTGTCTCGAAACCCGAATCCCTGGTGACGATCGGTCAAGCCCGACAGGCTCACGGAGATTTAAAGGCACTTTGCGTATCGAATCAATGTCGCAGGGTAACCCCGCCACCCGCCAGAGACGAGAGAAACGTCATGCCGCGCAGAATCACCCTACGCCTTGCCAGCCTGGCACTGTGCCTTGCGCTCGCCACACCTGGCGCCGCGCAATGGACCACCCCGCAATGGAATGCCGATGCCGGCCTGCCCAGCCTTGCCAGTAGCACAAGCCACGCGGCAAGCAACGAGGAGTTCAAGCTTGGACGCGCCTGGATGCGTCAGTTCCGTGCCCGCGCCCCTATCTGGCAAGACCCCATTGCCCAGGACTACATCGAATCGATGGTCGAAAGGCTGCTGCCGCACAGCGGCCTGGGAGGCAATCGCCCGCTGGTCACCCTGGTCGAGAGCCGCCAATTGAATGCCTTCGCCGTGCCAGGTGGGGTCATCGGGGTCAATGCGGGGTTGTTCGCCTTCGCGGATGAGGAAGACGAACTGGTTTCGGTACTTGCCCACGAACTCGGACATCTCTCACAGCGCCACTACGCTCGCGGCCAGGCGCGTGCGGAGCAAACCCAGATCCCCGCCATGGCGGCCATGCTTGCCGGCATGCTGATTGCCGCCAGCGGCGGTGGCGATGCGGGAATCGGCATGGCCATGGGCTCCCAGGCCGCCTTCATCCAAGATCAGCTCGCCTACTCACGGCGTTTCGAACAGGAAGCCGATCGTATCGGCCTGCAAGCCATGGCCGAGGCGGGTTTCGACCCCCATGCCATGGTCAGGATGTTTCGTGCCATGCAGCGCATGGTCAGCCTGCAGGGTGGCAACCCGCCAGAGTTTCTGCTCAGCCATCCCGTCACCGAATCACGCATCAGTGATAGCGAAGATCGTGCCAGACAACTGACGCTCGGCCGAAAGCGTAATGACGGCCCGCGCTACCATCTTGTCCGCGCCCGTGCCCTGCTGGTGATCCATCAACGCGACCCGCAGCAGGCCGCTACCCGCCTGAAGCAGGATGGAGCGCCACAGCAGGCAATGCGCTACCTCGATGCCTTGATCACGGCACGCCAGGGGGATACCGATAGCGCCCTGCAAACCCTGGACGCTCTCGCGCGCGAATTGCCTGATCTGGCGATGTTGCCCGCTACAGCAGCACAGGTCGCCTTCGAAGCCGGCCGCTATGACGAAGCCATTGAGCGCAGTCGCCGGCAGCTGCGCCTGATGCCAGGCTACGTACCGGCGCGCCAATTGCTGGGCGAGGCCTTGCTGCAACGTAACCCCGAGCAGGCCTGGCGTGTACTGCGCGAGCTATCCGAGCAACGCAACGAAGATCCGCAGGTCTTTACGCTACTGGCTGAAGCAGCCGGACGCAGCGAGCGCGAAGGCTGGGGGCACCTCGCCCGTGGCGAGCACTTGCAGCTCTCCGGGCGCATCGATGACGCGATCCGCCAACTGGATGTGGCGAAACGCGTGGCGCAGGAGGAAGGAGATGCCACCGCGGTCAGCCGTATCGAGCAGCGCCGCAGTGACTTCATCGACTACCGGGAGACAATGGAGAAGTTTCAATAGCTGGAAGCCGGAAAAGCTTGCTTCCATCCACCCTGGCGTCACGGGGTTCTCTTCCAGCTTCAAACGCAAGCCCGCGCAGCGGGCGCTCTTCCAGCTCCAACGCCAGGCGATGCCTAGCGCTTGAAGTTCAGCATCCGCTCCAGCGGCTTGAGGGCCGCCACACGCACCGCGTCGTCGACATGAATTTCGCCACTGCCATGGCGCAGGGCGCCAGCCAGGTTGTCCAGGGCATTCATCGCCATCCACGGGCAATGGGCGCAACTCTTGCAGGTGGCGCCATTCCCGGCGGTGGGCGCCTCGAAGAGCGTCTTGCCGGGCACTGCCTGCTGCATCTTGAAGAAGATGCCGCGGTCGGTGGCCACGATCAACTTGTCATTGGGCAGTGACTTGGCGGCGCTGATCAACTGCGAGGTGGAGCCCGCCACGTCGGCCAGTTCGACCACCGACGCCGGGGACTCGGGGTGCACCAGCACGGCGGCCTCTGGATAAAGCGCCTTGAGATCCTCGATGCCCTTCGCCTTGAACTCGTCATGCACGATGCAGGCACCATCCCACAGCAGCATGTCCGCACCGGTCTTGTTGCGGATGTACCCGCCCAGGTGCTTGTCCGGTGCCCACAGGATCTTCTCGCCACGCGATTGCAGGTGTTCGATCACGTCCACGGCGATCGACGAAGTCACCACCCAGTCGGCACGAGCCTTCACCGCCGCGGAGGTGTTGGCATACACCACCACGGTGCGATCAGGGTGGGCATCGCAGAATGCCGAGAATTCATCGGCCGGGCAGCCGATGTCGAGCGAGCAGGTCGCCTCCAGGGTCGGCATCAGCACGCGCTTCTCCGGCGAGAGGATCTTGGCGGTCTCGCCCATGAAGCGGACGCCGGCCACCACCAGGGTATCGGCGTGGTGACGCGCGCCAAAACGCGCCATCTCGAGGGAATCGGCGACACAGCCACCGCTCTCCTCGGCAAGCTGCTGAATGGCATCGTCGGTGTAGTAGTGCGCCACCAGCACGGCGTTGTTGGCCTCGAGAAGCTGCTTGATCTCCTCGACGCGGGCCTCGTCCTCGGACGGAATACGGGTGGGGCAATAGGTACGTGTCAGGTGCTCTCGCACCTCTGCACGGGAGGTCATGATCGTCATCGTGTCTACCACTGTGACTGGCAGGGGCTCCCCCTGCATGATACGGGTGCATCGTGGCCGCGCGCTCCGCGCGGACGATACGCCTGAGGCCACCCCTTGCGTCTCTCGCCAGGTCGACCCGAATCTCTATTCTAGACCAGAATGGTGGGATATTGACCACCCCCGGCCACAAATGCGTCACATGGAAACCATGAGATCTGGCTCGTCGGGGGCAAGAGCCGCCGAAACCGCGTTCAGCCTCGGTGGCGAAGGGTACGCAAGCGCACCGACGTTCGCCTGTCGTCGTGCCAATGTCGCGTTACCGATGCTTCACGACGTCGTGAAGACCGGACAGCAACGCGAGGTTCATCATGTCATCCCCCATTCATCATGCTGCCCCTGCCAAGCAACCCCCTCCTATCCAACGCACAACGCCTACCAAGAATACATTCAAGACGTTCAATCGCCTGCCCGAGCGCGAGCCGGGCGAGCAGCAGCATGGCTACCCATTCAGGCCACAACGTTTGCCTGAAATAACATGCCAATCAGACGCCCCTATCCAGTCGAACCTACCCTCAAATAACTGATAATGAGGCTCTCCCGTGTCAGATTTACTGACACGGGAGATTTCCTACCTTTCGGCGTCACGCAGATACGATGTCAATGTCATCTACGATGCCGGCTGGATACCTGGGTCAGCCTGCGAAAACGTCATCAGCTTTTTTTCTTGGGCTCGTCATTGATATTTGCCAGTACGGTGTCGGCCTTGCCACTTTTCTTACCAGCATCTCCTGACTCGGCTGCATCTTTACCGCTACGCTTTCCGGCGTCGTCATTGATATCTGCCAGTACGGCACCACCCTTGCCATCATGCTTGTCGGATTTAGCCTTGCTTCCCTTGCCCTTCGCCTCACTCGCATGACCTTCAATCTGATTCTTGCTCATGACCCAGCCTCCATAACAATATTTCATTTTCACCCTTCCTCATACAATACACCCATGGTGAAAGCATGAGGTTGCCAAGGGCTGTTTAGTTTTATCTCGCGACCAGACAACGTCGAGCAACTCGATAATTAATGCTCAACTTCCTGCGTGATCAGACGGCCTGGCGTAAAAGGAGTCGATGGTCGAATTCCAGGTAGGATCGGCCATATTCGGCCATTGATCCTTGTCGAAGCCCGGCGCGCTCTTCAACTGGTCAACATCCACATCGAGAATGAAACGGTGGTTTTCCCTGTCTTGTGTCAAGGCCTTCCAGGGGACTGCGAACAGACGATCCCCCAAGCCCAGAAAACCACCCGATGCCAGGACGACATACCGTATTTTTCCCTCGACGGTGTCTAGCATGATGTCCTGTATCTTACCGAGCTTTTCATCCTGCCTATTGCAGACTTCATCACCTGTCATGGTGGATGCACTCAACAGCAAGGATTCAGCCTGCATGCCATCGACGGTATCGTGGCTTCTCTTCGACTGCGTTGCCATATCGCTCATACAATCATCCTCTGGTTAATTTTTACTTCTTCTTTTTGTCACCGCCAGCCATCTTGGCTTTCGCCTTACCAACATATTTCTCGGCTTTTCCCTTGTATTCAGTACTCTTGTCACCAGTCACCTTGCCTGCAAACTCTTTGGCCTTACCTTTCGCCTCGGTCGCATGGCCCTTCACCCGATTCTCTTTCATAAGCGGATCTCCATATGTTTGTCGTGTCGAAATTCTGCTTCTTATCACGAACGCATCTAGAAGCAGGGCGAGATTACAAAGATAGTGGAAGCTTGCAAACCGGTCGGTGCGGCATCGAACATATACGGTGTGGCTTCTCGCTTCGCTGCTGAATCGATGACGACACTGACACGCACGGCCATCCCGGCGTGTCTCGACATTTCGTCACGACACCACCTCGGGCGCCTTGAGTCCTGTAGCAATAGATGTATCACCGTATATTGGTATCGATCATCCAGGGCATCGTCATCCCGCTCCTGGTCAATGATTTCCTAACCGGGCAAAGGCAAACAGCTCGGTCAATGGATGCCGGCGGTGTTCGATCTGCGCGCGTAGCAATCCGGCGCCAAGCATGCTGTAGGTGATGCCGTTACCACCATAGGCCAACGCGAACAGCACGCGCGCGCCATACTCAGGGTGGTGGCCGAACAGCGGCAGCCCGTCGCTGGTTTCAGCGAACGTACCTGCCCAGGCAAAGGCCGGTGGTGCATGGAGATGAGGAAACAAACGGGAGACCTTGCGCTGTAGTGTCGCCGCCTTGCGGTCGACAGACCGGTCCCGTCTCGCGGGCATATCGTGCTCGTCGTCTTCCCCACCGACCAACAGCCGGCCATCGCCGGTAGCGCGGAGATAGATATAGGGCCGAGAGGACTCCCACAGCATCGTATCTGCCAACCAGCCCAGCTCATCGGGATCGACGGGGTCACTGATGTAGGCATAGCTGCTGAGATTCTTCGCGACGCGCTGGCGCAACCATTGCTGAGACTCGTAACCGTTGGCAATCACGACGTATTTCGCTGTTATCGAGATACCATTATCGGTGGTCAAACGAACCGAACGCTCCGTGTCTGTGATTGAGGTCACCTCGGTTCTATCGAATACGCGCGCGCCCTGTTGCTGCATCCTGTGCAGCAGTCGTGAGGCGAGCCGATAGGGATCAACGCGAGCGGCCACCGTACTGAGGATGGCGGACGGCGCCGTCAGACCGTACTCATCCTTGAGAGCCGCGCGATTCAGCCAACGAACCGGAAAGCCATATGTTTCCCGCCAGGCGAATTCGTCGACCAGACCAGGATGATCCTTACGATTGCTGGCGTAGTACAAGCTTTCGCAGGTACCGAAATCGACATCCCCGACCGACTGAGCGATCTGCCCAATCTCGCTGACAGCATTCAAGCTGGATTGGTACGCCAGAAGTGCGGCGTCCTGATCATAGCGCTTGACGAGATCGGTCGCGTGGGTATCGATTTCATACTGCAGCAAGGCGGTGCTGGCCGATGTGCTACCCCAGCAGACGTCGCGCTTATCGAGCACGACGACATCGTGACCGTGGGCTGCCAATTCATCAGCGATCAGCGCGCCGGTGATGCCAGCGCCCATCACCACCACTTCGCAACTCAGGTCAACGTCAAGCGGCGGGAACGCATACATCAAGCCATTCTTGACCGCCCAGAACGGGTATCCACTTTTCAAGTCCATGGCGACTCCGACAAATCATTCCTGGTGCGCAAGGCCTGAGACTCGCTCACGGGCACTCGTACCGTCGGTACGTTGCCACACTGAACACAACGTGGAGCTGGATGAACAAGGTGGAAGCAGCTCGGTGCAAGTGTTCGTTATCGAACAGACGACTCTCGGCTGCGGCATGAAAATCCATATGGGCCAGTCCTTAACCCGGTATAACGCTTGTCCTAATCTCCCACCTCCCCGGAGAAAAGCCATGGCTACGAGTAAGAAACCCGCCCGCGCGTCACGAGGAAAAAGTGCAGGTAGCGACCGCGTGCTCAGAACCAATGACATCGTCGTGAAGCAAGCTCGCGCAAGCGAAGGCTTCGTTGCCGCGATACCCTACAACAGCATCAAGGGGCTCGAGCACGGTCACGACAACGGCGTGGCGCCACCATCCGGAGTGCCGGTAGCGCCGGAGTCCAGCGGGTTGACCGCGAGTACAACCACAGAGAATACCGGGACCGCGAAGACGGGTGGTGCAGCACCGCTCGGAACCAATACGACCAACGAGTCGCTTGACCGAGTCCGGGTCGACGCAAGCGATCAACCATTGACGACAAATCAAGGTGTTTCCATTGGCGATAACCAGAACACCTTGAAGGCCGGATTGCGTGGCCCTTCATTGCTTGAAGATTTTATTCTGCGGGAGAAAATCACCCATTTTGACCACGAACGTATCCCGGAACGAATCGTCCATGCAAGCGGCTCCGGTGCACACGGCTTCTTCGAAGCCTATGACGAGTTCACCCGGTACACTCGCGCGGCGCCGTTCAGTAAAAAAGGCAAGACCACTCCCGTGTTCGTACGGTTTTCTACTGTGGCAGGTGAACGCGGTTCGAAAGATACCGCGCGCGACGCACGAGGCTTCGCCGTAAAATTCTATACCGACGAAGGCAACTGGGACCTTGTGGGAAACAACATACCGGTATTCTTCATCCAGGATGCGATGAAGTTTCCTGACCTGGTCCATGCCGTCAAGCCAGAACCGCATCACGGCATGCCTCAGGCGGCATCGGCACATGACACCTTCTGGGACTTCGTCTCATTGATGCCGGAGTCCACTCACATGCTGATGTGGGTGATGTCGGATCGTGCGATACCACGCAGTTTTCGGATGATGCAGGGCTTTGGCGTGCATACGTTTCGTTTGATCAACGAACAGGGCGAATCAACATTCTGCAAGTTTCATTGGAAACCACAACAAGGAACCCATTCACTGGTCTGGGACGAAGCCGTGAAGATATCGGGCGCCGACCCCGATTTCCATCGACGGGATTTGTGGGAAGCCATCGAGTCGGGCGAATTTCCGGAATGGGAACTGGGGCTGCAGATATTCACCGAGGAACAAGCCGAAGGCTTCAGCTTCGATGTGCTCGACTCGACCAAGTTGGTGCCGGAGGAACTCGTACCGGTTATTCCTGTCGGTCGCATGGTGCTGAATCGCAACCCGGATAACTTCTTCGCGGAAACCGAGCAGGTCGCTTTCTGCACGGCGCATATCATACCAGGCATCGACTTTTCCAATGACCCGTTGCTCGCCGGTCGCATCCATTCCTATGTCGATACACAAATCACCCGACTAGGCGGCCCTAACTTCCACGAGATCCCGATCAACTCGCCACTTGCCTCGGTGCAGAACAACCAACGCGATGGCATGCACCGTCAGGTGCTCAATCGCGGGCGTGTCGCGTACGAACCGAATTCCTTGGCGGGCGGTTGCCCCTTCCAGGCCGGAACAAGTGGGTTCGTGTCCTTCCCCGAGGCCACGACCGAAGACAAAGTCCGTGGAAAGCCAGAGAAGTTTGCCGAGCACTATGCTCAAGCAACATTGTTTTTCGACAGCCAGACAGATGTCGAAAAAGCGCATATCGCAGCCGCATTCCGCTTCGAGCTGAGCAAGGTCGGAGTCTCCGCCATACGTGAGCGGATGCTGTCCTCACTGGTGAACGTTTCGCCAGACCTGGCTGCCAAGGTCGCCGCGGGGTTGGGCATGGAAGTGCCCGATGCCATGCCAAAGGCAATGGATAATCCGCAACCCCCTGAAATCACCCAATCTCCGGCCCTTTCGCTGATGGCGCTACCGGGCGAGTGCGGTGTCCGCACACGCCAGATTGCCGTATTGGTGGAAGATGGCGTCCACCATGCCTCACTCGCCAGCTTGCATAGTGAACTGACCGACGCGGGTGCAGTGGTTCATTTCGTGGGGCCGCGGGTGGGCCTGTTTGTCGGCGACTCCGGCGCAAAGATCGAAGCGGACAAGTCGATGGAGAATGCTCCGGGGTTCCTGTTCGACGCGCTGGTACTGCCCGATGGCAGCAAGGCGGTTCAGGCGCTGACAGATAACGGAGATCCAATGGAGTTTGTCAAAGATCAGTATAAGCACTGCAAAACGATTCTTGCTCTAGGCGCCGGGCGAAAGCTGCTGTCAGCGGCAGGCATCGAGTCAGCCGCACAGCAAGATCCCGGGGTTTTTCTCGCGGAGAGCGCCGATGCGGCCGACATCGCGCCCACCTTCATAGACGCAGTCGCCGCGCACCGCCATCCAGCTCGTGAAATCGATCCACCAACCAAATGAGACGGCAGGATCAGCACTATGGACGCGTAAGATAAGGTGCACGCGGTCATCCTGGGGACTGGCGGCTCGTTCAGCGCTGTCGGGCTGGGCGTCGACGGTCCCCATGAGTGCTGCGAGCCCGCCGATCGGTAATCCTCTACCCTCTCAACCGGTTAGGGAAACGCTGATTTATGAGCGCTTCCTGCTGCGCTGGAACAAGTTCAGGATAGCGAGCAATATTACCGCCCCAATCAGCGACACGATGAAGCTCATGATGGTGATGCCGTCGTTGATGGAGCCAGCACCAAGCAGCGGACCGATCAGAAAACCGCCGATCAGTGCACCGACGATACCGACCACGACGTTGAGGATGATGCCCTGCTGAGCGTTGGTACCCATGATTATGCTTGCAATCCAGCCGACCAGACCGCCCATGACGAGCCATACGATGATGCCCATGATCGTTACCTCCTGTGAACCTCGACGCACAACGAGCGCCAGAGGGTCAAGGGTACGACGACCATGCCGCGGTCACAGTGCGCTATCGCACGCTGGCATCACGGGAAGTGCATGGCACCGAACGACGATGTGCGCACTGCATAAGTGTTTTGGGTTACCTTTGAGATATCCTATGAATTATCGCGGAGAGTGTCATCATCATGGCCCAGTCACCAATCTTCAGTTCGGACAAGCTGCGCTTTATTTTCAGCCGCATAAAAGAACGCCTGTGGGTCAAGCCACTGTTACTTTGCTTACTTTCCATTGGGGGTACATTCAGCGCCAGGCTGGCTGACAATTTGGGCCTTTCCAGCCTCTTGCCCGAGATCACCCTGGAATCCGTCGAGTCACTGCTCACTATCATGGCTTCCAGCATGCTGGTTATTGCGACCTTTGCGGTAGGCTCGATGATTGCTGCCTATGCCTCCGCAAGCGCCGGCGCGACGCCTCGCTCCCTACCGCTGGTCATCGCGGATGATGTCACCCAGAACGCTTTGTCTGCCTTTATAGGCGCATTCATCTTCAGCATTGTTTCCCTGGTAGCCATCAAAAATGACCTGTTTGGCTCAGCAGGACGGTTTGCGATCTTCATTCTGACCCTCATGGTATTTGCCATTGTTATCATCACATTTGTTCGCTGGGTGGACAGAATTGCCCGACTGGGCCGGGTGGTGAACACCATCGAGAAAGCGGAGATGGCAACCAGCGCGGCACTGGATCGCCGGCGCCATGCGCCCACGCTGGGGGCTTTGGAAGTCTTGCCGCATCTGACCATAAACAAGAGTGGGCCGGTATTTTCGCCGACAGTGGGCTATGTACAGCATATTGATATGAAGACGTTACAATCCTGCGCCGAAACACTTGACTGCCACGTTATCGTGACAGCACTGCCTGGTAAGTTTGTCAGTACAAGCTGTGCCCTGCTCCATGTTGTGGACTGCATCGAGGAGTGTGAATCATCAGAAAAAGACGCCTTCGCCAGCGCATTCACGATTAGCCCAAACCGTACCTTTGAAGATGATCCCCGCTTTGGAATTCTGGCGCTATCGGAGATTGCCGACAAGGCGCTATCACCTGGCATCAATGATCCGGGAACCGCGATCAATGTCATTGGCACAATGGTAAGATTATTTACGCTTTGGCAATCGCCGCTTGAGCAGGACCAAATACGGGAAATTACCTACGACCGCGTATCGGTACCGAAGCTTTCGATAGACGATTTGTTCGACGATGCGTTTACTGCAATCGCCCGTGATGGGGCAGGCATCGTTGAAGTGTCCACCCGCTTGCAGAAAGCGCTTAGCACGTTGGCCGAAACAGAAGATAAAGCGATGGGCGCCGCCGCGAAAAGACATTCACGGATGGCACTAGCCCGTTCGGAGCACGCGATGTCACTTCAGGACGATATCGATGCGGTGCGCCTAGCTGCTGGAGGCTGGAGTGCACGCTCATGACAGCATCATTCGCCCGTTTGCTGCTTACCCTCTTACAAAGTGGGCTCAAAAAAATGCGCGGCTTAAGCCGCGCCATTCACCACATACCCGTTCATGCCATGGTTCAGCACTTCATGAACAATGCTTAGTTGCTCTGCATGGCCTCACGAAGGGTCTGGCTGCCATCGACATCCTCGTACCGGTCGCTACCATAGTCACCGGATTCTCCATCATCGCTCGAGCTAACCACAAGATGGTCATCGTCGCGAAGCTCTAGATCGCCCACTGTGTAGCCCATCTCGTCTTTACCGAATCCAAGAAAACCTCCTTTAGTAATCACGACATAGATGTCGCCATTCTGGGTGTCTCGCACCACGCGCTCGACCTCACCGACCTCTTCATCGTCTTCCTGGCTATAGACGGTATAGCCTTCGATCTCGCCAACTTCCCTGCTTACGAGATTATCGCTCTCCGCGGCCTGGTCCTGAGAGGCTTCATCTTGATCCTGCTGCGCCCCATCCCGGTCCTGTTCATCCGGATCATGCATTTCAGCCTCGACCTCTTCAGCACGCTCAACATCGACGCTGGCTTCGCCCGCCTCTTCGACTGTGGCTTCATCCGGTTCTCCATCGATGACAACCTCGGCTCCCTGACCTTGCGTATCCTGGTCAGGATTGCTCTCCTGGGCGCCTTGCTGGGTCGTCTGCTGCTGTTCATCCATCTGTGTCTCATCATCCTGGGCAAACAGGGCCTGGGTCAAGCCGATACTCAGGGCGCCAACTGCGATGGCAATTGCTGTCCTTTTCATTATATTCTCCTTCTTCATTAGTTTATCTTGGCTGCCATTCACCTCTATGATGGAGTCACTCGACACCCTTTGGCGCAAGGTGAATGCATGTATTTCAGACACTTCATTTACCCATCACATAGTAAGCATAGGAGGTAAGCTGGGTGCTTTCTGTTCGCTAGCGAACACGGCCTGATGAATGGGCGAACCTTCCACGCTACCGACTGCCCTACCCCAGCAAGCCAAACTCCTGGCTCAGGTAACACATGCGAGTTCACTCGCATCTCAAGAGGCCCGCTTTCTTCATAGGCTTTCATCTCGGTTGCTCAATGTGTGTTTCAAGCTGGCTTTGATCTCGCCCCAGATAGCAACGAAAAACGCCGTCAGAGGAACCGCCAGTACCAGGCCGATAATGCCATTCAAGGCCGTACCCCAAAAGAACAGGGAAATCACCACGAGTGCGGGATGCAAGCCCGACCGATTGGCCATGATCTTCGGTGTCAGTAGCCAGCTTTCCACCAGCTGTACCCCCGCGAACACCAGTCCGGCAAGGACCAGTAACTCAATGCCGCCTTCCGGCTGCAGATAGGCCATGGGCAGTACCACCACCAAACCGATCAGGCTGCCAAGGAAGGGAACGATATTCAGTAGTCCCAGGACCAACCCGAAGAGCACGCCAAAACTCAGACCGATCAGTGTAAAGCTCATGGCATACAAGGTACCCATGAACATGGCGATGATCAGTTGGCCCTGGAAGAAGGCAGTGACGTACCTGACAAACACATCGATGAAATACAGCGCTTTCTGCTGGGTATGTTTGTTGAATATGGATAACAGTTC
Source organism: Halomonas urumqiensis (assembly GCF_003028575.1). GTDB lineage: Bacteria > Pseudomonadota > Gammaproteobacteria > Pseudomonadales > Halomonadaceae > Halomonas > Halomonas urumqiensis. The sequence continues at coordinate 126,487 of NZ_PYUD01000001.1, read as the reverse complement.
AGTTACCTGACCTCGAAGCAATTCCCCCGAGAGCAGGGTGAAGAACAGAAACAGGGGCACGAAGCTCAGACTCGCCAACAGTCCCAGGTAGGACACGAGGGTCCCGCCCGGGTTCTTCACGCCTGGAACGACTGACCCTCCTCCCTCCTCACCACCGCCCTCAATGCGGCTGGCTATCATTGCGCTGAGTTCTGGGAAGTAATAGGAGAAATATTCCTGCCAGCTTGCCAGTGTGTCGGGCAAAACAGTCATCAACTGGACGATTTGACGGGCCACGATAGGGACAAGCAAGACAATAATCCCACCGATAGCCACGAAGAAGACCGCAAGGAGAAGCATGATAGCCAGCAAACGCGGCAGGTGAAGTCGCCTTTCGAGAAACTCAATCACAGGATAAAGCACCATCGCCAGTATACCGGCGATGGAGAGTGACAGCAGAAGATTGTAGAACGTATTCAGCACCCATCCGAAAGACCACACGACGACGCCGATCAGTATCATCAGCGTCACCAGGCAAAACATTACCGCTGTGTAGCGAAACAGGCGTAGCTGAACGTGGTTGAAAAATCCTTTTTCCGGACGTGACGACGCTGCTGTCTTATCATCAATCCCTGCCCCGCCAACGAGGGATTCCTGCGTATCATGGGGCATTGCGAATTCCTGTGTTAGTCGTTCACGGATTTACCGAACGGCAGCGTTACAATACCAACCACTGCAGAAACCACGTCCTGCCGATGGACGATCCGTGCATCTACACAAAGACGCCAAGGTCATTTTTTGCTTGTGGTTCATTTCTTTGTCTTCTTGGCTCCGCTATCCATATCTCCTGACTTGGCTTCAGCCTTGCCAACATGCTTTTCCATTTTCCCTTTGTATTCCTTGCTTTTATCGCCTGTCACCTTGCCTGCAACCTCTTTTGCCTTGCCTTTCGCTTCGTTCGCATGCCCTTTGGTCTGATGCTTGTCCATGAACTGATCTCCAGATGTCTTTACGGGTGAGGCCTGCCTCTTTCATGAACGCATGCTTCATGAATCGATGCGGTATGAGATCGTAAGGATAGTTGAAACACCAGACCTGATCAGTGCGGTGTCGTACATAGGATGGTCAGTTCAGTTCGCAACCGCACCGACAGATCACGCTGTTATGACCAAGATAGAATGGCATTCCCACTGTTCGGGAATGGCATTCTAGACCCAGGTGGGTCCGGAAGAATGCCGTCAATTACTGGAGAAACAATGATGAAGAAGCTAACCGCATTGATACTTTCTGCCGCTTTTGTCCCGGCATTGGCACTAAGCACGGCTGTAGTAGCGGAAAACCACGACGACATGCAGACAGAAACCGAGCATAGTCCCGGCGAACAGAATGGCGAAAAACAGCGGAACGGCGACTGGAATTCCGATAAACAGCATGCCAATGAGGCGCAGTTGAGCGGAGTACCCTCTGGTGCATTCTACGCCACCGACGTCATCGGTAATAATGTGATCCACCGCGGTTCAGATGAAGACGTTGGCGAGATCAATGATCTGATCATCGGCGAAGATGGCCGCATCGTCGGCGTCGTGGTGACAACGAGTGGTTTCCTGGGGCTCGGCGGACAGGATGCTGGGCTGAGTTGGGATCAGATAGAGCACACCATGGAAGATGATGAATCGGTGTTCTACACGGATATGGACGAAGAAATGCTGAAGAACTCACCCAAGTTCGAGCGCGATTGATCCAGCCAAAAACGACTGTTGTACAAGCAACGGGGGCGCATTGCGCCCCCGTTGTTTTTCCATCAGTCGTTTTTACATCAATCGTTTGTACAACCTGTAGACGTTCAGGCCCGAACGCTGCAGTCATCACCCGCGAATCGACACATACACTCAAGCCTCATCATCCTGAAGTCATCCTCCATGCCAGCCCTTCCATACCAGCCCTTCCATACCAGAAGGCACCTGCCAACTTCATGGCACATCCGCTTCGGTGATGATTCGACGGTAAAGACCTCGATCAAACGAATAGCAGCCGCAGGACGCTTCGATCAGTCCTTCACGGTCCAGCACCGTGATATCTCCGCGGTGATAGCGAATCAACCCGCGCGACTGAAGCGCCATGGCGGCCAGGGTGATGCCGGCGCGACGCACCCCCAGCATCATGGCCAGAAACTCATGGGTGAGGTGTAGTTGGTCAGAGTGCGCTCGATCCTGGGTCATCAGCAGCCAACGGGCCAGACGCGCCTCGACCTGATGAAAGTGGGTGCATGCCGCTACCCGGGTCAGTTGATGCATCAAGACATAGAGATAGCGATTCAGCAGCGCCTGGAGCGCGGAGCTCTGTTCCAGATGACGGCCAAACACAGCCACCGGCATACGTAGTGCCGTCCCCTCACCCTGTACCAGGGCAAGCAGAGGAGACTCATCGAGGCCCAGAATCAGCGGTATCCCCAACATGCCCTCGCTGCCGACCATCGCGACTTCCAACCGCTCAGTGTCACTCAAATTGGTAATCAAGGAAATGAAGCTGTCGAGAGGAAAATAGGCGTGCTGGATCTGATCGCCGGGTTCGCTGATCACCTTACCGAATGCCAGGTCGACGGTCTCGCAATCGGCAAGCACTGACACCCTGTCCCGATGCGGCAAGCTGTCGATCAGATGGTTAGTCAATGGGCTGTGAATCGGTGAATTCATGTGCACGCTCCTGGTAGGGAAACCGGCGATCGGCACATGGCAGGAAAACACTAGGCCCCGACGTCGACGTCAGCCAGTGAGTCGTCAGCGTTAGCCAACAAAGCATGACTCACAAGCTACCAAGACATTTTAACATGCACCCTATCCAACCGTCGGTACGCTAGGGTACAGGCGGGGCAGGTTTCGCTCATCAGCCGCACCGGCGACATGCACCTTTATCCGGGGCGGTGATAGCTCAGTAGTCGATCATATTCTTTCTTGACGACGCCATAGCATTCACAGACCCGCGCTTCCAGACCAGGTCTGTCAAGGATGCTGATATGTCCGCGATGATAGGAAATCAGGCCTGCTTTCTGGAGCTTGCCAGCCGACTCCGTGACCCCCTCCCGACGGACACCCAGCATGTTGGCGATCAGTTCCTGGGTCATGACCAGCTCGTCGGTCGGCAGCCGATCCAGACTCAACAGCAGCCAGCGACATAACTGCTGATCCAGGCTGTGATGGCGGTTGCATACCGCCGTCTGAGCCATCTGGGTGATCAAGGCCTGGGTGTAACGCAATAGTAAATGTTGAAGCGTTGATGCATGATCGAACTCATCCTTCAACAGTTCTCCCTTGAGGCGATAGGCGCCGCCGGCACTCTGGACAATGGCACGGCTTGGCGTGGTTTCGCCGCCCATGAACAGCGAAATGCCGACAATCCCCTCGGCGCCCACGACGGCAATTTCCGTCGAATCACCATCCTCCATGACGCACAGTAGCGATACGATGGAATCTGTCGGGAAATAGACATGGCGCATTACCTTTCCCGACTCGGCCAACGACTCTCCCAGCTTCAGCTCGACTCGCTCGAGGCTCGGCATCAGTCGCTGGTACTCATCCCGGGGCAGGGCTCCCAGCAAGCGATTCTGACGAGGATCATGTTGCTGCGCCATGCTTGACTTTCTCCAATAAACAAGCCTGCCGATCGTTTATCACGGCAAAAAGGTTTGTCCGGTAATGATCAACGAAACCGACGCTCTAAGTATGTACGCTAACGCACAGAAGCGCACTCGTCACGCCACTACTCTCGCTATTTGTGGGGTAATGCCTCCTTGACTCGGGCCTGGTCAGGCAAACCGCGTCAACAGGTTCTTACACGGACGCAATGGGGAATCGATTCATGCTGGCGCCAACCCTTCTGATGCTAATGCTGCACAACTATGCGACTCCGGCACCCCACTGGTGCAAGCCGCGCTTGCCTTGCCTTTGGCAGTGCCAGCGATCATTGACGCCTACTCCTGGGCCGAGTGCATGAAAGACGACACCTTGCGGCAGGGCAACACGTGGACGCCGGTCACTGCCGCGGCCCCAAGTGCAGAGGATGTGTTGCGGCAAAGGCATGCACCGACAGTCAAAGGCTTCCCAGAACGAAACGCGAGCCCCACCGTGAGATGGAACGTCTCAAGCGCCCTGGAAGCCGAGAGAGCATGGGCTCGAGTGGCCCTGGATACCATTGGCGATGCCGTCCTGACCACCGACCTTCACGGCACGGTCACCTACATGAACCGAGTGGCGGAAACCCTGACAGACTGGTCGGCGACCGAGGCAATCGGTAAGCCCATTTCCCGAGTCCTTCACCTTGTCGATGATAAGACGCTCCAAACGACCATCACCCCTGGGCGGCGTGCGATGGAGGAAAATCAAGCGAAGGGCTTTGCCATGGGTTGTGTGCTGGTTCGCCAGGATGGCAGCAAGCTCAAGATCGAGGACTCAGCGGCGCCTATCCATGACTGGGAAGGGAGAGTCACCGGTGCCGTGATCGTGTTCCACGACGCCTCCCAGTCACAGGTGATACTGGAAAGGATGGCCTACCTGGCGCAGCATGATGCCCTCACGGGTCTACCCAATCGGGTACTACTCACCGAGCGGCTCACCCTCGCCATTGGCCTGGCCCGACGGCACCAGCACCTGGTGGCCCTGCTCTATCTTGACCTTGATGCGTTCAAGCCCATCAATGACACACTTGGCCATGCCCTGGGTGACAAGCTGCTTCAGGCGGTGGCGGGCCGTCTTCAGGACTGCATGCGCGACATCGACACCGTCTGCCGTCAGGGCGGCGACGAGTTCGTGATCCTGCTTGCCGAGATACGGCAGACTGAAGATGCCTGCAAGGTCGCGGAAAAACTGCGTGCCGTGCTGGGCAGGCCATACCATATCGAAGGTCATGAGCTGGTCATTACGCTGAGCATCGGCATCAGCCTCTATCCGGATGATGCCGATAATGCCGATACCCTCATGCGCAACGCCGACACAGCCATGTACCACACCAAGCGCAATGGTCGAAACGGACACCGCTGCTTCACGGCCAAGATGAATACCCTGGCCATTCAGCGAAAGCCGCATGAGCCCGACCTGCACCCCTCCCTCGCGGCGCCGCAATACTTTTTCGATTTCTAATAGCGGCCCCGGCCGCCCACGATTCTTTTCTGTCGTGCCTGGGCCGCTGATGACGCCAGACGCAATCGCCGAGCCGCCATGTACGCTAGCGCACAGATGCACGGCCAACCATGAGGTATCGTCGATATGAGTGGGGCAAGGGAGACGCCTGTACAGGGAGTTGCACTATGCGTCGCAAGGATTGCGGCGCCACCATGACACAAACAGCCCACGGCACCTGAACCAGAAGTAGCGCGATTCAGAAGCATCTGGAGCCGGAACGTGCGCCACCCAAAAGGAAAGCTTTATGAACAATATCGTGTATATCGTTGGCGCAGTGGTCATCGTGCTGGTGGTTCTGTCGGTGCTCGGCCTGCGCTGAGTCAAGCCGAGCACCACAGGCTAAAGGATTCTGCCGGGCGGAGCTGAAGCCCCGGGGAATGCCCCTAATAAAACGAAGCGCCCTCGTCCTGGACGAGGGCGCTTCGTTAGTAAGCTGGTGGGTCGTGTAGGATTCGAACCTACGACCAATTGGTTAAAAGCCAACTGCTCTACCAACTGAGCTAACGACCCGGTGCTTGCAAGCAAGCATGCAGGTTCGGATGGTGGGTCGTGTAGGATTCGAACCTACGACCAATTGGTTAAAAGCCAACTGCTCTACCAACTGAGCTAACGACCCTTCCGAACGGGGGCAGATAGTACTGACCATACCCCCGTGTGGCAAGGATTTTTTTGCCTTTTGTCGTAACACCCGGTGCATCCCGGCCCCGGATGGCAGGCATGGAACTAGCGACGTTCCTTGGGCTTGCGCATCGCCTGAACCGGCCGGCGCTTGTGCTTGTCGCGGCTCCAGCGGTTCTTCTCGTCCGGCGTCAACTCAGGCACCTTGCGCGCGGGCAGCCCCGCCGACTCCGCCAGATCGTCGACTTCATCCTGAGTCAGTTCCACCCACTCGCCGGCCTTGGCGCGCTTGTCGAGAAAGATATTGCCGTAACGCACCCGCTTCAGGCGGCTGACGGTCAACCCCTGGGATTCCCACAAGCGGCGCACCTCGCGATTGCGCCCCTCCATGATCACCACATGGAACCAGGTGTTGATGCCCTCGCCACCGAATTCCTGAACGTCGGTGAAGCGAGCCGGGCCGTCCTCCAGCATCACCCCTTCTACCATGGCGACAATCTGCTCTTTCTTGACCTCGCCCATCACCCGAACGGCGTATTCGCGCTCGACCTGCGTGGAGGGATGCATCAGCCGGTTGGCCAGCTCCCCGTCGGTGGTGAACAGCAGCAGGCCGCTGGTATTGATATCGAGACGCCCGATGGCGATCCAGCGCTCCCCCTTGAGGCGTGGCAATCGGTCGAACACGGTGCGTCGCCCTTCCGGGTCCTTGCGGGTGCACAGCTCGCCCTCGGGCTTGTTGTACATGATCACCCGCCGCGGCACTTCATCGGCACCGCGCAGAGTCACCGGGCGGCTATCGAAGAGCACCTTGTCGCGCATCTCGATGCGATCGCCCAGGGTCGCGACATTACCATTGACCTTGACCCGCCCATCGGCGATGGCCGTTTCCATCTCGCGGCGTGAGCCAAGCCCGGCCCGCGCCAGGACTTTCTGCAGTTTTTCGCTGGTGTTGCTCATCGGTCATCGTTCTCGCTGGATGTGGATTCCGCCCCCGGTGCAGCGTCATCATCGACGCGGCCCCGGGCGCGTTCGGACAGCCTGGCCTCAAGATCGGCAAAACTCAGCGCTGTCCGCTCTGACGCCGTCCCGGCGTGTTCATCGTCGGCCGTCCCGGCCGTCGTGTCGCCATGCGCGAAGGTCTCATCAGGCCCTTCGTGCACTGGCGTGTCGGTGGATGTCTCGGTGTCTGGCTGCCGAGCATCGTCCTCGTCTTGCGGTTCATCCGCCTGGGCCAGCAGGGCCTCCTGCGGCGGTGGCGGGCCTTCGTCGTCGAACGCTGGCTCGTCGAATGACTTGAGCTCATGCATGGGCGGCAGTTCATCGAGCGTTTTCAGGCCGAAATCATCGAGAAAGCTGCGCGTGGTGGCATACACCGCCGGCCGTCCCGGTACGTCGCGATGGCCCACCACCCGAATCCAGCCACGCTCGAGCAGGGTCCGCATGATCGAGCCACTGACCGTGACACCGCGTACCTCCTCGATGTCGCCACGCGTTACCGGCTGGCGATAGGCAATCAACGCCAGGGTCTCGAGAAGAGCACGCGAATAGCGTTGCGGGCGCTCGTCCCACAGCCGCGACACCCAGGCCGAGAGCCTCGGGCGGATACGCAGCTGGTAGCCCGACGCCGTCTCGAGCAGTTCCAGGGCACCGCGCTCATGGCGCACGCCCAACCGGCCAAGGGCTTCGCGAAGCGCTCGCCTGGGCGGCCGCTCGTGCTCACTGAACAACCCCTCGAGCCGATCCAGGCCAAGCGGCTCGCCGGCGGCCAACAGGGCCGCCTCGAGGATCTCGTCCAGCGCTTCGGGAAACTCCATGGCGGTCATCGGCTCGCCTCACCTCCCCCGTGATCATCCTCGAAGGCGCTTTCGCCCTCGTCGGCGAAGACGTCTTCCTCTTCATCCTCACACGCCACCCGCGCCCGCACATGAATCGGCGAGAGCGGGGCATTCTGCACGATCTCGATCATCGCCTCCTTGGCAAGCTCGAGAATCGCCATGAAGGTCACGATCACCCCGGCTCGCCCCTCCTCGAAGGTAAACAGCGATTCGAAGGACGTGAAGTGCTCATGGTTCAAGCGCGCCATGATCGACATCATGCGCTCGCGGGTCGACAGCACCTCGCGGCTGATCTGGTGCGTCTGGTTGAGCTCGGCACGTCGCAGGATACCGGCCAGGGCACCGAGCAGCTCGTCGAGCTGGACATCGGGGTGGATCACCCGGGATTCCAGCGGCGGCAACGCGGCCTTCGCCGGAAACCAGTCGCGCCCCAGCCGCGGCAGCTCGGCCAATGCCTCGGCGGCATTCTTCAAACGCTCGTACTCCTGCAACCGGCGGATCAACTCGGCCCGCGGGTCTTCCTCCTGGTCGTCGCTGCCCTCTTTCGGGGGGCGCGGCAACAGCGTACGCGACTTGATCTCGGCCAGCATGGCCGCCATCAGCAGGTACTCACCAGCCAGCTCGATCTCCAGCGCCTTCATCAACTCCACGTACTCGATGTACTGGCGAGTGATGGCGGCGACATCGATCGCCAGGATATCGAGATTCTGGCGACGAATCAGGTAAAGCAACAGGTCCAATGGCCCCTCAAAGGCCTCGAGGAACACTCTCAGCGCCTCGGGCGGAATGTACAAGTCTTCCGGAAGCTGGGTAATCGGCTCGTCGAAGAGTCGACCAAGCGCCTCGGCCTGCTGGGCCGCGGCGGCTGGCTGCTCGGGACTGACGGTGTCGGGGCTGACGTTGTCGGGGATAGCGCTCACGCGGCGTGCCTCTCCGGGGACGCTGGATCAACAGGGCAGTCTAGCAAGAGCGCAGCGCCGGAGACAGCGCTGACATTCTCCTTGCCGGCCTACTGCCGGCCTACTGGTAGCGCTCGGGGCTTTCCCGGCGACAGGCCTGCAGGGAGGCGCTATGAATCCCTCCCTGGACGCTACCTCGGCCTTCCCTGGTCCTCGGACCTCCCTTCCGGCCCGTCCCCGGCGCCCCGCACTCACGCTGCCAACGCCTTCCCCTATCATACTTCATAGGCCTTGCGGTAACGCCCGGCGTAATCGAACACCTTTTCGCGCACCTGCCAGTGGCGCCCGACCTTGCGCCCGATCACGAAGTCCGGGGCACGCAGGCGCTTCTGTTCATCGACCACCTCACCGGGGGCGGTCGGGCGAAACGCGCTACCGGGCGCACGCAAGTGGTCACGCAGAAAGACCGCCGCGAAGGCTCCCCGCTGAGCGGGAGTCTCCAGCGCGAACCATTCGATGAGCGACGCGCCATCTTCGTCGTGATAGGTCACCTTCAGGCGTGGAAGGCCCCGTGCATTGGTGGTGCTCTCCAGTTGCATGCCGGCGACGCGCAGCACCCGGGCATCGCGCAGGCGCAGCGCCTCCTTGAGCTTGTCGTCGGCATCCACCAGCAGCGCCTGGCAGCCATGACAGCGGCGCGCGGCAATGTCGTTCTCGGCACCGCAATCGCCACACACCTTGAAGCGGTAGCGAAAGTCGCACTGTTGCACAGCACCCCCTTCGCCGGGCAGGGCGGGCTCTCCCGTTGAGGTATCCACCAGACCCTGGCAGCGCCTGCCGAAGTGTTCGATGACCAGCTCACCGTCGCGGCGTCCCCAGAACAGGTTGGCGTGCCCGCATTCCGGGCACGCCACCTGCACCGGCTCGGTGTCCCCCGCCGGTTTCGGCGCACCGACCTCGGGGGCGAACAGGTCCCAGGGGTTACCGGCATAGTCGAGGATCAGGCAGTCGGTCTTGCCGGGCGAAAGGCGCAGCCCGCGCCCGACGATCTGCTGATACAGGCCCACCGACTCGGTGGGCCTGAGAATCGCGATCAGGTCCACATGCGGGGCGTCGAAGCCGGTGGTGAGTACCGCCACGTTGACCAGGTACTTGAGGTGGCGCGCCTTGAAAGCGCCGATCACGGCATCGCGCTCATGCCCGGGGGTAGCGCCGGTGATGAGCGCCGCTTGCCCCGCCGGCAGATAACCCATGATCTCCTCGGCATGCACCACACTGGCGGCGAAGACCATCACCCCCTGGCGCCCCTCGGCGTGCTCGATCACTTCAGCGATGATGCCTGGCGTGGCACGGTGCCCCGCCACCAAGCGGTTGAGCTCGGCCTCCTGAAACACGCCACTGGCAGAGGGGGTGAGCCGCGAAAAGTCATAGCGCGCTACCGCCGCATCCACCCGGCGAGGTGGCGCCAGGTAGCCCTGCTTGACCATCAGCCGCAGCGGTTGTTCGAACACGCAATCCCGAAAGAAGCACGCCTCATCACCACGCACCATGCCGTGATGGTGGCGGTGATAGACGAAGCCCTGACCAAGCCGGTAGGGAGTGGCCGTGAGGCCGAGGATCTTGAGGTGCGGATTCGTGGCGCGCAGCCGCTCGATGACCTGCCGATAGCTCGAGTCCTCGTCCAGCGATACCCGATGACACTCGTCGATCACCAGCAGCGTGAAGGGGCGCTGCGTGGCATCGGCCCCGCCGAATGCCGCGAGGTTTCTAACCACCGACTGCACCGAGCCGAACACCACCTGGCGGCCGGCTTCCTTGCGACCCAGGCCAGCACTGAAAATATCGGCATCAAGCCCGTAGTCCAGATACTTGGCATGGTTCTGTTCGACCAGTTCGCGAACATGAGCCAGCACCAGCACGCGTCCGCGAGCCAGCCTCGCCAGCTCGGCGATCACCAGCGATTTTCCGCTGCCGGTGGGCAATACCACCACAGCGGGCTCGCTGGATGCCCGGAAGTGGGTGACGACACGCGCCACCGCCTCTGCCTGGTAGGGGCGCAGGCTTACTCCGCCAGCGTGAGCATTCATCGGGCTCGCCTGCCGGGCAACCAGTGATGAGTGGCCAACTCGTTGATGATCAGTCGGTTGCTGGTCATCCTCAGGCTTGCCAGTCGCATGGGGGACATGAGCATCATTTAAAAAACACTGTTCTTTTTCCGAGAGTTACGCGCATCTCACCTGGCCAGACTATAGTCATTAGTCACCAACCTCTGACGCACACCATGGTACGTCCCGGGCGTTGGATCGTACGACAGCCCCGGCGATTCACGACCATCGGGATGGCCACCACCGTCATCACATCCGCCCGCAAGGCTTCGCTGGCCCTGGCTCGGCAGCACGTATTCACCTGCTACCCCGCCACCCTCGAATGCTTCTTCCTGCTCCACACCGGTTTCGCCTACAGGAGGACATTGCCGTGCCGACCACCACCCCCAGTCTCGCCAGGCTCGTACTGGTACTCGACAAGCTTCTCAGCCTCGCCGACACACACGAACGCGACGAACTGGCTCGCTACCGCCAGCTGGCCTTCAGTTTCCTGACCTACGACACCGCCGTGAGCCGCCTGATGGCATCGCTCGGCATCCAGTGCGAAATGCGCCTCGAAACCCTCGAGTGGGTCACCAAGGAATTCGGCCTGCCCCCTCGCGCCTCGCGCCCTTCGTCCCACACCCACCAGGCAAACCGTCAACGAACCGCACGCCTGGTCAACCAGCACTTCTTCATCAACGACCCGCGTATGGCGTGCGATGAGCTAAACCACGCCATCGACAAGGCCGCCTTCTCCCTGCACTTCTACGACAACCTGATGGAAGCCAGCGCCATGCCGGCCCTGACGCCAGTGCTGTCGGCCATCATCAAGCAGAAGCGTACCGAGCATGCGGTTCTCGTGGACTATCTCGACAACTTCGCGGAACGTCAGCGCGAAGCAAGCTCCGCCTGACCAGCAGCGGGACGCGACGCCATCGGACTGCGCCCCCGAACCTCAGCATTCACCACGACAAGGCGGCCTTTTGGCCGCCTTGTCGTGTTGGTAGCGGATGCCGATCAACCCAGCCACACCCGCGCATTGCGGAACAACCGCAGCCAGGCCCCATCACGCTGCCATTCGGCGGGACGCCAGGAGTTGGTCACCGCACGCACCACACGCTCGGGGTGCGGCATCATGATCGTTACCCGGCCATCCGGGGTCGTCAGGCCGGTAATGCCGGAGGGGGAGCCATTGGGATTGGCCGGGTAACGGGTGGTGACCTGGCCATGGTTGTCCACGTAGCGCAGGGCGATCTGGCCACTACCCTGCATGCTGCGAAGATGACCACTGTCGCGGAACTCGGCGCGCCCCTCGCCGTGGGCCACGGCGATCGGCAGCCGCGAACCTTGCATGCCCGAGAGCAGGATCGACGGGCTTTCCTCGACCTGTACCATGGCCACGCGCGCTTCGAACTGCTCGGATTCATTGCGCACGAAGCGCGGCCAGTCGGCGGTACCGGGGATCAGCTCACGCAACTGGGCGAGCATCTGGCAACCGTTGCACACGCCAAGCGAAAAGCTGTCTTCACGGGTGAAGAACGCCTCGAACTGCTCGCGAGCCCGCGTATTGAACAACACTGATTTTGCCCAACCCCCGCCGGCGCCCAGTACGTCGCCATAGGAGAAGCCACCGCAGGCCACCAGACCCTTGAAGGCATCCAGCGTTACCCGGCCTTCGAGGATATCGCTCATGTGTACGTCGACCGCCTCGAAACCGGCACGATCGAAGGCCCAGGCCATTTCCAGCTGGCCATTCACGCCCTGCTCACGCAGCACCGCCACCGCCGGGCGTGCCTGGTGGATGAAGGGGGCGGCGATATCCTCGTCGACATCGAAGGTCGGCGTCGCCGAAAGCCCCGGGTCGCGATCATCCAGCAGGTTGTCGAATTCGCTCTTGGCGCACTCGGGGTTGTCGCGCAGCGCCTGCAGTCGGTAGCTGGTCTCGGCCCAGGTGCGTTGGGCCAGTAGCCGGGTGGTTTCGAGCAGCGGCTCTTCGAACAGGGTGACACGCACCTGGTCGTCGTAGCGCGGGCGGGCGATGACCCCGCATGTCTCGATCCCGGCGGCGGCGAACTGCGCCAGCACCTCTTCGGTGTGCAGGCGATTGACCTGGATCACCGCCCCAAGCTCTTCGGCGAACAGCGCGTCCACCGCCTCGGCGGGCTCGTCCACCAGCCAGTCGAGCTTGATCTCGAGGCCCGCGTGGGCGGCAAACGCCATCTCCAGCAGCGTCACCAGCAGGCCGCCATCGCTGCGGTCGTGATAGGCCAAGAGCTTGCCTTCGGCATTCAGCCCCTGGATGACCGCGAAGAAAGCCTTGAGGTCCTCGGGGTCGTCGAGATCCGGGCACGCATTGCCGACCTGGCCATAGACCTGCGCCAGCGCCGAGCCCCCCAGGCGGTTATGGCCGGCTCCCAGGTCGATCAGAATCAGATCCGATTCATCCTGTTCGAGATTGATCTCGGGTGTCAGGGTGCGCATGGCATCACGCACCGGAGCGAAGCCGGTGATCACCAGCGACAGCGGCGAGGTGACGCTCTTGTCTTCTGTCTTGGTGCCATCGGCGTTGTTCGCCTGCCAGGAAGTGCGCATCGACATCGAATCCTTGCCCACCGGAATGGCCACACCCAGCGCCGGGCACAATTCCATGCCAACGGCATGAACGGCGTCGTACAACGCCTGGTTCTCGCCGGGATGGTCGGCGGCACTCATCCAGTTGGCGGAAAGCTTGATGTTCTCGAGCTTGTCGATGGACGCCGCCGCCAGGTTGGTGATGGCCTCGGCCACGGCGAGCCTGGCGCTGGCCGCCGGGTCGATCAGCGCCACCGGCGGGCGCTCACCCATGGCCATGGCTTCACCGGCATGGGTGTCGAAGCTCGCTGTCGTCACGGCCACATCGGCCACCGGCACCTGCCAGGGCCCTACCATCTGGTCACGGGCCACCTGACCGGTGATCGAGCGGTCACCGATGGTGATCAGAAAACTCTTGGAGGCGACGGTGGGCAGGCGCAGCACCCGCTCCATGGCCTCACGCAGATCGAGATTATCGAGCATCATCCCGGACAGCACGTTGTCCTGGCGCTCGAACTCACGCTGCATCCTGGGTGGCTTGCCGAACAGCACGCTCATCGGCAGGTCGACCGGCCTGGTGTTGATGGACTGAGCCTCGAAGTGGCCATCGCGCACTTCGAGATGATGGGCTTCGGTGGCTTCGCCGACCACCGCGTAGGGGCAGCGCTCGCGCCGACACAAAGCCTCGAAGGTGTCGAGATCCTCAGGCGCCACCGCCAGCACGTAGCGCTCCTGAGCCTCGTTGCACCAGATTTCCAGCGGGCTCATGCCGGGTTCGGCATTGGGCACCGCACGCAGGTCGAAGCGCCCGCCGCGCTCGCCATCCTTGACCAGTTCCGGCAGGGCGTTGGACAGGCCCCCAGCGCCGACATCATGGAAAAAGCGGATCGGGTTGGCCTCGCCCATCGCCCAACAACGGTCGATGACCTCCTGGGCGCGACGCTCGATCTCGGGGTTATCGCGCTGCACGGAAGCGAAGTCCAGATCGGCACTCGAGACACCTGACGCCATGCTCGAGGCCGCCCCGCCGCCCAGCCCGATCAACATCGCCGGCCCACCCATCACGATCAGCTTGCCGCCCACCGGAATCACGCCTTTCTGCACGTGGCCGTCGCGGATATTGCCATATCCGCCGGCGAGCATGATGGGCTTGTGGAAGCCACGCCGCTCGATGCCGTTGGCCCCGAGCGCATCCTGCTCATAGGTGCGGAAATAGCCGGCCAGGTTGGGCCGGCCGAATTCATTGTTGAACGCCGCCCCACCGATCGGCCCCTCGAGCATGATGGCCAGCGCCGACTGCATACGCTCGGGCTTGCCATAGTCGAAGGCCTCCCAGGGCTGCACGAACTCGGGAATGCGCAGGTTGGAGACGCTGAAGCCGGTCAGGCCAGCCTTGGGCTTGCCGCCGATACCCGTGGCTCCCTCATCGCGAATCTCGCCACCCGCACCGGTGGCCGCGCCGGGATGAGGGGCAATCGCCGTGGGGTGGTTATGTGTCTCCACCTTCATAAGGATCTGGATCGGTTCTTGAGACGTGCCGTACACCGCCTTCTCGTCCGCCTTGCCGGTCAACGGCGTGGGGAAGAAACGCCCGGCCTCGCTGCCCTCGATCACCGCCGCGTTGTCGCTGTAGGCGGAAAGAATGCCTCCGGGCGACGCCTGGTAGGTGTTCTTGATCATCTTGAACAGCGAATGCGTCTGCGCCTCGCCATCGATCACCCAGTCGGCATTGAAGATCTTGTGGCGGCAGTGCTCGGAGTTGGCCTGGGCGAACATCATCAGCTCGACGTCCGTCGGGTTGCGCCCCAACCCCTGGAAGGCCTCGAGCAGGTAGTCGATCTCGTCGTCGGCCAGCGCCAGGCCCAGTTCGACATTGGCGGTGGCGAGCGCCTCGCGGCCACCCTCGAGGATATCGACGCTGCCGAGCGGTGCCGGTGCGTGGTGGGCGAACAGCCTGGCCGCGTCGGAGGCGTCGGCAAGTACCGTCTCGGTCATGCGATCATGCAGGCCGGCAATGATGCGCTTGAAGGCTTTCTCGGAGAGCATCCCCTTGAGCTTGACCCGATAGGCGATGCCCCGTTCGATACGACGAATGCCGGCCAGGCCGCAGTTATGGGCGATATCGGTGGCCTTGGAAGACCACGGCGACTGGGTGCCGATGCGCGGCACCACCAGGAACAGCTGGCCTTCCCGAGGCATGGCCGTCTGCGCACCGCTCGCCTCGTCTCTTGCGCCATAATCCAGCAACTGCTTCAGCACCGACAGGTCGTCGTCGGACAGCTCACCGTCATGGTCGATGAAATGCACGAAATGGGCATGCAGGGAGTCGATGTCGGCAACGGAGTCGCGCAGCTCGGCCAATAGCTTGTCATGACGGAAGGCGGATAGGGCGGGCGCGCCTCGCAGTTCGAGCATGTCTTGGAACCTCTGAAGCAGGAAAGTTCGGGGGCCGCGGCCAGCGGCAACGAGGGCACATGATACTGGAAAGCCTGGGGCGGAAGAAATCGAGGCGAGAAATCGCACGGATGACAGCCCACCGCCAACTGGCTTATGGTGTGATGCCATCCTGCCTTGCTCTCGACGAATGCCTGCACCCGCCATCGACCACCTGCGGCATCACTGGCGCGGCTATTCATGCCTGGCCGCCACGCTGCTGCTGAGCCTGCTACCCAGCGGCTTCGACACACCCGATGGGGAACATCTCGAAGGCGTGCTGGCACGTGAATTCCTCACCGTGCACACCCGCAACGCCCCCATGACCTACTACGAAGGACGCCAGGGCCCCACTGGCTTCGAGTACGAGCTGATGCATCGTTTCGCCGACCATCTTGGGGTCGGCCTGAACCTCGATGCCGACCACCAGATCGACGAGGTACTCGATGCGGTGCGCCACTCAGGCGACCTGGGCGCCGCGGCCCTGCCACTGCAGCCAGATACCCCCGGGGTGATCTTCAGCCGGCCAATCCTCGAGCTGCAGCCACTGCTGGTCTATCGCCGCGGCCTTCCCCCGGTGGAGGAACTGGACGATCTCGAGTCTCTCAGCATAGGCACACTGAGGGGTGCCGGCACAGACCGCGTGCTGCGCGAGCTGCAGGCCGAACGCCCCGAACTCAGTTGGCAGGAAGCCAGTGGCATCGAAGCCGCCGAACTGTTGCGCCGGGTCGAGGATGGCAATCTCGATGCCGCGGTGCTCTATGACCACCAGTTTCGCCTCAATCGGCTGTTCTTTCCTGGCGTGGAGCGGGGCTTCGTGCTTGGCAAGCCGCTGTCCATGGCCTGGGCCTTACCGTCCGGAGGCGGGCTTGGGTTGCTCAACGAGGCCAATCGCTTTCTCGCCGACATGCTCGGCAGCGGCGAGCTCGACCAACTGGTGGCGAGCTACTTCGGCCACGACGACTACCTGGAGTATGTCGGGGCCCGCACCTTCATCCAGCATGCCCACCATCGCCTACCCGACTATACCGAGCTGTTTCGTCAGGCCGCCCGCGATTCGGGCTTCGACTGGAAGCTGCTGGCGGCGCTTGGCTATCAGGAATCGCACTGGGACCCCGAGGCCACCTCGCCGACCGGGGTGCGGGGCCTGATGATGCTGACCTTGCCCACCGCCGGTGAACTGGGTGTCGATGACCGGCTGGATCCGTCCCAGAGCATCGATGGTGGCGCCCGCTACCTGCGTCACCTAAAGGATCGGCTTCCCGAGTCGATAACTGGAGAAGATCGCTTGTACATGGCCATGGCAGCCTACAATGTAGGACTCGGGCATCTTTACGACGCACGCCACATCACCGAGATACGCGGCGGCAACCCGAATCTCTGGTCCGATGTACGCGAGTCGCTGCCACTGCTCCAGGAGAGCGAGTGGCACAGTCAAACCCGTCACGGCTATGCACGCGGCGGGGAACCCGTGATCTACGTGCGCAATATCCGCCGCTATCACGAGATACTGACCTACGTCGATCGTACCCAGCAGCAGTTCCACCAGCTCAATGCCCGCTTGCCCGACATGGAAGAGAGTGATGTGTTCCAGATCATTCCGCCGAACCTTTAAGGCGTTTGCATGATGCCTCGCGTCACGCATATCGATCGTCTGGCCCTGCTGCTGGCTCTTCTGAGCCTGGTCATGACCACTTCCTCCGTGGCATCAACAAGCTCCCTGCCCGGCACTCTGCCGATACTCGCCGCTAGCCTTGCCCAGCTCGCCTGGCATGAACATCGACCACGGCTGGCACGCCTGATGCTGATGCCCATCCTGCTGATTCTCGGGCTGTGCCTGGCAAGCCACCTGATTCCCGAGTACTGGCTTGCGCATGCCAGCCTCGACAGGCTCGCGGACTACCTCTCTCCTGGCAGCCTGCTGGTCGACTGGCGCCCTCCGCTGCTGATCACACTGTGCCTCGGCACGCTGTGCCTCAGCCTGCTGGTGCGGACTCGCGCAAGCCTCGGCGCGCCGCTGCTGCTGGGAATGACCGGCATGCTGCTGGTCGTGCAACTGATTGGGTGGAACACTCGGCCAACGTTACTGCCACTGGCCGGCGCGCCCCTCGAACAAGCGGTACTTTGGCTGCTGCTGGTGGCACAGCTTGCCCGTGTGTCGGTAGGCTGGAGGGTCACCCGCCCCAGCATACAGCGGGCGCTTTGGCCGAGCCTGGCGCTGACGCTGCTGACTATCCTGTTCTGGCACCAGCAGATGACCCTGAGCGAGCGTGAGTTGCGGACCCAGACGCAACAGCAGGGCCAACGCATGGCGGAACAGCTATCGCGCGAGATCGATGAGCACCTGGCGGCCATGCGCCGCTTCACCCATATCTGGCGACTCACCGATACCCCGCCCAACGCCGCCCAGTGGCAACGTCAAGCCGCTCCCTATCAACAGGATTTTCGCTACTTCCTCAACATCGCCTACATCGATGCGGACAGCCGTATCCTGCATGCCCACCCGCTCAATGCAGTGAATCGTGGGATCATCGGCAGCCGACTCTACGACGACCAGCCCGCCGGTCGCCCCGCGGTTCGGGCGGCCTTGGAAGAAGGGCGCGAGGGCCGCACCGATATCATCACCCTGCTTCAGGGTGTGCCCGGGATCATTCATTATTTGCCGATCTTCCACGCAGATACCGAACAGCCAGCTGCCGCCGTCGCCATGGTGGTAAGCCTGCCGGTACTCGCCGACACGCTGTTCACACGAACCTCTCCGGATGAGCTTGCACTGACACTTCGCGCAGGACAGGAACTCATCGCCCATCAGCCAGCCACCTCGCGCCTGGGTCCCTGGCAATACGAGACGTCCTTGGCGCTTGAAAGCGAAACCCTGGCGCTGATCACTCAACCAACTCTGGCTCAGTTGCTCGGCCAGTTGCCACGCCTGCCGGTGGTCAGTCTGGCCATTGGCCTGGTGTTGGCGACGCTGCTCTATCTGGCGCTTTTTGCCCATCACCAGATGATCACCCAGCACCATTCAGTCACCCGCTCCAACCGCGAATTGCGTACCGAAGTGCGTGAAAGAACCCGCCTGCAGCAGGAGATCGAGTGGCTTGCCGGCCACGACGAGCTCACCAGCCTGCCCAATCGACGTACCTTCATGAAGGCTCTGGAACGCCATGCCGACCAGCGCCCATTGAGCCTGTTGTTATGTGATATCGACCACTTCAAGCGGCTCAATGACCAGCTTGGCCACCTGGAGGGGGATCGCCACCTGACCGATATTGCCAAGTGTGGACGCAAGGTAGTGGAGCGCGCCGGTGGACTGTTCGCTCGTTTCGGGGGGGAAGAATTCGTCGCCTGCCTGCCGTGTCATGACCACCAGCAGGCCAGCCGCGTGGCGGAATCCCTGCGCCAGGCCGTGGAAGGGTTGGGGCTAACCCACGCGGATGGTACCCCCCTGACCATCAGCGCCGGTGTCGCCACCCAGGTCACTGGCCCATTGCAGACCGATGCGCTGCTGCGCGCCGCCGATGAGGCGCTGTATGCCGCCAAGTCGGCCGGTCGTAACCAGGTGGTGCTTGCCGGCATGTCAATCTGACCCGCCCCTGGCCTCCCTTCGGTCGGCGAAGAACGCCTTGAGCAATTGCGAGGCACGGCCCGCCAGCACCCCGCCCAGCACCTCGACACGGTGGTTATACCAGGGCTGGGCGAACAGGTTGGCCTTCGATTCCACCATACCCGAGTGGGGTTCGGCGGCGCCATAGACCAGCCGCGCCAGACGGGCATGGATGATCGCACCGGTGCACATCAGGCACGGCTCCAGGGTCACATAGAGCGTACAGCCATCCAACCGATAGTTGCCAAGCCGTCCGCCGGCATCGCGTAACGCGCGAATTTCAGCATGGGCGCTCGGGTCATGGCCAGCCACCGGGGCATTGAAACCGTAACCGACGATCTCGCCTTTGGCATCGACCACCACCGCACCTACCGGCACCTCGCCCGCCGCCAGCCCTTCGCGGGCCTGGTCGAGCGCCCGATGCATGTAATACTCATCACTGCGCAATGCCATCGACTCCCTGTAGAATCGAGTGAAACGACTGTCTGTTAGCCAGGAGAGCTTCTCAAGATGACGACTGCCCTGAACGACCTGGTCGGCCTGCTGGCCCTGGAGCCCCTCGAGGAGAACCTGTTCCGTGGCGCAAGCCAGGACCTCGGCCTGCCCCAACTGTTCGGTGGCCAGGTACTCGGCCAGGCGCTATCCGCCGCCAGCCAGACCGTCGACCCGGCGCGCCAGGTGCACTCGCTGCATGGCTACTTCCTGCGTCCTGGCGACCCGCTACGCCCGGTAGTCTATCAGGTCGATGCCGTGCGTGATGGCGGCAGCTTCACCACCCGCCGGGTCACCGCCATCCAGAAGGGGCGCCCGATCTTCTTCTGCAGCGCGTCCTTTCATGTCAGTGAAGCGGGCCTCTCGCACCAACCGGCGATGCCGGATGTTCCCAGCCCCGAGCATCTTGCAGGCAACACCGCGCAACTGGAGAGGTTCCCCGGACATCCCATCGAGTTCCTGCGGGTCGGGGATGACGCCGAGCCCGGCCAACCGGCACGCAAGCGGCTGTGGTTCCGCCTGGCCGGCGAACTGCCCGACGACCCGGCCCTGCACCGCTACCTGCTCGCCTACAGCTCGGACTTCAACCTGCTGACCACCTGCCTGGTGCCCCATGGCCTGCACTTTCGCGACCCGGCACTGCGCATGGCGAGCCTCGACCATGCCCTGTGGTTCCATCACGACCTCAAGATCAACGACTGGCTATTCTACGACATGGACAGCCCATGGGCCGGCGGTGCCCGCGGTTTCACGCGCGGCAGCCTCTATGACCGTGATGGTCGTCTGGTCGCCTCCACCGCCCAGGAAGGGCTGGCGAGGCTGACTCAGGAGACATGAGCCCACGCCCCGGGGCCGACAGACGAACGCGTGATCACCCGAGCGCCTAGGCAAACAGGGGCTGCGCTTCGTATCATCGGCTAGGCGTTCTGGTGGGAAGTGCTATCTGAAGGCGGAACGAACAGGGAGGGGGCATGACGGATGAAGAGGTACGCGAAGCCGCTATTCAGCATGCCCGCCGACACAAAAAGGCCATTGCCAAACGGCTGACCGACAAATCGGTATACCCTCGAGAGAAATTGCCGGTTTCGGTCTTCATGGCCGGCTCGCCTGGAGCCGGAAAAACCGAATCGTCATTAGCCCTGCTGGAAACCTTTCGCGAAAAAGCAGGATTGAAGGTACTGCGGATCGATCCTGACGAGCTCAGAGGTGAGTTGCCCGGCTACACCGGGGGCAACTCCTGGCTATTCCAGCATGCCGTTTCCATCCTCGTGGACAAGATGCATGACCTGGCACTGGAGCAAAAGCAAAGTTTTGTGCTTGACGGCACCTTGGCGAACTACGAAATTGCAAAAAGGAACGTGGAACGATCCACCAGTCGTGGGCGCTTTGTTCAAGTACTGTATGTCTACCAGGAACCGAAGCTGGCATGGCAATTTGTCCAGGCAAGAGAATGCTTGGAGGGTCGACGGATTCCGCTAGAAAGTTTTGTAGATCAGTACTTTGAGTCACGCCGGGTAGTGAACGCACTGAAGCGAGAGTTCAAAAAGCAAGTCCATATTGACCTTTTGATCAAGAACAATGACAACAGTGTGAAATCATCAAGGACGAACATCGACCGGATTGACGGGCATCTTCCCGAAAAGTACACTCGGCAGTCCCTGCTCAGGGACCTCATCCCCCACAGGTGACCACCATGTTCGGACTCTCTAAAAAACCAAAAGCCGATACCACCGCTTTCTCTGATTTTATGCGAACAGCATCCTCACGAGAGAAAAAGCGCATCTACGGCAAGGTTCTTACCAAGGCCATCGAGCGCCAGAACGACGTGATCAAGCGCGTAGAGGTAGAGCGCCAGCACTGCTGACCGAGCTCCCTCCCTTGATGACCGACCCGCCCACAGAGGCGGGTTTTTCGTACATGGCTTGGCCGATCACCTACAGCGCCAGGAGACATGAGCCCACGCCCCGGGGCCGACAGACGAAGGCGTGATAACCCGAGCGCCTAGGCAAACAGGGGCTGCGCTTCGTATCATCAAGGTGGTTCCCGCCCATGCCGGTGTAGCTCAGTAGGCAGAGCAGCGCATTCGTAATGCGCAGGTCAGCGGTTCGAATCCGCTCACCGGCACCATCGAGAGCATGGCAGCCCCGGCACATTGCCGCCATGTCATCGGTACATTCAGCCGGTGCGCACCCGCATCAGTTCCTGCCAGTGGGTGGTATAGCGCGGAGTACGCCGCTGGCATCGCAAGGCCCAGGCATTGTCCTTGCGTGGCAGGCCGAAGCGCACGGTGTCACGCCCCATGTCACGGTTGAGGCGGTCCAGCGTCGCCATCAGCCGTTGGCTGCGGTCGCGCTCGACAGCCTGCCCGGAGCCCTCCAGCAGCGACAGCTGATGGCACTGGCTGTCGACCAGATCGAGCAACATCACCCCGCACTTCTGGTAGCGATACCCCTTGCGGTAGATCGCCGCCAGCCCACGGCCCGCGGCCTCGAGCAGTACGCGGTTATCGGCGCTTGGGCCAGGCAATGCGACCACCACGGCGTTGCGGTACTGTGGCTCGCTCGTCTGAAACGGGTTGGTACGCACGAACACCTGGACCGCCCTTGCCAGGCTGCCCTGGCGTCGCAGCTTCTCCCCCGCCCGGCCCATGTGCTGGCGAACCGCCTCCTGCAGGTCGCGGAACTCGCCGGTCAGGCGGCCGAAGGAGCGTGATACCAGGATGCGCTGGCGTGGCGCATCCATGTCGTCGAGGGTGATCGACGCGCGACCCCGCAGCTCCCAGACCAGCCGCTCCATGACCACCGAGAAGCGGCTGCGTACCCATTGGGGGTTAGCCTCGCGCAGTTGCCATGCCGTATCGATGCCCATCAGCGCCAGCCGCTCGCCGGAGCGCCTCGCCACCCCCCACAGCTCGGTCACCGGCCAGCGTTCGAGTACCCGGCGAGTCACCGGGCCATCGGCATCGAGGAGGCACACGCCCTCGAAGGCCGGTTCGCGCTTGGCCAGGTGGTTGGCCACCTTGGCCAGCACCCGGGTCGGTGCCACACCAACCCCCACGGGAATACCCGTCCAGCGCCGCACCGTCTCGCGCAACCGCCGGCAATGCGCCTCGAGCTCGTGTTCGGGAAAGCCCTCGAGGCCCACGAAGCTCTCGTCGATGGAGTAGAACTCCACATCCGGCGAGAACTCGGCGAGCACCAGGTTGACCCGGCGGCTCATATCGCCATAGAGCGCATAGTTGCTGGAAAGCAGCACCGCCTGGCGGCGGATGCCCGGCGGCAGCAGGTGCAGGGGAGCTCCCATGGCTACGCCCAGCGCCTTCAACTCCTGGGAGCGCGCCACCACGCAGCCATCATTGTTGGACAGCACGCCCACCGGCCGCCCTTCCAGGCGCGGATCGAAGACCCGCTCGCAACTCACGTAGAAGTTGTTGCCATCGACCAGCGCAATCATTGCGCTGCTCCCCCCAGCGCATGCACCACGTGGGTCACCACTCCCCACACCTCGCACTCCCGGCCCGCCAGCGGAATCGGTGCGAAGCGCGGGTTGCTGGCCACCAGGTAGACGCCCCCTTCGCGATGCGCCAGCCGCTTGACGGTGGGCTCGCCCTCCAGGGCAACGATCACCACCCGGCCAGGCAACGGCTCCAGACTTCGATCCACTACCAGAAGGTCGCCGTGGTGGATGCCATCCCCCACCATGGAATCGCCCTCGGCGCGCACGAAGTACGTCGCCGCCGGGCGCTTCACCACATGGGCATGCAGATCGATCTCGGCCTCCAGATGATCATCCGCCGGACTCGGAAATCCGGCGCGCACCCGACACCCCATCAACGGCAAGGCAACCGCATGGCCCTCTGAGCTGGCTCGGCCTAGGAGGCAAAGCGACGGCGCTGCAGCGAATGACATGGGCTCCTCCCGCGATATGCCGCATTCAAAAACTGTATTTAAATACAGTATTCAGCAGAATGCCTCACTTGGCAAATGCATCGGTCGGTAGATCAGCGACAGGCGTGCCATGCTTGGGGAAACACTACACAAATGCCTACGCGAGCGAATCGCTGCGTTGCGCGGTGCGCGGAATCCTCACATATACCCCATATGCTCCGGTTCCTGTGCTCCGTGCGCCTTGCGCTTCATCTCGCTCGCCGATTTGTTCAGCGTTTCCCTTGAGGAGAGATTCTCGTTAAGGAGGTGCCATGGACGATGTCGCCAACCATTTCATCACCACCAACCAGACCGCCATCCAGCTGGCGGTAGCACTGCTGCTGGGTGCATTGATCGGCATCGAGCGCGGCTGGGTGGCCCGCGAGCAGAAATCAGGCGAACGCATCGCCGGGATTCGCACCCATGCCCTGGTGGGGCTGCTCGGCGGCATCAGCGCGCTGCTCAGCGACGCACTGGCAAGCTGGGCCTTCCCGCTACTCTTCCTTGCCGTGGCCATCATCGCCCTGGTGGCCTGGCAGGCGCGGGTCAGGGTCAGCCACGATTACAGCATCACCGGGTTGATCGGGCTGCTGCTGACCTTCTGCTTCGGTGCCGTCGCGGTCGCCGTGGACATGGCACTGGCCACGGCACTGGCGGTGGTCACCGCGGTGATCCTCGACAACAAGCACGAGATCCATGGCCTGCTGGGCAAGCTGCAGGCTCACGAGCTCGATGCCGGGCTGAAGCTGTTGTTGATCAGCGTGGTCATGCTGCCTCTGCTGCCCGACCAGGGGGTCGGCCCCGGCAACGTGCTCAACCCTTACCAGATCTGGTGGATGGTGGTGATGATCGCCTCGATCTCCTTCATCGGCTATTTCGCCATTCGCGTCGGCGGCACCGAAAAGGGCATCCTGTTCACTGGGCTGTTCGCCGGGCTCAGCTCGTCCACCGCGCTGACCCTGCATTTCGCCCGCCAGTCTCGCCATGCCCCCGCCCTTGGCCCGCTGCTCGCCGCTGGCATCCTGCTGGCCTGCGGCACCATGTTCCCACGCATCCTGCTGTATACGGCCGTGATCAACCCGGCGCTGCTGCCAGGCCTGCTGTTGCCGGTGGGGCTGATGGCGTTGCTGCTCTACGTGCCGGCGCTGCGCCTGTGGTGGCGCCACCATCGGGCATCCCAGGTCAAGAAGCCGGTGTTGACCCAGAACCCGCTGGAGCTGCGAACGGCCCTGCTGCTGGGCGCGTTGCTGGCGATCATCATGGTGCTGGGCGAATGGCTGCGGGGCGCGATGGGCGATACCGGCATCTACCTGCTGGCGGCTTCCTCCGGGGTCGCCGACGTGGATGCCATCACCCTGTCGCTCAACCGCATGTCGCGGGGCAACCTCGACATGTCCACGGCGGTGCTCGGCATCATCATCGCCGCCTCGGTGAACAACCTGGTCAAGACTGGCCTTGCCGCCGGTTTCGGCAACCGCCATCTGGGCTGGCAGGTCGGCTTGCCGATGGTGCTCTCGCTGGTCACGGGGCTGGGTGTGGCCTGGTGGATGTGAGGCCACATCCACGATGCTATCGTAGGAACCTTTTGGCCATGCGTTACAAGGAGCTCGCATGAAATACCTCGGCGCCCATGTCAGTGCCGCCGGCGGCCCGGATCAGGCGGTGCTGCGCGCCGTGGAGATCGGCGCCGACGCCTTCGCCCTGTTCACCAAGAACCAGCGCCAGTGGAAGGCCAAGCCACTCACCGACGAGGCCATTGAGGCCTTCCGCGGCGCCTGCCGGACACATGGCTTCGGACCGGGGCAGATCCTTCCCCACGACAGCTACCTGATCAACCTGGGCCATCCCGACACGGCGGGGCTCGAGAAATCCCGCGCCGCTTTCCTCGACGAGATGCAGCGCTGCGAACAGCTAGGCCTTGGCCTGCTCAACTTCCATCCGGGCAGCCATCTCAAGAAGATCAGCGAGCGAGAGTGCCTGACCCGTATCGCCGACTCGATCAATCACGCCCTGGCCGAGACCCGCGGCGTCACCGCGGTGATCGAGAACACCGCCGGCCAGGGCACCAACCTGGGCTGGCGCTTCGAGCATCTGGCCGAGATCATCGAGCAGGTCGATGATAAAACGCGGGTCGGCGTGTGCATCGACACCTGCCACGCCTTCGCCGCCGGTTACGACCTGCGTACGCCGGAGGCCTGCACCGCCACCCTCGATGAGCTCGGCAAGGTGGTCGGCTTCGAGTATCTGCGCGGCATGCACCTCAACGACGCCAAGAGCGCCTTCGCCAGCCGCGTCGATCGCCACCATAGCCTGGGCCAGGGCAATATCGGCCTCGACGCCTTCACCACCCTCATGCGCGACCCCCGCATCGACGACATTCCCATGGTGCTGGAGACCATCGAACCGGCGATCTGGGCCGATGAAATTGCCTGGCTGCGTGCTCAGCAACAGCGCTGAGGCCCCCTACACAAGGCATTTCCAAAAATGAATAGCGCACCATCATCGCTACCTAGTACGCAAGGCAGATCTTGCCGAAGTGGCGGCCCGCTTCCTCATGGCGGAAGGCGTCGGCGATCTCGGCAAGCGGGAAGGTGCTGTCGATGATCGGGCGCACGCCTGTGGCTTCGATGGCACGTACCATCTCCTGCTGGTGAGTGCGGCTGCCGACGATCAGCCCTTGCAGACGCGCCTGCTTGGCCATCAGCTTGGCGGTGGGAACCTCGCCACCGCGCCCCGTCAGCACCCCGATCAGCGAGATATGCCCGCCGATGCGCACGGCCTCGATGGATTGCGGCAAGGTACCGGGGCCACCGACCTCGATCACGTGATCGACGCCCTGACCATCGGTCAGCGCCTTGACCCGCTTGCCCCACTCCGGCTCGGTCTTGTAGTTGAGGGTGTGGTCGGCACCGAGCTCCTTGAGCTTTTCGATCTTGGCATCGGATGAAGAGGTGGAAATCACCCTTGCGCCCATCGCCTTGGCGAACTGCAGGGCGAAGATCGAGACGCCACCGGTGCCCAGGGTGAGCACGGTGTCGCCCGCCTTGAGGTTGCCATCCACCACCAGCGCACGCCAGGCGGTGAGCCCCGCGGTGGTGAGAGTGGCGGCCTCTTCGTGGCTGTAGCCACTGGGTGCGAGGGTGAACCAGGTGGCCGGGCGCACCACCCGCTCGCGAGCATAACCGTCCACGCCGTCGCCGGGGGTGGTCCTGAAATCGCCGACTCGCGCCGGGCCGTCGAGCCAGTAGGGAAAGAAGGTGGATACCACCGCATCGCCCACCGCGAACTCAGTGACGCCCTCGCCGACCGCCTCGACCACCCCCGCCCCGTCGGACATGGGGATGCGCCCCTCCTCGGTCGGCATCTTGCCGGACACCACGCCATAATCGTGGAAGTTGAGCGAGCTTGCGTGCACGCGCACGCGGATCTCACCCGGCCCCGGCTCGCCGGGCGCCTCCCGCTCGACGACTGCCAACTGATCCAGCCCGCCGGGGCTGCTCAGAGTCACGACCTGCATTGCCTACTCCTTCCTCATGGATGTGAATCGTCATCGTCGCTCGCCTATCGCGGGTCGAGCGACACCCAGTGTGGCAGGCGCTGGCGCGGTGCGCTAACCGGTGTTGCCGCCGGTCAGTTGCCGCCCTCGCCCTGCCAGCGCCTCGGCAACGAACGCCAGAAAGGCGCGAATGCGTGCCACCCGGCGCAGATCGGGATGGGTCAGCAGCCACAGGTCGGTGGCAAGCTCGGGGATAGGCTCGCCCAGGCGGGTCAGCAGCGAGTCGTCATCGCCGAGGTAGCACGGCAGCACCGTCCGCCCGAGCCCATCGCGGACCGCGGCGTGCATCCCCATCAGGGTGTCGACGCGATAGCGGCAGCGCTCGTTGGCGCCGTTATCGGCCATCCACGCATCCAGCGCCGCATAGCCTAGATGGCGGTCCGGCCCTACCCAGGCATCACCGCCAGCATCGGCACGCGCATAGACCGCCTGGGCAATGCACCCGACCCGGCGGCCGACCAGATGCTCCGGTGGCGAGCGCGACGGCCGCAGGGCGACATCGGCATCGCGCTGGGAGAGATTGAACAGCTGGTTGGAGACCGCCACTTCCAGCGTGATATCGGGCTGTGCTCGCTGAAATGCCGCGAATACCGGCGACACCAGCCCCATCAGCAGGGTATCGGTCGTCGTGACGCGCACCACCCCGGACAGGCGCAGGTCGCGTCCCACCACCCGCCGTTCGGCGCCCAGCACTTCCGCTTCGACCCGCCGAGCCGCTGCCGCCAGTTCCTCTCCAGCCGCCGTAGCGGCATAGCCCGTTCGTGAACGCTCGAACAGCCTGACCCCAAGCCGCGCCTCGATGCCATTGAGTCGCCGAAACAGCGTCGCGTGACTGGTGCCCATGTAACGCGCGGCCCCCGCCAAGGAGCCGGCCGAGGCGATCGCCAGGATCACCCTCAGGTCGTCCCACTGCATTGCCTGTTCATTCATGCAAAGTCCACTTTCGAAAAATGGGAATGTTCGATCATGAATGAACAGCATAGCCTCCCTCTACCCCCTGCACAGGAGTCACCGACCATGAATGTACTGATCGTGTTCTGCCATCCCGAACCCCGCTCCTTCAATGGCGCCATGAAGGAGATCGCGGTGCAATCGCTCGAGCGCCTGGGCCATCGCGTGGAGGTCTCGGACCTCTACGCCGAGCGATTCGATCCGGTGGAAGGGCCGACGCACTATGCCGAACGGGTCGAGCCCAACACCTTCTTTCCACTCACCGAGCAGCGCCATGCCTTCGAATGCACCGCCCTGCCCGCGGACGTGAAGCGAGAGATCGCGCGGCTAGAGCGCGCCGACCTGGTGATCCTGCAGTTTCCGCTGTGGTGGCACGGTCTGCCGGCCATGCTCAAGGGCTGGTTCGATCGGGTCATGGTCTACGGCGGGCTCTACTCCGGCAGCATGCGCTATGACAGGGGACACCTGGCGGGCAAGCGGGCGATCTGCTCGGTGACCACCGGCTCGCCGGCGACAGCGTTTACCCGCCACGGGCGTGGCGGTGACATGGCGACACTGATGTGGCCAACGCACTGCTCTCTCTACTACCTGGGCATGGAGGTGTTGGCACCGCAGGTGGTGTACGGCGTGCAGGGCGGTGGACTCAGTTATCAGGCCGAAAGTGAGTTTCGCGAGCACCTCGAATGTGCCAAGCAGGCCTGGGCGGAGCGCCTGACGCGCCTCGAGGATGCCAGGCCGATTCCCTTCAGCGGCTGGCGGGATTGGGACGAACACGGCGTACTGCAGAGTGAACACCCGCTTGCCTGGCGGGTGTAACCCCTTTTGCAGGGCCGGGCTACCCGGCGCGCCCCTCTAACTTGCAGCCAGTCACTCAAGTGCGGTTTCTTCCTCGAGCTCGACCCCGATGAAACCGCCGGACTGGCGGCGCCACAGAGCGGCGTAGAGACCATCATGCGCCAGCAGTTCCTGGTGGGTGCCGCTTTCGACGATGCGGCCTTCATCGATCACCACCAACCGGTCGAGCATGGCGATGGTCGAGAGCCGGTGGGCGATGGCGATCACCGACTTGCCTTCCATCAGGGTGTAGAGCTGCTCCTGGATCGCCGCTTCCACCTCGGAATCCAGCGCCGAGGTCGCCTCGTCCAGCACCAGGATCGGCGCATTCTTGAGCAGCACTCGGGCGATGGCGATGCGCTGACGCTGGCCACCGGAAAGCTTGACGCCACGTTCACCGACATGGGCGTCGAGCCCGCGTCGTCCCTCGAGATCGACCAACTCATCGATGAAGCTGTCGGCATGAGCCTGGCGCACCGCCTCAAGCACCTCGGCTTCGCTTGCCTCCGGCGTGCCGTAGCGGATGTTCTCGCGCACCGAGCGATGCAGCAGCGAGGTGTCCTGGGTCACCATGCCAATCTGCCGACGCAACGACGCCTGGGTGACCTCGGCGATGTCCTGGCCGTCGATGATGATCCGCCCACCCTGCAGGTCGTAGAAGCGCAGCAGCAGGTTGGCAAGCGTCGACTTGCCGGCCCCGGAGCGCCCTATCAGGCCGACTTTCTCACCGGGACGAATGGTCAGGTCGAGACCGTCGAACACCGCGGCACCCTCGCCATCCACCGCGCCATAGCCGAATCGCAGCGCCTCTAAGCGGATCTCGCCATGCGGCACGTTGAGTTCACCCGCATGAGGGCGATCCTTGACCGCCGGTTCACGCGCGATGGTGTTGATGCCGTCCTGCACGGTACCGATGTTCTCGAACAGACTCGCCACCTCCCAGAGAATCCAGTTGGACATGAAGCGAATGCGCATCACCAGCGCGATGGCCACCGCAATCACCCCAAGCGACACCGCCTCGAAATACCAGGCGCCGACCGCCATGGCCGCGACCCCGGCCAGCAGCAGCGAGTTGAGCAGCGTCAGGCAGAAGGACAGCAGCGTGGCCAGGCGCATCTGGCGATGTACGGTGACCATGAACCCTTCCATTGCATCGCGCGCATAGGCCTGCTCGCGCTGGGTATCGGCGAACAGCTTGATGGTCTGGATATTGCTGTAGCTGTCGACGATGCGCCCGGTCATGCGTGCCCGGGCATCGGCCTGGGCCATGGAAACCCGGCGCAGGCGTGGCACAAACACCCACATTAGTGCGATGTAGCCGGCAAGCCACAGCACAAGCGGCAACATCAACCATGGCTCGGCCTGGCCCATCAACAGCAGGGCGCCAGCGAGATAGACCATGACGTAGACCATCAAGTCCATCAGCTTGGTCACTGTCTCGCGAATCGCCAGCGCCGTCTGCATCACCTTCTGGGAAACGCGTCCGGCAAATTCGTCCTGAAAGAACGCCATGCTCTGGCCGAGCATATGGCGGTGCGACAGCCAGCGCCCGATCATCGGGTAGTTGCCGAAGATGCTCTGGTGGGTAAGCAGCGACTGCAACAGGGTCAACAATGGCAGTGCCACCACCACCAGCGCCGCCATGCCGGCCAGCCGCCAGCCATACTCGGCGAGAAACCCCTCACGCTGGGCATCCGCCAGCCAGTCGACCAGTTGTCCCATGTAGTGGAAGAACACCACCTCGGTGGCCGACACCAGCGCGGTGAGCAGCGACATCACCACCAGCAGCGGCAACACCGGGCGCGAGAAGTGCAGGATGAACGGCACCAGCCCCTTCGGCGGCGTCTCGGGCTCGCCTGACGGATAGGGGTTCACCAGATTTTCGAAGAAGCGGAACATGACGGATCACCGATGACACGCTGGGCGAGAAGAAAGACGCATAGTATCTCACCATCATCGCCAAGCGTGGCTTATCGGTGAACTCAGGTCACGCGTGGCTCGGCATCCGTGGCGGCGTTCGTGTGGTTCATACGTTGCGCCAACCGCTCGCGCTCGGCGGCCTCGTCGGCCAGTGAACGGCGTGGCAACACCAGGTTGAGACTGAAGGCCACCAATGCGGCGACCACAATGGGGGAGCCGCCCACCACCAGTTGCAGCATCTCGGGGAATGCCTCGATCGACTCGGGTGCCGCGTAGATGCCCATCGCCAGGGCCAGCGAAAGGCTGGCGATGGTCATGTTGCGCGACGACATCTCGTCCTTGGTGATCAACTGGATACCGGTCATGGTGATCATGCCGAACACCGTGATGGTAGCGCCACCGAGCACGGGATAAGGGATGGTGGTCATCAAGGCGCCGAACTTGGGCATGAACCCGGCGACCAGCATGAACAGCGCCGCCAGTGCCAATACGTAGCGGCTGATGACCTTGGTCATCGCCACGATGCCGACGTTCTGGCTGTAGGACGAGGTTGGCATGGCGCCGAACAGCGAACCAATCGCGGTGGTCGCGCCATTGCCCAGCAAGCCACCGAACAGTTCGCGCGTGGTGGGTTCGCGGTTCATGCCGCCGACCGTGGTGGCGGAGAGATCACCGATCGTCTGCACCGAATTGACCACGCAGATGATCACCACCGACAGGACCGCCGCGGGGTGGAATTCCAGCGCGAAGGGCATGACACGCGGAGCACTGAACCAGCCGGCCTCATGCACCGGGGTGAAGTCGACCATGCCAAGCCCCAGTGACAACACATAGCCCACCGCGATGCCGCAGATGATCGCCGCCAGCTTCACGAAGCCGCGACCGAACTGCGAGACGGCGAGTACCGTGACCAGGGTGACAAGCGCCACCATCCAGTTGAGTGGGCTGCCATAGTCGCTCTCACCGATACCGCCGGACATGTAGTGAATGGCGATATCGTAGAGCGAAAGCCCGATCACCAGCACCACGATACCAGCCACCACCGGGGGAAACAGGTGGCGGATACGCGTGATGAAAAGGCCCACCAGGATCATCGTGAACCCGCCGATGACCTGGGCACCCAGGATGCCACCGAGACCATACTGGCCGCCCACGGCCACCAGTGTCGGCACATAGGCGAAGCCCACCCCGAAGATCGCCGGCAACCTGGCACCGAAGCGGCCCACTCCATAGAGCTGAACCAGCGTGGAGATGCCAGCGGCGATCAGCGAAACCTGGATCAGCAGCATCTGCTCGGCCAGGCTTCCGCCCACCGCGCCCACCACGATGATCGGCACGGTCACCGTGCCCATGATCATCGCCAGGATGTGTTGCAAGGAAAGGGGCAAGGCCTTGGCCAGTGGCGGCCGACCCTGGAAATCGAAGACGGATTGGCTGTGTTGTGGTGTGCTCATCGATACGCTCGCTGCTGTTTTTATGTATACAAAATAGCAGCAACACTTTCGCCAATCCACCCATTAAATTGACGCCATTTAACTGTATACAGTTATCTCACCAGCGCATTGGCATCCCTCCTTCTCTGGAAAGGAGCGCCGAGGAAAAAAAGGAACGCCCAGAAAAGAAAGGAGTGCCAGGAATCGGATGGGCTTGGGGTCATCGCCCGTACCAGAGAATGGCGAAGTAGTGACAGGTGGTGCCAAGCATCACGAACAGGTGCCAGACGAAATGGCCATAGCGCAGGCGTTCATCGAGCATGAAGAACACCACCCCTACCGTATAGGCCAGCCCTCCGGCCACCAGCCACACCAACCCGGCCATCGCCATGCGGTCGACCAGCGGCACCAGCGCCACCACGATCAACCAGCCCATGGCCAGATAGAGCCCCGTCGAGACCCAGGGATGCGAGACCTTGCCCAGCGTCTTCTGCGCCACGCCCAAGGTCGCCAGGCCCCATACCGCCACCAGCAATGACCACCCCATGGCGCCTCTCAGCACGCCCAGCGTGAATGGGGTATAGGAACCGGCGATAAGCAGATAGATCGCCGAATGCTCGATCACCCGAAAGACATGCTTGAGGCGCCCCCTGGGCAGGGCATGATAGAGCGCCGAGGCGAAATAGAGCAGAATCGCCGTCAGCGCGAACAGGCTCACCCCGGCCACGAACAGCGCATCGCCATGGCGCATGGCACTGCCGATCAGAAACGGCGTGCCCGCAAGGGCCGCCAACACCCCGAGCCCGTGGCTCACGGCATTGGCGGTTTCTTCCCCGCGGGTCTGATGACGGCTGACAGCGGGAAGTCCCTGGTAGTCCTTGTCTTCTGCTGATTGCCCCATACGATTCACTGGCGCTCGTTGAGCTGCCAGTCATTATCGGTGAGTGGCTCCCCGCCATCGGGAGTGACTCGCACCGTGTCGCTGATCCCGATACCCCACTGGCCGGGCAGGCGCAGACACAGCGGCAGATGGAAGACCATGTCGGCCTCGAACTCACGCCGCTGGCCCTGGGCGATGAAGCCGGTGCCCTCCACCCAGCTTGGCGGGAACTGGGCACCCACGGCATAGCCGAACACACCGGAATGAAAGATGCCGCTGGCATGGGGTGCAAGCACGGCATTGGCGGCCCTGGCGGCGGCATCGAAGGTGTTGCCCGGGCGCATCTCGTCGACCAGCGTCTCGTAGAGTGCGCGGCATATATCACGCACGCGCTGCATCTCGTCGCTGGCGCGGCCAGCCACCGCGGTGCGCATCATGGGTGCGGTGTAGCGCTGGTAGGCGGAGCCGAATTCCAGAAACACCGGGTCATCGCGCTCGATCACCGTGCGCTTGTGATTGACATGGATGATGCTGATGCGCTGGCCGGTGGTGACGATGGGTTGCAGGCTCATGAATTCGCTGCCCGCCGCCAGCAGTGCCCTCGCCCCTTCCGCGGCCACGTCGTTGTCGGTGATCCCCGGGGCGATGATCGCCTCGGCGGCACGCAGGCCCTCCGAGGTGATCCGGGCACTCTCGCGCAGGCAATCGAGCTCGGCGGGTGTCTTGACGATACGAATGCCGTCCAGCAGCGCACCGCCCCCGTCATCAAAGCGCTCGGCACCCAGCCGCGCCTGCAGTTCGCGAATCACCGCATGGCGCAAGCCAGCGCCGTAGATATCCAGGCCGATGTGTCGATAAGACGCCAGGGTATCCGCCAGCGGTGCGATCACCTCGTCGATGCCTTCCCAGCGGTAGCCGAGAATTTCATCGACCGCCGCGGTGACCACCGCAGGCCCGGTCTCGATCGACGGCACCTGCAGCACCAGGCGGTCGTTCGACACCACCAGGCAGGTATGCACCGACACCTCGAAGGTGTGGTAACCGGTGAGATAGAAGATGTCGGCAGGGTCGGTCAACAGCAACGCGTCGAGACCGGTGGCCTGCATGACGGCGCGCACCCGGGAAAGGCGCATGGTGAACTCGCCAACAGGAAACGGCAGCTCCGCCCCCTGCAACGACCCGGACAATGCTCGGCGATAGGCATGATGATCCATTCAGGCTCCTGACGTTCCGTGGGTCTGTGAGCAATGCGACATGGTTCTCACGGCAGTGTAGCCCTGAGCGCCCTTGCCATCCGACAAAATATCCCTGTTCGCCTCCGGCCCCATTTCGTAGAATCCCGGTCACAGAATCCAGCCTCGTTCAGCACGCAACAGGACAATGATATGGGTAGGGCCTTCCAGAACCGCAAGGAATCCATGGCCAAGACGGCCGCCGCCAAGACCAAGGTCTACAGCAAGTATGGCCGCGAGATCTACGTGGTCGCCAAGCAAGGCGGCACCGACCCCGCCGGCAACCTCAGCCTGCGCGGCCTGATCGAACGCGCCAAGAAGGACCAGGTGCCAAGCCATGTCATCGACAAGGCACTGGACAAGGCCAGCGGCGTGGGAGGGGAAGACTTCTCGGCGGCACGCTACGAAGGCTTCGGTCCGGGCAACTGCATGGTCATCATCGATTGCCTGACCGACAATCCAAACCGCACCTTCGGCGACGTGCGCGCCTGCTTCACCAAGACCAAATGCAAGATCGGCACCCCCGGCAGCGTCAGCCACATGTTCGACCACTGCGCGATTCTGGCTTTCACAAGCGAGGATGAGGAAGGGGTGCTGGAAGCGCTGATGGAAGCCGACGTGGATGTCACCGACATCGAGAACGAGGATGGCCTGCTGACCGTCTTCGCCCCGCATACCGAGTATGCCAAGGCCAAGCAGGCGCTGATCGATGCCTACGGCGAGCTCGATTTCGAGGTCGACGAGATTCAGTTCGTGCCGCAGACCACCACGCCCATCGAAGGCGACGACGTGGCGATGTTCGAGAAATTCCTCGACATGCTCAACGAGCTGGACGACGTGCAGAACGTCTTCCACAACGCCGAGCTGCCTGAGCAACCTGAATAGGCACAAGCGCACACCCTGCCGCTGTACCCCTGCCGACCCGCCCGGCTGCTCAGCCGGCGGGCGTGTCGCCCAGAAACGCCTGGTAGGCCTCCCAGGCATCTTCCACGCCCAGCGCCAGAAAACGCTCGCCATGCCGGGCACTGGAAAGCGAGGGGTCGGAACCCATGCGGCCATCCGGAAAACGCTGCCGGAAGGTCTCGGCATCACACTCGGCACTGCCGTTGGGGGCTACACGCGGCGACATCGCCACCGGCTTTTCGGTACCCGCCGCGTACCAGGCGAGAGACACTTCCGAGGCGGTAGCGTGGTAACCCTCGTCATCGGCGTAGAGTTTCGCCGCCAGTTCCCGTCCGCGCCGGCCCATGAACCAGTTGAACAGGCCGAGCGCCAGCGGCGATTCTGCCGAATGCGATCCCCGCAGGCTGCGTTCGCTGTAGACCTCGGCAAAGGCGGCCTTCACGGTGGCGATATTGCCGCCATGGCCATTGATGAAGAACACATGGGTGAAGCCATGGCGAGCCAGCGACTCGATGGTGTCGCGCAGCACCGCCACCAGTGTGCTGGGTCGCAGGCTGATGGTGCCGGGGAAGGCCAGGTGATGCTGCGCCATGCCGATGGCCTGGGTCGGCCCGACAAGCACGCCGTGCTGCTCGCCCAGCGCCCAGGCAATCGATTCCGGGCACAGCGCATCGGTTCCCACCAGACCATTGGGGCCGTGCTGCTCGGTGGAGCCGATCGGCACGATGATGCCCCGGGAGTGCGCGAGATAGGCTTCCACTTCCTGCCAGGTGGCGTGTTGCAGTCGCATGGGCAAGCTCCTTGGTGTGCGGGCGCCTGGCCCATCCCACCTAACGTTCGCTGCTGTTCCTGTCGTCATCAAGCTCAAGTAACGCCTGGCGCTCGGCTTCTTCCTCACGGATATCGTCGATGACACTCATCAGGTCATCCATATCGACCGCCGATGTATCATGGGCAAAGCAGCCGGTCAGGCGGCTCTCCGGGTACAACTCGCCGGCCTCGTACAGCGCCCAGATCTCCTTGGCGTAATCGGTCTCGAGCAGTTCCGGTGCGAAGCGACCGAACCAGGCGCGCATGTTGTTGACGTCGCGCTCGAGCATCATCTCGGCACTGTTGTTGCCGGCCGCATCCACCGCCTGGGGCAGGTCGATGATCACCGGGCCCTCCGAGGCCAGCAGCACGTTGAACTCGGAGAGGTCGCCATGCACCAGGCCGGCGCACAGCATGCGCACCACATCGGCGATCACCTTGGCATAGTACTCACGCGCCTGTTCGGCGGTCAGGGTCACGTCATCGAGGCGCGGGGCGGCGAAGCCTTCTCCATCGTCGATCATTTCCATCAACAGCACGCCATCGACGAACCCATAGGGCTTGGGTACTCGCACATCGGCCGCCGCCAGCCGGTAGAGCGCATCCACTTCGGCGTTCAGCCAGGCCTGCTCCTGCTCCTTCTGACCATAGCGTGTCTTCTTGGCCATGGCCCGCGAACGGCGGCTATTGCGCTCGCGGCGCCCTTCCTGGTACTGCACGGCCTGCTTGAAGCTGCGCTGCTTGGCCTCCTTGAAGACCTTGGCACAACGCCGCTCGTCACCGCAGCGCACCACGTAGACCTGGGCCTCCTTGCCACTCATCAACTGGCTCTCGACGGCATCGATCAAGCCGTCATCCACCAGTGGCTGCAAACGCTTGGGTATCTTCAAGGCTCCTCCTGCCTGTATCAGCGGCTGATGCGCCGGGCGCGAAACGAGCGCCCCTTCAGCTTGCCATTGGCCAGTCGGTCCAGGGCGATACTGGCCACCTCCCGTCGCACGGCCACATAGGCGCTGCGATCAAGTACCTTGATCTTGCCGACCTGGTCTGCGCCGAGCCCTGCCTCGCCGGTCAATGCGCCCAGGATATCGCCCGGCCGCAGTTTGTGCTTCTTGCCACCACCAATCTGCAACGTCGCCATCGGCGGTTCAAGAGGCGAGCGCTCGAGCACGCTGCGCGGTGGCAGCGGCGCCTGCTCGAGCGGCTCGCCCAGAAAATCGGCGAGCCGCTCGAGACGATAGGTTTCATCGTCACCCACCAGGGTGCAGGCCAGGCCGGCATCGCCTGCCCGCCCGGTGCGCCCCACGCGGTGCACATGCACCTCGAGTTCGCGGGCAATACGGTAATTGAACACCGCATCCAGCGCGGCGATATCCAGCCCCCTGGCCGCCACGTCGGTGGCCACCAGGATCGAGGCACTGCGATTGGCGAACAGGACCAGCAATCGGTCGCGGTCTGCCTGTTCGAGATCGCCATGCAACGCCACGGCGCTGAAGCCCGCCTGGCAAAGTGCCTGTGCCACCTCATCGGTCTCGCGACGGGTGTTGCAGAACACCACACTGGACTCTGGCCGAAAATGTAGCAGCAGCCGGCGCAACCCATCGAAGCGCGTGCTGTCGTCGGCGACCCGATAGATTCGCTGGTCAATCGTGGTGGCATCATGGGTGTCGGCCACTTCCACGCTCACAGGATCGCGCATCAGCCCATCGGCAATCGCACGCAAGCCCACGGCGCCCGCGCCGTGCAGGCCAGTCGCGCTGAACAGCAGGGTCTGGCGCGACCTCGGTGTCTCGGCAATGATCCCCTCGATGCTCGGCGCGAAGCCCATATCGAGCATCCGATCCGCCTCGTCGAGCACCAGCGTGGTGATCCCGGAAAGTTCGAGCGTCCCCTTGCGCAGGTGTTCTTCCACTCGCCCGGGGGTACCCACGATCACATGGGCACCATGGGCAAGCGATGCCAGTTGTGGACCGAAAGGCGCCCCGCCGCATAGCGTCAGCACCTTGACGTTAGGCAGGGTGCGCGCCAGCCGACGCAGTTCACCCGCCACCTGGTCGGCCAGTTCACGGGTCGGACATAACACCAGCGCCTGGACCCGAAAGCTCGCAAGCTCGAGGCGCGAGAGCAGCCCGAGCCCGAACGCGGCGGTCTTGCCCGAGCCAGTCTTGGCCTGGGCGATCACATCACGTGCGGCGAGAATATGCGGCAGGCTCTCGGCCTGGATCGTGGTCATCGTGTCGAAGCCGAGTGACGACAGGTTGGCCAACAGTTCCGGTGCCAAGGGCAAGGTAGCGAAGGCGCCGTCGGAGACGACGGTGGCATCGATGGGAATATCTGACACGACGATTTCCTGCAAATATGGGAAGCGCAAGCCGAATGAAACAAGCCGCGCGAACCTGGGCCCCGAGGCGAGTGGCGACGGGACGTGGGGAGGCGAGCACAATAGCAGAAAACCACCCTGGACGCCCTGCCGACTTGACGACCGCCCGGTCACCGAAGCCCCGCAGAGCGCCCTCGGGCCCTGCCAACGCTTAAAAAAGACTCATCCGCTTCATCACACCATCATGCTTGACCAGCCAATGGAACAGCGCCCCGGCGATATGCAGCGCCACAAGGCCCAGAATCACCCACGCCAACCGGCCATGCCACATGAACAACTGCTCCGACAGGGCATCGTCACGGCCAATCAGCCCCGGCAGGCGCCAGTGCAGGAACTGCACCGGAAACCCACCACTGGCGGTGGCCAGCCAGCCGAGTATCGGCATGGCCAGAAGCGCCACGTAGAGCAAGTGATGAACGCTGGTGCTGACTACCCTCTGGAAGGGCGTGAGGGGTGGGTCGTGCACCGGCACCTCGAAGATCAACCGCGTCACCACCCGAGCGATCATCAACGCCAGAATCAGCACACCGAAGCTCTTGTGGGCGGTATAGAGCAGGTCGGTCAGCGACTTGCCCAGGCGCTCCATGGCGCCTTCGAAGCCTAGAAACCCCAGGGTGAGGCCACTTGCCAGAGAACACACCACCACCAGGGCGACCAGCCAGTGCAGCAGGCGATGGGGGTAGGCATAGCGGTCATGATCATGTTCGTGCATGGAGGCTATCTCCCGAAGGCAGTGTGAGAAGCGGCGAGCAACGGATGTTAATCAGCTTAGCGGATGCCCGCTTCCGCCGTGCATCCCCCCTGCCAACGGCTCAGGCACGGCAGAACGGCCATACCTGATAGAAGCGCCGGCACTTGAACTCGGCCTCGCAGGCCGCCAGTTGGTTCTGGTAGCGGCTGGCTCGCGCCGCGACCTGGCTTGCCGATCGAAGCACCTGGGGCTTGCCGCGATGGCTGCCACGACGATAGCCGCCGGCT
The DNA here is from genome assembly GCF_003028575.1 of Halomonas urumqiensis. Lineage (GTDB taxonomy): Bacteria > Pseudomonadota > Gammaproteobacteria > Pseudomonadales > Halomonadaceae > Halomonas > Halomonas urumqiensis. The sequence goes on along the minus strand of NZ_PYUD01000001.1, from coordinate 86,992 downwards.
CCCTCGTGATAGGCAAGATAGAGGTGCTCCGGATTGCCGAGCGACACCCCTACCTGGCGGTGGGTGCGTGCGTTGTACCAGCCGATGAAGTCGGTGGCATGCTTCATATGAGTACGCCGAGAGAACAGGCCACCCGCATCGTCACGATACTCCCCCCACACCGGGTCCTGAGCCTGAGCATACCCCTTCGCAGAAGAGGGGCGCGGCCCCGGAATGAAACCGAGAATGCGCTTGCGCGGCGGGCGCACATGGCTGCGAAAGGACGACTCCTGCTGAATGAAGGCCATCTGAGTGGCGATGGGCGTGCCCCAGCGTTGTTCCGACTCACGTGCATGGTCGTACCAGCCGGGCTGCTCGCGGAAGATCTCGCAGATATTGCTCTGATCCTGGGGTGGTGACGGCGCAAACATGGCGCAACCACTGAAGGTCGCCACCATCATCATCACCAGGATCATCCTCAGCCGAATCGCCATTGTCGCCCCTTTTTCCTTGCCCCTTCCTAAACCCCATTCCTTCGACCGATTGCGTTCGATGCTCAAGGCTCAAGTAGAGCCCAGCGGCCACGTTGATTGCAAAACTTCGCCCGCAAGAGCGATCTTGACCGATGAAGCAGCGCAACCCTCATACAAAGTCTGTATGCTGGTGCTGCAACATTCACCATGACGGAGCAAGACACCACGATCGATCATTCCAAGCCAGCACGGAGGTTCACATGAAGGTCTATAAACCTGAATGGCGGTGCACGTTTAGCGTAAACGAAGGCGCGGAAGAGTCAGCCAGTTGGAAATCGCGTTTAGCCTGGCGACTGAGAGACATCGCTGACCGGATGGAAGGCGGCGGAAGAACGATCAAGATCGACTGTAATGTCAGCCCGGAAGTGAGTCGGCAGGAAATGAATACCTGCCTAGGCAAGGGGTTCGAATTGACCCAGAGCCTGCTCACCCAGCTCGCCCACCAGGCCGCTTGCGAGAACGTGATGCGTGATGCCAAGGCGGAGCTGTTCGAGGAAGATTGCCAACGCTAGGTGCAATATGCCAAGCGATACTACGACACCCCATCCGGCCACCAGGCCCGATGGGGTGTTTTCGTTTACTCAAGCTCAATCTTGCAGGTCCAGCGCCTCGCGCAATCGTGAAGCGGCTTCGCTCAGTGCGTCCGAGGTGGCCTGGGGCAATCCTTCCACGCGTATATCCTGCATCGCATCGATAGGCACCAGATGAATGTGGACATGGGGGACTTCCAGGCCAACCACCAACATCCCTACCCGCTCGCAGGGGAAGGCACGCTTGAGTGCCTTGGCCAGCCGCTGCGACACGCTCATCAGGTGCGCAGCCAGCGCATGGGGCAAGTCATCCCAGTGATCGATCTCCTCACGCGGGATCACCAGCAGATGACCGGGCTTCATCGGATTCAAGGTCATGATCGCCACGCACGCCTCGTCCTTCCAGACAAAGTGGCCAGGGATCTCACCCTGGATGATGCGGGTAAAAATGCTTGCCATGCCGATATTCTCCTGTGGGGGAAACCTCACTATGCCACAAGCCCTGTGTCACGAACCCGTGCGTTTCCGACATCCATGGCTCCAGGCCGGGACCGGCTTTATCGCCGCCCGCCATGCTGCGCTGCAGCAGGAGCATCAAGGAGTTAGGGTCAAGTGCCCCGCTGCTTACATCTGTTCACAACCTGCAGCTAACGTCGCCGAACTCCCGAAAGGTTGCCAGCACTTCGGTGAGCGGTTAACATGCCACTGCCTGACGGCACCTCATCGCATCGATGAACGCGCGATCCGCTACACGAGAACATTGAGGCAACCGCCATGGGATGCACTTCCCGAATCTTGCTCACCTGCTGCCTGGCAGGCCTGCTGACGACTGGCATCGTCGGTAATGCCCAGGCCCATGACGCCGATGGCCAGCAAGGCATCGCGTCCTACTATGGCGACCAGTTCCAGGGCCGCCCGACCGCCAGTGGCGAACCCTTCGATCAGCAGGCGTTGACCGCCGCCCACCCGAGCCTGCCCTTCGGCACCAAGGTGCTGGTGACACGCCCGGATACCGGTACCGAGGTGGAAGTGCTGATCAATGATCGCGGCCCGTTCGTGAAGGGGCGAATCATCGACCTCTCCAAGCGCGCGGCACGCAAGTTGGGCATACTCAACCGCGGCGTGGCGCCGGTAATGCTCACCCTGGTGGATTGACCCTCAGGCCACGGGGACTCCATTCCCCATGGCCAGATTGAACGCGATAGCGGCCATCATCATCCCGATGGCCCCATCGATCAGCCGCCACGCCAGTGGCCGAGTCAGCCAGGGCGACAGTGCAGCGCCTCCCCATGCCAACAGACTGAACCACAGCACCGATGCCGTGGCCGCCCCGGCCAGGAAAGTGGCGGAGCTGGCCTGCTGCGCCCCCACCGAGGGAATCAACAGCAACGTATCGAGGTAGACCTGTGGATTGAGCAGGGTCACCGCCAGGGTGGCGAACACCACTTGGCGCAGCCCCGGCGCCTCGCCGCCAGCCAAGCCCAGCCCCTGCTGCCCGGTCCACGCCCGGCGCAATGCGTGGAAGGCCAGCCAGCAAAGGAACGCCACCCCCGCCCAGCGTAGCACCGCGAGCGTACCCGGCATGGCCAGCAACAGCGCGCTGATCCCGAACATCCCAAGCGTCAGCAGCAGCAAATCCGCGCTCATGCACACCCCCGCCGACCACCAGTGGAACCGACGGCGCGTTGCCAACCCCAGCACATAGGCGTTCTGCGCGCCGATGGCGACGATGATCCCGCCACACACCACCAATCCAGTCAGGTAGCTCTCAAGCATCGCCTCGCCTCCGCCATCATTGTCGAATGGCCGTCAGGTTATCCGGCTTTTGCCATGCACAAAAATCATCCTGTTAATGGTTAATCAGTTTTGCTTATGATGACGTCATGATCATCACCCGGATGAGACATCATGCTGGACTACAAGCTGCTCGAAGCGCTGGCCGCGGTGATCGAGTGTGGGGGATTCGAGCGCGCCGGTGATGCCCTTGGGCTCTCGCAGTCGGCGGTGTCCCAGCGCATCAAGGCGCTGGAGGTGCGACTGGGCCAGCCGGTGCTGGTGCGCACCCCGGCGCTGGCGCCAACGCCCGCCGGCCAGCGGCTACTCAATCATTTTCAGCAGGTGCAATTGCTGGAGCGCGACCTGCGCCAGGCACTGCCCACCCTGGAAAGCGCCTCGCCGCGGCTGCGCATCGCGCTGAACGCGGACAGCCTGGCCACCTGGTGGGCGGATGCGGTGGGAACGCTGTGCCACGCCGAAGGGCTGCTGCTCGACCTGGTCGTGGAGGATCAGGACGTGGGGCTCAAGCGCCTGCGCGATGGCGACGTGGCCGCCTGCCTGTGCGCCAGCCCCCAGCCAATCGCTGGCGCGCGCTGCGTGCCACTGGGCACCATGACCTATCACCCGCTGGCCACACCGGCGTACCGCGCGCACCACTTTCCGGCGGGACCGACGCCCGAGGCCTTTCGCCACGCGCCGGCCATCGTCTACGGCCCCCACGACCAGTTGCAGCACCGCTTCCTGGCGCAACACGGGTACCGCGGCGCCTTCCCCTTCCACCTCTGTCCCTCATCGGAAGGCTTCGTGCGGCTGGCCCGCGCCGGCATGGGCTACGGCATGATGCCGCTGATGCAGGTCGACGAGTGGGTGGCGCAGGGCAAACTGGTCAGCATCGCCCCGGGCGAGGTGCTGGAGGTGCCACTCTACTGGCACTTCTGGCGCCACAGCGGTGAGCTGATCGAGCGCCTGACAGCAGCGTTGAGCGCATTGTCTCTGCGCTGACGACCGCCGCTACTCGACGTCGGCGAGCTTGTCCTGGGTCTTGAGATCGAAATCGCTGGCGTCATGGCGTTCGTGCAGTTGCATCTCGGGGTCACCGAAAGTGCGATTGACCATACGGCCACGTTGCACGGCCGGGCGCACGTCGATCTCCTTCGCCCAACGCAGCACATGCCGGTACTCCTGAACCTGCAGGAACTCCGCCGCGTCATAGAGCCGCCCAAGCACCAGCTGCCCATACCAGGGCCAGGTGATGATATCGGCGATGGTGTAGGTATCGCCCGCCAGGTAACGGTGCTCGGCCAGATGGCGGTCGAGCACGTCGAGCTGGCGCTTGGCTTCCATGGCATAGCGGTCGATGGGGTATTCGAGCTTCTCGGGCGCATAGGCATAGAAGTGCCCGAAGCCACCTCCCAGGAACGGCGCGCTGCCCATCTGCCAGAACACCCAGTTCATGGTTTCGGTACGCGCCACCGGCTCGGAGGGCAGGAATTCACCGAACTTCTCCGCGAGATGCATCAAAATCGAGCCTGACTCGAATACCCGCAGCGGCTCAGGCCCACTGCGGTCCATCAGGGCGGGAATCTTGGAGTTCGGATTGATCTCGACGAAACCACTGCCGAACTGCTCGCCATCACCGATCCTGATCAGCCAGGCATCATATTCGGCATCCTTGTATCCCAGCGCCAGCAGTTCCTCGAGCATCACCGTGACTTTCACCCCATTGGGCGTGGCCAGGGAGTAAAGCTGAAACGGATGCTTACCGACGAGTAGCGCTTTCTCGTGGGTCGGCCCGGCAATAGGACGGTTGATACTGGAAAACTGACCACCGCTGGACTTCTCCCACGTCCAGACCCTGGGTGGCACATAGGCGTTGTCCTTGCTCATGAAGACTCCTGACAAAAATGCATGGCGTGGCTCGGAAGCTGAAAATGAACCACGTGGTACGTTCCTTATGGGACAAAGGATAGGCTGTTAAGGTTTCAACTTCACACCTATCGGTGCGATAGCCTGACAGCATGCACGCGGGCCCCCGGTCACTCGCGATGCTCTGGAGGATCGGTCCGGGTCGACGACTTGGTGACCTTGCTGATCAACTGCGGCACGAAACGCTCCGAGAACCCCGCAACGAATGACCAGAACAGCAACTTGGCCAGGTCAGGCCCGGTTGCCGGGTAGGTTTCCTTGAACACCCGCTGCATGAAAGCTTGACCGGTCACCGGCTCATCGTCGGCGCCGGTGGGCGGGCGCGGGAAATCGAAGGCGGGAAAGAGCTCGCCCGAGATGATATCAGCGAGGAACAACAGATAGAGCACCAGCGCGAAGATGCCACCGAAGATCGGCACCAGCAGGACCTGGAACCAGGAGGCGTCGAGCAGCGCCAACTCTTCGTCGGTGAGCTTGCTGAGGCGCTGCTGAATGCTGACGAAACCACCGATGATGCCGCATACCGGCACCACCCAGGTGACCATGAACTGATGATTGAAGAAGAAGGTCAACCCGAACATCATCCCCAGCACCACCACGGCGGCAGTGGTCATGATGACCAGGCGCTTGGTCACGAGGTTGAGCTGGTGAATGCGATCCATGTGCCACCCTTTGGCCATCATCGTCAGGCACCTGGCCCGTTGACGGCGCCATTGGCGTGAGCGACGGCTCACGTTACCCCTGAACTTAGTGGATCATCCCGTCACCAGCCATACCCGGCTATGCCGATTGGCCGGATACAAGCCGATATCACACGGCAACACCCGGAATCGGCTGAAATGCGCATGGCGGATCGTTATTTGCTGCAATGCAGCAGACAAGGGTCTATGGTGTAAGAAGTCCACTCAGGAGGACTGTTATCATGACCCACTCCAACGCTGTCGCCTTCGACAATGAAGTCCTTGCCTTCTGGTACCAGCAGGCTCAATGGCAACGTGCCGCCTTCGATCGCTATGTCGACTACCTAGGCTGACTGCCTGCCGCAGACGGCTCCGAGTTTCGGCGGCCGTCACCCTCCGGGCCTCCTGGCTCCAGCGAGACCGCCGTGCCGCTTACCCGGATGCCGCCATGTTCGGGAAGCGTCACCTCGAGACGGCTCGGACGTCCCATCGTCTCGCCCTGGATAATCGTCAGGCTCGCAGGCGCCGCGACCAGCCCTGCATCACGCAGGTAGCCACCCAGGGCCGCCGCCGCGGCACCCGTAGCGGGATCCTCCACCACGCCTCCCACTGGGAAGGGGTTACGTGCGTGGAAGACTCCTTCGTCGTCGCGCCAGACCAGTTGCAGCGTGGTCAGCCCCTCCCGCGACATCAGCGCCTCGAGCGCATCGAAGTCGTAATCCAGCCGCGCCAGGCGCTCGTGGCTGGCTGCCGCCAACACCAGGTGCCAGACTCCGGCATAGGCCAACACTGGTGGCAGGTCAGGGTCCAGCTCATCGGGGCGCCAGCCGAGGCACTCGAGCGCCTCGGCTACCAGGGCCGGCGGCGCCGGGCGCTGTTGCGGCGAAACCGATTCCAGGGTGGCCCACCAGGCCCCGCCTTGGTGGGATGCCTCCAACGGCACCTCCCCCACCGCGGTCTCCAGGCGGTAGGTACCCTCGCCCTTCAATGATCCCAGCAGCACCCCGGCGGCTATGCTGGCATGTCCGCAGAAGTCGATCTCCCGGGCAGGGCTGTAATAGCGCGTCATATAGCGGCCCGCCCCAAGCGGGGCCAGGAAGATGGTCTCTGAATAGCCCACTTCGGCGGCAATGCGCTGCATGGCGTCGGCCTGGGGCAGTGTATCGCCCAGCCAGACACCGGCGGGATTGCCGCCCTCCGGGTCTTGGGTGAAGGCGGAAAGACGATGGAGAGTCTCGTTCATGGTCAGCTCACGTATCACGGTGGAAGAGGTTACCATTCTGTCGTTAGCTGGTTTAATGACAACGAATGCTTTCTCACCCTTAGGCTTAGCAGGGCTAACCCATGCACCCGAGACGCCTCCCCCTGGCCACCCTGAATGCCTTCGAAACGGCGGCGCGCCTGGGCAGCTTCCGAATCGCGGCAGAAGAACTGCATGTCACCCCCGCCGCCGTCAGCCATCGCATCAAGGCGCTGGAGGCCGAACTGGGCACACGCCTCTTCGAACGTCGTGCCCGGGGTGTGACCCTGACCCGGGCGGGTGAACGCTACCAGAAGCGCATCGCCGAGGCCTTCGCGATGATCGAACAGGCCACCGCCGAGCTCGGCCAATCCCCCATCGATGGCCCACTGACGATATCGGCCCCCCAGTCATTCACCCGTCACTGCCTGCTGCCGAGCCTCGACGGCCTTCTGCGCCGCCATCCGGGGCTACGCCTCGACCTGATAGGCGCCGACCACCTGGTGGACCTGCACCAGGGCGAGGCCGACCTGGCCATCCGCTTCGGCGGCGGCCACTACCCCGGCCTGCATACCCATTACCTGCTGGGCGATGCCATTACCATGGTGGGACCAGCGGAAGCCGCCGCCGGCGACTGGCGAAACCAGCGCTATATCGAAGATGGTGGCGCCACCGCCACGGAGCCCTGGAGCCATTGGCCCCCCTGGTGGCATGCCGAGGGGCTCCACGACACCGACGACCTGCCCCGCCTGCGGGTCTCCGATGCAGGCCTTGCCCTTGCCGCCTGTGACCAGGGCCTCGGAGTCTGCCTGGCGCGCTTCACGGTGGCCCAGCAGACGCTGCGGCAGGGAACCCTCTTCCCCCTACGGCCCTGGCGGCGCACCGAATTCGGCTACTATCTGGTTGGCCTCCCCGGGGTGATGGCAACCCCTCGGGCAGCCGCCTTCCGCGAATGGTTGCAAAGCGCCCTCGTGCCTCAGGAACAGGCGCTTCAGGCGGCCCTGGCCGGCTCCTCCACGCGCTCTCCTCACCGGTCGGCGTGACGTTGACCGGACAGATTGCACGGATTTCGACGAATGGGGCAGGCAAGGGTTCGACAACGCTCTGCCCTCTTTGGGGATGGCCGGCAAGCCATCATGGCGCGAGCTTGCCGCCCCTCAGTGCACCGCCCGCTGCCAGGCGCGTCGCGCTTCACGCCCCAGCCCCCGGGGCAGCACGACACGGGACGCGCCAAGGTAGTCGACGAACGCACTGGCGGCCCGCTGCAGCGCTTCGGCCAGCCCTTCGGGCAGCCTGGCGGGGTGGATATCGGGTTCCCAGTGCCACGCCAGCAGGGTCAAGGTGCCCTGTCGGCACTTGGCATCGAAGCGGGCGACGAAGCGCTCGCCCCACATCACCGGCAGCACATAGTATCCCCAGCGGCGCAGTTCCTGGGGCTTGTAGACCTCCCAGACGTAATCGAAGCCGAACAACCGGGCGACGCCGCCGCGATCCCACATCAGCGGATCCAGCGGGGCGAGAAAGCGCACGCCCCCGATGCCGGTCGGGGCAGGCGCCTCATCCAGCCGCGAGAGGACCGCAGGCGTGGCCCAGTAGCGCGTGCCTTCCACATCGAGTTCGACCAACTCGCCCTGGGCCACGGCCCGGGCGGCGATGCGATCTCTTTCGCCGCGCTGACAGGGCAATGACCAGACGGCGGCATCGGCGGTGGGACGCAGCAGGCCGGCGGCCTGAACGCGGCGTACCACCAGCCGTTGCAGGGCATCGTCTTGCGTGGCGCTTGCCTCTCCCTTTCCCATGCCCTGTGGCAGCACGCGCTCGGGCAGGTCGTAGGCGTGGCGCCCGCCCACCCGATGGTGGGTCATCAAGTGCCCGGCATCCCATAACGCCTTGAGCAGATGCCGCGAACGCTTGGGCCCGTACCAACTACCGCGCAGGGCGGGGTCGGCCCGTTGATCGCCAAGCTCGAGGCTGGTGGCGGGGCCATGGCGAGCCACCTGCTCGACCAGGGCACGCGCCTCCGGGGCATCGACATCCACGCCGTGCTTTTGCCAGCGCCGGGCGAACCAGCGCTGAAACGGCGCCTGGGCCCACCACTCAGCGGGCTGGATCAGGCTGGCCTGCTTGTCCCAGCCATCGACCAGCAGCCGCCGCTCATAGGCCGCATGCCGCCAGTCACCCTGCCGATACCCTGGCACCCGGGCCTGCAGGACCAGATCCGGATTGGTGCCCACCGGCGCCAGGGGATCGAACTGAATGGTGCCCAGACGACGGATGACGGCTTCCAACGGCGCCGCCTGGAAGTGATAGCGCACCAGCAGACGGCGGGCATCGCCGGCTGCCAGGGTGAAGGGTTGTCGGGCGGTCATCGGGTCTCCTCGTTTCGGCGCCAAACCCTTAACGCTCCATTTCCCCGAGCGGCTCCAGCTCGGGGCCGTGCAGGGCGACCAACAGCGGCTCGCCGCGCTCGTTGACACGGAACAGGCCGTAGCGAGCGGGCTCATAGCGTTCGGCGTGACCCTCCTGAAAGAAGAAGGCATCGGTGGCGAAGCGCACCTGGCCGTTGCGCAGCCGGTAGCGCAGGCGCATCTCGTCGGCACTCAGTGCCTGTTCGCCGGCGCCCAGCCGCTGAAAATGGGCGATCCGCTGGTCGTCCAGACGCACGACCACATGGCCATCGACGGCCTGGGTCTCGTCGTCGAGCCTTTCGTGCAGCGCGCCCCGAATGCGGTTGCCGATCTCGAAGTTCAGCGCCATGTAGTCGCCCTGCATCAATGAACGCGGGTCTACCGGTGCCAGTTCCAGATACACCACCTCGCCCTCGGCCAGGTGGCGCTCCTTGGCCCAGATAGCCCAGTTGACCACCGCCAGAATCAGCAGCATGGCGGCCACTACCACGATCTTGTTCAGCCTGTTTGCCGGCATCATTGGCCCGCGTCCTCCCCTCGCCCGGCCCGCCACCAGTGCCGCAAGGCCCAGCGGATCGCCAACAGCAGCACGCCGAGAACGAGCAGCGTCAGCGCCTTGATCAGCAGTGTCGCGTCGAGCCAGTAGTAGTAGCTCGTTATGGAGAGCAGCAGCAGTACTCCGCCGAGCCCCATGACCAGACGATTGCCGATGGCGAATCCCAGCGCAACCACCACGGCCCCTTGGGTCAAACCATGCGCCTGAAGCGACGCCAGCATCAGCACGGCCACGACGCCATAGGCGGCGGCACGCGCGGACGATGCGACTGTCCGGGTGTGGCGTTGAAATACGTGCCGAAGCAGCAGCAACAGCGCCAGCGTGCCCAGGGCATCCCCCACCCAAGGCTCCAGCCAGGCCAGGCCACTACCGAGGTGGTAGCGCCCGATGAGCAGCGAATGGCCGAAATCTTCCATGGCCTGAATGGCCAAAAGGCCCAGCAGCAGGCCATAGCCCCAGGCCTGCATGGACCGCAGACGGGCCGGCCAGCGAAACTCGTTGAGCCATAGGGCGGTGGCCGCCAACAGCACCAGGCCGCCGGCCAGCGACGGCGCCGAGACGCCTTCGGTCAAGGCCAGATAGAACGCCAGACTGGCGGCGAAGGCGGAGAAGGTGCGATGGGTGAGGCTCGGCATGGCCAGCGCCAGCGAGCCCTGAAGCACCAACAGCCCCCACCAGAATGGGGTATTTGCGTCTTCCAGGGCGGAGACCAGCGCCCAGGCCACCAGCAACTGTCCCGCTAGGCTCGCGGCCAGGGCCAGGTGTTCGACAAAGTCGCCGGGTGCCCGGTGCAGGAGCGCATAGGCGCCAGCGATCATCGCACCACCCAGCACCGCGGAGGCGACGCTGCTCTCGATCACGAACACCACGCCCATGGCGATGAACCCCAGCAGGAACAGCGCCGCCAACCAGCCCGAGAACGCCTGCAGCGTGCGCACGAACCAGGGCATCTCCAGCGGGGGCGCCTCTTGCTCGCCGCTCACCTCGATACCAGCCCGGCCAAGCCTGTATCTCAGTCGCCTCGCAGGGTGAGTCATGACGACATCTCCACGTGGAGCCGCTTGAGCCACAACACCGCCGCGGAACCCAGGCCCAATACCACCAGCGACATCATCAGGAACCCGGCCGCCTCGGCTTGCCCGAACAGGTGCCTGCCGAGGAACAGCGTCGTCACGACAATCGCCGACAAACAGCCCCCCGCCAGCATGAACAGGTCCGGTTTCCAGTGGCGGTAGACGACGTAGAGCGCCAACAGCCACAGGGCATACACCAACAGCGACGGAGAGAAGTCCGCCCGCTCGTTGAAGATGAACGTGATGACCAGCAGCGTGATCGGGATGCCCCCGCCCAGCGCCAGCAGGCGGGTGGGCCACCCGGCCGCGAGCCAATACCAGCGCCGCGCCGCCAACTCCCAGGCAACCAGCGCCAGGGTATTGAGCACGAACAGTCCCCACAGGGCGGCCACGTCGCTGGCGAACAGGCCGAATGCCCCTCCCCAGATGCGGAAATAGAGCGCCAGTGACACATTGAGCAAGCCAAGCCACGCGACCCAGAGCACGTCGAAGCGGGCGACCAGCACCCAGGGCAGCATCAACACCGCCCAAATGAAGAACAGCTGCCAGGGGTCGGCGCCGGTCTGGTACACCTGGCCGAACAGCGCCAGCAGCACGCCCAGCAGCAGCGAAGCCGCCGTCAATGATGCCCGGGCCACCTCCGGCCGCCTCGCCCCCCAACAGTAGACCGCGATAGCCGCCACCAGCGCGACTTGCACCAACCCGAAGCGCAGCCAGCGGGTCATCTCGGCCCAGTTGTAGGCAATGAAGAACAACACCGCGAAGGCCAGCGCCAGCGTGCCCAGCCACAGCAGCAATCGATCCACGAACACGGACCAGGCCCGGCCCGTGGGATGCAGCCCGGAGAGCCGAACGGCGCGCTCCACCTGCTCGCGCGGTATCGCCTCTCGTTCGATCAACCCGACCAGTTCACGGCGAATGGAAGCCATGTCGTTTCCCTGTGTTTGAATCGCCCCAGCCAGTCCAGGCGCCGTTCGAGAACGCCTAATTACTCGTGAACACCCGATACCCTGCCTTGCCACATCAACTCGGATGGCCGTGGCGGATACGTCAGGATAGTAGGGCGAATGCAGTCAGTACGCACGAGTAGAGATGCAGCGACTCCGTTTTCTGGAACGCGAGCCGTCACGAAGCCAGGGCGTCGAAGCGCTGGATATCCTCTGGCGGCAAGCGACGAGTCTCGCGAGCGACGTTGGCCTGCATGCTGACTCTGGCTACCTCACGCAGCGTCTCATCAATCGCCTTGTGATGGTGTGTACCAAACCACTCCAGGACCTCGGCCAGATGCCAGAGTGAGGCTCGCCCTTCATGCAGCGGCAACGGGAAGGTCGCCAAATGTGACTGCAGCAGCTTGCGCATATTCTGGCGGCTGAATTCAAACAGCTCAGCGATATCGGTCACACCCACCAAGTCAGGACCGGCTTCGATCAGGCGCGCTTCTGATATGGCGCACTTCACATCCGCCATGGCGCTGGTGATCGCCTCATGGGCAGAGGCCGCTTCACGTGAAAACTCCAGAGCCAGACGGCCTTTCTGCCCAAGCCCGATAAGTGCATCGTCACAGCCTGCCTCGAAAAGACGGGCTTCCAGCGTTTCCATGTCCAGCACATCAGGAACGGCAAATTTCAGAGTAAAGTCGTAGTGAATCATGGCTTGTCGTCCTCCTCAGAGGATGGACTACCCGTGCAGTTATCAACGACACGGCGTAGCTGCCTGGCATGGTTGGCTGGGTTCTTCGGCGTGCTCCACACGCTCACGATACAGAACTCGCCACAGCGGCATTCACCAAGGCTACTTCGACTTCCTTTTTACTATGGCGAGAACGTGGCATCTAAGCCCCCATGAGCAAAGAATAGGACACATCTCGAATGGTTGTCAATTGACAACCTACGGACAACACTACGACGCAACCTCAACCCTCATACCAGGCCGCAACAGGCCTTGAACTTGCGCCCACTGCCGCAGGGACAAGGCGCGTTGCGGCCGGGCTTGAGCCGATGGATGGCGGGGTTGCCATCGACATAGCACCAGCGTCCCGCCTCGCGCACGAAGCGCGACGACTCCTCCAGCACCGACCAGCGCCTGCCCTCGCGGAAAGTGGCGCGGAACCGCACCCAGCCCCGCTCGCCCTCCTCGCCGCTCTCGAGCACCTCGAGACGCTTCCAGGTGGTCGCGGCGTCCGCTTCCAGGCTCGGCGGCCGGGTGCTCGGGTGCCAGGTCGCCAACAGGTAGTCGGTGAGCTCGAGATCGAAGGCACTGTAGCGCGAGCGCATCAGCGCCTCGGGGGTCGGCGCCGGCTCGCCGGCGTGATAGCGCCCGCAGCAACCGGCGAGCGGTTCGCCGCTTCCGCAGGGGCAGGTGCTGTGATCGTACTGTCTCATGCACACCTCATGGGGTGAGGGCCACTCGTATCAGGCATCCACCAGCGTGCGACCGACACAAGGAATGAAATACTGGTGCAGGCCGGGTATCAACCTCAGGGAGCCATTGAACTGGCCATTGTCCGTCAGAATGATCGAACAGCTCAAAGAGCGCATGCGTGACATGCCAAGCCATACCCAAGTGGTCAGTGAGGCAAGAGGGTGTGTCAGCGCACCGACATCGATCGTAGTTGACGCTATCTTGAACCAATCCTGCCTCTCGATGACCCTACGGCGAGGTTCGGGTGGCGATAACCGCCATCCACAGGAGGCGGGAGCATGAACCAGCACCAAGCCGACGGTAAAAGCCATGAGGAGTAGCAGACGAAATGAAGAATAACCCGATGGACATGATGGTCACATGGATGAAGGTCGCATCTTCCTACAACATGATGATGGTTTCTGCCACTGAAGTGATCTACCGCCGCACCATGATGATGGCCAGCGGCGCCATGACCGGCCCAGAAGCCATGGGCATGGTGATGGAGAAGGCGACAATTTACGCCACCGCGACCGAGCGAGCGGCAGTGGCGGCGGCCCAAGGTGCCGACCCCGCGCGAATCACCGCGGCGGCGCTGAAGCCCTACAGCACCAAGACGCAATCCAACGCCCGCAAGCTGCGTGGCTGAACACAGCCACCTCTTCCCGCGGCGATCGCGGACCAGGAAGCCCACAACGCAACACCGCCACCCGGAGTGATCCGCACGTGGCGGTTTCATTGATGGAGAAAATCGACCACCCTGGCGTGTTAATCGTCATCTGAAGGAGAAACACCATGCAGTCACGCTACTTCTCCATCCGCGACTTTCCCCAGGGCACGCCGAACCGCGAGCTCTTCGAGTTGCACGAGACCGAGCTTCCCGCCCTGGCCGAGGGCGAGGTGCGCATCCGCAACACCTGGCTGTCGGTGGACCCCTACATGCGCGGGCGCATGACCGGGGTGAAGACCTACGTCGACCCCTTCGTCATCGGCGAGCCGCTGGAAGGTGCCGCGGTGGGCGAGGTGGTCGAATCCCGCGACTCCCGCCTGGCCGTGGGCGACAAGGTGCGGCACATGGGCGGCTGGCGAGACATCGCTCAGCTTCCGGGTGACCAGGTCGAACCGCTGCCAAGCATCGAGGTCCCCGAACAGGCCTACCTCGGTGTGCTCGGCATGCCGGGCATGACCGCCTGGACCGGGCTGAACAAGATCGCCGAGATGCGCGACGGCGACAACGTGCTGGTCAGCGCGGCCAGCGGCGCGGTGGGCTCGCTGGCCGTTCAACTGGCCAAGGCCCGAGGTGGCACCGTGGTGGGCATCGCCGGGGCACCCGAGAAACTCGAGTGGCTGGAATCCCACGGCATCAAGGCGGTGAGCTACCGCGACCGTGATACCCGAGAGCTCACCGAAGCACTCACGGCCGCATGCCCCGATGGCTTCGATGTCTACTACGAGAACGTCGGCGGCGTCTGCCTGGAAGCGGCCCTCAACACCCTGCGTACCGGCGGCCGTATCGCCGTGTGCGGGATGATCGCCCACTACAACGCCGAGCAGCCGACACCGGGGCCGAGCAACCTCGCGATGCTGCTGATCCGGCGCCTGCGCATGCAGGGCTTCATCATCTTCGATCACTGGGCCGACTATCCGCGCTTCCTGGAAGAGGTCGGCCCGCAAGTCGCCCGGGGCGAGATCGACTACACGGAAACCGTCGAAGAGGGGCTGGAGCGCACGCCGGACGCCTTCCTGGCGCTGTTCGAAGGCGCCAATACCGGCAAGATGCTAGTGCGGCTGTAACCGGGGCCCTCAACCGAGCCAGGTATTGCCCTGGCCATCAATAGGGATTGTGCGCCACCTCCCAGAGGTGGCCATCGGGGTCGGCGAAATAGCCGGAGTAACCGCCCCACTCCGCCTTGCTGGCCGGCTTGACGATACGCCCGCCGGCGCGCTCCGCTTCGCTCAGCACGCTGTCCACCTCGGCCTGGGAGCCCACATTGTGGGCCAGGCTGATGCCGGTGAAGCCACCGCCTGAATCCGGCACGCCAGCGTCCTTCGCCAGATCGACCCGGGAATAGAGCGAGAGGATCACCCCGTTGAGCAGGAAGAACACCACCTCATCCTCCACGGCCAACCCCACCCGCCAACCCAGCCCCTCCTCGTAGAAGCGGCGCGCCCGCGACAGATCGTCCACCCCCAGAGTGATCAAGCTCATGCGCTGGTCCATACGGACACCTCCCGCTCTGTGGCGGTAGTCAGTAGCATCACCTTAGCAGTGGGAAGCAACGCCCGTGAGGTGACACATCGCACAGACCAACTCCGCCACTCAAGTAGTGGCCACAGAGGCCAGTTGCGCAGACTTCGAGAGTGGCTGAAACGCCATTTAACCAACTTGCGAATCACAAGAATGAGAGTCCGTCCCCAATTGCGGTCTGTTGGGTCTGTCTTACAGCAGAGCGTTTCGAAGCGTGTTCCTACCAAAGACTACCCACCTTGCGACTACTGCATCCCAGGATCCGATACGGATTGATCAGAGGCGGTACTGTCCGGTGAGGAACGATCATGAGCTTGCCAAGCGTGCGGTGGCACAGGCATGCGATAATGGCGGCAGGCCGTAAGGAAAATAGGGATAAGACCTATTCTCACAGCACTTACTCGCTCATGCAGCGGATGCTCCATAATTACGCGATTGATGAGATCAAAGACGGCTTCGAGCGACTCGTTGAGCGGCAGACCTGGTACCGACAGGCCATGTTCTCGGCCACCATCCCAGAAGACCTCATCCGTTTGGCCGTCAGGAATCCAGATTTGGTGTGTCATGTGCGGAGCGTGCTCAAGCAAGGTGCTTCGCAAGCGTTCTGCGCGTTCATTATCTCCAATCATCGCAAGCCAAGCGAGCACAAAAGTGTAAAGAATCCCAGCACGCGTATGCTCTTCGAAGTATGCATCACTGCGGTCTCTGGGATGGGCTAGGACGTCTCGATAATCTGTCATCGGCGTAGGATAGTGCTTCCGAATTCTCAGTCCATTGCACAGGTGATCGGACATCCCACGGATGTAGTCGGCAACATTGGAAATACGGCCACGCACGTCTGCAAGACGCATAAACATAGTCAGTTCAATCGTGAAATCGTCCCGAACGGGGGCGGCAAGCACTGGGTTTGCATTTAGCATCCCAATCGCTATGTTTAGCACCTTATCCGCCCCTTCACTCATTGCCTGCGAAAATGCCTCGTCCTGCGAGGAACTCATGGCATCCAACCATAGTCCGTGCAGAGACAACCTCCCCAGCGTCTCGAACAGTGCAATGTTAATATCGACCGCGTTGCGTGAATTTACGGCCATAGAAAGCGCGTAACGCTTATCGGCGAACGGCCCAATCTTCTCAACGAGAAGAAGGTGGGCAATGATGTTATGAAGCTTCAAGACCTGATCGAAATGAGTTAGCCTCTCCCGTTGTATCGGCCCTTTGCGCAGACGGGTATTATCGCAATGTGGCCAGCTACGTAGTAGTACCAGCTCAGATGCTCGGTACGCCGCTTCAAGGTTGCCCGTATCACGAGCCCATACGAAAAGAACCCAAAGGCAAAGATAGGTCTTACGTAGCTGACGTGTACGCTCTGCCTGGTTCTTAGGCTTGGTGAAGATGGCATTGAGCAAGTCACGGAAATGCCGATATGCGATGTCGGGATGGTCAAGCATCGCTAGCGCCTTCTGGAACGATCCCCGGTTCTCATCCTCAATTAACTCTGCACGCAGCACGCCGCTAAGGATCAAATCCGCGAGGCGTTCTCCGTTCCACTCGGCGAAGTGAACGGTGGCTTTCTCGTTCGTCCGGCAGAAGCCACTCCACTGGGCACGAACATTCTCACGCATCTCGCCACCCATGCAGACACAAATGACGATGGGTAGATCCGATAGGTGGGGAGGGATGCGGTTCGGGATATAGTCATCTAGAACCTGGTTAAGAGACGGCCGAACAGCCTGCTGACCGGTATCCCAATGCTCTCTCGTCAAATCACCGGATTTTATTGTAAACAGGAACAAACTTCTAACGTTATCGCGGTCAGGATTGGGACCGACTGCAGCGACGTCGACACCGGCTTGACCCGTGCCACGGCGGGGGCGGGTTAGAACTTCAAACCCACTCTCAGCCAGAAGATCGGGCAAAATTGCGTCGAGTTCCTCGCGTTCGCGCAGCGAGCGCAGATAGTGCGTCAAGACAAGTTTCATCGCTGTTCTCGTGGCTCAAATTTGAGGTGAACAAGCAAGTAGTCGAGACCAATCGGGTCAACAATATTGAGGAGAGGTAACTCGGACGAGATCGAGAACGACTTCATTTCGTTCTCGGTGAGATGCGTAGCGCCCGCACCGGTATGAATCGGCGTCAGCGACGAGCGGCCATACAGGATGTATTGTTTGGTGAAGAGATTCTCAAATATAGATTCCCGCTTCCCCTGTTCCATGCCCCTTTCCATCTGCTCGTTCCACTGAACACGCTCTGTCTCGCGCTGCATTTCACTAGGGTGCAGTTCGACCAATTTTTCAATGCCTTCCAATGCGTCCTTGAATGCAACCTTTCGGGCGAGCAGTTCCGTAATACCAAAGCCATTCGCTCCGCCATCTTCAACGTAGCGTTCAAGATAGTCCTTCAACTTGCCACCATAACTTAGGAGCAGGGGGTCGTAGATCAGATTGAGGACGTCACTGGCAATATCCTGACATCCGTCGCGAAGTACCGCTAATGGTATGGCAACTGCTGCCAGTGGATCGATAAAGAACCATCCGACAGCCTTCCGGCAAAGGAACAGCTGGTCTGATGAGTCCGTAGGAAGAGAGGACTTGGGGACTGAGAAAGATGGGCCATCTTTCCCAACGCTACACACTTCATTCGCCACGCATTTACGAGTGTATACACCCCCATTGAGCAGCCAATACACAACCGCACTACCAAGCACTTCAGAGCCTGCATGCTTCAACGCATGGCACGTACTTTGGAACGCGTCCAGCGTGATCCGCCCCTCCGAACGATCAAGCAATTCAGCAAGAAGGTGAATCACTTGTTCAGCTCGACCAGCGCTCACAAGTTGGTATGAGGCATGATCGATGTGAGAGATGGTTCCAATATTGTCTGGGTCAACATCTGCAACGGCGTTGAGGCACAGGTCCATGGCGTTCTCTGTAAGGCCCTCTTGGTTACGCCATAGGAGCTCTGCAGCCAAGTGAATCGCTAGCGAACTCTGACTCTGAAGAACCCGTTCGAGTTGTTCGTCGAAACTGGTTGGAGCGGTTACTTTTCGTTTTTCAACAGCGCGGTAGCATGCTTCAAGTGACCGAAGAGCGATGCCCTCATCGTCGCTAGAGGCTCCTTGGAGAAGTGTATCGAGTACCTCATGGTAGCGTTCACCCAATTCCATAGTTCCTAAAGCCGAGATGGCTGCGAGCTTCGCTTCGCGCTCTTGAGCTTGCGCGAAAATTAGGCCTTCCTCGACATCAGCGTTCATTATGAGAACCGTGAATAGTTGACGCAAAGCGAGGTTATCGCCTGTACGTGCTGCCTCATAGACCTTGGAAGATCTGGCTGGGACCTTCTTCGTCCACTCGCCAAAAGCGGTACTCGGAGCGCCAGCAGCCAAATCGTTGCCACCTGTATCGAGCAGGCGCGTGATGAAGGTGAGAAGGACGTCTTGATCTACGTTCAGAAAAGGTATCAGATCGCATAGAACATGCTGGACGCGGAAGAAGCGCGGTCCCTCCAATTCTGCCAGCGCATCTTCGATGTGTAGGTCAATCGGTGGCGCATCGGTAGCGTTCAAGATGGTCGAGAGCGTCTCGAGAAATGTAGAGCGGTTATCATCCAGACGCCAGCACTCTCGATCCGCAACAGTACGAACCAAGCCGCGTGTGCGGAGCTGAGCAGCCAACTCCGACTCGTCTATCGGGGCTCCCTCTGTTGCCATTGTTCTGTCCATTTGACACTTTACTCACAAAAGAGCTTACAAGATTCTCTAAGTCGATTAAATCCCCTCAATCTATTTCGCACTCATGGTGCCACATAAGAGCCTCATTTCCACTAATACTACTTGGCTACCACGCTAAAGCGGTGCTTCCCGCTGCCATTAGTTGCCATATTCTGCCAGACGAAAAAACAAAAAAGCCCATGAACGCATGGGCTTTTTAGGGTTTCTTACCGTCTGGTGCCAGCTAGCGACTAACGCTTGATCACTCCCACTCAATCGTCGCGGGCGGCTTGCTGCTCACGTCGTAGGTCACGCGGGAGACGCCGGCGAGCTCGTTGATGATGCGGTTGGAAACCTTCTCCAGCAGCTCGTAGGGCGGATATGCCCAGCGCGCGGCCATGAAGCCGATGGTTTCCATTGCACAGGACCACCCCCAACGACTACGTTTCTGAGCATCTTCCAGCACTTGCTTCTGGCGTGCACTGGCATTGCTGATGACCTTGGCACGCAGCGCCTACTTCTTCTCATCGGTGACACGTCGATGAAACCAGGTCAGCAAGGTTTGCTCGACCGGTGCTGGCCGGTCGTCGTTCCTGTTCATCCGTTCTTATCCCGCTTGACCTGCTGTTCCAGAGACTCCAGCGCCCGCAAGTCATCAAGATCAGCCTCGGCGGCTTCTCTCTGCCGGCGCTGGGCATCGAACTGCTCATAACGTTCATGGACAATGGTCCTGGCCCGTTCCGCACTGATGTTACCTGAACCCTCAAGTGTCGGGCTGTCGTTGAATGCCAACAGGCGGTCGACATTCTGGCGCCAGTATTCCAGTGTCAGCTCTTTACGTTGCTTGGCCCGCAGCTCCGCCTGTTCGAGGAAGATTACCACCAGCCGGTTAAGGGTATCGATCTCGTCGGCCGTCAGGTAATTCTTGGCCACCGTGACGTCCTGCTTGCGCACCCGTGCCCCCTTCCAGGTGGTCAGCGCCATGTTGGGCGCCCCAGCATCGGCACGATTCACGACGACCTCGGCGGCGGTCTGCTCGGTAACGGCATACAGGAACTTGTTCTGCACCTCGGCAAAGAACAGCTGTGCATCCCGGTCATCAGCACGGTAGTCGCTGCTCAAGGCGAAGAGATCCCGCACCTTCTGATAGAAGCGCTTCTCCGACGCGCGGATATCGCGGATGCGCGCCAGCAGCTCGTCGAAGTAATCCCACCCGCCAGGCTCCTTCAAACGCTCGTCGTCCATGACGAAGCCCTTGATGAGATATTCGCTGAGGTTGGCCGTGGCCCATTGCCGGAACTGCGTGCCGCGTGGCGAGCGCACGCGATAGCCGATCGCCAGAATCATCGGCAGGCTATACCACTTGACTTTGTAGCGCTTTCCATCTGCAGCAGTTGTCAAGGATTCCTTGACAACTGAATCCGGAGATAACTCACCATCTTTCAATATGTTGCGAGCATGAAGGCTAACGTTCTGCTTGGTCGTCGCAAACAGATCGGCGATCTCAGCCTGGGTAAGCCAGACGGTGCCCTCCTCGGCACGCAGGTGGATGGCGGTGCGACCATCCTCGGTCTGATAGAGAATCAGTTCACTAGCATCCATGCGTTCCCCCTCCTTATCTCAGAGACAGAAAACCCGCCATGCAGGCGGGTTTTCTGAAGAGTAGCACTGCGAGAGGCTCACTCCCACTCGATCGTCGCAGGCGGCTTGCTGCTGACGTCGTAGGTGACGCGGGAGACACCGGCGAGCTCGTTGATGATGCGGTTGGAGACCTTCTCCAGTAGCTCGTAGGGCAGGTGGGCCCAGCGGGCGGTCATGAAGTCGATGGTTTCCACGGCGCGCAGGGCGATGACCCATTCGTAGCGGCGGCCATCGCCGACCACGCCGACGGACTTGACCGGCAGGAACACGGCGAAGGCCTGGCTGGTCTTGTGGTACCAGCCCGCGTTGTGCAGTTCCTCGATGAAGATGGCGTCGGCGTCACGCAGGATGTCGGCGTACTCCTTCTTCACTTCGCCGAGGATACGCACGCCGAGGCCCGGCCCCGGGAAGGGGTGGCGGTAGACCATGTCGTAGGGCAGGCCGAGTTCCAGGCCGAGCTTGCGCACTTCGTCCTTGAACAGTTCGCGCAGCGGTTCGACCAGCTTGAGCTTCATGGTCTCGGGCAGGCCGCCGACGTTGTGGTGCGACTTGATGACATGCGCCTTACCGGTCTTGGCGGCGGCGGATTCGATCACGTCCGGGTAGATGGTGCCCTGGGCCAGGAAGTCGACGCCGTCGATCTTGCTGGCTTCGTCATCGAACACGTCGATGAAGGTGTTGCCGATGATCTTGCGCTTGGCTTCGGGGTCGGCCTCACCCTTGAGCTTGTCGAGGAACAGGTCCTCGGCGTCCACGCGGATCACCTTCACGCCCATGTGCCGGGCGAAGGTTTCCATCACCTGGTCGCCCTCGGCCTTGCGCAGCAGGCCGTTGTCGACGAACACGCAGGTCAGCTGGTCGCCGATGGCCTTGTGCAGCAGTGCCGCCACCACCGAGGAGTCCACGCCACCGGAAAGGCCGAGCAGCACATGGCGGTCGCCCACCTGCTCGCGCACGCGGGCGATCTGATCTTCGATGATCTGCGCCGGGGTCCACAGCCGCTCGGCACCGCAGATCTCCAGCACGAAGTGCTCGAGAATGCGCTGGCCCTGCAGGGTGTGGGTCACTTCCGGGTGGAACTGTACGCCGTAGAACTGCTTGGCTTCCCAAGCCATGGCGGCGATGGGGCAGCTCGGCGTGGAGGCGGTGACAGTGAACTCCGCGGGCACTTCGGCGACCTTGTCACCATGGCTCATCCACACGTCGAGCAGGTTCTTGCCGGTGGCGTGGTCGATATGGTCGGAGATATCGCGGAACAGCTCGGTGGGCTCGTCGATGCGGATCTGCGCGTAGCCGAATTCGCGGATGTTGGAGCCCGCCACCTTGCCGCCAAGCTGCTCGGCCATGGTCTGCATGCCGTAGCAGATGCCGAGTACCGGCAGGCCCATCTCGAACACGCACTGCGGCGCACGGGGCGAACCCAGTTCGGTGACCGATTCCGGGCCACCGGCGAGAATGATGCCGTTGGGGTCGTACTCGCGGATCTCGTCTTCGGTGATGTCGAAGGCGCGAATCTCGGAGAACACACCGATCTCGCGCACGCGGCGGGCGATCAACTGGGTGTACTGGGAGCCGAAGTCGAGGATCAGGATCTTGTGGGCGTGAATATCGGTCATCTGGCCGTTCCTTTGAGAGGCAAACATGCCGAAAACGCGAAAGCTGGAAGAGGCAGTGGGCCCACTTCCAGCGTCAAGCGTCCGGCTTCAAGCTTACGGTCTTAGCCCGCCCGGTAGTTCGGGGCTTCCTTGGTAATCTGCACGTCATGCACATGGGATTCGGCGAAGCCGGCCCCGGTGATCTTCACGAACTGCGGCTTGGTGCGCATTTCCTGGATATTGGTGCAGCCGGTGTAGCCCATCGAGGCGCGCAGGCCACCCATCAACTGGTGGACGATGGCGCTCATCACGCCCTTGTAGGGCACGCGACCTTCGATGCCTTCCGGCACCAGCTTTTCGGCACCTTCGCTCTTGTCCTGGAAATAGCGGTCGGCACTGCCCTGATTCTGCGACATGGCACCCATCGAGCCCATGCCACGGTAGGCCTTGTAGGTGCGGCCCTGAAACAGTTCGATTTCGCCCGGGGCTTCCTCGGTACCGGCCAGCAGGCCACCCACCATGATCGCACTGGCGCCGGCGGCGATGGCCTTGGCCAGGTCGCCGGAGAAGCGTATGCCACCATCGGCGATCAGCGGGATATCGAAGGGCTCCAGCGCCGCGGCGACATTGGCAACCGCGGTGATCTGCGGCATGCCGACACCGGCGACAACGCGCGTGGTGCAGATCGAACCCGGGCCGATACCCACCTTCACGGCATCCGCGCCCGCTTCGGCAAGTGCCGTGGCTGCCTCGGCGGTGGCGATGTTGCCACCGATCACCTGAATCTGCGGGAAGTGCTCCTTGGCCCAGCGCACCCGGTCGATCACGCCCTTGGAGTGGCCATGGGCGGTGTCGATGATGATGGCGTCGACACCGGCTTCGGCGAGTGCGGCGATACGATCCGGCGTTTCCGGGCCGGTGCCCACGGCGGCGCCGACCAGCAGGCGGCCATCGGCATCCTTGGCGGCGCTGGGGAAGGTGCGTGCCTTCTCGATGTCCTTGAAGGTGACCAGGCCACGCAGGTGGAACCGATCGTTCACCACCAGCATCTTTTCGACGCGGTGCTCCTGCATCATCGACTTGATGACGTTGAGGTTGGTGCCTTCGGCCACCGTGACCAGACGCTCGCGCGGGGTCATGATGTCGGCCACGCTGTCGCCATGATTGGGCTGGAAGCGCATGTCACGCTCGGTGACGATGCCGACCAGGGTCTCGCCCTCGACCACCGGGAAGCCGGAGAAACCATGCTCGTTGGCCATCGCCAGCAGGTCTTCGAGCTTGGCCTTGGGCCCCACGGTAACCGGGTCCTTGACGATCACGCTCTCGTGCTTCTTGACCTTGCGGACTTCGGCGGCCTGAGAGGCGATGGTCATGTTCTTGTGGATGATGCCGATGCCACCTTCCTGGGCCATGGCGATGGCCAGGCGGGCTTCGGTGACGGTATCCATGGCGGCCGAAGCGAGCGGGATATTGAGGAAGAGGTTGCGGGTCAGGCGGGTCCGGAGGCTGACGTCCTTGGGGAGGACATCGGAGTAGCCGGGCACGAGCAATACGTCGTCGAACGTAAGTGCTTCTTGGGCCATACGTAGCATAATCGGCAACACCCAGTGAGCTGGTGAACGGAGGGGAAGTTAATCAACCATTATAACGGCCAAGGGTGGGTCTCGTCACGGGGGGTATGCAGGTTGCAACGATCTGCTCTAGGGTGGGTCTACACTGCGTCACTGCAGATTCGCAGGATCAAGGAGAGACCCATGACGAAGATGACAACCCCCCTCGCACTGACCATCGCGGCCCTTGCCGCCGGCATCAGTGCCAGTGCTATGGCAGAAAACCATGGCCATCAACCCCAAGGCCATCAACCCCAGGGCCTCTACTCCGCCGAGGACATCATCGATGCCGATGTCTACTTGAGCGCCAACCCCGAAGAGGAAGTCGGTGAGGTCGAGGACATCCTGCTCGACGAGGGCATGGGCGTCGCCGCTCTGGTCATCGAAAGCGGCAGCGTGCTGAACCTTGGCGGGCAAGAGTTTATCGTCAAGGCTGGCCAGTTCAGCCTGACGACCTACCAGGACGACGACGGCGACACCGAGCACCGCGTGATGCTGGATGCCAGCGCCGACGAGATCGAGGGCTATCCGGTCTACGACAACGACTGGTGGCAGCAGGCCCGTGAGCGTTCCCGCGAGGCGTGGATGGAAACCCAGGAAGGCGCCCAAAGCGCTTGGGAAACCACCCAGGAAGGTGCGGAAAGCGCCTGGGAAACCACCCGCGAGAACGCCCAGCGCGCCTGGAATTCGGCCCTGGATGCGATGTCCACCGACGGCAACTGATACGCGACCGAAGGATTCTCGCAGCACCCATCATCAATACCCTTCAGCAAAACCCTTCAGCAAAACCCACCTGCGCCCGGCCCTTGGCCGGGCGCAGCCGTGTCCAACGCCCTGAATTCAATCCATCCGCGGCTGCGTGGTAGTCTGGCGCTTCATCATCAGGAGCCGCGCCATGCCGCCCCCCGCACCCACCGCACCCACCGCGCTAACCGTCAGCGAGCTGAATCGCAGCGCCCGCCAGATGCTGGAGGGGCGCTTCGGCGATGTCTGGGTGGAAGGTGAGCTCTCGGGGGTCTCGCGGCCAAACTCCGGGCATGTGTACTTCACTCTCAAGGATGACCAGGCCCAGTTGCGCTGCGCGCTGTTTCGCAATCGGGCGCGCTTCGTTGGCGCGCCGATGCGCGATGGCGACCTGGTGCGCGTGCGGGGGCGGCTCTCGATCTTCGAGCCGCGCGGCGATTACCAACTGATCGTCGAAGCGGTTCAGGCGGCGGGCATCGGCGAACTGCTGGCCGCCTTCGAACGCCTCAAGACCCGGCTCGCCGACGAAGGGGTCTTCGCCAATGCCCGCCCTCTGCCCTACCCACCCCGCCACCTGCTTGTCGTGACATCTCCCACCGGGGCGGCGATTCGCGATGTGCTGGCGGTGTTGAAGGCGCGCTGGCCGCTGGCCAGCGTCACGCTGATTCCGGTGCCCGTACAGGGTCGTGAAGCGGCACCCGCGATCATCGCGGCACTGGGGCTGCTCAATCGCCAAGCGATGCTTGACCCGAGCCGCGACGCCATCCTGATCACCCGCGGGGGTGGCAGCCTGGAAGACCTGTGGGCGTTCAACGACGAGCACCTGGCCAGGGCGATCTTTCATTCACGCTTGCCGGTGATGTCGGCGGTCGGCCACGAGGTAGACGTCACACTGGCCGATTTCGCCGCCGATATGCGTGCCCCCACCCCGTCGGCGGCGGCCGAGCAGCTGGTACCGGACCAGCGCGAACTGGCCACGCGCCTGGCACTGCTGGGCAGCCGGCTCGAACGCGCCCAGTCGGCACGGCTCGAACGCGAAGGGCAGCGGCTGGATCATCTGAAGGCCAGGTTGCGGCATCCCGGCGACGTACTGGCCCGCCAGCGCACCACCCTCGCCCAGCTGGAAGCGCGGCTGGCGCGCGGCATGCAGGGGCGCCTGGAAGCAGACAGGCACCGCAAGCGCCATCTAACGGCCCGCCTGGCCGCCCACTCGCCACAACGGCAACTGGCCCAGGCAACCCGCCAACTGGGCACCGTGCAAGCCAGGTTGTTCGCTGCCATACCGCGCGAACTGGCCCGTCAGCGCGAACGGGTGGCGGGGCTCGCCCGTGAGTTGCAGGCCGTCAGCCCCTTGGCCGTACTGGGGCGCGGCTATGCGATTCTGGAGGACGATCAGGGTGGGGTGATTCACCGCGCACACGACACCCAGCCGGGGCAGACATTGACCGCGCGGCTGGGCGAAGGACGACTGCGCGTCGAGGTCAAGCGGCGCCACCAGCGCTAGCCGTGCCGAGCCGCTTGATTCGCTCGGGTTTGGGGTTCAGGTACTCCTTCATGAATTCCTGGAAGCCATCCGGCGGAAGCGCCGGGCTGTAGCACCAGCCCTGCACCAACAGGCCACGATGGCGGCGCACATGAACGAGCTCCGCCTCGGACTCGACCCCCTCGACGATCACCGCAAGCCCCATGGATTGAGCGAACTCGATGACACTGTCGAATAGCCGAATGCCGTGGCTCTCCGTCAAGTTCAGCACGAAGCTGCGATCGAGCTTCACGGCATCGGGCCTGAACCGCGAAATGTAACTCAATGACGAGTACCCGGTACCGAAATCGTCGATATCGATGGCGATTCGCTGGGCCTTGAGCAGTGCCAGCGACTCCTTGGCGACAGCGTCCGTCTGGGCCAGCACCTCTTCGGTGATTTCGACCCGAATGAACTCGGCGACCGGCTGGAGCGTCTTCACTATCTGCTTCATCACCTGTTCATCGGCGAGCGTCTCGGCATCGAGATTGACACTGATCGGCACCAGGTGATGGCCGGTATCTCGCCACTCCTGAATTTGCTCCACCACCTCGAGAAATACCCACTGGTCGATATGCTTCATCATTCGCCCATCGTGAAAGGTCGGCAGAAAGACACCTGGAGATACCAGCCGGCCCTCCTTGTCCTGGGCACGGATCAGCGCCTCGGCCCCCATCACAGTTCCGCGTACAGGATCGACCTTGGGCTGGTAGAACATCTTGAAGGAGAGGTTCTGGACCGCCCTGAAGCGATCGATCAACTCCTCCACCCTGGCCCGCCGCACCTGAGATTCGGTGACCGGATCGCCAGCCAGATAATAGATATCCTCGTAGCGGGTGCTGAAGGTGGCGTTGAGTTGCTCCAGCTGGACATGGGCATTGGCCTGACGCCGATCGTTCCAGACCATGAACGGCAGGTAGAGGAAGACCCCCACCAGCACCAGCACCACCTGCACGATAGGCCCCATCAAGCTGCCATCGGTACTGATCCAGGCATTGAACAGCACCGGACTGTTGATCGGCATGGCGCCGGCATGGACCGTCAACACCTCCTGCTGGATCAGCGCCAGCCCAACCGCACAGTTCAGCATCGGCAAGGCGACGAAGGGTACCAGCAGGCGGTAGTTGAGGATGATCGGCAGGCAGAACAGCAGCACCTCGTTGATATTGAACAACGCGATGGGGATCGAGATGATCGCCAGCTTGCGATACAGCCGGCTACGCGAGAACAGCAGGATCGCGATCAGAAGCGACATGGTGGCCCCCACCCCACCAATGAACACGAAGCTGCCGAAGAACGAGAGCCCGCCGCTCAGCAGTCCACTCTCCACCGCCACCAGATCCTCGATCAGCGGAGTGATGGCGAAGTACCCATGGACGCCAATGAACCAGAACAGCGAGTTCAGCAACACCATCAACAATCCGGCGCTGTAGGGCTCTTCCACCATGTCCAGTGCCGGGGGGGTGATGGGCAGCATCTCGACCAGCAGGTAGATGACCTGCAGCACGCCAACCGTAGTCAACAGCACGCAGAACCCGGGGATGATCAGATTCAGGGAATCACGCACATGGATGCCAGTGATATTCGACTTGACCAGCCGGCCGAAGCCACGCCGGTGCAGGAAGGCCATCAGCGGCACGGTGAGGAACGGCACGATGAAACCGAAGATTCCGTGGAAATTGTAGGTATCGGGAAAGTAGAGATCGAGCTGGGCCAGAATCACCACCAATACCACCAGAGCGAACAACGCGACCGGTGGACGCGGCAGATCATAATCCATGCACAGCCGGCTCGAGAGCGCCACCCCGATCAGGAATGGCAACAGGTTGTAAAAGTGCTCGTGAAATACCTCGAGGTAGTAAGCGACCTGCGGGAATGGCAGCCCGAAGAAGTTGATCAGGCTGGCGAAGAATGCAAGCAGTGACGAGGCGACGAAGCACGGCACCAACCAAAGCAAGCTATCGCGAATGGATTGCAGTGGCGTAAATGGCTGAAAGTGCCCCGCTGGACACTTCTGTGGGGCCATACCCTGAGTGCTCATAGGACACTCCAGTGATGGGAATTTAACCTTAATTTACCGATTGAGCGGTGATGAGATATGACCATAGGAGCAAAAAGAGTGAACGACCATGAATAAGCCATCACTAAAGCACAATTAACAAAATTTCATATTGCGGTGTGCTAAAGAGCTTTTTTTGGTGCGTGACATTGTGCTGATTGAGGCACTACAGGGCGCGAATGGCATAAAGTAAGCACGCTAGGAACTGACGACGGGACTTCACGCTCCGGCGAGAGCATGCCATTCTGATGACACGACAGGCCACTCGGCGCCGAGCCGTCGATTCGGGCCGTTCATCCAAACCCAGAGGAGAATGCCATCATGTCTTTGCGCATCAACGAAGTCGTACCGGATTTCGAGGCCGAGACCAGCCAGGGGCCGATTCGATTCCATGAGTGGATCGGCGACAGCTGGGCCATCCTGTTCTCGCATCCGAAGGACTTCACCCCGGTGTGCACCACCGAGTTCGGCGCCGTCTCAAAACTCGCCGAAGAATGGCGCAAGCGTGGCACCAAGGTGATCGGTGTGTCGGTGGATGGCGTGGAGGATCACAAGCGCTGGATCGGTGACATCGAGAGTTACGCCAGCAGCCAGGTGGACTTTCCGATCATCGCCGATGATGGCCTGGCGGTTGCCAAGGCCTTCGACATGCTGCCGGCCGATGCCTACCTGCCTGACGGTCGCACACCGGCCGACAGCGCCACCGTGCGTACCGTGTTCATCATCGGTCCCGACAAGCAGCTCAAGCTGTCGATGACCTACCCGATGACCGTGGGCCGCAATTTCGGCGAGGTACTGCGCGCGCTGGATGCCCTGCAGGCCACCGCCAAGCACGGTATCGCCACCCCCGCCGACTGGACGGTCGGTGAGGACGTGATCATTCCACCCAGTGTCTCGAACGAAGATGCCAAGGCGAAGTTCGGCGACTACGAGACGATCTTCCCGTACCTTCGCAAGACACAGATCAAGGAGTGATCCGCCGCGGCCGACCGGCCAGGCGTTGAACCAATCGAGCCCCCTGCCCAGGCAGGGGGCTCGACGTTGAGGGGTGCAGACGGGTCACGCGGGGTGAAAGGGTTACCCGCTATGGTGGGCGGCCGGCTTGAAGGTGCTGGGTTCCAGCTCGTGGCGGGCAAGCAGTTTGTAGAAGTCGGTGCGGTTACGGCCGGCAATACGTGCCGCCTGGGTCACGTTACCCTCGGTGATCTTCAGCACCTTGATCAGGTAACTGCGTTCGAAACCGGCTCGGGCATCGTTGAAGGTAGGCAAGGCGTTGTCTTCGGCCACCAGGGCCTGGGAGACCAATGCCTCGGGAATCATCGCCGAGCTGGTCAACGCCACGCACTGCTCCACCACATTGACCAGCTGGCGCACATTGCCGGGCCAGGCGCTGGCGGCCAACAGGTTCAGGGCTTCCGGCGAGAATCCCTTGACGAAGGGTTTGTGACGCTCGGCCGCCTGGGCCACCAGATACTTCGCCAGCAGCGGTACGTCTTCGGCTCGCTCCTTGAGCGGCGGCAGGCGCAGGTTGACGACGTTCAAGCGGTAGTAAAGATCCTCGCGGAACTCCCCTTCGCGCATGGAGCGATCGAGGTCGCGATGCGTGGCGGAGATGATGCGCACGTCGATCGGAATCGACTGGGTAGACCCCAACGGGCGGACCTGCCGCTCTTGCAGCACCCGCAGCAGTTTTACCTGCAGGGTCAACGGCATGTCGCCAATCTCGTCGAGGAACAGCGTGCCACCGTCGGCCGCCTTGAACAGGCCGTTGTGCTCGCTCACCGCACCGGTGAAGGCGCCCTTGGCGTGGCCGAACAACTCACTTTCCAGCAGTTGTTCGGGCAAGGCGCCGCAATTGATCGCCACGAACGGCTTGTCGGCCCTGCGGCTGGCCTTGTGAATGGCGTTGGCGAGCAATTCCTTGCCCGACCCAGAGGGACCCGTGACCAGCACACTGACATCCGACCCCGCCACCATGCGCGCCTGCTCGAGGATACGCTCCATCTCGGGGCTGCGGGTGATGATCGCCGAACGCCAGGCATCATCGCCTTCGGCGGAGGGCCCTGGGGTCTGGGCCAGCGCCTGGTCGATGGCGGCGAACAGCTCGTCACGGTCCACTGGCTTGGTGAGAAAGCTGTAGACCCCCTGGCGAGTAGCACTCACCGCGTCGGGAATCGAACCATGGGCGGTGAGCAGTATCACCGGAAGCCCCGGCGCCTGGCGCTGGATCTCCCGAAAAAGCTCCAGGCCATCCATCTCGTCCATGCGCAGGTCGGTCAGCACCAGGTCTGGGCGGTCGCTCTCGAGCACCTTGAGCGCCTGGCGACCGCTTTCGGCGGTGGTGACACGATAGCCACGACTCTCCAGGCGCATACCCAGCAATTTGAGCAGACTGACATCGTCGTCAACCAGCAGAATATGGGCACTGGACATTCGGCTACTCGAAGCCCGCGTGTACGATTGGCTGGCATGCTTCACGTTATCATCTCCCGTCACTCGGTCTGCTGTCGCAGATTCATACTGCGTTCAATCGCGGTCAGCGCCTCGAGCTTCTTGGTTAGCTCATCGTTCAGGGTTTCCAGTTCATCTCGTTCCTGGCGGGTGCCCTCCAGTTCCTGGCCGGCTTCCGCCAGTCGAGCGGCCATCGCTCGCCGGCCTTCGAGCTCGTTGAGCCAGTACTGCAGTAGTGGCTGCAACGCCGCCGGTGCGGCGTGCATATCGGACTTGTAGAGTTCGGCAGCCTGATCCCACTGGCGCTCGGAGCCCCAGGAAAGCACCATGGCACGTGCCAGACGCCGTTCGGCACCGCCCCCTTCAAGACGCTCGAGCATTTCACCTCGCCAGTCCCGGTCGCCTCGCTGTGCCGCCAAGCCGAAATCCACCCACTCGGGGAACAGGCATGCCTCGTTGTCGAAATCGGGAATCTCGTCGTAACACACCGTCGAGGGACTCGCGGGGGTCATGGACTCCCTCGGGTCGATGGCGGAATCGGGTAACAGTTCACAGCCGGCAAGCCAGGCCGCCGCCAGACACACCAGCAGGGGACGAAGGTGCATGATCATCAATTCCTTGCGTGCAGGCCCATCTCATGCGCGAGCCTTGGATTATCATCGTTCGCCACGGCCATCGCTTCGGCCGGTGGCAGGGTAAGGCGAAAACAGACGTCCAGCTGCCGATCATCCACCAGGGCGAGCCGGCCGTGTTGCAGACGCGCGCAATCCGCCGCTACCGACAGGCCAATTCCGGACCCTTTAAGCGGCCCCTTGCGGCGCGCCTTGCCCTGGTAGAAGGCTTCGAAGAGTCTCAAGCGATCTTCCTCGGCGATCGGCTCGCCACTATTGGCCACCTCGAGTTCGAGCCGCTCGTGGCTGCGCCGCGCGCGAATTTCAAGCCTGCCGCCATCTTCACCATAGGCGATGGCGTTGGAGATGAGGTTGTCCAGAATGCATGACGTGGCGGCACGGTCGGCATGCCACTCAAGCGGACCATCGAAACAGGTCACCCGCATGCCCTTGTTGGAGAGCGCCAGGCGGTGCTTTGACAGCACCTCCTTGACCACGGTGGCGGCATCCAGGCGTTCCGGGCTCATCTGTCGGTTGTGCTGCAGCAGATTGTAGTCGAGCAGCTGTTCGATCAACCGCTGCAATTCGCCACCACTGGCGTCAATCAAATCGAGGATTTCGCGCTGGCGCTGCGTGACCTCGCCGGCCACGCCATCGGCCAGCAGTGCCGAGCCTTCGCGAACGCTGGCAAGCGGTGTCTTGAGCTCATGGGACATATGGCGCAGGAACTGCTGCTTCTGGGCCTCCAACTCATCGAGCCGCGAGGCCAGCCAATCGAGGCGGTCATCGAGCTGAACCAGCTCGGCCGGCCCTTGAATGCTGTGGCGCTTCTCCGGCCGTGCACCACTGCCGATGCCCAGAATACGCCGCTCCAACTGGCGTACCGGGCGAATGATCAGCCAGGAGAACAGCAACATCAGTACCAGGCTCGCCGATACCAGTGCGGCGGTCTGCAACCACAGGCGGGTCTGCACCGTCCCGGCGCGGGCACGAATCATCTCGATGCGTGCATCGATGTGTTCGTTGGTAGCCCGGCGCATTGCCTCGGTGTGCTGGGCGAAGGCCAGAAACTCCCCAAGTCGTTCCTGGAAATCCTCCATGGGTAGACCGGGCAGCTCGGCGAGCTCCTCCAGCTGATCCTCCAGCGCGGCCACGTCGGGGTCCTGTGGCAAGAGTCGGCGTTGCTGGGCCAGCAACTGCCGATACTCTTCCAGGCGCTCGGCGTAGATCGCCAGCAGGCTCTCCTGCTCGACCACCGCGTACTGGCGTGCGCTGCGCTCCATCTCGAGCGCCAGGGCACCCAGGGTGCGGGCACGGCGGGTTTCTTCCACGGCCTGACGCGCGCTCACATCGGCCAACCGGGAGAGCTCCGTGAGTGCCTGGCCAGCCTGAAACATCAGCACACCCAGCGGCAACATCACCGCCAAGAAGGCCAGCAAGACAAGCTGCAACAACGATCTGGGGCGCCAACGGCGCGACACACGAGTGGTCATGATCAACGTTCTATACAGGAAAGATCCGTGCCGGATACCGCCAGGCTGGACATCAGAAGAAACCACCATCGACTACCACTCAGGATACCAGAGTTATACCGAAGCGCGTTCCGCCACCTTCGCCCCACCTCTGGGCTGTGAATACGAAGTGCCCGGGGAAAGCTCAAAAAAAGGGGCCGGCATGGCCGGCCCAATACGCAGGGAACTGAAGGGTCTGGAAAAAAGACTGCCATACCGCCTGGCCGGTGCAGCGATCAGTTTTCCATGGGCCAAAGGCCCCGAAGCCATGCGCGGTCGTTGGTCGCCAGGGCCTGACCTCGCATGAGGGTGGTGCGCCATCGCGCGGCGCGCCGACCTGCTTCGTTTCCGGCACCACCGCCCGGCAAGAACCGAGGCGATGCTGCACAATTCGATCCCCTAGAAAGGGGAGAGGCATCCTTGCCAGGGCATCCTTGCCCTCGTGGTACACGTCCTTGACAGTTGTCGGTACCGGTCTCATCGCAACCTAAGTCACACATCGCTTGGAGCAAACGCTGATCGCTTCCGGGGAAACAGGCGCACAGGGCAGTGTTGACCCGAAACCCCTTTGGCGATCAAAAACGGTTCGAGCCGTAATGAACCGTTCTTGTTGCTCACCCAGGGTGTTGCCAGCACCATGCCAAAAACCTTGTTATCCTCTAATAAACAATCACTTAGAAAGGTAGCAACACGGAAAAACAGAGGGAACATCGTCAGTTGCCCGAGCGAGGCAACATCAAACGTTCGTTTTCGTTGCCATTCAGCGACAAGGATCGGGGGGTAAGCTAAAAAAACGTTGAAATACAATGATATGAAGTGTTGCCAACTGGAGACACCGGAGTAAAGGCTGACGCCCAGAGGTGACAGCCCTTCTCGTAACGACAAACCGCTGGACGGGTTGACGCGCGCTCAACCTTCCGTCTTCAGCCCAGCGTCTTGACCAGGATCTTCGACTTGCGGGCGTGGTTGTAGGTATCGCGCTTGAGCATCGGCAAGGTATCGATGTCGGCCAAGCGGAAGCCATGCTCGAAGAACCAGTGCGCGGTGTGGGTGGTCAGCGCGAACAGTGCCGACAATCCTAGCCGCCTGGCACGGCGTTCGATCTCGGCCAGCAACAATTCACCGCGAGCCCCACCTCGATAACCGTCATGTACCGCCACGCAGGCGAGTTCAGCCATCTCGGCATCGTCGAAGGTATGCAGCGCCGCACAACCGATGATCATGCCGTCACGTTCGATCACCAGGTAATCGTCGATTTCGTGCTCGAGCCGCTCTCGGGAGCGCGGCACCAGCATGCCTCGATGCTCCAGTGGATCAAGCAGTTCCAGCAGGCCGCCGATATCGGCAAGCTCCGCGTCACGCAACTGCTCGTAGCGGTGCTGGGTGATCATGGTGCCCACGCCGTCGCGGGTGAACAGCTCGCCCAACAGGGCATCATGGTCGTGCCAAGACAACAGGTGGGTGCGCGCCACCCCATGCCGGGCCGCCGCACAGGCCGCCCCCAGATGGCGGGCCAGCTCGCTGCCGGGCTCTGCCTGGCCAAGCAACGGCTCGGCCTCTGCCGGGGTCAGTTGGCGCTGCAACTGGCCACTCTGATCGAACAGCCCGCTGGCCTCGCCAAGCAGGATCAGCTTGTCGGCCGAAAGCGCCATGGCGGTGTGCTGAGCGACATCCGAGGCATCCAGGTCGAACACTTCACCGGTACTGGAGAACCCCAGCGGCGGCAGGATCACCAGCGAGCCGCGCTCGAGAAGCGCGCTGATCGCCTGGGCGCGAACACGGCGCACCTCGCCGCTATGGTCGAAATCGATCCCGTCACGAACCCCCAGGGGCTTGGCCATCACCAGGTTGCCGGAAACGGCGGTCAGCTCGACCCCATGCATCGGTGTGTTGGGCAAGCCCAGCGATAGCCTCGCCTCGAGCCATAGCCGCTGCTCGGCGGCCACCCGCTCGATGTGCGGCATCAGCATGGCATCCGCCACCCAGCGCCCCTGATGGGTCTCCGGCGTGATCCCGGCTATCTCCACCACCTGTTGTGCCTGGGGACGAGTGCCGAACACCACCACCAGGCGCACGCCAAGGGTATGCAGCAGCGCCAGGTCTTGAATCAGTTGCTCTCCTCGACCACGCGCCATCGCCTCGCCCTCGATCAGGATGACGAAGGTTCGCCCGCGGTGGGCGTTGATGTAGGGCGACGAATTACGGAACCAGTCGACGAACGGGAAGCGAGTATCCAAGGCCGCACTCCGGCAGCAGGTGAGTGAAAGATACGCAAGGAAACCCGACTATAGCAGAGCAACGAAAACGGCGGCACCACCGCCGTGGCACCGCCGCTTGGGGGGGGGTAGACACGCGGCTATCCCGGCGGCAGGCCTTTCGGGGGCGCTGTGAACCCCTCCCTGGGCGCTACTTTTGCCTTCCCTGGCAAAAGACCCCCTTCAGACCTGCCCCCGGGGCCGCTCACCCTGGCGGAGCTCCCGCTTAGCCGAACATGCCCTTGAACATGAAGAAGAACAGGATCGCAAGGCCCGCACCCGCCGGCAGCGTAATCAGCCAGGACATCACGATGGTGCCGATGACCCGCAGGTTCAGCGCCGCCATGCCGCGCGCCAGGCCCACGCCCAGTACGGCGCCCACCAGGGTATGGGTGGTGGAGATCGGCAACCCCGTGCCGGAGGCCAGCACCACGGTGGTGGCCGCGGCCAGCGTCGCGGCAAAGCCACGGCTGGGGGTCAGCTCGGTGATACCCGTGCCAACGGTGGCGATCACTTTATGACCATAAGTGACAAGACCCACCACGATGCCACCGCCGCCGAGCACCAGCACCCACCACGGCACTAGCGCGGCGCTGTCGATGACGCCTTCGGTACGCACCACGCTGATCACCGCGGCGAGCGGACCCACGGCGTTGGCGACGTCATTGGAGCCATGCGCGAACGCCATGGCGCAGGCGGTGAAGATCATCAGCACGCCGAACACGCGCTCGACATTGCCGTAGCCGAAGTGGTCATCGGCACGCCGCTCGTAGACCACGCGCCGCTCCATGACGATGCCGATTCCCATGATCACGGCACCGATCAGGATCGACAGCAGAAGGCTCTGGCCAAAGCCAAGATCGAGCCCGACATGCTTCAGGCCCTTGGTCAGGGTGACCATGGAGACGATGAAGCCGACCAGGAAGATATAAACTGGCACGTAGCGCCTGGCGGCGGCGAACGGGTCATTCGATTCAAATATCAAGTGCTGGACCGACTTGAAAAGCACGAAGGCAATGGTACCGGCCAGCAGGGGCGACACCAGCCAACTGGAGGCGATTTGCCCGACCTTGCCCCAGGCCACCGCCTCCATGCCAAGGCCCACGGCACCGAAGCCGACGATGGCACCAACGATGGAGTGGGTGGTGGAAACGGGCCAGCCCCGTGCCGAGGCGATCAGCAGCCAGATGGCTGCCGCCAACAGCGCCGAGAGCATGCCGTAGACCAGGAATTGCGGGTCGGCCTCGAGCAGGGCCGGGTCGATGATACTACCGCGAATGGTCGATGTTACCTCGCCACCGGCAAGCCAGGCACCCAGAAACTCGAAGACCACGGCGATCATGATCGCCTGCTTGATGGTGATGGCGCGGGAACCCACCGAGGTGCCCATGGCGTTCGCCACGTCGTTGGCGCCAACGCCCCAGGCCATGAAGAAGCCGAAGAGGCAGGCCAGGATGATGAAGATTTCGCCGTGCTGCGCGATGATCGACATAGGGATTGCTTCCTATGTGGCTGTCAGAAGATGGTCAAGGCCCTGAATCGGGCATGTGCCAGCGGGACGAATCAGCGAGCCGTGAGGATCTGCAGACGACTGCCGACACGTTCGGCGCGATCCGACACTTCGCCGACCCAGTCGATGATCTTGTAGAGGAAGATCACGTCCACCGGCGGCAACTCGCTCTCGAGCTCGAACAGCCGGCGGCGGATATCGACCTGCTGGGCGTCCGCCTGGTGTTCGAGCACATGCAGTTCGCGAATCAGCGTCTGCATGACATCGGCGGCATTGCGACCGAACCCGGACTCGAGCAGCTCCTTGAGCTCCTCGAGCGCCTGGCGTGACTGCGCCACACAAGCAACAGACGTGCGCATGTAGTCACGCATGCTCTGGGCAAGGGCTTCCGGCACCTGCATGCGGCGCCCCAGCATGATGCCGGTGATGTCACGCACCTTGTTGGCGATCTTGTCCTGTACGCTGATCAGATCGAGGATGTCGGTGCGCGAGACCGGCAGGAACATGGTGTTGGGCAGGTTGAGCCGCAGTTCGGTCTTGAGCTCGTCGGCCTCGTGCTCCAGTCGGGTGATGGATTCGCGGACCCTGCCGGCCTCGTCCCAGTCACCCACCAGGGTGGCTTCGAAGAACGGCAACAGTTGGTCGGCGCAATCATTGGCCTTGACGATGTGGGCCAGCAGCGGCTGGAATGGCGAACGGCCGAACATCGCGGAAAACGGATTGGGTGTAACCATGGGCGTTGTATGCACTAGGAAAATGGCGGCGTCAGTATAGTGATCACCACCGCCTTCGTCATGAAAAAATCATCAAAAGTTCATAAAAACGAGGTGGCAACGTCATGAATCAGGAGATAGAGCTCAAGCTGGCCCTGGGGTCTACCGGGCCGCAAGCGCTACGTCGCCACCCCCTGCTGGCCGGACTTTCGTCGCGGATGTCAGACCTCGGCAACACCTATTACGACACCCCCGACGCCACCCTCGAGGCCAGGCGCATGGCGCTGCGCCTGCGTCGCGTCGATGGCCGGCTGGTGCAGACCCTGAAGACCCGTGGAGAGGGCGGCGGCGGGCTTTCCAGCCGCGGTGAGTGGGAGTGGGACGTACCTGGGCCGGGGCTTGATCTCGCAGGACTCTCCACCGTGCCAGCCGCCGCCGAACTTGGCGAAGCCACCCTTGCCCGCCTGGCGCCGCGCTTCGCCACCGATTTCCACCGCGAAACCTGGTGGCTGAACCATGCCGGCAGCCGCATCGAACTGGCCCTGGATGAGGGCGAGATCATCGCCGGTTCGAGGCGTGTGGCGATACGCGAGCTGGAACTGGAGCTCAAGGAGGGAGAGCCCGACGCACTCTGGTCGCTGGCCCTGGCCTTCGCCGACAGGGTTTCCCTGCGCCCCTCGGATACCAGCAAGGCGGCCCGTGCCGGGGCGCTGCTGAGCGGCAACTGGACACTACCCGCCGGCGGCACCCCCGCCGCCTGGCTGCGTCGCGCCATGGTCGCCCTCGATGCACTGGCCGACACCGGCGAGGCACACTGGCGAGACGACGCGCGCAGCGCCCTGGCCACCCTTAGCCAGCCCCTTGCCGACGAACTCGATGCCGAGGCGTTTCCCACCCTGGCCTTCGGCCGATTGGCGCTTGCCCTGTCACGCGACCTCGCAGCGACTCCCCGCGCATGAGCGGGTTGCAAGACAGCGGCGATCATGTGATCACTGACCACGACAAGAGTCGAACGCCAACCGGGAGGGCGCCATGAGCGGGCATTTCAACAAGGGAAATTTCAAGCCCGGCGGTGAGGGACTGCGCACCCGCGTCTTCCAGATCATCTTCGAGTCGGACACACCCAGCGCCAAGGGCTTCGATATCGCCCTGATAGTGATGATCCTGGCCAGCGTGCTGGTGGTGATGCTCGACAGCGTGGCGGCCTACCATGCGCGCTATGCCGATCACTTCTACTGGATAGAGTGGGGCTTCACCATCGTCTTCACCCTCGAGCTTGCGGTGCGGCTCTACTGCCTGGAGCGCCCGCTGCAGTATCTGCGCAGCTTCTACGGGATCGTCGACCTGATCGCCATTCTGCCCACCTGGCTTACACTGCTGATCCCGGGCGCCCAATCGCTGGTGATCGTGCGGATACTGCGCGTGCTGCGCATCTTCCGCATCCTGCGGCTGATGGAGTTCGTTGGCGAAGGACAATTGCTGCTCGGGGCGCTGCGCCGCAGTACCCACCAGGTCTTCCTGTTCCTGTTCACCGTGTTCATGCTGGTAACCATCTTCGCGGCGATGATCTACCTGATCGAGCCCGCCGAGGCAGGCTTCACCAGCATTCCCAAGGCCATCTACTGGGCCATCGTCACCCTCACCACGGTGGGCTATGGGGATATCGTGCCGGTGACCCCCATTGGCCAGGCGATCTCGGTGATGGTGATGCTGACCGGCTATTCGATCATCGCCGTGCCCACCGGGATTTTCTCGGCGGAGGTGATTCGCTCGATTCGCGCCGACCGCTACTCCGATGAGGCCTGCCCGGGCTGCGGCCACGACCGCCACGAGCAGCGGGCGAAATATTGCCTGCGCTGCGGCACCTGGCTCGACGAGGAAACACCGGACCCCAGGGCCCCGGCGCCCGAGGCGTCATCAGCAGATGATCACAGCAGCGACGATCCAAATAACGAAACATGACGTGGCAAGGCCTGCGACCGGCTCAGACAGACCACCCTGGTTATTCCCGAAACGGCTCCACGTCGCCGCGTCCTTCCCTCACGATCACCGGCGGCAGGTCACGCAGGTCGATCACGCTGGTCGGCTCCAGGTGGCAGGCGCCGCCATCGATGATCAAGTCGAGGTGAGCGGCGTAGCGGTCGCGAATCTCCTCCGGGTCGGTCATCGGCAACTCCTCACCCACCGGGATCAACGTCACGCTCATCAGCGGCTCGCCCAGTGACTCGAGCAGCGCAAGGGTGAGGCGATGATCCGGCACGCGCACGCCGATCGATCGGCGTTTGGGATGCAGCAACAGCCGTGGCACTTCAGTGGTGGCGTTGAGAATGAAGGTATAGGCACCCGGCGTATGGGCCTTGAGCAACCGGAACACCGCATTGTCCACCTTGGCGTAGGTGCCGATCTCGGAGAGGTCGGAACACACCAGAGTGAAGTTGTGCTTGTCGTCCAGCGAGCGCAGCCACTTGATCTTCTCGATGGCCTTCTTGTCGCCCAGGTGGCATCCAAGCGCATAGCCGGAGTCCGTGGGATAGGCGACCACGCCACCGTCGCGAATGATCTGGATGGCCTGGTCGATCAGCCGCTTCTGCGGATTGTCGGGATGAATCTGGAAGAACTGGCTCATGGGAGCTCCCTGTTCCATCAATGAGATGTTGCCGACGATAACATGCCCGCCGCGCCACCGGCGGCCTCACCGCCTGCCCCGTCATCCACCGCTGGGTCAACGCCCGAACAGGGACGGCAAAGGTGCGCAAGCCTCGGGTGTGTCCACACCGGCGGGATAGCCGTGCGCGGCACCGAACTCATGCTGCCGGGGGCCAGGTGGCCACCTGGAAAGTGAAAGTCACTGCCCACCGAGGCGTAGAGTTCACGCTCCTGCAACTGCCTGGCGAGATCCCGGGTCTTGTCGGTATTCTGGAAACCGCTGACCAGTTCCGCCGCCTGTCCGCCTGCGGCCCGGAACGCATCCAGCAACAGGCCACGCTTTCGGCGTGTCAGGCCGTGGCGCATGGGATGGGCCAGTACCGCGACGCCACCGGCGTCGACAATCCAGCCCACCGCCTCGGCAAGCTCCGGCCACATGGCCTTGACGTCACCGGCCTTGCCATCGCCCAGATGCTTCTTGAACGCCGTGGTGATATCCGGCACCAGGCCCGCCGCCACCAATGCACGGGCGAAGTCCGGCCGCCCCAGTGGGCGCTCGCTACCGGCCTGCTCGCGGGCCTTGGCCAGGGCCCCCGCGAGCCCGATCTTCTCCATGCGTTCGGCGATGCGCAGGGCGCGTTTCTCGCGCGACTCGGCCTGAGCCTCTAGCCCTTCGACCAGCGCCCCGCGCACGCCCTGCGGCAGCAAGCCCACCACATGGATATTGACGCCCGACCAGCGTGTCGACAGTTCCGTGCCCGGCAACAGGCGAATACCCTCGCGCGCGGCGGCGCGCTCGGCCTCCGCAATGCCTGCCACGGTATCGTGATCGGTCAACGCCATGTGGGTGAGCCCACGCGCCTTGCATAACGCCACCACCTCGGCGGGCGGCAACGCGCCATCCGAGGCGGTGGAATGCATGTGCAGATCAATGGTCAGCGGAAGGCTCGTGCCCTCGAATCGGGCGGGAAGTGCATTCATTGGCATGACGCGGGCAGGTGACTTTGTCAGAATAGTGCTCCATGGTGCGCGCGGCGCCGACCCCGGTCAATGCCGCCACCGGGTACCCTGCGGCATGCGCCGCTCAATCCAAGGAAGCGACTGCGATGCTTTACGCCATCATCAGCGAAGACGTGAAGAACAGCCTGGAGCGGCGCCTGGCCGCCCGTCCCGACCACCTGAAGCGCCTCGAGGATCTGCGTGACGAAGGCCGCCTGGTACTAGCCGGCCCCCACCCGGCCATCGACAGCACCGACCCCGGCGATGCTGGCTTCAGCGGCAGCCTGGTGGTGGCTGAATTCGACAACCTGAAAGAGGCTCAGGCCTGGGCGGATGCCGACCCCTTCGTGATTGCCGGCGTCTACGACAAGGTGACGGTGAAACCGTTCAAGAAGGTGCTGCCCTGAGGAAACACTGCACAAATGACTGCGCGAGCGAATCGCTGCGTTGCGCGGTGCGCGGAATCCTCACATATACCCCATATGCTCCGGTTCCTGTGCTCCGTGCGCGTTGCGCTTCATCTCGCTCGTCGATTTGTTCAGCGCTTCCCTGGCACGGCGCCTCTGGAAAACAGGTTATCAACAGCGGGTTTTGCACAGCATCTGTGGATAACACTGTTGAAACGCCGCGGATGCCTTGCGCCAACGCGCTGATGAGGCGGCCGCGGCGACATTGATCAGTTCCTGATCACTGGCGCGTCTACTTCAACCCCGTGACCTCGGAGCCCTTCGTGACTGCCGCCCCCGATGGCTTGCCGGCACTCGCCGCCCTCGATACCGCCCGCCTCGACTGGCAGCGCGACGACACCGGAGAACAGGCGCCGCGCTCGCTTGCCTTCGATGATGTCTACTTTTCACGCCATGACGGGCGTGCCGAGACCGAACATGTGTTCCTTGCCGCCAACCGGCTGCCGGAGCGCTTCGCCGCGTGGCGGCAGACCCGCCCCTTCGTGGTCGGCGAGACCGGTTTCGGCACCGGGCTCAACATGCTCTGCGCCTGGGCCTGCTTCGACCGGCATGCCCCACCCAGCGCTCGTCTGCACCTGGTTTCCACCGAGAAGTATCCGCTGCAACGCGACGATCTCGCTCGCGCGCTCGCCAACTGGCCGGACCTGGCACCACGCGCCGAGCGCCTGATCGCCCAGTGGCCGGAACCGGTGGCCGGCGTGCACCGCCTGTGGCTCGATGAACGCGTCACCCTCGACCTGCACTTCGGCGATACCAGAGAGCGGTTGTTGCGCCTGGATGGGCGAGTGGATGCCTGGTTCCTGGATGGCTTCGCCCCGTCCGCCAACCCGGAAATGTGGCACCCGGCACTGTTCGCTGCCATGGCGGCGCGCTCACGGCCCGACGCCACTTTCGCAACCTTCACCTGTGCCGGCGTGGTCAAGCGGGGGCTCGCCGCCGCCGGTTTCACCTGGCGCAAGGTACCGGGGTTCGGTCGCAAGCGGGAGATGCTCGCCGGGGAGATTGGCACGCCACCGGTGGATGACCGCCGCGACGCCACCCCCTGGTTCACGCCACCGCCCCCGCAGCGGGCGCGCCATGTCGCGGTGATCGGGGCCGGCATCG
Source organism: Halomonas urumqiensis (assembly GCF_003028575.1). Lineage (GTDB taxonomy): Bacteria > Pseudomonadota > Gammaproteobacteria > Pseudomonadales > Halomonadaceae > Halomonas > Halomonas urumqiensis. Next base: position 44,499 of record NZ_PYUD01000001.1, on the reverse strand, counting down.
CCGGCGGCAGCGTGGCGGCGGCCCTGGCGCGGCGGGGAATCCGCGTCACTCTGCTGGATCGAGACGCGCCCAGTGCGGGAGCGTCGGGCAATGCCCAGGGGGCGCTCTATGTGAAGCTTGCGGCGGATACCAACCTGCAGAGCCGTTTCTACCTCGCCGGCCTGATGACCAGCCAGCGCTGGTTCTCCCAGCTCGACCCCGACCATTGCCTTTGGCAACCCTGTGGTGTGTTGCAACTGGCAAGCAGCGACAAGGCCGCCAGCCGGCAGGCGCGTTTTCTCGCTCATCACCCATTGCCGCCGGGCGTGGTGGAAGGCATCGATGCCGCCGAGGCAAGCCGCCGGGCTGGGCTTGAGATCGCGGCCCCGGCGCTGGATTACCCCCAGGCCGGCTGGGTTCGCCCGGCAGCGCTGTGCCAGCGGCTTGCTGAATCACCGGGGGTAATGTTCCGGCAGGCAGATGTCGAGGCACTGACCCGGGACACGCCGACCGAGTGTTGGCGCCTGACCATGACCGATGGCGACACCCTCAACGCCGACCAGGTGGTGATCGCCACGGCCACACTGGCCAACCGCTTCGCCCAGACCCGCGAGCTACCGCTACAGCCGGTACGTGGCCAGGTCAGCCAGCTGAACCTGCCGCCGGGCGCCCCGGCGCTGTCCCGCGTGGTCTGCGATACCGGCTACGTCGCGCCCGCGGCCGAGGGCGTGCTGACCTTTGGCGCCACCTTCAGCCCCCATGACAGTGATACGGCTCTGCGCGAAGCGGATCATGCTGCCAACCTGGCGGAACTCGAGGGGATGCTGCCGGGATTCGTCGACGCGCTGCGCGAGGCAGGCGCCGAGCTTGACCCGGCACAACTGACGGGGCGCGCCGCCGTGCGCGCGGCCAGCCCCGACAAATCGCCCTATGCCGGGCCCGTACCTGATGCCCAGGCGTGGCGGGACGCCTACGCGGCACTGGCCAAGGACGCCACGCGCGTACCCGCAACGCCGGGGCGTCACCATGGCGGGCTGTGGATCAGCGCCGCCCACGGCTCACGAGGCCTGGCCAGCGCTCCGCTATGCGCCGAACTGATCGCCTCGCGGATCTGCGACGAACCGCTGCCGCTTGAGCAACCACTGGTCGACCACCTGCACCCCGGGCGGCGACTGATCCGCGACCTGATCCGGGGTGCCTGACCGAAGCCCTTTGCCCTTTGTCCCATCAAGGATGAGCGGCGCCAGCCTAACCCTCCTCGTCATCGGCCAGGTCACGGCCGAAAGCGCGCCACTGGGCGAGCGTCATCACCTCGGTGGTTTCGGTCTGCAGATCGTGGGCGATCAACAGCTCGCTACGGTCGAGTTGCCCCTTGAGCTCGGCGACCCAGCCACGCATGCCCTCGCCGGTATCGCTGGTGTCATAGCCCTGGCGCGTCACGAAAGTCTCGAGCAGCGCGTCCAGCGTTTCGGCCGGCAGCATGCGATAGGGCACTTCCACGAAACGTGCGTTCATTCATCCTCCTGTTCGTTCGGCCCGCGGGTATCGTTCAGAGCCGATGCATCCCCCGCCTCCCAGCGGCCCAACTGGTCGAGGAATTGCGCCTCATCGAACACTGGCACGCCGAGTTGCTCGGCCTTGGCAAGCTTGCTGCCGGCACCGGGACCCGCCACCACGCCCGCGGTCTTCTTCGACACACTGCCGGCGACCTTGGCGCCCAATGCCTGGAGTCGCGCCTTGCCCTCATCACGGGTCATGGTCTCCATGGTGCCGGTGAGCACCCAGGTCTGGCCTTCCAGCGGCGTCGGGCCGGCTTCCACTGCGCTTTCCTCCCAGTGCAGCCCGACGTCGATCAATGCCTGGATCGTTTCACGGTTGTGAGGCTGCTGGAAGAAGGTATGCACATGGGCGGCGACGATGGGACCGACATCGTCCACCGCCTCCAGTGCCTCGAGCTCGGCTGCCATCAACCCCTCGAGCGTACCGAAGTGGCGCGCCAGATTGGTGGCGGTAGCCTCGCCTACCTCACGGATTCCCAGGGCATAGATAAAGCGCGAAAGGGTCGTCTTCTTGGCCTTGTCCAGCGCCGCAACCAGGTTGTCGGCGGACTTTCGCCCCATGCGTGGCAGGTCGGCCAGCGGCTCGGCACTCAGCCGGAACAAATCGGCAGGCGTTGCCACCCACGCCTTATCGACGAGTTGCTCGATCAGTTTCACACCGAGCCCATCAATATCCAGCGCCCTGCGGGAGGCAAAATGCTTGAGTGCCTCCTTGCGCTGGGCGGCGCAGTAGAGCCCGCCGGAGCAGCGTGCCACGGCTTCCCCTTCGAGGCGCTCGATCTCGGAGTCGCACACCGGGCAGCGCTCCGGGAAGACGATCGCCCGAGCGTCGGCGGGTCGCTCTTCCTCGAGCACTCTCACCACCTGGGGGATCACATCGCCAGCCCGGCGGATCACCACGCTATCACCGATCATCACGCCCAGGCGTGCGATCTCGTCGGCATTGTGCAGGGTGGCATTGGAGACGGTGACACCGGCCACCGAGACCGGCTCGAGGCGTGCCACCGGGGTAATGGCGCCGGTACGCCCGACCTGGAACTCGACGTCATTGAGGCGTGTGGTCTGCTCCTGGGCGGGAAACTTGAAGGCGATCGCCCAGCGCGGCGCCCGGGCCACGAAACCAAGCTCACGCTGCAGGCGCAAGTCATCGACCTTGATCACCACGCCATCGATGTCGTAGCCGAGCGAATCGCGCTTCTCACCCAGGCGTCGGCAGTAGTCGACAAGCCCCTGGCTACCCTTGACCACCGTCAGTTCACCACTGGTGCGAAAACCAAACTCACCTAGGTGTGACATCAATGCACTGTGCGTCGCATCGCCCTGGTCAGGCTCAATGCGCGCCACCTGATAGGCGTTGAACTCCAGAGGACGGGTCGCGGTGATGTGCGGGTCCAGCTGACGCAGGCTACCGGCGGCGGCATTGCGTGGGTTGGCGAACACCTTACCCCCGGCCTCCCGCGCCTGCTCATTGAGCGCCTCGAATCCGGCATGACTCATGATCACTTCGCCGCGCACTTCAAGCAGCTCAGGATAGCCCTTGCCACGCAGTTTCAGCGGGATCGAACGCAAGGTGCGCAAGTTGGAGGTGATTCCCTCGCCGGTGCGGCCATCCCCACGGGTCACGCCAACCATCAGGTTGCCGTTTTCATAGACCAACGACACCGCCGCGCCGTCCAGCTTGGGTTCGCAGCAAAACGCCAGTTGTTCGCCATCGACCTCAAGACGGTCGCCAACGCGCTTGACGAAGGCGATCAGCTCATCTTCATTGAAGGCGTTGTCCAGCGACAGCATCGGCACCGCATGCTGGATCTCGGGGAAGCCGGCATCCGGCGCCGCGCCAACCCGCTGAGTGGGGGAATCCGCCGTGACCTGATCGGGGTACTCGGCCTCGAGCTCCTGCAGGCGACGCAGCCGACGGTCGTAGTCGGCATCGGTAAGCCGAGGCTCATCGAGCACATAGTAGCGGTAATTGGCATCGTCGAGCTCATCGCGCAGACGGGTGATCTCATCGAGGGTCTTCTGGTCGGGCTGGGTCATTGCGTCCTGGTTCTCGATCCATGGCGAGGGCCCCGTAGCTCGAAGCTCGAAGCTCGAAGCCGACATCATCGCCTAGCTTACCAAAGCAACAACCCCCGTGGGGCTACCTCACGGGGGTTGTCTTGCTGCTTGCTGCTTCAAGCGTCCGGCGTCAGTTCACCTGATAGCGATTGAGGCGATTGCGTCGTTCGAATTCCTGCACGCGCTGGCGAGCGAAGCCCACCGTCTGGGCGGTCATCACGCTCAGGTTCTCGTCCTTGAGCTCCCCACCCAGGTGGCGCACGATCACCATCGCCGTCTCGACCATGGCTTCGAAGGCCGCCGCTGTGTCGCTGGCCCCGGGAAGCGGCATCAGCAATGTCACGCCAGACGTGCGGAAGTCATCCATGGCCTCGATGGGGAAGGTGCCGGGCTTGAGCACATTGACCATCGAGAACTGCAACGGGCTGTCCGGATCTTCTGTCTCGAAGCGATGGAAGATCCCCATGTCACTGCTGTAGCGCAAGCCACAGGCCAGCATCAGGTCGAGCAGTGCGGTGCCCGAGAAACCTTCCGGCTCACGACACATCACGCTGATCACGATGATCTCACCGGCATGACTCAGTGCATGGCGCGCCTGCTCGGCGCTGACATCGTGGCGCAAGGCACGCTCGAGCACTGGATGCACCCTGACCTTGTCGGCACCACGCGCAGGCTCATCCTGGGCCTGTTCGTCGAACGGCTCATCTAGTTGCGCGTTCAACCGCTCGTCTTGATCGTTCACCTGCTCATCCGCTGTATCCGCCATGCTCAGTGTCTCCGCATGCTGAGTCTGAACGTCGCGGTTTCGCGGAGGTGCGAACAACGGATCATGATCATCGGCGGCGTCTATCGCCTCGGCCTCGCGCCGCAAGCGCTCTTCTTCGCGAGCCGCCTTCTCGGCGTCGGCTCGCTCGCGGGCCAGACGTCTCTGCTCGGCATCGCGCGCGGCCTTTTCAGCCTTCTCGACACGCTTCTGTTCGCTGCGCTCACGCATGCTCTTGCGCATCGAGGCACCGAAACGCTGCACGGAGGAACCGACACGCCGTGAACGATCCTTGAAGGAATCACTCATCCCGTCGAGATCGACGAGCCGATAGCGCTCGGCATCATGATGCTCGTCGTGATCCTCGGGGTTGGCCACCAACGGCTCTTCACGGGTGGCGTCATACGGACCGGAAGTCGCAGCGTCAGCGTCACGCCGACGGGTATGGGCCGACGTGGCAAGCTCGTCATCCGACGTTTGCTCACCCTGGGGCTTATCACCCTGGGGTTTAACACCCGAGGAGTGATCGTCCATTACGGAGACGCTGGGCTCGCGACGCTCGCCACTTGCGCTCACCTGCGGCTCGGCTTTCTCAAACCCATGCTCAAACCCATGCTCCTGCTCAAACCCATGCTCCTGGCGGGATTGCGCAGCGGCATTGGTGACGCGTGCGTCATCAGACACTTCGCCTGGACGTTCGTCACGCCACTCGCCTGCCGTGGAATCATGTGTTCCAGATGCATCGGTCTTAGATGCATGGGACTTGAACGCCGCCAACACGCGGGAAGGCCCCGGGTGCTCCTGGCGAACAAGCTTTGGCTTGGGTTGCACACGGCTGTAGTCCGCGGGCCTGACGACTCGCGCCCCTCCGTTGGGCAGCTCCCAGTTTATCTCGGCCTCGCGGGCCTTTTCTTCCGGGTCGGGACTTGTGTCCCGAGCATCGGTTTCCACCTCGTCGAGGCGAGGAGTCCGCCGCTGGCGTTGCAGGCGACGCACACCATCGATAACGATGAGGGTCACCAACGCCAACCCCAGGATGATCAGCCACTCTCTAAGTTCCATGGGTCGTCAGCCTTTGCTAAGGCGCCATGCCTGATGGTTGTCCGTCAACAGCATAGCGCGATTGCCAAAAAAAGGGCCACTTTTTTTGTTTGTCAACACTTGTTCTTTTTTCGGCCTGAGTTGCCGGTGCCCTGTGCAATCGCCCTTCGATAATCCCCGGTCGTCCTTGCAATGCATCATAGATCACATCCTTGTTACCCGTTTTATGGCTGCGGTTCAAGCCTGTCATGCCTCGGCGAGAGCGGCAGCCTCGTCTACACCCACCGCTACCAGACGTGAAACACCCGGTTCCTGCATGGTCACACCCATCAAGCGTTCCGCCGCTTCCATGGCAATCTTGTTGTGCGTGATATAGATAAACTGAACGCTGTCTGACATCTCCTTCACCAGCTTGGCATACCGCCCCACGTTGGCATCATCGAGCGGCGCATCGACCTCGTCGAGCATACAGAATGGTGCGGGATTGAGCTGGAAGATGGCGAATACCATCGACAGCGCAGTCAATGCTTTTTCCCCACCCGAGAGCAGGTGAATGGTGCTGTTCTTCTTGCCGGGAGGCCGTGCCATGATGGCCACACCCGTCTCGAGCAAATCCTCGCCGGTCAGCGTCAACCATGCGGTTCCCCCACCGAAGACTCGTGGAAAAAGCGCCTGCAGGCCATCATTGACTCGCTCGAAGGTCTCGCGAAAACGGGTACGGGTTTCCTGGTCGATTCTGCGAATCGCCCTGTCCAGTGTTTCCAGTGCCTCACTGAGTTCGGCGTGCTGGGCTTCCAGGTAATCCCGTCGCTCGGCTTGCTGGTCGTACTCTTCAATGGCGGCGAGGTTGATCGCACCCAGCCTGCGGATGCGCTCACCAAGCTCCTCCAGGCGGGTCTGCCAGGTGGATTCGGTGGCATTGGGGTCGAGCTGCTCGGTAAGCGCCGCGGCATCATGGCCAAGCTCGGCGAGTTGCTCATCCTGGGTCTCGGCCTTGAGACGCAGCGCCTGCACCTGCATGCGCGCGTCCTGCAGGCGCTCACGGATCCCCTCGAGGTTGCGCTCATGGGCCTGGCGCGCCTGCTCGTCCTCGCGCAGCCGTTCGACGAGCTCGGCCGCCCTGGCACGCACCGCGTTCAGCGCCCGCTCTTCGGTTTCACGACGATCAAGCAGTTCATCGAGACGTTCGCGGCGCTCCTCTTCTGGCTCGGCGAGCAGTTCGCGCTCTTCGGCGAGTTCGGCGGCGCGCTGCTCGAGTCGCTGACGGGTCTCGCCGGCCCGGCCCTGCTGCTCGGCGATGCCGGCGCGCTCGGTGGTGAGTCGTTCCTGCTCCAGGGCGAGGCGCTGAAGCTGCTCGGCTAGCGGCCGCTGGCGGGCACGCAGCGACGCCAGCCGTTCGCGTGCCTCGCTTCGCTCGCGCTCCAGGCGCTCACGCCGTTCGGCACCCTCCTCGAGCCGCGACATGGCTTGCTGCCAGGCGTCTCGGCTGGCCTCGATGGTCAGCATGGCTTCCTCGCGGGATTCGCCAAGACCCTCGAGTTCCTCGGCAAGCTCGGCGGCACGCCCTTCCAGATGCTCCAGGCGGCTGGCCAGGCCACTGTCCTGCACCGCCAGGTGCTGGCGGCGACGATCGAGTTCACGCTCTTCGAGCCGACAGGCTTCCAGCGCACTTTCCGCCTGTTCGTCCTGTTCGGAGGTCGACGCCATCCGTTCGGCGAGCGCTTCCAGGTCCACCTCGACGCCGGAGAGCTCTTCACGCACCTGATCGGCTCGCCGACGGCTGACCAGCAGGGCATCGGGGCCATCGCCCTGGCCGCGCAGGCGCGACCACCCCGGCCCCAGCCACAGGCCATCCGGGGTGATCACGCTCTCTCCGGCCGCCAGCCCTCCGCGGGTGGCCCAGGCGTCTTCAGCAGTCTCCACGCAGTGAATACCGGCCAGCCACTGGGCGGCCGCGCCGGCGCCGCGCACCTTCGAGATCAGGCGTACGTCATTGTCTTTGCCACCCTCGTTGCCACCCGCCCATGCCGATGAAGCATCCAGCAGGCCAAGCTCGGCCGGCGCCTTGTCGATGATCCGGCGAGCGGCATCCGGTGCCACCAGCCGGGCACGCAGCCAAGGGGCGAGCACCCAGGAAACGACGGCTTCCCAGCCGGCATCCACCGCCAGGCTTTCGCCGAGCCGGGGGGCATCCGCCAGGCCGTGTTCGGCGAGGTGGGCATCGAGGGTTTCGTCATGGTCGGCGAGTCCGGCCTGAATCAGCGCCTCGAGCGAGGCCAGTTCGCCCTGCAGGGTGCTGCGCGCCTGGCGGCCCGTCTCACGCTCCTGCTCTTGCGTGCGCTGTTGCTCCCGGGCCTGGTCGCGTTGCTCCTGCCACTGGCCACGACGCTCCTCGAGGGCCTCGCGTTCGAGGTCGAGCTCGGCAAGCTGCTCGCCGAGCTCGCTGCGCTGAGCGGCGAGCTGGGCGATGTCGGGAAGTTCCTCGTGCTGCTTGTGCCGACGCGTCAGCTCGGCGTCCAGACGTTCGAGCCGCGCCTCCAGGTCGCGCAACCGATCCTGACTGCGTTCGGCTTCGCGGCTGGCCTCGCGCCACTGCTCGTTGAAAGCCTCCCAGGCGCTGTCGGCGTCCTCGGCCAGCGGCTCGGCGTCTTCCAGAGCCGCCTCGAGTTCCTCGAGCTGCTCGGCCAGTTCCTCGCGCTCTGGCGTCAGGGTCTCGAGGCGTTCGTCGAGCCTGACCAGGCGCTCACCGTCGTCCTCGCCGAGCCGCTCGAGCTCACTCAGTTCGCGTCGCGCGCTTTCGAGGTCGCGAGCCAGTTGGCCATCGCGCGAGCGGGCGTGTTCGATGTCCTGCTCGATGCGCGCGATGGCGGTGGTGGTTTCGAAGAAGCTCGCCTGGCGGCTGTCGAGTTCGCCGGCCAACCGGTCGTGGTCGGCACGTGCCTCTTCGAGACGTGTCTCGCACTGCCTCAACCCCAGCACCTCGCGCTCCACGCCCGTCTCGAGTTCACGGACCCGGGTCTCTTCCTCAATCTGTGAGGCACGCAGGGCGCGAGCGCGCAACAGCGCAAGCTCACCCTTCACACGGTGCTCTTCCTGCTTGAGGGTCTGATAGCGCCGGGCGGCTTCGGCCTGGCGCTTGAGCCGTTCGAGTTGCTTGTCGAGTTCCTCGCGGATGTCATCCAGGCGTTCGAGGTTCTCCTGGGTGCGACGCATGCGGTTCTCGGTTTCGCGGCGGCGTTCCTTGTACTTGGAGATGCCGGCGGCTTCCTCGAGTGTCGAGCGCAGCTCTTCCGGGCGCGCCTCGATCAGCCGCGAGATCATGCCCTGGCCGATGATCGCATAGGAACGCGGGCCAAGCCCGGTACCGAGAAACAGGTCGGCGATATCGCGACGCCGGCATTTCTGGCCATTGAAGAAGTAGCTGGACTGGGCGTCGCGGGTGACCAGGCGCTTGACGGCGATCTCGGCGTACTGGGCATAGGCCCCACCCATGACGCCATCGCGGTTGTCGAATATCAGCTCGATGGAGGCCTGCCCCACCGGCTTGCGGCCGGTCGAGCCGTTGAAGATCACATCGGTCATCGATTCGCCGCGCAGGGTCTTGGCCGATGACTCGCCCATCACCCAGCGCACGGCGTCGATGATATTGGACTTGCCACAGCCATTGGGACCGACGATGGCGGTCATGTTGCCATCGAAGGGCACGGTTACCGGGTCGACGAACGACTTGAACCCGGCCAGGCGAATCGACGTGAGCCTCATCCTTGGCTAGCCGCCTCCTTCATTCGAAGACACGATTGATTACCACCTCGACAGGATCGCCATCGACGGCACCGACCGAGATGCCCGACAGTTCGCCAAACAGATCGCCAGCCTGGGGAGTGGCCTGCCCGCTGGATGAGGCGCGCACCACCAACCGCGCCTTGTCGACATCGGCAAGGCTCGCCTCGGGCGACATGGCGTAACGCTCATCGAGTACCAGTTCGGTGGGCAGATCCGCCAGGGTCAGCCGGGCAACGGCAAGCGGAGGAAGCTCCCCCTCGATGTCGCGGGCCACCACGAACACCGCCACATCATCGTCGAGGCGACCTTCCAGATCATCATCAAGGCTCACTCGCAGGTGGATCCCCGGTCCTTCGGCCTGCGCCTGCTGCGATTCCTCCGGCGCCAGCCCCAGGCGCTGCTGGGCAACCTGAATCCCCTGTCGCAAGGCATCGCCCGACGCGGGATCGTTCATGCCGGCAATGGCGCGCCGCCAGTTGTCGATGGCGGCTTGATAGTCGCCGCGGTCGAAGGCGGTGATGCCGAGAATCCCCAGCACGGTGGGCTGGCTCGAGTCGCGTTCCAGGGTCTCGTCGATCAGCGACTGGACGCGTGGCGTCATTTCTCGGTCGGCAACGAAGAATTCGATCTGGGCAAGCTGGCCGAGCAGTTCCGGCTGGCGTCCCTCGATCTCGATCAGGCGCTGCAGGGCGCCGATGGCCTGCTCGCCGCGCCCCATCTCGCGGTAGAGCGGAAACAGCGACTGCCACACATTGGGATTCTCGGGCTGCCGCGCGGCCTGTTCCTCGAGCCTTTCGACCATCAGCTCGGTGGAGCCCTCCGGGTCGTTGGCGACTTCGCGCTGCACGGCCAGCAGTGTGAGGTCACCTTCGGCTCCCTCGTGCTGGTACCACAGCACACTTGCCACCACCACGCCGACCATCACCAGCGGCACTACCAGCCGCCCCGAGGCCGAAGGCTTGAGGGCGGCACGCTCGAGCGCCGAGGTATCCTCGAGCAGGCTGCGCTCGAGTTCCAGGCGACTCTCGTCGAAGCGCGCCTGGTCGATGCCACCCTGGGCCATGGCGTCTTCGAGCGACGCCAGGCGGCGCCGGAAGATCGCCACGTTCTGCTGGGCGGTACGGTCATTGGCTTCGAAATCACGCTGGGCGTCGCGCAGCGATCGCGCCCGCCGCAGTGGTGCCACCAGCAACCAAAGCGCCGGCAGCAGCAACACCGCGAAGGCAATCCATAACTGGGTCATTCGCTTCTCTCGCCATTGATCAGTGCATCCAGGCGCGCGCGCTCCGCGGCCGTTAGCTTGCTGGCCGAGGCCTTACGGCGGGTCCGCACGATGAATACCACCAGCACGCCCCCCAGCAGCACCAGCGCGCCTGGCAAGCCCCACAGCAACAACGTGCGGCCTTCCAGGCGCGGGTTGTAGAGCACGTAGTCGCCGAAACGCTGCACCATGAAGTCACGGATCTCGATATCCGAGCGGCCGTCCTGCAGCAATTGGTAGACCCGCTCGCGCATGTCGCCCGAGACCGGCGCATCGGAGTCGTTGATCGCCTGGTTCTGGCAGGTGGGGCAGCGCAGCGAGGCGGTCAGGCTGTCATAGCGCTGCTCGAGTACGGGGTCATCGAATTCGCGCATTTCGATGGCCGCCCCATGACTTGTCGCGCTTGCCAGCAGCATCAACACCAGCAGTGCCAACGGCAGGGCCGCGCAACGAAATCGATTCAACGCCATTTCTCGACCTCCGCCAGAATGGTGTCACGTACTTGATCGGGGGCGATATAGCCGGTGTGGTGGTAACGGATCACCCCATCGGCATCGACCAGGAAGGTCTCGGGGGCACCGTAGACGCCAAGGTCGAAGGCCAGGTCGCCCTCGGGGTCGAAGATGTTGACCTCGAAGGGGTTGCCGAACTCATCGAGAAAGCCGAGCCCCTTCTCGCGGGTGTCCTTGTAGCTGATGCCGACCAGGCGGATTCCCCGGTCGGCGAGGTCGAGCAATTGCGGCATCTCGCGCTTGCACTCCGGGCACCATTCGCCCCACACGTTGACCAGGGTGAGTTCGCCGGTGGCCAGCAGCGATTCATCGACTCGTCGCTCGGCGTCCTCGAGGGTCGCCAGCTCGAAAGCGGGAAATTCCCGGGCCATCAGCGCCGAATCGCGCTGGAAAGGGTTCAGCGACAGCCCCTGGTAGAGAAACAGCGCCAGCGCCAGAAAACCGATCAGCGGCAACAACAGCAACAGACGAAACTTCATGCCGTGGCCTCCCGCTGGTTGGTATCGCTGGCGACACGCTCAGGATCACGCGCGGTCGCCATGCGCCGATAACGCTTGTCGGCCACTGCCAGCACCCCGCCCGTGGCCATCAGCAAGGCACCGAGCCATAGCCAGCGCACGAACGGCTTGTACTGTACGCGCATGGCCCAGTTGCCTTCACCCAGGTCCTCCCCCATGGCCACGTAGAGGTCACGAAACAGGCCGGGGCGCAGGGCCACCTGGGTCATCGGCATGCCGCGGGCGATGTAGAGACGCTTCTCCGGGGTCATGGTGAAGCGGCGCTGACTGTCACCACGCTGCACCTCGATCACCGCACGGTCGGCCAGGAAGTTGGGGCCACGGCGCTCGACCAGTTCCATCATGGTGAAGGTGTATCCAGCGACTTGTGCGCTGTCGCCCGGCCCCATGCGAACATTGCGCTCGATGCTGTAGTTGGATACCACGGCAACCCCGACGATGGTCACCGCGACCCCCAGGTGGCCGAGTTGCATGCCCCAGTAAGCCAGCGAGAGTTTCTTGAGCCCGGCGCCGAAGGAGGCAGCATGACGCGTCTTGTCGAACAGGTCGCGCAGCATCGGCAGCACGATCCACAATGCCGCAATCAGCCCAATGGCCACCCGGACGTTCCAGTGCTCGGCGAAGATCAGCGGCAACAGCATGCCAAGCACCAACGCACCAACGGCCGCCACCCACAGGCGCCTGACCAGCAGGCGCGTGTCGGTCTGCTTCCAGCGCGCCACCGGGCCAAGGCCCATGAACAGGCACATGATCAACGTCAGTGGCACGAACAACGCATTGAAGTAGGGCGGCCCCACACTGATCTTGCCGAGGTCCATGGCATCCAGGATCAAGGGATACACCGTGCCCATCAACACGGTCACGGTGATGATCACCAGCATGATGTTATTGATCAGCAGCAAGGCATCCCGCGACAGCCAGTTGAAGCCGACCTGGTGACTGACCCGCGGCGCACGCAGCGCGAAGACCAGCAGCGACAGCCCCACGGTGATACCCAGCAACACCAGGATGAACAGCCCCCGCGAGGGGTCATTGGCGAAGGCGTGCACCGAGGTGAGCACCCCGGAGCGCACCAGGAAGGTACCCAGCAACGACAGCGAGAACGTGGTGATCGCCAGCAGCAGCGTCCAGCTCTTGAAGGAGCCGCGCTTTTCGGTCACCGCCAGTGAGTGGATCAGCGCGGTGCCGCTGAGCCAGGGCAACAGCGAGGCGTTCTCCACCGGGTCCCAGAACCACCAGCCGCCCCAGCCGAGTTCGTAATAGGCCCACCAACTGCCGAGCGCGATACCCACGGTCAGAAAGGCCCAGGCCAGGTTGGTCCAAGGGCGCGCCCAACGTGCCCAGGCGGCATCGAGGCGCCCACCGAGCAACGCGGCAATGGCGAAGGCGAAGACCACCGAGAAGCCCACGTAGCCCATGTAGAGCATCGGCGGATGGATGATCAGGCCAACGTCCTGCAGCAATGGATTGAGGTCGGCGCCATCGGAAGGAATGTTCGGGAGCAAGCGTTCGAACGGATTGGAGGTGATCAGGATGAACAGCAGAAAGCCGACGCTGACCAGTCCCATCACGCCGATCACGCGGGCCACCACATCGCGGGGCAATTCGCTGGAAAAGCGCGCGGCGAAGTACCCCCAGCCCGCCAGCATCAGGCTCCACAGCAACACCGAACCTTCGTGATTGCCCCACACCGCACTGGCCTTGTAGTACCACGGCAGCAGCGAGTTGGAGTTGTTGGCCACGTTGGCCACACTGAAGTCATCCAGCAGGTAGCTGGCGGTCAGACACACATAGGCGATCAGCACGAACAGCAACTGACCGGCCGCCATTGGCCTTGCGTAGGCCATCCACAGTGGGCGCCGCGTCGCCACGCCGGCAAGCGGCATGACCGCTTGCACCATGGCCATCAGCAGCGCGATGACCAGCGCGTAATGGCCGACTTCGGGAATCATCAGGGGCTGCATGGCGTCTCCGGATCAGTTGTCGCGCTGGAGGGCATCATCGGGCCGCTGCTCAGACTCCAGGCGTTTGCCCACCTCGGCGGCCTTGGCCTGGTAATCGGCGGGCGAATAGCCGGCCTCTTCCAGCGCCTGGGCGACCTCTGGCGGCATGTAGTTCTCGTCGTGGCGCGCCAACACCTCGTCCGCTTTCAACCAGCCGTCCTGCTGCAGTTCGCCCACCACGACAACGCCCTGCCCCTCGCGGAACAGGTCGGGCAGGATACCGCTGAAGTGCACCTCGAGGTCATCGACGTAGTCGGTGACGGTGAACTCGACATCCAGGCTGTCGGGATTGCGCGCAACGCTGCCCTCCTTGACCACACCGCCAGCGCGAATCGAACGCTCGAAGGGCGCATCACCCGCGGCGATCTGCACCGGGCTGAAGAACAGATTGATATTGGCGCGCAGCGCATAAAGGGTTAGCCCCACGGCAATGGCGGCCAGCGACACCAGGCCCAGGATCACGAAGAGCTTCTGTTTGCGTTTTGGGGTCATGACTCTCCACCAGATTGATGACTTTCCATCGTTGCCTCGCCACGCCGCGCCGCGAGCCGCTGTTCGCGACGCTCTCGGCGCGCCAGGCTGCGCATCAGTTGACGCCGTTCGGCGCGGGCGTGGAGAACGCATCCCGCCAACAGCACGCTGGTGACGCCCCAGGCGGCCCACACGTAGGTGGCGTGCCCACCCATGGCGATGAACTCGGCGAAACTGGCAAATGCCATCAGCGCTCCTCCACGGCCAGTTCGCGCACCCAACGCTTGGAAGACTCGCGACGCAGGATCTCGCTGCGCGTGCGCATCAGGGTCAAGGCGATGAAGAAGCTGTAGAAGCCGAGCACCATGATCAGCAGCGGCAACCACATCTCGGTGGGCATCGCCGGGCGCGAGGTGATGGTGAACGAGGCTGGCTGGTGCAGTGTGTACCACCAGTCCACCGAGTACTTGATGATCGGGATGTTGATCACCCCGACCATGGCCAATACCGAGGCAGCGCGCGAGGCGCTGTCACGGCTGGTGAAGGCGCCACGCAGGGCAATCACCCCAAGATACAAAAACAGCAGGATCAGCATCGAAGTCAGGCGGGCATCCCACATCCACCAGGTGCCCCAGGTGGGCACCCCCCACACCGCGCCGGAAAACAGCGCGATGAAGGTCATGGCGGCGCCGAGCGGCGCCATCATGGCGGCGGCCATGTCAGCGACCTTGATCTTCCAGACCATGAACACCACGCCCGCCACCGCCATGGAAACGAAGATCGACTGCGCGAGGAACGCCGCCGGCACGTGCACGTAGATGATGCGAAAGCTGTTGCCCTGCTGGTAGTCGGCGGGCGCGAAGGCCAGCCCCCAGACACTGCCGACCGCGATCAGCACCGCGGCCGCCACCCAGAACCACGGCATCAGTCGCGCGCTGATGCCGTAGAACCACTTGGGCGAGCCCAGCTTGTGAATGAAGGACCACATGTTCAGCCAACACCTCTCGCCAGTTCGTTCGCAAGTTCATTCGCAAATTCGTTCACAAATGTGTCAACCATTGATGCTGATTCTCAGTGCTGCCGCGATGGCCCACGGGGCGAGCATCAGCGCCAGCGCCAGCAGCGCCCCGAGAATCGCCAGATGCGCCGCCGCCCCGTCTCCCAGAATCGACGCCTGCACGGCGCCGGCCCCGAAGATCAGTACCGGGATATACAATGGCAACACCAGCAGCGACAACAACACGCCACCCCGCGAAAGCCCCACCGTGAGCGCCGCACCGATCGCCCCGATCAGGCTCAGGCTTGCCGAACCCAGCGCCAGCGACACCGCCAGCATCAGGTAGCTACCCGCCGGCAGCGACAGCATGATGCCAAGCACCGGCGCCATCAACGCCAGCGGCAAGCCGGTCAGCAGCCAATGAACCGCTACCTTGGCCAACCCCAGCATGGGCAACGGATGAGGCGCCAGCAGCAGTTGTTCCAGCGAACCGTCATCGAAGTCACTGCGAAACAGGCTATCCAGCGACAGCAGCGCCGAAAGCAACGCCGCCACCCATAGAAGCCCCGGCGCAATGGTGGCCAGGAGTTCGGGATCCGGCGAAATGCCGATCGGAAACAGCGTGATCACCAGGGCGAAGAAGACCAACGGGTTGAGCACATCTCCGCGTCGTCTCGCAAGCTGCGTCAGGTCACGCTTGAGCGTTGCCCAGACTGCGACCGCCAGGCCTGTGCGAGGTTCCCCCCGTGAAGCAAGCCGGGCGTCATCGATCAAGCGTGATTCCCCCCTAGGCATCACGAGCTCCCTGTCCCAACGCAATGCACGTGAGCACATCACTTGCCGCAAGCTCGTGATGGGTGGTGACCAGTACACAGCCACCCTGACGAGCATGGGCAATCAAGCGTGCCTCCAGCGCCGCCACCCCATCACGGTCGATGGCCGTGAAAGGTTCATCGAGCACCCACAAGGGGCGTGGCGAAAGCGCGAGTCGCGACAGCGCTACACGCCGCTGCTGGCCGGCCGACAATTGCCCGGCGGGCACATCCTCGAAACCCGCCAGACCGAATTCATCAAGCGCCGCGAGGCATGCCTGCTCGCCGCCTGCACCTCCCCCCAACGCCTGGTACCACCGCAGGTTCTCGAGCGGCGTCAGCGTCACCTTGACCCCCGGCGCATGGCCGAGATACAGCAGACCCTCGAGGAAAACCTGGCGTACATCACGCATCGGCTCGCCGTTCCAGAGCAGTTCGCCATGATAGTCGGCGAGTTGTCCGGAAAGGATCTTCAGCAGAGTGGTCTTGCCACTGCCGTTGGGCCCTTCGACTCTCACGACCTCGCCACCGCCGATGTCCAGATCAAGATCTTCGAACAACCACCGGTCATCGCGTTCACAGGCCAGCTTTCGGGCTTGCAGGCGCAGGGTCAAGGTTCACTCCGGGGGTGGATAATCTGGCCCGGAACTCTACACGGAAAGCCATTTTCCCGCCAGTTGTCCGCTGCGTCAGCGGGTCGCAGCTGACCGGCGTCAAGACCGTCAACGCAGCGCCACCTTGCCAGAATGCCATGCCCTGCTATGCTTCCTTTCGTACTGTATGTTTTAACAGTCATGTTTTCACAGCCAAGTTTCAACAGGGTTATCGCGACTGGCTCGCCGACAGGAGACGCATGCCATGCCTGAGGTCATATCACCCGCGCCACGCCACTATCTCTACCGTCGCCCCAACCTGCCCATGGCCGAGGCTTGGGAGCCGGTACCGGATGATGAGCTCGTGGCCGACTCGCTGATCGAGATCCCCTTGCTCGGCCAGGTCTCGGCGGGTATGCCCATCGAGGCGTGCCTGGAGACGAGCCGCATTCATGTGCCCACGCGCATGGTGCGCCGAAATACCTACGCCCTGCGCGTGCGTGGCAACTCGATGATCGACTGCAACATCTTCGACGGCGACGTGATCATCATCGAGCGGCAGGAGAGCGCCGAGAATGGCGAAACCGCCGTGGTGATGATCAACGACGAGGAAGTCACCCTGAAGAAGCTGTATATAGAGAAGTCCGGGGTCCGCCTGCAGCCCGCCAATGAGAGCATGGCCCCGATCTATCTGAAGAACAGCGACATCCAGGTGCTGGGGTTGGTGATGGGGGTGGTGCGCCAGGCCGGTGAACTGGCCGCCTGACCCGGCAGCGGTCGACCCGTTCAGGTAACATCGCACCCTGAACATCCGCTGCCGCGAGCCCGTGATGCGCTATCCCGTACCCGACCTGCCGGTCGGCGAGCACCTCGAACACACCACGGAAGTGGAAAAAAGCCGCTTCCTGGCCTGGCTATCGCATGCGCCCACCCCCTCGACCATGGATGCCCTGCTCGCCGAGGCACGCCGAAAGCACCCCGATGCCAGCCATCACTGCACGGCATTCATCGCCGGCCCACCGGGCGAACAGCACGCCATCGGTTTCTCCGACGACGGTGAACCCGGCGGCACCGCCGGCCGCCCCATGTTCCAGGTCCTCGAGGGCGCAGCCCTTGGCCAGATCGCCTGCGTGGTGATCCGCTACTTCGGTGGCACCAAGCTGGGTACCGGCGGCCTGGCCCGCGCTTATGCTCAGGCGGTATCCGAGGCCCTGGCCGCGCTGCCACGTCGCGAAGAGGTGGAACGCGACGCCGTTCATCTCAAGCTCGATTTCGCCGGAGAAGCCGAGGCACGCGGCTGGCTTGCGCAGCAGTCGATTCCCGTCGAGGGCGCCGACTATGGCGCCGACGGCGTGGTGCTTCGAGTCGGCTGGCCCCGTGATACCGAGGTCGATTTAGCGCCTGTGGCTTCGCGACTGCGAGGCCGGATCGAACGGCTCATTATCGATCAGTAATGCCCGAGATGCGCCATATCAGTGCATGAAATATCAACTTCTTATTTGGAACCATTTCCCCCTAATCATTTCCTGTTACGCCCCCTCATACCATTGTCCCAAGGTCATACGACACCCCTCCTCATTACCCTGCTAACCTGGCGCGATTATTTTAATAGAATATTGATTTAAAAGCACTTTGTTGAATTACATCGCTTTACAAAAACTCACTCCCCACTATTCTTATGGTCAGAGCCAAGCACTATGGGCCAGCAACTCCGTTACATGATTTAGCCAAAAATCATGCATGAAGTGATCAATATTCAACGACAAGGAGAGCTCCGAAACGGCAAAACCGTCGCAAGGCGGTGACGCAAAGCCTTGGGTCTCGGTAACGTCGAGATCGCCAAGCTGCCGAAGAGCCCTCGATGAGCCAACGCTCGGCGAGGGAAATAAAATGATAATTCAATACGCAGGGGACCATGCTACGACATCCGTATCATGGATGACGCGGCTGCCACGCTGGGTAGGGGTTCCCTGCCTGTTGGCCGCTTCCATCAACCTGGCCCATGGCGCCACCACCGACGCCCAGTGCCAGCGCACCTTGACCGCCGATGTCGTGGCGTTCAACCAGCCCTATTTCTACAACCGGCTTGGTGCCGTGGCACCCACTGGCCAGATTTTCGCCCTGCGCGGGGATGTGGTCGATGCCAATGGCAAGTTTCTGGATCAAGGCGGTAGCGCCATCGCCGGGCAGGTTCACCTGCGCGAGGACAAGCGTCCGCGCCCGCTGACCCTGCGCATGAATGTCGGCGACTGCCTGGAGGTCCACTTCCAGAACCTGCTCGACCCGGACCGCGAAAATGTCAGCGGCGGCGAAGACTTGCCAAGCGACCGCCACGTCGGGATTGCCGTCACCGGTTTGAATGCGGTGAACAGTATCACCGACATCGGCATGGCCGTGGGCGCCAATCAGGATGCCACGGTGGCCCCGGGAGATTCACGCACCTACACCTTCCACGCCGAGGGTGAAGGTGGCTACCTGCTCTACGATGGCGCCGTGACCTGGGCCGGGGAGTCCACCTCCGGCAGCCGCTCCCATGGCTTGTTCGGCGCGGTCAACGTGCAGCCCGTGGGCGCCGACTATCTGCGCAGCAAGGTCACCCAGGCCGATCTGGCCCTGGCAACCAGCGGTTACAACGACAGCGGCCACCCGATCATCGACTACGACGCCCTCTACCCCAACGAGGAGCCGTGGATCTCCAAAGGACTCGCCGGCCGGCCGGTGCTGCGCATGCTTGACGCCTACGGAGAGCTGGTGCACTCGGATCTCGAGGCGATCATCGTCGGCCCCGATGACGGCAACTTCCCGGCCAGCGCCTATGCTCAGGCCAACAACCCAAGTCTTCCCAACCGCCTGGAGCCGTACCGCGAGTTCACCACGATCTTCCATGACGAGGTCAAGGCCGTGCAGGCCTTCCCCGGGTTCTTCGAGGACCCGGTATTCGGCTTCACCCTGGAGTCGGTACGCGATTCCTTCGCCGTCAACTACGGCATCGGCGGCATCGGCTCCGTCGTGCTGGCCAACCGCATCGGCGTGGGGCCGATGCATGACTGCCTGGGCTGCAAGTACGAGGACTTCTTCCTCAGCTCCTATGTGGTGGGCGACCCGGCCATGGTGGTGGATATGCCCGCCAATGTCGGCCTCGAGGACCTCGCCCCTGGCGATATCCACCAGGTCGACGAAGCGCTGCTCGGCCCCAAGGCGAGCAAGGCGCTGTATCCGGATGACCCGTCGAACGTCCATCACAGCTACATCGGTGACTTCACCAAATTCCGCAACCTGCACGTGGGTCACGAACACCACATGTTCCACCTGCATGCCCACCAGTGGCTCTTCAACAGCGAGGACGACGGTTCGGCCTACCTCGATAGCCAGGCAATCGGCCCCGGGTCGTCCTACACCTACGAGATCGCCTTCGGCGGCAGCGGCAACCGCAACCGTACCCCGGGCGATGCCATCTACCACTGTCACTTCTACCCCCACTTCGCCCAGGGCATGTATGGCCACTGGCGCAATCACGACGTGCTGGAACTCGGCACTGAGCTTGACGAGAACGGCAGGCCGCTGCCAGGCAGTCGCGCCTACCCCGATGGCGAGATACTCGTCGGCACACCGATTCCCGCCGTGGTGCCGATTCCCGGCAAGCCAATGCCCCCGATGCCGGGGCGTGTCGAGGTGGTGGCCGTCGACATCGATAACGATGGCAAGCACGATTCCAGCCAGGCACGGGTCATCGACCGTGACCTCAACCCCGGCTTTCCCTTCTACATCGCCGGCATCGAGGACACCGTGGGCCAGCGCGGCACCACCCCGCCGCTGGCCCTGGAAGAGGATGGCGGCCTTCCCCGCCATATCCTGCGCGGCTACACGGCAGGCGGAGAGGCGGTTTCCACGGAAAACCGCTGGGACATGAGCAAGGCCGTGGAAGTCGCCGACGCGATGTTCTTCGACGAAGCCGGCACCGATGTGGAACGGGTCGCCATGGCATTCCATGCACGACGTTTCCATGACAGCTACCTGCCCAATGGCTTCCCGGCCACCGGCGAACAGGGCTTTCGTACCAATGGTGCGCCGCCGACCCCCGGTGCGCCCTTCGCCGACCCCTGCGTGGATGACCGCGGCATTCGCCTGGACGAGGACAACCTGAGCCCCTGGTTCATCGGCAACACCTTGTACAACTCGCCCTACAACGCCGATAACCCACGGCACTACCGTGCGGCGGACATCCGCATGGACATGGTGCTCAACAAGGTCGGCTGGCACTTCCCGCAGCAGAACCTGCGGGTGCTCAATGAAGACGTGGCCGCCACCCTCAACCAGCAGCGGCCTCCAGAACCGCTGACCATCCGGCTCAACAGCTTCGACTGCGCCCTGTACCACCACACCAACCTGCTGCCCTTCGAGTACGAGCTCGACGATTTCCAGGTGCGCACCCCCACCGACATCACCAGCAGCCACATCCATCTGGTGAAGTTCGATGTCACCGCCTCCGATGGCGCCGCCAATGGCTGGAACTATGAAAGCGGCGCCCTTTCTCCCCAGGAGGTGTACGAGCGCATCCATGCCATCCGGCGCTTCAACAACTGCATTGGGCTTGATGGCGGCGACCCACGCGATGACACCTGGCAGTGCCCAACCGCGGCGTCGCACAGCTACTTTGCCGGCATACCCGAAGTGAGCGACATGGCAAGCGGAGCGCGCACCACGGTTCAGCGCTGGTTCGCCGACCCGATCATCAATAACCAGGGCGTCGACCGCACCCTGGGCACGGTGTTCTTCCACGACCACTTCGGCCCCTCGACTCACCAGCAAACCGGCCTCTACTCGAGCATGCTGGTACAGCCGGCGCGTTCGCAGTGGGTGCATAACGAAACCGGCGAGCCCATGTATACCCGTAACGACGGCGGGCCAACCAGTTGGCAGGCCGCTATCCTGCCCGGCGACGGCAGCGAACCGCATCGTGAATTCTCGCTGCAGATCGCCGACTTCCAGCATGCCTACGAGGCGGGGCGCGGCGTGGACAACCAGGGCCGGCCTGTCCCCGATTTCGCAGGGGCCATCAACCCGCCCCTGCGCGAACCGACCGACCCCCTGTTTCCGGAAACCGTGCGCTCGCCCAACACCTGCCCCGGCGGCGCGCCACGCCCCTGCCCGGAAGCCGTGTCGTCGTTCGATCCAGGCACCTATGTCGTGAATTACCGCAACGAGCCGGTGGGCCTGCGCATCTACGACCCGGAGCGTATTGGCGCCGATGGCAAGCGTGGCTGGCAGGCCGATGGCCAGCCAGGCGACCTGGCCTTCGCCTTCTCCTCCAAGGTCAGCCGGCGCATCCCCGAGCTCAACGATGCACTGGGCGCCTCGCCCTACCCGGCACTGACTCTGGACAGGGGCGATCGCGACCCCTTCACGCCGATGATGCGCACCCTGGCGGGTGACACCATCAAGCTTCGCGTACAAGCAAGCGCCCACGAAGAAGAGCACAACCTGACCATCAACGGAATGCGCTGGCTCAATGACATGGGCAACCCGGCATCGGGCTGGCGCAACAGCCAGATCCTGGGTATCTCGGAGCAGTTCAATGTCCAGACGCCGACCATTGCGGCTTTTCGCCAGGATGGTGACCAGGCGGATTACCTGTGGAACATGAACGCCAACAACGATGGCATCTGGAACGGCATCTGGGGGCTGGTACGCGCCTATAACAAGCCGCGCCAGGACATCTACAAGCTTCCCAACAGCCGGGTGCCGCTGATGGTCGGCAACCCCTCCCAGTACGACAACATGTGTCCCGTGTACGCGCCGGTTCGCGAGATGGAGATCCAGGCGGTCACCGCCGGCGACGTGTTGCCACCCCTGCGCGATGCCAACGGCGCAACGATCGTTGGTGGCAACCCGTTTGGAGACGACCGGGGGACGCTTGTCTACAACGCCCGGGAAACCGAGATAGACGGTAAGCGCGGCCCGCTGCACGACCCCTCGGCACTGCTCTACGTGCTGACCGAGGATCTCGAGCCCATCGATGCCCAGCACAACGAGTGCCGGGCCGACAAGGGCGGCACCAGCAATCCGCGTTGCCCGGTGAGACTGCGCCCGGAGCGCAACATCGAACCACTGGTCGTGCGCGCCAACGCCGGGGAGTGTCTTGATGTGACGCTGATCAACCGCCTGCCGGAGGAGATGGTCGATATCGATGGCTTCACCACCGCCCCGGCCATCGTCAACCGTGACTTCAACCCCAACCGTGGCAAGACCACCTTCCAGCTCAACATGGTGCTGCCCTCCAGTGAAGTGGGCCTGCGCCCGCAACTGCTCAGCTACGACGTGACCCGCTCCGATGGCATGAATGTGGGGCAGAACCCGGAGCAGACCGTCTCGCCCGGGGAGTCCCGCACCTACCGCTGGTACGCCGGTACGCAGGATCTCGTCAAGGGCGTCACGCCCGGCGTGGGTAACGGCAAAGGCAAGGGCGAGGCCGGCAACCAGGGCGGCAGCGTGGGTGGCTATATCGGCATGAGCTCCACGGCCGCCGAGTTCGGTGCCACCAACCTGATGCCCGCCGACCCCATCCAAGGTAACGAGAAGGGCCTGGTGGGGGCGCTGATCATCCAGCCGGAAGGCGCCACCTGGCAGGAAGACCCTGGCACCCGGACAGCCGCCACCGTCACCCAGGTGGATGGTAGCCAGTACCGTGACTTCGCGGTGGTTGCCCAGCTCGCGCTCAACTGGCTGTATGCCGATGGCACGCCAGTGCCGCATATAGACACCGAAGGCGGTGTGCCTTCCGACCCGAAGGATTCGGGCCATCACGGCATCAACTATCGCAGCGAGCCGATATGGTTCCGCTACGGCTTCAAGCCGGATCTCGATCTTGGGGAGCAGAACAGCGTGGTGGACAACCATCGCCTGGCCCACAGCAACCAGCTGACCGCCGGGCAGGACCCCGAGACCCCCGTGTTCCAGGCCGCCGCCGGCATGCCGACACGCTTCCGGCTGGTCAACCCGGGTGGCAACTCACGCAACTGGGTATTCGAGATCGCAGGCCACAGCTGGCAGCGCCACCCCTACGAGCCGGGCAGCTGGTCACGGAAAATCGGCGACAACCCCTACACGTTCCGGCGTGGCGCCCAGGAGGGCATCGGTGCGTCGGCCCACTGGGACTTCGTGCTGGAGAGCGCGGGCGGACCCTTCGCGGTACAGGGGGATTATCTCTACCGCGACAATGGCTCGTTCGGTGACTTCAAGGGCGGCTGGGGTATCTTCCGGGTGACCGAACCCGGCCAGGCGACAGTGACGCCGCCTTCCACCGATCCCGCACCCACGCCGTATCCTGCACCTGGCAACAGCGGCAATGCCCCGGGCAACAGCGGCAATGCCCCGGGCAATAGCGGCAATGCATCAGGCAATAGCGGCGCGGCACCCGGCAACAGCGGGGCCGCACCGGGAGGTGGCAAAGGCAAAGGAGCCAAGGCATGAAGCAACTCGTGACTGCCGGCTCACTACCATGGCGCCTCATGGGCGCGAGGCGCCAGGCAACGGCTTGCCTGGCGGGGCTTGCGCTGGCGGGGCTCGCCCTGCCCGGTTTTGCCAGTGAACTTGCCGGTGAAGAAGCCGGCGCCCCCCAGGTCATCGAACGCGAGGGGGTGCGTATCGCGTTCACCACGCATCCCCTCGGTGCGCACGACGAGAACGTCGAGGCGCTGCGCGAGGCCGACCATGTCGAGGTGCGCTTTCGCATCACCGACCCGGCTTCCGGACAACCGGTCACCGGGCTCTATCCGGCGGCGTGGATGGACCTGGCCGCCTCCAGCGCGGTGATGGCGGGAGGCGCGGCGTTGAGCTGTGATCAGAAGATTCAGCGCTATGCCCAGGGCAATCTGAATTTCCGCCCGCTGATCGATCTCAACAGCTATCACGTGCTGACGCTCAATCGCGATGCCACCATCTCGGTGCTCGACCCGATCGTCAATGTCGCCGGCCTGACGTCCACCTACGCCATGCTGCCACTGCGCAGCCCAGGCGCGGACTGGGCGCTCAGCCCCACGGGGCGCCGGCTGTTCGTCAGCATGCCGGGCGAGGGCGAGATCGGCGTGTTCGATACCGACAGCTTCGAGCTGGTGGGCAATTACCCGGTCGGCCATCAGCCGGTGCGCCTGGCACTGTCCGCCGATGGCCAGAGGTTGTGGATAGGCGACGATGCACCGGCTGCCGACCAGGGCGGCGTTTTGATCCTCGATACGGCAAGCCTCGAGGTGATCGCAGCCATCGCCACCGGCGCGGGTCACCATGACATTGCGCTCACGGCGGACGGTCGCCTGGCCTTCGTCACCAACAGCGAGGCGGACACGCTGAGCGTGATCGATGCCGAGACTTTCGAGGTCCTTGGCGAGCTAGACACCGGCGACGAGCCCGTCTCGGTGGCCTATTCCCGCCACGCCGAAGCCGCCTTCGTGGCGGCCCGTGACGGCACCGTGACCGTGGTCGACGGCATCACGGGGGAAGTGCGCACCCGGCGCGAACTCGAGCCGGGCCTGCGCATGGTGCGCTTTTCACCGGATGGTCGGTGGGCCTTTCTGGTCAACACCGACACCGACAGCGTGGAAGTCATCGACCCGGCCACCCACGAGACCCGTCACCGCCTGGCGGTGGAGCCGGGGCCCGATCAGGTCAGCTTCACGCAGGCCTACGCCTACGTACGCTCGCTCGGCAGCCCGAAAATCAGCATGATCCCGCTGGAAGGGTTGGGGCGCCAGGCTGCCCCGCCAGTGATGAGCTTCGCCAGTGGGTCGAGCGAGCCGGCGCGCGCCTCGCGAGTCGGGCTCGATAACGCCGTCAGCCAGACCAACATCGATCATGCCGTGCTGGTCGCCAACCCCACCGCCGACTCCATCACCTTCTACATGGAAGGCATGGCGGCACCGATGGGCACCTTTCGCAATTTTGGCCATTTCGCGACCAGCGTGAAGATCGTCGACCGCAGCGTCAGCGAGCGCGAACCGGGCCTGTATACCACCCAGTTGCGCCTGCCCGCCGCCGGGACCTATGACCTCGCCCTGCTGCTGGATAGCCCGCGCATGACGCATTGCTTCGCTCTCGAGGCCGAGGAGAACCCGACACTGGCCAATCCGGCTCACTACGCGGTGAGCTTCGACGAGCGCCCAGCAAGCATCACCGCCGGCAACTCGGCGCAACTGCGCTTTCAGGTCTCGCGCGAGGAGCGCCGCACCTCCACCGCCATCGACGACCAGCCGGTCTATCTATCGTATTTCCTGTCGCCAGGCCTGCACCGCACCCGGGTACCCGCCAGGGTGCTCGGCGACGGCCGCTATGAAGTCGACCTGGCATTCGAGCGCGCCGGGGCCTACTACCTGTTCGTCGAGGTGCCGGCCCTGGGCATCGGTGCCGGTGACATCCGCCCGACAGTGATCCTCAGCCGGCCACAAGACGCGGTGCGGGAGCGGGTGTCATCGCCGGCAAATGCTCAAACCGACGTGGACAGGGGGTAGAAATGGCCATGACGCCGCCACTTCAGCCTGGCCGCCCCAACCACTCGCCCGGGGACGCACGGCATCGCGTCCTCTCCGGAGCCGTGAGGCGCCTGTCCGCCATCCCCTTGTTCGCCTTGAGCCTGGCGCTGCTCACCGGCACCGCGCTGGCGCACGAGCCCCACACGGGAGACCGCTCGAATCACCGTACCGCCGCATCGCAGGTCGCCGTCGAGCTGGTGGATCTGCCGCTGGTCGATCACCAGGGCACCACCCGGCGTTTTCGCAGCGAGGTGATCGGCGACAGCATCGTCGCGGTCACGGTGGTGTACACCAGCTGCACCACCGTCTGCCCGGTGATTTCGGCGGTTTTCCAGCGCGTGCAGGCACAGCTTGAGGAGGAACTCGGTGAGCGGGTGGTATTGATCAGCATCAGTGTCGACCCCGCACGGGACACCCCCCGCCGCCTGGCCGACTACCGGCAACGCTTCGCCGCCCAACCCGGCTGGGTGTGGTTGACCGGTGAGCGCGGCAATGTCATGCGCGTACTCGATGGCCTGGGCGCCTACACCCCGGACCCCGACGATCATCCGATCATGGTGGTCGTGGGGGACGGTCGCAGCGACCAGTGGCGACGCGATTTCGGCCTGCAGGCGCCTGACGACATCGTCGCCAGAATCCACACACTGCTCGCCCAGCGGGAGGCTCCATGATCAAACCCCCAGTACGCCATGCGACATCTGGCGGCCTCATCGGTCTACTTCTCACGATCCTGGTTTGCCAGATGCTAGCGTTGACGATCCTGCTGCTCGCAAGCCCGGTGCTCGCCCACGAGGGCCATGACCACGTCGAGCCGACCGAAGTCAACGGCAACCCCCCGACCGTCGTGCTCGACGACAGCCGCGAACAGGCCTACTTCACCGACCTGCCGGTGGTCGACCAGCATGGCCGGACCCACCAGTTCTACTCCGATCTGCTGCGTGATCGCCTGGTGCTGATCCATTTCATCTACACCGACTGCACCGATTTCTGCCCCGCGATGACCGCCAAGCTCGCTGCCCTGCGGCCACTGCTCGACGAGAAGGTGGTGTTCATCTCGATCAGCACCAACCCCACCACGGATACCCCCGAGGTATTGCAGGCCTTCGCCGAGCGACATGGCGCCGACGATGATCAGGACTGGCTTTTCCTGACCGGCGATGAGAACGACATCCAGGACATTTCCCAACGCCTGGGCCAGGTCTCGGAGGATTACTGGGAGCACTCCACGCTGCTGATCGCCGGCAACGTGCCGGCACGCGCCTGGACCCGCATCCCGCCGCAGTCACCGCTGCCGGCCATCGCCATGAAGCTTTCGGCGCTGGCCGAACATGGTGGTGGCCAGTTGGGCGCCAGATAATGAACCGGCTCGCCACGCTCTGCGCTATCGCCTGCAACAGGGCCTGCAACCTGGCCTATGCCATGGCGTGGGTTGCCGGCGCGAGCGCGGCTGGCATCGTGTCCGCCAACGACATGTACGCCAATGACGCGGACGCCATCGAGCGTGGCCACTCGCTGTATACCACCGGCCAGAGCGCGCGTGGCAACGAGGTCTCGGCGCTGGTCGGCGAGCGCGACATCGAGCTGCCCGGACACACCCTGCCCTGCGCCAGCTGCCACGGCGAGGATGGCCTGGGTCGCGCCGAATCGGGCGTCCACCCGAGCGAGCTCAACTGGCGACACCTGAGCCGCCCCTCCGGTCACTTTCACCTTGCCACCGGACGGCATCACCCACCCTTCACCGCAGAAAGCCTGTGGGTGACCTTGACCAGGGGGCATGACCCGGCCGGCAACCGGCTCGATACCACCATGCCGCGCTATCGGCTATCGCGTGAGGATGTCGACGACCTGATCGCCTACCTGAAGGTGATCGAACAACGCCTCGACCCCGGCATCGAGGAGCACCGACTGCACCTGGCTACCGTAGTACCCAGTGCCGGGCCGCTGGCCCCGTTGAGCCATGAAGTGGCACGGTTGCTGCAGCACATGGTGGCCGACATCAACGCCCGCGGCGGCCTCTATGGTCGGCGGCTGGCGCTGCAAGTGGCCGACGGAGGCGCCAGCGCCGACGAGACCCTGGCCGTGGCCCGCGAATTGGCAAGTTCAGGCACGGTATTCGCCCTGGTGGCGGTGGTCGCGCCGGGTGCCGAGACGGCGCTCGCCGAACTCTCGGCGGAAACCGGCACCCCCATCATCGGCCCGCTGAGCCAGGTGAGCCCGGACAGCGCCACGCTGACCGGCCCAAGCTTCTTCCTGTTCGCCTCGGCCAGTCAACAGGCCCGCGCGCTGCTGAGCCATCGCATCAGCCGCAGAGGCGGTTCCGATACGCCCGCGCCGCTGGTGGTGGTGAGTGACGACGAGGCGCTGGTAACCGCCATTGAACGCTCTCGCGAGGCAGAGCCCTGGTCGGCGATCCTGCACGTCGAGACACCCGGCGATGATCAGGACGTGAGGCGAATGGCGCGGTTTCTCGACCAGACCGAGACACCGGGCAGCGTGCTCTACCTGGGCAGGCCAGAGACGTTGCCAGCACTTGCCGCAGAGCTCGACACACTGCCTCGTCCTCCCGGCTGGCTGGTGCCCGGCCACCTGACCAGTCGTGAACTGTTCCTGCTGCCCGAAGGCCTGCGACAGCGCATCTGGATCGCTCTACCCTCGGCCCCCATCCACGGCCGCACTCCGCGCGACGAAGCCTTCATGAGACTGGTTGGCCAGGCCGAGCTGACACCGCTGCATCGCCAGGCTCAGCAAGCCGCCCATGCGGCCATGGGCGTGACACTCGAAGCTTTGCGCATCGCAGGCCGCGCGGTATCACGCGAACGCCTGACCGAGGCCATCGAGACCCTCTACCGCTTCGAGACCGTGGGCACTCCCCCGCTGAGTTACCGAGGCGGGCGCAGGGTGGGCGCCAGCGGTGCCTATATCGTCCAGCCACTTGGCGAGGCCGGGGGCTACCCATCACGCAGCGATTGGGTGGATGTCGGCGAATGAACGCGTATCCCCCCTGAAGGAGTGCCCATGAACCTCGACTTTCCCGCGTTGATCGGCCGCGCGTTCGACCCACTTGATGAATGGCTGCTCGAACGTGGCCTGCTCTCCGCCGAGCGGCTCCAGGCGCTCGATACCCTGCTCCCGGAATCCGCCGAACCGCGTGCCGTGATGATCAGCCGGCTGGGGCTTGTCGGCGAACGCGAGGTCGCCAATGCCATCGCCGCGTTGACCGGTCTCGAGCCGATCGGCGCCAATGCCTATCCCCAGCAGGCGGTCACCGACACGGAGCTCTCGCCGCGCTTTCTGAGTACCGCCGTGATGGTGCCGCTGGGCGACGACGGGCACACCTTGACGCTGGCCATGGCCGACCCGCGCGACACGGACGCTCTGCAGGGCGTGGCGCTGGCCACCGGGCGGTGTGTCGAGGCACGCCTGGGCCTGCCCTCGGAGATCGAGCAGGCCATCGAGCGCTGTCATGGCAGCCGGCGCTCGCGCATGGACCGAATCGCCGACGATCTGGGGGGCGAGCCCGACGTCGAGCACCAGCAGATTGCCCACCTGCGCGATATGGCGAGCGAAGCGCCGGTGATCCGCCTGGTCAACCTGGTGATCGAACGCGCGGTTGCCGCGCGCGCCTCGGATATCCATATCGAACCCTTCGAGGAAGGCCTGAAGATTCGCCTGCGCATCGACGGCATGCTGGTGGACCAGGAGTCGCCGCCGGCACGCTCGACGGCCGCGGTGATATCCCGGGTCAAGATCATGGCGCGCCTGGACATCGCCGAGCGCCGCCTGCCCCAGGACGGCCGTATTCGCCTGCGCGTGCAGGGGCACGACCTGGACCTGCGTGTTTCGACGGTGCCCACCCTGCATGGCGAAAGCGTGGTGATGCGGCTGCTCGACAAGGGCGGCGTGGTTTTCGACTTCGCGCCGCTGGGGCTTGGCGACGCACTGCGTGAACGGCTGCTCGCACTGCTGGCTCAACCCCACGGCATCCTGCTGGTCAGCGGCCCCACCGGCAGCGGCAAGACCACCACGCTGTATGCGGCGCTCAGCCGACTCAATACGACACAACGCAAGATCCTCACCGTGGAAGACCCGGTGGAGTACCAACTGGCTGGCATCAACCAGATTCAGGTCAAGCCTGGCATCGGGCTGACCTTCGCCAGTGCGCTGCGCGCCATCGTCCGCCAGGACCCGGACATCATCATGGTCGGCGAAATGCGTGACCTGGAAACTTCGCGCATCGCCGTGCAATCGGCGCTCACCGGGCATCTGGTGCTCTCCACCGTGCACACCAACAACGCCGCCGCCTCGATCACGCGCCTGCTCGACATGGGCCTGGAGGATTACCTGATCACCTCGACGCTCAACGGCATCCTCGCGCAACGCCTGGTGCGCCGGCTGTGCCCCCTGTGCCGCACCGAGATGCGCGCCGACGACGCCACCGCCCGGGCCGAGCCACGGCTAGCCGGCCAGCGCATCTTCCGTGCCCAGGGCTGTAGTGCCTGTCACCACAGCGGCTACCAGGGGCGAATCGCCATCGCCGAATTGCTGGTGATGAGCGAGTCGCTGCGCCAGCGGGTACTGGCCCATGCCGAGGCAGCCGACATCCAGCGGCTGGCGGTGAGCGAAGGCATGCGCACGCTCTACCAGGATGGCATCGACAAGGTGCTGGCCGGCGATACCAGCCTGGAAGAGGTGTTGCGAGTCACCCAGGACAACTAAGCCCCAGGCCACACACGACGAGGGAGGGCCGGCCATGCCACGCTATCGCTACAAGGCCGCGCGGCCCGATGGAGACATCGAACAGGGCAAGCTCGAGGCCGACTCCATGGCCGCGCTGGCGGCAAGGCTTCAGGAAAGTGGCTGCATTCCGATTCGTATCGCCCCCGTGCGCGGTGCAAGCCTGCCAAGGCGGCGCGCACGGCGAGTCGATGTGGAGACCCTGGCGCGTGACCTGGCCGTGCTGCTGAGCGCCGGACTGCCCCTGGAACAGGCACTTCAAGCCCTGCAGGAGGTGGCCGATACGGCTGCTAGCCAGCGCCTGCTTGGCGCGCTGCTGGAGGCGGTGCGTGGTGGTGCGTCGCTGTCGGCGACCATGCAGGCGCATGGCGATACGTTCACGCCGCTTCCGGTCAGCATGGTGCGGGCCGGCGAGGCTGGCGGCAACCTCGCCGAGGTGCTGGGCGACCTGGCCGGTTATCTGGAACGCTCACGCGCATTGCGCCAGGAAGTCCTCTCGGCGCTGCTCTATCCGGCGATCCTGGTGGTGGTGGCGATGCTGTCGCTGTTCCTGTTGCTGGCCTATGTGGTGCCCCAGTTCACCGGCATGTTCGCGGAACTGGGCGGCACCCTGCCGCTGGCCACGCGGGTGGTAATGGCCGCTGGTGACCTGACACGCCATTACGGCTGGCTAGTGCCTGGCCTGGCATTGCTGGGCATCTGGCTCAACCGGTGGGTGGCGGCGGACCCGGCCAGATGCGCGCGACGCGATGCCTGGCTGCTGCGGCTGCCACTGTTCGGTTCACTGATCAGGCGCTCGGAAGTGGCGCGTTTCAGCCGCACCCTGGGGGTGCTGGTCACCAACGGTGTGCCACTGCTCGAGGCGATGCGTATCGTGCCCGGGGCCATCGGCAACCAGGCGTTGCGCCAGGTAGTGGAAGCGGCCGCGCGCGACCTCCAGGCGGGGCGTGGCCTGGCACGGCCACTGGCGGAGAGCGGCCTGTTCCCGGGGCTTGCGGTGCGCATGATTCGCGTCGGCGAGGAGGCCGGCGAACTCGGCCCGATGCTGATCAAGGTCGCCGGGATTCACGACGCGGAGGTGCGCACGGCCGTCAAGCGCCTGCTGGCCCTGCTCGAGCCGGCACTGATCATCGGCCTGGGGGTGGTGATCGCCGGCATCGTGCTGTCTATCCTGCTGGCGATCCTCGATACCCACCAGTTGCTGCTCTAGCGAAGCCTCGACGCTGCGTCGATCACGGCGCATCCACCTCGCGGATGGCGGGCTCGCTGCCTCTGGGCAACGCGCGGGGATCCCAGTCGCGCAGCCGGCCAAGCTTGCTGCGAAACTCCTCGGTGACTCGCCCGGCATCCTCGCGGCTGCGTATTGCGCGCGGGGTGATCAGCACCAGCAACTCGGAGCGATTGGCGGCGTTCACCGTCTGCCCGAACAGCGCCGGGCCAATCACCGGCAGGCGGTAGAGCCCAGGCACGCCACTACGGGTCTGGGCGCGATTCTCGCGGATCAACCCCCCCAGCACGAGGGTATCACCGCTCTGCACCGCCACCTTGCTCTCGATGTTGCGCTGCAGGAAGGCACGCTGGCCGGTGGCGGCGTCGGTCTCGCCAACATCGGTGACCTCCTGGCGGATATCCATGGTGATCAACCCACCGCTGTTGACCCGCGGGGTGACATCAAGGATCACCCCGGTATCACGAAACTGCACGGATTCGGCGATCAACCCGCCCTCGGTGATGATCGAGGTGGTCACCGGCTGCTGGTCGCCGACCTGGATGCTGGCCGTGTGATTGTCCAGCACCATCAGCGACGGCGAGGAAAGCACCTCGACCTTGCCCTCGTCGGCCAGGGCCCGCAGCAATGCGCGCACCTCGCCGGCCGAATTGCTCAGCGTCAGCGAGAAGCTGGAGCCGAAGGAGAGCGCCTGGCCGAACTGTGCCACCGCACGGCCCCCGTTGATGCGGTCACGCAGAAACCACTGAATGCCATAGGCGAGTTCGTCGGACAGCGTGACATCCACGATGGTCGCCTCGACCAGCACCTGCAGCGGCCGGATGTCCAACTGGCGCAGGGCATCCTCCACGGTGCTGTAGTCACTGGGCGTGGCCAGTATCACCAGGGCGTTGTTGGCTTCGTCGGCGATCACGCCGATATCACCCATGCCGCCGCTGCGCGCTGCCGTGCCGTTATCGAATGCCGACATGCCGTTGTCGGCGGCCGAAGTCGCAGTCCCGGAGACCAGCGGTCCACCCAGATCGACCTGGGGCGGGTCGTCGCCTTCCCTGGGCGGCGAGTAGATACGCGTCTGCCTCAAGCCAGGCGCCAGCTCGGCGGCAGACCTGCCATTGCCCGCCTGCTGCCCATTACCGGCGGCGGCGAACAACTCGCGCATGATCTCGGCCAGGTCCACGGCGTTACCATTCTCGACCCGATAGACATACAGGCGACGCCCCTCGCCACCGAGTGGCTGATCGAGGCGATTCAGCCAGTTGCGCATCTCCCCGAGGTAGCGACGCTGGGGGGTGACCACCAGCACCGCGTTCAACCGTTGCAGGGGAATCAGCCGGATCAGGTCGCCGATCGGGCTGGCCTCCCCCAGCATCGCGCCCAACTCGTCGACGACAACATCGGCGCGGGCATGCTCGAGCGCCACCAGGCCCACCGACATGCCGTCGAGCCAATCGACATCGAAGGTCTCGACCATTTCCTGCAACTGGTCGAGGTCGCGGGCGCTACCGGACAGCACCAGCAGGTTACGTCCCGGGTCGACGCGCAGGATGCCCTGTTCCGGGGCGAACGGCTCGAGCAGATCGGCCATTTCCGCGGCGCTGACGTACTCGAGCGGCACCACCCGGGTGCCGAAACCCGCCCCGCCCCACTGCAGGTTACCGCGACTGACCCCCGCGGCATTGGCCGCCGTCACCACCTGATAGACCCCGTCGCGTTCGACCAGCGCCAGGCCACTGGCGGTCAGCACGTCCTCGAGGATGCGCAGTAGCGCATCCGCCGTCACCGGTCGGCTGGTCTGCAGGGTCACCTGACCGCTCACATCCGGCGCCACCAGGTAATTCAGGCCAAGCAATTCGCCAAGGATGGTATTGACCACCTCGCGCACATCGGCCATTTCGAAATTGAGGGTGATATCGCCCTGCTCGGTCGTGACCTCGGCGCTTGGCTGGCGAAGCCTGACGAACTCCCCGGTGCCGGGGTAGAGCGCGGAGCTCACTCCCTGGGTATCCCCGCCAAGCGCCACCGAGGCCACACCGGTCTCGAAGGGGGCGGTCTCGACGCCACCGCCAGTCACCCCGGTGGAACCAGCTCCCTCCCACCAGGGCCTCGGAGGCTGCTGGGGTGTGGCGCTGCAGGCGGCCAGCACGCCACACCCCAGCAGCACGATGAACGGTTTCACGCGCTTTCCTGCGTTACCCATTATTGTCATTGTCACGATCCCTTGATGGTTCCCTCTGGCCGAGCGTGTCCAACCCCCTCAATAGCGGCGCAGCGCCAGCTCATGGCGTTGCCCCATGTTCTCGATGGTCAGTCGTTGCGCTTCGACCTCCACCGCGGTCCAGCCATTGGCGACATCCCCCTCGCGGAGCCGCAGGTAGCGCCCCTCTCGCTCATCCCACAGCACCGCACGTGGCTGCCCGTCAACGATCACCACCCCGACCAGCCGCCAGTCGGGCCGCGCGGCGGGCCTGGGTGGCGACACCGGGGCCGGCTCGGCGACCTGAGGCGCCGGGGGGCGCCGGGTCTCGCTGAACAGGGGGCGCTCGACCATTGCTGCATAGTCATCGACATCGGCTACCGCCGTCCATCCTGCCTGTCCACGCTGGGGCTCCGCTGCGCCTGGCTGCCCCGACGTTCCGGCGGAGTGCGACCCGGTTTGCCGGGTGAGCTCGCGGGTCAGTTCGAACCACAGCCAGGCGCATAGCATCGCCACGCATACCACAAGACCGACCATCCAGATGCCCTGCTGCTGGCGTCTCATGGCGTGTCCTCCCTGAGAAAGCCCGCCACCTGAAGACGGATATCCAATTGCTCGGTGGCTTGCCCCACACGTCCGACCCGCCCGGGGGCCAGACGCCGAACCAGCAGTTCCTCGACGATCAGCAGCGGCGTCGCGGCTTCCAGACCGTGCAGCAGGTCACGCAGTGCAGGGCTGTCACCGCGCAGGGTGACGCGCAAGCGAATCGGCACCAGTCCCTCATCGCTCTGGGCCGCGAGCGACTGGATGCTGACCAGCTGTGCACCCGCGGCATTGACCCGCTCACGCAGCGCCTGCTGCAGGCTGGCGGCGGCCACCGGCGGCCGTTGCGGTGGCAGCAGTTGCGCGGCCAGCGCCGGGTCATCGAATGCCGATTCGCGCTGCTCGGCACGCAGGCGACTCTCCTGGCGCAGTTGCTCGAACT
Source organism: Halomonas urumqiensis (assembly GCF_003028575.1). Taxonomy (GTDB): domain Bacteria; phylum Pseudomonadota; class Gammaproteobacteria; order Pseudomonadales; family Halomonadaceae; genus Halomonas; species Halomonas urumqiensis. The sequence continues at coordinate 9,487 of NZ_PYUD01000001.1, read as the reverse complement.
GGACAAGCTGGGTCTGGAGCCCGAGCAGTCGCTGGCTGCTGGCCTCGCGCTGTGCCAGGTAAGGCATCGCCATAAGCCACCACAGCGCTACCAGACATGCCGCCAACAGCGTCAACGCCATCAGTCGATCCCGCCAGCCGGGTGTCGTGGCGTTCATGGCGCACCTCCTCCATGCAGACGCAAGGCGATACGAAAGCGCTCCTGCCCGGAGGTTGGGTCGGTATCCACCGGCGCCTCGAAGCTCGCCGCCCCCAGCAAGGGTGATGCCTCCAGGCGCTCGATCAGCGCGGCGGCGCGCGCCGATTCGCCCTGCACGATCATTCGCCCATCACCCAATTCCAGTTGTTGCAGCCAGGTGTCATCGGGCAGCACCCGGGCAAGCTCGGCAAGCCTTGCCACCACAGCGGGCTCTCGCTGGCGCCGTTCCAAAAGCTGTTGCAGGCCGCCATGACGGCGCTCGATGACGTCTAGCCTGTCCACCACCGCCAGGGCGTCTGCCCTGGCCGCCTCCACCTGGTCGCCAAGCTGACGCTCTGCGAGTTGCATGCGCCATGTCGGCACCACCAGCACCGCCACCAGCAAGCAAAGCCCTGCCAGCGCCAGGCCGCGATTGATGCGCCTCTGCGTACCGCCTTTGCCTGTGGCAGCCTCACTCGCCAGCAAGTCCACACCCAGCCCTCGAGCCGCCGGTTCCGGCTGGCCAGCCAGTACGTCGATGCACTGCGCGGCAAACCCGAGCACCGCCAGGCGTGAGCGCCACTCCTTCAGACGTTCACGCGGCACCACCACCAGCTCGAGCGTCAGCGCATGGTTGGCCACCGAGCGTTCCAGCACTCGCCAGTCGAAGACCACGTCATCGGCACGAAACGGCGTGCGGCGATCCATCTCGAACTCCAGTACCTGTCGCAGGTTTTCCTCAGCGGCCAACGGCAGCACGAGCTGGCGGCGCGCCACCAGCGAGGGGTCGAGCAACAGCTGGACGCGGGCCAGGCCACGCGGCATCGTCATCTCCCGGGAGGCGGGCGGCGGCAGGGGCTGGCGTTGCCACCGTCCGTCGGGCCGTGGCGTGGCGAGTATCAGCTGCTCGCCTTCGACCCTAAGCACCTGGCAAGGCAAGGTGCCGGCATCTGCGCGCAGCGCGCGGGGCAGGCAGGCGACTAGCGAGCGCCGCCACCACGCAAGGAACCGGCGCAGCGAAGCAAACGACTCACCCCTGACAAGCCGGGGCTGCAGCTGAGATGTCATCGGTCATCCTCTCCCGCCACCATCGAGGTGGCAGCGAACAGATCCCGTGAGTGGTGTTGCCACTCAAGTATCGTATAGGGCTCCCGCTGCCCTGGATGCAGACGCACCACCGCGCGCACCCCACGGCTCACCCCTCCCGGCTGGCGGGCACTCGCCAGCATCTCGACCACGTGGCCGCTGCCGCGGGCGAAGCGGGAGACCGCCGGGGGAGGCGAATCGGCGCGCAGCGCAAGTAACGCCTCGACCTGGCCGGACGTGGCGCCCGGCAGCGCCATCAGCACCTCTGACGGCGCGACCAGTCGATCAACGGAACGCTCGCCATGCACCGTTACCAACGGCAGCAGACGTTGGTAAAGCCGCCGATCCATGCCGATCACCAGGGCCAGTTCGGCAACGTCGGCAAATGGGCGATCGGCGGGACCGTGAGCAAGGCCGGCGCGGCGATAGTCATCCGCCTCGGCGCCATGCAGGCGCCTCAGGTCATCGGCATCACGAAAGTCCTGAACCGCATCCACCAGGGCGTCGCGCCGCGAGTCATCCTCGACGTAACGGCCGAACAGGGCCGCCAGTTGCGCCGCATCCGCGTGGTTGATATCGATACGGCCGCGCAACGCCTGCACCGACAGCCGCAGCGAGCCCGTGTCACGGTCGGGATCATCAGCGTCAAGATCGAGCTCGAACGGTTGGCCATCGAGCGCGATGACGACGTCCTGGCGGCCAGCCAGCAATTCCAGCACGCCTTGCCAGATCGCCCCCTCGGCACGCGCCCTTGCCATGGCGGCATCCAGGGCCGTGCGGGTATCACGGGCCTGGCCCGCCGTATCGACCGCGAAGGCCGATGCCAGCAAGCCAAGCAGCATCACCACCCACAACACCACCAGCAGCGCCGCGCCCCGTTCGCGGGGCAGCCCTGGCAGTGAGTGAGCATGCCGCACCCCGCTCATGGCCTGGCCTCCCCTTCATTGCCGGCATGCGCCTCGAGCCTGGTGGACAGTGTGAGTGCGGGGCGCAGTGACTCGGCCGACGGCTCGATGACGATCCGCACGGCCCTTGGCAGGCGGGAAGAGTCGCGCCAGTCGTCATGCCAGGCCAATGCATCATCGGCCGAGCGGCGACCAAAATAGGCAAAGCGCACGCTTTCCAGTGACTCCTCGAGCAGCACCCGGCGTGTGGTCTCATCGACCTGGCTGTCTTGCTCCTGCTGGCCCCACAGCGGGTAGGCGACAGACAGCGTCGCTGCGCGCGGGTCGACCTGCAGGTGGATGAGCCGCAACCCAGGCGGTCCATGGTGAGCAGCCAGCGGCGCGACCAGGGTCATTGCCTCGGCGCTGCCGCTGAACACCACGGGCGGGGAAGCCGTTGCGGCCGGGTTCAAGGGCAAATGCCGCGCGGCAGCCAGCTGGCGGACGATCCATTGTTCGACGAGACGCTCTTCACGCGCCCATTCTCCATGCCGGTTGCCTGACTCCCAGGCCGCCACGGCGACATGCAGGCCGCCAAACGCGGCGCCAAGCACCACACCGGTGATGACCAACGCCACCAGTACCTCGACCAGGGTCAGCCCGCGTTGCGCCCCGCGGTTCATGGAGACACCCGCTGGGGTCTCAGGGTGCTCAGCGCGACCTGACGCTGCCGCCCAGCGTCCACCCAACTGACCGTGACATGAATCTCGAAGGCGGCAAGCCCGGTGTCCAGCGCGGCCTGTTCCGTCCACCAGGGCGCGTGGCTCACCCGGCGCTGCCATTGGTAAGCGTCTTTCAGCACCCCCTGTTCCTGCCCCTCGGCAAGGGGCGATTCAAGCCCACTTTCGGCGAGCAGGGACTCCGCAATGGTCAGTGCCCGGGAGATATCACCGCCCACGCTCACCACCCGCAAGCCGCTGGTGAACACCGAGAGTGCAGCGCCTAGCACCAGGGCCAACACCGCGAAGGCGACCAGCACCTCGACCAGCGAAAACCCGGCGCAGCGGCGCTGATGGAGCTGCCGCTCAGTATTCATCGAGGGTCACCCGCCCGGTCAGCCAGTCGATGTCGACCACCCATTCGCGCCCACGCCAGGCGAGGCTGGCACGCCCCCCGGACGCACTGCCATCGGGATAGAAGTGAAATTGCCCACGCGTTCCCACGGCGTCCCCGGTGAGCACGTCGAGTGCCACATGGGACGGCAGCTCTGCTCGGATACGCTGCCCCTGCCAATGGTAGGTACGTCGCTCCAGGTCGATCTCGACCACCACCTCGCGGTTGTCGGCCATCGCGGTGCTACGCGCCTCGCGCAAACCGCTTGCCAGTTCCCGCGCCGCCGCCTGGGCCTGCATGGCCGGCATCACCTTGACCACCAGCGGCGGCACCACCGCCACCGTCATGGCGACGATGGCCAGTACCACCATCAGCTCGACCAGGGTAAAACCGGCGCGACGCTCAACCCCACACGCTTGTGGTGCTGGCCCGGATGCGCCATGTCGTGTCATGGGCCACCTCCTTCACCGCGGCGCTTCACCACGGTGCTTCATCGCGGGCTCCACCGCAGCGCTCGGCCTCGGGGTCAATCCCGCACGGAAATGTCCAGGTTCTCGCCACTGCCACCCGGCGCACCATCGGCGCCGAGGCTTGCGAGATCGTAGGGGTCACCGCCGTCATCCAGCACCCGGTACTGGTAGTGATTGCCCCAGGGGTCGAGAGGCACCGCGCGCTTGGTGAGGTAGGGGCCATTCCAGCGCTCCTCGCCCGGCGGTCTTTCCACCAATGCCGAAAGCCCCTCCTGCTCGTTGGGATAGCGCCCCATGTCGAGGCGATAGAGATCGAGTGCGGTGGCGAGGTCGGCGATCTGCAGCCGCGCCGTCTCGGTCCGCGACGACCCGACGTACTGCATCACCCTGGGCCCCACCAGGCTCGCCAGAAGCCCCAGAATCACCAGTACCACCAGTAGCTCGACCAGGGTGAAGCCCTGGCCCCGTCTTTTCGACCTGCGCATCGTTTGTCGAACCTCCCCCGAAACGAACCTTGGGAATCACTGCACAAATGCCTGTGCGAGCGAATCGCTGCGTTGCGCGGTGCTGGTGCGCCAGCCCGGACGGAATCCTCACATATACCCCATATGCTCCGGTTGACTCGAAACCTTCGGTTTCTCGCCCCTTCGGGGCCATCCTTCGGATGTTTGTCGCTCCGCTCGGTGCTGTGCTCCGTGCGCCTTGCGCTTCATCTCGCTCGTCAATTTGTTCAGCGTTCCCTTGCGAGGCTGGCGGTGTTTATCGGAATCTCCGCATGGAGTTACGCTTTCTCACCCCTTTTTACAGTTTAGACACATTTCGCGGGTGCACATGGCAATTTTGTCCGCACGGAAACGCCAACGGCGCCCCGAGGGACGCCGTTGGCGATACTGCAACTCCTTCGGGATCACCCCAGGTACTTGATCATCACCCCGGCGGCCACCGCCGAACCGATCACCCCGGCCACATTGGGCCCCATGGCGTGCATCAGCAGGAAGTTGTGGGGGTTGGATTCCAGCCCCACCTTGTTGGCGACCCGCGCGGCCATCGGCACCGCCGACACGCCGGCCGCGCCGATCAGCGGGTTGATCGGCATCTTGCTCATGGCATTCATCAGCTTGGCCATCAATACCCCGGCCGAGGTGCCGATGCCGAAGGCCACCATCCCGAGCCCCAGGATGCCGAGCGTCTCGAAGGCCAAGAAGCTCTCGGCCATCAGCTTCGACCCCACCGCCAGGCCCAGCACGATGGTGACGATATTGATCAGCGCGTTCTGGGCGGTGTCGGAGAGCCGCTCGACCACGCCGCACTCGCGCATCAGGTTGCCGAAGCAGAACATCCCAAGCAATGGCGAGGCATCCGGCAGGAACAGCGCCACCAGCAGCAACAACGACAGCGGGAAGACGATCTTCTCGAGCTTGGACACCGGGCGCAGTTGGGTCATAGTGATCTCGCGTTCCCGCTGGCTGGTCAGAAGCTTCATGATCGGTGGCTGGATCAGCGGTACCAGCGCCATGTAGGCGTAGGCCGCCACGGCAATGGCACCCAGCAGTTCCGGCGCCAGCACGCTTGCCACATAGATCGAGGTCGGCCCGTCGGCGCCACCGATGATGCCGATGGCAGCGGCCTGATTGAGCGAGAAATCCATCACCCCAAGCGCCGACAGGCCCACCGCACCGAACAGCGTGGCGAAGATGCCGAACTGCGCCGCGGCGCCAAGAAACAGCGTCCGCGGGTTGGCAAGCAACGGTCCGAAATCGGTCATCGCCCCAACGCCCATGAAGATGAGCAGCGGGGCCACGCCGGAAGCAATCGCCACCGAATAGAAGTTGTAGAGCATGCCATTGTTGTAGCCCACACCCGTGGCGACATCATGCGCGGCGCGTAGCTGGTCGGGCGAGGCTCCCTCATCGACGACCGCCTTCAGGGTGTCGCGCCACACCTCGGGCTGGGCCAGCGGGTCGAGGGAGGCACCCAGGGCGGTGGCCAGTTGATCGAGCAGTGCCGGCTTGGCCACGTCGATAGCCTGGTCCAGCGCCGAGATGGCAAGGCCAGCCTCGGGGATGTTGGCGAGAATGCCACCGAAGCCGATCGGCACCAGCAACAGGGGTTCGAACTTCTTGTGAATGGCCAGGTAGAGCAGCAACATCCCGACAGCGATCATCGCCGCTTGTCCGAGTGTCAGGTTGTAGAGCCCCGAGCCATACCAGAGTGTCAGTAGCTTCTCCACGGGGGCTCCTTACAGCTCGACCAGCACATCACCGACGGCAACACTGTCGCCCTCGCTGACCTTGACGGCGGTGACGGTACCGGCGCTGGACGCCCGTACCTCGGTCTCCATTTTCATGGCCTCGAGAATGATCACCACATCGCCTTCGGCCACCGCGTCGCCTTCACGCACATTGACCTTGAAGATGTTGCCGGCCAGCGGCGCGCTGATCGTCTCGCCACTCGGCGCGGGCGCTGCCTCTTCGGCCGGTGCCGCGGCGCTTGGCTGCTCGCTGACCTGGCCAACCTCGCCACCCTCGGCGACCTCGACCACATAGGCCTTGCCATTGACCTTGATGGTGTAGGTCTCGGGGCCGGCAGACTGGGCCGCCGGCACCTGAGCCGGTGCCCCACTCGTCTGGGCAGTGGCCGGGAGGTTGGCCGCCTCGTCCTTGCCAGTCGCCTGGGGCACCGGCTCGAAGGCGTCGGGGTTGTCGCGGTTCTTGAGGAACTTAAGGCCGATCTGCGGGAACAGCGCATAGGTCAGGACATCGTCGATCTCGCGCTCGCCCTCGGCCAGGCGAATGCCCTCGACCTTGGCCTTGTCCTTGAGCTCCTTGCTCAGCTTGTCCATCTCGGGGCTCAAGTTATCCGCCGGACGGCAGGAGATCGGCTCGGCCCCTTCCAGCACGCGCGCCTGCAACTCCTTGTTGAACGGCGCCGGGGCGGCTCCGTACTCGCCCTTGAGCAGCGCCTGCACTTCCTTGGAGATCGACTTGTAGCGCTCCCCCATCATCACATTCATTACCGCCTGGGTACCGACGATCTGCGAGGTGGGCGTGACCAGCGGAATGAAGCCAAGGTCCTCGCGCACGCGGGGAATCTCCTTGAGCACGTCGTCGAGCTTGTCGCCGGCGCCCTGCTCCTTGAGCTGGCCTTCCATGTTGGTGAGCATGCCGCCCGGCACCTGGGCGATCAGGATGCGCCCGTCGATGCCCTTCAGCGAGCCCTCGAAGGCCGCGTACTTCTTGCGAACCTCGCGGAAGTAGGTGGCGATCTCCTCGAGCAGCTCCAGGTTCAGGCCGGTGTCACGCTCGGTGCCCTGGAGTATGGCCACCAGTGACTCGGTGGGGCTGTGGCCGTAGGTCATCGACATTGACGAGATCGCGGTATCGACGTTGTCGATGCCCGCCTCGGCGGCCTTCAGCGCGGTGGCGGTGGACATGCCGGTGGTGGCGTGGCACTGCATGTGGATCGGGATATCCACGGCGGCCTTGAGCTTGGTGACAAGCTCGAAGGCGTCATAGGGCTTGAGCAGGCCCGCCATATCCTTGATGGCCAGCGAGTCGGCGCCCATGTCGGCAATGCTGCGGCCGAGTTCGACCCAGCCATCCAGCGTGTGGACTGGGCTAACCGTGTAGGACAAGGTACCCTGCGCGTGGCCCTCGACCTTGCGCACCGCCTGGATGGCGCGCTCGAGATTGCGCGGGTCGTTCATGGCATCGAAGATGCGGAATACGTCGACACCATTGGTCTTGGCGCGCTCGACGAAGCGATCCACCACGTCGTCGCCATAGTGGCGGTAACCGAGCAGGTTCTGACCGCGCAGCAGCATCTGCTGGGGGGTATTGGGCATGGCTTGCTTCAACGCCCGTATCCGCTCCCACGGATCTTCGCCGAGATAGCGGATACAAGCGTCAAAGGTGGCGCCACCCCAGGATTCCAGCGACCAGAAGCCGACCTGGTCGAGTTTCTCGGCGATCGGCAGCATGTCGTCCAGGCGCATGCGGGTGGCAAACAGCGACTGGTGGGCATCGCGCAGGACGACATCGGTGATGCCAAGTGGGCGTGTCTTGTCAGTCATGGTCGTGACCTTGTCGTTATGAATGTAAGGGGAGAGAGGATCGGCTCAGCGGCGATGACGTTGCCGGTAGCGATGCACGGCGGCGCTGAGCACCACCATGAGCTCGCTGTCGTCCTGCCGGGCAGGCGCCGCGCGACGCCCCGCATCGGTGGTGGCCTTGGCAGGCTCAGGGAAGCAGCGTCCGATGATCCGGGACATCAAGGTAGTGATGATCACCAGCAAGGTAAGAAAAACAAATACGAAGCCCATACCGAGGCCCATCAGGGCGAGGCCTTCCTGCAGCAACTGGGTGTCCTGCATGTGGCGTTCTCCTTGATTCAGTACTTGGCCATGCTCCGATCTAGCGCGATCAGGATGACATGTCTAATTATAATGACCGTATAACCTGCCACACCCCCGGAAGATTGCAAGGACGGCATAGTGGAAGTCAGCGTTGTTAATTTACTACAAAGCCATCCGGGTCGCATTGGGCTCGCCCCCATGGAGGGCGTGATCGATGCCCACACCCGCGATCTGTTGACCCGTCAACCCGGCTTCGACTGGACGGTCACGGAGTTCGTGCGCGTTGTCGATACCCGCCTGCCGCCCAGAGTCTTCCTCAAGCACTGCCCTGAGCTGGCCAGCGCCCCGCAGCGCTTGTGCACGCCCAGCGGAGTCCCCGTGACCTTGCAGCTGCTCGGCTCCCACCCCGCCGCTCTGGCAGCCAATGCCCGCCAGGCCCTTGCACTCGGCGCCACCAGCCTGGATCTCAACTTCGGCTGTCCAGCGAAGCTGGTCAACCGCCACGACGGCGGGGCGTCACTGCTGCGCGACCCCAGGCGCGTTCGGGCCGCAGTGGCGGCGGTACACGACGCCGTGGGCGACGCAATCCCGGTGACTGCCAAGATCCGCCTGGGCTTTGCCGACCGGCGCCTTGCCCTGGCCTGCGCCATGGCCGCCGAACAGGGCGGCGCCCAGCAACTGGTGGTGCATGGCCGGACCCGTAATGAGGGCTATCGTCCGCCCGCCCACTGGGAGTGGATCGGACGCATTCGCCAGCGACTGTCGATCCCGGTGGTCGCCAACGGCGACATCTGGACGCTGGAAGATTACTGGAAAGCCCGCACCCTGTCGGGTTGCCGTGACGTGATGCTTGGACGTGGCGCCCTGGCCGACCCCTGGCTTGCCCCGCGCATTCGCCACTGGCAACTCAGCGGTGAGCGCTTGCCTGACACCACCTGGGAAAGCCGGGCAACGACGCTTGTCGATTTTGCTGCTTTGCAGCGTAGCACACTTCCCGCCAAGGTGGTCACGTCACTACTCAAGCAATGGCTCAACCACATGCGCGCCCGTGACCCAGAGGCGGCGCGCCGCTTCGAGTCGCTCAAACGAATCACCCAATTGGATGAACTGCTCGACGGGCTGATGGCCGAACAGCCGGCCATGCCCCGTGCAGCGCGACTTCCCGCCTGACCGATCACGGCCCGGCGACTGACTCGCTCGGCACAAGCAGGCAGATCACGAGCCAGCAGATCGAGAGCAAGGGAGACACAAGGAGGGAAGGTTCAAGGAGGGGGACTGGTGTGGCCCTGAAAAAGTAGACACTTTGTCAGGCAGCGGCTTCATAGGTCCGGGGGGAGACTCCGCCCAAGGCCCCATGGAGCCGCACGTTATCGTAATACTCTTCGATGTAGTACTGAGCCTCA